>CAVXAP010000001.1:0-245423 GCA_963759635.1 uncultured Actinomycetota bacterium
GACGCCAACCGCCCTTCCATAGATGCGTTCAGCGCTCGAACGGCCTCTCCAACACCGTGGTCATCGAGCTCGCGGACCGAGGTCCACTTCTCGATCATGACGATGGTGCCGTCAGGGGCATCGTGGATCGCGTAGAGCTCACACCCCGGCTCCTGATGCACGGCGCTGATGGCCGGCCGCAGTGCTTCGACCACCTGGTCACGCTGGCCAGGGGCGGGGCGGAAGTATGCGAGCACGACGACGGGAGTGGACATGGTGGCCTCTCGATGATTTGAGGGTCCGCCGGGCTGAAGCCGGGCGTCGACCATGGAGACTACCGACGCGTCGCAGTCCGTGGCCAAGTCGTGGATCGACATGCTATTAACGCACTGGACTCATCATCGTGCGCTAGCCCATCACAACCCAGGAGCTCTCCTATGTACCTCATGCGCATCGGCCCGACTGGTTCCGAAAGGCCGGTGGTCCGCATCGATGACACCCATTACGTGGACGTCTCCGATGTGGTCAGCGACTTTGACGAGGCATTCTTCGGCGGCGACGGAATCACTGGCCTGAGCGGCGTTGTCAGCGAGCGGGTGTCGGCAGGACAACTGACAGCATTCCGTGGTGAACGTGTAGGCGCCCCCATTGCAAGGCCCCACCAAATCTTGTGTATCGGCCTGAACTACAGCGACCACGCCGCTGAGACGGGGGCGCCGGTCCCCGACGAACCGATCCTGTTCACCAAGTCGCCGAACACACTCATCGGCCCTAACGATGACGTCCGCATACCGCGCGGCTCGACCAAAGCCGACTGGGAGGTCGAGCTGGGTGTCGTCATCGCGAGGCGAACCAGCTATCTCGACACGGTTGAAGATGCCCACGCCGCCATCGCCGGATTCACGGTTGTGAACGACGTGAGCGAACGCGCATTCCAGCTCGAACGCGGCGGACAATGGTCCAAGGGCAAATCGGCGGAAACCTTCAACCCAGCCGGACCATGGCTCGTGACGCCGGATGAGCTCGACGATGTGCTCGACCTCGCCATGTGGCTCGACGTCAGCGGCGTGCGTCGCCAGAACGGGTCTACGTCGACCATGATCTTTGACCCCTATTTCATCGTCCACTATCTCAGTCAGTTCCTGGTGCTCGAACCAGGAGACCTGATCAACACCGGAACACCACCCGGGGTTGGCATGGGTCTCCGCCCCCCCGTGTGGCTGAAGGCCGGCGACGTCATGGAACTCGGCATCGAGGGTCTAGGCAGCCAACGCCAGTACGTACTGGCCCCACGATGAGAGCCTCTGTCCTCAGGTCATCAAGCGCCATCGCGTACGACATCATGTCAAGGGCGTGTCGACGCACTGAACGAAGGCTCCTTCGGCAGTTGGCCCATTTAGACCCTGCCCATTTAGACGATTGCCCCGCCTAAGGTGCCGCCGCGGCGAGGTCGGCGGCGAGCGTGACGAGTTCGGGCTGGATGCCGGGGACGGCGGCCATGGCCCCGCTCGAGCTGAGGGTCAGTGGCGCGCCCGCGTAATCGGTGACGATCGCGCCCGGCGGCGCTGGCAATGGCGTGGCCGGCGACGACGTCGTACGGGTTGTTGTGGGCGAGCACCATCCCCTGGATCTGGCCGCTGACCAGCCAGGTCCACAGGACCGAGGCGGCGCCGACGCAGCGGAAGCGCAGTGCGAGGCGGTGCACGGTCGCGGTCAGCTCGAGGAAGGCGTCCAGGCGCGCACCGCCGCGATGGAAGGCATCGCCCATGCCGATGATGCCGTCCGCGAATGCGCCGACGTCGACCACCGCACCTGAGTCCACTCGGACGCCCAGGAACGGCAAGTCGATCACCCCCAGCACCGGCACGCCGTCCTCGAGCAGCCCGAGCATCACACCGCACAGCGGCGATCCGGTGGCGTAGTTGATCGTCCCGTCGAGCGGATCAGCGACCCATACCAGCCCAGACTCCAGACTCGCGCCGCCGCCTTCTTCGCCGTAGAAGCCGATCTGGGGCGTCGAGGCAGCCAGTGCGCGCTTCAACGTCGTCTCGCTCGCCAGGTCCACCTCGGTGAGGAAATCGTCGGTCGCCTTGTCGATCCTGGTGTGCTGCCGGGTACGCCCCGCGCGCAGGATCTCGACCGCCTCATCCACCGCGGCATGCGCCGCTGCCAACTCAAGCCTCACCCCGGCATCGTAGGCCGCTCACCACTGCAGACAGCATTCGCCGCAACCCTGTAATGCCCGATGAAGGTCCCGCCTACGCATCTCCCGTGTGCCCGACGCATAGCGGCACGCAGAGCAGCGGCGACACGCGGAGTGAGCGCCGCTTGATATTGATCAGGGGGCTCCGGCAATAGACCACCGAAACTTCTCCGGCGTCGTGATGCGTTGACTTCAGCGGCTCGGGCCCGCGGGAGGCGGTGCCGAGCGCGGTCTCGGTGGCGGCGGGATGTGTGACGTCGTGGTCGTTCGCCGGGTCGCTGGAACGGCGCTGGGAGTTGCAGGGTCCTGCGTCGGCGTCTGTGGGGGTAGCCGGTCGAGGATGCGCCACCAGAGGGCTGCGGCGGGGTGATCATCGGGTAGCGGTCCTGCAGCGGCCGCCGACCGCACGAGTAGGGTGGCGTCGAAGCCGGCCCGGGTGAGGTTGCTCCTCCTTTCTGCCAACTCCGGCAGGAATGGGTCTGCGGTCACGCCCGGGACTTCTGTGCCGAGCAGTCGCCGCCATCGCCGGTCTGTATAGTGTCCGCGTAGGCGAGTCGCTTCTCGAGTTTCTGTTGTCGCCGTTCTTTACCCAGTCGGTTGCCGTCATACGGAGTCGGCGGCGTTCCTGCGGGTGATGATCAGATCCCCGACACTGGCTCGGTTGCCATCTGCCAACTCGACCTGCCAGTCAGGAGTGGTGCCGGCGACGCGGTGGTCGCGGGCCCGTCGGTTGAGGGTTGGCACCATCGACGGTCGGCGTCGTCCATGGTGTCGTGTCGGGCATCTTTCGCGCGGCCGTGCGTCACCGGTTGATCGTGGCGAACCCGTGCGAGGGGACACGTCTCCCGAAAACCACGCCGTCAGGGGTCGAGCCGCTGCCCGTCGAGACTGTGCACGCGTTAGCCGACGCAGTGCCCGCCCAATATCGCGCGCTTCTGATCTTGGCTGCTGGCTCGGGCATGCGTCAGGGCGAATGCCTGGGGCTCACTGTGGACAGGCTCGACTTCCTGCGCCGCGTGGTGCATGTGGATAGACAGCTCGTAACCGTGACTGGCCGTCCGTCGTTCCTGACCGCGCCCAAGACGGCGGCGAGCGTGCGCACCATCCCGCTGCCGCAAGTCGTGCTCGATGCTCTCGCGGCGCACCTGGGCGCCTTCCCGCCGCTCGGCGATGGGTTCGTGTTCGTCACAGCCGCAGGCAATCCCATCCGTCGCACCGCGTTCGGGGATGTGTGGCGGGCTGCCGTCAAGGCCGCGGGCGCGCCGGCTGGGACGGGCTTTCATCAGTTGCGGCATTTCTATGCCAGCTTGTTGATCAGGCATGGCGAGAGTGTTAAGACGGTGCAAGCGCGGCTCGGTCACGGGTCGGCGAGCGAGACGCTCGATACCTACTCCCACCTCTGGCCCGACAGCGACGATCGCACCCGCACGGCGGTCGATTCTGTACTTTTTGCGGACTCTGTGCGGACCGGGAGGTGGTCGATGGACATAATCCCTAGCCAGAGGCTGATTGGCGGACGAGTCGGTCGGTAAGCCGGATTCTGTCACGGCCGTTGCCGACCGGGGCGATCATCCATCTGCGACCGCTGTTACCAGCGGCCTGGTGCGATCCACCCGAAGGCTCGGGCGAGCAGCCCTCAAGCGCCTCCGCAGACGCGCGTACGCGTCCTTTTGATCTTGCTCCAAGTGGGGTTTACCGAGCCACCCCAGTCACCTGGGATGCTGGTGGTCTCTTACACCGCCGTTTCACCCTTACCTCCGTGTCAATGTGATGCCTGGCATCTCATTGCTCGTTAGAGGCGGTCTGCTTTCTGTGGCACTGTCCCGCGGGTCTCCCCGGGTGGGCGTTACCCACCACCTTGCTCTGTGGAGTCCGGACTTTCCTCAACGGAGCTGGCGCTCCGCCGCGATCGCCTGACCGACTCATCCAGTTCCCAGCCTAGCCAGTAACGCTAGGGACGGGTCAGGACTTCCGCGCCGTTTTCCGTGACCACCAGAGTGTGCTCGAACTGGGCGCACCGGCTCCCGTCTGCGGTGAGCACCGTCCAGCCGTCGTCCCACATGTACCATTCGCCGCTCCCGAGCGTGATCATCGGCTCGATCGTGAACGTCATCCCTGGCCTGATCACCGTGTCATAGGCCGGCTCGTCGTAGTGCGGGATCACGAGGCCGGAATGGAAGGTCGTGTGTACGCCGTGCCCGGTGTAGTCGCGTACCACGCCGTAGCCGAATCGCTTGGCGTAGCTCTCGATCACCCGCCCGATGACGTTGACCTGTCGCCCCGGCTTCACGGCGTCGATTGCGCGTATCAGCCCCTGCTGAGTGCGTTCTGTGAGCAGCCGGGTCTGCTCGTCAACCTCGCCGCAGAAGAATGTTGCGCAGGTGTCCCCGTGTACGCCGCCGACATAGGCCGTCACGTCGATCTTGACAATGTCACCGTCCTGGAGCGGGCGGGCGTCGGGGATGCCGTGGCAGATGACCTCATTGACTGACGTGCAGCATGACTTCGGGAACCCGCGATAGCCAAGGGTTGACGGATACGCATCATTGCCGATCAGGAACTCGTGGACTACCTGATCAAGATCATCGGTCGTCACGCCGGGGCTGATGATCTCCGCGGCTGCGCGCATCGCTTGGGCGGCAAGTCGGCCTGCGACCCGCATCTTCTCGATGATCTCTGGCGGTTGCACGTCGTTGCCGGTGTAGTGCTCCGGCGCCGTACGACCGACATAAGGGGGTCGGGCAATGCTCGCCGGCACCTCGCGTGGGGGCGAGACGGTAGCGGGCTGGATAGTCACCTCGCGATCCTACTTTCTCGAAAGTGGTCGCAAACAACATCAAATTCGGCCGAACTGATGTTGTTGATGACCACTTTCGTGGGGAAGTGGGCGGGAGCTGGGGTCTCGACGCGGGGAGTAACGTCGAGATGCGAGAAGCTCAGAACTGGAGGATCGTGAGACGCCGGCCAAAAGGAGGGTGAGATGGCGGAGGGCGATTGGTGGTATGACCTCAAGACCCACACGGTGGTACCCGATAACAACGAAACGAAGATCACCGACCGGCTCGGCCCCTACAAGACGCGTGAGGAGGCTGAACACGCACTCGAGCTTGTAGAAGAGCGCAACGAGGCGTACGACAACGACCCGCGCTGGAACGACGATCTCTGATCGTCTGGCACGTCGGAGGACCAAGCTCTGCACAGCTGTTTGGCGCTGCTCGCGCATCGCGCTGTGGGATCTGCCTACTTCGTCGTCGTTCGCAGAGGAAAGAGCGCCTCTGCTCTCTCCTCCTCAGCACGGCGGCGCGATTACCGACGCTCGCAGCGCGACTTGCAGGCGATCTGCATAGGTTGCAACCGTGCAGAGTGACGGGAACCTACGTGAACGTAGGTTCCGGCACCGAGCCTGGGGGTGAGAGTGGCGGTTCTTGGGGGATCTCAAGGGTTTCGGCGCCAGCCGTCGGGGATGTGGTGATCCGAACCTGGGATGCGCCGGCCACCGGTGTGATCCAGACCGGCACTCCCGTCTCGAGTGCCTTTGCGGTTGCCTCGGCACGCGTCAGTGTGACAAGCACCTGCGGCCCCGCATCATCCTCGGTCAGTCGGACCTCGAGTCGCACCTCGAAGCCGACGCGGTTGAAGCGCTCGATGCGGCCTGGGTACGCGTCGGCGAAGGGGTGGGTCTCGATCTCCAGATCATGCGGGCGTACCAGGTGGCCATCGAGCGTTGTCACCGGACCGAGGAAACTCATCACGAACTCGGATGAGGGGTGGTCGTAGAGCTCGTGCGGGGGACCGATCTGCTCGATCCGGCCCTGGTTGATCACGACGATTCGATCGGCCACCTCGAGCGCCTCCTCCCGGTCGTGAGTCACGAAGACCGTGGTGACGTGGACCTCGTCGTGCAGCCTCCGCAGCCAGGCCCGCAGCTCTTTGCGGACATTGGCGTCCAGGGCACCGAACGGTTCGTCGAGCAACAGCACGGTAGGTTCGATCGCCAACGCGCGCGCCAGCGCCATCCGTTGCCGCTGGCCGCCGGAAAGCTGAGCCGGGAGCCGATCCGCGAACTGCGAGAGGTGCACGAGTTCGAGCAACTCCGCCACGCGCGCTTTGATCTCCCGGCGAGGACGCTTTCTGATCTTCAACCCGAAACCGACATTGCCCGCAACGCTGAGATGGCGGAAGGCGGCATAGTGCTGGAAAACAAAGCCGACGTTGCGTTTGCGGGCAGGCAGGCCGGTGGCATCGACTCCCTCGATCTCGACGGATCCGACGTCGGCTACTTCAAGACCTGCGATGATCCTCAGCAAGGTCGACTTGCCGCCGCCGCTCGGTCCGAGCAGCGCGGTCAGCTCACCGGTCGCGATGTCAAGGTCGATGCCCTCTAGAGCGGTGAAGTCGCCGAACCTCTTGCCGACGCCTGCGATCTTGATGCTCATCGCGGAGTCCCCTTGTCAGGTCGAATGCTGGTCACGACAACCAGGGCAAGAACCGCAATCAATGCCAGGATGAAGGCTGCCGTGTAGGCGATGATGGAGTTCTCAACGCCGAACTGCTGGTATCGCTCCTCAACAAGGAGCGTTGCTGTTTGGGTGCGCATGGCCACCCCACCGGAGACGATCTTGACCGCCCCGAACTCGCCGAGCGATCGAGCCAGGCTGAGCACCACGCCATAGAGCAATGCCCAGCGAATGGCCGGCAAGGTGATACGAGCGAAGGTCTGTAGGCCTGAGGCGCCCAGGCTGCTGGCCGCCTGCTCCTGCTCCGTCCCGATCTCTTGGAGCACCGGGACGACCTCACGGATCACCAGCGGCATGCTGACGAACGCGGTGGCCAAGATGATTCCGGGCGGCGCGTAGATAACCTGCAACCCAGCCTGCTCCAGGGCCCCGCCCAGCCAACCCGTACGCCCGCTGTAGACCAGTACCAAAGACAGCCCGACCACGACGGGTGACACCGCCAATGGCAGGTCCACGAGGGCATTGAGCGTCCGCCTTCCCGGAAATGTGTAGCGAACGAGCAGCAGCGAGATGCCGACACCGAAGATGGTATTGATCACGACAGCCCAGAAGGCGGCCGAGAGGGTTAGCTGGAACGCGAAGATCACCTCAGGCTGACGCAACGCATCGATCACGGGAACCAGGCCGTTGGCGAACGTCTCCCGAGCGACCAACGCGACGGGCCAGATCACCAGGAGCATCAGGTAGCCAACGACAAGCACCCGCAGCGCCCACCGAGTAGCGGTCCGTGATACGGCGGTGTCAGCCATAGCGGGCCACCCTTCGGGAGATGACATCGAGAATGACGATGACGACCAGCGCCACGATCAGCAAGATCGAGGCCACCGCTGCCGCTTCGGTGAGCTTGTCACCCTCGATGTAGGACAGGATGCGCACGGACGCGACCTCGGTGGAATATGGCAGGTTGCCTGAGAGCAGCACCAGCGACCCGTACTCGCTAATTGCCCGACAAAAGGACAGCGCCGCACCGGAGGCGATGGCAGGGGTCAGGCTGGGCAAGATGACGCGCCGGAAGATTGTGAACTGACTGGCGCCCAGCGATGCGGCCGCCTCCTCCACCTCGGGCTCGATCTCCAGCAGCACCGGCTGCACGGTACGCACGATGAAGGGCAGTGTCACGAACAAGAAGGCCAGGAACACTGCGACCGGCGTGTTGGCCCAGTTGACCCCGAGCGGGCTCGACGGCCCGTACAGGCTGAGCAGCACCAGACCGGCGACGATGGTCGGCAGCGCAAGCGGGATGTCGATGACCACCTCGAGCACTTGCTTGCCGGGAAAGTGATCGCGGACCAGTACCCAGGCGATTGCGGTGCCCATGAAGACATTGACAATCGTGACAAGAATCGCCTGCCCGACAGTGAGCCTGAGTGCGGCCAGCGTTTGCGGGCTGCGCAGGGCATCCCAGTAAGCCGACCAGCCACCCTCGGAAGCTTGAACGAGCACCGCGGTCAACGGGATCAGCACGAGCAGGCTGAACCACAGCAGTGCAACGCCAAGTCCCAGCCCTGAGGCGGGGGTGAGCGATGTTGCACTTCGATTGCGCGGCAGGCGGCGGCCGCCAGAGCTGGTGGCCGCGCCTGCCGTGCCGTCGGGGTCGAGCAGAGGTGGCTCGACTACCCCTGCACGCTGGGTCACTGAGACCTGCCTGTTGCCTTCTGGATCTCAGGCACCAGGCCGGTTGTTTCGTCAAAGAACTTCGCATTCACGGCGTCCCAGCCACCCAGATCGCTGATCGTGAACAGCCTGGGCGGCACTGGGAAGGGCTTGGCCGGATTGTTCGCACCTGCCACCTCGCCCACCGGCGTGTTCGCAACAACCGGCCGGAAGCCCTTCTTCACGAACTCTTCTTGGCCAGGCTGACTCAGCACGAAGTCGAGGTAGGCCTTGGCCTTTGGGTTGGCATTCTTCAGCACTGCACCCGGATTTTCGATCTTGAGCGTGGCGTCAGGGAGGATGTAGTCGAAGTCCTCACCTGACTGGCGGGCGAGGATCGCCTCGTTCTCGTAGGAGATCAGCACATTCGCGGCGCCTTCCAGGAAGGTGTTGGTGGCGTCGCGTCCGCTGCCCGGAAGCGCGGCCACGTGGTTGAAGAACTTGGTCAGGTATTCCTTGGCGTCAGCTTCGGTGCCACCGTTCGCGATCACCTGCTGATAGGCCGCCAGAATGTTCCAACGGGCCGAACCCGACGACGCCGGGTTGGGCGTGACAATCTTCACACCCGGCTTGACGAGGTCCGACCAATCGTTGATGCCGAGCGGATTTCCCTTCTGCACCACAATGACGACGGCCGAGTCCGAGACGATGCCCTTGGTGGGTCCGGACTTCCAGCTCTCATCGACCAGTCCGGCCTTGGCCAGCCGGGTGACATCGCCCTCGAGTGAGAAGTTGACGTAGTCAGCCGTTAGGCCATTGACGACTGCGCGGCTCTGGTCGCCTGATGCGCCGTACGACTCCTCCCAGACGACACCCTTGCCCTCTGGAGTCTCTGCGAACTTCTTCTGGATCGCGTTGTTCGCCTCTTTCGGTACCGCATAGCCCACGAGATGCAGAGTCGTGGTTCCTGCAGCAGTCGGCGCCTCGGCAGCACCGCCGACGCAAGCGGTGAGTAGCAGGGTTGTGGCAGCTATTGCAGACAGTGCCGCGACGGGGCGTACGCGTAGGAGCTTGCGTATGGACATGTGTGTCGCCTTCGGTTGAGAGGAGATCCCTCTATCTCTACTAGGTCGCTAGAGAATATAGAGATATGACGGCTCCGAGTGAGACGGCATTCCGTCATACGAGATGTACGGCGCGCCTCGACGTACGCGCCTCAGCCGGATCACGCGACACGATGCTTACCGCGTAAACTGCCGGCGTGTGGTCAGGTCGTCAGCGAGGGGAGCCGTTGGTGCTGGTTCGCGACAGGGTGCGTGGGTGGAGTTGACGCGGCGGCTGAAGGTGGGCTGTGAGTTCGTTCACCAGTCGGATACCGATGTTCCCGCAGTGTTCCAAGTCGAGCTTCTGAGTGATCAGAAGGTCGATCTCGTCGATGAACGATGGTCGCTGGAACCAGATGTACCGACGCATGTCTACAGCGACCTGTACGGCAATCCCTGCCGGCGCTTGATCTTGCCGGCGGGACGCTCAGTGATCAGTTATCAGGCGACCGTGATCGCCCCTGATGCAACCGAAGATGTCGATGAGGAAGCCCCCGAGCTCACGCCTGAGCAGCTGCCTGACGAGGTACTGATCTACATCCTGCCCAGCCGCTTCTGTCTGCCGGATGTCCTCGGCGACGAGGCGTGGAGCCGCTTCGGCAATACACCGCCCGGCTACGGTCGGGTTCAGGCCATCTGCGACTACGTGCACGGCCACCTTCAATTCGAATATGGCGCCAGCACCCCGATGACCACAGCCGCCGATGCCCACACCACTGGCTATGGGGTGTGCCGGGACTTCACCCATCTCGCGGTTTCGTTCTGCCGCGCGCTCAACATTCCCGCTCGCTACGTCTTCGGCTACCTGCCCGAAATCGAGGTCCCACACCAGGACCTGCCGATGGACTTCGCTGCCTGGATGGAGGTCTATCTGGGTGATCGCTGGTGGACGTTTGATCCGCGAAACAACGAGCGACGCAAGGGACGAGTGCTCATCGGGCGTGGCCGCGACGCCAGCGATGTCGCCATGGCCACCACCTTCGGCGCACCGCTGCTCGAGTCGATGATCGTGACCTCCGAAGAGGCCGTCGAGGGTTAGTCCTCGCAATTCGAGCTGAGCTATGTCGAAGCCCGCGAGCTGGCCGTTGGACAAAGTCAGCGCGCATTAGCTTGCACGGAGTCCACGCGCGGTTCTCGCGAGCACCGCATCAAGCTGCGCGTTGCCAAGCGGTACCGCACCAAAGAAGAATCCCCAGTCCTTCCCGTCGCGCACCACGATGAAGACTGTGTGATCGCCCGTGACGGCAAGATCAGGTCGGTCGACGGTGATTTCGCTCTCGATCAGCCACCCGCTGTGGCGGTCGATGCTCAGCCCTTCGCTGCGAATGTCGGTTCGGGTGGGTAGATAGGGGCTGTACATGTTGCCAGCGATGATGCATCGCACCAAGCTCTCAACCGTGTTGCGCGGATCGTTGACGAAGCCGTCCTTCCCGCGCAGCTGGCCAACTGCGAGCTGCGCTATCCAGGGCGTGTTCTGATTCACCGGAAGCGTCTGCTGGAGCACGTCGTACGCGAAGCTGAAGCGTGGCTCGACCGCAGCGGTCTCGAACGTCGGCTGTTCCTCGAATGACAGGTTTCCGCCGTGCACCCGACCGTCGGTGGGATGGGAAGCACGGAGATTGGGGTCCCCCTTCGGGCAGCGCACGAGCGGGGTCGGAGTCGCCGAGGGCGTCTGGGACTTGGGGGTGGAAGTCGTTGTCGGATCAGCTGGCGACCCGCCGCTGCTGCTTGCGGTCGAGGTCGGTTGTGGGTTGGCGACGAGCGACCGGAAGTTGCCGATGAACATTGCCGCCACCACCATGATCACCGCGACCGCGAGCACGCCGATGATCAGGCCGAGCCGGTGCCTGCGTGATGGTCCGCTGGGCGGTGTGCTCCGCGCTGGCTCCGTCGGGGTCGAGCTGCTCGCCGGTCTCTCGCCAGGGGCAGGCCCGCGAGGGTCGTCGGTGGTAACGCTCGACCACCTCGATCCGTCCCAGTAGCGGTATCGCTCAGGTACACCCGCAGGGTCGGGGTACCAGCCGGCAGCTGGCATATGTGGCTACCAGATCAGCGGATCTGATCGCCCCGACCTGAGATGGCTGAGTGCAGTCACCTCAGCGGCCTTCCCGCCAGCCGTTGGTGATCGGCAACCGCCGGTCGCGGCCGAAGGCTTTGAAGCTGATCTTTGTGCCTGGCGGATATTGCCGTCGCTTGTATTCAGCGCGATCAACCATTCGGATTACGCGGTCGGCCAGCTCGGGGTCGAAGCCCATTGCCACGATCTCTTCGTGGCCGGCGTCGCCTTCTACATAGTCGTCGAGGACGTCGTCGAGCAGCTCGTACGGCGGCAGGGAGTCGGTGTCCTTCTGTCCCGGCCGCAGCTCGGCGCTGGGCTCCTTGACGATCGAGTTCTCCGGAATTGGTGGGATCTCACCCCGCTGTAGCGCTTGCTCGTTTCGCCACCGGGCGAGCTTCCAGACCCAGGTCTTGGGTACGTCCTTGATCGGCGCATAGCCGCCGACGGCGTCGCCATAGATGGTGCTGTAACCGACGGCGAGCTCACTCTTGTTGCCGCAAGCCAGCACGATCGACGGTGGATGCTGGTTGGACTCCGCCATCCAGATAACGGCGCGGATCCGGGCCTGCAGGTTCTCGGCTGCGAGGCCGTCCAGGTCAAGCATCTGGTGAAAAGCGTCGACTGCCGGAGCGATGGGCACCGTCATGAAACGCAAGCCGGTGCGAGCGGCTAGGTCAGCGGCATCGCTCTTGGAGTGCTCGGAGGAATAGGCGCTGGGATTGGAGATGCCATAGACGTGGTCTGCGCCCAGCGCGTCGCACGCCAAAGTGGCAACCAGCGATGAGTCGATGCCACCCGACAGCCCGAGATAGACCCGCTCGATCCTGTTCTTGTGGCAGTAGTCGCGTAGGCCCATGATCAGGGCGAGATAGACCTCGGCCATCGCCTCGAGCGGTTTCGCTACTACGGGCTTGATCAACTCGGCGGGTACATCTCCCGCGTCGGAGATGTGCTGGCGGAGGATGATCATGCCGCTCTGGGCGGGCTCGGCGGGCACTGTTCCCTCGGCGAGCTCGCTCTGTAGCGGGGCAGTGCCGGGAGCAAGATCAAGATCAGCAACCACCAGATCTTCGACGAACTGCAGCGCGCGTACCACGATGGTGCCGTCCTCGCGGGCGATCATGGTGTCACCGTCGAATACCAGCTCATCCTGGCCGCCGACCAGATTCACATAGGCAAGAGGGCAGCCGGCCTCCCGGGCGCGGCGCCTGACCAAATCGCCGCGTGCGTCGTCCTTGTCACGCTCATATGGGCTGGCGTTGATCACGGCAAGCAAGCCGGCACCCGCCTCGGCCGTCGCGGCCACGGGTCCACCGTCCTGCCAGAGGTCTTCACAGATGGCAATTGCGACGTCGACGCCGCGAATGCGCAGCACATGAAGTTCGTTGCCGGGCTTGAAATAGCGGAACTCGTCGAACACGCCGTAGTTGGGTAGGTGATGTTTGGCGTAGGAACAGACCACTCGACCCTGGTGCAGTACCGCGGCAACGTTTTGTGGGTGCCCGCCCTTCGGATGTTCAGGCTCATTGGTGCGATCCAGGTACCCAACCACAACGACAAGATCACCAAGTCCGGCGTCGAGCAGGCGGGTGGCAAGGCGATTGATGGAGGTCCGCGACGCTTCGACGAAGCTGCGACGCAGCGCGAGATCCTCCACGGGGTAGCCGGTAAGCATCATTTCGGGAAACAGCACGAGGTGCGCGCCCGCGTCGGCTGCTTGTTTTGACCAGTCCATCACCAGGTCCGCATTGGCCGAGATGTCCCCGACCGTGGCATTGACCTGAGCCATAGCAATCCGCAGATGAGGCACGGCACGAGACTACGACGCGATCGTGCAGGAGCCGATGGGCCAGACCCCGCTCATGCACCGGTGCCGATCGCGCCGTAACGCTGTTGTTACATCGTGGGCGGCAGACTGGGCCGCGTGGACAAGCAGACCGAGTTCGTGTTACGGGCGATTGAAGAGCGCGATGTGCGGTTCGTCCGTATGTGGTTCACCGATGTTCTTGGCTTCCTGAAATCGGTCGCCGTCGCGCCTGCCGAGCTCGAGGGCGCATTCGCCGAGGGCATGGGCTTCGACGGTTCGGCGATCGAGGGCTTTGCCCGGGTCTACGAGTCCGACATGCTGGCCCATCCTGATCCATCGACCTTCCAGGTGTTGCCTTGGCGCGACATCAGCCCAGCCACCGCGCGGATGTTCTGCGACATCACGATGCCCGACGGCTCACCGTCGTATGCGGATCCCCGGTATGTGCTCAAGCGGACGCTCAAGAAAGCCGCCGACCTCGGATTCACCTTCTACACCCACCCTGAGGTGGAGTTCTTCCTCTTCAAGGACCCGATCAAGCCAGGCAAGCCGCCGACGCCGGTCGACCAGTCGGGCTACTTCGACCACACACCGCAGAGCCTCGGCAGTGACTTCCGACGGCGCGCGATCACCATGCTGGAGCAGATGGGAATCTCCGTGGAGTACTCACACCACGAGGGTGCTCCAGGGCAACAGGAGATCGATCTTCGCTACGCAGACGCCCTCTCGACGGCCGACAACTTGATGACCTTCCGTGTGGTCGTCAAAGAAGTCGCGCTGTCTCAAGGCATTCACGCGTCCTTTATGCCCAAGCCGTTCACCGAGCATCCGGGGTCTGGCATGCACACGCACATGTCGCTCTTCGAGGGTGACAATAATGCCTTCTACGACGCGAGCGCGGAACATCACTTGTCGAAAGTGGGGCGCTACTTCATCGCCGGTCTGCTGCGTCACGCCGCCGAGATCACCGCGGTGACCAATCAATGGACCAACTCTTACAAGCGGCTGGCTGGAGGCGGCGAGGCGCCTAGCTACATCTGCTGGGGTCGTAATAACCGATCGGCGCTGGTCCGGGTGCCGATGTACAAGCCAAACAAGGGGTCCTCTGCTCGGGTCGAACTGCGCTCGATTGACTCCGCCGCCAACCCCTACCTTGCCTTTGCGCTCATCCTGGCGGCGGGTTTGGCCGGGATCGAGGGCGAGTATGAGCTGCCCGAAGGCGCCGAGGACGACGTCTGGTCACTGACGGAACGCGAACGGCAGGCGCTGGGGATTTCACCACTGCCGCGCAATCTCGATGAGGCCATCCGCACCATGGAGCGATCCGAGCTGGTCGCGGAGACGCTCGGAGAGCACGTGTTTGACTTCTTCCTGCGCAACAAGCGTGCGGAGTTCGAGGAGTATCGCCGGCAGGTGACACCGATGGAGCTGACCCGCCTCCTGCCGGTCCTCTAAGCAGCTGGTCTGTCCGCGTCTCAGAGGGCCATAGTGCCTTGAGCCGCTGACAAGTCGGTTAGACGTACGTACGTCGCGCTGGGGACGGTTCGCCGCAAGGGCAGGACTGGTCGGGACGGTCCGGGTCGATCATGGTCCCGCACTTCGGACACCGCTGCCACTGCGGATTGAGGTGATCAGGAACCCAGACACCGGTATGAAGAGCCGTGCCGACGTTTGTCTCGAACACTTGTCGCGCCGCAGCCTTGTGCTGGGCGTTTGCTGTGAGTTGCCCGATGGTTTCGGGATCATCCCACAGGGTGAGGGTGTAGAGCCGCTCTGCAATGCCGATTCCCACCCAGCCAATGAAACCGGGCACCCGCGCCATCTCAGCAGCGATTGCCCGGCTGCGCTGCTTGATCTCCTCACCTTCCGCCTCGTCGTGGACATCGATCCAGGTCATGCTCAGTGCGCCCGGAACGTCGGTGTTGGACGTGCGGAAGTGCACCGATGTGCCGAACGCCAAGGGACCGACATTGGCTGGCTGAACGGTGACTTGCACGCCGAGCTGCTCGAGCAGGGTCCGCTGGTCAAGGTAGCCCTCGACAGAGAGCAGGCCCGCCTCGCCCAAGGTGATGACATCGATCCCGGGCAGCTTGATCCGTGCTTCGGTCGGTGGCAGCCCATTCAACCGCCCGGACTGGGTGCCCGTCATGGTCCATTGCGCAACAACGTGCGGTCCGTCAACCGCGGTGACATGCAGTTCGAAGCGCAAATCGGGGAAGGCGCTGAACAGGCCGGACGCGTACGCGCTGATGCCGGCCGGGGGTAGCTGACCTGAGACTGGATCGGTGTAGCCTCCGCCCGAATCGAAGCAGGCAGCGATAGCGCCGCCGTCGTGCGAGTTCCACGCTTCGAAGTACCGCTCTACCGGCTCGAGTAACTTCATCGACCACACCTCCAAATCGCTCCGGCGCTCTACGCAGCCGTCATACGCACTGGAGGTTATGGCCCGGAGTTGTCAGGGTTCCCAGGTTGAAAAGTGCTCGCTTCATGTCAGGTTTTGCCCGTGCTTAAGGTCGAAGCTGAACCCTCGGCCCCATACAACTCCCGCTGCCACAGCAGTTCCGTGACTCGCTCCGTGCCGGCTCGCAGGTGGGATCGGTAGGTGCTGAACGGCAAACCGAGCAGGTCGGCAGCCTGCTCCTGGGTCGCTGCCGGATTGAAGAAGGTGCGGTACAAGGCGCGGTACAGCCGCTGATCGCGGGGATGCATGTTCAGGTCTTCTGCACTGAGCCGGACCAAGTGACGGAGGGCTTCCGTCGGGGACTGGTCTTGGTCTTTATTCACGACCAGGCGCGAGGACAGCAACGCATTCCCGGCCAGCCGGTCCGGCCTCGCATAGTCGCGCAGGGCTTGCCGAACAGCCGCCGCGAACTCGGGATGCGACAGCACGACGATCGGTGTTTGAGTTTCCAGATCATCCTCGTCCGACGGCGTAGTTGTCAGCTCTCGTTCTGACATCTCGCGCAGCCAGGTCAGGGGCGGTTCGGCCCGCCAGTCGTGGGCGAACACTGCGTACGTGCGCCCGCCGACACTGAAGTCCGCCAGCGAAGCACGGTCCTGACGAATGTGGCTGAAGAAGGGTGTCCAACGGTCGGCATCCTCGACGGCGACGAAGGACCACGACAGCCGCGGCGCGCCGAACCATTGCGTCACATTGACCGTGCAAATGAGCTCCCACACCCCTGGGGTGTCACTTGGCACCGGGGCGCTCCGGCTCAACCCCCAGCGACTGTAGAGCACCTGCTCACCCGGTCGTAGCGGAGCGACATGTGCGGCATAGCTTCTGGCAGCGGCTATCGCCGGGTCGCGCTGACAGTCCTCGTCGGTCGCCGAGGCCACCTCGAGCATGCAAACAAAGCCCATGACCTCCCCGGCGGCGTCATGGAACATCCAGAATCCGTCTGGCTGCCGGCGTATCCAATGCCGGAGGATCTCTGCCGAAGCGTTGCCCTGGTGCCGCCGCACGATGTCGACCAGCAGGTCGTGGTCTTGGGTCGCCGCCGGAGTAGCTGGCGCCTGCCCACGCGTGTCCCACTGAAACAGCGGACGCATGATCGGGTTATTGCGGTGCAGGAACAACAGGTCGGAGAATGCCATCTGCCGCTCGGCGGTACTGCCATGCTGGAGTTGGCGGACGATTCCGCGGCGAGCGTCCTCGTGTAACTGCCGGAAACGCTCCGGGCTGCGCCACCTCAAGTCGGCCTCGATGACGTCCCGCGTGAGGTCGTGCGGAAACACTCCCGAGGATCCGGTCTCGATGAACGACAAGCTCCGCAGCCAGTCGAAAAGCTCGCGGGCGTCGCTGATCATGAGCGCCTCGGCAAGCCGGTCCTCAGTAGTGACGCGCAGATGCGCGCATACTTCAAGTGCCCGCCGATGCAGCGGTGTCGGGACATCGTCGAGCAGCCGGCGTACGAGCGCTTGGGTAACGTCAGGATGGCGAACGGTAAAGCGTTCGGGCTGCAGCCGGTACAGGTCGGTGCGCCACTCGATGCTGGGCAACTGTCTGCTGGCGATCATGATCAGGGTCTGCGCCGGGAGGCTAGGCAGGTATTGCTCGCGGAGCCAGCCATCGAGCGACTCCAGCCGTTCGTAGGTGTCGATGAAGATTGCGAGGCCAGTGGCGTCCGCGCCGTCAACCTCCGGGAGCGACCTGTCCGTGGTAACAGCCGACTCCACCGCGCCGGCAAAGGCCCGCGGTGAATGTGCCACCGTACGGCCATCGACGCGGGCTGTTAACCAGCCAGCTTGCCTGGCCTGACCGGCGCAGACCTGCATCAAGGCAGTCTTGCCGACGCCACCGAGGCCCGAGAGCCACAGGACGCTGACATGATCGGGGCGCGCGAGTAATGCCTCGAACGTTTCCAGCTCCGCGGAACGTCCAATGAACCTCGGCGGCTGGCCGCGTCGAGCCTGTCGGCCAGTCGCGGCTGATGTCCAGGACCTTGTTGCTCCATCTCGCTTCGACTTGTCAGAACTGCAGCGGCACATTTGGTGTTTCGATTCTGACAAATCGGGCGTCATGAGAGGAGAGGCAGGATGGTGGACAGGTCGGCGCGCAGACCGGATGCGTGAACGGTGCCGTTGGCGACGGCATCGGTCCACTGGATGCGGCCGGTGGCCAACCGCAAAAAGGTCAGCGGGTCGGTTTCCACGACGTTCGGCGGGGTCCCACGGGTATGCGTTGGCCCGGGATCACTGATCGCGCACTGCACTGCGGCGTACGGCGGGACCCGCACCTCGACGGAGCGGCCGGGATGCCGGCCCGCGAGGATGTCGGCGAGGGTGCGGGTACATCGCGAGAGGGCACTTCGATGCAGCTCTGCTGGCGCCACCTCGAGAAGTGAGCGGTTGAGATCATCGGTATGAATGACCAGCTCGACAATGCGGGTCGCGACGTAATCCTCGATCGTGGTCGGACCGCGTCGCGTGCTGATCACTCGCGACATCTCGACGCCCGCGTCGAGCCTGGCCGCGAGATCATCAATTGCCGACTGGAGTCGTGCGAGCACCTCGGGGCCGGTTAGCCCTGCTGACGCCTCGAGCGTTGCAGCCATGATCATCTCGACGTCGCGCCGATAGCGGGTCACGAACTCATGAATGGGTAGTGCGACTTCCTGGGTCGGTTGATCCAACGCCTGCGCAAGGCCGCCGTGTACGAGGACCAGGTGCCCCGCGAGCTGGCGTACGCTCCACCCCGGCAGCACCGTGGGGCGCTCAAATGCCTCAGTCGGCAAGCGCTGCAGCCACCCCAAGACCGTTCGCGACTGCTCCAGCAAGGCCTCCTGCGGGCGCAGACGTGGCGTTGCCATCATTCCCGACCTCCGCGGTGACGCTACCAGTCGCCGGCGATGCTGCTGAGAGTACAGGGACGCCTGCGGGGGGCGTGCTCAGTAGCATCGAGCCATGATCCGGATCGAGACGATGCAGGGCACGCTCGCGCGTCGAGGTTTCGTCGATGCGGTCGCGGCCCAACGCGTCATCGAGCTCTGGGCCGACGAGTATGAGCCATTGCTTGATCTGCTTGCCAAATCTGCCGATCCAGACCTAGCGCTCGCCGGCCTTGATCGGCTGTGTGAGCTGACCCCGGATTTGCTCACCCGGTTGACAGCGTCGCCTGTCCTGGCACATCAACTGATCATGGTCCTGGGTGGCAGCAGCAAGCTGAGCCATCATCTGATCGCTCATCCCGAACATATCGAGCTGCTCGAGAGCGGGCTGGTCAAGGCGCCTGCGGCCTCGCTACGTCGGGAGCTGCTGGAGGCGACAGGCGCGGATCCGGAATCGCCGTTGCCGATAGCGACAGACCCCAGTGGCGACCAATTGCGCATTGCCTACCGGGGAGCGCTGCTGCGCATCGCGGCCCGTGACTTGTGCGCACCCGAACCCATCGAGGCGGTCGTCGACATCGCCGACGAGCTGTCCGACCTGGCGGACGCCACCCTCGAGGCAGCGCTATCGATCGCTCGACTCAAGCTTGGCGAAAACGCTATGAAGACACGGCTGGCGGTCGTGGGACTCGGCAAATGTGGCGCCCAGGAGCTCAACTACGTCAGCGACGTCGATGTCCTCTTTGTCGCCGAGCCAGTCGTGGACTCAGACGGCACGCCGCTGGTCAGCAATGACCAGGCTGTGCAGATTGCCACGCGGATAGCGGCTGAGATGACCCGGATCTGCTCGGCGCATACGTCGGCCGGGACGATCTGGGAAGTGGATGCCGCCCTGAGGCCGGAGGGTAAGGCAGGTCAGTTAGTGCGGACGTTGTCCAGCCATCGCATCTATTACGAAAAGTGGGCCAAGACCTGGGAGTTCCAGGCCATGCTCAAGGCCCGCCCTTCTGCCGGTGATCGTGAGCTTGGACAAGCCTTTGTGGACCTGGTGAGGCCGATGGTGTGGCGCGCTGCGGAGCGGGAGAACTTCGTTGCCGATACCCAGGCGATGCGCAAGCGGGTGGTCGCCCACATCCCGAGGCGGGACCAGGGTCGGGAGCTCAAGCTTGGTGAGGGTGGCTTGCGTGACGTCGAGTTTTCGGTCCAGCTGTTGCAGTTGGTGCACGGACGGGTCGATGAGCGGCTCCGGTCGCGTGCGACGTTGCCAGCACTCAAGAGCTTGATCGAAAACGGCTACGTGGGCCGCGAGGACGGGAAAAGGTTCGCGCTGGCCTATCGGTTCCTGCGTACGCTTGAACATCGCATCCAGCTGTTCAATCTGCGGCGTACTCACCTGTTGCCGAACAATGATCATGATCTTCGTCGGCTGGGCCGTTCGTTCGGCTACAAGGACCCGGTGAATGAGCTGCTGAGCACCTGGCGTCACACAGCCCAGAGGGTACGTCGGCTGCATGAGCGGCTCTTCTACTCACCGCTGCTCGACACGGTAGCCAAGATCCCGTCCACGGAGCTCAGGCTGACCACCGACGCCGCGCTCGATCGGCTGAGGGCGCTCGGATATGCGGATCCGACGGCCGCCCTGCGCCACATAGCGGCGCTCAGCCAGGGTGTCACCAGGCAGGCTGAGATTCAGCGGCAGCTGTTGCCGGCGATGCTCGGCTGGTTCGCTCAAGCGCCGAATCCTGATCACGGCCTGCTCGCGTTCCGCCAGGTCTCGGAGGCGCTGGGCACCACCCCCTGGTACCTAAGGGCACTTCGCGACGAGGGCACAATGGCCGAACGGCTGGCGCGCATCCTCGCTTCGAGCCGGTACGCGGTGGAGCTGCTCAAGCGGGCTCCGCAAACCGTGCAGATGCTCGCCGATGATCAAGAACTGCGACCTCGGTCGCTGGCCGAGTTGAAGGCGGAGATGCACGCCGCCGCCGGCAGACAGAGCAACAGCGTGGCAGCGGTCGAGGCGATTCGGGCGATCCGGCGGCGAGAGCTGTTTCGGGTGGCTGCTGGCGACTTGCTCGGGGACAACGATGTCCTCAGTTTGGGGGCGGCCCTCACTGACCTGGCATCGGCGACGATCGATGCCACCTTGGCGGTCGCACGGGAAGCCGCCGGTAAGTCAGTGCCGCGGATCGCGGTCATCGCGATGGGTCGCTGGGGCGGCCGGGAGATGTCGTACGCCTCGGACGCCGATGCCATGTTCGTCATGGAGGACGCCGCCGGCGGCGGCAGCGACCCTACCAAGGTTGCGACCGCGGTGATCAACGAAATGCGAACATTGCTCACCAGACCGAGCGCCGATCCAGCTCTGAGCATCGATGCCGACCTGCGGCCTGAGGGTAAGGGGGGCGCCCTGATCCGCTCGCTCACCGCATATCGCAACTATTACAGCCGTTGGTCTTCCACCTGGGAGCTCCAGGCACTGCTCCGTGCTGATGCGCTCGCGGGTGACGAAGACCTCGGCAAGGCCTTGATGGCCGAGATCGACGCGCACCGCTGGCCAGAAGGTGGCTTGAGCGCATCGCAGCTGATGGAGATACGCAAGCTAAAGGCCCGAGTGGAGGCTGAACGGCTGCCGCGGGGCGCGAATCCAGCCAAGCACACCAAGCTGGGGCCGGGCGGGATTGCCGATGTTGAGTGGACAGTTCAGCTTCTCCAGCTCCAGCATGCCCATGAGTTGCCCGCTCTGCGCTCGTCGCAGACAATCGTGGCGCTACGGGCCGCCCGCGAGGCCGGCATCATTGACGCGATGGACGCGGGACACCTCGAGGCGGCATGGACGTTGGCCAGCCGGATTCGCAACCAGATCATGCTGATGCGGGGCCGCGGCTCTGATTCGCTGCCAAGCGACAACCGTGAGCTCGCCAGCCTGGCCGAGCTGCTCGGATACGGCCCGGCAGAGTCCTCTCACTTGCTTGCCGACTATCGTCGGGTGACGCGACGAGCGAGGGCCGTCGTGGAGAGAGTCTTCTGGGGTTCGTGAGTGGATTGCCGCCGCTTCGTGCGGATCGGGCTGCGAACTCAGGGCAAGCCTGAAGCCTTGACGACCACCTGCGCCTTGGGACTTTGCGGTCGCATTCGTCTTCTCAACAGTGACTGCTAACCCGGGACACGCACCGATCTCGGTGCAGGCAACCTCCATCGGGCTACAACCAGTGAGCAGCAAGAACGGCAACTCGAAACCAGCTACGAACGCTCCCGGACTTGATACGCGACATCGATAGAACCGGGCCGTTCAACGGGCAGCAGCCAGCATCGCCGTTCGATACGCCTGCAGCGTGGCTGCGGCGGTGTTGTCCCAGCTGAAGGTCGCCGCGTGCGCGGCTGCGTTAGTTCCCATTCTGATCATCTCGTCGCGATCATCGAGGATCGCGGCGAGAGCATCGGCCCACTCGCGCTGGTCATGCCCTTTCACCAGAAGACCACTGTAGTGATCGCGTACGGCGTGCCGGAGGCCGCCGACGTCGGTTGCAACTACTGGTCGTCCGCAGGCTTGCGCCTCGAGCGCGACGAGTCCAAAGGACTCGTTGTAGGAAGGCACAGCCACCACGTCTGACACGCAGTACCAGCGGAACAGTTCCGAGCGGGGCGAGTGTGGGCGAAAGTCGACCATGTCCGCGATGCCATGATCGATTGCCAGCGGGCCGAGCGTTTGTGACCATTCTGCGTTCGTGCCACTGGGACCACCGATGATGATCAACTGCAGTCGATCATGGCGGCTAGGGTCGCGTCGCGCCAGCTCGGCGACGGCCTTGATCAACACATCGGGCGCCTTCAACGGCTGAATGCGGCCGACAAACAAGATCACCTGGATGTCCTGCGCCACGCCGAACTGGGCTCGTGACTTGGGCTGGTTGCAGGGATGGAAGGTATGCAGGTCGACGCCCGGCGGCACGATCATGATCTGGCCGGCTTGGGCGCAGTACTGATCCTGGAGTTCCGCCGCCTCCTCGGGGGTGCTGGCAGTGAGCACGTCGGCGGCCCGAACGATGGTGGACTCGCCGTGCTCGCGTACATGGGGCTCGACGAGCTGGTGCTCCCCCAGACTGGAGTTCTTCACGCGAGCCATCGTGTGCATGGTGTGCACCAGCGGAAGACCGTGCCGAGCCTTGACCTGGACGCCGACCAACCCAGACAGCCAGTAGTGGGTGTGAATCAGGTCATGGTCGTCAAGGCGTGCCTCAAGCGCAGCGCAGAACTCCTCAGTCAGCGACGGCAGCGCCTCCTTGGCGACGTAGGCTGCAGGTCCTGCCTCGAGTTGGATCACTCTGGTGTGCTCGTGGATCTCCACAATGTCGGGCTGGTCGGGTGCGTCCCGGCGGGTGAAGACATCCACCTTGAGGCCACGCTCGCCAAGCCGCCGCGCCAGCTCTGCGACATAGACGTTCAGGCCGCCGGCGTCTCCCACGCCCGGCGTCGCGAGTGGCGATGTATGCATGCTGATCATTGCCACTCGATGCGGATATTCAACGCTTGCGCGCACCTTCACCTCCGCTGAGAGGCTACAGGTGAGCCGGAGGACTTATGGGAAGGAAGGTGATCTGGTCAGCCGCTGACGAGCACGAGGGCTGCCACAGCGAAGGCGAGCCCGGCGACCTGAACGCCGCGCAGCCGTTCCTTGTCAATGATGAGAGCCAAGATCACCGTTGTCACCGGGTAAAGCGCGGCCAGTGGCGCGACAACGCTGAGGTCGCCATGACGCGCGGCAACGAGATAGAGGGCATTCGCTGTCATGTCGCACGGGCCGGCAACCAGCGTCCAGTGCCAACCCGCCTGGCGGGGCCAGGGGCCAGGTCGGGTCATCAGCATGAGGAGGCCACCGATGACCAACGCGCTGAGTTGGGAACCGGCGATCGGCCACAAGCCTGGCGATCCGCCGGCTGCGTCACCTGCCAGCGCGATCAAGATGAAGAACAGCGCGAAACCGGTGCCGGCACCGAGCGCTACAGCGACCAGTCTCCAGGTGACCGTGCGGCGATTTCCTGAAGGATGCGGCGCGATGCTGACCAGGGCGATCGCCAGCAGCGCGCAGCCCACTCCAACAAGCTGCAGACTCGAGGGACGCTCGCCCGCGAGAAGGCCAACGACAACCGGAATCGCAGCCGAAGTGACGCCGGTGACCGGCGCCACGACTGTCATGGCGCCAGCCGAAAGGGCACGGTAGAAGAGCACCAAGCCGACGACACCCGCCACCCCGGCCAGGCCGCCCCATGCAAGGCCAATGGGCGAGATCGGCACGTACATCGCAACCAGATAGATCGCGAGTAACGGCAGGCTCACCAGCTTCGATACCCACACGACTGGCAGCGCTGCTGCGCGTTGGGTCGCCTTACCACCTGCGAAGTCGCCGACGCCCCAGATCAATCCCGACAAGACGGCGAGCGCGACGTTGAGCACCCAGGCACCCTAATGCCCGCGACGATGGGAGTCTGAACCCAGAGTCGTAGCCCTCGCTGTCGATCTCGAGGAAACTGGCAACCGCTCGGGGATTCCGTTATAGCGGCGGTCGCCTCGACCTGCTGACCGGGGAGATGTGGCCATAGTCGGCGATCGAGTCCGCCGATGAGAACGACCTGGACGGCAACGCTGACCCGGATCGCTGGCTCTGGGTTCACTGCGAAGGCCCCCGGCCCGGCTATCGGGATATGGAGTGGTTCATTTCCGACATCGATGACCCAGAGATTGCAGACCGGCTCGAGATCGCGATCAGCGGCCGAGGAGCATTCCGCCGTTTCAAGGACACGGCTGTCTCGGTGGACGGACTTATTCACGCGCTGGCACGCCTTCTCCGAGAACCGCCAGCGCGGCCGGGCACGAGCTTGGCTCGTCCAGCGTGGCTACCTGACCACCCTTCCAGATTGGCCCGGTTCCTGAGCCTCAGGCGGTCGTCGAGCGGGAGGAGCCTCGAATCGAGTGAGACTACGCACCAAGCTTGGACCGACGACTGATCTCTCACTCAGACTCCGAGGTGCCACCCCCAACCGCGGCCTCGTTGCCGTCGGCGTCGCGGACGGTGCCCTTCTCATAGGTCTCGAGTTTGGCGGGCTTTAGGCCGCGCTCGGCGATGTCCGCGATGCGGGCGTCGAGGTCGTCCACATAGATCGTGTTCATGACGCACCCGGCACGTTCGGGTACCTCCTCGATGTAGAGGTATCTGTGCTCGGCCACCTCCCATACCGCCTCGATATCGTTCGGGAAGAAGGCCGGCGGCGAGCCAAACAGCCGCTCATACCACTCCACCGCGATCTTGTAGTCCCGAACCGGAACGCCTGCGAAAAGGTCGACCGTCATGCGGTCAGGCTAGGCCAGAAGGTCCGATGAATTCCCGGCCTGAATCGGGTGATATGCCTTCAATCCCGAACCCAGACGGGAGTCAAGCCGTCGATCGTCATCGAGGCTTGGTACACGCCGTCCAGCCTGGTGTCTCAGCCGGCCAGCTCGACGACGGCCTCGATCTCCACGGCGAACCCGAGCGGCAGTGCAGCCACCCCGACGGCTGACCGGGCTGGCCGACCGACGCGGTCGCCGAAGGCACGAACGAGTAGATCGGTCGCTCCGTTGGCCACGATATGTTGCTCCTCGAAGTTCGGAGCGGAGTTGACGAAGACCACGACCTTTACGAAGCGAGCGACGCGGGACAGGTCGCTCACCTCGGCTTTCACGGTGGCCAACAGGCTCAGCATCACCGCCTTCGCCGCCGCGATTCCTTCGGCGGTCGAGAGCTGATCGCCCAGCCGACCGGTGTGGATGGGGCGACCGCTGTCGAAGGCGCCGTGACCGGAGACGAACAGCAACGACCCGCTCCGTACCGCCATGTCGTAGGTGCCGACGGCGAGGTGCCGCGCTGGCAGCGAGAGGCCGTCCTGCTCGAGGGTCGCCTCGGGTGTCATCACTACACCGGAATCGAGTCGTAGCGGGCCGAGATCGCCGCACGCGCAACGGGGTCACGGATCGCGTTTGGCGGCAGTTGTCCGAGCTCGAAGAACATCTCCTCGAGCCCCCCGGGCACCATCAATAGCAGGAACCGGCCTCCGCCTGCGGCTGCGCTGATGGTGTGGGGGGTTCCTCGCGGGACGAGGAGGTACATTCCCGAGCTCGCCGCGATGGCCTCGTCGCCTACGGTGAACGTGAACAGGCCGTCCAAGATGAAGAACGACTCTTCGAAGCCGCGATGTACGTGCGGGACGGTCCAGGCGCCTTCGCTGGTGCCCGAGAACTCTGCCAATGCGAAGGCGCCGCCGTTCGTGACGTCGCCACTGGCGAGCAGCCGCATCCGCGCGACGCCGAGATCTGCGGTGCGCCCCTGTCCCGATCTCACGACATGTGCCCGTCGCGGGATGGTCATGCCACCCACCACCTTCCATGAGAGGTCGGCACGATGCCGGCCCACTGGTTCCACACTCCAACCCAAGCGCCGCACGAGCAATATCAAAATCTGAAGTTGCCAGACGGTCACGCGGGCGAGACGCTTGAGGGGTGCGCGACTACGGTCAGTTCTGTCCGATCGCCCGGAGCTCGGAGCTGCTGGCGGAGCGCTGGACGCCGATCATCGTCCGTAACCTGCTGAACGGCTGCCGGACCTTCAATGAGATTCGGCAGGGAGCGCCGGGCATCTCAACGGCGTTGCTGGCCCAGCGTCTGGAGGGGCTGGAGCGGCACGGAGTGCTCGTGCGCACCGTGAACCCGTCCGGTCGCGGAGCGACATACGAGCTGACCGCGATGGGTCAAGCGCTAAGGGCGGTTCTTGACGCGATGGGGCAATGGGGTGCCCACTGGCTCGAGATCGAGCCTCGCCACATGGATCCCGCCTACGTGCTCTGGGCCACCATGAAGCTCATCGACGTCGACAAGATCCCAGCCCGGACCACGGTGGTTCGGTTCGCGCTCCGCGACCGTCCCACAGCCGGCTATTGGCTGATCTTGCGGCGCCCGCAGCCTGAGTTGTGCACGCGCCCCAGTGGGTACGCCGAGGACATCGTGTGCCGGACCGATTCGGCAACGCTCATTGACCTGCACCTGAAGAGGCTCGGCTACCGAGCCGCCATACGGCAGGGCCGTGTCGACCTCATCGGCCCATCGCGGCTCACCCGCCAGTTCTCGAGCTGGTTCCGCACCAGCCCGTTCGCCGACTTCCTCCCCGCCGGGCCCGCCGCCACGGCATAGGCGGACGCCAAAGGCTGGACATGGGAGGGGCAGCGACTGCTCAACCCAGATCCGGGGATAGCCCTCAGCGACCTAGTCGAGACTCTTTGCCCGCAGCTGCACCGCGAGTCCTACCATCGGTTCGGCGCGCCCCCGCGCGACCCGCACCTCGACAACAACACACGCATTTCGCTACTCCCATTTCCGTAGGTTCTGGCGTTCGGCCGGTGATCATGCGGCACGACCGGGGGCTTGCCACAACCCCCCCGGCTCACGTCATCGCTGCCGGGGGGCACGATATCTACGCTGCTGCATCACTCACCCCTCCCCTGTGAGCCACCCGACCCCCACACGTCAGGCTCCAGACGGTACTGCTGATCGCTCCAGCCTTTTCCAGATCCTTAAACCTCCACCCTGCAGGTTGTGTCGGTTCGACGTCAGGTTTTGATCTTGACATATTCGCCGTTTACGTTGTCCCAGTCGTCTCCGGGGGGAGCGAAGATAGGCAAACCGGAACCCACTGTCGCCGGCATCGGCCGGGAATAGTGAGCAAAGACAGGGGCAGCGCGACAGCAACCGCCGCCGCTAACCGCGAACAGCGAATCTCACGTGTTCTGCTTCAAGAACTCTTTGGCATCGATCACATCATCAGTGACCCAGGCGTACACGTCACCCAACGCCAACGCCTCGCGGTACTCGGATCTGTTGCTCAAGATCGACAGGCACACCTTCAACCCGGCGGCGTTGTATTCGTCGATGACTGTCCGGCTCGCCACCTCCAGTCTTAAAAACACATACTGGGCGCCGTACGCCTGAATGATGGATACGGCCGGTGCGGTAGAGCTGCCGGTTACATAGCCGCGCTTCGGGAAACCGGCGTTCTTCGCATAGGTGAGCTCGACGGGGCGGGCCGAGTGCACAATCACTCGATCCTTCATGCCCTTGCCGTTGATCACCTCAAACAGCCGGTTCAGCATGGCCTGCGACCAGCCGGCCCCCTTGGTTTCCAGGGTGATCAGGATCGGGTTGCCGTCGACCGTATTCACCTTCGGCTTCAGAAAGTCCAACGCCTGATTCAAGCTCGGCGGATGATACGAGGTGTTGTCCGGGTCGCCGTTGCCGTTCAAATCGACCGGCAGCTCCAGCCACGCGCCCTTGATGTAGTCGAGCGTCACATCCGCCACGCTGCCCGACCGGTTCGTGGTGCGGTTAATCGTCGCATCATGCATCACTGCCAGCTTGCCGTTCGAGGTGATCTGGGTGTCCATGTCGACGATTTGGGCGCCGTTCTTGATCGCCCACTGCCACGCCGGGATGCTGTGCTCCGGCAGCATATATTTAACCTCCGCGTCACCCGCCAATCCACGATGGGCGATCAGGATCTTCACCGGGGCGGCTGCCGCTGCCGGCGCGGCCAAGACGGCGATGAGCAGAGCGATGATTGTGGAGAGGATGGCGCGCGGCCGCATGGGAACCCCGAGATGTTATGTCAAGTGTTGGCGACCCTATCGCCCGACCTGGAGGCGTATACACCAAACACGCCTAACAGCCAGTCCTGGTCTTCGTAGGTGTTGACTCGCCCGTTCCATGGATGTCGTTTGCGACGCTGCTGCAGTTCTCTCTGCAAGCACCTCAGGGCACACATGTCGCGAGTCCGTCACCGTCCCGAAGCGCCATGAGCGCACCATGCCGCACGATTAACAGGTGACATGAAGTACGGCGTAGACCTCACGCCGGTCGCGGCTCGCAATCAGCCGACACGCATCCTCCGTGGGAATGGCGGCGACTTCTACGCCCCGTCGACGAGCCTCCTCGAGGACCTGAGGCATGATCGGTAGCGAGCCGTAGGCGCCGGTGCCAATGATCAGCCGACCTCCGCCCCAGGGCAGTTGCTCGTCAGCCGACAGAGGAGTATGCCCGAACTGATCTCGGTATGGCTTAGAGGGCTTCTTCTTCCGTTGCCGCACGCGGCCACCGTCGATGACGATGTCGTTCTCGTACTCCCGGCCCTCGACCTCGATAGAGCCGAACCGCAGTAGTCGCGCCTGCATTCCGCCACCTCCAACTGGTCAGCGGCCGGCGCCGTCAGATCCAGTCACCTACACATTCCCACGCCTGCGCCAACGGGTCCAGGTTGTCGGGGGCCGCGGCAGGAAACGCCGCGCTACCCGACGCAGGACATCCCACTCGAACCCGCCGGTTTCACCGTCCGATCGACAGGGCACCTGTGCAGTCAGGGGGCGGAATCCGGGCCCGATCGCGCCTCCCCGAGAAGCGCGAAACCCCCGGATCCACGCGTGAATCCGGGGGCTTCGGTGAACGACGGGTATCAGACGTCGTAGTAGAGCTCGAACTCGTGTGGATGTGGGCGCAGCCGCACGGCATCGATGTCATCGCGCTTCAACTCGATCCAGGTCTCGATCAGATCGGGAGTGAAGACGTCGCCGGCCAGCAGGTAGTCGTGGTCGGATTCCAAATTGTCGAGCACTCCATCCAAGCTGTCGGGAACGGTATGTACGGAGGCGTGCTCTTCCGGCGGCAGCTCGTACAGGTCCTTGTCGATGGGTGTCGCTGGTTCGGTCTTGTTCAGGATGCCGTCTACGCCGGCCAGCAGGATCGCCGCGAAGGCCAGGTAGGGGTTAGAGGACGGATCCGGGCAGCGGAATTCGACGCGCTTGGCCTTCGGGTTGGAGCCTGTGATGGGGATGCGCATAGCCGCCGAGCGGTTGCGGGAGCTGTAAACCAGATTGACCGGCGCCTCGAAGCCAGGAACCAACCGGTGGTAGGAGTTTGTCGTCGGATTCGTGAAGGCCAACAGCGACGGGGCGTGCTCGAGAATACCGCCGATGTACCACCGCGCGACGTCGGAAAGGCCGCCGTAGCCGGCCTCGTCGTAGAACAGCGGCTCACCCTCGTTCCAGATCGAGGAGTGGACGTGCATGCCCGAGCCGTTGTCACCGAAGATCGGCTTTGGCATGAAGGTCGCAGTCTTCCCGGCCGCCCAGGCGGTGTTCTTGACGATGTACTTGTACTTCTGCAGGTCGTCGCCGGCCTGCAGCATCGTCGCGTAGGAGTAGTTGATCTCGGCCTGCCCGGCGGTCCCGACCTCGTGGTGCGCCCGCTCCACGGTGATCCCGGAGGCCTCCAGGTTCTTGACGATGGCGTCACGTAGGTCGGCGAAGTGGTCCACGGGGGGTACCGGGAAGTAGCCGCCCTTGTATCGAACCTTGTAGCCGCGGTTGCCACCATCCTCAATCCGGCCGGTGTTCCATGCGCCTGCAACGGAGTCGATCGCGTAGTAGCCGGTCTGCTGCTTGGTCTCGAACCGTACGTCGTCGAACATGTAGAACTCAGCCTCAGGGGCGAAGTACGCAGTGTCGCCGATCCCCGTTGAGGCCAAGTAGTTTTCCGCCTTGCGGGCGATGTTGCGCGGGTCGCGGCTGTACGGCTCTTTGGTCAGCGGGTCATGGACGAAGAAGTTGATGCAGAGTGTCTTCGCGACCCGGAACGGGTCCAGGTAGGCCGTCGTGGGATCGGGCAGGAGGGCCATGTCCGACTCGTGGATCTTCTGGAAGCCGCGGATCGACGAACCGTCGAAGTTGACCCCATCCTCGAAGAAATCGGGGCCGAACGAGCCCGCCGGAACGGTGAAGTGCTGCATGATGCCGGGCAGGTCGCAGAAGCGAATGTCGATGAATTCGACGCCCTCATCCTTGACATAGGCCAACAGATCGTCGGCTCCTTGGAACATCTGTCCTCCGGTGAGGTATGTCGTGCCTTCGGGCACGGTCTGTGGTTACGCGCTTTAAGGCGGCACGCAATGGACAACCTGCTCAACCTTGAGCACCTGATCGGACTCGACGCTGAGCAGGCAATAGCTGGACGAATGCGGATCGCTATTCCGCGCTTCGGTTTTTTGGGAAGCCTAATGGAGATGCGATTTCTGTCCAGTTGCACAAATGTTTCACGCATGTAACACGGGCCGGCAACGCCGGACATCCACCGATTCCATGCCGGGTAACCTCGGCCTCGTGGCGGACAAAGCCCCGAACATAGCCTCGGCAGACGAAGCCTATCCCGGCCAGCGCCTCGGCCTACCGCGGGAAGGTCGCGGGTCGCTGGCCAGCTGGCGCGCCCGGGTAGGTGCCTTGATCATCGACTGGGCCGCATGCATGGCGGTCGCCGTGGGCTTCTTCGGCTCTGCGGTCCTCACCGGCGGTGGCTGGCGGGCGTGGATGATCTTGACCGTCTTCTTCGTGGAATCCACACTGCTGTCCTGGCTGCTAGGAGGTAGCTTCGGCCAGCTGCTGAGCCGCATCGCCGTGGTACGGCTCGACGCGCAACCGCTCGGCCTCCCGCGAGCGCTGCTCCGGGCATTCCTGGTGTCCCTCGCGCTGCCACCGCTGATCATCTCGATGGATCGTCGTGGCCTTCAGGATCTTGCAGCTGGCACCGTGGTGATCAACCGGCGTTGAACACTGCGAGCTACTGCCGATAGGAATGTGCGGGCCAGGCGAAGAGCGACTACAGGATGGCTCCGGGGTTGAGGATGCCGAGCGGATCGAGGGCGTTTTTGATCTTGTGCGAGAGTGCCATCACATCGGGGCCGAGCTGGTCAGGCAGGGCGGCCTTCTTCGCGCGCCCAACACCGTGCTCGCCAGTGATGGTCCCGCCGAGCCCGATCGCCAGGTGCATGATCTCGTTGAAGGCGACATAGGCCCGATCCCGTGCCGCCGCATCGCCGCGCTCGAAGACGATGATCGGATGAGTGTTCCCATCTCCCGCGTGGGCTACGACAGGAACCTCGACCGCATACCGCTCAGCAACTGCGGCGATGCCAGCCAGCAGCTCAGGTAGTTTCGGGACCGGCACCCCCACGTCCTCGAGCAGGATGGAGCCTCGAGCCTCGATCGCAGGAAAGGCGGCTCGGCGGCAGGCGACGAACAGTTCGCCCTCCTCCTGATCGGTGGTGATGAAGACCTCCGTGGCGCCAGCGGCGTTACAGGCAGCCTCCATGAGCTCGATCTCTGCTGCACATGCGGCGCCGGGCGCATCGGACTGGGCGATGAGCATCGCACCTGCGGAACGGTCGAGTCCCATCGCGCGGTAGTCCTCCACGGCGTTGATCGAAGTCTGATCCATCAACTCCATCATCGAGGCGCGCAGCGTCCGACCGATCGCCACGACGGTGTCGGCAGCGGCCTGCACTGTCGAGAAATAAGCAACGAGGGTGGATCGCGGTCCCTGCGCCGGTATCAACCGAAGGATGGCGCGCGTGATGATGCCGAGCGTGCCGCCGCTACCGACGAAGAGCTTGAGCAGCGAGAGGCCGGCTACATCCTTGATCCGCTTGCCCCCGAGGGTGATCAGAGTTCCATCGGCCAGCACAACATCGAGTCCCAGAACGTAGTCGGTCGTGACGCCGTACTTCACACAGCACAGCCCGCCCGCGTTCGTTGCGATGTTGCCGCCGATCGAGCAGATCTCGTACGACGACGGGTCCGGCGGGTACCAAAGGCCGTGCTGGGCTGCTGCGGCTTTGACGTCGGCATTGAAGGCACCTGCCTCCACAACCGCGACTCTGGCAGCTACGTCAATCTCAATCGAGCGCATTCGCTCCAGGCTCACCACGATGCCCCCGCTCACCGCCGACGATCCTCCCGAGAGGCCACTGCCGGCGCCGCGCGGCACCACCGGTACGCGATGCTCGGCTGCCCATCGGATTGCGGTCTGGACCTCTGCTGTGCTAACAGGCCGGACCACCGCCGCCGGGAGACCGGCAGTCGCATCGCGGGTCCAGTCGTAGCGGTAGTTTTCGCAGGTGATCGGGTCGGATCGGACTGCATCGCCGAGCGCGTCCACCAGCTGCTCCAGAGCGCCCTTCACGAATGCCAAGGTAGGCGAGGCGGCAACATCGTGCGCACTTGACCCCGGCAGACGCGGCGAAACACACACGATCATGCTTGGGTCTACCCGGCGAGCTCTGCCGCTTCCAGCCAGGCCGATTCGAGCTCGACCTTGACAGTCCCGAGCTGGTCAACTTCCTGCTGCAGCTCGGTGAGACGCTCGTAATTGCTTGCGGCAACCGCCATCTCGTCGTGCAGAGTAGTAAGACGCTGGTCGAGACGGGCGATTTGCTGTTCCAGACGAGCGAGATCTTTTCTGGCCTGGCGGCGCGCTGCGCTGGTAGTCGATTGAGCCTCCACTGATGTCTTCATAGGTGGGCTTCCCGAGGGCCGGTCACGGCGAAACTGCAGGTACTGGTCCACACCGCCTGGAAGCAGCACGCAGGATCCGTCTCCCATCAACGCATAACTGACGTCGCAGACCCGTTCCAGGAAGTAGCGGTCATGGGTGACGACGAGCAGCGTGCCGGGCCAGCTGTCGAGGTAGTCCTCGATGACAGTCAGGGTGTCAATGTCGAGATCGTTGGTGGGCTCATCCAGCAACAGGACGTTCGGTTCGTCGAGGAGCATCCGGAGAATCTGGAGCCGCCGCCGTTCGCCGCCTGACAGATCGTCAATCCGGGCGGTCAGCGTGTCGCCCGTGAAGCCGAAGTCCTCCAGCAGCGAGCTGACGCTGGCTTCGACACCAGTCGCAAGTCGAGTCTGGCGCCGTACGCGATCGATCGATTGCAGCACCCCGTCGGAGCCCCGGAGCTCCTCCATGCCCTGGCTCAGGTATCCGATCCGCAGCGTCTTGCCACGTTTCACGCTCCCCGAATCGGGCGTTAGGTCACCGGTCAGCAGCCGCAGCAATGTGGTCTTGCCGGAGCCGTTCACCCCGACCAGGCCGATCCGCATGCCAGGGCCAATAGACCAGGAGAGGTCGCGAAGCAGCATGCGGCCGCCCAGCGAGACACTCACCCTGTCAAGATCGAAAACGTCCTTGCCCAATCGGGCGGCAGCGAACCGTTGCAGTTGCAGCCGGTCGCGCGGCTCGGGCTCGTCTGCGACGAGCGCCGCGGCGGCGTCCAGACGAAACTTCGGCTTTGAGGTACGGGCCGGCGGGCCCCGGCGCAGCCAGGCCAATTCCTTACGGAGCAGGTTCCTGCGTCGGGCGGCGACGCTGGCGGCCTGGCGTACGCGGTCGGTCTTTGCCAGCACGTAGGCGGCATACCCGCCGTCGTACGCGTGGACGGCGCCGTCATGCACCTCCCAGATCCGGGTGCAGATGGCGTCCAGGAACCAGCGGTCGTGGCTGACGACCAGCATCGCGACATTGGCCGCCTGCAGAGTTCTCAGCTCCTTGGCCAACCAGTCGACGGCCTCAACATCAAGATGGTTGGTCGGCTCATCCAGAACCAGCAGGTCATGCTCGGCGAGCAGGAGTGTCACCAGCGCGACCCTGCGGCGCTCGCCCCCGCTCAAGCCGAGGGCTTCGGCATCAAGGTCAACATCGGCAAGCAGGTGTTCAACGATCGCTCGAGTACGAGGATTGGCCGCCCACACGTGGTCTGGTGCATCGTCGACGATGAGGTCGCGTACGGAGGCATCGGCTGCGATGTCATCAGCCTGCTGTAGGAAGCCGATCGAAAGGTGGCCGGTGTGGGTGACCCGGCCTGCGTCCGGCACCAACGTTCCTGCAAGAACCTGGAGCAAGGTGGTTTTTCCGGCTCCATTGCGGCCCACGACCCCCACCGCCTCGCCGGGACCGAAGCCAAGACTGATGCCGTCGAGCAGGGTACGGGTGCCGTAGCTCGTGGTGACGCGCTCAGCGTTGACCAGGTTGCTCATTGGTTGATCAAGCGCTGCGCGCGCATCGAGGCTGGTGCCGACCCGACCTCAATCAGCGGCCGCGCATCGCCTGGCGAGCACCCTTCACCTGACGGGGACTCGTTGGCATCGGTCCTTTGGGCACGGGCACCGGCGGGCGCAGCGCATCGAGGGCTCGCAGCCGCTGCCTGATATCGGTGATCTGGTTGGGCTGGAGCGCTTTGGGCAGCTTACGGATATGGTCGGCCAGCTTGTCCAGCGGCACCTGGCCCTCCTTGTTGCCCATGATCACTGTGATCACCGTGACCCCATATGCGACTCGTTCGTGCTTTTTCACTTCGCTCGCGAGGAGTTGGCGCACCCGACCGGGCTCTCCCTCGCCGATGAGCACCAGCCCACCTGGGCCGAGTGTGCGGTGGATGACATCCCGGTTGCGGTTGGCGGCAATGGCCGGCGTGGAGACCCACTTCTTGGGCAACATCTGCAGCGCGACCTCGGCCGAGCCGGCCTGTCCCGCGTAGCGCTTGTAGGTGGCCGCCTTTGCCCGGCGAACCAGCATGAACATCGCGGCCAATAACCCAACCATGACGCCGGCGAAGATCACGTTGAAGGCGTAGCCCCAGAGCAAGCCGATGACCACACTGATCGCGATCGGCAGGACGAAAGCGCCGATCATGAGGTAGGGGAGCGCCCGGTCGTACTCATGCGTGACCTGGTAGGCCCGAATGACCTGGCGGATCCGGCCCATGTCTTTCGGGTCGTTGCTTGCCTTCTTACGCGCCTTTTCCGCCCGCTTGGCGTCCTTGGCCTTCGCCTTGGCATCCTTGGCCGCAGCCTTCGGATTCTTGGCGTCGCCCGTAGCATTTCTGGCCGCCGCGTTAGCCATTGCGACTCACTTTCAAACTCTCGATTCTGCTTTATACCGCCGAAGCATGGACCGACAAAGCTTGGCGGGTCTGTAGTGCCTGGCGGTACAGCCGGCCAGCACGATAGGAGGAGCGTACGAGGGGGCCGCTCATTACGCCAGCGAAGCCGATTGCGCTGGCCTCATCTGCCAACTCAATGAATTCCTCGGGCCTGACCCAACGGTCGACCGGGTGATGCCGCAGCGACGGTCGCAAGTATTGAGTGATCGTGATGATCTCTGCGCCGGCGGCGTACAAGTCGGCTAAGGCCTCACTGATCTCCTGCCGGGTCTCGCCCATGCCAAGGATCAGGTTTGACTTGGTCACCAGTCCTGCCGCCCTAGACGCTCTCAGCACGTTCAGAGAACGGTCGTAGCGGAAGCCCGGGCGAATCCGTTTGAAGATCCGCGGGACGGTCTCAACATTGTGCGCGAAGACCTCCGGCTCGGTCTCGAAAAGTTGCGCCAAGTAGTCGGGATTGCCGGAGAAGTCCGGTGCCAACATCTCCACGCCGGTGCCGGGGTTGAGCTCATGGATCTTGCGGATCGTCTCCGCGTAGAGCCAGGCCCCCTCGTCGGGAAGGTCATCGCGGCAGACGCCGGTGACAGTCGCGTAGCGCAGACCCATCTTCCGCACCGACTCAGCAACGCGGACCGGCTCATCCGCGTCGAAGCTGGCCGGCTTGCCGGTGTCGATCTGGCAGAAGTCGCAGCGCCGGGTGCACACCTCTCCGCCGATCAAGAAGGTAGCCTCGCGGTCCTCCCAGCACTCGAAGATATTCGGGCAGCCCGCCTCCTGGCAGACCGTGTGCAACCCCTGACTCTTGACCAGCTCATGGAGCTCCCGGTATTCCGGGCCCATCCGCGCCGTCGTCCTGATCCACGGCGGCTTCTTCTCGATCGGCGTGCTCGCGTTGCGGACCTCCAGACGCAGCGGCTTGCGGCCTTCCGGAGCGATGGTCACCTGGTCAGCCTACTGTGTTTGATTGCTCGCTCCGCTCGCGGCGGATCGCGCGGGGTAGCCGCTGCCTTCCTCGCTTGCTCGCAGACGAAGAACGTGTCTGCTGCCTCGCTCGTCCAGGACAACGGCGCGCGATCCGGGGTTTGATTGCTCGCTCCGCTCGCGGCGGATCGCGCGGGGTAGCCGCTGCCTTCCTCGCTTGCTCGCAGACGGAAGAACGTGTCTGCTGCCTCGCTCGTCCAGGACAACGGCGCGCGATCCGGGGTTTGATTGCTCGCTCCGCTCGCGGCGGATCGCGCGGGGTAGCCGCTGCCTTCCTCGCTTGCTCGCAGACGAAGAACGTGTCTGCTGCCTCGCTCGTCCAGGACAACGGCGCGCGATCCGGGGTTTGATTGCTCGCTCCGCTCGCGGCGGATCGCGCGGGGTAGCCGCTGCCTTCCTCGCTTGCTCGCAGACGAAGAAGTGTCTGCTGCCTCGCTCGTCCAGGACAACGGCGCGCGATCCGGGGTTTGATTGCTCGCTCCGCTCGCGGCGGATCGCGCGGGGTAGCCGCTGCCTTCCTCGCTTGCTCGCAGACGAAGAACGTGTCTGCTGCCTCGCTCGTCCAGGACAACGGCGCGCGATCCGGGGTTTGATTGCTCGCTCCGCTCGCGGCGGATCGCGCGGGGTAGCCGCTGCCTTCCTCGCTTGCTCGCAGACCAAGAGCCAGGAAAACCGACTCGAGGTCTGGCTGGATGGGGGTCAGCTCGGAGACATAGAGGCCCTGATCGGCCAGCAGCCGGGTAATGACCGCGAGGTCGAGCTTGCGACTGACCAGGCTGACCCTGAGAATCCGGTTGGGTAGCCGCTCGACAGTGAAGCCCGATGCCGTGAGAACTTCGGTGGCTCGCAGATGATCCGAGACTCCAACCCGCGCCGCCACCCGGCCGTCTGCGCCGAGAATGTCACTGACGTCGCCTTCGGCCAGCAGCCTGCCACGGCTGATGATCGTGACCGTGTCGGCGATTTGCTGTACCTCACTGAGGATGTGAGTGGAGACGAGCACCGTCTTTCCTCGGCTGGCCAGGCTTCGCATCATCCTGCGGATCTCGTGAATGCCAGCAGCGGTCGAGGCCATTGGTCGGCTCGTCGAAGATCAACAGGTCTTTGAGCAAGGTCGCGGCTATGGCGAGGCGTTGTTTCATACCAAGTGAGTAGTTGCGGAACTTGTCTCGACGGCGATCCGCCAATCCCACTTGGTCGAGTACCGCTCCAACTCGTCGCCGGGGTGCTCCGATCGCACTGGCGAGCAATTGAAGGTTCTTCTGTCCCGAGAACGCCGGAAAGAACTTCGGCAGGTCGACGATGGCCCCCACGCGGCTGATCACGTCATTGATGGCCAGCGGAACCTCATGATGGAAGATTCGGATGTGGCCGGAGTCGGCGCTGATGAGTCCCAGAAGCATTCTGATTGTGGTTGTCTTGCCGGAGCCGTTTGGACCGAGGAAGCCGTGGACACCGCCCAGTGGTACCTGGAGGTTCAGGCCGTCGACGGCGGCTTGCTTGCCGTTCCGAGTCCGGTACACCTTCCGAAGGTTGTATGCCTCGATCGAATAGTCCATGACGGGCTGCGTGATGACCGCTCGACGGCCGCCGGCGACTGACCTCATTGGGTCAGGCCGCGCCAACTGTCAACCTGTTTGGGGTGGTGTCCGCTGCGGATCCAATGTCCGGCGACTGGGCGTAGGCGGCGAAGGCGAGGTAGCGCTGCAGGTGCGGACGAAGTGCCTGAGCGACATCGGTGAGTTTGATTGGGGTGCCCAGCTCGGCCGCCATGGAGGTCACGCCTACACCTGTCAGTCCACACGGAATGATCCGGTCGAACCAGCGAAGATCAGGATCGACATTGATCGCAAAGCCATGCATCGTCGTACCGGCCGCTACTCGGATCCCGATTGCAGCGATCTTCCGCTCCACCCGCTCGGCGTCTCCCGCGAGCCAGACACCGGAGCGGCCCCGGATCCTCCCGGTGCTCAGGCCGTACTCGGCGAACATGGCGATCATGGCCTCTTCGAGTCGTCGCACGTAATCGACGACGAAAGTGGATTCAGGCAGTCGAACGATGGGGTAACCCACGAGCTGGCCCGGCCCATGCCAGGTGATCTTGCCGCCGCGGTCGACGTCGATCACCGGCGTGCCATCGAGCGGGCGTTCCTGGGGCTCGGTCCGCTTGCCGGCGGTGTAGACGCTGGCGTGCTCGAGGAGCAGCACCGTGTCTGGGCGGGTGCCGGCGGATACCTCGGCGTGGATGGCACGCTGCAGGTTCCACGTCGCCTGGTAGTCGACGTGCTCCCTACCCAGCCCGAGATCGACGAACTCCAGTGCCATGGCGCTGAGTCTAATGTCGTAGCCACTATGACAGGCGCGCCGCTTCGCCGACTGCAGAAGCTCGCGGCTGAGCTGCGTCAACGATTTGGGCGTCGGTTCGCGAGCAACAAAGGAGGCGAGTCTGGCGGGCTGCCTGTCAGAGCGCAATCGAACGAGTCATTCCGCGGAGCTTCGCGACCGCTCGCCGGCGGGGTGCAGCGGCGGCGTGGGGCCACCCGCGCCCTCGGCCATCGCCTCCATCACCTCGCGCAGTGCGTCGGCTCCCGAGCGTCGCGGCTCCCAACCCAGCTCGGCGCGAATACGGCTGGCGTCCAGCGTCGGCAGCGACACAAACATCTTCAGCAGCGACTCGTCCGCGGGGATGAGTCGCAGCCGCCACGCGCCTGCCATCACGGCCGAGACCGCCTGCTTCGGCACCGGCACGGTCCGTGCTTTCAGCAGTTTTCCGAAGGCTTCCCTGTCGATGATCGGATCTGCGGCAACGTTGTATGGGCCGCGGGCATCACTCAGCAGCGCCAGCCGGTACGCCTCGCCGGCGTCGTCGCCGTGCATGGCTTGGAATCGCAGCCCAGCGGGGAAGGGGACAATCGGCAGGCGGCCTGGACGGAGTAACCCTCGCGGGACCAGTGGCCCGGCGAATATCCGCCGTTGCTCGCTGGCCGAGGATCGCTTGAAGATGAAACAGGTACGCATACGCACGACCCGAATTTCCGGGTGACTCAATTCGTAGGCGTCGAGATAGCGCTCCAGGTATGCCTTCTCCCGGCCGTAGGCTGCCGTGGGCACGCTGTGGGTCGGCCAGCTTTCGTCCACGTGCTTGCCGGGTCCTGGTGAGTAGGCGGCCAGTGACGACGCGTAGACAACGGTCCGGATCCCCGCATCGGCCGCCGCCTGCAGAGCGTTCATGCTTCCAAGCACGTTGATATCCCACGTCGTCAACGGCCTGTGCGTCGGCTGGAAAGCCCATGTCAGAAGCACGACAGCGTCGGCGCCCTGTAGATGTTGTACAAGCCCCGCCGATCGGACGTCCGCCGCTTCAAAGCGGGTCTTGGGCGGCTGCCATGACGACGGTGTCCGCCGCGCCACGCCGACAATCTCCGTAACAGCGGTGTCGGCAGCGAGTGCCTCCACAACACTCGTCCCGACGTTTCCCGTGGCACCGATGACAACGACCTTCATGAACTTCCCCTCAGCGCTCTTTAGCTCGGCTCGCGCACGGCGCCAAAGGTGGTGCCGCCGTCGCTCTTCGCGCAAGGCAATCGCCATGCGCTAGATGTTCTACGACCGTATTGCCTTGCGCTCATCTCTCGTCCGACCACCAACACGCGCCTCCGACGCTCGCCGAGTCCGGTTTCGCTTAATCCGCTCTCAGAGGCCGAACTCAGCGCCGAAGTCACCCTCCTCGAGCCGTGCTTTGAAGGTGCTAAGGAACTGGGCCGCCTCGGCTCCATCAATCAGCCGGTGGTCGTAGGACAGCGAGAGGTACATCATGTCGCGGATAGCGATGACCTCGCCCAGGCGTGGATCTGAGATCACTACGGGCCGTTTGACGAGCGCGCCGGTGCCAAGAATCGCAACCTGAGGCTGGTTGATGATCGGGGTATCCATCAAGGTGCCGGCGGACCCGTAGTTCGTGATCGTGAACGTGCCGCCGGTCAGTTCGTCGGGCGTGACCTTGTTCTGCCGGGTGCGCGCCGCCAAGTCGGCAATTCTCTTAGCCAGCCCGGAGATGCTCAAATCTCCTGCGTCCTTGATCACCGGAACTAGCAGACCCCTCTCTGTCTGCACGGCAATGCCAAGATGCTCGGCATCCGGATAGGTGACGGTCTTCTCCTCGGTGTCGATCGTCGCGTTCAGCTTCGGATAGACCTTCAGCGCCTCGATGGCAGCCTTCGCGAGGAAGGGCAGGTAGGACAGCGTCGCGCCCTCGCGCCTCTTGAAGTCGTCCTTGACCTTGGCGCGGATCCGAGAGATCTCAGTCAGATCTACCTCGACCGTGGCTGTCAGTTGAGCCGAGACCTGGAGGGACTCGACCATGCGCTTGGCGATCGTCTGGCGGAGCCGCGTCATCTTCTCGGTAGTGCCTCGTAGGGTGCTGACCTCTGCTGCAGGCGCCGGGGCAGCTTTGGCCGCGGCAGCGGGCTCCGCTGGTGCCTCTTGGGCCACCGCAGGGGCTTGCCTCGCGGTCTCCGCCGCCTGCTTCGCGGCCTCAGCAGCGGCCAGTACGTCCTGCTTGCGGATCCGTCCGCCAACACCAGTGCCGTTGAGGGACGCGAGGTCGACGTCGTGCTCCTTGGCGAGTTTGCGTACCAGCGGTGTCACGTAGCCGGCCTCGGAGTCGCCCACGACGGGTGCCGGGGCGGCAGTGGCCGGGCTTGACGGACCGTGTTGTTCGGGTCGCGCGTCCTCCTTGCTGGTAGGTGCAGCGACCCTCGGCTCCGGCTGTGGTGCGGGCTTGGCCTGAGGTTCTGGTTGGGCCTGAGGTTCTGGTTGGGCCTGAGGTTCTGGCTGGGCCTGCATCTCTGGTTCGCGCCCGGACTCAGGCGCTGACTCAGGCTGAGGCGCTGGGGCGGCCGCGGCCCCGGCCTCGCCGATAACCGCGAGGACTGCTCCGACCTCGACCGTCTCGTCTTCTTGGACCCGTATCTCCAACAATGTGCCTGACGTCGGTGAGGGGATTTCGGTGTCGACCTTGTCAGTCGACACTTCCAGTAGCGGATCGTCGGCCTGAACAGAGTCCCCAACCTGCTTGAGCCAGCGACTTACGGTTCCCTCGGTCACACTTTCGCCCAGTTCGGGCAGGGTCACCTCGGTGCCGGCAGCGCCGCCGGACGTAGCGGCTGGCGCGGTGGCCGCTGCCGCTACTTCGGCTGCGGGCTCAGGCTCCTCGGGCTCCTCCGGGGGCTCCGGCTGCGCCGCTTCCTCCTGGGCTGGCGCTTCGGCTCGCTCCTGGGTTGGCGCCTCGGCTTCCTCCCGGGTTGGCGCTTCGGCTTGCTCCTGGGTTGGCGCTTCGGCTTGCTCCTGGGTTGGCGCCTCGGCTGCCGCCTCGGCAGGAGCCTCAGGCGTCGGCGCGGCTTGCCCATTCGCCTCGCTCGGCTCACCGATCACGGCGAGCACTGCACCGACTTCAACCGTCTCGTCCTCTTGCGCCTTGATCTCCAGCAGCACCCCGGAAGCGGGGGAGGGGATTTCGGTGTCGACCTTGTCCGTTGACACCTCAAGTAGTGGCTCATCAGCTTCGACGGTGTCACCAACCTGCTTGAGCCACCGGCTGACAGTTCCTTCGGTGACACTCTCACCGAGGGCTGGGAGGGTTACAGAGGTCGACATGGCTGTGAGAACTCCTTTATCGTGCGGTGCTCAGTTTCGGCCTAGTGTCACTGCTGGCTCGGCGGAACTCGGTCGGGCCTCTTCGTTGCCGGTGGGCGACAGCCTAGCCTCAGCAGATCCCCGCGTAGCAGCGCGGTTGCAGCTCTTGTGAAGTTCCACTCGGAGGCTGAGCTGTCGATCAGCCGTGGGAATGCAAAGGCTTTCCGGCTAGGGCAAGGTGAGCTTCGCCTAGTGCCTCGCCCTGACTTGGATGGGCGTGGATCAGGCATGCGACGTCGCTGGGAAATGCGTCCCAATTGGTGATCAGTTGGGCCTCGGCGACGAGCTCGCTGACGCGGGCACCGATCATGTGGATGCCGACAACCGGACCGCTCGGCCTGCGTACCACCTTCACGAAACCACGAGTCTTCAGGATCTGGGACTTGCCGTTCCCGGCCAGGTCATAGGTGAACGTTTCCACGTTGCCGAAGCGTGTCCGTACCTCATCCTCGCTCAGCCCGATGGAGGCGATCTCCGGGTCGCAATAGGTGACACGCGGCACGTCCAGATCCACAATCGTCGCCGGCGGATGCTCAAGAGCGCGAGTCTTGTGCGCGATTTCCTCGGCGACGAAAATGCCGTGTGCGAAGCCCCGATGCGCGAGCTGGAAGCCACGTATCAGGTCACCGACGGCGTACACACCGGGGACCGAAGTTTCCAGTCGCTCGTTGACCGTCACAAAGCCGTCCTCAAGATCGACGCCCGCGTCCTGATAGCCGAGGCCGGTGGTCTGCGGCCCACGTCCGACGGCAACCAGCATGAGCTCGGCTTCCAGCTGCTTCCCGTCCGCAAGCTCAAGCCGTACACCGGACTCAGTGATCTGGCATCCCGACATGGCGGCACCCACGATCACGTTGATCGCGCGTTTGCGAAAAGCCCTCTCCAGTGCGGTTGAGATGTTCGAGTCCTCGCCGGATACCAATCGAGGAAGCGCTTCAACGATCGTGACCTCCACGCCGAATGACCGCCATGCCGAGGCGAACTCCACTCCGATCACCCCGCCGCCGAGCACGATGACCGAGGCCGGAAGCCTTTCGAGCCGGAGCGCCTGCTCACTCGTCAGGATCTTCATGCCGTCGATCTCCAGCCCAGGCAGCGACCGGGCGTACGATCCTGTGGCCAGCACCAGATTGGGCGCCTGATACAGCTGGTCGCCCACGACGACGGCCGCGTGTCCGTCATGCCGGGTCAGCGAACCCGCACCGTGAACAACGGTGATGCCGCGAGAGCTGACCAGGCCGGACAAACCTCTGTAGATACGCCCGACCACGCTGTCGGCGTAGGAGACCACCCCAGCAAGATCAATCTTGTCGACCGCCGCGTGGACGCCGAACTGGCTGCCGTTGCGCACCGAATCCGCCACTTCGGCGGCGTGCAGCATCGCCTTGGTGGGGATGCAGCCGCGGTGCAAGCAGGTACCGCCGACCTTGTCCTTCTCCACCAGTGCGACCGTGAAGCCCAGCTGGGCTGCTCGTAAAGCGCAGGCATAGCCGCCGCTGCCGGCGCCGAGCACGACGAGATCGAACGATGCAGCCATGCCGCCATCCTCTCAGCCCATCTGAAAGCCGCGATTCCCGAAGGTACCGGGCCATAATTGGCGCATGAGTTGGTTCCGGCGAACGGCCAGGCGCGTGAAGAAGAGCCGCGGCTATGCCTCGCAGAGCCGGACGGTTGACGACGCCGTCACGTCGCACCTCACCCAGTTCGCCCGAAGTCGTCGCGGGGTGGAGGCCTTTATCGAGCCGAAGACTTCGGTAACTCAGACGACCCTGCTGCTGGTCGCGTTCGACGGCGAGTGGACCCGTCGAGTGGTGCCATCGCCTGAATGGGCCCGCGCCTTCGCCGAGCACTTGCAGATCCCTGGTTATGACGCGGCGGTCGTCGGATATCCGCAACGGATGCGCGATTACAACACCCGGAACAAGAAGCATCCCGACCTGCGCTGACGCAGATGGGGATGTCGTTGGTCTGCTGGGTGAACCAATCTCATCCCGTCCTCGTCTCCGAAAGACGACGTGTGATACGTCTGCGGAGTGGTACCTGCCATCCACCAATGACCCTCGGGGGGCGGCGTCTCACACCTCCAGCCGTGCTGACAGAAGTGCCGAGTCGGTGGGATGGATGACTCGACGCCGGGGCAGGTGTCAGCACGGCTCTGCTTGAAGGCCCATGCCCCGCAGGTGCGCGTCTGTCATGGAACGATCCGGTGGTGACGCCGCCCAACGCGGAAAGGAGGAGCGGGCGCCAGGGCCGGTCAAAGGACGTAAGAATCTTGAAACTTGGGAATCACTAAAGTCTCCTTTGCGCTCAGGGCAACCTCGGTGTCCTGAGCCGGCCCCAGCGCCCCGCTCCCGAACGTGAGCCCGAACATATGGGCTGTCGCACGTCGGCGTTACCGTGCTGGCGTGGCAGAAGTCGCCATTGGACTCCGCGATCATTCGGGATGGGCCGTTGCCGTTGCCGTGTCCGCGGAACCGCTCGTCCGCGACCGCCGGCGAATCGAGCTGTGTGATCCGGCATTGCCCCGGCAGGCGTTTCACGCGGCGAGTGGGCTGCCGATCGATCACGCTCGTGAGGTGATCATGCAGGTAGAGCGGTCGGCGATTGCGGCGTCCCAAAGAGAGTTGCGCCTTCTGGTGCATGACCTTGCGAGGCAGGGACATCAAGTTCGGGCGGTCGCCATCTCGGTTCCCACCAGCTCCGTCCCGGATGACCTGAGGACCATTCTCCGCTCGCACCCGCTACTGCACGCTGCTGAAGGCGAGCTCTACAGCGAGGCGCTGGCCGATGCGGCGCAGGCTGTTGGGCTGACGATGGTGCGCTTCACCACCAAGAACATTCTTGGCGCCGCCACCGCCGCCCTCGACTGCTCGCCGGCGACCATGGCGGAGATCGTCGTGAAGCTAGGGCAGGGGCTCGGCGCACCGTGGGCCAAGGACCAGAAGGAGGCAGCCATGGCCGCGTTGCTTGCACTCCACACCGTCGATTGACGGGGCGTTGCCCTCAAGCTCCCGGCAGGCTTATGCCGAGTGTGTGCGCGCGAGCGCGATGAGCGTGCGTACGCCGACCCCGGTGCCTCCCGAGGTGACGTAGCCGTACGGCTTGCCGTCGAAGAACGCTGGCCCGGCAATGTCGAGGTGTGCCCACGGTGTGTCGTCCGCCACGAACTCACGAAGGAATGCGGCTGCGACCAGAGCGCCAGCCCAGCGGTCGTGTCCAACCGAGCGCAGGTCGGCGACCTTGGAATCGAGCTTGCTGCGGATCTCCTTCGGTATGGGCAGTTGCCAGACGTCCTCGCCGGCCATCGCGGCCGCGTCGAGAACCAGGTCGGCTGTGGCGTCGTCGGTTGCCATCAGACCGACCGTGCGCTCACCGAGCGCCACGACGCAGGCGCCCGTCAGGGTCGCGACATCGATCATGAGGTCGGGGTGATCTTCATTGGCTCGAGCGAGCGCGTCTGCCATAACGAGTCGACCCTCGGCGTCGGAATTGCCGTTCTCGACCGTCTTGCCGCCATAGATCGTCAGCACATCTGAGGGGCGAAACGCACTCCCCGAGGGCATGTTCTCCGCGAGTGCACCATAGGCCGTGACTCTGATCTTGAGGCCAAGCTGCGCGATCGCGTGCGCGGCAACCAGCACAGTCGCCGCACCGGCCATGTCGTATTTCATCGTGTACATACCTTCGGCGGGCTTGAGGTTGAGGCCGCCCGTGTCGAACGTGATGCCCTTGCCGACGAGAGCGAGATGGAACCTGGCTCCTCGGGGGTTGTAGCTGAGCCGGACGAGCCGTGGGGGCCGGGAGGATCCACCGCCGACGGCCAGCAGTCCACCGTAGCCGCTCTGACTCAACGCCGTCTCATCCAGCACGTCGATGATGATCTTGCTTCCGCGGACCAGGTTGCGCACCTGCTCTGCGAACGATTCCGGATACAGCAGGTTGGCAGGGATGTTGACCAACTCACGCACCGTCACTACCGCCTGCGCGACGATCTGGGTGGCGGTCACCAGATCAGCTCCCTTGACATCACTCGGGTGGATCACGGTGATGGTCCCGACCGCGCCGCCCTTGGCCGGCTCGGCGCTGATCGGCTCATAGTCGTAGCTGCCGAGCAGCGCGCCCTCAGCAACCGCGGCGAGCTGCTCGGGGTCGGCAGCACCCAGCGAGACGGCGACGGACAGGCCGCCGATCTCCGCCAGCGAGGCTGCGTGTCGTACGCCGGTCCCGGCCGCGCGCCGTAGGTCCTCGGCGCTCGGCTGCTCCGAGTCAAGGCCCACCACCACGATCCGTGGTCCGTCGCCGGCTGCGGGGAGAGTCCGCTTGCTGTCGGCACTCGCCTTGGCTCCAAGTGAGGTTGCCATCTCGCCCACGGACACGCCGAACCGTTTCGCGAATGCACGCGCAACCGTCAGGGGCAATTCCCGTACGCCGGTCTCGCTCATGGCCACCACGAGGATGTCGGCATCACGAGGGACGCTCTTGGCGATGGCGAGCGAGGGAAGCATCCGGGTTGGCACGATGGCGACATCCTTCGGTGGTCGGCGTGATCAAATGGGGCGTCAACAGGTTAGTCGGTTAGGGCCCTGGACGATCCTGATCTGGGTGTCCGCTGATGATCGGAGGATCGATGAGCGCGGAAAATGTTGAAGCCGGCGCGCTGCTGAAGTCCCCGCTGCATCAGCGACATTTGGCTGCCGGTGCGAAGTTCGCGCCGTTCAGCGGGTGGTCCATGCCCTTGGAGTACTCGGGTGCTGGGGTGCTGGCCGAGCACGCAGCCGTTCGCAACGCCGTCGGTATCTTCGACGTCAGCCATCTCGGCAAGGCGACCGTGGCCGGTTCGGGAGCCGCAGAATTCGTCAACCGTTGTCTGACTGCCGACCTCCGCAAAATCGGCCCGGGTCAAGCTCAGTACACGTTGCTCTGCAACGCCGACGGCGGCGTGGTCGACGACATGATCGCTTATCTCAAGTCCCCGGACGAGGTGTTCTTGATCCCCAATGCGGCGAACTGCGAGCAGGTGGTCGCGCTGCTAGCTGAGGCGGCGCCGGACGGCGTCACGGTGACCAATCAGCATCGCGACTTCGCCGTGTTGGCCGTGCAGGGCACGCTGTCCGACGAGGTGGTTTCGGCCACCGGCCTCCCGGCCGGGCACGACTACATGACCTTTGCCAGGGCTGACTACCAAGGAACGCCGGTGACCGTCTGCCGTACCGGGTACACCGGCGAACGCGGTTACGAGCTGGTAGTCCCGATCAGCGTGGCCGTGGCGGTCTGGGATGCGGTGCTGGCCGCAGGCGAGCCTTACGGGTTGCAGCCCGCCGGCCTTGGCGCGCGGGACACGCTACGGACCGAGATGGGCTACCCGCTGCATGGGCAAGACATCTCGCCGTCGATCACGCCGGTGCAGGCACGACTCGGCTGGGCAGTGGGATGGAAGAAGGAATCATTCTTGGGAGCAGACGTACTGCGCGCCGAGAAGGCGGCGGGTCCGAGGCGCCTGCTACGAGGACTGCGCGCAGTCGGACGAGGCATTCCACGACCGGGAATGGTGGTGCGTAACCCGGACGGCCTCGAGGTCGGCACGGTGACCTCGGGCACCTTTTCACCGACTCTCAAGATCGGCATTGCCCTCGCGCTGATCGAGGCAGGCCTCAATGATGATGACGTCGTGACGGTTGACATCAGGGGCCGTCAGGAGACTTTCGTGATCACCAAGCCGCCGTTTGTGACCCCTGGCGTACGGGAAACCTGAAGCCTCAGCACTGTCTCCGTGCTGCGAGCGTCGGGAATCGCGCGCCGCCCCACGGAGGAGGAGCGAGCGGAGACGTTTTCCTCTGCGAGCGACGACGACGGCGGTGGATTCCAAGCGCGATGCGCGAGCAGCGCAAAACTAAACGTCGAAAACGCAGTCGTCGCGCTCCTGCAGTGCGCACCGGATACGACGGCGTTGGATGTCGCTGAGCTCCTCCGGTAACTCGTCGGTATGGAACCACGCGACCTCAGTCGACTCCTCGTCGCCGACCTGGGCCTCACCGGATACGTAGCGGCAGCGGAAGCACATTGAGACGAATTGGCAGCGGTCACCATTCGGATACACCACGTCAGGGTCTGTGGTGAGCAGCGCGAGCCGCTCGACTTCGGCGGTGATTCGCGTCTCCTCCTGCAGCTCCCGCAGGGCCGCGCTGGCCGGTTGCTCGGATGGTTCCACAATCCCAGCTGGGAGACTCCACAGCCCTGTGTCGCTGCGCCTCGTCAACAGCAGATGGAGGCGCCCTGGCTCGAGGTCACGGCGGACCACCACCGCGGAGACCCCGGGCAGCAATAACCTGCCCTGTCCGTACGTGCGTCGGATGGCCGCGATGTAGTCCGGGGTCGGCACCAGCTGACCTTAACGGGCGCCCACACTAAACGTCCGGCTCCAGTGACATCGGTCCGTACACAAGCCGGTCGGCCTCATACAGGCTGACCGCGCGGACCCCGGCTGACATCAGGCTCGGATAGAACTCGCCCAGCCAAGTCTCGGCCTCACCCTGGGTCTGGAAGGTGCGACTGATCGAAGGCAGGTCGGCAGTGGAGCGGCTGGGGCCAGGTCTGCGGTCGGGTACCCAGCGCCAGCTCATTGGACCACCTCATGGCTCATCGTCAGACTGCCTAATACGCCTCGCCGCGCTTGATTCGAGGCGGCGGACTCCGGAACCGCCGAATCTGGGTGCTGCGCGTCATTCCGTAGAGCATCAGGCCCTTCGGTGATGCCTTGGGCAGCCGGGCGGCCAGCACCTTCTTGAAGCGGCGCCACATGAGGTAGCCGTCAACAAACACTCCAAGAATGAACAGGTACATCGCCATGGTGGCGATGATCGTCACGCTCGGCCAGTAGCTGCCGAGTATGGTCACGGCCAAGATCACGACAACTGCGGGCAGCAGGAACTCCCCGAGGTTGAAGCGGGAGTCGATGTAGTCACGCATCAACACTTTCTCGGGTGCGGCTTCTCGGGCGCTGATCGCTTTCATGCGCTGTGCCCGATTGTGCCGGCTGGACGCAGCGCGGGCTTCCTTCTTGCTGAGCGTCGTGGTCATGCGCTGACGTCGCGCCGCCTCCGCTTCCTTGCGAGTCGGCGTCGGACGGTCCTTCTTGCCCGTCGGGCTACGATCGACCGTCGGCGTCGCCGGCTCCGGCGTGACGGCCTGGTTGTTGCGGCGGAACAATGCCACGGGTCCCTCTCAAGCTAGTGGTGCCGGTGCTACACAGTAGGGTTTCGGCGATCTGGCCCTGGATTGTCTCAGGGGATCGCCCCAAAGACGAAACTACTCTCCTCCCTCGCTGTGTTCGGTTTCCCTGCAGAGATACGGTGGAAGCCTGTGAGCGGCCCCGGCCGCGCGGAACCGGAGTCTGGAAGGACCACCTGACATCTCATGAGCGGCATTTTTCAGCGCATTTCGATGATCTTCCGTGCCAAGACCGACAAGGCCTTGGACAAGCTCGAGGACCCGCGCCAAACCCTCGACTACTCATACCAGCGCCAGCTCGAGCTGTTGCAGAAGGTCCGTCGCGGCGTCGCCGATGTGGCGACGAGTCGTAAGCGGATCGAGCTCCAGGCCAATCAGCTGAACACTCAGGCCGACAAGCTGACCAATCAGGCTCAGAAGGCGCTCGAGGTTGGCCGGGAGGATCTGGCCCGCGAAGCATTGACGCGCCGGTCCGGCATTCAGCAGCAGCTGAGCGACCTCCAGGTTCAGCACGCCCAGTTACAAGGCGAAGAGGAGAAGCTCACCCGCGCCAGCCAGCGGCTGCAGGCGAAGGTGGACGCGTTCCGGACCAAGAAAGAAACGATCAAGGCCACCTACTCCGCCGCCGAGGCACAGACCCGAATCAACGAGGCCTTTTCCGGAATCAGTGAGGAGATGGGCGACGTGGGCCTGGCGATCCAGCGTGCCGAGGACAAAACAGCCCAGATGCAGGCCCGAGCCGGTGCCATCGATGAGCTGCTGGCCAGTGGCGCTTTGGACGATCCCACAGGAACGGCCAAGGACGACATCACGCTCGAACTGGAACAGCTAGCCTCTACCTCCGACGTAGAGAGTGAACTCGCACGGATGAAGGCAGCGCTGGGCGCCGGCCCTTCGGCCGCACCGCAGGCGCTCGAGGGTCAGCAAGCACCGGCCCAGACTCAGCAGCCCCCGGCCCAGGCTGCGCAACCGCCAAGCCTGGACGCGCAGTCTCCGCAGCAATACCAGGCCCCTCCAGGTCAAGGCCAGGAGGCACCTCCGGCTCAGCCGCAGGGTGACCTGCGATGATCGTTCGCATCCTCAACGAGGGTCAATGGCACTTGACCGACGACGCTGTACGCGGGCTCAACTCTTTCGATGACGCCGTAGAGCAGGCCGTCACTGCCGGTGATCAAGATCGGCTGACAACAGCACTGCGCACGCTGCTGGACCGGATCCGAACCACCGGAACCCGGGTGCCGGACGAGGAACTACAGGACTCTGATTTGATCTTGCCAGCCGAGGATTCGACGCTTGCCGAGGTGCGACAGCTGCTCAGCGAATCTGAGGAAGGTCTCATTCCCGGCTGATTTTTTGGCCCTGCCGCTTGCGCATGCCGACGCTCGCCGCCGCGTGCAGCTCTCTATCCAGGCCAACCCGCGTGAGGTACTGAAACCTCCGCACAGAGAATCTCCCCCGTATGCGAGCCGGGTGTCATCGCATCCGGCCAGCCAGCTGCTGTCACGAAGAGAGTCGTTCCGTGCGGGCCGCCCAGCATGCAGGCGAAGCAGCCGAGTTCGGAGGTGATGGTTTGCAGCACCTCTCCGCCCTCGCGTACCCGAACGCACCTGCGGCCCGGCACCTCGGCGAACCACACTGCACCCTCGGCATCAACACAGATGCCGTCGGGTGCCGCACCATCAAGCTCGGCCCAGACCCGACGGTTGGAAAGATCGCCATCCGGTGCAATGTCGTACGCGGTCAGCACCCCGCCGTAGGACTCGGCGACGATCAACGTCGAGTTGTCAGGCATGACGGCCATCCCATTCGGGAAGGCTAGGCCTTCGGCAACTTGGCGTACTGTCCCGTCCGGGCTGACGAGTGCGATGAGGCCTGGCGCGAATTCACCGTCAGGGAAGTCAAAGCCGATGTTGTTCACGTACGTGTTGCCGCGGCCGTCGGACACGATGTCGTTCCATGGCTTGGTGGAGAGTGCTCCCAGCTTGGCGTAGGTGCTGAGCGTCCCGTCAGGAGTACGGACCAGCAGATCCTCGCCGGCGACGACCAGCAGCCGCCCGTCGGGCAGCCGATCGAGGCAGAACGGTATGGCATCGATGTTGGCGATCATCTCCCGCCTGCCGTCGAGGTCTAAAGCAATAACCTCGCCCGCACCCCAGTCAGAGAAGACAAGTCGATCCTCGTGCCAGCGCGGAGACTCGACGAGAACCAGGTCGCTAAGCAAACTCGTGAACTCGGACATGGTGATACAGACCTTGGCAGCACGGCGAACTCATCGGGTGAGTGGGTGCGCCGGCGTCGGATGGACCACGGCCGTTGGACGGTGGTCAGTCGCGGGCAGTCTCGCCTGGCAGGTCGAGCATGCGCTGCAGGGCGGCCTTCGCGTAGCGTTCGGTCTCTGGCTCGACCGTGATCTGGTTGACGACGTGTCCCTGAGCCAAGTTCTCCAAGGCCCAGACCAGGTGCGGTAGGTCGATCCGGTTCATCGTTGCGCAGTAGCAGACGTGCTGTTCGAGGAAGACGATCTCAAGATCGGGATGATCATGAGCGAGGCGTTTGACCAGGTTGAGTTCGGTGCCGATGGCCCACTTGGATCCCGGCTCGGCCTGCCGGATGGTCTTGATGATGAACTCAGTCGAGCCGATCAGATCTGATTTGAGCACGACCTCGTACTTGCACTCAGGATGCACCAGCACCCTGACGCCGGGGATGCGGGCACGTACGTCGTCGACGGCTTGATCACTGAACCGTCCATGCACTGAGCAGTGACCCTTCCACAAGATCATTGTGGCTGCCTGGAGTTCATCGACCGTCAGGCCGCCGTTGTACTGATGCGGGTCGTAGACGACGCAGTCGTCCAGGCTCATGCCCATCTGCAGTACCGCAGTGTTGCGGCCGAGATGTTGATCAGGGAGGAAAAGCACCTTCTCGCCGCGGCCGAGGGCCCATTCGAGCACTGACTTGGCGTTGGAGGAGGTGCAGACGACGCCATCATGCTTGCCGCAGAACGCTTTGATGTCGGCTGAGGAGTTCATATAGGTCACCGGCACCGTGAGGTGCGCGACGCCTGCGTCGGTCAGCACGTCCCATGCGTCCTCAACCTGGGCGAGTCTTGCCATGTCGGCCATCGAGCATCCAGCGGCCAGATCAGGCAAGATCACCTTCTGCTCTGGAGCTGTCAAAATGTCGGCCGACTCGGCCATGAAGTGCACGCCACAGAACACGATGAATTCGGCGTCCGGTCGCGCTGCGGCATCACGCGCGAGCTTGAAGGAGTCGCCGGTGACATCGGCAAACTGGATGACCTCGTCGCGCTGGTAGTGATGACCAAGGATGAAGAGCCGGTCGCCCAAGGCCGCTTTTGCCCGCCGCGCCCGCTCCACGAGGGCCGGGTCGGAGGCTGGCGGCAGATCGCCCGGACACTCGACACCGCGCTCGGATCGCGGGTCAGACTCCCGCCCGAGAACGAAGAGCGACAGTGGTGTCCCGGAACTGAGTGGTGTGGACGTGGGGGTGGTCGTCACGGGACCAAATGTACCCATCACGGGCAGCGGGCAGATTTCTCAGCATGTGCGGACTCGGCGTGAGGGTATGAAAGGCGATGTTGACCAGCTCCCTACGATGGCGTCGGCCGCTGTCGGAGAAGGGGGACCACCAAGCGTGCGCATACTGATCGGCGCCGATTCCATCGGTCCGCTGTCCTCGCTACGGGCCGGCGAGGTCATTGCCTCGGGCTGGCTACCAGCCGCTGAGGTCTCGGTGCTGCCGATCGGAGAGGCCGGGGGTGGCTTCGCCGCTGCGTACGCCGACCTGATGGGTGTCGCAACCTCATCTCGGGTGGCCAACGGCATCGTCGTAACGACTGGGCAGGGACCAGACAGGACTGTCCTGCACGTCCATGGACCGAATCGCGGTCCAGGGATTCCGTACGGGCAGACATCCCGACCGATCGGCGATGCCATCGCGGCTCTTCTCCGCATGAGCGCGCCATCCCGGATTATCCTCGTCGATCTGGCCGGACTGTGGGTCCATGACGCCGGTGCAGGCCTGCTCGATGCTCTCGGCGCAACCGCAGATCGGCCACTTGATCAAGGTGTCGCCGGGCTCGATGGACTGGGCGAACTCGATCTTGCGCCGGCCCGGTCGCTGCTGGGCGACACCGAGCTGGTCGGCGTGCTGCCCGCTGCACAGGTCGGCCAGCCGCTGCTGGGGCTACGCGGCATCACCTCACATGCCGGTGGAGAAGCCAGGGTAGAGCCTGAGACGATGCTCCGAACCGATGCGGCGCTTGAAGCCTTCGCCCGGCTGGCTTCACCGACGCATGCAGCAGTACCCGGTGCAGGAGGTTGCGGCGGCCTCGGGTTCGCAGTGCTTGCACTGGGTGGATGGCTGACCACCGGTCCGGCTCTCACACTTGCCTCGGCCGCCGGTCAGCGGGAGATGCGTGGAGTGGACCTCGTCGTGACTGGATGCTCGATCTTCGACTTCGCGAGCCGCGGTGGGGGTATTGTCTCGGCGATGGCCGAGGCGGCGGCAGCGGCCCTCGCCCCATGCATCGTCATCGCCGATGAGGTGCTCATTGGGTCACGCGAAATGCGGACCATGGGCATCGAGGCGGCGTATCCAGTGCGCGAGTCGCTGCTCGACGAGCCGGAGGGTGAGGTCAGCGAGGACGAGCTTGCTATGTGCGCCCGACGGGTAGCCAGATCCTGGAGTTGGTGACGTGGCACACGCTCCCGCAGCTTGGACGGGCCAGCGAGCACCCTTAGAATGGCAACCATGACGGCAACCGAACAGACCTTCGACACCCCCGTGGCAGTACCGAGCGGCGTCATCTTGACCGACGTGGCGGCAGCCAAGGTCAAGGCGCTTCTCGAAGGTGAGGGGCGCGACGATCTTGCGCTTCGCGTAGCGGTCCAGCCTGGCGGCTGCTCCGGACTGCGCTACCAGCTGTTCTTCGACGAGCGCAGCTTCGAAGGCGACATTGTGAAGGCCTTCGGGGGAGTGGACGTCGTCACCGACCGGATGAGTGCGCCGTACCTGATGGGCGCGACGATTGACTTCGTCGACACCATCGAGAAGCAGGGCTTCACGATCGACAATCCCAATGCCAGCGGCTCGTGCGCCTGCGGCGACAGCTTCCACTGATCTGACCTGAAACTTGCGAGCTCCCTGCCCGCGGGCAGGGAGCTCGTCATTGTTCCGCTTGTTTTCACACAATCTCACTCCAGCCGACACGTCGGATCACCGCAGCACGTGCGCCGCGACCCCGTGCCTTCGGCTGGAGTGCGATTCTGCGGGAGACGCGGGCGATGAGCACGATCAAGACTCGCGCTGCACGATGAAACGTGGGGGATCGGATGCGACGAGCGTTTGTCCACGCATGCGGCACCAAGCGGCCAGGTCGGCGCCGGCGGCCGGGTCATCCGCAAGCAGTTCCAGGAGCGAGCCCACGTCGACCTCTCCGATATGGCGTGCTACTTCGATGATCGGTCGGGGGCACTTCATTCCTCGACAGTCCAGCGATAACCCCTCGAACGATGACCCGACCTCCTTCACGACACGCCCACCGTCGCGCGGATCCCCGCCACGATCGGTGGCAGCACCGCCAGGAACCGATCGATCTCCGCGACCGTAGTCGTCCGAGTAAGCCCGATGCGCAGGTTGCCGTGGGTTAGCGCTCCCATAGCGGCCAGTACATGTGAGGGATGTTCGCTGCTGGCACTGCAGGCTGACCCGCTCGCCACCGCAAATCCGGCCTTGTCCAGTTCCAGGGTCAGCGTCTCGCCGTCCACGTAGAGGGCCGAGAACGTCAGCAGGTGCGGTACCCGGCGTACCGGATCGCCGGCCACATCGACATCAGGTATCCGGCGCACGATTCCTGCCCGCAGCTGATCGACCAGATCGTGCTGGCGTTCGCCGACTGTGCGACGGGACTGCAGCCAGCAGTCGAGGGCGACCGCTGCCGCATAGACGGCTGGCACATCCGGCACCCCGGGCCAGCGGCCTCCCTGGTAGTCGTCAATCAGGTAGGGCGCCCGCCAACGGACGTTCTTCTTGATCACCAGAATGCCGACCGAGGCTGGGCCGCCAAAGGCCCCGGCCCAACCTGTCAGCAGGGACCAGCCGCCGGCGTCGCTCAGGTCGATACGGCCCAGCGCAGCAGTGGCATCCAGCACCAGAGGTACGTCCGAACGTCGGCAGATTTCAGCGGCCTCGGCATACGGCTGCAGCGTGCCGACCTCGTGGTTGGCCACCTGGATACAGGCCGCGGCGGTGCCGGCAGTTCCCACCGCGTCGGTCCACCGATTCAGGTCCACATGGCCCTCATGATCGACCTGCACCGCGTCATGCACGCCAGCGGCAGCAGCGGCTGCGAGCACCGAGGAGTGGTCGATTGCAGTCGTGACGATGCGCGCACCCACCCGGCGGCGGCCCAAGGCCAGGCCAGCGACTGCAGCGTGACTCGCGTGTACGCCGGACGCGGTGAAGATCACCTCATCCGGCCGCCCTCCGACGGCGGCTGCGACTACCTCTCGCGCTTGATCCAAAGCCTGCGCGGCAAGCCGACCTGGCCGGTGGAGGCGCATTGGATCGCCCCACCCAGCCTGCTGAGCCTCGAGCCAAGCCTGGCGTGATTCTGTGAGCAAGGGCTCGCCCGACGAGCTGTCCAAGAAGACTTCGGAGACGGGATGCGTCACGCTTCGAAACTAGCGCTGTATCCATGGCACTCTGACATCGGTTCGTTGGGGTGCGGCGTCTTCCTCGCTTCAGCGAAGTTAGGGCGGCGAACCAGCGGAAGAAGGCGTTCCAAAAGCGCTGTTCGAACCGCCCAAAAAGCACCCCCTACACCGGTGATGACGGCGTGTTCCTACGTTAGGGTGAACACCAAAGAAGGGTGGCCGCCGCGACCGTGGGCGGGCACGATCCTCGGTGTGTACGACGAAAGGCGCAACGTGGGTGGCAGGACTGAACGGTCCGCTGTGGACGACATGACACCGCTCGCGGCCCCCAGCCGGTCAGGCAGGCGTGTGCGCCCCCTCCTGCTGGCCATGTCGTTGTTTGCTCTGCTGTTCCTAACGGGTTGCTCACAGGAGTTGGTCGCTCAGATCAAGCGGCTGGGCTTCCCGCCGCCAGCCAGCGACCGATCTCCTCACATCCTCAATCTCTGGATCGGCACTTGGATCGCCGCCCTTGCAGTCGGGTTCATCATGTGGGGGCTCATCTTGTGGGCCGCGAACCGCTACAAGACCAGGCACGCCAAGATGCCACGGCAGAACCGCTACAACCTGCCGATGGAGATCTTCTACACGATCGCGCCGTTCATCATCATCGCCGTGCTCTTCTACTACACGGTCCTGGCCCAGAACGCCGTCCAAAAGAAGGTTGCAAATCCCGAGGTCACGATAGATGTCGTCGGCCAGAAATGGTCATGGACGTTCAATTACAAGGCCGCCGACAATCCAGCTGTCGGCCAAGACGTCTGGGAAGCCGGCACGATCAACAAGACCCCCGATCTCTACCTCCCGGCCCATAAGTTGATTCAGTTCAACCTCTCCTCGCCTGACGTGATCCACTCTTTCTGGGTTCCTTCGTTCTACGAGAAGTTGGACGTCATTCCTGGGCGCCATAACAGCCTCCAGATGACCCCGACAGCCGAGGGTGTATTCGCCGGCAAGTGCGCCGAACTATGCGGCACTTATCACTCGGCGATGCTGTTCAATGTGCACGTCGTGAACGAGAACGACTACAACAACTACCTGAAGTCGCTGGTGGCCAAGGGACAGATCGGCGAAGCCAAGGGTCCGGCCCAGGCCAACGCCCCCGCGAAGACAGGTTCTGAGGAGGGCACGCGATGACAACGCTGCAGCGTACGGCCACCGCCGCCGAAATCGCCACGCCGAGACGTCACCTGGGCACGATCACGTGGAAGTGGATGGTCACCACAGACCACAAGGTGATCGGCAATCTCTACTTCATCACGTCGATGGTCTTCTTCCTCTTCGGCGGCATTCTCGCCATGGCGATGCGGGCCGAGCTCGCCTGGCCCGGCATGCAGTTCCTCTCGTATGAGACCTTCAACCAATTCTTCACCATGCACGGCACGATCATGCTGCTGCTGTTCGCGACTCCGCTGTTTGCCGGCTTCGCCAACGCGATCATGCCGCTACAGATCGGTGCGCCCGACGTGGCGTTCCCGCGACTCAACATGATCGCCTACTGGCTCTACCTGTTCGGTGGACTAATCGCATCCGCCGGCTTCCTGTCGCCGTCGGGTGCCGCAAGCTTCGGCTGGTTCGCGTACGCGCCGCTGAACGACGCGATCAACTCACCGGGGGTTGGCGGCGACCTGTGGATCATGGGCCTGTACATGGCGGGTCTTGGCACCATCCTCGGCGCGGTGAACTTCACCACCACAATCCTGTGCATGCGGGCGCCCGGGATGACCATGTTCCGAATGCCGATCTTCACCTGGAACATCTTGGTGACGTCGTGGATGGTGTTGGTTGTCTTCCCGATTCTCGCCGTTGCGCTATTGGTGCTAGAAGCAGATCGGGTTCTCGGAGCGCATATCTTCGACCCGGCCAATGGTGGACCGATCCTGTGGCAGCATCTGTTCTGGTTCTTTGGACACCCAGAGGTTTACATCATCGCGTTGCCGTTCTTCGGCATCATCACCGAAGTCTTGCCGGTGTTCAGCCGCAAGCCGATCTTCGGTTATGTCGGCCTGGTCGGGGCCACCATGCTGATCGCAGCCCTGTCAATCGCGGTGTGGGCGCACCACATGTTCGTCACCGGGGCGGTCAACCTACCGTTCTTCTCCTTTATGACCTTTCTGATTGCTATTCCGACGGGGGTGAAGTTCTTCAACTGGGTCGGAACGATGTGGGGCGGCAATATCGCCATGCGAACGCCCATGCTCTGGGCCGTCGGCTTCCTCACGACCTTCTTGTTCGGTGGCCTGACCGGCATTGTGCTGGCCAGCCCGCCATTGGACTTCGCGGTTTCTGACACTTACTTCGTGGTAGCGCACTTCCACTATGTCGTGTTCGGCACGGTGGTCTTTGCGATGTTCGCCGGCTTTTACTTCTGGTGGCCGAAACTGACCGGCAGGATGCTGGACGAGACGCTGGGCAAGATCCACTTCTGGCTGCTGTTCATCGGATTCCACACCACATTCCTCATCCAGCACTGGCTTGGCGTGGAGGGAATGCCACGCCGCTACGCGGACTACCTGCCCAGCGACGGTTTCACCCTCGGGAACCAGATCTCCTCGGCAGGCGCGTTCCTGCTTGGCGCCTCAACGCTGGTCTTCTTCTGGAACGTCTGGAAGAGCCGGAACAATCCGAAGGTGACCAGCGACGATCCATGGGGTTGGGGCCGCTCCCTGGAGTGGGCGACCACCTGCCCGCCGCCCCGCCACAACTTCACTCAGCTGCCCAAGATCCGCTCGGAGTCGCCGGCCTTTGACCTGCACCACCCCGAGGTTGCGCTTTTGGAGTACGGACTCGAGGATGAGGAGTTCGATCAGACAACCGCGGATGCCCCTGAGGACACAGGTCGTCTCGCGGAACTCAGGCACCGGGTAACTGGTGACACCAGCGACCTCGCCGCGCGGTGGGAGCATGAGCACCACGGCCGCTCACCCGAGCCTGAGGAGGATCAGCGGTGAAGGTCGAAGCCTGGGTCTTCGGCTCCCTGACCATCTTCTTGCTCATTGTGACGCCGATTTACTGGTTCATCACCGCGGACGCCAACGGGGTGCCTGAGATCACCGGTACCGTCGCGTTGATCATGTCATTCCTCCTGGTGCTGATGATCTGGCTCTACCTCCTCTTGGTCGCCCGGCGGATGGAGCCGAGGCCTGAGGACAGGAAGACGGGGGAGATCGCCGAAGGTGCAGGAGAGTTGGGATTCTTCCCACCACAGAGCAAGTGGCCGCTGTTTGTCTCGCTCACGTTCGTACCCGTCGTCCTGGCTCCGATCTTTGGATGGTGGCTCATGCTCATTGGCTTCGGGTTCGGCTTTATCACATTGACAGGGCTGCTGTACGAGTTCTACCGCGGAGATCACGCGCACTGAGTCGGCTCGCTTCGGGTCGTTCGGTAGGGCTGACCGCGCCCACGCCAGAGGATGTTGGCCGCGGTCTCCGTTGCAGTGTGTCTTCCGAGTTTGCGGTCCGTCTGAGTGGAGGTTCAAGCGTTCTTAGCCTCTGGCATGGGCGCGGTCAGCCCTACCGAACAAAGGGCGGCCACCTCGAGTTTCGCGCGGCTGTAATGCCCTGAGCGTTGTCGACGGGCCCAGTGGTCTGAGATAGTCGTGCACAATGGGCGCATGTGTCGGAATATCCACCCCTTGCATAACTTTGAGCCGCCGGCGACTAAGGCTGAGGTACATGACGCGGCCCTGCAGTACGTACGCAAGATAGCGGGGACGTCGAAGCCGTCGAAGGCGAACGAGGCTGCATTCAACCGGGCTGTCAGTGAGATCGCGCATGCCACGCAACACCTGCTGGAGGACCTCGTGTCGACGGCGCCGCCTAAGAACCGCGATGTGGAGGCGGCCAAGGCTCGGGCGCGATCGGCCAATCGCTTCGCCACCGCTTGAGGTGCCGATCAATAGAGTTGCAACGTGACCGCCCAGGTGCTGCGTTATGCGGCGTTCACTGTCGATGGTTACGGCGGGAACCCTGCCGGGGTCGTCCTGGATGCCAGAGGCCTCGATGTCATGGACATGCAAGCCATTGCGGCTGATGTGGGCTATTCCGAGACGGCCTTCCTGGTAGCGAGGCCCGACGAGCCCAATGGGTACGACGTACGCTACTTCTCGCCGAAGCGGGAGGTGCCGTTCTGCGGGCACGCCACCGTTGCTTCCGCGGTCGCCCTGGCGGAGCTGTCGCCAGCGGCCGACCTCATCCTTCACACGCCAGCCGGCTTCGTCAGCGTCGGGACGTCTCAGAACGATAGCGGTGAGCTTGTGGCAGAGCTGACGAGTGTCGCGCCTCGGGTGTCCGAGCCGGAGCCTGATCTGGTCGCAGGAGTGCTGCGTGCACTCAATTGGTTCCCCGAGGATCTCGATCCGCGCTATCCGGTCCGGCTGGCCAACGCGGGTTCTGAGCACCTGATACTCGTGGCCAAGACCAGGGAGCGCTTGGCCGATCTCGACTACGACTTCGACGTTCTCGCGAAACTGATGCGCGACCACGGGTTGATCACCGTGCAGCTGGTCTGGCCAGAGTCAAGTAAGCGCTACCACTCTCGCAATCCATTCGCAGGCAGTGGAGTCGTCGAGGATCCTGCCACAGGCGCATCGGCGGCAGCGTTTGGCGGCTACCTACGAGAGCTAGGCCTGATCGGGGAGACTGCGAGTTTCACGATCATCCAGGGCGTAGACATGGGCCGCCCGAGCGAGATCAACGTGAGCGTCGTCGGGGGCGAGCCCGGCGTACGCGTCAGTTGCACCGCCCACCGCAACGACAGCTAGTCCCCTCGAGATCGGCACCGCCGTGGGTGATGCGTCACACAACACGCCTACCAGTTGAGGTGGAGCGGACGACCTTCCTCATAGCCGGAGTTCGCTTGGACGCCGACAACGGCCAGCTCATGGAACTCCTCCAGGTTCGAGGCCCCGGCGTAAGAGCAACTGCTGCGCAGGCCAGCCACGATGGAATCAATAAGATCCTCGACGCTCGGACGCTCCGGATCCAGATACATCCGCCCCGTCGAGATGCCCTCCTCGAACAATGCCGCACGCGCCCGATCGAAGCCTGAGGAGTCCTTGGTGCGCATCTTCACTGCACGCGCCGAAGCCATCCCGTACGACTCCTTGTACATCCGTCCTTCCGCGTCGGTCATCAAGTTGCCGGTACTCTCGTACGTCCCGGCGAACCACGAGCCGATCATCACGCTGCTGGCCCCTGCCGCCAGCGCGAGCGCGACATCACGCGGGTGGCGTACGCCGCCGTCAGCCCAGATCGATCGTCCTGCTGAACGCGCCGCGTCGGCGCACTCCAGGACAGCGCTGAACTGAGGGCGCCCGACACCTGTCATCATCCGAGTCGTGCACATGGCGCCCGGACCGACTCCTACCTTGATGACATCTGCGCCAGCACCTGCCAGGTCGTTGACTCCGTCAGCTGAGACCACGTTGCCGGCAACCAGCGCGACTCGGCGTCCTTCAGTGTCCGCCAGCCGATCCCGCACCTCGCGTACGGCCTTCAGCGACTCCAGCATCCGCTCCTGGTGACCGTGCGCAGTGTCGACGACCAGAACGTCGATGCCAGCGTCGAGCAACGCCTCGGCCCGAACGACGACATCGCCATTGATCCCGACCGCCGCGCCGATCATCAGCCGCCCATCTGGATCCAGAGCAGGGCGATACAGGGTAGAGCGCAACGCATGCTTCCGTGTCATGACCCCGAGCAGCTGCCCGTTTTCCACCACGAGCGCCACTTCGAGGTGCCGGTGAGTCAGTTCGTCGAAGACCTCGGTCGGCGAAGACTCCGGAGTGATCGTCAACAGATCGCCGGACATCACCTGGTGCACCTGGGCGAATCGATCGACGCCGGCAGCCTCAATCTCGCTCACCGTGCCCAGCGGCTCTCCGTTCTCCACCACTACCGCGAGACCGTGCGCCCGCTTCGGGATCAGCGAGAGCGCTTCGCCTACGGTGGTGTGCGGCGCCACCGAGACAGCGGTGTCGTAGACCGGATGCGATCGTTTGACCTTACCGATCACTTCGGCGACGACGTCGGTCGGGATGTCTTGGGGCACGATAGCGATCCCCCCGCGGCGGGCCACGGTCTCAGCCATGCGCCGGCCGGAGATCGCGGTCATGTTTGCCACGACTAGGGGCAGTGTGGTACCGATTCCGTCGGTACTCCGCAGGTCCACGTCGAGCCGTGAGGTGATTGCTGAGCGTCGCGGCACCATGAAGACATCGGAGTAGGTCAGGTCGTACGGCGGCAGGTTCTTGAGAAATCGCACGTGCACATTCTCACCGCCGCGCCACAGTTTGCCTATTCGCCGCTCGCGAAATCGGCTGTTTCGACTGCACGCATGAGGCGTCTGGCTTTGGCTACCGCGAGAACGACGCCGCTCAGTAGAGCTACCCGCTGGAGCCAGCGCTCGTCACCGGCGGCTACCGACTGCTGCTGCTGCTGCTGCTGCTGCTGCTGCTGCTGCTGCTGGGAGTCGTCTCCGGCGCCGTGGTGGCTTGGGCCTCGGGTGTCGGTGCTGTGGTCGTCTCGGTGGGCTCGGAACTGGCAGTTTCGCTCGGTTCGGTGGTGGGCGTCTCGCTCTCGGCGGTCGTCGCCTTGTCGGTCGGCTCGTTTGACGGTGCTTTCTTCTTGGTGTCCGACTCCTTGGTTGTCGACTTGGCCTCGCTCACCTGCTGGATCGTGGTGCCCTCACCCCCTGACAGGGCGTGGCCGGTAACGAGCTCGAAGGTAGTCAGCGCAACGGCCGCGATGCCGAAAGCAGCGAGCGCTGCGACTGCGACGCGCTTCCAACTCAGCTTCGGGCGGCGTCCGGGCGGCGATGGGTCGCCGTTGGGTTCCGGTGCCACAAGATGGCTGCGCTGGCCTGCAATGTGACCTTCGCGGTCCGGGAGGATTTCCATCACGGTGGGGTCTTCCACCTCGTTCGGCTCCCCCGTCCAGAACACGGTCTTCACCTTGTCGTGCGTACGACGGAGCGAAGCCGTGTACAGGGAGCCAGCAACAGCGGCGATGATGCTGGCGAGCGCTGCACCAACAACCGTGCCGGCCACACTCAGCTGAGAACCGAGCGCGGCTGCCGTCATGGCCGCCAGTGCGCCCCCGACGACCTGGGCAGGGGAAAGATCGAGCCCGCTGCCCTTGGACTTCTTGTCGCCCGCTTGATTTCTGCTCTCGGACCCGGCCGTACGGTTCGTCAGCTTCTGGTTACTACTCATGTCCTCATCGCGTTAACTCGGGCGGCATGACCACCACGCGGTCTCGTCCAGACGCGTCAACGCCTGCTAGTTCCGGATCATTGCCAGGTTTTGCGAAGAGTGAGCAATCCCACAATCCACGCACCGCTGGACGGGCGACGCGAAGCGCCAGCCGCCGTAGGTCTGCACAGCTTCCTTACGCTCTGCATGGGTTGCAAGGTGTGCGGACCGCAGGGAACCAACGTATACGTGGGTTTCGGACAAGGGAAAGGCCGGGTCACGGAGTGGAACCGCCAGCGCCCCGCGACTCCTGGGAGAACCGCGGGGCGCCGCAGATGGCACTACCTACCTGGCCAGGTGGTGCTCTTCCTCTTCCACAGGTTCGATCGCATGGTGCTCACCGTCGCCCTCGATCGCCATTGCGTGCATGTGGTGATCAGCAGCCTCTTCGATCTCTGCCCGCGTCGGCCGGCGCAAGGTGTCGATGAAGTAGAAACGTGTTGCTTGGCGGCGGCGCTGTTCGCGCTTGATCTCCTTCTCCGAGAATCCGTCGGTCTCCGTGGCCGGCATCAGGGCGGGGATGTCCTCGTGCTGGGTCAGCGCGAACGCCTCACCCTGGCTGATCGGCCGGTGCCGCTCGGAATACTTTCCTGAAGGCGCGCGATCGATGACACCGGCCTCGGCGCCGTGCAGCATCCGGTCACGGTCGGAGCGCTGCAATCCGATGCAGATCCGCTTGGTCACCAGGAAGGCGATCACCGGTGCCACGAACACGGCTACCCGCAAGAAATAGGTCACCGAATTGAGGGATACGTCGAACTGTGTGGCGACCAGGTCGTTGCCACCGCCGATCCACAACATCGCGTAACCGGTCATTCCTGCAACCCCGAACGCGGTGCGGGTCGGGTTATTGCGGGGACGGTCAAGGACGTGATGCTCGGACTTGTCGCCGGTGACCCACGCCTCGATGAACGGGTAGATGGCCAACAAGCCGAAGAACAGCCCCATCAGCCCGAGACCAGGTATTGCCACGTTCCACGACCAGGTCGTCGACCCGATGTGCCATTCCCAGTTCGGCATGATGCGAATGCCGCCCTCGACAAAGCCCATATACCAGTCGGGCTGGGAGCCAGCGGTGATCTCCGCCGGGTTGTAAGGCCCGAACACCCAGACCGGGTTGATCTGCATCGTCGCGCCCATCAAGGTCAGGACACCGAAGACGATGAGGAAGAACCCGCCGGCCTTGGCGGCGTACACCGGGAAGACCGGGTAACCGACGACGTTGCCCCCGGTCCGGCCCGGGCCTGGGTACTGGGTGTGCTTGTGATAAACGACGAGCGCAAGGTGGGCCGCGATCAGCCCGAGGAGCAGTGCGGGGACTAACAGGATGTGCACCATGTAGAGCCGAGGGATGATGAGCTCACCCGGAAACTCACCGGCGAAGGTGAAGAACTCGGCCCAGGTCCCGATCAGCGGAATCGCGCGGATCAGGCCGTCGACGAACCGTAGACCCGTGCCTGATAGCAGGTCGTCCGGCAGCGAGTAGCCGGCGAAGCCCTCGATTATGCCGAGCGCGAGCATGCCCACACCGATCAGCCAGTTGATCTCCCGCGGCTTGCGGAACGCCCCGGTGAAGAAGATGCGCAGGCAGTGGGTGAGCATTGCGGCGACGAAGACCGCGGCCGCCCAGTGGTGCATCTGCCGGAGCAGCAGGCCGCCGCGAATGTCGAAGGACAGGTTAAGAGTCGATGCGTACGCCTCCGACATCTGGAGCCCGCGCAGCAACTCGTAGCTGCCCTCGTACTCGACCTCCGACATCGACGGCTTGAACCAGATGGTCAGAAAGATTCCGCTCAGAATCAAAACGATGAATGAGTACAGCGCGATCTCACCGAGGAGGAACGACCAGTGGTCAGGAAAGACCTTGCGCAGGAATGGACGACCCAGGCCGGCGACCCCGATTCGATCGTCGAGCCACTTGGTGGGCCCGGAGGCAACCTTGAAGACCGGTCCAAGCTCTTTCTTGGGGGTCTCGGCCCTGACTGCGGTCTCGTCAGACACGGTCTCGGCTGGCTGTGCCATCAGCTATCGCCTTCTTAAGTCGTTACTCGGAATCATGGCGTGAGTCCCGTTCAAAATAGCTCGGACCAGGCGGGACGAGGAAGTCGCGCTGGGCAACGATGTAGCCCTCGGCATCAACGGCGATCGGCAATTGTGGCAAAGGACGCGCCGCCGGACCGAAGATCACCTTTCCGGCGTCCCCGAGATCGAAAGTCGACTGGTGGCAGGGGCACAGCAGGTGGTGCGTCTGCTGCTCCCACAGGCTGATCGGGCAGCCCACGTGGGTGCAGATCTTGGAGTAGCAAAGGATGCCGCCGATCTGCCAGCCCTGACGCGAGGGAGGGATCGTGATCGTGTTGGGATCCATCCGGACGACGATGACTGCCGCCTTGGCCTTCTCAACCTGGTACGCAGAGCCCTCGAGGTCTTGGAGGTTCGCGGGTTCGGCGTTGATCAACTGTCCGATCTCGACGTCCTCGGGCTTTATCGGTTCGAAGGAGACATCCTGAACGACCCGAACGCCCGGTGCCCAGATAGTTCTTTCGATCGTTTCGGCCCGCTTCTTCTTGGTAGGCCACGGGCCGAGATCTGCGAGCCCGACGATCATCGGCAGCAAGATCGTGGCGAGGGCTGCCAGCAGGGTGCGTCCGATGATCTTCCGCCTGGTGATCTTTGACTCGTCGACGACCTTGTCCAACTCGGTCAGCATGTAGTTCTTGTCGGCATCGCTAGAGGCTGCGCTGTGCCGGTAATCGATCTTTTCCTCGTCGTCCATCAGCTTCCGAGCCCACTGCACAGCGCCAACGCCGAGGAAAAGCAGCGCAAAGCCGAATGTCAGGCCGAGGAGGAGGTTTCTGCTGTTGGCTCGCAATGGACCGAAGTCGATCCATGCGTCCCCGGGCACGGCGAAATAGACGACAGCGAAACCGATTGACAGGAGCGGCACCAAGCCAAAGAAGGTGGCCACCTGACGGGTCGCCCGAGCGGCAGCCCTCTCGTCGACATCAGTCAGCCGTGGCAGGTGCTCCTCCAGTCCCGGATCTGGGACCGGGTAACGCTCTTCGTCGACTGTCGCAACCTCCGTGCCGGGCTGGCCGTGGGAAGTATCGTCACTCATTTGGCCTTCGCTCCCTTGGCTGCGATCCACATGGCAAAGAAAATCAAGCCGCCGAGGCCGATGATCCAGGCCCACAGACCCTCACTCACCGGTCCGAGGCCGCCGAGCGCCAGACCGCCGTCGGACGGCCGCTCGTGCAGGAAGTTGAGGTAGCCGATGATGGCCTGCTTGTCCTCCTGTTTCAGCACCTCTTCGGAGAACACCGGCATTTGCTGTGGGCCGGTCATCATCGCTTCATAGACCCGCTTGTTGTCGAGGCCGATCAGCGGAGGCGCGTACTTGCCGTTGGGCAGTGCGCCGCCGGCGCCCTCGAAGTTGTGGCAGGCGGAGCAATTGGTACGGAACAGTTCGCCGCCACGCGCGAGATCCTCTGCGCTGAGGTTCGACGTGTCGTAGTCAGCCGGCTCAGGGATCGCAGGGCCCGGGCCAAGGGACGCCACGTAGGCAGCGAGAGCTGCGATCTCCTCTTCGGTATAGACGTTCGGCTTGGCAGGTGCCTGCGCACCCGGCCTGGCCATCGGCATCCGCCCCGAGCTCACCTGGAAGTCCACCGCCGCCGCGCCAACACCGATGAGCGGCGGGCCCTGGATCGCTTCGGTGATTTGGCCCTCACCGTTCAACCCATGACAAGAAGCGCAGCCGACGGCAAATAGTGCCTTGCCCTCAGCGATCTGCTGGCTGTTTCCCGTGTCGGCCAACACCTGGGCGGGCGGCGCGATCACGCTGTAGAGCGCGCCCATCATGAAGAGCCCGAACACCAGCAGCATTGCCTTGGCTGCCGGGTGTCGGCGCCGGGAAGACAGGAGTCGCACTCGGGTCCCTCTCGTGTCCTGATGCAGGTGTGGGCCAAACAATATTCAGTTGTCCTGGACTGGAAGCGGATGCGCCGGCCCAGATGGTTCGGGTGCCTATTGCAGGATGTAGATGACGCCGAACAGCGCAATCCACACCACGTCGACGAAGTGCCAGTAGTAGGACACTACAACCGCGCTGACTGCCTGCTCGTGAGTAAAAGTCCGCGCCAGGAATGTGCGACCCAGCAGCAGCAGGAAGGCGATCAGCCCGCCAGTCACATGCAATCCGTGGAAGCCCGTGGCGAGGAAGAAGACCGACCCGAAGACATTGGATGAAATGGTCAAACCCTCATGGAACAAGGCGGCGTACTCGTATGCCTGGCCGCCGATGAAGAACGCCCCCATGAGAAAGGTCAGCGTGTACCACTCCCGAAGGCCCCAGCGCCGAAGGTTGAACAATCCTCCGGATCGGGAGACCTGGCCGCGCTCGGCGGCGAACACGCCCATCTGGCAGGTGAACGAGCTCGCGACCAGCACACTGGTATTGATGATCGCGAACGGGATGTTGATCAGCGCGGGCTGACTAGTCCAGAGCGGCACTGTGCCGGTCGCTGCGGCTTGGGAGTTGGTCACGTTCCGGATGGTGAAGTAGGCCGCAAACAGAGCCGCAAAGAACATCAACTCCGACGCGAGCCAGATGATCGTACCGACGGCGACCGGCTCGGGGCGATTCTCCCGACCACGCAGGCGTGATTGCGGAATAGGGTGCAGTGCCCCCTCCGGCATGGTCATGGATCCGGAGACTGCGTGCGTGTGCATGGCCACGTGGTCATTATTGCCGTAACCCGTGCTGAGGTCACCCCACGGCACAACTTTGTTATCCCGAGTCGTCAGCGTTTGTTATCCCCAGTCGTAAGCGGTTCGACAGGTGGGATTGCGCTCGTCGACCATCGTGAGTGGATGCATAGCTGCCAACGCAGCACTGGTGCTGGCGTCGGCGAGCGGAGATTAGGCTGGGAGGCGTGTTCACCAGGTTCGCCATGGTGCTCGTACCGCTGCACGCCACACCCAATGATCAGCCGCCCCCGCTGACTCCAACTCGGCTCCTGACCGAATGGAGCTGGGAGTGGTGGATGGCGCTCGGCATCGCCATCGCAGCGGCGCTCTACATTGCTGGCCTGGTGGTGCTGCATCGCCGAGGCGTCCGCTGGCCGATGCGGCGCAGTCTGTCGTTCCTGCTCGGCGGACTCGGGTCCATTGGACTTGCCACCATGTCGGCGCTTGGAACCTACGACACGGTGCTCTTCAGCGTCCACATCGTGCAGCACATGATCTTGATGATGGTGGCTCCACTGTTCCTCGCGTTGGGGGCGCCGGTCACTCTCGCGCTCCGGACGCTGCCCGCTCGACCGCGCACAATGCTGCTCGCGGTATTGCACTCACGTGTGGCCCGCGTGCTGACGTTCGCGCCGCTCACGTTGGCGTTGTTTATCGCAACTCCCTTCGCCCTGTACTACTCGTCCTTCTACGAGGCTTCGCTGCGCTCGGGCTTCTGGCATGCGTTTCTGCATCTGCACTTCATCATCATTGGCTCGCTGCTGATGTGGCCACTGATGGGGATCGACCCCGTTCCCGGAAGAATCAGTTACCCACTGCGGCTGCTGATGCTGTTCCTGATTTTGCCGTTCCATGCATTCCTTGGCATCTCGATCATGAGCTCGACCACGCTGATCGCAGAGAGCTGGTATCTCGCGTTCAATCGGACGTGGCCGCCCAGTCCACTGGATGACCAGTACCTCGCTGGCGGCATCATGTGGGCTTCAGGAGATGTCGTGGCTTTGGTGATGCTGATGGCGCTTTTCGCTCAGTGGTACGCACACAGCCAGCGGGAGGCCCGCCGCGAGGACCGTCGACTTGACCGACTCGAGGTGCGAGTGCAGCGAGCGCCGACCGCGCCTGCGGACTCACGCGTTCACGAGGAACCGGCACGCTACGATCAGGCCCGGGCCGACCAGGCGGCCAAGCCTGAGATGCGACCGGCTGGTACCGCAGGACAACCTGGAGATGACCAATGAACCGTGACGAGAATCTTGGAGCGGACGAGGTTCTGACGATCTTGTTGTACGCCTCCGACCGAACAACGCGGCAGAACATCCGGCTGGCGCTGGGGCGCAAGGTGGCAGTCGACCTGCCGCCGGTGCGACTGCTCGAGGTGGCGACCCAGGCTGCTGTCCTTACCGCAATGGACGCTGGCGGGATCGACCTGGCGATCTTGGATGGCGAGGCGGTGCCCGGTGGGATGGGGCTCTCTCGCCAACTCAAGGACGAGGTTCTGCGCTGTCCGCCGATCCTGCTGTTGATAGGGCGTCCGGACGATGCGTGGCTGGCGACCTGGTCGCGGGCCGATGGCGCTGTATCGCATCCGGTTGATCCGGTCCGCCTGCCTGCCGCGGTAGCTGCACTGCTGCGCCCTCGGTTGTCGACTGAGACCGGGGTCGCCCGGACGACGTCCGCGAGTTGACCTATGGCGATCACGATGAACTGGCCGGAACTGCTGAGTGCCCTCGTACGGGGTGAGGATCAGCCAGCCGACGCCACCGCCTGGGCGATGGGACAGATTCTGAGCGGTGATGCGACGCCGTCGCAGTTGACGGCGTTCGTCATTGCCCTCCGGGGCAAGGGCGAGACGGTCGAGGAGCTGACTGGCCTCTCCGACACGATGATCGAGTTCGCGACTCCGATCGAGATCGGTGGGCCCGCGGTCGATGTTGTCGGCAGCGGTGGCGACCGGTCGAATACCGTCAACATCTCCACCATGGCCGCCATCGTGGCCGCGGCAGCGGGTGCGAGAGTCGTCAAACACGGCAACCGAGCGGCGTCGTCGTTGTGCGGTGCCGCCGATGTCCTGGAGACGCTCGGTGTGGTGCTCGATCTGGCACCCGAGGCTCAGCAGCACGTGGTGGACCAGGTTGGTATCGGCTTTCTGTTCGCCCCGCAATACCACCCAGCGTTACGCCACGCGGCGGCGCCGCGGCGCGAGCTTGGCATTCCCACGACGTTCAACTTCCTGGGACCCCTGTCCAATCCGGCGCAACCCATCTCACAGGCGGTGGGGGTGGCCGATCCTCGAATGGCTGGGCTGATGGCTGGCGTCTTCGCGTCCCGCGGCAACTACGGTCTTGTGCTTCATGGCGGTGACGGGCTGGACGAGTTGACCACGACGACGTCCTCCACAGTGTGGGTGTACGCCGATGGAGAGGTCGAGCGCACGGAGCTGGACCCGCTGACGCTAGGCGTACCGAGGGCGAGCCTCGCGGACCTGGTAGGCGGTGATGCGCTCGCCAATGCGGAGGTCGTGCGCGAGGTGGTCGCCGGGAGGCCCGGTCCTATTCGCGATGTCGTCGTGCTCAATGCTGCTGCTGCCCTGGTCGCGTACGGCAAGCCCGCGACGGGTCGTCTTGAGGCAGACTTTGCCGACGAACTGGAGCGAGCACGGTCGGCAATCGACTCGGGTGCGGCGCGAACCAAGCTGCAGGAGTGGATCGAGGCCACCCAGTCGGTTGGCTGAGGGGGTTCAGCGAACGGTGAGTGTTCTGAGTGCGTCGCGGGCCTGGCGGGCGATGTCGGAATCGGCGTCATTCGGCACCGAGCTGGCAGCCATGATCAACGACCCGTCGTCAAGCCTGACGAGCAGCAGGGTGATGGTGTCGTAGCGGCTGGGCAGCTGGTCCACCGAGTAGTGCACCTGAGCGGAGAACAGCATCGCGGGCTGTCCGTCCACCGTACGTTGTTGCCAGGTCGTCCCCTTCAGCTCCGTGGGACGCTGGTCGAAGATCGCCTGGCTCAAGCGGTGCAGGGCAAGCCTGCCTTCGGTCTGCAGATCGTCGGAACTACCCGGTTCGGCCACCCGACCGAGCAGCACGCCGGACGACCAATCGTGTTTGCCGTCGTAGCGAATGTGGACTGGGGCGGCGGCCCAGAAGAGAAGATCCAGCACCCCATGAATGGCCATCGGGTGGGGCGAAAGCACGTAGGGATCACCGGGCATGGTGAGCGATGCGGGTCCTATCGTTGCCGTCCTGGTGCGCTCGTCAAGATAGCCAATGGGATCGGTGCCGCCGGCGCTCGGCAGGCCAGCCGAGCCGCCCACTACACGCTGCGTGGAGGTGTTCGACGAGTCCCGCCAGATCACCAGACTGAGGCCGATCGACGCGCTGACGAACAACGCAAACCCGAGGGAGAGAACAGCGGTGACACGCAGCGGTGAGACTCGGCGAAGAGGTGGGTCGTCTTCGCCTGCAGCCTCGGACTGCACGGGTATGGGCGGAGGTGCCTGGGCGGAGTCGCTGGTCACCTCCGCCCAGCTGCTGCCATCCCACCAGCGGAAGAGTCCAGTCGCGCCGGCTGGATCCGGGTACCACCCAGGTTTCGGCGCGACGGTCACGACTTTGAGCCTATGCGGGCTGCGAAGTCCGGCTGCTTAGCGTGCATTACCGCTGCTCTTGTTCCGCGCGACATACTGCACCCGTGATCTCCCGCGAACTCGCGACGCGGCTCGCTCCGTACGTGTCCTGGAAGCCGGCGAACGGCGACACGTTCTTCATCCCCCGGCCGGAGATCGCCGACTCTGTTTTTGTCATCAGCGACATGGTCGTCGAACTGGTCGAGTCCGGTGGGGAATCGCGGTTCCATTTCAATGGGACGGTCGAATGGGCGCTCGACTCGGTGGAGTCCGACGGCGTGGTGTGGCTACCTCGGGAAAACCAATTACGCGAGCTGCTCGGTGACTATTTCTTGTCTTTGGATTCCTCGGCTGGCGGTTTTGTGGTGACGGTCAGCGGCCCTGGCAAGGCGTACCACACTGAAGCGGAGCTGGACGCTGCTGACGCGTACGCACGCGCTGCGCTCTACGTTCTCGGAGTGGAGCAACCGAGCACCGTCAGCTGAGCATGGTGACCAGGCAGGCGGCGTAGGCACCGGCCAACATCGATGGTGCGTACGGGAATGCGTCGCGCCGACCCTGTGCGAGGCGCAACAGACCCATCAGCCCGCCGGCCACCGTGCCGAGCAGCAGGCTCCACCAGAGCAACGTCAATGAATCTGCGGCTGCTGCTCCTCCCAGCAAAGGTGCAAACCGCACGTCACCGAAGCCAAAGCCACCACGGGAGAGCAGCCACACGAACAGATAAAGCCCGCCGGCGATCGCCGCTCCGGCTACAGCGCGAACCGCGACCCAGACACCTCCGCCTGAGGAGGCGGCCAGCACTGCGGCCACCGCCATCGCCAGCCACGCCGTGCGGGTGAGCTGCAGAGGCAGCCAGCTGGTGCGCGCGTCGATCGCGGCCAGCAGTACACCCAGAATGGCAAGTACCGACCACATCGGCTGGGCGTAACGCGGCACGCTTAGCCAGCTGATGGCGGCGGCGACCCCCGCGAGTACACCGCAGACGAGCAGGAATCGGGCGGTGCCAAGGTCGCGATAGATCGGCCTGTCGTCCCCGGGGACAGGCACCGGAAGGCGCCGGAGCAGCGGTCGTACCAGCAAGGCGGAGGTCGTGCCGATCGTCACAGCGACGACGACGGCTGCCGGGCCTTCCTCGATCACGCGGTGATCCTAGTGATGTGACATTGGCGTTGTGGCAGGCGGCATGCTCGGCCTCATGCCGCGTCCTCAACGGCCAGCCAGCAAAGCCGATTGCGATAGCGCCAGCTGTCCTCGGCGCGGGCAGCAGCCGTCAGCCGAACGGTGAGCAGCAGCGAGCAGGTCTCGCCACCGGAGGCCAGTTCGACCAGCTCAGGCACTGTGACGCGCACTCGCTCCGCGATAGCGGGTTCCTCCAAGCCCGCGCGATAGAGGCGACGCAACTGCAGTCTCGCCGCAGCGGCGGGCACCATGATCCGACGCAGCGCCTGCACCTGCTGATCGGAAATCTGGATCAACCGGCGCGCGGTGTCGGGGCTGATCCGTCGCAGTGGGCGGCCGTCACGTCCATGGAGCAAACGGTCGGCCAATCGGGCGGAGATGCCAGCCACGGCAGCAACGTCGTCGACGGTGAGCGAGCCACTTGCCATCAGGAAGCGCAACTGGGCTCGAAACGGCCCCGCATCGACCCAATGGTCGCTAACCCCACTTTCTTTGGTGCGCGCCGCCATACCCAAACGTCCCCTTCGTCGAAGCCTTCTATCTGAAGAAGGCCTCGCGAAGGGGACGAATGTTAACGCTCGGCAGAAAGTTGCTTGATTTTGCTGGGAAGGGGGCCACGCACCGTCAAAAATCGCACGGGTTGCTTTAGTTCGTGGTCGCCGATGAGTTAGCGCTGGGCGCGGACGAAGCCGGCGTTCTGGGCCGCCTCCTCACTGTTGAACCAGACCTCGGCAACAGTGCGGCTGTAGCCCGCGGACTCTGGCACGTGATACTTCATTGACCGCTCGTTGCCTTTAATGGTGAAGCCCTCAGGCGGCTCGCCTCCGACATAAACCCCCTCGCCCTCATATTTCGACCGTCTGGCTTCGGGAGCGGCTGCAGTCTCGTCGAGCAGCGTGGCACCCTCGTCGCCAACCGGAGTCTGGCCAGCCAGTGCTCCGTCGGCGGCTGTGGTTCCGACTGACGATTCGTCAACGGTGGTGGTCTCGGCCGGTGTCTGCTCGCCGACGCTCGGAGCCTCAGCGGGACCTTCGTCGGTGAGTTTGGCTGCTGCCTCGGCGAAAGCTTCGTCGACCAGGGTGGTCATATCGTCCGGAGTTTCGTTGAAGGTGGGGGCCTCGGCCGAGGTCTCCTCGATGTCTCCGCCCTCAGCTGGCTCATCCGGCATCGCGGCTCCGTCGGCTTCCAGATTCATCAGATGTGCCGACATCCCGCCCTGGGGATCCTCGCCCGCCTCGTCCAACTCATCTACCACGGGAGGCGCTGCAGCTGCGCTGCCAGTGCCCGTCGCTTCGGCCGTCGCTTGCTGCGACGGCGCGTACGGCGTGGTCGGCCGAGCAGCCTGCCAGTCGGCGTCCTTAGCGCCCAGGAACTTGCGGACGACGACCACTGCCACTCCTGCAATCGCGGCGACGATGGCGAGCCGCTTGAGCCAGCGACTCTTCTTCTTTTCTTTCGGCAACTCCAACTCACCTTTGGCGGCCGCGACCGCGGCTTTGCCGCGCTTCGTCACCTCGACGACAACTGGCGCACCGGCAGCCGCGCTCAAGGCCTCGCTGAGCTTGGGCAATATCTCGCTCGACATCTTGCCGCGCGCCGCTTCGACGGCCGGGCTGACCCGCTCGAGAGCCTCGTCGAGAGCTGGTCCGAACTTCTCGACAGCGTCGTGGGCCACGCGAGCGCCGCGTTGCTTCGCCGAGGTGGCAATTGGCGTAATCCGTTCCGCAGCCTGGTGCGCGTACGGGGAGACGCGGCTCGCCGCCTGCTGGGCATACGGCGTGACCCGCTCGACGGCTCCAGTGGCCAGCGGAGCAATGCGATCGGCGGCCGAATGGGCCAGTGGAGCTATCCGATCGGCAGCCACGTGAGTGGCCGGGCCAACCCGCTCTGCGGCCGATTGGGCCATCGGTCCAACCCGATCTGCCGCGGAGTGGGCGAGTGGCGAGACCTTGTCGGCGGCCGCCCCAATCCGATCTGCGGCGGCTTCAGCAAGCGGCCCGACTCGGGTGGCGGCTGACTGCGCGAGCGGCCCTACTCGATCGGCTGCGGTGTGGACCAGTGGTCCGACACGGTCAGCGGCCGAGTGGACGAAATCCTCGGCGGCTGGCGCAACCTGCTTTCGGGCGGCTTTCGCGCGGCGGGAACTCTTAGACACGTTTCCTCCGTTGTGAGAAACCCAATGCTCCCGGGTGGAGCATTTCCCACCGTATCGCCCTCTTGTGCGGTCTGACAGGATGGGCTGCCGGACCAAGACCAGACGATGATCACGACAGAAAGGTGCCTCGACGTGGCACAGCAAACCGCAACCCTGCATACCAACTATGGCGACATCAACCTGCTGCTCTTTGGTGATCAGGCTCCCAAGACGGTGGACAACTTCGTGGGCCTCGCCTCAGGCACCAAGGAGTACAGCGACCCGAAGACTGGCGTGATAACGACTGGCAGGTTCTACGACGGGCTCACCTTTCATCGGGTGATCGACGGCTTCATGATTCAAGGCGGCTGCCCTCTAGGGACGGGCACCGGTGGCCCGGGCTACCAATTTGGCGATGAATTCCATCCCGACCTGGTCTTCAACAAGCCATACCTGCTGGCCATGGCCAACGCTGGTCCAGGCACCAACGGTTCACAGTTCTTCATCACTGTCGGCCCGCAGCCGCATCTCAACCACCGGCACACGATCTTCGGCGAGGTGGCCGACCAAGCCAGCCGCGATGTGGTCGACGAGATCGCCAACGTCCAGACGGGGCGCGGCGACCACCCCACCAAGCCGGTCGTCATTGAGTCAGTGACCGTCGATTCGGGTGGCAACTCCTCGTGAGTCAGACCCCGAACGCGGGCCCGGACTTCTCGCCTCCCGGGTTTGCTCCGTGTTACCGCCATCCTGAGCGGATGACCGGCATTTCCTGCCAGCGCTGCCAGCGGCCGATCTGCGGCGAATGCATGAATCCAGCGTCGGTTGGCTTTCAGTGCCCAAGTTGTGTGTCCTCCGGACGCGCCACGGTACGAGCCCCGCGTACCGCCTTTGGCGCAATCTTGAAGCCGGGTGGTGGGAACGCGACCAAAGTCGTGATGGCTGTTCTCGCTGTCGAGTGGGTGCTCAACTTGGTGAGTGGCGGGCTACTCGATCGCCTGCTGGTGATGAGCAATGAGGCCATCTATCTCGGTCAGTTCTGGCGGCTGATCACGGCGTCGCTCACTTCAGGATCGATACTCGGCGTCCTTATGAACCTGCTGGTGCTGTGGATTGCCGGCCGGGCGATTGAATCCGAGTTGGGCTCCTGGCGTTTCGTCGTGCTGTACCTCGCAGCTGGGCTGGGCGGCACCACGATGCTCTTCGTCTTCGGCCCGTACGCGAGCGCCGGTTATGGCGCAGCTGCCGCCGTGATCGGTCTGCTCGCGGCCAACGCGATTTTCAAACAGAAGATGCGAGAGGACGTTCGAGCCGACATCGGGCTGTTCGTCCTGCTCATCCTCTACAGCGTCCTGATCGGCTTCCGCAGCTTCGGTTGGCTGATGTTAGTCGGCGGCATTGTGGTCGGCGCCTTAGTCGGCGTGGTGTTGGCGTACGCGCCGCGTCGCAACCGCAGTACGGTCCAAGTAGTCGGGCTGCTCGGAGTGATCATGGTCTGCTTGCTCGCAGTGGCCGTGAAGTTGACGATCTTCTAGCTCCTTCAGAGCTACGAGATTCAGGCCTGTGCGACTGAGGGTATCTGCTTGTGACGCGGGTGCCGGTCCTGTCTTGGGGGTGTTAGCCCCCAAGCGAGAACGCCGCCTCAAGATCATGTGCGGAGTACGCGCGGAAGGCGATGTGCGTCTCCGTGCTGACCACACCGGGCACCTTGTTGAGCCGGTCCGCGACAACTTCAGCCACTTGATCATGGTTGGTCACCCGGATCATCACGATCAGGTCAATCGTGCCCGTTACTGAATAGACCTCGCTGACGCCGTAGAGCGCGGCGATCTGCTCAGCAACCTCCGAAATACGCGCTACCTCAGCCTTCACGAAGACGATCGCAGTGACCATGGCGGTCACTTTAATCTTGAGCTCCTCGCACATCGCGCTTGGGATGCGCCGCCGTCGTCGTCCCTCGCAGGGGAAAGAACGCCTCTGCTCGCTCCTCCTCCACACAACTCGCCGCTCGGGCTTGTGCTCGCTAACGCTCGCGCAATTTGTTTTGAGTGCGGCGGCGCGCGATTTCCGTGTTCGACTGCTTCGCTCCGCTCAGCGCGGACCGCGCTGTGAATCCGCCTACTTCGTCGTCGCTCGCAGACAATGAAGCGTGTCTGCTCCCTCCTCCTTAGCACGGCGGCGCGCGATCCGACGCTCGCAGCTCCTGTCTCGAAGCCGGCCACTCAGCCGTTGAGTCATCGACCTCACCGAGCGCGTACTGCACCAGGGCTTCGTGGTCCAGCACGGCGTGTATCGGCCACATCCAGTCGCCGGTGATGTCGATCAATCGGGTACCGGGCTGTTCGAGCCAATCGGCGATCCGTTCAGCTTCCTCGATGCCTCCTGCCGGCAGCGGGTCAGGCGGTTTCGGAACGGTCTCGGCCGTGGCGCGCACTGCACGTGCGACCGCCTGCGGCACTTCCCGAGGGGTCGCGAGTCCAGCGCCGGCCAACCGGCCGTAGCGGACGACGTGTATCTCCCAGTCAAGGTCGACTTTCCGCGCAGCTACAATCTCGGCGCAGGCTGCGAGGCTTCGGATGCGATGGAAGCGTGCCGCAGTGCGGGTCAACGTTTCCAGCCGTCGACGGATGATGGCAGCTTCCTCGAACCGTTGCTGGCTGATCAGCCGGGCCAACCTGGCCTGCACGCCGCGTACCGCGGGCCGCGCGTCGACCGACAGGGCTGCGCGTACCCCTTCGACGATCTCCCGGTAGCCGTCCCGAGAGATCGTGCCGTCGCATGGCGCGGCGCAGCGGCCCATGCCAGCCAGCGCGCAGGCGGAGATCGGTGTGGTCATGCTCAGCCGTGGAGTGCACTGGCGGATGGGGAAGCCGTCGTAGATGGCGAGTGCGACGTCCTCGGCCAACTGGCGACGGGGGAATGGACCGAAGTAGGTGGCGCTGTCGTCACGAACCTCCCGGACGACGGACAACCGCGGGAAGGGTTCCTCGGTGATCTTGATCCACTGGGTGCGTTCCGGGAACTTCGACCGACGATTGTAGCGCGGAGCGTGACTGCCGATCAGCCGCAGCTCGGTGACATCGGCCTGCAACTGGGTGACGCACGGTACGGCTTCCACTCCGGTCGCCAGTCGGACCATTTCGTCGATCCGCGGCCGCTTCTCGGCGGCGGTGAAATAGTTGCGCACCCGGGCCCTGATGTTCTTGGATTTTCCGACGTAGAGAATGTGACGCTGACTGTCGTACTCGGCGACGAACAGATAGACCCCGGGCGATTCTGGCAGGACGGCGGCCCAGGTGCGCTTGGCGCGTCGCTGCGGGGAGACACGACGGGCGAACTCGCCCAGATCCTCAATGGTGTGGACGCCGAGATTGCCAACCCGCTCGATCAGACGATGCAGCACGTCCACGGTGGCTTGTGCGTCGGTCAGCGCACGATGGTTCGGCGTAACGGCTGTATGAAAGTGTCGGGCCAGTGTCGCCAACCTGCAGTCGGGCACCTCGTCGCGGAGCAGGATCTGCCGAGCCAGAGCCGCTGTATCGATCACCGGCCAGCGGGGGTACGGATACTCGCAGGCCTCGCAGGCGCGGCGTAGGAAGCCGACGTCGAACGGAGCGTTGTGGGCGACGATCACGGTGCCGTGGGCGAAGGCGAGGAACGACGGCAACACCTGGCGCAGTGCGGGCGCGTTGGCCACCATCTGGTTGGTGATGCCGGTCAGCACCGCAATCAGCGGTGGGATGTGGGCCTGCGGATTGACCAGTGTTTGAAATTCGCCCTGCACCTCACCACCGCGTACCTTGACGGCTCCGAACTCGGTGATCATGTCCGTCTCGGCGCCGCCCGTGGTTTCTAGATCGACGACACAGAAGGTGACTTGGGACAGATGTGTCCCAAGATCATCAAACGAGGCCTGCACCGCCATGATCGCGACATTAGGGATCGCCTCCGACAATGGTGGGCGACGCGCCGGAGCTCAGATGGCCCTTCGCGGCCATTCTCGGTACCTGGTCAGCAACCTACGTTCACGTTGGTTGCTGACGGTCTGCACAGGTTGCAACCCATGCAGACCGCACGCAACCTACGCAAACGTAGGTTGCCGACACCGAGCTAGCACTTGGGTGCATCGAAATTCTTATCTGCCTTCTTGAATGCGTTGATGTTCTTGGGCGCGGCACGGTACTGCTTCAGCCAAGTGGCCTGGGCTTCTGATGGAGTACCTGCACGGTGCAGCGCGTTGCGTTGCATGAACTTCTGGTGAGCCCTCCAGTCCTTCATGCCTGCAGCGGTGGCCTTCATCACGGGCCCCTGGGCCTTGCTTCGCTTTTCGCACTTGGCTAACGCCACCGCCACTACGCTCTCCGCACCTTTGACCTTCGCGCAGGGACCCTCGAGGTCCTTGTAGGTCGAGAGGGCGTTGTCATAGCGGTCGAGATCAGCGGGGCCCTTCAGCCTGGTTTTCTTGAAGCGTGCCTTCATTTCGTCGACAGTTGCCTTGCCAGTGAGGTAGTCCTTCTGTGCTTGGATGTGAATAGCCCAGTGCCCAACGCCGATCTCGCCTTGCTTCAGCACATCATCCGCGGCTCTTACCCTCGTCTGACACGCCTCCAGGGCTTTCTGGGCGGCCGCGCTGGCGGGACTGGCAGTCACCGACGGCGAAGGACTCGACACTGCAGTGCTCGGAGCTTCCGACTCGACTGTCGTCGCACTGGACTCCGCCTGCGGGCCAGCCGTCGTTGCGTCAGGCCTGAACTTCCATGCGGCAAACAAACCGCCAACCAGAAGTGCTGCAGCCACCGCCAGCGGAATGATCAGGCGGACTGGCCGGACTTTCGCCCGTCGTGCTTGTACCACATTGCCCCCAAGAGACTCCCCAGGGCTCTAACTTACTTGAAGATGCCCGGTGGGGCTAATTGCCAACTGTCCTGCGAGACACTCAGCGGCGGCAGAGAATCTCACCATGGAGCACGGCAAACCAGGCACCGGAAAGCTTCCCCCAGCGGCGCCAACCTTCCGCCAGTTGTGCAAGTTCCGCTGAATCGGAGAGTCCTCGCTCAAGAGCTTGATGAGCGAAATCGGAGTGACTCAGCCGCGCTGCCCAGGTATCGGACCACCATGCGATATCCGTTGGCGTGGCGAAGCACCAGGCGCTAGCCGAGGAGTCGACATCGCTGAAACCAGCGGCCTGCGCCCAGCCAAGCAGCCGGCGTCCCGCATCGGGTTCGCCCCCGTTTGAGCGGGCCACCTCGTGGTACAGCCGGAGCCATCGGGTTAACGCCGCACTCGGCGGGTGCCAGGTCATGGCCGAATAGTCGGCATCGCGTACGGCTACAAGGCCACCCGGCTCGCATACCCGGCGCATCTCGCGAAGGGCGACGACTGGGGCTGCGAGGTGTTGCACCAGCTGATGGGCGTGGACGACGTCGAAAGAGGCGTCCGCGAAACCCAGCTGGTAGACGTTCCCGACCAACAGCCTGACGTTGCTCACGCCTCGGCTCGCGGCTAGCGTCTTCGTCGCCACCACGGCGGCCGGTGCGGCATCAATGCCCACCACCCAGCCCTGGGACAGCCGTCGGGTGAGATCGAGAGTGATGGTTCCCGGGCCGATGCCGACGTCCAGTAGTCGGTCAGCAAGGTTCAGCCGCGGCAGCAGATACGCCGCAGAGTTTTCGGCGGTCCGCCAACGGTGCGATCGGAGGACCGAGTCGTGGTGTCCATGCGAATAGACCTCGCGCGAGGGGTTCGGCATGAGGAAAGTGTCAGTGCCCCGCGAGACGGTACAACAAGCGGGGTCAGCTGCGGAAGGAATTGAGTATGGACGTACTGCACGTGGATTGCGACACATGCGTCGCCAGAGGGATCGCCTGTAGCGACTGTGTCGTTAGCGTGCTCCTCGGTGCCTCCGGCGGTGTGGTGGAGCTCGATCGCGACGAGCAGGCGGCACTGAATGCACTGGCCGGCTCTGGATTGGTGCCGCCTCTCAGGCTGATTCCAGGCGCCCGTCCGGCCCGGGACGTGCAGGCGCCGCTGGACTGGCGGGACTACGCGTAATCGGGTAGTGGCCCCTAGGGATCCGAAACCTATGTGCGCCGCTAATCCGGCCTCGCGGCGTTCTCCTCTTCGACATACCACCCTGTATCCGTCCCTCGCCGGACTTGCGAGACATCCATCCCGACGACGCACAAAAGCACCGCATTCCCGGCGCAGGGCACTTGTTGACCAAATATCGGCGATCCTGATTGCCAGTGACCTAATCGTGACCTAATGTGTCACTCACTGTTCGGTGACTACAGATGACACCACTGTCATCCATCGTTCAGTGGGCACGTCCATGACAGCTCTCGAGCTGTGCTCAGGTCTGGGGAGGGCTGAGCGAGCACCAGCGAGAGCTGCGCGCAGGAGTCGGGGAACACTGTGAATTTCGCTGCGCGCGTGACGTCACGCGCATTTAAGGCAGGTCACGCCACATCGATCCTTCGAAGCGTACGCATCGCTGCGCTCGGGCTCACCTCGGTGGCGTTGACCGCGTTGTTCGTCTTTCCGGCCAGCTTGCCGGCTGCGGCGGACCCACCGCTGACCGCGGCGGAGGCGAGGGACCTGATCAAGCGGCTGGAGACAGATGCGGCTGCGATCGACCAGCAGTACGCCGGTGTCAAGGAGCAGATCAAGCAGGGCCGTGCGCAATTGAAGCTGAAGCAGGCCGATGTGCAAGCCCAGACCGACAAGGTCGCACGGATGAAGCTTCAGGTCGGCCAAGTGGCGCTCGCCCAATTTCAGAACCGAAGCCTCGATACGGCCGCCCAGCTCTTCGTGACCCCCGACACAGAGCGATTCCTCAGCCAGATCTCCACGGTGCAGAAAGTCAGCGAGAATCAGAACTCCGCACTTCAGGACTATCAGCAGGCTCAAGGGAACCTCGCAGCCCTCGAGCGTGCAGCAGAGACCGATCTCGCCGCTCTCGCCGAGAAGGAGAAGCAGCTCAAATCCCTTACGGACGCCTCGGACAAGAAGCTCACCCAGGCGAAGAGAGTGCTGGCCAAGCTCACCGCAACGCAGCGGCAGCAGATTTCTGATGCCGAGAAGAGGGCGACTGCGCGGGCGAACGCGGCGGGCAGTCAGGCGTCGCGGGAAGCCTCACGTGGTCCAGTCACCGGTAGCGGACGTGGCGCTAAGGCGCTGGCGTACGCAAAAGCTCAGCTCGGCGAGCCCTATGGAACCAATGGCGATGGGCCAAGTTCTTGGGACTGCTCGGGACTGACGATGAGAGCCTGGGGATCCGTCGGGGTTAGCCTGCCGCACTCGTCTGGACAGCAGTACAACCATGGCCGGTCTGTGGCGAAGTCTGATCTCCAACTGGGCGATTTGGTGTTCTTCTACCGCGACATCAGTCATGTCGGCCTGTACGCAGGCAATGGGCAGGTCATCCACGCCCCACGGCCCGGCAAGTCTGTGGAGTACATCAAGATGTCCTACATGCCGTACGCGGGAGCCCGCCGGCCGGGTTAGCAATCGCGGATTGCGCTTCCTGTGCTGCACGACTCCACGCTCGAAGCTGTGTTTTCGCGCTTCTCGCGTACGTCGCGCTGGGAGCTGACGCCGTCGTCACGCTTCGCGAAGCGCGCAGGTCGGAGGCTTGGCGTCGGCAATTGTGGCGCTTCGCTTATCGTTCCTCCGATCGTCAGCGGCGCGACTCCACGCTCGAAGCTGTGTTTTCGCGCTTCTCGCGTACGTCGCGCTGGGAGCTGACGCCGTCGTCACGCTTCGCGAAGCGCGCAGGTCGGAGGCTTGGCGTCGGCAATTGTGGCGCTTCGCTTATCGTTCCTCCGATCGTCAGCGGCGCGACTCCACGCTCGAAGCTGTGTTTTCGCGCTTCTCGCGTACGTCGCGCTGGGAGCTGACGCCGTCGTCACGCTTCGCGAAGCGCGCAGGTCGGAGGCTTGGCGTCGGCAATTGTGGCGCTTCGCTTATCGTTCCTCCGATCGTCAGCGGCGCGACTCCACGCTCGAAGCTGTGTTTTCGCGCTTCTCGCGTACGTCGCGCTGGGAGCTGACGCCGTCGTCACGCTTCGCGAAGCGCGCAGGTCGGAGGCTTGGCGTCGGCAATTGTGGCGCTTCGCTTATCGTTCCTCCGATCGTCAGCGGCGCGACTCCACGCTCGAAGCTGTGTTTTCGCGCTTCTCGCGCACGTCGCGCTGGGAGCTGACGCCGTCGTCACGCTTCGCGAAGCGCGCAGGTCGGAGGCTTGGCGTCGGCAATTGTGGCGCTTCGCTTATCGTTCCTCCGATCGTCACGGTGCGACTCCACCGTCGAAGCTAGGCTGCCCTCGTGCCAGCGTTCTGCCGCCAATGCCTCGCCGGGTCACGGTTGGCATTAGCTGCGCTGGCGCTACTGCTGGTCGGCTGCTCTGCTCCTGTCGTTGCGCCACCTCCTGCGCCGCTGGAAACGAGATCGGCGGCAGCCGAGAGCTCCCGGCTGGGCCTGGTCCGAGCGACTGTTGACGCCCTGCTCAAAGCAGCTCTCACCGGCGACCGTGCCCGCTTCGATCGGCTGATCAGTGATCAAGATCCCGCATTCCCCGACCGCGCCCGGCTGCTGTTCGACAACCTGAGCACACTGCCACTGACGAGGCTTCAGATGCGTATGGAACCGACCGAGTTCGTGCTCTCCGATGCACGTCGAAGGCTCTTCGGCCCGGGCGCATGGGTTCAACGGGGGGTAGTGACCTGGCGACTCGCCGGCGATAGCGCCGAGGTCGAGCAGGCGGTCTCGCTGACTTTCCTTGAGGTGGCCGGGGAGGTCAAGGTCGCCGGCACCATCGATGAACCACCAGGCATCGTTCGTGAGCAGAAGCCGAGTTGGTGGCTGGGTCCCCTTACCGCCCGCGAGTTGCACGGTGTCACGCTCTTGGCTGGGTCAGGTCAGTCACTCGATCGTTGGGTCAAGATTGCCGCGGCCGCCCTCGTCAACGTACGACAAGGGCTACCGGACGGTCTAGGAACCTCCTGGAACCGCCAGGTCGTTGTCGAAGTGCCCGCAACTGAACGTGATTTTGCCTCTGTACTGGGCAAGCCGCGTTCCGGCTACGCCTCCATTGCAGCCGTGACTCATCGTGCCGCCCCCGCGGATGATGCGATTCGCATCGTCGTCAACCCTAAGACGGCCGAACTCACCTCGAGCGCTGTGCAGTCAGTACTGGAGCACGAGATGGTCCATGTTGCGACCCGCTCACCGGATTCGCCTGCGCCGACCTGGGTGGAGGAAGGCCTCGCTGAGTGGGTTTCGATGCAGGCCCATCCTGGCCAGCGAAGCGAGGCCGCCGACGAAGTGCTCGCGCGCGTACGCAGCGACGGCGCACCCCGCTCTTTTCCCCCGGACCAGCAGTTCGAGGTCGGCGCCCGCAATCTCGAGCTGGCCTACGCGGAAGCCTGGCTCGCATGTCGGTTCATTGCAGACCAGCATTCCCAAGCTCAGCTGGGCCGGTTCTACGCCGAGCTGGCCCGTGGAAGCTCTGTGGACGAGGCGAGCCGGGACACCCTCCAGCTCAGCGAGGCCGCGCTGACCGCCGGCTGGCGGGCGTATCTGGTCCGCTTGGCGCAGTATTAGCCGTGCCGTCGACCCTGATCATCACCAACGATTTCCCGCCGCGGATCGGCGGCATCGAGTCCTTCGTCAGCGAGGTCTGTGAACTGCTGGACCACGATGTCGTCGTGTACACGTCAGGCCCGGCGGGGGCGGCGGCCTCCGACCGCGGGCGGCCCTTCTCGGTAGTCCGAGACGGGCCGATGCTGTTGCCGACCCCACGAGTTGCAGCTCGAGCAAGGGCCCTGCTCCGTCATGCCGGAGCGACGCGGGTCATTTTCGGCGCTGCGGCGCCCCTCGGGTTGCTCGCTCCCTCATTGCGGGGTGCCGGCGCCCACCGGATTCTCGGTCTGACGCACGGCCACGAAACCTGGTGGGCGCGGGTGCCCGCAGCGCGCCGGCTGCTGCGCTGGATTGGTGACAGCTGTGATCACCTCACAACGATCTCTGGCTTTACCGAACGCCGCATTGCCAGCGCTCTCAGCTCGGGCGCGCGCCGGCGCTTGCTGCGGCTGCCCCCGCCGGTTGACATCCAACGCTTCCGACCGCTCGAGGGAGCCGCAAGACGCGGTATCGGGCGCTGCATCGCGGTCGCTCGTCTGATTCCCCAGAAGGGTGTGTCCACGCTGCTACGCGCCTGGCGGGGCGTGATCGATCGGGCCGCCGGAGAGTGGCATTGCGCGCGAGCTGATCATCGTTGGGGACGGTCCGTTGCGGGCCCGGCTGGAACGATCCATTCATGATCTTGAGCTGTCAGATTGTGCGCGCATCATTGGCGCTTTACCGCGTGCCGGTGTGATCGATCAGCTGCAGCAAGCCAGCGTCTTCGCGCTGCCGGTGCGCACTCGATGGGCCGGGCTCAATCCGGAAGGGCTTGGCCTGGCATCCCTTGAGGCAGCAGCCTGCGGATTGCCGATCATCGTCGGTGACTCGGGCGGCGCACCGGAGACGGTTGCGGACGGCGATACCGGCTTCGTCGTGCCGTCACGTGATCATCGGCAGCTGGCGGACCGACTCAGCTTCCTGTTGGACAATCCTTGTATTGCGAAGGAGATGGGGGCTCGCGGCCGTCGCTACGTGTGCGAACAGTTCAGCAGCGAATCGGCTCGAGCGAGGTTACGCGAAGCGCTTGAGCTGTGAGACCTGCGCACGCGTACGCTATGGCTCGTGGCGGATCAGACCAGCGCCAGTATCGACATCGCGGCCAAGCCCGATGAAGTCATGGCGGTGATCGCCGACTTCGAGCACTACCCGGATTGGGTCGACTCGATGAAGAGCGCGGAGGTACTGACCTCTGTTGCGGGCAAGGCCAAGACGGTCCGCATGGTGCTCGACCACACATTGCTGAAAGACAACTACGTCTTGGCGTACGAGTGGAAGCCGCAAGCCGTCAGCTGGAAACTCATCGAGGGAAATCTCCTCAAGGCGATGGACGGTTCTTACCTGCTGAAGTCCAACGGCGCCAAGACAACGGTGACGTACACGCTGGCCGTAGATATCAACATGCCCATGATCGGGATGTTCAAGCGCAAGGCCGAGAAGACGATCATCGACAGCGCGCTCAAGGGTCTCAAGAAGAGGGTGGAAGGCTGACCACTCCCGGGACGGCGACGCGTCGCAACATGGCCAGGACTGCACCGATGCTGAGCATCGGCGTCGACATCGGCGGCACGAAAGTGGCCGCCGGCGTCGTCGATGAGGAGGGCGAAATCCTCGACCGCTGGCAGGAGCCGACCCCGTCACACAGCCCGCAAGCGGTCGAGGACGCGATCCTCCGCGCGGTCGAGCGCTTGCGTCGGCGGCACCGAGTCGAAGCGGTGGGCATCGGTGCGGCGGGGTGGGTGGACAGCGATCAAGCTGTGGTCCGGTTTTCCCCGCACCTGGCTTGGCGGTCCGAGCCGCTCAAGGCGCGGCTCACCGGGCGGATTGACCTACCGCTGATCGTGGACAACGACGCGAACGCTGCTGCATGGGCGGAATACCGCCACGGCGCAGGTCAAGGGTCGTCGGTGATGGTGTGTATCACGCTCGGCACAGGTATCGGTGGCGGCCTGGTGATCGGCGGCAGGCTATTCCGCGGCTCGTACGGGATGGCCGGGGAATGGGGACACATGATCTCCGTGCCGGGCGGTCATTGGTGCGAGTGTGGAAATCGCGGCTGCTGGGAGCAGTACGCCTCGGGTAATGCACTGGTCCGCGACGCCCGGGCGCTCGCCCGTACCAATTCGCCGACGGCCTACCGGCTCCTCGAGATCGTCGGCGGCGATCCGGACAACATCAGCGGTCCGGATGTGACTACCGCGGCCATTCAGGGCGAACCCACCTCGGTGGAGCTGCTGGCCGATGTCGGGACCTGGCTCGGCCGGGGAATCGCCAACATCGCCGCGGCCGTGGATCCTGAGGTCGTTGTCATCGGCGGCGGAGTGAGCGCTGCAGGCGACCTGCTCCTACTGCCCGCACAGCGAGCATTCAGCCGGACGTTGACGGGGCGAGGGTTTCGCGAGGAGGCCAGGCTGGTGCTCGCCCGCTTCCGCAACGACGCTGGGCTGATTGGTGCCGCCGATCTGGCACGACACGCGATGATCGAGCCGCCGGAGTCGGCGCAGTTCGGCTTCTGGCCGCGCCGACGCAAGCGGAGAGTAAGCAAAGCACGACTCCGCCGAGAGTCCTTACGAACGCGCGCCCCGTCGTAAGTTGTGATTCCTGCGCTCCTGCGTCTTTGCGACGCTTCCCCCGCCGTCGTCCTCGCTCGGAGACGGAAGAGCGTGTCTCCTCCCTCGTCCTCCGATCAGCGGCGCGCGATCCGGTGTTTTTTGCGACGCTCCGCGCCGCGCGGATCGCGCTGATGACCCGCTGCCGTCGTCCTCGCTCGGAGACGGAAGAGCGTGTCTCCTCCCTCGTCCTCCGATCAGCGGCGCGCGATCCGGTGTTTTTTGCGACGCTCCGCGCCGCGGGGATCGCGCTGATGACCCGCTGCCGTCGTCCTCGCTCGGAGACGGAAGAGCGTGTCTCCTCCCTCGTCCTCCGATCAGCGGCGCGCGATCCGGTGTTTTTTGCGACGCTCCGCGCCGCGCGGATCGCGCTGATGACCCGCTGCCGTCGTCCTCGCTCGGAGACGGAAGAGCGTGTCTCCTCCCTCGTCCTCCGATCAGCGGCGCGCGATCCTAGAGCACTGCTCCATCTCCGGCGTCTGGCGGTCGATCGCGAGGCAGCCGGGTCATCAAGATGCCGAATCCACCGACAAAGCTCCCAACGGCAATCCAGCCCGTCCAGGCGGGGAAGCGCAGGCCGAAGGTTGCTGCCAGCACGATGACGATCGCGTACCCAATGCCGATCCAGCCAAGCAGGGCCGGCACACCAGGTCGTCCCAGCGGCGGCAGCGGCTCTGGGACGTAGCGGTCCTGGGACGGCTCGCCCGACGAGGCTTGAGCGTCAGCCGGCGTTTCGACGAAGCCAAAAAGCGGGTGATCGGTGCCCCAGTTCGGTGTGCCGTCTGCCGCGTCTGACAGGGAGCTGACGGGCTCGGTGGGCGGCTCATTCGTGACCGTATCGGGCGGGTCGGCGGTCAGGTGATAACCCGCCACCAGCTCGGCAAAGGCACGGTCGATCGCGTCCCGGTCGTCCTCACTCGGCAGTACCATCGGCCTCCTTCGTGAGTCGTCGGAAGAACGCAATGCTTCCGTCGAAGATATCCTCCGCTTCGTAGTCCAGGGTGGCTACATGGTAGCTGCGCTGCAGCTCGATGTACGTCTGATCGCTGGAGCGTACGCCGGCCTTGATCAACGGGATGGAGGAGCGGTCGGCTACGTGATCATGAATCGATTGATAGATCAGCAGCGGCTGGTCGACACGGCTGAGGTTTCGGCGTACGTCGGCCCAGAGGAAGGTCTGGGAGTACAGCGCCCGGAGCGGTGTTCGGGCGTAGCCGCACTCGTCCTGACCAGGCTTGGCGATGTCATCGGCAATCCCCCTTAGCGAGGGAATCAGCCTGAGGACCGGCAGCGCGCGTACCCGCGGATCGCGGTGGTTGATCACGGGATTGACCAGTGTCAGACCGGAAACGTCGGCGCCGTGTTGCTCGGCCAGGCGCAGGCACAGCGCAGCGCCCATCGACAAGCCGGCCAGAAACACCTGATCGGATTGGGCGCGCAGGGTCGTGAAGGCCTCGTCGGCGCAGGAGTACCAGTCCATCCATGTCGTCTGGTTGAGATCACGCCAGTGCGTGCCGTGGCCGGGCAGCAGCGGCAGTAAGACGCGGAACCCTGCAGCCTCGAGGTGGCGCGCCCACCCGATCATGGACTTCGTCGAGCCCGAGAAGCCGTGGCATAGCAGCACTCCGGCGGCGCCGCTGCCGCCCTCGTACGGTTGCGCATCTGGGTGCACTGAGGCCGCTACCGGCGCCGATGACCTGATACGCCACCGCCGCCCGCTTGTCGAACGAGGGGTCGGCCGTGGGAAGGAATCCACGAGCGAATGGTGGCACGCCTGCTGGCATCGCGAAACCGCACTAGGGTTTGTTCCGCCCTACGATGGGGAGGAAAGGCGGAGGTCGGTTTGCTCTACTGGGTCTTCAAATGGGTGGCATTTGCCCCTTTGTGCCGGTTGCTCTTCAGGCCCTCGATCAGCGGAGCTGAGAACATCCCGGAGTCCAGTCCGGCAATTCTGGTCAGCAACCACATTTCCGCAGGTGACACGTTCCTGCTGCCTTCCATGATCAAGCGGCGGCTTACCTTTCCGGCCAAGATCGAGTTGTTCCATGGCCGGGGGATTCGGGGAAGGGTGTTGACCTGGTTCCTGCAAGAGTGTCGGTCAGCTCCCCATGGACCGCTCCGGTGGGCGGGCCAGCACCAGCAGCATGGACGGCGTGCTCGCCGTACTCCGCAGTGGTGAACTGCTCGGCATATACCCAGAAGGCACCCGGTCCCCAGACGGCCGCCTCTACAAGGGCAAGACCGGCGTGGCCCGGCTCGTACTGCAGGCGGGGGTACCCGTGATACCGGTCGGCATGATCGACACCCAGTTGGTACCGTCTCGGTTCTTCAAGATCCCGACGATGCGACGCCCCAAGATCCGGATCGGCAAGCAGATGGACTTCAGCGCTTACGCCGAGGTCGGCAAGGACCGGGACGTCTTGCGGTGGATCACTGACGAGATCATGAACGCGGTCATGGAGCTCTCCGGCCAGGATTACGTGGATGTCTACGGAACATCGGCCAAGGCGGACCTGGATGCCGGCAAAGGCCTCCCGGTCAGCGCCGGTCATCGTCCCGGAGCGGGCCGTACTCGGCCGCCCGTCCCGATGCGATCCACCCAACTGAAGATCCCGCCCGTTTCGGATGTGAGCGCGTGACCGAGCGGCGAGAAGACTCGCCGCCAGTTGGTAGCGAAACGATCTCAGAGGCCAGAGGCGAGGCGCCTCGACAGCGCACGCACCGCCGGCAACCTGCGGTGAGCGATGATCTGGTGTCGATTGACCGCCAGGGGAACGTCACGGTCGAATCCGGTTCGGGTGCCGGCCGAGCCATCTATTGGGCCTTGAAGAATGTGCTGCTCGGACCGGCAATCACCAGACTCTTCCGGCCGATCCAGGAGGGCATCGAGAACGTCCCCGAGCAGGGTCCAGCGATTGTCGCGAGCAATCACCTCTCCTTTGCCGACTGGTTGTTCATGCCGATCGCGTTGGATCGCCGGATCACGTTCGTCGCCAAATCCGACTACTTCACTCGTGCTGGCATCAAGGGCTGGGCCCAAAAGCGGTTCTTCGCCGGCACGGGCCAGGTGCCGATTGACCGAAGTGGTGGACGGGCAAGTGAGGGTGCTCTGCGGGCCGGGTTGAAAGTGCTGCAGCGCGGTGAGTTGTTCGGCATCTATCCGGAGGGAACGCGCAGTCACGACGGGCGCCTCTACAAGGGACGGACGGGGGTCGCTCGGCTGGCGCTGTTGTCGGGAGCGCCGGTGATTCCTGCGGCGATCATCGGCACAGACATCATCGCCCCGCCGGGCAAGATCCTGACCAAGATCGTCAGTCCGACAGTGAAGTTCGGACGCACGCTGGATTTCTCTCGCTACGAGGGAATGAGCGAGGACCGGTTCATTCTGCGCTCGATCACTGACGAGATCATGTACGCGATCATGGAGCTGTCTGGCCAGGAGTATGTGGACATGTACGCGCCCGCGGCCAAAGAAGCGGCGGCCCGCGAAGCCAAGGCGCAAGAGGCCGATGAGGTCTCACCGCAGGCGTAGCACCAGGTTTTCGCGACTAACCAGATAGCCGTCAAAGGGGACATCTGGCGGCCCGCTCTTCGGCTGCGGCGTTCGAGTCCCGAGAATCATGCGGCCCACCTCACAGCTGGCGGCGATCAGAGCTCAGCGTTCGGTCGGAGGTCCCGAGAGATCGCGTATGAGTCGCGCCGTCAGCGCTTCCGGCTGGCTGAGGGCGACCAGGTGACCTCCCGGCAGCTGTTCCACCTCCAAGCCCAAGCGCTCCTTGGCTATGCGGCGCTGAAACTCGTAGGGGAAGAACCGGTCGTCACGGCCCGCGAGAACGGTGGTGCGTACCTCTGGCCAGTGACGTAGTGGAAAAGCGGTCTCGAAGAGTGAGGCCGCCGGTTCCTCGTCCTCCGATGACAGCAGCAGCGCCAAGACGTCGGGCGGCAGGTCGTGAAAGAAATGGGTCTGCGGGTCGAACCCGGCGTCAGGGTCACGGCCCTCACGTTGGTCGTTGCTCCGCATGGCTTCGGCCTGGCCGGTATTGCCCCACCATTCGCCCGCCGTCTCTCCGGCCGCTGGGATCATGGCGTTCAGCAACACGAGTTCGGAGACCGGCAGCCGATCGCAGGTCAGAGGTGCGCTGAAGGCACCCATCGACGAAGCGACGAGGGTGACTTCGTCAGGCGCGCCCGCGGCGGCGACGATGGCGTCGGCATGATCGGCGAAGGTCGCGCCGGGCCAGTTGGGCAAGGACACTGCAACACTGTGGAAGCCGGCTTCCTGGATGAGCGGCTCCACAAGCTGCCAGTACCCGGCGTTGCCGCCTGCGCCGGGTACCAGGACGAAGCTGCGTCGGTTCATGCGTGCAATTCTGCGGTGGGCGTCCAGCGGCCGGTAACTCAGCTGCCTCGCTGAGCGCCAGCGTCTACAGTGTCTGCGTGTCTGTGACGAGCCAGGTCCCTACGCTGAATGCACTGCGGGCCCTGAATCCGCTGCAGCAGCCGGCCTACTCTTCACCCCACGAGCTCTCTCAGATCGTGGGCAAGCTTCGTACGCTTCCCCCGCTCGTATTTGCAGCCGAATGCGACAAGTTGCGCGCCAAGATGGCCAGCGTCGCGACCGGTGAGGCATTCATGCTGCAGGGCGGTGACTGTGCCGAGACGTTCGCCGACGTCACGGCTGCGAACATCCAGGGCAAGCTTCGGACCTTGCTTTCTATGGCGGTGGTGCTGACCTACGCGGCCCAGGTGCCGATCGTGAAGGTCGGCCGGATGGCAGGCCAGTTCGCCAAGCCGCGGAGCTCGGCCACGGAGACCCGCGAAGGCGTCACGCTGCCGGCGTATCGCGGCGATGCGGTTAATGGCTTCGATTTCACGGCCGAGGCTCGCGAGCCGGACCCACATCGGCTGCTGGAGGTTTACCACTCCTCGTCGGCCACCCTGAACCTCACACGGGCCTTCGTCACTGGCGGATTCGCACACCTCCGCAGCGTGCACAGCTGGAACGCCGATTTCGTCAAGAACTCCGCAGCTGGTGTGCAATACCAGAACCTGGCTAACGAGATCGATCGGGCGCTCGCCTTCATGGTGGCTTGCGGGATTGACGACGACGTATTCCGAACCGTCGACTTCTATTCCAGCCACGAGGCGCTGATCTTGGAGTACGAACATGCGCTAACCCGGATCGACTCCCGGACCGGGCAGCCGTACGGGACCTCAGGGCACTTCTTGTGGATCGGTGAGCGCACCCGGCAGCTTCATGGTGCACACGTCGAGCTGCTTCGGCACGTGCGCAACCCCCTCGGGGTGAAGCTGGGTCCAACGAGCACCGCCGACAACGCGATGGATCTGGCTGATCGCCTCGATCCTGATCATGAACCGGGACGGATCACCTTCATCACCCGCATGGGCGCCGCAAAGGTGCGAGAGGTGCTGCCGGACATCGTGGCCAAGGTGACGGCGAGTGGCCGGCAGGTGGCCTGGGTCTGTGACCCGATGCACGGCAACACCTTCGAGGCACGCAACGGGTACAAGACTCGGGCATTCAGCGACGTGATGGCCGAGCTCAACGGCTTCTTCGACGTGCATGAGGAGCTCGGCACCTGGCCGGGTGGAGTGCATGTCGAACTCACCGGCGATGATGTGACGGAGTGCGTCGGTGGCGGCGACGACCTGGTCGAGGCAGATCTCGTGAGCCGGTACGAGACACTGTGTGACCCGCGCCTGAACCGCAACCAGTCGCTCGAGCTTGCCTTCCTCGTCGCGGAGCGGTTGACCAGAGGCGGCATCAAGCGGACCAACCCGGTTCAGGCCTACGTGCCCCTCACTTTTTAGGCTCCGGTCGCGCACGGTCGGGCTCTATGCCGCCTACTTCGTCACACAGCTCGCCGCTGGGGCTGGTGGTCGCTTCGCTCCCGCGCATTGAGGTCGCTCGCAGACGAAAGGCATGTCTGCTCGCTCCTCCTCAGCGCGGCGCGATCGCGCGACCTCCGACGCTCCCGGAGCGGTCACGTCCCTGCTCGGGTCACACGAAGTCCTTCGTCCGGCGCGCGGCTTCCGACGCTCGCAGACCCGCGTGGACTCCGGGCACGCAGGGGCGCCGCCGCCCCAGAGCCGAGCAGGTTGCAGAGTTCGTCAGACTCTTGTCCGTGATTGATCTGCGCTCTGACACGGTGACCAAACCAACCAGACAGATGCGTGAGGCAATGCTGGCCGCGCCAGTCGGCGATGACGTGTACGGAGAAGACCCGACCGTGCGCGAGCTCGAGCAGCGCGTAGCGCGGTTGCTCGGGCATGAGGCAGGTCTGTTCTGTGTCAGCGGCTCGATGTGCAACATGCTCGGGGTGCGGCTGCTGGTGGAACCCGGCCAGGAAGTGGTCTGCGATGTGCAGGCTCACATCGCTCGCGCGGAGATGGGCGCGCACGCAGCTGTTGGTGGCCTGACCATGCGGACCTTTCCCTCCATTCGGGGAAGGTTGGAGCTCGCCGAGGTGGAGAGAATCATCGCGCCATCAGCCGGCCCCTATCTGGTATCGACGGCTGCGGTAGGAGTGGAGAACACCCACAACTTTGGCGGTGGCACGATCCAGCCGTTCGACGAACTGGTCGCGGTGGCTCAGCTATGCCGCGAGCATGGCATCGGCTATCACCTGGACGGCGCCCGGTTGTGGAACGCGCACATCGCGACCGGGGTGGCGCTCGAAGCCTACGGCCGGCTCTTTGACACGGTCAGCCTGTGCTTCTCCAAGGGCCTCGGGGCTCCGGTCGGCTCCGTGCTGGTCAGTACCGCGGAAAAGATCGCTCGCGCCCGGGTGCTGCGGAAGCGGCTTGGCGGCGGCTGGCGCCAGGCTGGCGTGCTCGCCGCCGCATGCCTGTACGCACTTGATCATCATGTGCAACGACTGGCCGATGATCATGCAGCAGCACGCATCTTCGCGGAGGCAGTAGCTGCCTGCGTCCCGGCCGCTGTCGAGCCGGACACCGTGGAGACGAATGTCGTGGCGATCGACACGGGCGGGGTTCCCGCAGCACCGATCGCTGCCGCGGCTGCAGAACGCGGGGTGTTGGTCTCCGCCCTGGGTCCCTTCATGATCAGAGCGGTTACCCATCTAGATGTCACGGCCGAGGACTGCGAGGCAGCCGGTGAGCTCGTCGGCAAGCTGCTGAGTGGATAGCGGCTCGCGCGAAAGGACACTCCAGCCGAGCTGCCCTCACCCACAGCCACGCTCGTGATCGGCATGGGACATCAGCTCGGGGGAACTTTGCGGGAACCAAGCACCGATGGGCGAACCTGTGACATGCTGCCCTACCGTGGTGCAATGCGGATCACCCACCTGGGGCATGCGGCTGTCCTCGCAGAGACGGACGGCGCCCGGATTCTTGTCGATCCGGGGAAGTTTTCCAACGGCTGGCATTCTCTGACCGATCTTGCTGCGGTGCTGGTGACGCACCAACATCCCGATCATCTCGATCCCGAGAATCTGCCCCCGTTGCTGGCGGCAAACCCATCCGCGATGGTTCTGGTCGAGCGATCGATCCTGGAGCTCATACAGTCCGGCAAGCTGCCGTCGCTCGGTGAGAATGCCGCCGGGCTGGCGCCGGACAGTCACGTGACCATCGGAGACGTGCTGGTGACGGCCGTGGGCGGGCAGCATGCCATCATCCATCGCGACATTCCCCGGATCGGCAACGTGGGCTATGTGCTGCGATCTGAGGGCGAGCCGACTCTTTTCCATCCCGGCGACGCTTACGACACGGTTCCAGACGGCGTCGACATCCTTGCTGTCCCGGCGTACGGGCCCTGGGCGGCAATGAAGGAGACCATCGACTTCGTGCGAGCAGTCGGCGCGCTGGAAGGCTTCCCGATCCACGATGAGCTGCTCAGCGACCGGGGCCGCACACTTGCCTTCAACAGGCTCAACGAGCTGACTGCAACGCGGGTCGTCAATCTGCGCGGAGGCGCAACGCACGAATTCTGAGATCACGCAGTCAGCGATTGGCGCCATACACGGGAGACTGCCGCCCTGGCGTCTCCCGGAAGCCCAGACGCCGGGACAGCTGGAGAGCGGCTGCGGTAATGGCATCGACCAGGCTTGCTTCGGTTCGGTGGTCCACATCCTTGGCGAGATAGGTGACCGCGACGGCCGCCGTGGGGCGACCCGTATGATCAAACGCCGCCTGAGCTAGTGACGACAGACCGCTGGTCACCGATCCTTCCTCAATCGCGTATCCCCGGTTGCGGACATCGCTCAGCAGCTGCCGCAGGGCGCTGGGCGTTGCGGGACCGTGCTCGGTCTCGACAAAAGCGGCAGCATTCGGAAACAGGGCGCGTACCTGGGCGGCGGGCAGTCGCGCCAGCATCGCGAGCCCACTAGCAGTCAGCACCGCCGGCAGCCGCACCCCCACATCGGTAATGAGCATAGGGCGACCCGCTGCTCGCTCCTCGATCACGTAGAGCACGTCTCGCCCGTGCAGCACGGCTAGATGGGCGTTCTGCCTCATCCGGTCGACCAGCTGCCGCACGATCGGCCGAGCGATCCGCTGCAACGGCGCCTGACGCGCGTACGCCGAGCCCAGCTCGTAGGCCGCCACACTTAGTCCATACCGCCGCTCCTCGGGCAGGTACCGGACGAAGCCGTGGTCGACGAGCACCGAAAGCAACCGGTACGTGGTGGACCGCGGTAGCCGGAGGGTCGCTGCGACGAGCCCGGCCGACACCGGCTCGGGATGGTGCGACAGCAGCGCGAGCATGCGCAGCACGTGATCAGCGGCCGGTGCGGCTGACACAACGCCTCCTCATGTCTCAGATTTGGGACATAGTTTGCCGCGCGACTCTGCCCGACAGGCCGATAGGTCGATGCAATGGATTCATGGAACAGCACAGCGTCACAGTGGGCATCGGCCCGGTCTCGTTCGCAGACCTTGAAGCGGTGGCGCGGCACGGCGCCGAGATCGTCATCGCCGACAACGCCTGGGCTGAGGTGCGTAAGTCACGCGAGATCATCGAGGCCTTGGCGGATCATCCCGAGCCGCACTACGGGGTATCGACCGGCTTCGGTGCGCTAGCAACCCGGCACATCCCGATCGAGCTCCGCGACCAACTGCAACGCAGCCTGATCCGCTCCCACGCTGCAGGGTCGGGACCAGAGGTCGAGCGAGAGGTGGTGCGAGCCCTCATGCTGCTGCGCATCTCCACACTCGCCACCGGCCGCACCGGTATCCGGGAACAGACCCTGCGGTGCTACGTCGCCATGCTCAACGCCGGCCTCACGCCGGTGGTCTACGAGTACGGCAGCCTCGGCTGCTCCGGTGATCTCGCCCCGCTTGCCCACTGCGCTCTGGCGCTGATGGGGGACGGCAGCGTCCGGGACGCGACCGGCACGCTCACGTCGACGTCCGATGCGTTCGTCGCTGCCGACATCGCCCCGGTCACGCTGGCCGAGAAGGAGGGCCTGGCCTTGATCAACGGCACAGACGGGATGCTCGGCATGCTGGTGCTCGCGATCACCGATCTGCGGCGGCTGCTGAAGATCGCTGACATTACCGCCGCCATGAGCGTTGAAGGTTTGCTCGGCTCTGATGACGTCTTCGCCGATGATCTGCACAGCCTCCGACCCCATCCGGGCCAGGCCGCTTCCGCCAGCAACCTGCGCAAGATCATGGCGGGCAGCGAGATCAGGGAAAGTCACCGTACCGAGGCCTGCACTCGGGTCCAGGACGCCTACTCACTGCGCTGCGCGCCGCAGGTCGCCGGCGCCGTACGCGACACAGTTGATCATGCGGGGCGGGTCGCGCTGATCGAGCTGGCGTCGGCCATCGACAACCCGGTGATCACGCTCGACGGCCGCGTCGAGTCCAACGGCAACTTCCACGGGGCGCCGCTGGGCTATGTGTTGGACTTTCTCGCGATCGCAGTGGCCGACCTGGCCAGCATCTCCGAGCGGCGTACCGACCGGTTTCTTGACAAGTCCCGGAGCGGCGGGCTGAATGCCTTTCTGGCGGCCGACCCGGGCGTGGACTCCGGCTACATGATCGCGCAGTACACGCAGGCTGCGATCGTCTCCGAGCTGAAGCGGCTCGCGGTGCCGGCATCGGTCGACTCGATACCCAGCTCGGCGATGCAGGAGGACCACGTCTCGATGGGCTGGTCGGCAGCGCGCAAGTTGCGCCGCGGCATCGATGGGCTGAGGCGGGTGCTGGCCATCGAGCTGCTGACAGCCGCCCGCGGCATCGAGCTGCGCATGCCGCTGCAACCTGCGCCCGTCACAGCCGCGGTGATCGCGGCCCTTCGCACTGCCGGAAGTCCGGGTCCCGGCGGGGATCGCTGGCTCACGCCCGAGATCGATATCGCCGTCGAGCTGATCACCACGGGGGCCGTCGTAGCGGCCGCCGAGTCGGTGACCGGCCCCCTCAATTGATCAACGACCAGCGAGCTGCGAGCGTCGGCATTGCGCGAGCAGCTCCCAACAAAAGGAGACTTCAACATGGAAGGCGCCCGACCCGTACACGCACCCCGCGGTACGACGCTCACCGCACGCTCATGGGCCACCGAAGCCCCGCTAAGAATGCTGATGAACAACCTCGATCCCGAGGTTGCCGAACGACCCGATGATCTTGTCGTGTACGGCGGTACCGGCCGGGCGGCCAGAGACTGGCGTTCGTTCGACGCCATGGTCCGCACCCTGACGACTCTGGCATCTGACGAGACCATGCTTGTCCAGTCCGGCCGCCCCGTCGGAGTCATGCAGACCCATGAGTGGGCACCGCGAGTGATCTTGGCTAATTCCAACCTGGTCCCGGACTGGGCGACCTGGCCGGAATTTCGACGATTGGAGAAGCTCGGGCTCACCATGTACGGCCAGATGACAGCCGGCTCGTGGATCTACATCGGCACTCAGGGCATCGTGCAGGGCACGTACGAGACATTCGCAGCGGTCGCGGAGAAGCGGTTCGGCGGAACGCTCGCCGGCACCTTGACGCTGACCGGCGGTTGCGGTGGCATGGGCGGGGCTCAGCCGCTGGCTGTGACATTGAACGACGGCGTCTGCCTGATCGTCGACGTCGACCGCTCCCGCCTGCAGCGCCGAGTTGATCATCGGTATCTCGACGAGATTGCCGATGATCTTGATCAGGCTGTCTCACGCGCGGTTGCCGCCAAGACCGAGCAGCGTGCCACCTCGATTGGTGTCGTCGGCAACTGTGCCGAGGTCTTCCCTGAGTTGTTACGGCGCGGCGTGCCGATCGACATCGTCACCGACCAAACCAGCGCCCACGACCCGCTGTCCTACCTGCCGGAAGGGATCAGCGTGGAGGACTGGGCAACGTACGCCGAGCAGAAACCCGAGGAGTTCACCGACCGGGCTCGGGCCAGCATGGCCCACCACGTTCAGGCGATGGTGGAGTTCCAGGATGCCGGTGCTGAGGTCTTCGACTATGGCAACTCGATTCGCGACGAGGCGCGACTGGGTGGCTATGAACGTGCCTTCGAGTTCCCAGGTTTCGTGCCGGCCTACATCCGGCCGCTGTTCTGTGAGGGCAAGGGCCCGTTCCGCTGGGTTGCTCTGTCTGGTGATCCTCGCGACATCGAGGCCACTGATCGGGCCGTGATGGATCTCTTCCCTGACAACCACCGACTGCACAAGTGGCTGCGTGGCGCTCGGGACAAGATCAGCTTCCAGGGGCTGCCGGCAAGGATCTGCTGGCTGGGCTACGGCGAGCGGGACAAGGCCGGTTTGGCCTTCAACGAGCTGGTCGCCTCGGGCGAGATCAGCGCGCCGATTGTCATCGGTCGTGATCACCTGGATTGCGGCTCGGTTGCCAGCCCCTATCGGGAGACCGAGGCCATGCTGGACGGCTCAGACGCGATTGCGGATTGGCCACTGCTCAACGCCATGATCAACACCGCCTCGGGAGCGTCCTGGGTGTCGATTCACCACGGCGGCGGGGTGGGGATCGGCCGCTCGATCCATGCCGGCCAGGTCTCGCTCGCCGACGGCACGGAACTTGCCGCGCAGAAGCTGGCTCGGGTCTTGACCAATGATCCCGGCATGGGAGTGATCCGGCACGTGGATGCGGGTTACGAGCGGGCCGACGAGGTTGCCGCCCAGCGTGATGTCAGGATCCCCATGACGGAAGGGATCTGAACGAGTTAGCTGGCTCGGTTTGAGCCTGCGTCGCATTCCGAGAGGTGGACCACCAATGACGGACAGTCTGACAGCTAGGCCTTGAAGTAATCGATGGGCACTTCATATAGAACTCCCCGTCGTCTAGGCGGATGTCCACATGCGTGATGCCACCGAGAGGGCCCTTATGGATATTCGTGACGATGGCACTCTTCCCCTGCCCGTATGGCGTCTTGGAAAGTACGGTGTGCTTGACATATTTTCTCGTGAATACGACGGTTTCATTCTCCGCGAACAGAACCCTGACCTTTCGCGGAGGAGTTTCTGTTGTTTTTAGGTAACCACGTGCACGCGCCATCTGATCTCCATTTGCGTCGACTGCCCAGAGGGTGGGGTCCAAACTTGAAGCAAGACCCACGCTCTGTCGCGCTTGAATCTCCTCTGGTGGCGTCGATATCAGGTCGCGGCAGTATTAGGGCAACTTTCTTGGAGGGGCAACATCAGCGAATTCGCTTTTGAGCAGCTTTGGTCTGCGATCACGGACATTGGCCGGGACCCGGTCACCGGGGGCTACCGGCGCTTTGCCTGGACTCGGGCGGACTCGAAAATGCGGGAATGGTTCGCTGGTGAATGCGCCAGCCGAGGCCTGGACCTGATCGAGGACCGGATGGGCAACCAGTGGGGGTGGTGGGGGGACCCGGATCGATCGACGACTGGCGGCATCGCAACCGGCTCTCACCTGGACAGCGTGCCGGACGGCGGCGCCTTCGACGGGCCGCTCGGTGTGGTCAGTGGGCTGCTGGCGATCGACCAGCTCAGAGCTAACGGCTACACTCCGCGCCGCCCGATCGCCGTCGTCAACTTCGTAGACGAGGAGGGCGCACGGTTCGGGGTCTCATGTGCCGGATCGCGCGTGATCACGGGCGCCTTGAGCGCTGATCGAGCGCTAGCACTGCGTGACGCGGACGGCGTCACCATGGCAGCGGCGATGCGCGCCGCCGGGCGGCAGCCGGACCGGCTGGGCCCGGATCCTGAGGCCCTGGCTCGCGTCGGAGCTTTCGTCGAGCTACACGTCGAGCAGGGTCGAGGTCTGATCGACCTTGGCCGTGCCGTCGGGGTCGGCAGCCGGCTCTGGGCGCACGGTCGGTGGCGCATCGAGATTCCTGGTGAGGCCAACCACGCCGGCACCACGAGACTGAGCGATCGCCGGGATGCGGTGATCGGATGTGCGCGCGCTGTGCTCGCCACGCGCGCGGCGGCAGAGGCGCATGGCAGCCTGGCGACGGTCGGGAAGATCAGCATCCAGCCCGGCGGGGTGAACGCGATTGCCAGTTCGGCCACTGCCTGGCTCGATGCCCGCGCAGACGATGAACCGGGGCTGCGCGCCACCGTGGCTCAGATCGAGCAGGAGGTCGGCAGCTCCGGTGCGGTTGTGACCGAGGAGTCGCGGACCCCGGAGACTGCATTCGACGATGCCCTTGTCAGCAGGCTGGCCAGCGTGCTCGATGGTGCACCAGTGATGAGCACTGGCGCGGGGCATGATGCCGGGATTCTCGCGAACGCCGGCGTGCCGGCGGCAATGATCTTCGTCCGCAACCCGACTGGGGTGTCTCACTCGCCGGCCGAGTGGGCCGAGCCCGAGGACTGCCTTGCAGGTGTTGCGGCCCTGGCGACGGTGCTGGCCGACGTGGCCGGAGCGGAGAAGTGAACTCGTACTGGGCGGCGTACGCGTGGCTGCCTGATGCTTGCCGAGCCGGTGTTGCCTTTGACGTGGAAGGGGGGCGTTTTGCGCAGGTGAGGGTCGGCGTCGAGCCGCGAGCCGGTCAGGAGATCCTGCGCGGCGTGACGCTTCCAGGTCTCGCCAACGGCCACAGTCACGCCTTCCACCGTGGACTCCGGGGCCGGACGCACGCCGATGGGGGCACCTTCTGGACCTGGCGTGAGCAGATGTACGCCCTCGCCGCCCGCCTCGATCCTGACTCCTACCTCTCCCTCGCCCGCGCCGTGTTCGCTGAGATGGCGCAGGCCGGCTACACCGTGGTAGGGGAGTTTCACTATCTGCACCATGATCAGCACGGCCGCCCGTACGCCGAACCGAACGCCATGGGTGGGGCGTTGATCCAGGCCGCTGTGGAGGCCGGCGTCCGGCTGACACTACTCGACGCGTGCTATCTGGCCGGCGGGCTGGCTGCGACCGGCCATCTTCCGCTGGATTCGGTACAGACCCGCTTCAGCGACGGGGATGTTGATCACTGGCTGGATCGGATCAGTCTCCTCGACGACAGTGATCAGGTACGCATTGGCGCTGCCGTGCACTCGGTTCGCGCGGTGCCCGCTGATGCTCTCAGCAAGATCGGCGAGGCGGCAGGGGAGCGTCCGTTGCATGTCCATCTCAGCGAGCAACCGGCTGAAAACGCCGCCACCCAGGCCTTTTACGGTTGCACTCCGACCGAATTGCTTGATCATCATGGCCTGCTCGGTCCAACCACCACGGCGGTGCATGCCACCCATCTCACCGACACCGACATCAAGGCCCTGGGCGGTACACAGACGTCGACCTGCTTCTGTCCGACAACCGAGCGTGATCTTGCCGATGGCATCGGCCCAGCGCGGCGACTGGCCGACGCGGGCAGCAAACTGACCCTCGGATCGGATCAACAGGCAGTGATCGACCCGTTCGAGGAATTGCGCGGAGTTGAGCTGCACGAGCGGCTGGCCACGGGTGAGCGTGGCCGCTTCGCGCCCGCAGACCTGATCATGATCGCGAGCGACGCCGGCTACCGCAGCCTGGGCTGGTCCGAGGGGGGTCGGATCGCCGAGGGAGCTCTGGCGGACTTCGTCGTGGTTCGGTCAGACTCGGTGCGGACCACGGGCGCCCGTCCTGATCAGATCGCCTACGCTGCGACCGCAGCCGACGTCGACCAAGTCGTCGTCGCCGGCCAGGTGATCGTCCGCGACGGGCGGCATCGGCTTGGTTCGCCAGCTCGGCTGCTCACGGCGGCTCTTGATCAGCTGGGGGAGGCATGAGCAGTACTGCGGTAACCGGCATCGGTGAACTGGTCACATGCGACGGCACCGGCCCTGATCTGCTCGGCATCCGGTCGAACGCCGCTGTCGTCGTCGACGACGGCATGATCGCCTGGATCGGCTCAGCGGCGGGAGCTCCGGCCGCCGACAGCAGGATCGACGTCGGCGGGCGGGCGATCATCCCCGGATTCGTCGATTCGCACAGCCATCTGGTGTTCGCCGGCGACCGCAGCACCGAGTTCGCGGCTCGGATGACCGGCGAGCCGTACGACGGCGGGGGCATCGGAGCCACCGTTGCCGCGACCCGCGGCGCGACTGACGACGAGCTCACCCGGCTACTCGCATCGCGGATCGACGAACTCCGCGCTCTCGGTACGACGACGGTAGAGATCAAGAGCGGCTACGGGCTGACGGTTGCCGACGAAGTCCGCGCGCTGCGGATTGCTCGCCAGTTCACGACCGAAACCACCTTTCTAGGCGCCCATGTGGTACCGGCCGAGTACGTCGATGACCGAGCGGGATACGTCGATCTTGTAACTGGGCCGATGCTGCAAGCCGCGGCGCCTTACGCGCGCTGGATTGACGTTTTCTGTGAGCCGCACTCGCCGCACGCCTTCAATGCAGCGGAGGCCCGCAAGGTCCTTACGGCTGGAGCGACAGCCGGCCTCAGCCTGCGCGTCCACGCCAACCAGCTCGGGCCCGGGCCTGGCGTTCAGCTGGCGGTCGAGCTCGGCGCGGCCAGTGCCGATCACTGCACGTACCTTGACGACGCCGATGTCGATGCACTGGCTGCCGCTGCCGACACCACTGTGGCCACGCTTCTTCCAGGAGTTGAGTTCTGCACCCGCTCGCCCTATCCCGATGCCGCCCGGCTGCTCGCCGCGGGCGTCTCGCTCGCGTTGGCGACCGACTGCAATCCGGGGACCTGTTACTCGAGCTCGATGGCGTGGGTGATCTCCCTCGCCGTGCGCGAGATGGGCCTCACCCCGGCCCACGCGCTGCTCGCCGCTACGGCCGGCTCGGCCAAGTCGCTGCGGCGTACCGACATAGGCCGTTTGGTGCCTGGAAACCGGGCCGATCTCACCGTCCTCGACGCGCCGTCATACCTGCATTTGGCCTATCGCCCTGGAGTGCCGATCGCCCGGGTTTTGGACAACGGCCTCACTCGCCAACCCGCCAATCCTCGCCCGTGAGCTGACAGTCGCCGCTGGCGCACAGCGCCTCGCCAGTACTAGCCCGTCTGCTGAGTCTCGGGCGTCTGCCGAAACGCCGGCGGAGTAACGTGCAGGTTCTTCCAGACGAAAGATGGCACGCGACTGAAGAACTGGTGGGCGAAGTCGGCACAGAATCCGATCAGCTGCGTGTCGTGCTTGTCGACTGAGTAGCGCATCACATCGGCCTCGATCCGAAAGCCCGGCGGATGCACGGCCATCAAGTACTCCATCGTGCGTGGATGAATGACATCAGACGCGAAGTTGGGGTTCTGAGTGCGGACGGTGAAGCGGTCGTTGAACTCCTCGCTCTCAACCCGGACCTTCTTGCCACCCCAGCCACCGCCCAGAGAGATCAGGGGGAACGAGAAGGGCATGGTGATCGCTGTGAGGATCTCGGAGTGATTTTCGGTCACCGTGCGGGTCTGGGTGCGACCGTGGGAGTCGGTGTAGGTCTCCGTGCGGCGGGTCTTCCAGCGGTGGATGAACGCCTCGATAAGGAGCCCGTCGTTGGAGCCGCGGATCACCTTCTCGGTGCTGTGCCCGAAGCCGGCCGTCGTCAGGCCGTACTTCGCGATCAGCGTGTCGTCGCGGCCGATCAAGTGCCAGTCGGGATGGCCGTAGAAGCCGAATCCAGGCGGGGACGGCGCCATCGTGTACGACGCGAGGCCGGCCGGGTCGATGGCCCGGGCGACCCCGGCCAGGAGCTCAAGATAATCCTGCAGTTGGACGGGATCTTTGGGCGCACCGACCGTAACCAGATGCTCGCCGTCGATGCTGAGGTCGACCCGGTGCCCAGCTTGACCAAAGGCGGCGATCGCTTCCAGCACCCGAGCGGACAGCGCCGTGCGGGCATATCCAGAGTCGGCAGCGCGTACCTGGAATCGCGGATCGACCTCGATGGATGCCGCCTGTACGCCGCTGCGGCACTTGGTCAGCGGATACGAAGAGATCTGGGAGCGGCAGGGGCAGCTGCATGCTCGCGATGCGGTCGTCGAATCGCGGGCCGCCTTCGCTGCTCGCGTATGTGCGTCTGCCACCCGTTTCGTGTATAGGTCGGGCCCGCCAGGAGAGGAAAGCTCCGCAACGGGCCCTAGACGGAAAGCGAGTTCCGCCTTGCTCAATCATCCCACTACGCCCCTCGCCGACGGCACGATCAACGCATCCGGCGACGCTATCGAAGTCGTCTTGGTCCAGACCGCCGACATGCCAGCCGCGATCAGAATCGTCTGGCCACTCCAGCCCACCGTTGCCGATCCGCGACGCTTCCCCGAGACTGCCGCCATGATCGCCCGGCTGTTCGCCGAGGCCTCGACGGCGTTGGCCCAGATCAAGGCGAGGAAACGGCTTTGACCCCCATCTTCTGATCAAGAGCGGGCAGCCGAACGGCTCGGTACGATGCGGGCCGTGGCAATTGGTGAAAGATCATCGAGCAGGCTGGCGGCTGACGGTTGAACCGACAGGGTCGGGCAAACTGATCGCCGAAACTGGAGGTGCCGCTTTTGGTGCCCTGATTGGGCTGTGCTTCGCAGGCCCGCTCGGTGCTGGCCCGGGTGCGGTCATCGGCGTGATTGCACAGCCCTTGATGGAGCGATGGGTCGCCAAGTGCGTAAACGAATTCCGGCGTCGTGGTGACGTTCTGGCCGAGGCGGCCTCCTTGTCGAGCGGACTTGGTCAAGACGAAGTGGTCAGCGTCTGTTGGAGTTTGTCGAGCTCCAGCCGTTGGTTGCCCGCGTGCCAGACGCCGCATCCCGCACCAACTCGACGGAGACATTGCGGCTTTTGGGCGGAGTACTTGGCGCTTCAGTGTCAGATCGCCCGAGGAGAATCGACGAAGATCTGATGCTGGTCGATGGCATCCGAGATCTGGAGCCCGGGCATCTGAGGCTGCTCGAAGAACTCGAGCGCCCTGCCGAGCCCTCCAATCTGGAAGTCGAATGGGGCCACGAACGCATCGCGGCCGTGATTGGCGAACAGCCTTTCGGCCGTGGGCCGCCATGCCGCGCTAGGCGGACTAGTCGGAAGGGGCCTTATTCGGCCAGTGTCAGGCTTCAGCAGTGGTGGTTACAAGATCACTGAGTTTGGCTCAGCATTGCTCAGTGCCCTCCGTCGGTCGAGGCCAAGTTAGCTTCTCGGGTCACCAAGTTAGCTTCTCGGGTCACGGAGCACCCTGCGAAACGGTTGGCCGCCGTAGATGGCGTCAGCAGCAGTCCTCTGATGCGATTGGCCCAGCGAGCCCTGCTCGGTCTAGCCAATGCCGCGGCGGAACTCGATCGCTTCATTGACGATGCGGGTCGTCTCTTGACTATCCAAGACGGGGTAGACGTTGAAGCTTAAGAACGGGCCGAATATCGCCGTGTCACGCGCGATCGACGTTGGGTCCTCTGTCTCAACGACCGCGAAGCCACCGCGGCCGTCGATCCTATCGACGAACTGCAGGAAGTCACTGCCCTCCGCCGGCGACCACTTTCCGAAGACCTGGTAGCCCCGGACCTGCGTCTCCTCTGAGGAGGCATTCTCGCGAACCTCCCACGCAATTACGTACTTCATGCCGACTCCCTACGACTCAGCGGCGCCTCCCAGCGGCGTCGTGCCCTGTTTTCCCACCCAAGCACCGCACGTCACACGCGGTCAACCGTTCTGGGAGTCGGCGGAATCCGCCCGGGGAACTAAACGTCAAGTGTCGAGACGCGGAGTGGCCATCGTGATGCGCTGGTGCTCACGGCACTCGCTGCAAACGCAGCCGTACACGTAGGCGGCGTTGGTACCGTGCTGGAGGTCCTCCCGACGCGTTGCCGCCAAGGCTGTATCCATCCTCTCCGACCATTCCTGGTCGATCTTGGTGAGGGAAGAGGAAGCCGAGCCAGCGCCGTCAATTCGTTGAAGTGAACATTGCCTGTTCCGAGGATGTGAACGAACGCCTCCACGGCACGTTGCGGCAGTACCGGTGTGCCCTGTAGGAGCTAGTTCGAGGACAAGTCGAGCGCCGGCGGTCCTGTGAGCTCGGGGATATCAATCACGTCGGCGAAGGCGTCGGCGATCTTGGTGTGGCCGGAGTTGTTGGGGTGTAAGCAGTCTCCGACGAGGTCGTCTTTGCCGATGAGGAGTGGTGGGGTCTCGCGTGGTGCAGTCTCGGCGACGACAGCAGCAGCATCAGGGGCGGCGGCCGCGTTGCGGATGATGTCGTTGAGCCCGACCTGTATTGGCCCGCCGCCTTCGAGGACGAGGTTCGCAAAGGCGAAGTTCGTCGGGGACCAGACGGGCACTCCGGAAGAAGGGGGTTGTAGTAGGTCATCACCGCGATGGTGGTGTCTGGGCCGGCTGCTGTTCGCAGCCGGCGCAGGATGATTGGGTAGTTCGTGGCGACCTGCCTCAGAGCCGCCCGAATCGCGGCTTGGCAGTCAGAGGACTGAGTGTCTTCCACGCAGGTCTTCAGCTTGGAAGTCATTGCCTCCGATGTCGATGGTGATCAGGTTCACGTCGTCGACCGGGGTTGAGTTACCATTCCGCTTCTCCAGCAGGCTTTTCGCTTCGTCGAGCTGCCCGTCCACATCCAGAATCGTCTTGGTCGTTGACGTTCCGTTGAATCACCCAAGCGAGGGCTGGCGCGGCTGATTCCGTGCCGCCTACGTTGCGCCGGCCCAGCTCAAGATCCTGTCCCGTGGCCGAGGGAATGGGGGGCACTTGCCGTCACGATTACTTGCGTACTCGAACACCCGGAATGGGCTGCCGGCAGCGGTCGTACCGGAGATGGCCTCGTCTACCTTGCGTACGAAGCCCAGCCCGAACGGCGGCGCGTGGTGGTCGAGAACCGACTCCAGTGCAGGTGGGGACTCGAAGGTCCAGCCTTGTCCCCGCAGCGCACCGACGTAACGCTGCCTTCGGATGATCAAGAAGGCGATGAGGGCGAGGACCAGCACGGAGATCGTGATCAGGATGATCACGACAGTACTGCTCACCCGGCATACTCCGGGGCGCTGATGCGGCGCCTCTCGGGTTGCTCAACGAGGTACATAGCAGACACGATGGCCAGGCCGCCGATGACCATCCGTGCCGTAATGCTTTCACCGCCAAATGCCACCGCGAAGGCTGCCGCCCAGACCGGTTCCATGGCCATGATCACCGCAGCCCGGGACGGCTCGATGTGCGCCTGGGCCCAGGTCTGCAGGACCATCGTCAACGCGCTTGCGATGAGCGCGAGGTAGAGCACGACGAGCCAATCGTGGCCTGTTTCAGGTAGCTGAATGCCTGCACCCGATCCTGGAGTTGGCCACCATGCGGCTGCCGTACACACAAGCGTGATCACGATCAGTTGCACGAGGCTGAGGCCCATCGCAGTCTGCGGCGTGCTGGCGTGTCCCAAGGCCACGATGTGACGGGCGTAGAGCAACGCCGCTATGACGGTGAGCAGCTCCCCATAGCCGAGCGTAAACCCCCGCAGCGACAGAATGGCGAGCCCAGTCATGGCCAGGAGGACCGCCAACCATGTCACAGGGGCAATCCGACGACGCAGGATCACCGCCGCAAGTAGTGGTGTGGCGACGACGTACAGGCCAGTGACGAAGCCCGACACGCTCGCAGCGGTGTGGGCAAGGCCGGCGGTCTGCAGGATCTGGGCTGATCCGTAGAGCAGGCCGAGCAGAGCGCCCTTGGTCAACACATCACGCGAGATCTTGATTCGGGGACCGACGATGATGCCAAGCGCCAGACTAGCGATGGCGAACCGGACCGCGAGCAGGTCGGCGACTGGGATCCTGCTCACGACATCCTTGATCAGAATGAACGTCGACCCCCAGGCAGCGGCCATCACCAGCAGTGCCAGGAAAGCCACACGCGTGTGTGACCTGGCAACAAGCACCGACCCAGCGTAAGTCACGCTCACGCGACACCGGTGTGGTGACCAAGCGTGCGGCGGGCAGCACGCCGTCACAGACGTGGCCTACGAGTGCCCAAAGTGGCTTTGATCCCACGCGAGCCATCGGGAGACGGCTCGGGTGGACCAGGCGAGGGCTACCGAGTTGTCAGACGACGTAGAGAGTGATTGTCGAACCTTTGGCCGCTGTCGTACGCGCGCCTGGGCTGGTATAGACCACGAAGTCTACTCCGGGGCGGTCGATGCCAACACGCTGCACCTGGGTTTTGAAGCCGGCCTCCCGCATCACCTTCCGGGCTGCGGGTAGGGCCATCCGCTGAACGTTGGGCACGGTGACCTGGAGCGATCCCAAGGATCTGGTGAGCGTGACGGTCTCACCATTTGCGGCGTGACCCGACTTCGGATCCTGACGTAGCACCAAGTCTTTGGCAACCTTGTTGGAATAGGCGCTTCGCTCCACGACGCGGAGGCCTGCACTCGTCAGAGCGGCGGCCGCGGCATCGTACGGGGTGCCCTGGTAGTTGGTGATCAGGATCGGCTTCGGCCCGGTCGACACCACGAGGTTGATGGCGGTGCCCTTCTTAAGGCTGGCGCCAGGCTGCTTCGATGCACTGAGCACAATGCCGGCCGCAACCTGTTCGCTGTAACCGTCAGCGACCTTGCCTACGGCCAGTTTGGCCTCCTTGATCGCGGCCGCGGCCGCAGACCGGGACAGGCCGACGACGACAGGCATCGAATACCGCTCGGGGCCCTTGGACAGAGCTGCATCGATCTTCGCGCCCCGCAAGATCTTGGTGCCCGGTCCAGGCTTGGTGGAGATCACCATGCCACGGGGCACCGTCTCGCTGTACGCCTCCGAGAAGTCGATGGAAAGTCCCACCTTCGATGCCGAACGCTGGGCTTCAGCTTTGCTGAGTGAATCAAGGGCGGGCGCCGTCGTGAACCTGCCTTCCATCAGGTACCAGCCCGCGAGGGCAGCGGAGGCCGAAATCATGATCACCAGCAAGAGCGCCAGCCATCCGCGGCGACGCTTTCGGGCCCGCCGCTCACGCTCGCTCGCGGCCAAACGCTCCAGAGTCGGCGGGTGCACGGACCTCGGAACAGCGGGCGGCGGAGCGTCGATCACAGTACGCGGTGAGCCTGAGGGGCGAGGCTGGACCGAGGCAGCGGCAATCGGTGCCGGCACCATCTGGGTCACCTCGTAGTCGGCGCGGTCGCGCCGCTTCGGGCCGCCGGCCCCCTGCCTGGGTGCATTGCGCAGCTCACGGGTGAGCTCAGGGTCATCGGCCAGACCCCGCTGGATGGCGACGCGCGCGCGGCGTACCTGAGCAAGCAAGACCTTCGCGTCAGGCTGCCGGAGGTTCGCATCCCGAGCTGTCGCCCGAGTGACCAGCGCATCCACATAGGGCGGAATCGCTCCTGCGGTCGGGCCAACCGACGGCGGGGGCACGTCGCGGTGCACGTGCGCGTACGCGATCTGGATGGGAGTGTCCCCCGTGTGCGGCTTGCGACCGGTCAGCAGCTCAAAAAGCACCACACCGGTGCTGTACACATCCGATCGCGCGTCCGCCTTGCCGGACACCACAAGCTCCGGCGGTAGATAGGAAACGGTTCCGATCAGCAGTCCCTGGGTGGCGGTGGAGGTCTGCGAGGACACCGCCTTGGCCAGTCCGAAGTCGGCGACCTTGATGCGACCGCGGTCGCTGATCAGGACGTTCTCAGGCTTGACATCCCGGTGGACGAGCCCAGCGTCGTGGGCAGCGGCGAGGGCCGCAAGCACCGGCTCGATGATCTCCAGTGCCCTGGCCGGCGGCAGCGGCGCGTCCCGATTCAGTACGTCGCGCAGCGTTTGCCCCTCGACGTACTCCATCACGATGTAGGGACGACTGCTGGGACCCTCGACGTCTTGACCTTGATCAAAAACAGAGACCACATTCGGGTGCGACAGCTTGGCAGCCGCTCGCGCCTCGCGGTCGAACTTGCGTGCGAACTCAGCATCATCACCGAGCCCGATATGCATCACCTTGACCGCGACCGTACGTGTCAGGCGCGTGTCGACAGCCCGGTAGACAGTGGCCATCCCGCCGCGGGCCAGCCGCTGGGTGATCTCGTAGCGACCGTCCAAGATGCGACCCACCAAAGGGTCGCCAACGGTCGTCATCGTCACGTCTGCTCCATACACGGTGGGGAAGGCGGCCGTGCTGGCCTCGGGCCCGAGTTTAGAAGTCGGCTCGTACTGCCACGGCCGAGGCGCGCCGCGGCTCGTCGATTCATCCTGCATTAACGGCTAGTGCCCTCAGTGCCCTGCGCCAGGAATCTGCCACGTATGTGCGCCGCCCAGCCGGCGCCTCGCGGCGTTCTCCTCGGTCGACATACGACCCGGTATCCCTCCCTCGTCGGCCTTGCGAGTCGACGCTGCGCGTCGCCTTGCGACGACAGGCATCCACTTGGACGACGCACATAAGCACCACATTCCTGGCGCAGGACACTAGTCGATTCGTCCGGCATGAGTCGAGGATGCCTCAGCGTACCGGCGAACCGGAATTCGTCCTGCGCAGCGAGCCAGCCGGCCGGCCCGTACCGCGTATTTCATCGCTTCGGCCATGCGGACCGGATTCTCCGCCCGGGTGACCGCGGAGGCGAGCAGCACAGCATCGCAACCCAGCTCCATGGCTCGGGCCGCTTCGGAGGCGGTACCGATGCCTGCATCCAGTACGACCGGCACTGACGCGTGCTCGACGATCAACTCGATGTTGTGCGGATTGCGGATGCCAAGCCCCGAGCCGATCGGTGCGCCTAGCGGCATCACGGCAGCGCAGCCGGCATCGGCCAGCTTGCGGGCCAGGATCGGATCATCGTTGGTGTACGGAAGGACGACAAAGCCGTCTGCAACCAGCCGTTCGGCTGCATCCAGCAGCTCAATTGGGTCGGGTAGCAGCGTGACCTCGTCGGCGATCACCTCGAGCTTGATCCAATTGGTCTCCAGTGCCTCCCGCGCGAGCTGAGCGGTCAGCACAGCATCTGCGCTGGTGTAACAGCCGGCGGTATTGGGCAGCACCGAGATCTGATGACGGTCGAGGACCTCGAGCAGCGATCCCGGCGTGCTCACGTCGATGCGACGCATGGCGACCGTCGTCAGCTCGGTACCCGACGCCAGCAGCGCTGCCTCCATGACCTCGAGGCTGGGTGCACCGCCTGTGCCCATGATCAGCCGCGACGTGAACTGCTTGCCGGCTATGACCAGGGGATCTGCTTGGACGAGCACCTCAACCACCTTGCACCGCAGTCACGATCTCCACCCTTGCGCCTTCCTTCAGTTCCGTATTGGCGTGCTGGCTCCTCGGGATCACCTGGCCGTCCACGGCAACGGCAATGCCGCGCGGGGTTGTGGCACCGTCCGGCGGCCCGAGCACATCGCGCAGCCGGACCGGCGGTACGACCTCGCGAGGCTGACCGTTGACGTGGATGATCATCGCGTACGCCCGCTGGCGAGCGCGAAGCGGTCGAGGGCGAACGGGGTTGCAACGCTGTCCAGTTCACCCGTGATGATCAGGGTTGAGATGATGTCGGCTGTGATCGGGGTCAGCAGCACGCCATTGCGATAGTGGCCGGTGGCCAGCACCAAGCCGTCCAGATCGCACCCACCCAAAATGGGTGCATTATCCGGAGTACCCGGTCGCCAGCCGACTGAGGTTTCGGCGAGTGCGTACTCAGCGGTCATCGGCATCACGGTACGTGCATCCCGGAGCAGTTCATAAACCGCTCCGGCGGTCACTCGATGATCAAACCCGAGCTCTTCGACACTCGCACCGAGAACCACCTCACGGTCACCTTCGCGTGGCACCAGGTAGATCTCCGAGCCGCGGCTGTACGCGCGAATGGTCAGGCTCGGTGCCGGCAGGCGGCCTGGGTCGAGGCGGATGATCTGCCCCTTGACGGGCCGAACGGGAAGATCAGGAAGCCCATTGATCTGGCGGGCCCAGGCGCCGTTCGCCACCACGACCCAGCCGGCGCCGATGGTGTGTCCGTCGGCGAGCTGAACGCCGGTTACTCGACCGTTCGACGAGTCCACGCGGTGGACGAAGCCGGGCACCTCTCGTACGCCGGTCCGGTGGCCGGCCTCGATCACTGCCCGCCAGAGCAGCCGGTTATCGCAACTCCAATCCCCCTCCACCAGCAGACCGGAGCGGATCGTGGGCGCCAAGAGCGGCTCATAGCGTCGGCACTGCCGGCTAGTCAACCGCTCGCCTGGATGACCGGCCCGTGTCAGAAAGTCGGCGAAGGTTGCGAGCCGTGCAGCGTCGTCGGCATCATAGGCCACTGAGAGGCTGGGGATACGACGAAGCCCACTCGGCAAGCCGCTCACCGTCTCCACCTCGGCAACGAAGTCGGGGTAGCGGCTGAGCGACGCTAGGTTCAGCTCCAAAAGTCGCTGTTCAGTGAAGGTCGTCTCGGTGACAGGGGCAAGCATGCCGGCAGCCACCTCAGAAGCGGCCGCAGACCGCTCTCCGATGACCACGGCAACATCCAGGCCAGCCTGCCGCAGTCGCCAGCCGACGGAGGTGCCGATCAGGCCACCGCCGATGACCACGACATCAGCGGTCGAAGAGATCCGGACGGAGCTCACTGAGTCAGTCTAATTTGAGCTGCTCGCTCGGCAGCTCCCCTTGAGGTCGTAGGAAATTGAGGTGGCCTGCCGGCCCGAGATCAACCCACGCTTACTGTGTGGGTAAGCAGTCTCGTCGGGAGGTGTCACTCGGTCATGGAGCTTGGACTGACCACATTTGCTGAGATCACCGATCCGAGCGTGTCGCCCGGGGAGCGGCTGCGGCAGGTCGTCGAGGAGGCCAGACTCGCCGACGAGCTCGGCCTCGAGGTCTACGCGATAGGTGAGCACCATCGTCCGGACATGGCGGCGTCAGCTCCGGAGATCGTTCTTGCCACCATCGCCGGAGGCACGAAAACGATCAAGCTCTCCAGCGCTGTCATCGTGCTGAGCTCAGCCGATCCGGTCCGCGTGTTCCAGAACTTCGTCACTCTCGACCTGCTGTCGAACGGACGGGCTGAGCTGATGGTCGGCCGAGGCTCGTTCACCGAGTCCTTTCCCTTGTTCGGCTACTCGCTGTCCGACTACGACGAGCTCTTCGCAGAGAAGCTTGATCTGCTGCTAGCCCTGCGAGACGGCCAGTCAGTGACCTGGCACGGAAAATTCCGCCCGCCGCTGGACGACGCCATGGTCTATCCCCGCCAAGAAGGCCGCCCGCTCCCCATCTGGATCGCCGTCGGCGGCACGCCGAATTCGGTCGTCCGGGCCGGTACCCTCGGCCTGCCGATGGCACTCGCGATCATCGGTGGCCGGCTGGCGGCCTTCACCCCGCTGGTCGAGCTCTACCGCAAGGCCCTCGAGTACTCAGAACATGACCCCGGCACGCCGCTCGCAGTACACAGCCACGGTTATGTCTTCACCGACGACCGCGCGGCACGAGCGGAGTTCCTCCCGGCCTACCGCCAGACCTTCGCCAAGATCGGCCGGGAGCGAGGCTGGCCACCGATGTCGGATGAGGCTGTCGAGGAACTGATCGCGCCGGAGGGTGCGTTGTTCTTCGGCAATCCAGAGACTGTCGCGGCCAAGATCATCCGGCTGCACCAGCTCATGCAGATTGATCGTTTCGAAATGCACGTCGCCCATGTTGATCATGCACTGACGATGCGCTCGATCGAGCTTTTCGGGACCGAGGTCGCTCCGCTGGTCCGCGAGGAGTTAGGTGCTCGATCGCCAGTCTGAGACGCCCACATTGTCGCCCGCTCGAGTTGTCAGAAGTTCAGCGAGCTATAGCTCGTGAGCTTCTGACAGGTCGGGAGGAGGAGTCGGCGCGGACGGTACGAGGAGAATGACGCCCATGCGCGAGGTGGTCGACGGCGTCATCGAGATCCCCGTCGGATACGTGAACGCTTTTGCTGTTGTCGTCGACGACGGCGTGGTGCTGGTCGATACCGGCATTCCCGGACGGGCGGACAAGATCACGAGTGCGATCGAGGAAGCCCAGCGCCGGATCGGCGAAGTGCACACGATCCTGCTGACACATTGGCATCCCGACCACGTAGGCAACGTGGCCGAACTGCGTCGCAGGTCCGGCGCGCGAATCGTGGCCCATACGATCGACGCGCCGGTGATCTCGGGCGCGGAACTCCACCCGAGAAGAGGCTTCATGCGCATCGTGGCGGCCATCATGCCATCGCCGGAGCCGGTTCCTGTAGACGAGAGGCTGACTGCGGACGGCCCGATATCGGTGCCGGGCTTCACCGCCTTCCACACCCCAGGTCACACCCCAGGGCATGCCTCGTTCCTCCTCGACCGAGGCGGCGGTGTGCTGTTCGCGGGGGATGCCGCAGGCGGCGGACGCAACGGACGGATTCGCCGGTCGCCGCGGATGGTCACCGAGGACCGCGCGGCCGAGTCGGCGAGCATCTCCCGGCTCGCAGACCTCAAATTTGACGCGGCAACGTTCGGCCACGGCAGGGCCATCTCTCACGACGCAGCGCAGCGGTTTCGGGAGTTCGTTGCGCGTCGCTAGTGTCCACGGCACTAGCGCCGGCTGTTCGATCGCCGGCCTGAGACGCCCGGCAGCCTGAAACCGTGCGTGTCAAGATGCACTCGTGGTTGCTCTTCAGGTTCGTGGCGTCTCTGAGCCCACCCGCCGCGCGCTCTCGGCCGAGGCAAGGGCTCGTGGCGAATCCTTGGAGGAATATCTCCTCGATCTGCTGGATCGCGAGGCGCGTGACATCGACAACCGTCGGCTCCTTGCCGAGTGGGCTGCCGGCCAGTCGGTTGATCAACCCCAGCGGGTCGAGTTTGTCCAGCTCATCCACGCTGAATGGCAGGGCCAGCCGACATGATCACCTTGTCTCCACCTTCTTGAGCCGTTCGCGCAGTCGCGCGTGGAATCCGCCTACTTCGTCCCGCAGCGCTGGGCTGGTGCTCCCTTCGTTCGCGCGTTTTTGATGAGGTCGCTTGCAAAGGAACGAACGCCTCGGCTCTCTCCTCCTCAGCACGGCGGTGCGCAACTCTCCGACGCTGCCGCTGGAGTGGCGGCAGATCGGCTGGGTGAAGACCACTATCGTGGCTTCGTGACTGTGCTGATGGGTTTGGAGGCCCGCCTCCGCATGGCCCGGCTCTACCTGTGCACGGACGCCCGGGAGAAGCAGGGCGATCTCGAGAGCTTTCTCCAGGCAGCTTTTGCGGGAGGCGTCGACATCGTGCAGATCCGCGAGAAGGGCATGAAACCCGAGGACGAGCTGGCCGTCCTCGAGATCGCGCGGCAGGCTGCCGCTCCGTATCAGGCGATCGTCTGCGTGAACGATTCAGCGGAGCTGGCCCAGCGCTTTCAGGCCGACATGCTGCATCTCGGTCAAAGCGACGGATCATCCGCGAAGGCTCGGAAGTATTTGCATCGTTGGGCGCTGCTTGGCCGCTCTACACATGCGCCGCGCCAGGCTGACAAAGCGATCAAGGACCGCAACGTCGACTACTACTGCGTCGGGCCTGTGTATGCGACCTCGACCAAGCCCGATTACCCACCGGTCGGTCTCGACCTGGTCCGGTACGCGGCCAGGAAAGCGCCAGTCGCCGACATTATGTCCAAGCCGTGGTTCGCCATCGGGGGGATCTCCATGGACAACATCGACGACGTCATTGAGGCCGGGGCTCGCCGGGTATGCGTGGTGCGGGCGATCACCCAAGCCTCAGATCCGCAGGAAGCGGCTCAGCGGCTCAGCGGCAGGCTGCGCGCCGCGTGGAAGGCTGACCCGGCGATGGAGCGGTATGCGTTCCAGGCTTTGTCGGCACCCGGCACATCACGGTGATCAGCTAGAACTGCCGCTCACCGTGATCAGCTAGAACTCCCGCCGCACCGCGGCGTCGGCCAGCGCGGTGAGCCCGGCGCGTCCCTCCTCGGTGATCTCGGTGTCGTGCAACGCCTTGAGCGCTCGCTCGTGGTACTCGTTGATCATCGATTCCACAGCGTCACGGGCGCCCGACTCCACGATCACCTCCTGCAGCTCACTAATACCGGTTTCGTCGAGCCCAGGGTCGCCTAGCCGCTGCAAGAGAAGCTTCTGGCCGGCGTCGCCGGCGTGGGCGTACGCGTGCGCCACCAGCACCGTACGCTTGCCCTCCCGAAGATCATCTCCGGCTGGCTTGCCGGTGACTTGCGGGTCTCCGAAGACACCCAGCAGATCATCACGGAACTGGAAGGCCCGGCCCAGCGGTGAGCCGTACGCGCCGAGGGCGAAGTACAGCTCGTCGTCGCCGCCACCGATCGCGGCGCCGATCTGGGACGGGCGCTGCACGGTATAGCGCGCGGCTTTGTACTCCACGACTCGGCTGGCGTCGTCCAGTGCCAGCTCGATGGTGGGCTTCAGCGACCCGATCGCCGGAGCCCGCTTCCGTAACGGGTGAGCCTGCGCCACCATGTCCAGGTATTGGCCGCAGGTGACTTCGGTCCGCATCGCCTCGACGATCGGCAGCGCTCGCTCCAGAGCGGACTGCTCCACGCCGGCGCCGTGCAACATCTGGGCCGACCACATGACGAGCAGGTCGCCGAGCAAGATCGCACCAGCCCTGCCGAAGGCGGCCGAGTCGCCCAGCCAGCCGGCATTGGCGTGCAATGCCTCGAACTGCCGATGGGCGGCCGGCCGGCCGCGCCGCAGGTCGGAAGAGTCCATCAGATCGTCGTGGATCAGCGCACTCACGTGAAGTACATCGAGGCTTCCCGCAGCAGTGAGCAGCGACTTGAGCTCCTCATCCGAAGGATTTCCCGCGGCCGCAACGTAGCCCCATACACAGAAGGCGGGCCGCATCCGCTTGCCTCCGCACAGCATCTGACCGGCCAACAGATGCACGGGAACGAGCTCGGGTCCCATGGAATCGAGCACTGATGATTGCTCGCTCAGGAAGTCGCTGATCTCGGCCGATACCGCATCTCGGAACGCCTGTGACAGCGGCGTCTGCGGATCTAGAACCTCCTCCACGCTCCTGACAAGCGGGTTGTTGACCACATGCTGAGCCTACGAAGCCCTCAAGGGGTCTCGTCCTTAGGGTGTTCGCATGCCGGGCCGCGATCGTCTCTGGCGCCCGCGTACGCCCAGCATCGCGGACCTGCTGGCCGCAGGGGACCGAGCACTGTTTTCCTTTGAGTTCTTTCCACCGAAGGATGAGATCCAGCAGCGCCAGTTATGGCAGACAGTGCGCGAACTGGAGTCTCTGGGTCCGGACTTCGTTTCGGTGACCTATGGCGCCAGTGGGTCAACCAGGGACCGCACGATCAAGGCTACCGAAGCGATCGCCCAGCACACCACGCTGCGGTCCATGGCGCATCTCACTTGTGCGAGCCAGAGTCGCGAGCAGTTACGCCGGGTGGTCGGCTGGTACGCGGCGGCCGGCATTCATCATGTGCTGGCGATCCGGGGCGACATGCCTGGTGGGCCGCGTGCCCCCTGGGTGGCGCATCCCGAAGGGCTCAAGAATGCGACCGAGCTGGTGGCGATGGTACGTGAGCTCGGCGACTTCTGCGTCGGCGTGGCCGCGTTCCCTGACGCACATCCGGAGCAGAATGACTTCGATCTTGATGCCCAGGTACTGGTGGCAAAGGCACATGCCGGAGCCAGCTTTGCGATCACCCAGCTGTTCTTCACTGCCGATGACTACTTCGCCCTGGTCGCTCGGGTGCGCGCACTCGGCTGCGACATTCCGATCATCCCCGGAATCATGCCGATCACGAACGTGCGCCAGGTGACCAGGTTCGCTGAGCTGTCAGGTGCAGCGTTACCGAAATCGGTGACGGACCGGATCAACGAGGTCGCCGACGACGATGATCAAGTCCGACGGGTAGGGATCAGGATTGGCACGGAGCTGTCCGAGGAGCTGCTGAGCCGGGGCGCACCCGGACTGCATTTCTTTACTCAGAACCGATCCCGGGCGACTCGAGAGATCTACGCCAACTTGCACCAGGTGCGGCGTCGAGCGTGACGAGCCGCTGTGTCGGTCGGGTGAGGGCGACGTAAAGGGCTCGGATGCCGCCGGACGACTCGGCCACGATGTCATCCGGAGTGACCACCAAGACGCCGTCGTACTCAAGGCCCTTCGACTCCAGCGGTGTAACGACTGCCACCCGGTCGGCGCCGGCCAGTCGGGCCTGCTCCAGCCGGGTTGTCAACTCGTCCTTGGTTGACGGCGGGCAGATCACGCCGACCGTGCCCTCCACCTCCGCCAGCAGCGTACGCACGATGTTGATCATGGCTGCCGCGATCGTGGGGTGCTCCGGGGCGGCGTCCGCCGGCACCAATAGCCGTGGCTGATGACCGGTTGCACGTGCCGCAACGGGGAGGTCGGCCTCCGGAAAGTCTGCGACGACGATCTTCGCCGCGAGGTCGTAGGCCTCGGAGGGACTGCGATAGTTGGTACTCATTCGGAAGTGCCGGACTGGTGCGGTCCCTATGATCTCCTCGATCGCTCGGTTCGCCTCTTCAGGGTCGGTCCAGGCGCTCTGGGCAGGGTCGCCCACGATGGTCCAGCTGGCGCTGCCGCCACGCCGCCGCAGCATGCGCCACTGCATCGGGCTGACATCTTGTGCCTCGTCGATGAGCAGGTGGGCGTACGTCTCGTGCGGCAGCTCGAAGGGGTCGGCTTCGCGCACCGGGGAGAGCAGGTCGGCGGTAGTGAAGACCTCCTCCATCGCAGAGTCAAGTTCGGAGAGGCCGGGCACGTCCTGCTCATCGAGCACGGGGAGAGGGCCGAGCAAGTGCACCAGTTCATCGAGCAGGGCGCCATCGGCAGCGGTCCACTCCGAAGCATCGCGATAGCCGCCGCTGAGCAGCTCGCATTCCGCGTCCGACAGCACCGACGTTGAGACGCGCTTGAGCAGCTCGACATCGGCCAGCCGGGTGAGTGCTGCCGGAGCGCTGACCGCCGGCCACCACGCGTTGCAGAACATCTTGAACGAGGCGAGATCGGCAACGCGATCGTTGAAGTCTGCACGTTCGTGGTCACGATCGGAGCTGTCCTCGGCGTCAGGATGCCGGACCCGCCAAAGAGCGCTCAGCAATTCCTTCTCGGCTGCCTCTCGGCCGCTGTTGAGCTTGTGGTGTGCGAGCACCTGGGACCGGATGCGCGACAGTGTCGTGGCCGTCAGCACCAAAACATGGCCATCTAGCGTGATCCGCAGCTCGAACGGCCCGTCCTGCAGCGGCTCATGCACCAGGCGGCGCAGCACCTTCACCATGCGTAGGCTGCCTTTGATGGCCGCAACCTGAGGCGGATCGACGCGATCACCCGTGACCCGAACGACGTCGGATGCAACGGCACCGATCGAGCGCAGGGTAACCGAATCCTCACCAAGGGACGGCAGCACGCGTGCGATGTAGTTCATGAAGACTCGGCTCGGGCCCACCACCAGGACACCACCGGACTCGAAGCGGCGACGGTTCGAGTAGAGCAAGTATGCGGCGCGATGCAGCGCGACCACCGTCTTCCCGGTCCCCGGTCCGCCGTTGATCATCGTGAAACCCTGGTACGGGGCGCGGATCGCCTCATCCTGCTCGGCCTGGATGGTGGCGACGATGTCCCGCATGGTGTGATCGCGGGCGCGGGTGAGCGCGGCGAGCAGCGCACCTTCGCCGATCACGACCAACTCTTGGTCTGCGTTCTCGCCGTCGAGAAGGTCGTCTTCGATTCCCACCACCCGTTCGCCGCGGCAGTGCAGCACCCGACGCCGGATCACCTGCATGGGATCGTTCGGCGTAGCTCGGTAGAACGGCTCGGCTGCGGGTGCACGCCAGTCGATGACCAGCGGTTCATAATCCGCGTCGCGAACGCCGATCCGCCCAACGTAGCGGACTTCTCCGTCGGTTCGGTCCAGCCGCCCAAAGACCAGACCTTCCTGCTCCGCATCCAGCACAGCCAGCCGTCGGGCGGCCTGGAATGCAAAGACGTCGCGCTCGTAGAGGCCGGTACCGTCCTCCTCGCGAACGTAGGAGTTGCGGTCGGACTGGTAGAGGGAGAGGCCCGCCCGTGCGACCTGCTGCGCGGACCGGGTCGCCTCGGCGAGCCGCGCGTACACCAGATCCACATGAGCTTGTTCGGTGGCCAGCTCGCGCTCGAGGATGCTAGCGGCTGGAGATGCGTCCGTCACGCTGTCGAAACCAGACTCGCTCTGCGCGTGTGTCAAGAAGGATGATCCTTACCGGAAGAACAAACATCTGAGTATACGGAAGTTGTCTGGGTCGCCAAAGTTGTCGAATCAGGGCTGTACGGATTGCGACGCTCCGCGTCGCGCGGATCGGGCTCGGTGGTCCGCTGTCGTCGTCCTCGCTCGGAGACGAGAAACGTGTCTCCTCGCTCGTCCTCCGATCAGCGGCGCGCGATCCGTTATGGATTGCGACGCTCCGCGTCGCGCGGATCGGGCTCGGTGGTCCGCTGTCGTCGTCCTCGCTCGGAGACGAGAAACGTGTCTCCTCGCTCGTCCTCCGATCAGCGGCGCGCGATCCGTTATGGATTGCGACGCTCCGCGTCGCGCGGATCGGGCTCGGAGATCCGGGTGGATTGCGACGCTCCGCGTCGCGCGGATCGCGCTCGGTGGTCCGCTGTCGTCGTCCTCGCTCGGAGACGAGAAACGTGTCTCCTCGCTCGTCCTCCGATCAGCGGCGCGCGATCCGTTATGGATTGCGACGCTCCGCGTCGCGCGGATCGGGCTCGGAGACCCGGTGTGGATTGCGACGCTCCGCGTCGCGCGGATCGGGCTCGGTGGTCCGCCGTGGTCGTCCTCGTTCGGAGACGAGAAACGTGTCTCCGCGCTCGTCCTCGGATCAGCGGCGCGCGCGGAGGTAGTCCTGGCAGCTGTACGCGGCGAGGGCTGCGGAGAGCACGACCTGGGAGGCGCCGGGGCCGGCCGGAGATGAAGGGCCCGCGGCGTAGAGGCCTGGGATTTCGGTCGTCACCGAGGGCCGGCGCAGCCAGCTCGCGAAGCCGCTCCAGGCCACTCCATACGAGGGCCGGGGGAGCTTGGGGTTGAAATCGTGGATGGTTCGTAGCCCCTCGTCAGCCAACTGGCGGAGATAGTTGACGGTCGGCACGCCGGCTTCGGTGAGCGTGACTGTCTCATGGAGCAGTGCGGTCGGCGCCGGAACTTCACGGTGGGTGACGGTCGGAGCTGCTGCCGGATTGAGCCCTCCCAGCCGGCGTCGGGTCCGCCGGGCCGCGGTGACCGGAAGTAGATCGTTGAAGATCTGCCAGGGGTCGCACGTAGCAATGACTGCGGAGGCCGGGCGGTCTCCATCGCTAGTCGCAACTGCCGCGACGTGACCCTTGCGCAGGTGGACGCCCTCGACGGGGCAGCCGAGATGGACCTGCACCTTGCGCAGGGCGAGACGGCCCGCTAGAGCCTCCACCAAGACCGAGGACCGGCCTGCGTCGAGTCCGGAGTTGGTGTCGAGCGGTTGCACCTGCCAGTGTCCGAAGGTGCGCCGCATGGACAGCTCTACTGCGACGAAGGCTGGGGTCTGTTCGGGGAGTGAGCCCATACGGTAGGCGACGCTGCGAATCAGGGCGCCGAGATGATCATGGTCGATCGAGGTCGCCAGATCTGCCAGCGTCATGCGAGGGCCGAACAGGCTGCGCCTGACGGTTCTGGTCAGCTGGCGCCTGCTGCGCAGCTCGGCCTCCAACCCGAGCCCGCGGAGGGTTTGCCAGACGTTGTCCAGCCGGTCGATCAGATCCCGCCACCGCTCCGCTACCGAATTGCCGTACGCGGCAGCCAGGGCGGCGTACTGGCCGCCGCGGTCGGTCGGCAGCGTCAACTCGGCACCGTCAGCGAAGATCATCGTCGCTGGCTGGGCCGGCTCCAGGGCGTAGCCCATCTTGGCCAGCTCCGCTTCCAGGGGGCGGCCGCTCTTGCGAAACAGGTCACGCCAGGGTGCCGGAAAGCCGATGATCGATGGTGCGTCGTCCACGGTGAGACCGCTGGTGAGCTGGTACGGCGCCCAGGTGTCGCCTAGCCTGTCGGACCGCTCGTAGAGCTCAACCTGGTGGCCGGCTTTGGCCAGCCGGGCAGCGGCAGCGAGGCCCGCCAGGCCGCCACCGATGACTACCACCGGGTCGGGCATCAGCCTGTTGCATAGGGCGGCAGTTCCATGAGAGGAGCGTAGGGGAGTTGGGCGGCTTGGGACGCGGCAGGCTTATCGGACCGCAACCGAGGTGAAACCTAGTTGATGTTTCTACCCCTCAAGGGCCGGGCGTAGGCTGAATTCGATACCTAAACCGTGATCCGTCTTGACAAGGGAGTCATGCGGTTATGAACACGTATGGAATATCACGCCGCCGGTTTTTGCAGGTTGCTGGAGTCACCATGGTGGGTGCAGCGCTCGCGGGATGCGAATCCGGGGAACAGGCAGTCCAGCCGACAGCCGCTCCGGGAGTCCCAACGCCGTCGACGACATTCACTGAGCCGACGCGCAAACTGTCCGGCGATCTGAAGATCCTGCTGTGGAGCCACTTCGTTCCGGCACACGATGAGTGGTTCGACCCGTTCGTGCAGGAGTGGGGGAAGCAGGTCGGTGTCAATGTCACGGTCGACCACATCAACCAGGCCGAAATTCCGGCCCGCACCGCGGCTGAAATCCAAGCCAAGCAAGGCCACGACCTCATTCAGTACATCGCCACCTTCTCGCAGTTCGAGCCCAGCGTTGTCGACCTCAAGGATGTGGTGCAGGAGGCCGAGAAGCGGCACGGCAAGATGCTCGACGTCGTTCGGAAATCGAGCTTCAATCCGAACACCAACAAGTACTACGCGTACGCGCCCGCCTGGGCCCCCGACCCGGGCGATTATCGCAAGAGCATGTGGGAGAAGGTCGGCCTGCCCCAAGGACCGGCGACATGGGACGACCTACTCAGAGGTGGCGCCGAGATCAAGAAGGCCCAGGGCATCCAGATGGGCATCGGAATGTCTCAGGAGATCGACTCCAACATGGCCGGACGCGCCCTGTTGTGGTCGTTCGGCGGCTCGATTCAGGACGCGAACGAGAAGGTCGTCATCAACTCGCCGGAGACCGTGGCGGCGGTCGAGTTCATGGCAAAGCTCTACAAGGAGACGATGACGCCTGAGGTGTTCTCGTGGAATGCAGCGTCCAACAACCAGGGCCTCGTCGCAGGTCAGATGTCATACATCCTGAATTCCATTTCGGCATGGCGTACGGCACAGACTGAAAACCCGACGGTCGCCGACGACATTTCCTTCGTCAAGGCGCTGAAGGGACCAAAGAACGCACTCGTTGCGCAACACGTCATGTACAACTGGATCGTTCCGTCTTTCTCTGCGAACGTTGACGCTGCGAAGGAATTCCTGCTGCATTACACAGCGAACCTGCCATCGGCGACCTACCACTCGAAGCTCTACGACTTCCCGGCGTTTGCTGACGCGGTGCCGGACCTCGACGGCTGGTTGACGAAGGATCCGTTCGGCGCCAACCCGCCAGACAAGCTCGCCGTATTGAAAGATGCGACCGACTGGTGCACCAATATCGGCCATCCCGGACCAGCGAGTCCTGCCATCGGCGAGGTGTTGTACACCTTCGTCATTCCGAACATGTACGCCAAGGCAGCGCGCGGAGAGCTTTCTCCGCAGCAAGCCGTTGCAGAGGCTGAAAAACAGATCAACGGCATCTTCCAGAACTGGCGTTCCCGCGGACTCGTCGCGGGATAGCCCGTAGGACGGGGAGGCGCAGGCGTGGCTGTCGTCGAGGTACGCAACCTCACGAAACGCTTCGACGGTGGACGCGGACACGGACATGTCCGCGCGATTGATGGCATCAATCTCGCAACCTACGAGGGCGAATACCTCGTTTTGTTGGGCCCGTCCGGCTGCGGCAAAACCACACTGTTGCGCACCATCGCCGGCCTCGAAGAACCGACCGAGGGCGAGGTGCTGATCGGCGGCAACGTCGTCAACGGCCTGCCGCCGAGGCTGAGGCGCATCGCCATGGTCTTCCAGAGTTACGCCCTCTATCCGCACAAGACGGTCCTGGACAACATCGTCTTTCCGCTCAAGGCTGTACAGCTCGATAGGACAGAGCGAGAACGCAAGGCCCGCTGGGCAGCCGAGCTGCTCGGCATCGATCAGTTGCTCGACCGTCGCCCGCGCCAGCTCTCCGGCGGCGAACGGCAACGTGTCGCGCTGGCGCGAGCACTCGTACGTGAACCAGAGGTTTTCCTGCTCGACGAGCCGCTGTCCAATCTGGACGCCAAACTGCGAGCGAGCGCTCGTGACGAGCTCAAGCGCTTTCAGCAACGCGTCGGGACTACGACGATCTACGTCACACACGACCAGTCGGAGGCGATGGGCCTCGGCGACCGGATCGCTGTTATGGAGCGCGGCCGCGTGCGTCAGATGGCTCCTCCTGTGGAGGTGTACGACGATCCGGCAGACACGTTCGTCGCGACGTTCCTTGGATCGCCACCCATGAACCTGGTGCCACGGGACGGCCATCTCGTCGGTTTCCGGCCCGAGCACCTGCTGCCGGAGGACCTGGTTCCGGGGGAACACAAGATCCGGGTGCCGTTCACCGTGGACCGGATCGAACACCTGTCAGGTGATCGATACCTGTACGGGATCGTGCACCGGCTTGGCGAGAAAACGCGCGTCATCACCCGACTTCCGGCTACCGTGACGCTTCCCGTGGAGGCAGGCGAGGAGCACACGTTTGCCGTTGCCGCGGACCGACTGCGGTTCTTCGATGCCTCTACTGGTGAACGGTCGGATCCTGTGCCGTTGCGCGAAGGCTAGTCGTGGTCCAGACAACGACATCAAGGGCCGAGACCGGGGTGGGAGCCGGGACCAAGCTCGGCCGCCGTGATCGCCGACGCCTGGCCGACCGCGAAGGGTTTCTCGCGTGGGCGATGTTGCTGCCCTCGGTGGTCTACATCATCGTGTTGGTTGCACTTCCGCTGCTACTGGCCATCGCATTTTCCTTCAGCGATGTCACCGCCGGTGACCCCTCGTTCGACTGGGCTGGGTTGGCGAACTATCGAAAGATCTTCGACGACCCGGTGTTCTGGCGTTCGTTGCGAAACACGATCGTCTTCACCGTCGGCTCGATGCTGCTCATCGTGGTGTTCGGCAAGGTGCTCGCCAACATTCTGGTCGCCGACTTCCACGGCAAGTGGATCGTACGACTCCTTGTTCTGTTGCCGTGGACCACTCCCGTTGCCCTCTCGGCCATCGCGTGGCTGTGGCTGCTGGACTCGATCTTCAGCCCCATCGACTGGATGCTGCGCCAGGTGGGGTTGATCAATGGCAACATGTACTGGCTTGGTCGCCCAAATCTTGCGTTGCTCTCAGTCATCGCGGTCCACGCGTGGCGGCTGATCCCGTTGGCGGCTGTGATCATGATGGCCGGTCTCGTGGCAATCCCGAAGGACCTGCAGGAGCAGGCCGAGGTTGATGGCTCCGGATACTGGCGGCGGATGTTTGAGATCACCATCCCGCTGATGATGCCGCTGATCGCCGTCGCAGCACTGTTCGGAGCCATCGTGACATTCACGGACATGACGGTCGTGTATGTACTGACCCGCGGCGGCCCCACGAACTCGACACAAGTGCTGGCTTCGTGGGCGTTCTTCCGCGGTATCGAAGGTGGAGACGTCGCGCAAGGGGCGGCGGTGGCGCTGTTCCTGTTTCCGTTGTTGCTAGCCGCGGCGATTCTCATTCTTCGCGCGGTGCGTCGGATGGACGTGATGTGACATGGCGGCCGTCGCTCTATCCGTCGACACCCTTCGGCGTCGCGCAATCCTCCGCCACCGGCTGGCTCGGGTGGGGTTGTACCTGGCCGCCATTGCTGCCGCACTCCTCTGTGCCGGTCCATTCCTCTGGTCGCTGATCACCGCGTTCAAACAGAGCCCGGACCTCTATCAGCGGGACAACAACCCGTTCCTGTACAACCTGCCGTCGACCCGCAAGCACGTGATGTACCTGTTCCAAGACACGGCGTTCCTCACGTTCGTCTGGAACACGCTGTGGGTCGGCGTGCTCGTGGTTGCGATCACCTTGGTGCTGAGTCTGCCCGCCGCGTACGCACTTGCCCGACTCAACCGGCCCTGGTCGGGGCCCATGGCCATCGCCATCTTCTTTGTCTACCTCGTGCCGCCCACATTGTTGTTCTTGTCGCTGTCGCGTCTGGTGGTTGCGGTTCACCTGCAGGACAACACCTGGTCACTGGTACTCGTCTATCCCACGATCACCATCCCCGTATCGGTGTGGCTCTTGGTCGGCTTCCTCAAGAGCATTCCGAAGGACATCGAAGAGCAGGCCATGGTAGACGGATATAGCCGGCTGGGAGCCTTCGTACGGGCCGTGGTGCCACTGGTCTTTCCGGGGATCGTCGCAGTCATCGTCTTCACCTTCACCCTGACCGCAAGCGAGTTCATCTACGCGCTCGCCTTCGTGGCACCGACCGCTGAGAAGGTGATCAGTACCGGCGTACCCACCGAGCTCGTACGCGGTGACGTCTTCTTTTGGCAGTCGCTGCAGGCAGCCACCGTCCTCGTGGCGTTTCCGATTGCATTCGTGTTCAACCTGTTCCTGGACCGGTTTATCGCCGGCTTCACCATGGGCGCAGTCAAAGGCTGAATCACTGCCGCTAACGCGAAGTGCATTGCGAGAGGGTCTTGCAGCCGTACGCTAAGGCGCATGCCAGATCTCGAGCCTGTTGACGAGTCGTGGACCAGTGCGCTGTGCGTCGTCGCCCATCCAGATGATCTTGAGTTCGGCACGGCAGCAGCCATTGCTCGCTGGACCGATCAGGGAAAGACCGTGGTGTACGCCATGGTGACGAGCGGCGAGGCTGGCATTGATGGAATGGACCCGGCCGAAGCGCAACGGGTACGCGAATCCGAGGAGCTGGAGTCAGCGAAGATCGTCGGGGTCGACACCGTAGATTTTCTGGGGCTGCCCGACGGAGTACTGGAGTACGGAGTGCCGTTGCGGCGCGCGATCTGTTTGAGCGTACGCCGACATCGACCGGAGATCGTGATCACCAACAACTTCCGCGACACCTGGGGTGGGCAGAACCTCAACCAGTCGGACCACATCGCCACTGGGCGAGCGACCTTGGACGCCGTACGGGATGCGGGGAACCGCTGGGTGTTTCCCGAGCAGATCGAGAAGGGGCTGGAGCGCTGGGGCGGCGTTCGGCAGGTCTGGGCTGCCTTCTCACCGGACGGAAAACATGCGGTGGAGACCACCCAGACCTTCGAACGCGGCGTCGCGTCACTGGCCGCTCACAAGGCCTACATCGATGGGCTCGGATGGGAGTCCTTCGACCCCGCCGAGTTCTTGGAGAGTGGCGCGCGTCAGGCAGGAACCCGATTCGGAGTCCCGATGGCGGCCACATTCGAGGTCTTCAGCATGGGTTGGGGCACCTAACCCCGAGCAGCAGTGGCGGTTGCCACCGCCAGGTGGTCATCAACCACATCAGTTTCGGCAGATTTGATGTTGTGAGTGACCAGTTACCGCATGGAGTCGACAACACGCTTGGGCGGAACCCAATAAGGGCGCCGCTGGCCATTCAGGCTCGGCGCGACGCAAGCCGGTAACCCAACTGGATCAAGCGGTCGAAGCCGCGGTCAGGCAGGATCCGCTCGGCCAGCAGAATGCCTCGAGCTCCGCCACCGGCCGGATATCGGGTACGCGGTCTGGGGCTCTGCACCGCTTTGCCGATGACCTCGGCGACCACCTCAGGACCGGCCGCGATGGCCAAGCGATCAGCCGCCCGAAGCCCGGCTCCGACAAGCTTGGCCTGCCTGGCGTAGGGAGTGTTCGCGGAGGTTGCTTCCAGATTGTCGGCGGCAATCCCAGACCACTCGCTTCGGATGGTCCCCGGCTCGATGATCACGACCTTGACGCCGAACTCCGCCACTTCGACTCGGAGGCTGTCACTCAGCCCTTCGACGGCGAACTTGCTCGCGTGGTACCAGCTGCCAAGCGGCTCCCAGATCTTGCCGCCCATGGAGGAGATGTTCACGATGTACCCGTCGCGCCGGGCTCGCATCTGAGGGAGTACCAGCTGAGTGAGCCGGGCCAGGCCGAAAACGTTCACCTCGAATTGACGCCGGGCCTCCTCGATCGGGACGTCCTCCAACGCTCCGTACAGCCCGTAGCCGGCGTTGTTGACCAGCACATCGATGCGTCCTGTGTCGGCAATGATCGTCTCGACCAGCGCGACCACGGATGCGTCATCGGTCACGTCCACGGTCCTGGTGCGGATCCCGCGATCGGCCAGATCCGACATTCGATCGACGCGCCGAGCAGCGGCGTAGACAGTGAAGCCGAGCGCCGCCAGTTGCACCGCAGTTGCCTCACCAATGCCAGACGATGCTCCCGTGATCAGCGCAACCTTCCCCGAGTTGTCGGCCATGGGCTGGATCATAGGGCGTTCAGATGCGAGTAACCACCACCGCCGGCGCGGCCGCGCACACCTGCTGACTGCAGCACCACGAGAGGAAGCCGGCGGCCCGCGCCGCTCATTGTTCCGGTCAGTGTCTTGTCCAGACCCGCCCTGCACTACATCGACGAGTCGTCGATGGTTTGCGGGTTCGGCGGCGTACATTCACTTGACGAACTGTCGGTCGTGAGGTGTAGCTTAGTGTTCGTTCGAACAGGCATTCTAAAACGGGTTGGTCATTGAGCCGTTGCGAGTACCTGGCGACATCAGTGCGTGTTCGCGGCGCGCACCAGGGCTTGCCTCGATGCGGATGGACCTCGACCCCCACCTGCATCGGGGCCGCCAACCCGTGGATCGCGGATTCTCGATGTCCGCGTCGCCGATCTGCAGGAGGAGATGGCGGAACAACGCTTTTCCGTTCCGTCAGCTCCGACGAAGACGGCGGCAACTTAGCGAACATCGCAGCGAGCGAAGCGAGCAATCCAACAAAGCGCGATCCACAGCGAGCAGTAGTGAGCAATCAACTTTGCGGTCGAGTGTGCTGATCGATCCGACATCAACCAGAGGAACGAACCTTGATGGCCCGCAACGAGGACCTACGGCGCGCGCGCAGCTCCCTTGCCGAAGCAGAGCTGGCGCGGCGCCCTAGCGACCGGTACCTGGCCGCCCACATTGCCGCGCTACGCGTGGTGGCCATTGTGTTGACGCATCGGGCACCTCCGGGTATGGGCCGCGTCCATGGCCGCCCGCGTAATGCCTGGCAGATGCTGGCCGAGGTCGCCCCCGAACTGGCTGAGTGGGCCGCGTTCTTCGCAGCCACCGAGGGCAGGCGTGATGCGATCCGCGCTGGTGCGACCACGATCGTCAGTGCCCGCGAGGCGGACGACCTGGTGAGGGATGCGAGGGCCTTTCTCCGTCTGGTCGAGCGTGCAATCGGATTCAGTGCAGTGCTGGAACGCCCAATCGACGTGGCGTCGAGCTGATTCACACGCCAGCGGCTACGCTGGTATCGAACGCACGTTCGATAGGAGCAGAAGATGCCGCCGCGCATTGTGATGCATGTCGATATGGACGCCTTCTATGCGTCCGTTGAGCTGCGTCGACGACCAGAGCTACGAGGAACGGCGGTCATCGTCGGTGGCTCTCCGCGGGGTGTGGTGCTCTCGGCGACGTACGAGGCGAGGGCCCGGGGCGTACGGTCCGGCATGTCCTCGACCGAGGCGCGACGTCTGGCACCGCGTGCCACCTTTCTTGTTCCCGACTTCGACAGCTACACCGCCGTGTCCAAGGCGATCGTGGCAGTCTTCCGGTCGGTTACCTCTGTCGTCGAGTCGGCGTCGATCGACGAGGCGTTCTTGGACCTGACCGGTGCCGTGCGGATGTTCGGCAGCCCGACACAGATCGGAGAGTACGTGCGGGCGGTCGTGGCCGACGAACAGCAGATAACCTGCTCGGTTGGTATCGGCCCAACCAAGTTCGTCGCCAAGGTGGCCTCCAGGGCAGCGAAGCCAGATGGACTGGTCGAAGTCCCGCCGGAGGGTGTCGCGGGTTTTCTGCACCCGCTACCGGTGGAGGCGATGTGGGGAGTTGGCCACGCGACCGCACAGAAGCTGCATCGACTTGGCATCTACACTGTCGGCGACCTCGCCCACACCCCTAGAGGCTCCCTGCGTCCAATCTTCGGCCCGCACGCAGGCGGCATGCTCAGCGAGCTCGCGTGGGGCAGGGACCGTCGCCGCGTCACACCGCTGGAGCCGGAGCACAGCGTCGGATCCCAGGAGACTTTCAGGCGGGACACCGACGATCCCGATACCGTGCGTCGCGAGCTACTTCGGATGGCGGACCGCACGGCTCGCCGGATGCGGAAACAGCAGATGGCGGGCCGCACCGTCACCATCTCGGTGCGGTTCGCCGACTTCACAGAGTTGACTCGCTCGGCCACTCTTCCCGCGCCCACCGATGTCACGGTCGAGATCTACGCGCAGGCGCTCGAGCTCTACGAGCGGCTCGGCGTGGAGCGTGCACGGATCCGGCGTGTTGGGGTTCGGGTCGAACAGCTCGTGGACCGGCATCGTGTCTATCGGCAACCGCAGCTGACCGATCCCGAGAGGGGATGGCGAGAAGCCGATCTTGCAATGGATGCGGCGGTCGGAAAGTTCGGGCCGGCAGCGGTTCAGAGAGCCGTGCTCACGCGTCGCTGGTAGCGAGCTGCGATCTGGTCCGGTAATTGGCCGATGGGTTTCCCATACCCACCGGCGCAACCTAAACTAGAGCCACATCGCCCAGCCAAGGACGAGGCCGAATGCCGTCGATAACGGGTGCAAAAGTCACACGTCAGTGGGTAGTTCAGTATCCAAACGGATCGAATCTCCTCCTTCCGTGTGAGAGGCGTATCATGACGGCACGCGTACGACGAGACCCTTGGGAGGTGGCTAGTGGCCCTCTCAGATGAGGAGCAACGACTTCTCGAGCAGATGGAGGCCGCTCTCGCGGCTGAGGACCCTAAGCTGGTCAATGCTCTCCGAGGGACCAGCGTTCGACGGGTCCATCGGCGCCGTGCCGCGCTTGCTGGCGTGGGATTCTTTGCAGGCCTCGGGCTCCTCATCGCAGGCATCTCGGTCAATCCCTTCCTGAGCGTGCTCGGCTTCGTGATCATGGTTGCGGCCGCGGTGACGGCCATCTACTCCTGGCAACACGTCGGTGGCAACGCCGATGCTGGTCAAGGTCGGGATCGAGCGAAGACCTCGCAAGCATCGCGCGCCCACGACGGGCAGGGCTTCATGGACAAGATGGAAGAGCGCTGGCGTCGTCGGCGCGACGAGGGTTTATAGAGTCCTCGCTACCGCGACAAGGATCTGTGAGTCGTCGCTGCCGCGAGGAACGTTTGTGACCCGTTCCCCCCAAGATCGACCAACTCATAGCGGAACTGGTGTCGTTCCACGGCACTAGTGTTCACGGCTCCTTGGGCGTACGCCGGAACAGCGAACGTGGAAGAAACAGCGCGATGACCTTTCGTCGCCAATCGGCCGGAGCGGCCACGCCACGCCGAATCTCGGACGTCATGGCTGGTAGCTCACTCATAGAGCCGCCGTGGTCGAAGCTGCGCGCGTAGCGCGACCGTTCGACCAGGGTGGCAACCCGGCTCATCGACTCCGACTCCTCATCATCAAGCCGGTCCGCAACCTCGCGGCCGATGGCACGGGGTGAGCCCTCAGGCCACGACCCGCCGTAGTCCACCACAGTGTCCCTGATCTCAGCCCAGGCAGCCTCTACCCGCTCCTCAGCCGGCCCGCTCCCGTTGAGCCGGCCACTGCGACGTCTCACCCTAATGGTTGCTGGGGCCGCGAGGATGGCGAACAAGACCAGAACGATGACGGCTCCGATCAGGGTGTGTCCCCAGGTGGCGCCGGCGCCGGGCCCAAGATTAGTCGGTTGCTCGCTTGGCACAGTCGATGGCACGCTGCCTGGCGAGACCTCGTCGGCGCTCGGCTCGGAGGACGGGTTTGCCGATGGATCATTCCCGGAGGAGTCCGTGTTCTGTACTGTCCACGCCGGCGCGGATCCGGTGACGCTGGCCGGGGTGGGCTCGAACCGCACCCAGCCGTAATTGGCGAAGTACAGCTCGGGCCAGGCATGCATGTCCCGGATCGAGACCTTCCAGCCTTCTTCATCCCGTTCGCCCGGGAGGAAGCCGACCGAAACCCTGGACGGTATCCCGACCACGCGCGCCATCATGGCCATCGCAGACGCGAATTGCTCGCAATACCCCCTGCGATCCTGAAGTAGGAAGTTCCCCAGCGCCTCATAGCCACTACCCGGCAGTGGCTCGGTGCTGTAGGTGAACTGGCCGCTGCGCAGATAGGCCTGGATCGCGGCCGCCTTTGCGGCTGGAGTGTCGGCCTTCGCGGTAATGCGATTGGCCAGCTGCACCAGAGAGTCCGGTAGGTCGGACGGGATAGCTGCGGTCACTGCAGCATCTGCAGGAGTACCGGCGACAGCATTGTTCAGATCACTGATGTCCGGCTCGATGTCGACGCTCTCGACCGTGTAGGTCAGGCGCCGGAGATCCTGCGCCCGGTTGTCGGCGTTCACGACGATCAAAGAGTTGGCGTCGAAGCGCCAGTCTCCAGGTGCGTCGTAGGTGCGCGGCGCGTACGGAAGAGGCAGGTACTGGGACCCGAACTCCAGCACCTTGATCGTTGTCCGCCGCCGCTCTCCCGGCTCGCCGCTCAGACCGGGGATTGTGGGGAGGGTCTGTCCGTTGTTCAGCCGTATCTGCACATTGCTCCAGCCGTTCGCGCTCAACTGGGGCAGCGAGGCTAGTCGCAAGTAGACCCCGCCCGGACCCGTGGTCTGGTACTGGATCACCTCGCGGTCCTCTGGCTGGCTGAGATTGCGGCGCAGGTCCAAAGTGGGATCGGTCAACTGAAGCGGACCGTTGCCACCGGCCCCGTTACCGAAACCGATTCCGGGCAGGGACAGGGTGGGCAAGGCAAACCCCAACACGATGGTGGCGAGAATGGCCGGAATCGCGAGATAGCCCGCGGCTCGCCATACCACCGGCATGGACGTTCCGAAGCCCTCGGCCGAGTCGCGGGTTAGTCCCCGAGTCCATCGCGCCGTGGCGTTCAGGCCCTCCGCGATCAGGATTGCGAGATAACCAACGGCTATGTAGCAGAAGCTGATCACTCCTGTGTCAGTGCCTAAACCGAGTGCTGGCACCAGAAACAGCGTGGCGGGCGGTGCGATTGCCCAAGCCGGTCGCCCCACGCCGGATACCAGCAGATCGGTCATGATCATGATCATCCCGATCACCGTCACGAAGATCAGCTTCACCCCGTTGTCGGGATCCATCGGTGAAGCCTGGGTGCGCATGTGCTCGATGCCCTCCGCCCAGAGCGCGGGGTAGTGCTCGAACCACGGCGTGCTCAGGTCAGTCGTCGACGAAGCGAGAGTGAGGCTAAGGCCCAGAGAGAAGAACAGCAGGATCGCAATCTGTGCGCTGAGTACTGCGCCGCTGGTCAGTCGGATGCGTCGCAGTCCCAGACTGGCGGCGCCGATCGCGATGATCAACACCCAGCTCAGGCCGATGAAGCCGGAATCGGAGGTCAGCGGGGTCACGGTGAAGCACGCCAGCATCACCGAGATCGTCACGGCGATGGCGCTACGGTCGGACGCGCGCATTGTCAGGCCGCCGTGTTGAGCTGTTCGAGGGCGGACCACGCGTCGGCAACGCCCATGCCGTGTGGTACGTCGATGACCCGCCACTGATTGTCACGCAAGATCTGCCCTGCCAGCTCGTGCTGTGCGCGCTGCTGCTCGCTCGCGGGTCCGTCGGCGAAGGTGTCGACATCCAGTAGCATCGCCAGACCCTGAGCCCGATTGCGTCGCACTCGGAGCAGGGAATGCGCATCCTGCGCGTTCATCCGCCCCATGATCGCGATGGCCAGCTGTCCGGGCCGGTCGACGGTCGCGGACTCCACGGCGTAGTGAATGGTGGTGGTCGAGCGCGGCCTGAGGTCGGTCAGTCGGCTGATCACCAATTCTTGGGACGCCGAGCTGTGCTGACCCATCGTTCCGCTGATGTGCAGCGGTCCGTCGGCCTCGTAGATCTCGATGCCGAAGCCGTCGTCCAAGAAGTGGATACCGATCGATGCGGCTGCCGAGATGGCCCACTCCAGCGAGTTCTGTATGCCCCGGCCCTCGTGGGCACTTGATCTCGAGTCGAGCACAATGCTGGCACTCGGATCCCACGCCTGCTCCTCGCGTCGGACCATGAGGTCCCCCCAGCGGGCAGTGGAGCGCCAGTGGATTCGACGTACGTCGTCACCTTGCCGGTACTCGCGGACGAGTGCGTCATCCTGGCCCACGACGCCAACTCGGTGTGGTCGCGCCTCGCCTGTGCCGCCTCCGCCACCGATCGTCCTGACGGTCGGCAGCGGCACGATCCGCGGAGTCACCATGACCTCGCTGGTGGCGACGAACTGACGATCGAGCTGCACGAGGCCAAAGGGATCAACGGTCCGTACAGTCAGCGGGCCCGTGGAGAAGCGGCCGCGTACCCGTCCCAGCAATGGATATTCCACGACCCGGCGCCAACTCAGATCCGCCCGGTCCACCAGGAATCGTGGTCGGGTCCCGAGCTCACGCGGCACCGAATCCTCCAGCAGCAAGATCCCGGCCGGCAGCCTGCCATCCTGGCCGATGATGATCTGGCCTTTCATCGGTGAGCCCAGTGGCACTTGGGCAGGCTCGACGGAACGCTCACATGACATCCGCAACCTGGCGCGAGAGACCAAAATGGCGGCGATAGCAGGGAGGGCCACCAACAACAGGCCGAGCCGCATGACATCACGTTGACCAGCGGCCATGGCCAGCAGTACAACGATCAGGCCGATCAGTACGAAGAACCGCCCCCGGGGTGTGAGCAGCCGCCACGGACGCGACATGGTGCCATCTATCTCCGGTCTGGAATGTGTACGGATTGGATGGCCTGGGCGATGACGTCGGTCACCGTACGGCGGGCCAGCTGGGCATCTGTGGAGGGCAGTACCCGATGCGCCAGGACGGAGACTCCGAGAGCCGCAACGTCGTCGGGAGTCACGTAGTCCCGCCCGGACATCGCCGCGAAAGCGCGGCTCGCGCGGAGCAATTGCAACGTCGCGCGCGGTGAGGCGCCGAGTCGCAGGTCGCGCGAGTTGCGCGTGGCGTTGACCATTTGGACGATGTAGTGCTTGACGGCCGGGCTGACGTACACCTTCTTGACCGCATCGATCAGCCCTCGGATGGTGGAGCCGTCGGTCACCGGTTGCAGCGCGGCGAGCGGGTCGCTGGAGCCATGGGATTCGAGCATGTCGAGCTCGGAGTTCGGGGTCGGGTAGCCCATCTGGATTCGCGCCATGAACCGGTCCCGCTGCGCCTCAGGCAGTGGATAGGTGCCTTCCATCTCGATCGGATTCTGGGTGGCGACCACCATGAACGGCGGCTCGAGCCGATAGGTCGTGCCATCGACGCTGACTTGACGTTCTTCCATCGATTCCAGAAGAGCCGACTGTGTCTTCGGCGAAGCACGGTTGATCTCGTCGCCGACCACGATGTTGGCGAAGATGCCACCAGGTTTGAATTCGAAATCGCGCGTCTCCTGATTGAACACCGAGACGCCGGTGATGTCGGACGGCAACAGGTCGGGAGTGAACTGAACTCGGCGTACTGAACACGCGATTGAACGGCCCAGCGCCTTGGCGAGCATGGTCTTGCCGACCCCTGGCACATCCTCGACAAGGAGGTGACCTTCGGCCAGCAGCACGACCAACGCGAGGTCGACCGAGCTCCGCTTCCCCTCGATCACGCTCTCCATCGCCTGCCGAACCTGGCCCATCACCTGGACCACGTCGCCGAGAGAGTAGGCCCGGTCAGGACTTTGCCCGATCCCGGCTGCCTTCTCATAGCCCAGGGACATGTCCAAACCCTACGTGTTGTCTGCCGCTCTCAGGAAAAGGGCAACACGCCGAAGCTGAAGAGAGAAGCGGGCAAAGGGTGCCATGTGGGGAGAAGTGGGGTATGGTGGGGCGAAGTGGAGCACGGTGGACGATAAGTGGGGGTGAGGAGGGTGGCCCATGTTTCTTGGCACCCACACTCCGAAGCTCGACGACAAAGGCCGCCTGATCCTTCCGGCGAAGTACCGCAACGAGCTGGCTGACGGCCTGGTGATCACCCGATTCCAGGAGCACTGCCTGGCTATCTGGCCGACAGAGAAGTTCGTTGAGGTGACCCAAACCGCGAGGAGCGCCTCCACTAGCCAACAGCAAGTCCGGGACTACCAGCGGATGCTCGCCTCGGGGGCTTCGGACGAGACACCAGACAAGCAGGGTCGCATCACAATCCCGCCCCATTTGCGGGCGTACGCGGGCCTCGACAAGGACTGTGTCGTAGTGGGGGCGATCGATCGTGTGGAGGTGTGGGACGCCGCCGCATGGGAGGAGTACTCCGCCGCGAAGGAGGCGGCCTTTGCCGAACTGAACGAAGCCGTGTTCCCCGGGGGCTGAGGAACGTGGCAGCAAGAGAAGACGAAATACGGCTCGTGTAGAGAGGCTTCAACCCGCAGGTTCGACTCCCTGACACAACTTCCCCGGTGCCAGGTAGGACTCCCCGCGGATCTCGGGTTGAAACCCCTCTACACGAGCCACGGCCGAGAGCTGCGGGCGGCTATTCCTGGGCAGCTCACAGTCAACGCAGTACAGATCAATGAAGGGTCGAGTGTCGGATGAGTGGCCTGGCCGAGCTGCATCTACCCGTCATGTTGGCGGAGGTTGTTGCATTGCTGGCTCCGGCTCTGGAAGCGCCGCCGATTGATCCGGCAGGGGAAGGCGCCAGCGTTCTCGTTGATTGCACGCTCGGCCTGGCCGGCCATGCCCACGCTTTGATGGCTGCCTGCCCCGAGGCGCAGCTGATCGGACTTGATCGCGATCCGCAGGCACTGGCCCTCGCGGGGGAGCGGCTGGCCGAGTTTGCCGATCGAATCACACTCGTCGAGGCACGCTATGACGAGTTGCCGGACGTGCTCGCCCGGCTCGGCCGCCCCAAGGTTCAGGGGATTCTGCTTGACCTCGGCCTCTCCTCGCTCCAGATCGACGATCCTGACCGTGGATTCGCTTACGCACACGATGCCCCGCTCGACATGCGGATGGGACGCCAGGAATTGACTGCGGCTCAAGTCCTCAATACCTATTCGAGAGCAGAACTGTCCCGAATCCTGCGAAAATACGGCGAGGAACGGTACGCCGACCGGATTGCTGGACGGATAGTCGCCGAGCGAGAGCGCGAGCCTTTCGTCACCTCGAGCCGACTTGTCCAGGTGCTGTACGACACCGTCCCGGCAGCCTCCCGCAAAACCGGCGGCCATCCTGCGAAGCGGACGTTTCAGGCTCTCCGGATCGAGGTCAACGCCGAGCTCGATTCGCTCGAATCCGTGCTGCCAAGTGCCATCGCGGCGCTCGCCGTTCATGGCCGGATCGCCGTGTTGGCCTACCACTCGTTGGAGGACAGGTTGGTCAAGCAAATCCTCGGACTTGCCGCTCGGGATCGCGCCCCACGCGACCTTCCCGTTGTCCCGGCTGACCTCGGACCGGAGCTGCGGCTGTTGACCCGTGGCGCAATGCGACCAAGTCCTGCCGAAGTCGCCCACAACCCACGCGCTGCCTCGGCGCGGCTCCGGGCCGCGGTGCGCATCTCTGAGATGGCGGTGGCCGGATGAGCGCGCTGTGGGCGCCCATCGCCGCCAGGGGTGACGGGGTCCGAACGACAGGGTGGCCGCTGCGGGCCGTGGCGCGACCGGCCGCCCGCTTGGCTCGATTCCCTTTCCTCCTCGTGCTGATCGGGGTCTTTGGTCTCGGCATGGCGGGCTTGCTCATGCTCAACACCACGCTGCAGAGCCAGGCGTTCCAGTCACGGACGCTCAATCGGCAGTCCACCGAACTCGCATACGCCCAAGCCGACCTCGAGAATCAGCTTGACGCTCTCGCTGCTCCCCAAGAGCTCGCCCGTCGGGCCTCCGCGCTCGGGATGCGCCCCAACCCGTTTCCAGCATTCCTGGTGCTGCCCAGCGGCAAGGTGGTGGGCAAGCCCAAGCCAGTGAGCGGTCACGAGGTGCCCGCGCTGATCGTGAAGACACCGGCACAGCTGGCGGCCGAGGAAGCGGCCAAGCGTGCCCGCGCTGAAGCGAAGGCTGCCGCGAAGGCGGCGAAGAAAGAGGCAGCCGCAGCCGAGGCCAAGCGCATGGCTGCCGAGCAGGCAACGGCGCAGCAGAAGGCTGCCGAACGGGCGGCGGCAAAACAGAAGAAGGCCACCTCGGCCGACACCACGACAACCAAGAAGGGAACGCACGGCAGGGGACAGCCCTGATGGATGAGGAGCATCGTCGCCGGCCGGTACCCAAGGTCTCGTCACGTCCGCTCCGCGCTCCGGCTGGTGTCGACCACTCGCGGCCGACCGCTACCGACCAATCGTCAACGCTGCACGCCCGCGGCGTACGCATTCTCCGTGACGGCACGGTGGTTACTCCCCGACCGCGGGTGCGTCAACCACCACCGATTCGGCTCGTTCGCCGCAGGCCTCCGATGCGGCTGCCGCTAGCCTCGGCTCCTCGGCGGTTGCACGTGCTGCTCATCGCGGTCGCGATGGCCCTTTCCCTCTGTGCTGGCCGGCTGTTGCAACTCCAGGGCTTCGACTCGTCCTCCTATGCCGCCGACGCGCTGACCCGGACACTGCCGCTGCTGCCGGCGCGTGGCGAGATCACAGATCGCAACGGTTTAGTCCTCGCGTCCACACAGCCAGCTGTCGCGGTCACAGCCGATCCGACACTGACAGCTCCTCGCGCAGCGGAGTTCGCCGATGTGCTTGCCGGTCACCTCGCCATGTCGCCCGCGGAACTGATGCCGCTACTGACCAAGAGCGGCACTCGCTTCGTCTATCTCAAGAAGAAGGTGCCCGCTCTCACCTACAGCGCGCTCGCGGCCGATCTGTCCAGGCGCGACTTGCATGGGGTTTTCCGGGAGAGCGATCCCATCCGCACCTACCCCAATGGCTCGGTCGGCGCCTCGGTGGTCGGTTTCGTCGGGGCGGACGGCAAGGGCCTCGCCGGGCTGGAGCGAACCCTCAATGCCCAGCTGGCCGGTATTGAAGGCAAGGAAACGTATGAGAGCGCACCGAATGGCAGCAAGATCCCGCTCGGCCAGAGTTCCATCACACCCGCCCGCAATGGCCTCAGCTTCCAGCTCACACTTGACTCCGAGGTGCAGTGGGTCGCCGAACGGCGGCTTGCCGAGCAGGTTGCCAAGAACCGGGCCGATTCAGGCTTTGCCATCGTCATGGACGTCAAGACAGGTCAGCTGATTGCGCTGGCCAACGCGCCTAGCTATGACTCGTCCAGGCCACAGGCTGCAAAATCAGAAGACCGGGGCAACCGCGCCGTCTCTGCCCCATACGAGCCCGGAAGCGTGCAGAAGGTCTTGACATCGGCGGCATTGATCGACTCCGGCACAGTGACACCGTCCACTCGCGTTGTCATTCCCAGCCGTCTCGCCTCGGGTGGCCGCTCGATCAAGGATCATTTCTCCCACGGAGTGCTGCACTACACGATGCGCGGGGTGATCGCGGACTCCTCCAACATCGGCACGGCGTTGCTGACCCGGCAGCTCGACAAGCAGAAGCTGCACGACTACCTGGTGAGCTTTGGCCTCGGGTCGAAGACCAATATCCAACTGCCCGGCGAATCCGCAGGCATCATTCCCAAGCCAGACATGACCGACGGCCAACGCGATCAGATTGCGTTCGGGCAGGCGATTGCGGTGACAGGAATCCAGGAAGCCGCTGCTATCGCGGGCATAGTGAACGGCGGGATCTACAACCCGCCAACGGTGATCAAGAAGGCGGCCGACGGCGAGGGCAAGGAAGTGGCGTTGCCGCGAGCGCCGCAGCGGCGGGTCATCTCGGAGAAAAGTTCGGCCCAGGTACGTGAGCTGATGCAGGCCGTCATCGACAGCACCAACGGTCAGCTCAATCTGAAGCTCGACAGGTACACCACCGGCGGCAAGACGGGCACCGCACAGCGTGCGGACACCACATGTGGCTGTTATCGGGGCTACGTAACCTCATTCGTGGGATTCGCGCCGCTCGACGATCCGCAGATCCTGACCTACGTCGTGATCAGCAACCCGAGAATGGGCGATACCGGATCGGTCACGGCGGCGCCGGCGTACCGCGACATCATGAACATCGCCTTGCCGCGCTACTCGGTCGCACCGGATGCCAAACCGCACCAGCCACTGTCCACCAAGTGGTGAGCCGCGGCGAGCGAAGCAAGCAGATTGAACACAGCGAGCGAAGCGAGCAGATTGAACGCGGCGAGCGAAGCGAGCAGATTGAACGCGGCGAGCGAAGCGAGCAGATTGAACGCGGCGAACAGCGCGGCGAGCGAAGCGAGAAATTGAACGCAGCGAGCGAAGCGAGCGATCAAAGGGGAGGGTATTGGTCCGAACGGGCCGACGAGTCGATAACGTCACCAGCGTGTCTTTTGCTCCACGGGGGGCCGTGCTCCGGCCGCGCACCAGACACCAGATCGGTTTGGCCGAGCTGTTCGGGGACCGCGCCGCGGTAAGCGACCCGGTTGTCAGTGGCATCAGCATCGACTCCCGGCTGGTACGTCCCGGCGACCTCTACGTCGCCTTGTCCGGTGCGCATCATCACGGCGCGGAATTCATCCAACAAGCTGCCCAGGCGGGTGCGGTTGCCATCCTCACCGATGTAGCGGGCGGCCGCATCGCCGACGGCGTACAGCTTCCGGTGATCGTGGTCGACCAGCCCAGGCAGGCAATGGCAGGCGTCGCCGCGACCATCTACGGCCGGCCAGCCGACGCACTCACTATGTGTGCCGTCACCGGTACCAATGGAAAGACCACCACCACGTTCCTGCTCGAGGCCGCTCTGCGGGCAGGAGGCGTGAGCACGGGCTCGGTCGGTACTGTCGGGTTCCGGCTCAACGGCGTAGCCCTGGACTGCATCCCGACGACAGTGACGACGCCGGAGTCGACCGATCTTCAGGGTCTGCTGGCTTTTCTGCTCGAAGAGGGAGCTGAGACCGTGATGATGGAGGTTTCCTCACACGCCCTGGTGCTCGGCCGCGCAGATGCGATCACCTTCGATGTCGCAGCCTTCACCAACCTCGGCAGAGATCATCTGGACTTCCACGGCGACATGGAGTCCTACTTCGAGGCGAAGGCATCGTTGTTCACTCCGGAGCGGACCAGACATGCGGTGATCAATGTCGATGATCCGCAAGGCCGCGACCTGGTGCAGCGCATCGATCGTGAGACTGGAATAGGCCTCACCACGGTAAGCCTCGACGGCGATGCAGCATGCCGCGCGTTGGCGTATCATGCCCTACCCGATGGACGAACAGCTGTTCGCGCCGACCTGCGCGGTCGGACCCTCGACTTCAGCCTCACACTTCCGGGTGACTTCAACATTCGCAATGCGTTGACGGCGCTGGCAATGGTGCACGCGATCGGCGGGGACCTGGAACGTGCTGCCGCCGGTTTGGGGCAGGCCGATGTGTCCGGCCGGATGCAGCGGATCGAGCTGGGGCCCGGTGCACCGCTGGTCTACGTCGATTTCGCGCATACGCCCCAGGCGATCGCTGCCGCGCTGGAGGCGGTGGGAAGCCGGCGGCGCATTGCGGTCGTCGGATGCGGTGGAGATCGTGATCCACAGAAACGGGAGCCGATGGGGGAGTCGGCAGCACGGCACGCGGATGTGGTGATTGCCACAGATGACAATCCACGGTCCGAAGACCCAGCCGCGATCCGGGCACAGCTGATCACTGGGGCGCGTGCCGCAGTGCGCAAAGACGGTCTGGCCACCGAGGTGATCGACGGCGGCGACCGGCGCTCGGCCATCAACCTCGCGCTCCGCCTGGCGGCCCCGGACGACGTCGTCGCGATCCTCGGCAAAGGTCACGAGGTCGGTCAGGAGATCGCTGGGACGGTCCTGCCGTTCAGCGATCCTGTAGTGGTGGCCGAGGAGTGGGCCGTACAGCATCCGGATCTGGTCCGGCAGACTGGTCCGCAGGATCCGATGCCGTGATTGCAGTGACGGTCGACGAGATCGCCACGGTGCTGGGTGCGCAGCTATCTGGGCCCCGCGACACGACTGCGGTCGTGACTGCCCTGACGGCCGACTCCCGGGCGGTCTCGGCTGGTGCCCTGTTCGTGGCGCTACGTGGAGAGCATGTCGACGGTCATGACTACGTTGCTGCGGCCACAGCCGCCGGCGCGGCAGCCTCGCTGACCAGACATCCGGTGGAGGGCGCACCGTGTGTGGTGGTGGTTGATCCGCTGGTCGCGCTCGGTCGGATCTCCCGATACCTCGTGGACCGGGCAAGTGCTGGAGGTCTCCAGGTCGTCGGCATCACCGGCTCGGTCGGAAAGACGTCGACCAAGGATTTGCTTGCGCAAGTGCTCGAGCGTGCTGGTCCGACTGTGGCGGCAGTCGGCAATCTCAACAACGAACTCGGCGTGCCACTCACGGTTGGAGACGTCGACGAGGGGACCAGGTACCTCGTCGTGGAGATGGGGGCCCGTGGGATTGGCCACATCGCCTACCTCTGTGACATCGCGCCACCACGGGTCGGAGTGGTGCTGAACGTGGGTCAGGCGCACGTGGGGGAGTTCGGCGGGCAGGCTGCGATCGCCCGCGCCAAGGGTGAGTTGGTGGAGGCTCTCCCGCCTGATGGTTGGGCGGTACTGAACATTGACGATCCGTTGGTCTGGTCGATGCGGAGGCGTACGCGGGCCCAGGTCCTGCCCTGGTCAACGATTCAGCCACTTGACGACGGCGTTTGGGCATCCGAATTAGTCGGTGACGCTCGTGGGCGCTACTCCTTCGCTCTGCACGACGGCCGAGACCGTCAATCTGACTCTCGGGTGCAGCTTCAGCTGACCGGCCGGCATCAGGTCGCGAACGCGGTCGCTGGGGCCGCTGCGGCGGTCGCGGTTGGTCGTGAGCTCGACCAGGTCGCGGCTGCGCTCGCCGCGGCCGGTCCGCGATCGCGCTGGCGGATGGAGCTGCATGACCGATCAGACGGTGTCACTGTGATCAATGACGCCTATAACGCCAACCCTGATTCGATGCGTGCCGCCCTGACCACGTTGGCTGAGCTGGGCCGAACGGGTCGGCACACCTGGGCTGTGCTCGGAGACATGCTCGAGTTGGGCGAGACCGCAGCCGACGAGCATGCCGCGCTTGGCCGGTTCGCGGCACAGAGCGGGGTCGAGCACCTGGTGGCGATTGGTGAGTACGCTGCCCAGATCACCACCGCCGCGGTCGCGGCCGGTTTGCCGTCTGCACGCGCGGTGCAGGTGACGGACAAGGCTGCTGCGGTAGCTGTCGTCACGAGTGATCTTGGGGCTGGTGACGTCGTCTTGGTCAAGGCATCGCGTGGCCTAGCCTTGGACACCGTGGCCGACGAGATCCTTGCTGCTGTCGGACCACCCCGGCGCCAGGATGTCGGGTGAAGGCCATTGTCTTCGCCGGCTGCCTCGCCCTGCTCGGCACGCTGCTCGGCACCAAGCTGGCAATCCTCGTCCTGGTCAAGAAGGGCTACGGGCAGCTGATCCGCGACGACGGCCCCACCTCACACCACGTAAAGCGCGGAACCCCCACTATGGGGGGCCTAGTCATCATTGCCGCTGTTTTGATCGCCTACTTCGGCAGCCATCTGATCACCTTCTCAGCACCTTCCGCATCGGCATTGCTGGTCCTTTTCCTCTTCACCGGCCTAGGCGTGGTCGGGTTTCTCGATGACTACGTCAAGATCAGCAAACAGCGCTCCCTCGGTCTGCGGAGCAAGGCCAAGATCGCCGGCCAGTCGATCGTCGCCATTGTGTTCGCGGTCGCGTCGCTGCAGTTCCCCGACGAGCGAGGCATTACCCCGGCCTCACCTGCCATCTCGTTCCTGCGCGACATCGAATGGCTGCAACTGCCGCTAGTCCTCGTGATCATCTGGGTCATGCTGCTGATCGCGGCCGCCAGCAACGGGGTCAACCTCACAGATGGCCTCGACGGCCTCGCCTCCGGTGCCTGCGTCATGATCTTCGGCGCCTATACGCTGGTCAATATCTGGCAGTACAACCAGTCCTGTGCCTACACCGCATCCGCCGGGCCGAAGTGCTATGAGGTACGCGACCCCTACGACCTTGCGGTGGTCGCGGCTGCGCTCGCCGGGGCCTGCTTCGGCTTCCTGTGGTGGAACGCCGAACCCGCGAAGATCTTCATGGGCGATACCGGCTCACTGTCTCTCGGCGGCGCACTTGCCGGTATGGCGATCTTTACTCGAACCGAGCTGCTGCTGGTGATCCTGGGTGGGCTGCTGGTCATTGAAGTGATGTCGGTGATCCTCCAGGTCGGTTTCTTCAAACTGACCCGTGGCCGACGGTTGTTCAAGATGTCGCCTATCCACCATCACTTCGAGCTGCTGAGCTGGGCTCAAGTGACGATCGTGATGCGCTTCTGGATCATTGCCGGCCTGTGCGTTGCCGCAGGCCTAGGCATCTTCTATGCGGAGTGGGTGGCCGGTACATGAACACGGCTTGGTTGCCCCATGCCGATAGCCGATCACCGTGGCCGCGGGCCCACGTTGTGGTCGCAGGCATCGGCGTTTCTGGTTTCGCGGCTGCCGATGGGCTGCTCCATTTCGGCGCCCGCGTCACGGCTCTGGACGACATACTCGATGACCTCACCTCCGACAGGGGCAAGCTGCTCGAAGTGCTCGGCGGCTCGGTCCGGCTTGGGCCGGGTTCTACTGCGACCCTTCCCGACGACACCGACCTGGTGATCGCGACCGGCTGGCCGGCCAGCGCACCACTGCTGGTACAGGCCGCTGATCGTGGCGTGCCTATCTGGAGCGAGGTGGAGCTGGCCTGGCGGCTCAGCCGGCCCGACAAGATCGTGCCGTGGCTCGGGATTACCGGCACGAACGGCAAGACGACCACCACCCAGATGCTCGAGTCGATCCTGACCGCCGCAGGACTGAGGACGGCCGCGGTGGGCAACATTGGCCGCCCCATCATGGAGATCGTGCTGGACCCGCAACCCTATGACGTACTCGCAGTGGAGCTCTCCAGTCACCAGCTGCACTGGTCCAGCTCACTGGCCCTGCACTCGGCCGCGGTCCTCAACGTGCAGCCGGATCACTTGGAATGGCACGGCTCGTACAAGGCGTATCGCGACGCCAAGGCCAAGATCTACACCGGCATCCACGCCAGCTGCGTCTACAACGTCGCTGACCCGGTCACCGAGCAGATGGTCGAGCAGGCCGAGGTGGTCGAGGGTGCCCGAGCTATCGGCTTCACCTTGGGAACGCCTGGACTGTCAATGCTGGGCGTGGTCGACGACTTGCTGGTTGACCGGGCGTTCATCGAGCAGCGTAGGGACTCGGCGCTGGAGCTGGCAAAGGTCAGCGACGTCAGTCCAGCCGCGCCGCACAATGTGGCCAACGCTTTGGCTGCTGCCGCGCTGGCTCGCTCGTACGGTGTGCCGGCGACGGCGGTGCGCAAAGGGTTGCAAACGGTCACGGTTGGCCCGCACAAAATCCAGACCGTGCTGGAACGCCATGGGGTCTCCTGGGTGGATGATTCCAAGGCAACCAACCCGCATGCCGCCGATGCCGCACTGCGCGCCTTTAGCTCCGTGGTGTGGATCGCCGGAGGTCAGGCCAAAGGCACCACTTTCGACGAGCTGGTCACCGCCCATCGTGAAAGGCTGCGTGGTGCGGTACTGCTCGGGACAGACCGGGAGATCATCGCGCAAGCCCTCGCTCGACACGCGCCGGAAGTCCCCACACAAATCATTGAGGGAGTCGACACTAGAGCAATGGCACAAGCCGTTGCGGCGGCCGCTTCCCTGGCCAGACCTGGTGATGCTGTCCTGCTCGCGCCGGGGTGCGCCAGCAAGGACATGTTCACCGACTACGCCGCACGCGGGGATGCCTTCGCTGCCGCGGTGCGCGCGCTCGCAGAGGAGTGACGGTCAGTGGTGACCCTGACCCCGCAGGGTGAGACCGCGTCCAGCCACCGAGCTGGGTCGGTTCGCGATCCCCGGACCGTCCACACCCGGCGCCCCAGGTCGCCCCTCGAGATCCTGCACTGGCTCCGCTCCGTGCTGGACCGGCCGTTGACCAGCTATCACCTGGTGCTCGGCTCTGTTGCACTGCTGCTCATCGTTGGATTGATGATGGTGCTCTCAGCATCCAGCGTGAATGCCTATCTCACGGTCGGTGACTCCTACTTCTACGTCAAGCGGCAGCTGATCTTCCTCACTGTCGGCGTGCTGGGCGCATTCGCGATCATGAAGCTGCCGCCGTCGACACTGCGGCTGCTGAGCTGGTTCGGTGTGGCTCTCGCCGCCATTTTGTTGATCTTGACCTATACACCGCTCGGCATCTCGGTGAACGGCAACCGCAACTGGCTCTACCTGGGCTCCTCGCTGTTCTCCATACAGCCGGCGGAGTTCGCGAAACTGGCCATGATCGTTTGGGGAGCGGACGTGCTGGCGCGGAAGTATCGCTTGCTCGACCAGCCGAAGCACTTGCTGGTGCCCTTCCTGCCAGTAAGCGCCGTACTGATCTTGCTGGTGCTCTTCCAAGGCGATGCGGGGACGGCCGTGGTCATGGCAGCCATCGCTGCTGGCATGCTGTGGGTCGTCGGTGCCCCTGGTCGAGTTCTCATTGCCTTGGCGTCAGCCGGCTTAGCGGGTGTGATCGCGATCTTCGTCACCTCGCCGGTGCGAATGCGCCGTCTTGCTGCATTTCTGGACCCGAATCTTGATCTCAACGGGGCCAATGATCAGGCCAATGCCGGCATGTTCGCGATTGCGTCTGGCGGCTGGTGGGGGGTCGGTCTCGGCGCCAGCCGGCAGAAATGGGGCAGCCTTCCGGAGGCGCACACCGACTTCATATTCGCTGTGCTCGGCGAGGAGTTCGGCCTGTTCGGCAGCCTGGTCATCCTTGCCATGATCGGCGTCCTGGGGTACGCCGGCATCCGGATCGCGACACACGCCGACGAACTCTTCGTACGCTACGTCGCGGGCGGTATCACTGCGTGGTTCATGGTGCAGGCGTTGATCAACCTCGCAGTCGTCCTGCGGCTGCTCCCGATCGCCGGGGTTCCGCTGCCACTGCTGTCCTACGGGGGCTCGGCACTGATAGCCAACTTGCTGGCAGTCGGCGTTCTGCTCGCGTGCGCTCGCCGGGAACCCGAGGCCCGCAAACTGCTGGCTAAGAAGGCAATCAGGCCCCGGCCCCGGATGACGACAGTCGTCGGCTCCCGGACGCGCTCATGAACTATGAATCGGCTGCAGCCTCCGGCTCTGTGGTGCTCGCAGGCGGCGGGACAGCCGGCCATACCTCGCCGTTGATCGCGACTGGCCTTGAGCTACGTCGGCTCAGCCCTGGAGTGAAGCTCACAGCAATGGGTACGGCTCGCGGACTGGAGACAGCCGTCGTTCCAGCAGCCGGACTCGAACTCGAGCTGATCCCTCCGGTACCGATGCCGCGGCGGGTGGGAAAGGATCTGGTGTTGCTGGGCCCGCGGCTGCTTGAGGCAGTGACGGCGACCGTACGGCTGCTGCGGCGCACCAAGGCTGATGTGGTGCTCGGTTTCGGCGGGTATGTGTCCACGCCGGCCTACCTGGCTGCACGGCGGTTGGGGCTGCCGATCGTGATCCATGAACAGAACGTGCTGCCCGGCCTCGCCAACAGGCTCGCGGCCCGACTCACGAGCCATGTCTATACCTCATTCCCGCAGACTCCGTTGCCACATGCACTCTGCATCGGGCTGCCAATGGGGCGGGCGATCACCGATCTCGACAAAGCCGCTCTGCAGCGTGAGGCACGCATTGGCTTCGACTTGCACCCCGAGCGCCCGACGCTGCTCGTCAGCGGAGGCTCACAAGGTGCGATGCGCATCAATACCGCCGTGGCCGGCGCCTGGCCGGAATTGCTGGCCCACGGCATCCAGGTGCTTCATGTTCTGGGTCCAAAGAACCTCACTCCGGGCATCGTGCGGAGCCTCGACGAGCGGACGGGAGCTGTGTACCAGCCGGTGGCTTACGTGGAACAGATGGAGCGGGCGTACGCGGCAGCAGACCTGATGTTAGCTCGTAGCGGGGCCAGCACGGTGCTGGAGACGGCGGCGGTCACGCTTCCGGCGGTGTTCGTGCCCTACCCGCACGGGAACGGTGAACAGGCCCGCAACGCAGAGCTCGTTGTGAACGCCGGTGGCGGCATCATGCTGGCCGACAGCGACTGCACGTCCGCCTGGGTGGCCGAGGAGATTCCAGCTCTGTTTGCGCATCCGGACAGGCTGTCCGGAATGAGAAAGGCGCTTGCCGGCGTTGCTCGCCTCGATGCAGCTACCGTGTTGGCGACGCGAGTTCTGGAGGTGATCCGCTGATGGGCCTGATCACTCCCGTCGAGTTGCCGAGTCCGGAGGAGCTGGAAACGGTGCACTTCATCGCCATCGGCGGCTCAGGCATGAACGGAATCGCCGCGATGATGTTGGCTCAAGGCATCCGGGTGAGCGGCAGTGACCGGCAGGACTCGAAGTACTTGCGGTCACTGGAGTCGCAGGGCGCTCGTGTCTACGTCGGGCATTGCGCAGAGCAGCTCGGCGATGCGACAACGGTCGTGGTGTCCTCGGCTATCCGGGAGGACAACCCGGAGCTGGTTGAGGCTCGACGCCGCGGCCTGCGGGTGCTGCATCGTAGCGCGGCGCTGGGTTCGCTGATGCTCGGCCGCCGTGGCATTGCCGTAGCGGGAACGCATGGCAAGACCACAACGACGGCGATGATTGCGCATGTTCTGAGCGGCTGCGGCTTCGATCCCTCTTTCGTAATCGGTGGTGCGCTCACCGGCACGGCCACGGGCGGGCGTCTCGGCGGGGGCGACGTCATGATCGTCGAAGCCGACGAGAGCGATGGCTCCTTCCTGCAGTACCCGTGCGAGGTGGCCGTGGTGACCAACATCGATCCGGATCACCTCAGCAACTGGGGGAGTGCGGAAAACTACGCCGACGGTTTCCTGCGCTTTGCAACCGCCGCCTCGGTACGGCTGCTGGTGACCAGTGCCGACGATCCGGGAGCTGTCGCGTTGACCGAAGGAATACGACAGCGGATCGCAGCCGGCTCGCCGGGGCCTGAGATCATGACCTTCGGCACGTCCCACGAGGCCGATGTACAGATCATGGGCACCCGCCTCGCCGGCACCGGCTCAACCTTCACGCTTGGCTGGGCCGGCCACGTCGGCCCGGTTGAGCTGTCAGTGCCTGGACACTACAACGTGCTGAACGCCGCGGCGGCGTACGTAGTGGCCATCTGGCTAGGTGTGGACGAGGCCGAGGTTCGGGCAGAGTTGACCAGCTACCGGGGCACCTACCGGCGGTTCGAGCTGATCGGGGCTCCCAACAACATCCGGGTTTACGACGACTACGCCCATCACCCCACCGAGGTGCTGAATACGCTGATCGCGGCCCGTACAGGTGTCGGTGACGGCCGCGTCGTTGTCTGCTTCCAACCACACCTCTACACCCGGACTCGAGACTTCTGGCGCGAGCTCGCACGTGCCTTGGAGCAGGCTGATGAGGCGATCGTGATGGACGTCTGCGGTGACCGCGAGGATCCCATTCCCGGAATCGACGGGGCCATGGTGGCCGATGCGGTCACGCCAGGCACCGCGCACGTGACGTATCAACCTGTCTGGGATGACGCGGCGCCAACCGTGGCGAGGATCGCTCGTCCCGGAGACCTGGTGATCACAGTCGGCTGTGGCGACGTCACGAAGGTGGCACCGAAGATCGTGGACGAGATTCAGCGCCTTGCCGAGGCGGTGCGATGACCGCTCACGCTACGGTCCGCCGGCGCACCAGTAAGAAAACGCACCCACGCAGCAACCGGAAGAGCCGGAAACCACGCCGGTCGAGGCGCCGTAAGGTCTTGGCTTTCACCAGCATTGCGCTGCTGCTCGTGCTCCTTGGGGTAAGCGTGTGGAGCGTGTACTTCTCCACTGCGCTCGTCACGAAACGAGTGAGTGTCGTCGGTACTCATGATCTGACGCCGATGCAGGTGAGCTTTGCCGCGCAGGTTCCCATCGGTGTGCCACTCGCTCGTCAGGACACAGACGCGATTGCAGAGCGTACGACCGCTCTGCCGCCCATCGAGTCCGCGGCTGTCACACGCGACTGGCCGAGCACGATCAGGATTACCGTCGTCGAACGTAAGCCGGTGCTCGCGGTCCGGCAGCCGGACGGCTACGTCGTGGTCGACAAGTCCGGCGTCGCTTACCAGACGAAGTCGGTGATGCCGCCGGAGGTTTTGCTCGCCGAGGTCGACGCCGGAGATGCACCTCTGCTCAGCGAGGTCGCCATCGTTGCGACTGCGCTCCCGAAGAAGCTTCGCGGAATGGTTGATCGGATTACGGCCGGCAATCGCGACAGCATCGTGCTGGTCCTGGAGTCCGGCCGGACGGTCACCTGGGGAAGCTCGTCGGATTCCGAACTGAAGGCCCAGGTCGCCAGAGCGCTGCTCAAGCGGAAGCCGAAGTCTTCCCTCGACGTTTCGAGCCCGCACAATCCGGCTGTTGGCTAGTTGTTCTCTGCTCGCGCGGCGCCCCTGGAAGCTGGTGCCGTCGTCCCTCTTCGCGAAACGCTGTATTGGATTGCTCGCTGCGCTTGCGGGGCTTGTTTCGCTCATCGCTCCTTCGGTCACCAGCGGGCGCCTACTGACGCTCGCAGAGGATTGTGCTCTGCTCGCGCGGCGCCCCTGGAAGCTGGTGCCGTCGTCCCTCTTCGCGAAACGCTGTATTGGATTGCTCGCTGCGCTTGCGGGGCTTGTTTCGCTCATCGCTCCTTCGGTCACCAGCGGGCGCCTACTGACGCTCGCAGAGGATTGTGCTCTGCTCGCGCGGCGCCCCTGGAAGCTGGTGCCGTCGTCCCTCTTCGCGAAACGGCGTATTGGATTGCTCGCTGCGCTTGCGGGGCGTGTTTCGCTCATCGCTCCTTCGGTCACCAGCGGGCGCCTACTGACGCTCGCAGAGGATTGTGCTCTGCTCGCGCGGCGCCCCTGGAAGCTGGTGCCGTCGTCCCTCTTCGCGAAACGCTGTATTGGATTGCTCGCTGCGCTTGCGGGGCGTGTTTCGCTCATCGCTCCTTCGGTCACCAGCGGGCGCCTACTGACGCTCGCAGAGGATTGTGCTCTGCTCGCGCGGCGCCCCTGGAAGCTGGTGCCGTCGTCCCTCTTCGCGAAACGCTGTATTGGATTGCTCGCTGCGCTTGCGGGGCTTGTTTCGCGAGGTCTCAATGTCAACTTGAGCTATAGCAATGCGATTTATGACTGCTGATCTTGGCGTGTCACGACGCCATCGCCCAAGGCCATCTCGTAGCCTCATTTGAAACCGCGCCGCTTCCCACCGTGGCAACTTAATTGTTGACTTCAGGTTGAGACTTGGTGCGCTACCCGTCCGCAGACATGAAAGAAGAGGCGGAATCGTGGTTTCTGCATCACAGAACTACTTGGCGATCATCAAGGTCGTGGGCGTCGGCGGTGGCGGCGTCAACGCCGTCAACCGGATGATCGAAGCCGGGCTTCGCGGGGTCGAATTCATTGCAGTGAACACTGACGCCCAGGCGTTGCTGATGAGTGATGCCGACGTCAAGCTGGACATCGGCCGCGATCTCACCCGCGGGCTTGGGGCCGGCGCGGATCCGGACAAGGGCCGCCAGGCGGCTGAGGATCACGCGCAAGACATCGAGGACGCGCTCAAGGGCGCCGACATGGTCTTCGTGACGGCTGGCGAAGGCGGCGGTACCGGCACCGGCGGCGCCCCAGTGGTCGCCCGCATCGCCAGAGCACTCGGCGCCCTGACGATCGGCGTAGTCACCCGACCGTTCTCCTTCGAGGGAAAGCGTCGCGCTGTCCAGGCCGAGCAGGGGATCGTCAACCTCCGCGAAGAAGTCGACACCTTGATCGTGATCCCCAACGACAAGCTGCTTCAGATGATTGACCACCAGATCGCGATCCTGGACGCGTTCAAGCAGGCGGACCAGGTGCTGATGCAGGGCGTCTCTGGTATCACCGATCTGATCACCACCCCAGGCCTGATCAATCTCGACTTCGCAGACGTGAAGTCCATCATGTCGAACGCCGGCTCAGCGCTGATGGGCATCGGATCGGCGCGGGGCGAGGACCGCGCCCGCGCGGCCGCGGAGATGGCGGTGTCGTCACCACTGCTGGAGGCCAGCATCGAGGGCGCCCACGGCGTCCTACTCTCGATCGCCGGTGGCTCGGACCTCGGTCTTTTCGAAGTCTCGGCTGCCGCCAACCTGATCCAGGAGGCCGCGCACGAAGAGGCGAACATCATCTTCGGAACCGTCATCGACGACGCGCTCGGTGATGAGGTCAAGGTGACCGTCATTGCCGCGGGCTTCGAGGGTGGCCAGCCGCCGCGCCGGCAGCCAGGGATCAGTCGGGCCGCCGATTTGCGTAACAACCATGTGCGCTCGACTCCGACAGCTCCTGAGCTGGAGCCTGTGGGCGTTGGGTCAAAGAACTCGCTCAACCACACGACGCCCGCGGAGAGCCCCCCGCCGGCACCGACTCCCGCCCCAGCACCATTCGCCCCGGCTCCAGTGACGGTGCCGAGGGGTCCGGTGTTCGACGATGATCTCGACATCCCTGACTTCCTCCGGTAACGCGTGTCGGGCCTGATCATCAAGATGCCGGACGGTAATCTCGGCACCAGACAACGCGCTGACTGCGGCGCAGGTGTGTCACAGATTCGAGGCGGATGAGATGGCGGAACGACTGAAGCGCGCAGCAGCCTGGCTGGGCCTCGTCACCGACGATCGGTACGCGGACTATGACGATGTCGCCGACTTTGAAGACCTGACCGAGGACAGCGCAGATGAGCCGTCCGGCACAGCAGACAAGCCTGCTACGGTGACCCCTCTCGAAAGCCGGCGTCCGGTCCCGGTGGCAGCGGCCGCCGGGCCGACTCTTGCACCTCACCCATGGACGGCCGATATGTCCCGGATCATGACTGTTCATCCCCGTACGTATAACGAGGCGCGCATCGTCGGCGAGCATTTCCGCGACGGTGTGCCGGTCATCATGAACCTGTCCGACATGGAGGATGTCGACGCCAAACGGCTGGTCGACTTCGCCGCTGGTCTCATCTTTGGTCTACGTGGCAGTATCGAACGCGTCACCAGCAAGGTGTTCCTGCTCTCGCCGCACGACGTCACCGTGGCGGCGGAAGACAAGGAGCGGATTGCGGGCGGGTTCTTCAACCAGAGCTAGCTGAGGACTCCGCCGGACTGGTCTGTGCGCCTAGGCTGGTGTCACGCCTAGTACACCGAAGCAATAGAGACAGGCCGCAACCGTGTTTTTCGTGGGACTCATCATCAACTGGATCCTGTGGATCTTTCTGCTGATCCTGTTCGCGCGCATGATCTTGTCCTGGGTCCCGGTGCTCGTTCGTGACTGGGAACCAAGGGGACCCATGCTGGTCTTCGCTGAGATCATCTACTCGATTACCGACCCGCCGCTCCGCCTGCTCCGCAAGGTGCTCAAGCCGGTCAGAGTTGGGAACATGATGCTCGATTTGGCCTTCATCGGCCTGGCCATCCTGGTCAGTATCTTGATGCAAGTCAACCGCAGCGTGTTCTTCTGAATTCGTCCGGAACCCGGCGCTACTGAGTTCGTTGGCTCGGCTGTACACCAAGACCAAATTGGGTACGGTAGGGCCGGTGAGGTCGCGGCCCCACCCCAAAGTCCCACCTAGATATCGAGGTGCACGATGACGCTTACGCTCGACGACGTTCGCAACAAGCGGTTCCGGATGGCCCGCAAGTCTGGCTATGAGGTCTTGGAGGTTGACGAGTTCGTCGACGAGGTCGAGGAAAGCTTCGCGCAGCTCCTCGAAGAGAACCAGAACCTGAAGAAGCAGGTCGAGGCTCTCAAGGCCGCGCCGCCACCTGCTCCGGCTCCTCACACGATGGCTCCGCCTCCGACAGTCCAGCCACCTGCACCTCGGCAGCCTGCTCCGGCACAGCCTCCGATGTCCGGGACGATTGTGGTGACGACCGGAAAGGAAGCCAGCGCGGCCGTGGTCCGCCTCGTCGAGATGTCGACCGAACAGGCCGAACGCCTTGTGGAGGAGGCAACTGAGGACGCTAACCGGATCCGCGAGGAAGCCAACCGGACCGCACACCAGCTCACCACGGATGCCCGTACGCGAGCCGAGCGAGTCGAGTCGGAGGCTCGGGTCAATGCCGAGCGGCTCCAAGCGGATGCGCACAGTCGCGCCGAGAAGCTCGATCGGGAGATCGAGGGTCGGCGTGGCGAGCTGTTCGGTGACCTGGAGAGGCAGCGGGACGACCTCACGGCATCCGTGGCGGCGCTTCGCAACTTCGAGACGGCGTACCGCACGAACCTCACCACCCATTTGCGCAGACAGATCGAGACATTGGAGTCCGGCCGAGCCGAGCCAGTCGATGTGCCGGACGTAGCACGTGCGGCCGAGAAGAATTCAAATGGGACTGGCGGTCAGGGCGAGCAACCTCAGCGAGAAGATGCTCCAAGCTTCAGCGGAGGTGGCTCCAGCAACACTCCACGTCTCGACGCTCTTCTGGGAGACCAGCGCTGATCTGGTTGCTGTATTCATCAACGCCCACAGGGCCCGCTACGGCGGGCCCTGTGGCGTTGTGACCGAGAGGCGATGAAGTAAAGGCTTCCGCGCGCGATCAGTTGCGAGCGACGACGACGGACGCAACCCAGCGAACATCGCCGCGAGCGGTATTCGAGCAATCAAACAGAGCGCGTTGCGGTAGGAGCTCGAATACGCAACACGGTTGGAAATTCAGGGAGAAATCAGCGCGGGTCGTTGAAGAAAGTGCTTTTGCGGCCTACTGTCTCTGCGTCACTTACCCCTTCGAGCCGTGTACCAAGAAATGGGGAACCCATGACCACCGCTAAATCCAGTGCTGCGGCTACCCCTGCGGCTGAGAACGGCGGTCGCACCACCACGAATCGGAAGGCCTCGACCAAGGCCGCACCGACGGTGCATGCGGTACCAGTCGAACATCAAGACAAGCCCGCGAAACCGATGAATCCCAAGTCGTTGCCGGTCCGCCCTGGCGAAGACCCCTGGACGAAGGCTGAGCTCAACGAGGTCAAGCAGGCGCTGACCGACGACATCGCCCGCTTCGAAAGCCAGATCGAGATCTCCACCGCTGAACTCGTGGGACTGCTCCGTGACGGCAGTGAGGGCGCCGGACGGGATCCAGCTGATGTGGGTTCTGCAAACTTCGAGCGCGATGCCGAGATGTCGCTGGCCAACAATGCCCGGGAGATGCTGGAGCAGTCCCGCCTCGCGCTGCGGCATATCGAACTCGGCACGTACGGCAGCTGCGACAACTGCGGGCAGCCGATCGGCAAAGGCCGGTTGCAGGCATTCCCGCGCGCCACCCTGTGTGTCACGTGCAAGCAGCGCGAGGAACGGCGATAACCCCAGTCGGAGGCGCACGCCCGATCGAACGACGACGATGGCGCCTTCTGGTCGCTGTCGTCGCCGTTGCCGGGGCTGACAGCTGACCTCGTCACCAAGATCATCGCAGTGACCCAGCTGGAGCCGTTTGCTCCGGTTCGGTTACTGGGTGGGCTCCTCACACTGCGGCTCATTCGGAACCCCGGTGCGGCCTTCAGCCAGGGCCAGCGCTTCACCTACGTGTTCGCTATCGCGGCGATAGCCGTGTTGTCCTTCGTGATCATCAAGTTGGTGCCGCGGATCGGCCACCCAGCTTGGGCCGTGGCCATCGGGCTGTTGTGTGCTGGTGTCGCAGGAAACCTGACAGACCGGCTATTCCGCCCCCCCGGCGTGCTGCGCGGCCACGTGATCGACTTTCTCGAATTGCCCTACTGGCCTGTTTTCAACGTCGCCGACATGTGCATCACAGCAGCCGCCATCATGATCATGTTCTTGTCGGTCGTAAGAGGAATTGCCATCACGGGCGAGCGCCACGTGCGGCCGGGGCGTCGTGGTGCTGGAGACGACGATGATCATGATCGGAGCCCGATCGCTCGTGGCTGAGCGCAAGGTCCTGCTCGTTCCGGAGGGATTGAACGGCGAGCGGGTTGATGCCGCCGTGGCGCGCATGCTGGGACTGCCGCGGAGTCGAGTTGTGGAACTCATCGGTGCAGGGCAGGTCTTGCTGGACGGCGCCTCGATCAACAAGTCGGATCGGGTCAGTGTCGGGTCGATGCTCGAGGTGGAGCTCGCCGATCAACCGCGGCTGGCGACTGTGCGGCCGGACCAAGTCGAAGGCGTGGTCATCGTATACGACGACGACGACATCGTAGTGATCGACAAGCCGGTCGGCGTCGCGGCGCATCCGAGCCTCGGCTGGAGCGGCCCTGACGTTCTCAGCCACCTTGCCGGTGCCGGCTTCCGGATCTCGACCTCCGGCGTCGCCGAGCGGCGCGGCATCGTGCAGAGGCTGGACGTGGGCACCTCAGGGCTGATGGTGGTCGCCAAGAGCGAGCTGGCGTACACGATCTTGAAACGAGCGTTCCGGTCGCGGAGCGTCGACAAGATCTACCACGCGCTGGTGCAAGGCCATCCAGATCCGTTCACCGGCACCATCGAGGCCCCCATCGGGCGGCACCCGGGCACGGATTACAGGATGGCGGTCATGCACGGCGGCCGGCACAGTGTTACCCACTATGCCACTCTGGAGGCTTTCGTGGCGGCGACCTTGCTTGAGATCAAGTTGGAAACCGGCCGGACCCATCAGATCCGTGTTCATATGGCCGCGATCAGACATCCCTGCGTCGGCGATCCGGTTTATGGGTCAGACCCGGTCCTCGCTGCCAAGCTCGGTCTGGAACGGCAGTGGTTGCACGCGGTCCGCCTGAGCTTCGTGCACCCGACTTCGGGCGGGCTGATGCAGTTCGAATCTCCCTACCCGCCCGATCTTCAGCATGCATTGGAGGTGGTCGGCGCATGGTAGGTGACTGGTCTCCCGCCTGCGGCCCAACTTCGCTAGGGTCAACTGCGTGCGTAAAGCCAAGATTGTGTGCACGCTCGGGCCAGCCTCCTCGACCCCTGAGCGTTTGGCGGAGCTGGTCGCCGCAGGAATGGATGTCGCCCGGCTCAACATGAGTCATGGTGACTATGCCGACCATTTGAGGAATCTGCATAGCGTGCGAGCCGCGGCGGAAGGCGCCGGACGCCCGGTCGGTGTACTCGCTGACCTTCAGGGCCCAAAGATCCGGCTGGGCCGGTTCGCCAACGGCAAGGAGAGGTTGCTCGTCGGCGCTGTGTTCGCGATCACTGTCGAGGACATCGAGGGCACGGTCGAGCGGTGCTCTACGACCTACAAGGGTTTGCCCGGAGACGTCCGGCCCGGCGACATGATCTTGATCGACGACGGTCGGATCGCGCTGCGAGCAACCGAGGTGACCGACACCGACGTGATCACAGAAGTGATCGTCGGTGGACCAGTCAGTAACAACAAAGGAATCAATCTTCCGGGAGTCGGTGTCAGCGTCCCTGCGATGAGCGAGAAGGACACCGAAGACCTGCGCTGGGCCCTGCGCAACGGCGTCGACATGGTAGCCCTGTCTTTTGTTCGCAGCGCCGAGGACATCAAGCCGGTCCACGAGATCATGGACGCCGAAGGTCGCCGGATCCCGGTGATCGCCAAGATGGAAAAGCCCCAGGCGGTTGAGAACCTGAACGAGATCATCGATGCCTTCGACGCATTCATGGTTGCGCGCGGTGATCTTGGTGTGGAACTGCCGCTGGAGGAGGTGCCCCTGGTCCAGAAGAAGATCGTCACAGCTGCGCGGCGCTGGGCGAAGCCGGTGATCGTGGCGACTCAGATGCTGGAGTCCATGATTTCCTCGCCTCGCCCAACGCGTGCCGAAGCGTCCGATGTTGCGAATGCGATCCTCGATGGCGCCGACGCCGTGATGTTGTCGGGAGAAACCAGCGTTGGCGAGTACCCAGTCCTGACGGTCGAGACCATGGCACGAATCGTGGAGAACACCGAGGCACATGGCATGGACCAGATGCACGGCATCGACTGGGATCCGCATACCACCAGTGGTGTGATCACCAAGGCGGCAGAAGAGGTCGCCCAACGAATCGAGGCCAAGTTCTTGGTGACGTTTACGACCTCCGGTGACTCGGCCCGCCGCCTGACCCGACTTCGCTCGAGCATCCCGGTGCTGGCGTTCACCCCGTCTGAGCAAACGCGCGCGGCACTGACCCTGAACTGGGGCGTCGAGACGTTCCTGGTCCCCATGGTCGGCCACACTGACGAGATGATCCTCGAGGTCGACAAAGCCCTCACCGAGAGCGGCCGCATCGCCGAGGGCGAACGTGTCGTCATCGTGGCCGGCTCACCACCCGGCGTCGCCGGCCACACCAACATGATTCGCGTGCGCCGCATCGGCGCGCCGCTCTGAATCGCTCGCTCCGCTCGCGGCTCGCTGCCCCTCGGACGCTGCTCGCCAGAGACACCTCCTTCGTCGGATCTGTTGAAACGGAGAAGCGTTGTTTCACGATCCCCTCCTGCAGTCGGCGCCGCGAACAGCGGTAAAGAACGCCTCGACTACAGGTACTCGGCTCGCCAGTGCTGGGGCCTTGGTGAGTGGGCCGCAAGGACATAGGCCTTCGACTCCCCTCCGGCACAGATCCGAAGGGAGCGTGAGGGTCCCGGCAGCGCGCCGAGAAACCTAAGATGCTTGAAACCCGAGCGACGCAAAGGTCCGCACTCGAAGCGAACTCGGCCACGAAGTTTCTCGGCGCGCTGCCGGGATCCTCACGCGGTAACAGTGGAAGACAAAATGTGCCGGAGAGGGGAGTCGAACCCCTATGTCCTTTCGGACAGACGGGTTTGAGCCGTCCGCGTATACCATTCCGCCACCCCGGCCTGGGGACTCATGATCAACCAGCCGGCGACCCCGCCGGTGGGCCCGATCATTCTGCCACAGCCGCTGTTCGACCAGTCGATCCAATGCGGCCCGGCCGCAAAAGCATCTGGCTAAAGTGTCCACGTGACTGCAGAGGACAACCAGATCCGGGACGGCACCCAGACGCGGGTCGTTGTCGCCGAGGACGAGGTGCTGATCCGCCTGGATCTGGTGGAGATGCTCACCGAGGAGGGCTATGACGTAGTTGGCGAGGCCGGTGACGGGGAAGCCGCAGTCGCGCTGACCACCGATCTCAGGCCTGATCTGGTGGTGATGGACGTCAAAATGCCCAAGCTCGACGGGATCAGTGCGGCCGAGCAGATCGCCAGTGGGCGCCTCGCACCGGTGGTCATGCTCACAGCGTTCAGCCAGCGCGAGCTTGTTGATCGCGCCAGCCAGGCAGGTGCCATGGCGTACGTGGTCAAGCCTTTCAGCAAGGCCGACCTCATTCCCGCAATTGAGATTGCGCGGGCCCGGTTCGCCGAGATTCAAGCGGTGGAAGCCGAGGTCAGCGACCTGACCGAGCGGCTGGAGTCACGCAAAGTGGTGGAGCGCGCCAAGGGCGTGCTGCAAAGCAGTCTGGGGTTGAGCGAACCGGAGGCTTTTCGGTGGATTCAGAAGACTGCCATGGATTTGCGCAAGTCGATGCGCGAAGTAGCGGAAGGAGTCATCGAGCACGGCTCAATAGCAAAGAAAAAATAGAGTATTCGCATCTATGTGCTCTCAATCGTGTAACGAACATGCTACAGGCCGCAAAGTTGACGCCATAACACAGCTTCGGTCGTAGGTTCGACAATGCTCGCGAGGTTTGCGCTCCGCGGCGCCTCGCATAAACGAACAACAGGAGGAAATGTGCGCAAGCATAAGGTCGTAATAGCGGGGGTAGCCCTGCTGGCCGCGTCGCTCGCGATGTCGGCATGTGGTAGCCGGGCTGAACAGGCTCCGGGCGGGGAGGCCGGAGCGGCCAAGGTTGCCAAGATCGGCGTAATCGCGCCCTTGTCGGGTTCTTTGTCTGCTCTCGGCCTCGGCATCAAGAACTCGGTCGATCTGGCTATAAAGCAGGCCAACGAGAAGCAGACCATCCCTGGCTGGACGCTGGAGATGGACGCCCAGGACGATGAGGCAAAGCCTGACGTTGGCAAGAACGCAGCCACGAAACTGGCTGGTGACGATGAGGTGATCGGGGTCGTCGGCACTCTCAATTCCTCGGTCTCGCAATCGGTGCAGCCAGTTCTGTCCGGGGCGCAGATCGTTCAGGTGTCGCCGGCCAACACAAACCCCACTCTGACCAAGGGCGCGGATCTGGATAACCCGAAGCGCTCGTACCCGGGCTACTTCCGCACCTGCACCACGGATTCCGTCCAGGGTCCGTTCGCGGCAAAGTACCTGCTCGATGAGGGCATCAAGAAGGTCGCGACCATCCATGACAAGAAGGCCTACGGCCAGGGCCTGGTCGCTGCCTTCACCGAGGCCTACAAGAGTGGTGGCGGCGAGGTGGTTGCCGCAGAGACCATCAACCCGGACGACACCGACTTCTCGGCGGTGGTCAGCAAGGTCAAGGGTGCCAACCCTGAGGTGGTCTACTACGGCGGTGAGTATCCGCAGGCAGGTCCGCTGAGCCAGCAGGCCAAGTCGGCTGGTCTCACAGTCCCCTTGATGGGTGGCGACGGCATCAAGGACGACGCCTTCATCGAGCTCGGCGGCAAGACCTCAGATGGTGACATCGCGACCAACGTCGGGGCGCCCGTCAGAGTCGCTCCCGTCGGCCAAGCAGTTCGTCAGCGACTATGAGGCCGCCGGCTACAAGGAGCCTCCCGCCGCGTACGGGCGCATACTCCTTCGATGCACCAACGCGATCATCAATGCGTTGAAGACCTCGCTCGCCAGCGCCAGTGATGCCAAGTCCGCGCGCGCGGCAACGATCGATGCGATGGGCAAGGTCAGCTTCGACGGCGCGACCGGCAAGGTCTGCTTCGATGAGTTCGGTGACAGCCACAACCAAGGTGCTAACCGTTTGGAAGGTTGATGGCGGCAAGTGGGTGCCCGTAAAGACTGGCGAAGGCGAAAGCTAACGCTGTAGCGGCGGAGCCTGCGCAACGCGTCCTACGCCGCTAGTCTTCTCCGCAGGTACGCAGAGGGGGCAGACCTCTATGTCTGCCCCCAAAGCCCTGCACCCGCCTTATAAGCATCACCGAAGGGAGGCGTGAGTGGACATCCTGCAGCAGCTCATCAACGGCCTGTCGCTCGGGGCCTTGTACGCGCTCATCGCGGTCGGTTACACCGTCGTCTATGGCATCATCCAGCTGATCAATTTTGCCCACGGCGAGATTTTCATGATCGGGGCTTTCGGCGCACTCACCGCGTGGATCCTGATACCCGGAGAGTCTCTCGGAATCTGGTTGCTGCCGATCATGCTGGTTGTCGGCATGCTGGCCGCCGTAGGTATTTCTCTGCTTACTGAACGATTCGCCTACCGGCCACTCCGCAACGCACCGCGACTGGCACCCCTGATCACCGCGATAGGCGTGTCCGTCTTTCTTCAAGAATTCGTGCGCCTGTTCTACGGACGCGTGCCGGGCTTCCCCGACGCCAAACGGGCAATCCCTTTTCCACAGATTGACTATGTGACCGGGCCCGCGATCCAGTTGGGTCCCATCACCATCCAGCGTGCCGCGCTGTTCACCATAGTTGCGCTCGTCGTCTGCTGGGTCTTCCTGTACGTGTTCGTCAACCGCACGCGTCTGGGTCGGGCAATGCAGGCGACATCCCAGGACCCCGACACCGCGAGGCTGATGGGGATCAATGTCGACCGCATCATCATGGTGGCGTTCGCGCTCGGCGCAGCATTGGCCGCGGTAGCCGGGCTGGCGTGGGGCCTGCGTTACACCAACATCGACTTCAGAATGGGTTTCCTCGCCGGCCTCAAGGCCTTCACCGCAGCGGTGCTCGGCGGCATCGGCAATATCAATGGTGCTGTGGTCGGCGGGCTGGTGCTCGGCCTGGTCGAGGGCATGGCAACCCTCATCCCCGGCACTTTTGGCGGCTCGGCGTGGAAGGATGTCTGGGCGTTCGTGTTGCTGATTCTGGTGCTGGTTTTCCGACCACAGGGTCTTCTCGGCTCACGGGTGGTGGATCGAGCATGATCACGGTCCCACGACTGATCACACCCGAGTTGCAACAACGTTACGACCGGACCGGCGGCCTGGTTGGAATTGTCGGCGGGGTGGTGCTGGCCGCCTCCGTCTTCTTGCCATGGGCCTACTCGTTCCAGGCGCTCGACGGCATGAGCCTGGTGGGGTATCCGTCGCCTATGCAGTACTTCGGCATGGTGCTCGGTCTGCTCGTGGCGGGCCTCATCATCTGCTCTCGGCGGATCAAGCCCCGCGGCAAGATCCGGGCGGGCTGGGTCCGCGGCGCCAAGGCCGCCGGTACTGGAGCGCTGGTCTACATCGCGCTCATCCTCCTCAGCATCGCGCTTGAGCTCGGCGGTCTGATCAATGTGGCGTACGGCGGCTGGGTCGCGCTGGCCGGTGCGGCGCTAGCCTTCGCCGGGACCAGGCTGATGATCATGGACAAGCCACCCACGCTGTCCCAGGCGCAGCTCAGGCCGACGCTGGAGATCCTCCTGGTCGCCGTGGTGATGGCGGCAGCGCTCTTTGGCATCGCCTTCGCGCTGAACATCGACGACGGTGGCGCGTTCGTCAGCTTCATCGCCTTCCTCGGCACTGTCGTTGCGGTGCTCTTCCGGGTCGGCGTCATGGGCTTTCTCTCTGGAGTATCCGAGCGTCACAGAAAGGTACTGATTCTTGCTGCCTTTGTGGTGGCGTTCTTGTTCCCCTTCACCCAGGGCGGCTCCGACGCGAACATGTCCATCGCCACGCAGGTGATCATCTTCGCTGCAGCCGCGATGGGCCTCAACATTACGGTCGGCCTCGCCGGTCTGCTCGACCTTGGCTATATCGCGTTCCTCGGTGCGGGCGCCTTCACGGCAGCCGTCCTGTCGCGTTCAGCCTTCGCCACTGCCGACATCCATCCGCCGTTCATTGTGGTCGTTCTCATCGCTGGCGCAGTGTCCGCCACTCTCGGCTTGATCATTGGTTCGCCCACATTGCGGGTGTCCGGTGATTACCTGGCCATCGTGACGCTTGCGTTCGGTGAGATCTTCCGCATTGCCATGATCAACTTGGATGGTGAGGCCGGGCCGGACATCACACATGGATCGAATGGCATTCCTGCGATTCCTGACCTCCAGCTTTTCGGCTTCGACTTCGGCGATCCACACGTCCTGTTAGGTATCCCGCTCGGCCGCTTCTCCAACTACTACTTCCTGCTGCTGGTGTTGATCGCGTTTGTCATTCTGGTGTTCGTCAGGCTCAATAACTCCCGCATCGGCCGTGGCTGGGTGGCGATCCGGGAGGACGAGAAGGCGGCCGAGGCGATGGGCGTCAACGTCTTCGGCTTGAAGCTCTTCGCGTTCGCCAGCGGTGCGTTTCTGGCGGGCGTCGCAGGCGCGGTCAAGGCCCATCAGGACATCTCGGTTACACCGGACCAGTTCATTTTCCTGGAATCTGCCTTCTTGTTGGCCGCGGTCGTGCTCGGAGGTATGGGCACCGTGCTCGGCGTGCTGGTCGGTGCCACGCTGCTGAAACTGCTGCCCGAGAAGCTGCGCTTCGTCAGCGAGTATCGTCTGATGATCTTCGCACTGCTTTTGATCATCATGATGCGCTTCCGGCCAGAAGGAATGATCCCGAGTCAGCGCAGGCAGCTGGAGTTCCACGAGGAAGATGAGGAACTGGCCGAGCGGATCGAGGAGGAAGTCGAGGAGACTGGCGCATTGAAGGGAGCGGCGCTGTGACGGCTGCAGTCGAGGCGCCGGCAGCGAGCGCCAAGGACGATGGCTCGGCCATCCTGATCGCCGAGAACGTCACAATGCGGTTCGGCGGCTTGGTCGCGGTTGACTCAGTGGATCTGCGGGTCAACCGTGGCGAGATCATGGGTCTGATCGGCCCCAACGGGGCTGGCAAGACAACATTCTTCAACTGCCTGACTGGCCTGTACCTGCCGACAGCCGGGCGGGTGGTATTCAACGGCGAGGAGCTGCCACCCAAGCCGCGCAAGGTTGTCATAGCAGGTATGGCGCGGACGTTCCAGAACATCCGGCTCTTCGGCAACATGACCGCCCTCGAGAACGTGATGGTTGGCCGCTACTGCCGGACCACCACAGGGCCGCTCACATCGATCATCCGGGGACCGAAGTTCCGCCGCGATGAGAAGGCAACCGCAGAACGTGCTCAAGAGCTGCTCGACTTCGTGGGGCTCGGCGGCACCGCCGACCATCTGGCACGCAACTTGCCCTACGGTGACCAGCGGCGGCTCGAGATCGCCCGCGCGCTCGCCACTGATCCCAAGCTGTTGTTGCTGGATGAACCGACGGCAGGCATGAACCCTCAGGAGACGAGGCAGGCCGAGGAGCTGATCTTCAAAATCCGCGATGAGGGCCTGGCGGTCGTGGTCATCGAGCACGACATGCGGTTCATCTTCAACCTCTGCGACCGCGTGCTATGTCTGGTCCAAGGCAAGGCCCTGATCGAAGGCACGCCCAGTGAGGTGCAGTCTGACCCGCGGGTGATCGAGGCCTACATTGGCACCGGACCCGAGGACGCCGCCGAACTTGAGGACTTCGAGGAGGGTCAGGACAATGCTTGAGGTCAAGGACCTGAACGTTGCATACGGCCGGGTTCGGGCGGTCAAGGGGATCAGCTTCAAGGTCGACCAAGGCCAGGTCGTGACGCTCGTCGGTGGTAACGGTGCTGGCAAGACCACCACACTCCGTACCATCTCGGGCTTGATCAGGCCTGAGTCTGGCGAGATCTGGTTCGACGGATCACGGATTGACAAGACCCCGGCACATGAGGTCCTCGTTCGGGGCTTGGCGCATGCCCCAGAGGGCCGCCGGATCTTTCCGCGGCTGACTGTCGAAGAGAACTTGATGCTGGGCGCGTTCGCGCGCAAGGACAAGGGGGGCGTGGCACAAGATCTGGAACGGGTTTTCAACCTCTTCGACATCTTGCGGGAGAGACGCTCTCAACCAGCCGGCACGTTCTCAGGTGGCGAGCAGCAGATGCTGGCCATCGGTCGAGCCATGATGAGCCGGCCCAAGCTCTTGATGCTCGACGAGCCGTCGATGGGCCTTTCGCCGCTGATGATGCAGCGGATCATGTCAACCATCGTCGAACTCCAGTCCGAAGGTGTGACCATCCTGCTCGTCGAGCAAAACGCTCAGGCGGCGCTTTCGCTCGCCAATTACGGCTATGTCCTGGAAGTCGGCAAGATCGTGCTGGAGAACACCGGCCAGGCGCTGCTCGTCGATGAGAACGTGATCAAGGCCTATCTCGGCGAGGACTGAGCGCTGGTTGTCCAGTGCTTGCATGCGAACTAGCGTGCGAGTAGCCGGTAGATGATCGGCGGGGCAGGAGCACGCCAGTGACAACGTCGTCCTCAATCGGTTCCGATGCTGCCGTTCCACATGCAGTGGGAGCGGCAGCAGCCGGCGTCTGGGGAGACGAGACCGAGATCGCCGCAGCCGCGGTGGCTCTGGCCAGCCGCCGCATCAGCAAGCCTTCCGACCCCAAGACAACAGCCCGCCCCGCATCGGAGCTCCTCGCGGACGCTGGGCAGACCATCACGCCGGAGGGGATCGGGGCGGACAAGGCGTTGCGGATCTTCGAAGACGTGATCGCCCCCGCGACTCGAGCCCAAGATGATCCGCTGAATCTCGCCTACATTCCGGCCGCACCCACGCGGGCTGCGCTGGCGTTTGACGCGGTGGTGAGCAGCTACAACATTTTCGCCGGGAGCTGGGAGTCCGGAGCCGGTGCGATCTTCGCCGAGAACCAGGCACTCGAGTGGCTGGTCGGGCTGCTCGGCTGGCCGGAGACCGCCGGCGGCTGCTTTGTTTCCGGTGGCACCACAGGCAATGTGTCCGCCCTGGTTGCCGCTCGGCATTTCGCCCGAAACCAACTGGGCAGGCATCCCGTCGGGCAGTGGCGGCTGGCGTGTACCACTCAGGTGCATTCGTCGGTTCAGGCCGCTGCGTCGGTGCTGGATGCAGAAGTGGTGATCGTGCCGGAAAATGATCAAGGTCAGCTCACTGGCGAGGCCTTGCGATCAGCGCTCGTCCGGTCGCATGACGTGTTCGCGGTGGTCGCGTCGGCAGGCACGACGAATGCGGGCATCATCGACGACCTGGCCGGTGTCGCGGAGGTCTGTGAGCGATTTGGGGTCTGGATGCATGTCGACGGGGCGTACGGGGGGGCGGCGCTCGCAGCCCCGAGTGTGCGTCCGCTCTTTGACGGAATCGAGCGTGCCGACAGCTTCATCGTCGACCCACACAAGTGGCTGTTCGCAACCTACGACTGCTGCGCCTTGCTCTACCGGGAGCCCGAACTCGCACGGGCGGCGCACTCACAGCACGCCGGCTACCTTGACGCCATCGACCGCGAGGTCTGGAATCCCTGGGATTACGCAGTGCACCTGACCCGGCGGGCTCGTGGGTTGCCCTTCTGGTTCAGCCTGGCCACACATGGCACGAATCGGTACGCGGCAGCGATCGAGCAGACCCTGGCAACCGCGCGTGCTGTCGCAGAAGGGATTCGGAGCATCCCTCAGCTGTCCTTGCTCTTGGAGCCGACCTTGTCGGTGGTGCTTTTCGAGCGAGCCGGCTGGGACGACATGGCCTATCGGCGCTGGTCGCGGCGACTCGCGCTCGAGGGCCGGATCCTGTGCGTTCCGACGCAGTGGAAGGGTCGGACCGTGCTTCGCCTCGCCTTCGTGAACCCGGCGACCGAGGCCGACCGCGTGTTGGAGGTCCTCGCCGAGACCACGGCCGACGCGGATGCCCCCTAGCTCGTCGCACCTAAGTCCTTCAGAGCCGGGTGCTGAAACCTACGTACACGTAGCCTGCAGTCGCTCTGCATGGGTTGCTACCTGTGCAGACCGTCAGCAAACTGTGCAAAGCTCGTCCCGTCGGGGCCTTGCTCGGAGCCTTTCGAATTCCACCGCCAGCCGCTTACCGTCAGGCAACGCGCGGGGTGACCAGCTGGCAGGTGACCCGGGCCGTACACACTCGCTTGCCGGCATCGTCGGTGATCACGATCTCGTAGCTGGCAACCGATTTGCCGAGATACAAGGCAGTTGCAGTACCGGTGACCCAGCCAGCCGTCACCGATCGGTGATGTGTCGCGTTGATGTCCACGCCGACCGAGATCCTCTCCGGCTGCGCGTGCATGAACGAGCCCAATGAGGCGAGCGTCTCGGCAAGCACGCACGAGGCGCCACCATGCCACAGCCCGTACGGCTGCGTATTGCCCGCAACGGGCATTCGGCCGACTACCAGCTCAGGCGTCAGGGCCAGTAGATCGAAACCCATTTTGGTATCGAGCGCGCTGTGCAGTTCGGCGTACTCGGTGGGCAGATCTGGCCGCTCATCGGTCGGAGTCACGGCCTCAGACTAGTGTCGTGCTGAACCCGCCAAAGCGTCTGTGTACGCGGCTAGAGTCGGGCATGTGCCGACCACGACCCAGTTAGCTCCTGCGCCCGCCAGCGAGCTGCCGTCGCGGCCCAAACTGATGCTGATTGACGGCCACTCGATCGCATATCGGGCCTTCTATGCGCTCCCGGTCGAAAACTTCTCGACCCAGACCGGCCAGCACACCAATGGGGTGTTCGGGTTCACCTCGATGTTGATCAATGTGCTACGCGACGAGAAGCCGACACATCTGGGCGTTGCCTTCGATGTCTCGCGTCACACGTTCCGCTCCGAGATCTACAGCGAATACAAGGCAAATCGCACGACGACCCCGGATGAGTTCAGAGGTCAACTCGACCTGGTCAAGGAAGTGCTCAAGGCCCTCAACATCCCCTACGTGGAAAAGGAAGGCTACGAGGCCGACGATGTGATCGGCACGCTCGCGACCCGGGCTGAAGCGGCCGACTTTGACGTGTTGATCTGTACAGGCGATCGTGATGCGTTCCAGCTGGTCTCTGACAACGTCACCGTGCTGTATCCGCGCAAAGGTGTCTCCGATCTGGCGCGCATGACACCCAAGGCGGTGGAGGAGAGGTACTTCGCGACACCCGCTCGATATCCAGACTTGGCGGCACTGGTGGGGGAGTCCAGCGACAATCTGCCGGGGGTCCCCGGTGTCGGACCCAAGACCGCCGCAAAGTGGCTGGAGATGTACGACGGACTGGAGAATCTTGCCGCACATGCTGGGGAGCTGAAGGGCAAGGCCGCCGAGGCGTTTCAGGAGCGGGTCGACGACGTGCTGCGCAACCGCCAGGTCAACAGGTTGGTGTGCGATCTGGATCTGCCGTTGAGCATCGATGATCTGGTGCGTCGCCCCTGGGACCGCGAGGCGACTCACCAGCTGTTCGATGGTCTGGAGTTTCGGGTGCTGCGCGATCGGCTGCTCGAGGCGTTACCCAACGAAGACGAGGTGGTGCCGGAAGGCGGCTTCGACGTCGATGCGGCCCGACTCGAGCCGGGCGAGCTGGGAAGCTGGCTTGCCGAGCATGCGGCGGGTGATCGCACAGGCGTCGACATCATCGGTCACTGGGGCTCAGGGACCGGCGATGTTACAGCCCTTTCGTTGGCTGCAGGCGACGGTGCGGCGGCGTACGTCGTGGTCTCCGATCTCGGACCGGAGGATGAGAACGCGCTCGCCAGCTGGCTTGCCGATCCCGAGCGGCACAAGGCGATGCACGACGCCAAAGGGCCGCTCCTCGCCATCTGGGCCCGCGGCTGGGACCTCGCCGGCCTGACCTCCGATACCCAGCTGGCCGCCTATCTGACCCGCCCTGACCAGCGAACCTTCGATCTTGCCGATCTGACTATTCGCTACCTCAAGCGGGAGCTCAGGGTCGAGGGTGCGCCTGATCTTGATGACCCCAACCAGCTGGCTCTGGACTTCGGCGATGACGACTCCGGCGCCAAGGTGGCAGCCGAGGCATCGATGGTTCGCGCCCGAGCAGTCATCGATCTGGCCGACGCACTGGACGTCGACATCGAGCAGCGCAATGGCACCAGCCTGCTCTACGGGGTCGAGCTCCCACTGCTGCGCACATTGGCGCGGATGGAGCAGACCGGGGTGGCCGTGGACGTCGACCATCTGGAGGCCCTCGAGGCCGGGTTTGCTGCCACGGTCAACCATGCGGCCAGCGATGCATACCAGGTGCTGGGCAAGCAGATCAACCTCGGCTCGCCCAAGCAACTCCAGGTTGTGCTGTTCGACGAGTTGGGAATGCCCAAGACCCGGCGTACCCGCACTGGCTACACCACCGACGCGGAAGCGCTGCAGCAGCTCTACGTCAAGACCGAGCACCCGTTTCTCGCACATCTGCTCGTGCACCGGGACGCGATCCGGCTCAAGCAGACTGTCGAGGGTTTGCTCAAGGCGGTGGCCGACGACGGCCGCATTCACACCACGTACGCGCAGACCATTGCCTCCACCGGCCGCCTCTCCAGCACCGACCCCAACTTGCAGAACATCCCCATTCGCACCGAGGAAGGCCGTCGGATTCGGCAGGCTTTCGTGGTGGGTGAGGGTTACGACGCTCTGATGTCAGCTGACTACTCGCAGATCGAGATGCGGATCATGGCACACGTCAGCGAGGACGAGAGCTTGATCGAGGCTTTCAAATCGGGAATGGACTTCCATACGGTCACCGCGTCGCGCGTTTTTGGCGTCGAGCCTGAGCAGATCACTCCCGCAGAGCGGGCCAAGATCAAGGCGATGAACTACGGCTTGGCGTACGGGCTCAGCGCGTACGGGCTCAGTATGCAGCTGAACATCGAAGTGTCCGAGGCGAAGGCACTGATGGATGAGTACTTCGAACGGTTCGGCGATGTGCGCATCTACCTGCACTCGTTAGTGGCCGATGCGCGACGCACGGAATACACCGAGACCATCCTCGGTCGCCGTCGTTACTTGCCGGACCTGATGAGCGACAATCGCCAGCGTCGCGAGATGGCCGAGCGCATGGCCTTGAACGCGCCCATCCAAGGCTCAGCCGCGGACATCATCAAAGTGGCGATGCTCGATGTCGAGAAGGCGCTCGATGACACCGGCATGCGCAGCCGGATGTTGCTCCAGGTGCATGACGAGCTGGTCTTTGAGGTCGGGCCGGGAGAGCGAGAAGCACTCGAAGAACTCGTGCGCACCAAGATGGGGCAGGCCGTGTCCTTGAAGGTGCCGCTCGAGGTGTCGGTCGGGATAGGCCGTTCGTGGCATGATGCCGCGCATTAATCAGGATGTAGTGAACGAAGCCAACCTCCGCGGCACTGGGTGAATCGACTATGCCGCCAGTTCCATACGAAGACACACAGCATTGTTTCCGAGCGTGCGCTCGGAGCGTCCGGCGCCAGTCGCGAATAACTGACGGCGCGACGTTTGACCCTGTTTGGCGCGCGGCGATAACCTTTACCGTCGCTGTGGCCTGCGCGACTTCGGACGGAGTAGGTCACGCTCGTACGGGTCGTCGGTTCTCAGCAGCGTGTTCGGCTTCTACGGATAGGGCCGCAGCACCCAAGCACGATTTCACATTTACCGGAGCACCTACTACATGACGTCCTCTCTCGAGGCACCACCGCAAGTTGCTGTCGACGACCTGGGTTCGCCCGAAGCCTTCCTGGAGGCAATCGACAAGACCATCAAATACTTCAATGACGGCGACATCGTCACCGGCACCGTTGTCAAGGTCGACCGTGACGAGGTTCTTCTCGATATCGGCTACAAGACCGAAGGGGTCATCCCGTCCAAAGAGCTCTCGATCAAGCATGACGTCGACCCGTTTGAGGTCGTCAGCGTCGGCGATGAGGTCGAGGCTCTTGTCCAACAGAAAGAGGACAAGGAAGGCCGCCTCATCCTTTCCAAGAAGCGCGCACAGTACGAGCGCGCCTGGGGCACGATCGAGAAGATCAAAGAGGAGGACGGCGTCGTCACCGGTCAGGTCATTGAGGTTGTCAAGGGCGGGCTGATCATCGACATTGGTCTACGGGGCTTCCTGCCTGCTTCGCTCGTCGAGATGCGGCGGGTGCGTGATCTTCAGCCGTACGTCGGCATGGAGCTCGAGGCGAAGATCATCGAACTGGATAAGAACCGCAACAACGTCGTACTGTCACGCCGCGCGTGGTTGGAGCAGACCCAATCTGAAGTCCGCCAGAACTTCCTTACCCAGCTGCAAAAGGGCCAGATCCGGAGGGGCGTGGTCTCCTCCATCGTCAACTTCGGCGCATTCGTTGATCTTGGCGGCGTAGACGGCCTGGTGCACGTCTCAGAGCTGTCCTGGAAGCACATTGATCACCCCTCTGAGGTGGTCGAGGTGGGCCAGGAGGTCACCGTTGAGGTGCTCGACGTCGACATGGACCGCGAGCGTGTCTCGTTGTCACTCAAGGCGACTCAGGAAGACCCGTGGCAGGCCTTTGCCCGTACTCACCAGATCGGTCAGATCGTGCCCGGTCGGGTGACGAAGCTGGTCCCGTTCGGCGCGTTCGTACGCGTGGAGGAGGGCATCGAGGGCTTGGTGCACGTCTCCGAGCTGGCTGAACGGCATGTGGAGATCCCGGAGCAGGTTGTCCAGGTCAACGACGACGTGATGGTCAAGATCATCGACATCGACCTGGAACGCCGCCGGATCTCGCTATCGCTGAAGCAGGCGAACGAAGGCGTCGACGCGACGGCTGACGACTTCGACCCGACGCTGTACGGGATGGCCGCCTCCTACGACGATCAAGGCAACTACCTCTACCCAGAGGGCTTCGACCCGGAGACCGGCGAGTGGCTGGAAGGCTACGAGGAGCAGCGCGCGGCCTGGGAGCAGCAATATGCCGAGGCGCATGCCCGCTGGGAGGCGCACAAGAAGCAAGTGGAAGATGCTGACGGCGGGTCTGCGCCCTCATCGTCGAGCTACTCCTCCGATGCCGCGCCGACGCCGACGCCAACTGGGCCGGAGGGTTCGCTTGCCTCCGACGAGGCTCTGCAGGCGCTTCGTCAGAAGCTGACAGGCGGCAGCTGATCCGGAATCTGCGTCTCGATTGACTCTGACAGGCAGCCCGCCTGCAGTCGGCGAAGCTGGCTGCCTGTCATAGTCCGTGTTCACCTGGACTCTGACAGGCAGCCAACCAGATTCGCCTCCTTCGTCGCTCGCCAACTTGGGCCAGCCTTCACGCAGGCTTGAGCGGCTAGCTCCTGCAGGCGGCGAAGCTGGCTGCCTGTCATAGTCCGTGTTCACCTGGACTCTGACAGGCAGCCAACCAGATTCGCCTCCTTCGTCGCTCGCCAACTTGGGCCAGCCTTCACGCAGGCTTGAGCGGCTAGCTCCTGCAGGCGGCGAAGCTGGCTGCCTGTCATAGTCCGTGTTCACCTGGACTCTGACAGGCAGCCAACCAGATTCGCCTCCTTCGTCGCTCGCCAACTTGGGCCAGCCTTCACGCAGGCTTGAGCGGCTAGCTCCTGCAGGCGGCGAAGCTGGCTGCCTGTCATAGTCCGGCCTGCGCGCCCGAATAGGCTGCGGCCATGGTGCGGGTGGGCCTGACGGGCGGGATCGCGTCGGGGAAAAGCATGGTGGCCGACGAGCTGGCGGCGCGCGGCGCGACCATCATCGACGCCGACGTACTGGCCCGCGAGGTCGTCGAGCCAGGCACTCCAGCGCTTGCCGCGATCATCGATCGTTTTGGTGCGCAGGTACTCAAGGAGGGGCAACTCGACCGGGCGCGTCTCGCCCAGATTGTCTTCCATGATCCGCTCGCACGTCGTGATCTCGAGGGAATTGTGCACCCTGCCGTCCGGGCTCGGGCTACCGAGCTGGAACGGGCTGCCGGCGATGCGGCAGTCGTGGTGCACGTGATCCCACTGCTGGTCGAGACGGGCCAAAACGACGACTTCGATGTTGTCGTCACCGTGGACGCTGATCATGAAACTCAGATTCGGCGGCTGATGGTTCGCAACGGGTTCACCCGCGCCGAAGCCGAGTCCAGGATTGCCGCTCAGGCCAGCCGCGAAGATCGCAAGCGTGCGGCGGACGTGGTCTTGGACAACACCGGAAGCGTGACTCAGCTGAGAGAACAGATCGATGCCCTCTGGGCAGAACTCAGCTCGGCTGCCGCTCGACAATGACATACTCGCAGTGCTCGAGGTCGTGGACGCGGGTCCTGAGCCGAGAGGCGTGTCGACGCCAGGCTTAGTCAGCTGGCAGGTTCAAGGAGGTCAAGGTTGGAATGCCCACGGTGTCGGGCTGAGCTCCCCCAAGTCGCGCTCTTCTGCCACGTCTGCGGACAGGACCAGCGCTCGGGGGACTTCGCGCGACGGAGGTCCTTCGCTGTCAGGCCCGACGAGCCGGTCGCATCGTTCGCGCTGATCTCCTCGATCATGCCGCGTGGTGCTGGCCAGCGTCCGCAGACGTACCGGATCGCGTTGGCCATCGCCCTCTTTGTGGCCCTGATTGCAGCGATCTTCGGTGCCATGCCGATTGCCGTGCTGGTGACTGCCTTTGCCGTGCCCATCGTCTACATCGTTTACATCTACGACGTGAACCTTTGGGAGGACGAGCCGGTCATTGTCACCGGGCTCGCCTTCTTACTGACCGGGGCGCTCACCGTCGGCTTCACCATATTGTGGACCTATCTCCGCGGACCGGTGCCGTACGGCACCACCACGTACGAGGGCTCGCTGAGTGCTGCGCCGACTGTCGGCACCTTCCTCTTGGTGGCGTTGGTCGTACCGATCGTCGGCGAGGCGATCCGGCAGATCGGTCCGGTCCTGCTGGCCAGTCGCCCCGAGTTCGACGACCTGATGGACGGCCTGACCTTTGGCGTGATCAGCGGGCTTTCGTACTCCTGCTTCGACACCTTGGTTCGCCACTGGGACCTTCTGACCGGTGGGCTGCAGGGCAGCGATCCCGGCCTCTGGGTCTCGTTGATCTTTCTGGAAGGCTTCGTCAAGCCGCTCATCATCGGCACCGCCAGTGGTATCGCTGTCGCCGAGTTCTCTGGTCTGGGACGCGGCTACGACGGATTCACGCCGCGTTACTTCCGCGGGGTCGGCGAGGCCATTCTGGCCAACGCTGCCTACCAGGCCGGTACCTATCTGTTCTCCTTCGTCGGCGACGCGACGCTCGGCGTGGTTTTGAGCATCCTCTGGGGGCTCGTCATCCTGGCGATCTTGATCCTTCGAGTTCGCAATGTGCTGCATGTCGGTCTGATGGAGGCCGCTTTGGAGCGATCTGCCCGAGATCGCGGGACTGGGGCTCGGGGCATCCAGTACTGCGCCCACTGTGAGATGCCGCTGCTGGAGCACGCCGCCTTCTGCAACGCCTGTGGCACTGCAGTGCGGGTGCAAACCAAGGCGTCGAGGCCGAAGGTAGGGGCGGTGCTGACGACGGCCGGTCCGGAGGAATCGATTGTTCCTGGGTTTGATACGCCGGTGGCTGGCGAGCAGCCGGCTGCGCCAGGTGGGGATTCTGCTCAGGCGACTCCCAATGAGACGGCTGTCCACGACGAGACCGAGGGGTCGAAGGACCCGCGTGACCGGTTCTACGACGAGGAGGAGGGCCGGTCATGACGGAGCCGGGTCAATGGGGTCCCCAGGGCGGCTACCCGCCTCAGGGGCCCAGCGGCTATTCGCCTCAGCAACCAGGGGGGTACCCGCCTCAGCCGCCTGCAGGCTATCCGCCTCAGCCGGGATATCCGCCTCAGCAGCCGGGTGCCGGAGGCTATCCGCCGCAGGGTGCCTATGCACCCCAGCCGCCTCCGGGTGGATACCCAGGGGGCTATGGGCCTCAAGGGCCAACGACTGGCGGCCTCGGTCCCCAGGGGGGACCAGCCAAGAAGAGCCCTGTCATGATCATTGCGATCGTCGCTGCGGCAATCGTGCTACTGGCGGCCGTGGGCGGCATCATCATGGTGCTCACCCGGGGAGGCGGCGGTGAGCAGCCGGGCGTCACGATCACCCCGAGTCAGCCCGTACCGCCGACAGAGGAGCCAACCCCGGAGCCCACGGGCCAGCCAACGACTCAGGAACCGCAGCCCACGCCCAGTGAGACCTCGCGGCCACCGACCGGTGGCACCATCAATCTCGGCAACGGGATCGAGCTCACACCGGCCGGAGGCTGGGAGACCAAGAAGACCGGCAAGAACGTGGCGCAGCTGTCCGACGGGAAGAGTGTCTTTCTCGGCCAGTCGCTCCAGATCTCGCAGTCGACCAACCCTGGTCAGCTGTGCGATGCGTGGCACCGCGACGTCGCTGAGGGCACCTCCAAGGGTGAGTTTCAGGATCCGAAGGACGCCGAGGTCGGTACGACGAGGCTGAAGGCAGCAACCTGTGTTGCCCAGGTGACGATCAGCGGTGGCCAGGGCACAACGAAGTTGTTCCTGTTTTCCCTGGCTTCGGTCCGCCAGAGCGACGGCGTGACCGTCATCGGCACCGCGTACTTCACCCCCGAGGTCGACACCGCTCAGTTGAACAGCGACTTCACCTCGATGATCAACTCCATGCTGAAGAGTCAGGCCGCCGGCGGATAGCTGCCAAGGGCCGACTCCCTAGGTCGTTGAGCGAGCGAGAATCACTGTCAGAACCACCACGTAGGCTCGCGCCATGCGTCCGATTGAAGACTTGCAGCGCGCGGTCGCCCCCTTCAAGGTGGAGAGCGATTTCTCGCCGTCCGGGGACCAGCCCCAGGCAATCGACGAGCTCGAGCGACGGATCGCGAGCGGCGAACAGGACGTCGTGTTGTTGGGTGCCACAGGCACCGGCAAGACGGCCACCGTTGCCTGGCTTGCGGAACGTCTGCAGCGGCCGGTCCTGGTGATGCAGCCGAACAAGACGCTGGCGGCACAGTTCGCGAACGAACTTCGCCAGTTTTTCCCTCGAAACGCGGTCGAGTACTTCGTCTCCTATTACGACTACTACCAGCCTGAGGCGTACGTACCGCAGACCGACACCTACATCGAGAAGGACTCCTCGCTCAACGAGGAAGTCGAGCGGCTGCGACACTCCGCGACGAACTCCCTGCTCACTCGTCGAGACGTCATCGTGGTCGCAACGGTGTCTGCCATCTATGGCCTCGGTACGCCCCAGGAGTACGTCGGCCGGATGATCACACTCCGGTTGGGTCAGGAGCTCGACAGAGACGCGCTGCTACGCCGGCTCGTGGGCATCCAGTACGCGCGCAACGACCTCTCCGGCAGCCGCGGGACCTTCCGGGTGCGGGGGGACACCCTCGAGGTGTTCCCGATGTATGAAGAGCTAGCCGTGCGGGTTGAATTCTTCGGCGACGAGATCGAGAAGCTGAGCACGCTGCATCCCGTCACCGGGGAAGTGGTCACTGAGGACCGTGAGGTGTATCTCTTCCCAGCCAGCCACTACGTGGCGGGCCCCGAGCGGATGGAGCGGGCCATCGCCGGGATCGAGGTCGAGCTGGCAGATCGGCTCGCGGAGCTCGAGCGGCGGCAGCGGCTGCTGGAGGCGCAGCGGTTGCGGATGCGCACCAGCTACGACATCGAGATGATGCGGCAGATCGGGACCTGCTCGGGCATTGAGAACTACTCCCGGCACATTGACGGCCGGGCGCCTGGCAGCCCGCCGAACTGCCTGCTCGATTACTTCCCGTCAGACTTTCTGCTGGTCATCGATGAGTCGCACATCACGGTGCCTCAGATCGGGGGAATGTACGAGGGTGACATGTCTCGGAAGCGGACGCTCGTGGAACATGGCTTCCGGCTGCCGAGCGCGATGGACAACCGGCCGCTCCGATTCGAGGAGTTCACAGAGCGCATCGGCCAGACCGTCTATCTGTCTGCGACCCCGGGAAATTATGAGCTGGCCAGGTCATCTGGATTCGTCGAGCAGCTGATCCGGCCCACGGGGCTCGTCGACCCGCAAGTCATCGTCAAGCCCACTCATGGCCAGATCGACGATCTGATGGGTGAGATTCGGTTGCGGACGGATCGGCGTGAGCGCGTTCTGGTGACCACGCTCACCAAGAAGATGTCGGAGGACCTCACCGACTATCTCCTTGAGAACGGCATCCGTACCCGATATTTGCACTCCGAGGTGGACACCCTGCAGCGGATCCAGTTGTTGCGGGAGCTGAGGACCGGAGAGTTCGACGTGCTTGTCGGCATCAACCTGCTCCGCGAGGGTCTGGACCTTCCAGAGGTGTCTCTGGTCGCCATCCTCGATGCGGACAAGGAAGGGTTCTTGAGGAGCGAGAAGAGTCTGATTCAGACGATCGGCCGAGCCGCCCGTAACGTCTCAGGCGAGGTCCACATGTACGCGGACTCGGTCACCGACTCGATGGACGCCGCAATCGATGAGACAAATCGCCGCCGAGCCAAGCAGGTCGCGTACAACCTCGCCAACGGCATCGACCCGCAGCCGATTCGGAAGAAGATTGCCGACATCACCGACATGCTGGCTCGAGAGGACGCCGACACCGACGACCTGCTCGGCGGACGGCAGCGGGGTCGCGGCCGGGCTCCGGTTCCTTCGCTCGGGGCCAAGGATGGGAGTGCGCAGGCACGCCGATTGGCTGGGGTGCCCGCAGGCGACCTCGCCGACCTCGTACAAGAACTCACCACGCAAATGCACGCGGCCGCGGCCGATCTGCAGTTCGAACTTGCGGCTCGATTGCGCGATGAGATAAGAGACCTCAAGAAAGAGTTGCGTCAGATGGTGGAGGCCAACCGCTGACGCGCGCATGTGCCAAGAGCTTGGCGAAAGGCAGCAGGTGCGGGCTTCGACACGCTCAGCGCACGTTGCGGCGCTCTCCTCGATGTGAGGGGATTCGCCAGCTCCTGACATACTGAATGCCGGAGGGGAGTATTCCTTCGCGGGGGCATCGTCATCACGGATCGTTCCGGATGGAGCTATTCCTTCCAGAACACCCGGTGCCTTCGGCCGGTCAGCCTGGCGGAAGAGACCTCCGAGACCGAATCGTTCGCCGAATCCCGTCTCGGAAGGACCCCATATGGAGGTTCACCTCTACGCATGGATCATCACCGTCGTCGTGATGGTGACCATCCTTGTCATCGACGTGCTCATCATCGGTCGCCGTCCGCACGAGCCGTCGATGAGAGAGGCTGGCCTCTTCATCGGCATCTATGTGACTTTGGCGGTCGTCTTCGGCTTCGGCGTATGGGCCATCGCCGGTGCGCGTTACGCGGGGGAGTTCTTTGCCGGCTGGATCACCGAGTACAGCCTCTCGATCGACAACTTGTTCATCTTCTTGGTCATCCTGACCAAGCTCAAAGTCCCCCGCCAGCTACAGCAGTTCGCGCTGCTGGTCGGCATCATCCTGGCACTGCTCTTTCGCGGCATCTTCATTGGGTTGGGGGCTGCAGCCATCAACAGGTTCAGCTGGATCTTTTTCGCCTTTGGGGCGTTCCTGATCTGGACCGCCGTGAAGCTCTATCTCGACTACCGCAACCAGGAAGAGGAAACCGACGAGCCCCCTGACAATGTCCTTCTGCGATTCGTCAGGCGTCGATTCAACGCGACGGAGGACTACCGCGGCACGAAGCTGACCGTCGTAGAGAACGGCAAGCGACTGATCACTCCGATGCTTGTCGTGATCATCGCACTCGGCAGCACTGACCTGCTGTTCGCATTGGACTCAATCCCGGCGATCTACGGTCTCACCCAGGAGCCTTACCTGGTGTTCACCGCCAACGTGTTCGCTCTGATGGGCCTCCGGCAGCTGTACTTCTTGCTCGGCGGATTTCTCAACAGGCTGGTCTACCTGTCGGTTGGCCTGTCGATCATCCTGGGATTCATCGGCATCAAGCTGATCTTGCATGCGCTGCACACTTACCATCTGGCGGACTGGCTGCCCTTCGACGGCGAGGTTCCGATCTGGGTGTCGCTGACGGTGATCATCGTGACCCTCACGATCACGACCGTGGCCAGCCTGGTCAAGTCGAGGTACGACCAGGACCGGCTGGCCACAGGTGATGCTGAAGGCGAGGAATCAGGCAGCGACCCGGGTGTCGTTCGCGGACGGGATCGGCTCGATGGCCAAAGCGACTAGCTCAGCAACATCGGTCGTCGGCACGATGGTGATCGTCTCAAGCACGTCGGCCGGGACGTCGTCGAGATCCGGCTCGTTCCGCTTCGGTACGAAGACGGTACTCAGACCGGCCCGCTGAGCCGCCAGCAGCTTCTGCTTCACTCCACCGATCGGCAGCACGCGCCCGTTCAGCGTGACCTCGCCGGTCATGCCGACATCGGACCTTACCGGCCTGCCGAGCGCCATTGAGGTGAGTGCGGTCACCATAGTGACGCCGGCCGATGGGCCGTCCTTGGGCACCGCACCCGCGGGAACGTGGATGTGAATGTGTCGACCAAGGATCGCCGGGTCCGTGATCCCGAGCTGTTCGGCGTGTGCGCGTACGTACGACAGGGCGATCTGCGCCGACTCCTTCATCACCTCACCCAATTGCCCCGTCAGCGTTAGGCCGCCAGGCCCTGAGCCTTGCGAGGGACCCTCCAACGCCGACGCCTCTACGAACAACACGTCGCCGCCGAGACCGGTGACAGCCAGGCCAGTTGCAACCCCGGGAACCGACGTACGCTCGTGCGCTTCCGGCGTAAACCGCGGCCGACCGAGGTACTCACGCAAGTTGCCCGCCTCGATCACCAAGCCCGGCTGGACAGTCGCGCTGACAAGCTTGGTCGCTGCCTTGCGCAGCAGCTTCGCGAGCAACCGCTCGAGCTGGCGTACGCCGGGCTCGCGGGTGTAGTTCGCAGCGATCTCGCGCAACGCGTCATCGCCGACCGTCACTTCATCGGTGGTCAGCGCGGCACGCTCAAGCTGCCGCGGCAACAGGAACTGTCGGGCAATGGCAATCTTGTCGTCCTCGGTGTAGCCGTCCAGGCTCACCAGCTCCATGCGGTCGAGGAGCGCCTGCGGAATCGTCTCGACCACATTGGCCGTCGCCAGGAACAGCACATCGGAGAGATCGAGGTCAACTTCCAGGTAGTGATCACGGAAGGTGTGGTTCTGCGCGGGATCGAGCACCTCGAGCAGGGCAGCAGCCGGGTCACCGCGATAGTCCGAACCGACCTTGTCAATCTCGTCGAGCAGTACGACGGGGTTCATCGACCCAGCCTCGGTGATCGCACGAACGATCCGTCCGGGAAGAGCGCCAACGTACGTGCGGCGGTGACCGCGAATCTCAGCCTCGTCGCGTACGCCACCAAGGGAGACGCGTACGAAGTTGCGTCCCAGCGCCCGTGCGACCGACTCCCCGAGCGAGGTCTTGCCGACACCAGGCGGGCCGACCAGCGCCATCACCGCGCCCGAGCCACGGCCGCCGATAACCTCCAGTCCGCGCTCCGCGCGGCGGGCTCGGATCGCGAGGTACTCCACGATCCGATCCTTGACGTCCTCAAGTCCGTGGTGGTCGGCGTCCAGCACCTCGCGCGCGGCCTTGATGTCGGTCGAGTCGGTGGTCTTGGTGTTCCAGGGCAGCTCGAGGACGGTGTCCAGCCAGGTGCGGATCCAGCCAGACTCAGGACTCTGGTCGCTGGCCCGCTCGAGTTTGCCAACCTCACGGAGTGCAGCCTTGCGTACGTCATCTGGCAGGTCGGCCGCCTCGACACGAGCTCGATAGTCCTCAGCGCCGTCCGGCTCGTCCTCGCCCAATTCTTTGCGGATCGCATTCAGCTGCTGGCGCAGCAGGAACTCCCGCTGGCTCTTCTCCATGCCCTCGCGAACATCGTCGGCGATCTTCTCGTTGACCTCGGTCTCGGCGATGTAAGCCTTGGTCCACTCGATCAGCGCCGTCAGTCGTTCGACGACATCGGGAGTTTCCAGCAGCTCGCGCTTGCGCTCGTCACTCAACCAAGGCGCGTACCCCGCCAGGTCGGCCAACGTGGAAGGGTCTGTAACGCGGTTGACCGTGTCAATGACCTGCCAGGCGTCGCGGCGTTGCAGCGTCGCAATGACGAGGCCCTTGTACTCGCTGGCGAGCTTTCGGATTTCCTCGGTGTCGTGCGCGGTCTCTGGAAGGTCCTCGGCCTCGACCCAGAGTGCGGTGCCCGGCCCGGATACCCCGGAGCCGATCTTGACGCGCCGCTCGGCCTTGATCACGGCGGCAGGCTCGCCCGTCGCCAGCCGGCCGAGTTGCACGATCGAAGCCGCGACACCATACGATGCGTAGCGGTCCTCAAGACGAGGAGCGACCAGCAGGGCGTCGTCACTGTGCGCTTTTGCCGTATCTACCGCTGCGCGAGCGGCATCGTCCAGCTCGATCGGTACCACCATTCCTGGCAGCACGACAAGGTCGGTGAGGAAGAGGACAGGTAGCCGGGTTGTCGACATCAAATTTCGCCTTCCACGAGAGTTGCCCAGAAGTTGAGCGTCATAGACTCAAGGCTTTTGGAGCCGAGTTTCTTCCCCGCGAGCGAGTGTTCTCCGACAGCGAAACGTGTCCGTGCTTGGTTGCGATGGGATCTGATCGTGCACGTCGTCGCGCTCGGGCGTTCGTTCGCCGCAGAGCCGGACAGCGCCCCTATCCTCCACCGGCCGCGGGCCGGTCGGGCCGGAACCACCCACACGTGCTAACCGACCGGTTAGCGGCAAGGATCACCGATCTCGCCGTGTCGGGAGCGACAGCATGGCTACCTACTCACCGGCGCCTATCAATTCACCGCAGCTGACACACCAACCCCGATCGATCAGCACATGCATGTCGAAGACGGTGCTGGCGGGCTGCCCCAGCCGAGTGGTGAGTCTCAGAAGCGGTATGTGGTCTGGCCGTGTGCGTCGCCGAACGCGATGACCTTAGCGGGCTTGACTCGGTAAACCCAGGCTCCTCCCTCGGTACTTCCGCCGGAATGGCTTAGTTCGACGAACTCCTCGCCGCGGACCTCGAACCTCCAGTCCTCGCCGTACTTGGCGAACCACGCATCGGCCAGCGCCTGTAGCGCGTCGGCGGGTGTCACTCGCAGTGCTGTGCCCTCGACGACGATGTCCTTGCCGGCATTCCAGCCACTCGCACCGGTGGTGCCGGTCGTGACCGCCACGTGCGGGTTGGCGTCGAGGTTGCGCTGCTTCTGCTCCTCCGGGCCGGTACAGAACGCGAACGCGCCGTCGTGCCAGACGCCCACGAGTGGTACGGCGTGAGGACGCCCGTCCCTGCGGACGGTGATGATCCAGTAGAGCTGCGCGTCGGTGAGGAGGCGCTCGATGTCATCCCACGGTGGCGGGGTAGCCGAAGCGTCGCCGTACCTCGGGTCGATCTTTCCGGTTGTCATTCTCCAATCGACTTGGCCTGCGCCCGCAACTCATCGGTCTGGAGCACCGACATGCCTGGCGCGGGCACGGATGTCAGACGTGAGGGCAGTGGCCGCGTTGACTCGACCGGGTCAGACCCAGCGCTCGAGCTGCTTCGGCCACGTACGCCGGTCGCGGCGTACGGTCCCTGTGAGGAAGAGCGGCAAGTTGCCGCCGAACGTGTGGTCAAGTGCTCGCTTGGCTGACCTGCGCCACCGCTGGTGCCTGGACGGGCGTGATCAGAAAGGATGTCGGGCATGGACCATTCGTCAGTGCTGCAGGGCCGCTCCGCGTTGATCACCGGCGGGGCGAGCGGAATCGGTGCCGCGATCGCGCGCCGGCTCGCTGGACTGGGCGTCGCGGTGCAGATCGCTGATCTTGATCTGGCCGGGGCGCGGGCGGTGGCCGCTGAAATCAGCGGAGAGGCGTGGCAACTGGACCTCAGCGACTCGGCAGCCCTTGGCGGCCTTGAGCTCGAGGTGGACATCCTGGTCAACAACGCCGGGGTTCAGCGGGTCAGCCCCATTGAGGAACTGGATCCGGACGAGTTCCATAGGATGCTGATGATCATGGTGGAGGCGCCGTTCCGGCTGATCCGGTCGGCCCTGCCGTACATGTACGCGCACGGGTACGGCCGGATCGTGAACGTGTCCTCGGTGCATGGCCTGCGCGCGTCGGCGTACAAATCCGCGTACGTAACCGCCAAGCACGCCCTAGAGGGTCTGTCCAAGGTGACCGCGCTCGAGGGGGGTCCGCATGGCGTGACGAGCAACTGCGTCAACCCCGGCTACGTCCGGACGCCGCTGGTGGAGCAGCAGATCGCCGATCAGGCCCGAGTTCACCGGCTCGCGGAGTCGGCGGTGCTGGAAACGATCATGCTGACGCACAACGCCGTCAAGCGTCTGGTGGAGCCGGAGGAAGTCGCGGCCCTGGTCGGCTGGCTGGTCGGTCCGGATGCGGCCATGGTCACCGGAGCGTCCTACACCATGGACGGCGGGTGGACAGCGCAGTGAGTAGCTCCTACCGGTCGATCAGTGCGGTGGTCGACGGTGGCCGGTTGCACGGTGCAGAGTGGAATCCGTCCGGCGCGACGACGGTCGTCGCCGTGCACGGGATCACGGCCAACAACCGCACATTCGCACTGCTGGCCGAAGCGCTCCCCCGACACCGGCTGCTGGCCCCGGATCTTCGGGGTCGGGGAGCCAGCAGTAGCTTGCCGGGGCCGTGGGGGATCGACCGGCATGCCGAGGACGTCGCCGGACTGATCACCGCCTCAGCCCCCGGGCCGGTGGTGCTTGTCGGCCACTCGATGGGCGGCTTTGTGGCCACCGCGCTGGTCCGGCGGTTTCCGGATCTCGTCTCGGGTTTGGTGCTCGTCGACGGAGGGCTGCCTTTTCCGCCGCCCCTCGACGTAGACCAGGCCATCGAACAGACCCTGGGCCCGGCGTTGCAGCGACTACAGAGAACGTTCCCCAGCCGGGACGCCTACCGCCGATTCTGGCAAGCCCACCCTGCGCTACGAGAGGCCTGGAGTGACGCCGTCGCCGACTACGTCGACTACGACCTAGTGGGCAGCCCACCGGAACTGAGATCCTCGGTGTCGTCGGAGGCGGTTCTCCAGGACGCCCGGGATCAATACGAAGATCCGGATACGGCCGACTTGCTAGGCGACTTCTCCGGTCCGGCGCGGCTCCTGGTGGTGTCACGCGGCCTGCTCGACCAGCCGCCCGGCCTCTATCCCGAGGAGGACCTGGTGCGATGGCGCAGCCGACTGCCCTCGCTGAGCATCGACGAAGTACCGGAGCTGAACCACTACACGATCATGTTGCATCCGTCCGGCGCTGCCCGGGTCGCGGCGTCGGTCTGCGCGCTGAGCTGACTGAGGATCGCGAGAGCAGTACCCAGTCCTACGTCTGGAGTGCGACGCCTGCGCTGAGCCGGCACGCTTCCGCCCAGGCGTGCTCCTCGATCCCGACACCGGATGCTCCCTTGCCGGTCCACGCCGCGCAGATGTCGATTGATTCGACGAGCATCCTGCGCAGGAGGACATCAGGATCCGGGATCAGTGCGTGTGCGGCACCGTCGACCGCGCAGCGGACGGCGTGCGGTGCGGCCTGCCGACGGAAGGCTGCTAGCCGGGGATAGATATTGCTGGTGAAGCGGTCGGCCCATTGCGCCGCTTGGGGCACCGCGCCCAGCACGCGCTCACTGTCTGCAGAGAGACTGTTCTGTGGGCGCCCATCGAGTTGTGCCAGTACCCTCTCGCCGACCAGGACCGAGACCGCGAGGACCCGCTGCCGATCGGCTGCTGCGACCGGCAGCGCGATCGCTGCGCAGCGGAGGCTGATCAAGGCATCGATGTGCAGATCGTCGCCCGTCAGCCCGATCACAGATGGAATCAAGCCTGCCAGGCGTGGGCGCCCCTGGTTGGAGGTGTGGTCGTTGACCAGGCGCGCGACCGATGCCAGCAACTGGTGCGTGCACGCCGGGTGATCGCTCCATCGCTCACCGGCAAGGTATGACGCCAACTCCATGAAACACGCGCCCTTACGGGGGTTGCGATGCTTTCCTTGCGAGAGCATCGGCAGCATGTCAGGGAAATGTGGCTGTGCCTTCGACATGGCAAATCTCCTAGGACGGTTAGACGTCACACGACCAGTTTGCGCCGATGCGGCCGCGGCCGCCAATATGCGCCGAACAGACCACCTTGCTGCTCAACTAGGCCTACCCGACCGGCATTATCACTCAGCTCCGCTCCGGGTGTCGCCACAATCACCGCTGCGCATCCTCGGGCGGCTCGGCAGCCCGAACCGGTTCACCTCCTGGCTGGGCTCGTGCATTCACTGGCCTTGTCCCAACTCGTCGATGCGTCTGGTCCGGTCGACAGCGCGGGCCGGCCAACTGGCGACAGTCTTTGCGGCGGGCGCTGTTTATGGCTGCCGGTTGGGCCACCGGATCGCCGCCTCCCTGGCGCCAAATACCTATTAGGGTGTCATCGCGGTCCAGCTGGAGTGCTGCACATGGTTCTGATCAGCCGCTACTGAATTCGGGACCGTGAATTCAGGGGGCGTGTTTCACGGTGATCAACATCAGTGCACGGAACTAGGTCGCTTCCCCGCGGCAAGGCTTGGTCCGTGCGCTGGTCGCGCCAACCGCCGAGGAGAATTGGAAGTGATCAAGAAGCGATGGGCACTGCTGCACGGGTTCTGACTCTCAACTGCCGCAATGAGAATGCGATGGAGCTATTTCCGAGTCGGCGGTGGAGTCGACGCAGACCGTACGTGATTGAGTTCATTAGGGACTGCGCACCCTCGGTGATCGGCGTACAGGAGTGCACGAACAACATGGCAGCTGAGATTACCGAGGGTCTGGGACCAAACTGGACCTTCTGGGGATCGGGTACGGCCAAGATCATATGGGACTCCACCAAGTGGGTAGCTCTTGATCAATTCCAGGCTGGTTTGCCTTACACGGTTCTTGGCATCACCAAGCAGCGTCCGATCACCATGCTCAAGTTGCAATCCATCAAGACCGGTGAGTTCGCGTGGTTTGTCGACACGCACTTAGCCGTGAACATCCTGAACGAAGAGGCGATCCGGCAGCAGCAGATGAAGCAAGCGATCACCCTGATCGAGCAGCGACCTGATCATGAGCGGGTGATCTTTTTTGGCGACTTCAACTCAGTGCCAACGAATGCGAGCGTTCGCAAGATTGCAAGCAACGCTGGGTACAAGCATTTACGCGCGAAGCTGTCACCGACCTTGATCACGCGGCGCACCTGTAACACATTCAACGGTTGGAAGATCACCAAGCTCGAGGGCAAGTGGATCGATGATGTGCTCACTTCGCCCACTGTCGAGCCATACGCAGCGGCGATCATGCTCACCGACTCCACTCGCTTCCCGGTCAATGCAAGTGATCACAACGGCGTCTTTGCGAAGGTAAAGTTCTCTGCGGCTGCCGTCGGATCGCCCCTCTGACAAAGCAACAGCCAGGGGTCAGGGTTGCGGCGTCGTGCTTCCCGGGACCAAGCCGGCGCTTCGCGGCGCGGTCCCGGCCGCAACATTGCACTCTCCGCCTCAACTGCCCGCCAGCTCCGATGTCGCCGCCCGCTGACGTGCAGCTCTAATGTTGCCAGGCAGGGCGATCGTAGAGGGTCTGACCGATGACACGAATCGGCTTGGTCGCCAAGATAGTGCTGGAGGCGCGACATGGATCTCGACGAATTAGTCTTCCACCCTTGGGTGGCGCAAGGGCCACGTAAGGTTCCGACCTTCGTCGGCGGCTCCGGTAGCTACGTAATCGATGCTGATGGCCGGCGATACCTGGACTTCAGCTCGCAATTGGTCTTCACCAACCTCGGTCATCAGCACCCGCGCATTGTCGCGGCTATCAAGCAGCAGGCCGACCGGCTATGTACGCTTGCGCCCGCCCACGCGTCCGACATCCGTGGCGCGGCGGCGCAGTTGATCGTCGAGGTAGCCCCGGAGGGGCTGGGGCACGTGCTCTTCACGACAGGTGGCACGGAGGCCATCGAACATGCGGTGCGGATGGCCCGCCTGCACAACGGTCGGCCGAAGGTGCTCGCGGCATACCGTTCTTACCATGGCTCGACGACGACCTCGATCCATCTCACTGGCGACGCTCGGCGCTGGGCCAATGACAGCGGCGCGGCGGGGGTTGTCCACTTCTTCGGCCCCTTCCTGTACCGCTCTGTCTTCGGGTCGGGAACGCCCGAGGAAGAGTGCGAGCGGGCGTTGGCACATCTCGAGCAGGTGATCCTTCTCGAAGGGCCTTCGACGATCTCCGCTCTGGTCTTGGAATCGGTGATCGGCAGCTCGGGGGTGATCGTGCCACCATCCGGCTACCTGCGCGGGGTCCGCGATCTCTGCACCCGCTACGACATCGTGCACATCGCCGATGAGGTGCTGGTCGGCTTCGGTCGCACCGGAGCCTGGTTCGGGGTCGACCACGAGGGTGTGAGCCCGGACCTATTGGTGTTTGCGAAGGGCGTCAATTCGGGGTACGTGCCACTCGGCGGCGTGCTGGTCGGCAACCCGATCTTCGAGACGTTCACCAAGCGCCCCTACCCGGCGGGAATGACCTACAGCGGGCATCCGCTCGCTTGCGCGGCCGCCGTGGGCGCCATCGGCGCAATGCACGACGAGGGCACCGTCGCCGCAGCCGCCCGCCTCGGTACGGAGATCCTCGGGCCGGGACTCACTGAGCTCGCAGAGAAGCATCCTTGTGTGGGCGATGTTCGTGGCATCGGGGGCCTGTGGACCGTCGAGCTTGTCCGCGACCGGCTAACCAAGGAGCCGCTCGTGCCGATAGGCGCCACCGGTGATGCGAACGCGCCGATGACAGCGCTCGCCAGGGCGTGCATCGAGCGCAACTTGGTCCCGCTGATCCTGGGCAACCGCATCCATGTCGCGCCGCCGCTCAACCTGAGCGACGCCGACGCTTCCACGGGCCTGGTCATTCTGGACGAGGCACTCGCTGCAGCCGACATGTACATGGCCTGACACCGGGGGCTTTTCTCGCACCTGAGGGGACCGTTGTACTCCATCCGATGCTGTTGGGGCGTCGGAATCAAGACCCGGAGCCACGCGGCCTATCTTCTTCCAGGCCGCCGACACCGGATCTGATGCTCGGTAGCCAGGGTCTTTTGGACGGCGACCACAGCCGAGTCCCTTGCCTGTTTGCGCCGGTGACACGTCTGCAGGCGGCAGTGGCGTGTCTGTTCACTGTTGTCGTCTCGCCTCGGGTGGAGGCTGGCGGCCGCTCATCGGTATAACCGCACGGTCATCGGCACTTGACGCGATGACCGCCCAGCCGTGCGCAGCTACAGCTCCGTGTCCGAGGTCTGGCTCGGCCTCCAGCACCTCCGCGCTGTCGGCGAGCGCCAACGGTTCATCTGTCAGGTTGAGGGCCAGAGCCAAGGACTGCTCGCCGTGCCGGGCCCGGGCCCGGATGACGACGCTGGCATTGTCCACCTGTTCGGTCTCGATCATCGCGTCGACCAGCCAGGGGTTGCGACGGCGCAGCCCGATCACCCGCCGATATGCCTGCTCCACTTCGGGGTGCGAGTGCGTGAACAGCCACCGCTCCTTCGGCATCTCCGGCCGTACGGCGTCGTCGCCGCTGGGGCGTTGTTCTTTGACGGCCTCAAGGCCGAACTCGTCGCCGTAATAGACGCACGGTACCCCTGGCAGGAAGCCGAGCAGCGCCACCGCGTGCGACCAGTGCCGTGGGTCGCTGATCTGGCTGGCCACCCGGGTCACGTCGTGGTTGCCCAGGAACGTCAGCGGGACGAAGTGCTCCACAAACTTGGCGTGGCGCCCCAGCGTCCATTCCAGCTCGTGGAAGTTGATGGTGTTGATGGAGGACCAGATGGCCCACCACAGCTCGTACTGCGTCACCGAGTCCAGGCCAGACGTCTTTACGTAGTCGACGTAGTCGCCGTGAATCATCTCGCCGACAAACCAGGCGTCGGGGAACTCCTCGCGGACCGCCGGCAGCACCGCGGCCCAGAATTCCGCGGGTACGGCGTACGCGGCGTCCAGCCGCCAGCCGTCGATGCCGCGACGCAGCCAGTGCAACATCACGTCACGTACATACTCCTGCACCCGCGTCGAGCTGTGATTGAGGGTGATGAGGTTGTCGTGGCCCTCGAAGTAGTCGGCAGTGATCACACCTCCGGTGTCGTAGAGGTGGGACACCCAATCCTCGGCCTCCGATCCCGGTCCCTCAGCGAGTACCTGCGCGACTGGCGGGAAGTCCCGGCCCACGTGATTGAAGACACCGTCGAGTAGCAGCCGTACGCCCCTGTCGTGGCAGGCCGCAACCAGGGCGTCGAAGTCTGCGTCATCACCCAAGCGCGGATCGACCTCAAAGTAGTCGATGGTGTCGTAGCCGTGAGTGTTGGAGGTGAAGATCGGGCCGAGCAGTAGCCCGTTGCCGCCCCAGGAAATCAGGTGATCCAGCCACCCCTGCAGCCTTGGCAGCCGGTTCACTTCGCCCTGGAACGGGCCCAGCTCCTTCTCGGCTCCGAGGAAGCCGAGGGGGTAGACCTGCCACCAAATCACGTAATCAACCCACGACACCTCGTGACCTCCTCCCGCGGGGACGGCACCGCGTCAGCCCCGACTCACACCTTCTCAGGTCAGCGTTAGGGACCAAAAACAGGGCAGGTCACCACTAGCCGCAGGCAGCACTGCCCTTGTTCCGCTCGACCCTCCGCATTCGACTCATGGCCAGATGCGGCGACGACGCTCCACGCGCGAGCACTGCCAGAAGCAGGACGAGGAGAATCTCCTTCGCCCTACCTCGGAGACGGCGGGAATAATGTGGGCAACTCTGTCAGCGCGGAGATCTACGAGAGGACTGGCCTGCACAGCCCCGAAGTCACCTATGAGCTCATCGAGTCGCCGTACTCGATTGTCCTTGACGTTGCGGAGAACCGGATGCACACGATCGAGGCCGTGATGGTCGCGACATGGAGGGCCTGATCATGCGCGTGGTGGTGGCCCTCGGAGGCAACGCCTTGCAGAAACGCGGCGAACCCATGACAGTGGCCAACCAGCGGGCAAACGTCGCCGCGGCGTGCGCGGCGCTGGCGCCGGTGGCGTTGGAGCACGAGCTCGTCATCTCACACGGCAACGGGCCGCAGGTCGGTCTGTTAGCGCTGCAGGCGTCGGCTTTCGACGAGGTGTCGTCATACCCCTTCGACGTCCTCGGGGCGCAGACCGAGGGGATGATCGGTTACCTGATCGAGCAGGAGCTGGGCAACCTGCTGCCGTTCGAAAAGCCGCTTGCCACGATCCTCACGATGACTGAGGTCGATCCCGCGGACCCGGCGTTCGAGAACCCGACAAAGTTCGTGGGCCCGGTCTACAGCAGGGACGAGGCGCACCGGCTCGCCGCGCAACGCGGTTGGGTGGTCAAACCGGACGGGAACGCCGACGCCTGGCGCCGGGTCGTCCCGTCGCCGGTACCACTCCGCATCTTCGAGAAGCGGCCGGTGGAATGGCTGCTCGCCCAGGGCTGCGTTGTCGTCTGCGCGGGAGGCGGCGGCATCCCGACGACGTACCTGCCCGGGACGCGGACCCTGGTCGGTGTGGAGGCGGTCATCGACAAGGACCGCGCGAGCTGCGTGCTTGCCAGGGACCTTCATGCCGACACCCTGATCATCGCCACCGACACCGACGCTGTGTACGTGGACTGGGGCACCGCGCATCAGCGCCGGATCCGGGCGGTCCACCCCGACGAACTCGACCACCTCTCGTTTCCGGCCGGGTCGATGGGTCCGAAGGTCGAAGCCGCAGTCGACTTCGCCCGCACCACTGGTAAGGAGGCCGTCATCGGGGCGCTTAACGACCTGTCGCTCATCCTCGAGGGAACTGCCGGCACCCGGGTGTCAATGACCATGACCGGGATCGCGTACGGCTGACCGGCGCGTCTCCGGGAAAGGCTCTCTGGTGCTTGCCAGCTTGTCGCAGCAGGTCGCTGCCGAGCTGTGGCAGCGTGCCTGGAGGCTCTTTGTTGACGTGAAGCATCCGATGAGTCGAAGACCGCCTTTAGCAGTTCGGAACCTGCGGCCGCAACAGGAGGCCGCTCACTCACCTGGTTCTGATGCGGCCCAGAAGCCCTTCAGCCGTGAATCAAGCTTGTCCTTCGCCTGCATGGGGAGTGAGTGAGTGGTGTGGGACCACACCTCGATGGTCCCGTGCGGTAGCAGCCGCGCCCGATCGGCGGCTGCGCCGCCCCCAGCCAGGGAGTCGTGGTCTGCGATCGCGACGTAGGTGGGCATGGTCAATTCCTGAAGCTGGTCGTCGTCCAGTGGGGCGGGTTGAGGAAGTGATGCCGAGAAGTGCTCTGAACCGGCGGCGATCATTTTCGCCATGTCGTCGTTCGGGTCGTACTCGACTCCGCCCACCTTGCCCAAGGCGTAATTGCGCAACCGGTCGGGTAGGCCGGGCACGGACGAGACCATCGCCCATCCCACGAGGCGCGCAGGAGGGTACGCGAAGGTGAAGACCGGTTCGAGGAGCGTTAGCGAGACCACGCGGCGGGGAAGCGATGCGCATAGGTCGCCGCCGTCGCGCCTCCGAAGGAGTGGCCGACGAGGTGGGCTCCCGACGGGGCGAGTTCGGCCAGCACCTGCTCCATCCACAACGCCTGGTCCTCGAACGATTCCATCGGCGCGCCCTGCACCGACAGACCCGCGTCCCCGAGCGCGTCGAAGGCGATCACCCGGTGGTCCTTGAGGAAGCCCGGAAGGTTCTCCAACCACATCGGCACGCCCGACGTCCTGCCGGGGATCAGGACGATTGGAACCGTGTCTGTCAGCTCGGGCGAACTCCACTCGTAGGCGTGCACCGTGCCGAGATCGGTAACCACGTCGTGCGTCGCCGTCGGCGATGGCAGCGCCGACATCCCACGTCCATAGGCATCGACGTAGGCTGCTCGGCCCTCGACGGAGCGGAAGTGCCCGACCCCGGGGCCGACCAAAGAAGAACCGCTGAATGCTCGCCGCGACGGCCAGTGCCAGGAGGAGTACTACGGTGATCGCCGCGCGCCGCAGGCGACGTCGCCCGCGCCGTCCCGGAGGGACCGCCGCTTCGCCGGGAGCCTGCTCATTATCGCCTCGATCGTCCTTCATGGCGAAACCTTTTCAATATGGTCGTACTGCATCCTCTTGCAGGCAGGCCTCGAAGATGCCCCTATCGAGCTGTTGGGGTCGAAATGGCGACTGCATACGAGGAAAGTACTGCCTGCATTTCGCTGTATGCGGCACCATGACACGCAAGTGACCAGCGCTTCTTCATTGGGAATCGGGAGCCATCAGGCGAGACCTGTTCGACAAATCTGTCCTTGTTAGATCGTTAGGAGTCCTAATAGAATCGGCTAATGGCGGCAAACGAGCTGCCGCCCGAGGAGCCGCTCGACAGACGGGTGACTATCGGGCTGGCCAAGATCGGCATCGCCCTCAAGCAGCAGGCCTGGGCCGAGGCCGGCGGACGGGGTCTGACTCCGACACAGGGACAAGTGCTGGCGCTGCTGCGGGCCAATCCGGACGGACTGCGCCTCCGGGCCCTGGCAGAACAGCTCGGCGTCAGTGCTGCTACCACCTCTGACAGCGTCGCCGCCCTGCACCGCAAGGGTCTGGTCGCCAAGGAGCGGACAGCGAGTGATGGCCGGGGTGTCATCGTCGTCCTCACCCCGACTGGCAGCCGCGAGGCGGCCGCCGCCGCTGCGTGGCCCGACTTCTTGTTGGAGGCGGTCGGTGAGCTTTCCGCCGCCGAGCAGGCCACCTTCCTGCGTGCCCTGGTCGCGATGATCCGAACGCTTCAAGAGAAGGGCCGGATCTCGGTAGCTCGCATGTGCGTCTCCTGTCGTTTCTTCCAGCCTTTTCGGCACGACAATCCAGCCCGTCCGCATCACTGCGCCTTTGTGGATGCCCCCTTTGGCGACGGCGAGCTGCGCCTGGACTGCCCCGATCACAGCACCGCGCCTGTCGACCAGGCCGCCCAGGCATGGGAGGCCTTCCGAGCTCCAACCACCACTGACCCGAGGAGGACCTCATGAGCCAGACCACCGATATCCCCGGCTATACCTACGGGACCGACGCCGTGCGCCGGTCGCCGCTCACGCTCGGCGAGCTGGACCTCTTGGAGGCGACCCTGCTGCTAGGCGATGACGACCGGGCCGCCTTGCGCCGCTCCGGTGACCTCCTGGCTCCCCAGGTCGACGCCATCCTCGATGTCTGGTATGGCTTCGTTGGCTCCAACCCTCACCTGCTGGCTGCCTTCAGCGGCTCGGACGGCCAGCCCGACCAGACGTATCTGGCCGCCGTGCGACGCCGATTCGGCCGCTGGATCCTTGACACCGCCCGGGCGGAGTACGACCAGGATTGGCTTGACTACCAGCATGAGATCGGCCTACGACACACCCGGCGCGGCAAGAATCGCACCGACGGCGTACAAGCCGCCGACCACATTCCTCTGCGATATGTGCTCGCCCTGCTCGTCCCGATCACGACAACTCTGAAGCCATTTCTAGCCGTCGGCGAGGACACCGTGGCTGAGGTTGAGGCCATGCATCAGGCCTGGGTCAAAGCCGTCCTACTCCAGCTGATCCTCTGGAGCTATCCATACGTCCGCGCCGGCGACTTCTAAAACGCTCAGGCTCTCCTCCTTGGGTACTGCTCCGAAGATGGGCTACTCACGACCACGTTTCCCGCGGACAGGCACGTTGACTCTATTGTTGACGGATGCTCCTGCCCGATTCTGCAGGCACCTGGGTTGGTACAAATGGGTTCAGGTTGATGCCCAGCGATCCACTTGCCGAGTTCCCAGCCAAGGTGATCGTGACGAACGCCGCGGGCGGTAACCTCGCCACAGTTGCCTACTGGTGGGGGCACCCTGACGACGGCCCACAAGACGGACTCCTCGTGATCGGTACTGCCGACGAGAACAGCTCGCTGGTGGCCATGTGGGGTGACTCCTGGCATCAGAAGCCGGCGCCGATGTTGTTGTCCGGAAGCCGCAGAACCGATGCCATCCTCGCGCTCGAGGGCGATTACGGCGGGGGTTGGCGTTGGCGAGTCAGGTTCGATGCAACCGACACAGACAGTTTCCGGATGCAGATGGACAACGTGATCCCCGATGAGGATGCCACGCCCGAGATATCCGCCGGGCCGTATCCCGTGATGATCATGCAAACGCGACGGGCCTGATAGCCGCAGTGAACCAGACGGCCTGAAACTGCCGGCAAATGAAAAGCTGATTCGAGCCGATTCAGAAGAGCAACGTGCCCGCATTTTCACGACCACTCCGCTGGTGACGCCACGAGGCGCCGTAGTCGCCCGGAATACAGCTGGCAGCGAACTAGATGCTCGCAAAAATCGCGAGTATGTTCGAGTCAGCGCTGGCTGACGATCAGGGCTGCTTCGATTGGCGAGCAAGGGCGACAATAGTAGGGAGCCGGTATGACGGCGGTGTTGACAGGTAACGCACCTAGTCGGAGGGATGCTGCGATGCGGGTCGTCTGGAGAGGGACTATTTCCTTCGGCTTGGTGACGATCCCGGTTCGGTTGTACGTGGCCACAGAGAGCAAGAACGTTCCGTCCCACCAGATCCATGTCAGTGACGGGGGCCGGGTGCAGTACAAGCGGGTCTGCTCGATCGACGGCGCCGAGGTGCCCTACGAGGAGATCGGGCGGGGATACGAGTCGGCAACCGGCGAGCTGGTCGTGCTCAGCGAAGACGACCTCGCGATGCTTCCAGCCAAGACATCGCGCTCGATCGAAGTCATCTCGTTTCTGCCTGTGCAAGCCGTGGACCCCATTTATCTCGACCGCAGCTACTACGTGGAGCCCGAACCGCAGGGGGCCAAGGCGTACCGGTTGCTGCGCGACGCGCTGCACAAGATGGGCAAGGTCGCTGTCGCCAAGGTCACGCTCCGCGATCGCGAGATCGTCGCGGTATTGCGAGTTCACGACGATGTGCTCGTCCTCGCGACCATGCTCTGGCCGGACGAGGTCCGCGAGCCCCGGTTCCCGTTCTTGGCGGAAGACGACGAGTGGTCGACGCCCAGCCAGGAGCTCGCGATGGCCGAGGCGCTGATCAACTCGTTGTCGGACGAAGGATTGGACCCGGACAGATACCGTGACGTCCACCGGGAGACGCTGACCGCCTTGATCGATGCCAAGGCGACTGGCCGCCCAGCGACTCCGGCTGCTGAGCCGGGCGCGGTACCGCTCGACCTTTTGGCCGCTTTGCGAGCCAGTATCGAGGCGGCCAAGCAGCGCCGGTCAGCCGGAAACGGTGGACGTCGACGCGTGGGTGCAAGCACTGAGGCGGCCAAGAAGAAGGCCAAGAAGCCGGCGCAGCCCGGGCGCGAAGTGGGCCCGCCGAAGAAACGCGGCTGACTATTGGGATGCGCGTCTTATCTGTCCAAGAGCGCGTCTGTGAACTTGTCAGCCCGACGTGGTCAGTGCAGGCTCGGCCGAGGGCGCTGCCGCGATGAGTTCCGGCCGGGCCGCGAGTCTGTTCTGGTGACCGTCGTAGGACGTCGTACGACGCTGCCCGGCACGAGACACCACGGAGGACACCCATGACAACCACGCCAGACGACCCGACCACCGCGCTGCCCGGCCGCCCGCCCGTCGTTGACCTAGCCACCTGGCAGACCGCCCGTGACGAGCTTCTGGTCCGTGAGAAGGCCCACACCCGCGAAAGCGACGCCCTCGCCGCGGCCCGCCGCCGGCTGCCGATGGTGGAGCTGGACGGGACGGTCGAGGTCGTCGGACCCGACGGCCCGGTCCCGTTCCTGGACCTGTTCCAGGGCCGCGACGAGCTCGTGGTCTACCAGTCCATGTGGTACGACGGCGCGCCGTTCCAGGGTCAGTGCGAGGGCTGCACCTTCAACCTCTGGCACATGAAGGACGCCGTCTACCTCAACGCCCGGGGCGTTTCGTTCGCCGTCCTGACCTCGGGCCCGTGGGACGAGGTGGCTCCCTACGTCGAGTTCATGGGTTACACCCAGCCCTGGTACTCGGTGCGGGGTGTGGAGGCGCCGATCGCCACAGAAGAGGGGCACATCGTCTGTTACCTGCGCGACGGCGACCGCGTGTTCCTCACTTACTCCACGACGGGCCGTGGCAACGAGCCGGCCGACGGCTCCCTTGGCCTGCTCGACATGACGGCCTACGGCCGCCGCGAGGCGTGGGAGGACAACCCAAAGGGCTGGCCCGAGGCCCCTCAGGCCGACTCGCCGGTCGGTGGGCATGGCTCGCCGATCTGCTGGTACTGGCGCTCGGACGCCGACGGCGTCGCCACATGGGGCCCGACCAGCCGGCCCGTGCCGCAGTGGACCCGCCCCGGCGCGACCCCCGTGGAGACCCTCGGCCGGCACGGCCACCACCATTGATGCGCCTTCGTCGACGGCGTCGGCAAAGGTGTTAGGTGCCGGGCGGAACCTCCGGACGATGCCAACGGGCTCGCCCCCGGCGCGCCCGGTCGGGTTCGCCCGGAAGTTGAGTCACGCGTGCGCGGAAGGCAGGCTGCGCCGATCCAGAACAAGTTCGCGACACGCCGAAGCAATGCCGACTTCTCACCGTCCTATTTGGTACTAACGAGGCATGAGCTGTCCGGACTGCGGCGTGGGCGTGGACCACTGCCACGGCACGCTGGTCGTGCACACTGACCGCACCGTCGAGTGCACGGACGTCGCCTGCGAGCTGGAGGACATGCTTCGGCACGTGTTCATCATCGACTGCATCGCGGTGCTGGGAGGCTGCTGCGTGGCCAACGAGGCAGCAGCGTTGGCGGCAGCGTCCTAGCGCCGGTTTGCGACCTCCGCCAATGGCCAGGTTAGATTGGCCAGGGGATGACTGTGCAGATGATCGGGCGCGAGCTGGACGAGATTGTTCGTGAGCTCTACGTGCTGCCACCGACTGATTTCGTCGCTGCCCGGAACGAGTTAGTTCGGCAGGCCAGGGCGGCCGGCAGTCAGGATGTTGCCGAACGGCTGCGGCAGCTCCGCCGGCCTACCCGCAGCGCCTGGCTCGTGAACCTCCTGGCCCGCGACTCTGAGGCGATGCAGCGCGTGTCGGCCCTTGGCCGGCAGCTGCGCGATGCGCAGACCGGGTTGGCAGGCACCGAATTGCGCAACCTCGCCGAACAGCGGCGGCATCTGATTGCCGATCTGCTGGATCGAGCCCAGGCGTGTGCCACTGAGGCAGGCCTGCGAGTGACTCCCACCGTGCTGGCGGAGGTACAGACGACGCTCCAAGCCGCTCTTGTCGATCTTGCCGGTGCGATGACAATTCGCAATGGCCGTCTGGTGCGGCCTCTTTCGCACAGCGGCTTCGGCCCGCGGCCGCGTGCCAATCTCGCACAGATCGGGTCGACTGCCGAACTGCGGCCTGTTGAGGTACCAGCAGAGGCGGCGGCTCAGCTGCAGAGCCCTCACGTGGAAGACGAGCTGGCAGCCAGGCGGCGTACGGTGGCTGGTCGCCCGCCCCTCGAGCTCGTCGAGGCCGCCGACCGTACATCGGTGGAGAGCATCGAATCGGTTGCAGCGCCAGACAGTGAAGGGAAAGCAGGTCTTGAGCTGCGCCTGGCAGAGGAGGCACTTGCCTCCGCCGAGGCCGCACACTGGCAGTCGGAGTTCGACCTCGCGGACGCAGAGGCAGCCGTGGAGGCCGCGGACGACGCGGTGAGCTCGCTCGACACCAAGCGGATCGAAGCGCGTCGTGACAGGGTCATCGCTCAGCGGCATCTGACCGAGGCGCAGTTGCGGCAACGGGACGCGGTGAATGCGCTGGCCGAGGCACGCCGGCGGCTCGACGCCGCTCAGCAGCTGGCGGGCAGGGACGAGTAGCGCGGGCGATGAAGACCGGTGCTACTGCTGTGGGGCCATCACACTGTTGTATGGGGGAGCCTCACCTGCGGTCGGTGGGTTTGACCTAGTCTCAGGCCGATGGACATCGTTTTGATTTCCGGCTTGTGGCTGGACGGCTCATCGTGGGTCGAGGTCGTTCCGTCCCTGGAGCAGGCGGGCCATCGCACGTATGCGCTCACGCTCCCTGGCATGGAATCGAAGGACGCGGACCGCTCCAAGATCACTTTGCGCGATCACGTCGACGCGGTTGTCAAAGTTATTGACTCCTTCGACCCGGCCGAAGGCGAGGTCGTACTGGTTGGGCACTCCGGCGGTGGCGCGATCGCGCATGCTGCGGTCGATGCGAGACCTGACCGTGTCGCTCGGGTCGTTTATGTCGACAGCGTTCCCCTCGGCGAGGGTGGGGTCATCAACGACGAGCTCCCGGCGGAGAACGGCGAGGTCCCGCTACCGGATTGGTCGCTCTTCGACGAGGAAGACCTCATTGACCTTGATGAGGACTTGCGCGCCGCTTTTCGCGAGCGAGCGATTCCGTCACCTGCACACGTCGCCAGCGACCCACAGGAGCTCGTCGACGAACGTCGCTACGACGTACCCGTCACGGTCATCTCGTGCGAGTTCCCAAGCGCAGTGATCCGAGAGTTGATCGAGAAGGGGCACGCGTACGCGGGTGAGCTCGCGAAGATCCGCGACGTCGACTACATCGACCTGCCGACAGGCCACTGGCCGCAGTTCACCCGGCCCCAGCAGCTCGGGCGGGCTATCCTCGCGAGCCTAGATCCTGCCTGATCCTTGGATGCAGCGCACCGGAGACAGCGTCACCGCCGACGTATCAGCCTTGCTCGATGCGATCTACCCGAAGGTAGGGGGCTGACGTTCGCCGAGCCAACGCTGTCCCTATGGTCGATTTTCCAGTTGCGGGAAGTCCGCCGACCCCAACGAGCACCGGAGACGCGTCGCGATCCTGGTGCCGTGGAAACCAAGTCTCTTTACGCTTCGCGTCGCCCAGGCACGCACCCGAACGACGCCAAGCGCAAAGGAACTTTGGGTCCACGACACTGGGAGGCGCTCAGAGAAGCAGGCGCCGGCGTCTTGGGTGGTTGGCCTCACCGCGCCGCTGCTCAACCTCAGACCGTGGCCGGCTCCGGGGGTCAGTGGACGAGACTTGATCTTGCCCCTCGGCGGACCGTTTCTGGCACGGTGCTCAGGAAGGTGGCGACCCAAACCAGAGGCGCATTCCAGCGGATGCAGACGTCGTTGGTGACCTCGAGGTGGGCTCGTCCAGATAACAGCACTGAGGTGGAAGGCCCAAAAGGCGAGCATCGTAGGGAAAATTCGGAGCCGGCCCGGGAGTTTGCTCCACCGGCCAGCGCTCCCCGCGGCGGCGGCGGCAACGCAGGATCGAGATCGTGGCCAAACTGACGAGCTCGCTGGTGACAGCTGTAGTCGGTGCCGTAGCCGGTGATGTAACTCTGACCGAGAGCGTTCCGCCCGAGCAGATAGTCCATCCCAGTGGCGACGGCGTCTGCATACTGTGAACTGCCGGTCACCAGGTGCGCGGTCGCCACCACCACGAGGTTGTTCAGAATCCGGCCGTCGGACCCCCAGTCCCACCCCCCGGAGTGGCGCGTACGGCTGGCCCCACGGCTGCTGGCTCTGGATTTCCACGAGCCGGTCGGCGCCCAGGACAACACCGTCGACCACCCGCGCGTGGTCGACGAGATCATTGCCGGCCAATGCGAGATCAAGCCGGCCTGGCACTGTCACCCGGTCGAAATCGAAGCCGGCCGGGTCGAAGGCATCTGCGGCGTGCTGCGCGGAGGCCGCCACCTGCTGGCGGAAGCGATCCTCACCGGTGGTGAGCCAGAGCTCTGCGGCCGCCCAGTAGAAGTCGTCCTCGAGCCGGTCGTCGGGGTACGGGCCGCCGCCGAACTGGGCGTGATCGTCAGCTGCCATACAGCGATGGCACCCCTCGTGACGTACTTGCCGTAGTCGCCGGCGTCATACCAGCCGCCCGAGACGTCGAACGTGCCATCACACCGCCACCCCGGGTACAGCTGCTGCGCTTCGGGCGCCGTCCACGCGGGCACTCCCAGGTCGCCACGATTCGGTGGTCGCCCGCGATGCCCTGCGGGCCGTCCATAGCCTGGCACGACGCTGTCCAAGATCGGTGTCCCAGACCGCATCACGTAGAAGAAGCGCAATGCGTCCTCGGCCAACATGTCGTAAAGGTGGCTTGTCACCTCGAAGGGGTGACTGCACTGATCGCCAGCCTCAATCCGGTAGCCGGCTCCAGGCGTGTTGAAGCCCGTGAAGTCCATCACATCGACGTTGAGACCGGACGTGGGTTCCGGCCGAACCGACCAGGGCTGGGAAAGTCCGGTGTGGACGGCGACATTGTTCCGGTCGCGAACGATGAAGTGCACAGGCTCCCCAGAATCGGAGACCAGCGTCGCTTGTTTAGGTCGGCCCAGGAGGTAACCCAGCTGGTTCACCCGGACACCTGGACGCCCGGTCACAACCTCCGCGACGCGCCACTCCGGCCAACCCATTCGGGCAGCCTATGGCGGTGAGCGTATGCGGTCGGGTTAGCCCGGCGGTCATGCCATGAGAGCGGCTGCCCGCTCGGCGACCATGACCGTCGGTAAGTGCGTGTTCGCCGACGGGATGTCGGGCATCACCGACGCATCGATGACCCACAGGCCGCCGACGCCGTGGACTCGGCACGTGCGATCGACGACGGCTCCGGCCGAGGGGTCGACGCCCATCGCGCAAGTGCCGACCGGATGGTGGTATGTCCACGTCACGCGCCGCAGCCACGACGGCAGGTCGACCTCGGGCCCGGGCCCGAAGTCGACGCCCCCTGACAGCTCTTTGACAGCGCCGACGTGAGTAAACTCGCGCACTCTTCGCATTCCCTCGACCATCCGGTCAAGATCATCGGCCTCGCGGTAGTAGCCGAGATCAATGAGCGGAGGCGCGGTTGGATCGATCGACCGTAAGGTGACACTGCCTCGCGACTTCGGCTTCAGCAGCGCGGTGCCCAGAAAGAACGTGCTGGGGTCACCGTGATACGGCCCTGACACCAGACACTGCAGATCTGGTGCGCCGGCCGAATCGGTTTTAGAACTATGGAACGTGGCGACGACCTGGAAGACGGGGACCCGCTGGACCGGCGCGTCATACCGCAGATCGACCGACACGGCCGGGTGGTCGATGAGGTTCTGCCCAACACCGGGAAGGTCCGAGACCACGGGGATGTCGAGTTTGCGGAGGGCTGCTGACGGGCCGATCCCAGAGCGCGTCAAGAGTGCCGGGCTGGCGTACGTGCCGCCCGAGAGCACGACCTCCTCAGCGCGCACCTCCTCACCCGACAGCAGCCGTACTCCGACCGCGCGGGCACCGTTCACAATCAGCTCGGCAACCTGAGCATCGCATCGAACAGTCAGATTCGGTCGACCCTCAGTGAGCGCCAGATAGGCCAGTGCTGTGCTGATCCGCTCGCCGGCGCGGGTGTTGACCGGGAGGTGGGCGAGGCCGACCGCACCGGGCTCGTTGGCATCGGCGAGGCTCGGAAAGCCGCAATCCTCGAGCGTCTCGAGGCCCGCCAAAGCCACATCAGTGAGCTCGCCGTCGCCGTACCGTCTGATGGGCAGCGGGCCGCTGGAACCGTGCCACCCTGCCGCCCCGAAGTCGGCGTCGGTCTCGAGCTTGCAGAAGTACGGCAGGACGTCGCCGAACGACCATCCGGCGTTCCCGGCGGAAGCCCAGTCGTCGTAGTCCGCCGGATGTCCCCGCAACGCGAAGGTGGCGTTCGTGGACGAGCAGCCGCCGAGCAGCTTGCCACGAAAGAGCGAGAGCGCCGAGCCCCCGGAGATTGGCTCGGAGAGGTATTCCCAGTCATGGTCGAAGGTAGGTCTCCGGCCATCGCGTACGTCATCAGGCATCGGCGCCCGCAGATCCGGACCCGCTTCGAGAAGCAGCACCGACCTCTCAGCCTTCTCACTCAGCCTGCTCGCCAAGACACAACCGGCTGCGCCGCCGCCTATCACGACGACATCCCACACCTTGATCATTGGTCAGTTTGGGGCGCGGGGGAAATGTTTTGGTTGAACCGGAAAACGTTGTCCGGGTCGTACGTGCGCTTCGCCTCCGAGAGCCGCGCATAGGTCTGTGGGGGATAGGCCGCGCGCTCGGCGCCTCCCTCGCCGGTGAAGTTCACGTAGATGCCGCCGCCGAATCTCGACATGTTCTCACGCGTCTGCTGCGCCCACTCGACAATCGGCGGGAGGTCGGCGGGATTCTGCGTACGGCCGACGCAGTTCAGGACGAAGGCCGACCGACGATGCGTGAATGCGGTTGACTCCTCCCCAACTCGGCCGGTTGCCCCGCCCAGTTGATGCACGTGGAGTTCACATGTCGCCGGAGGTGGAGCTGCGCGTCCCTGCGCCCGAGCGAGGGTGTCTACTGCTGAATCAGGGATTCCATCCAAGAAAACGGACGTGAAGTAGTTCGCTGCTCCAGCTTCCCAGAGCGGATCAGAGAGCTGCTGGAGCTCGAGATAGGGGATGGGCGCCAAGACGTCGGCGATGGGGTCACCAAGGCGGCGAAGCGCAGCGACTGCAGTTTCGCCACTGTCCGTATCGCCGACGTAGCAGGCGGCCACCACCGCGACAGGAGTGCCGTGCACATTTTCGGGCAGAAATGGCAGCGGTGGGGCGGCGCCCATGAGGTTGAGCGTTGACGTGAATTCGTCGGGCGCATCTGCGATGGCATCGCGCCAGCCCGAAATCACCTGAGCAGCCTGTTCTCCCGGATAGAAAACAGCACCGCCGAGGACGCTCGGCCCGACGCGGTGAAGGGCCAGCTCCATTGACGTCACCACACCGAAATTTCCGCCGCCCCCGCGTAACGCCCAGAACAGCTCCGGGTTCTCGTCGGCCGCGGCTCGGACAACCTGGGCGTCGGCATTGACGACGTCGGCCGAAATGAGGTTGTCGCACGTGAGGCCGAGCTTGCGTACCAAGTGGCCGATCCCGCCACCGAGCGTGAAGCCTCCCAGTCCGGTCGACGAAATCAATCCGCCAGTCGTCGCCAGACCGTAGAGCTGGGTCTCGCGATCGAACTGCTTCCAGGTCGTGCCACCCTGTGCGCGGGCGCGGCTGGCGCGGGCGTCGACATGCACCGCATGCATCGGGGAGAGGTCGATGAGGAGACCGTTGTCGCAGCTAGAGAATCCGGCGACGCTATGTGCGCCGCCACGCACTGCGATGGGCAGCCCTTCGCTTCTGGCGAATCGTACGGCGGCGACTACATCTGCGGTGCCGGTGCAACGCACGATAATTGCGGGATACCGGTCGATCGTGTGGTTCCAGGTCCGCCGCGCACTCTCGTAATTGGAATCGCCGGGGACGATCACCGTTCCAGCCACTGCCGATCGGAGTTCAGCGACGGTTGCTTCGCCTAGGGCTGTCGTCATGGTCATGTGGACACCTCCTGTTGACGCCGATATACGTCAGGAACGCTAGAAGTCCACCACTTTGCAATCGCTTAGCGAGCTGCGTGGGCGTCCGCGACTGCGGCGAGACCCTGCTGGTCGCCGATTCGGCCGAATACCCAGCTCGCTGTCTGCAAAGCCGCCTCAGCGCCAACCCTGTCGGCCATCCGGACTCGCAGTTGCGCCAGCAGTAGGTACTGCCAGCCGATCGAGCGATGGAGGTCAGGGACGGCCCGCAATCCGAGCAGCCTCTCGACCGTGTGCACCGCTTGCTGATATCGCTCTGTGATGACCTCGATTGCGGCGAGGTTGTTGAGCGCGGCGTACCGCCCGGGGCGGTCGCCGGAACGGTCCAGCATCCGAGCGGCCTCGCGGGCGAGCGCTCGCGCCGCCTCGGCGTTGCCGCGGTCCGCCTCGGCGAGTGCAATCCCGCTCAGTGATATCGCGGAGCCACGCTGGTCGGGAATCGCGGCCCGCAGGTCGGCCGACCGCCGGAAGCAGTCGATCGCTGCAGCGGTCTCGCCGAGTGCCCGATGCAGGTGGCCGCGCTGTGCGAGCGAGTACCCTTCGCCTGCGGGGTCGCCGAGGGACCGAAAAACCTGCAGCGCGCGATCCAGCGCCTCGGCGGCGTCGCTCAATCTGCCGGCTGCACGAGCGGCGAAGGCACGGGTGCTGAGGACGTATGCCTCGGCCTGCGCGACTCCGACTCGACGTCCAACCAGCATGGTCTCCTCAAAGATCGGCGTCGTGATCCCGTCGTAGCGTCCGACCGAGTACGCGAGCGTGGAGACCGAGAAGAATGGCGGCGCGTCGCGCGGAGTCTCGGCGATCCAGCGCAGTGCATCCTCGAGCCAGAGAAGTGCGGCTTCTGGCTCGCCCCGTGACAGCGCCACCAAGGCCCGCAGATGATCATGAGCTGCCCGCACGGGCGGCACGTTCCGAAGATCATCTTCGGCCGCGTCGAGGAGCCGGTCGATCATGTCCCATTCGGCGGCGAGCCAGGTGAGCAGGCAATTGAGGTGCGCGGCCTCGGCCCGTCGGACGGGATCTTCATCGCTGCCGCCAATCTCCGCGATAGAACGACCTAGAGGGAGTGCCTGCTCACTCCTGCCCAGGCGGACTTCGAAGACGGCGGTTGCAAACAGTGCGCGCACATGTACGTCCGACACGTCTGGGCACGCCGCAAGGGCGCGGCGGAGCCACTGAAGCCCTTCCGCGTGCATCCCTGATGCCATCCAGGACCGCCACGCGGCCACTGCCGCGCGTAGTGCTCGCTCGGGTATCTGTTCCAGTGCAGTGGCCATCGCAAGACGCAGGTTCTCCCGCTCAAGTGCGAACCACGGACTCGGTTCTCCGACGACCCCTTCGCCGCTATCGGGGTCAAGGGATTCCGCCCTATCGCAATACCAGACAGCGTGACGGCTCTGTCGAGTCGGTGCTTCGCCGGACTGCTGCAGTCGGTCCGCCGCATACTGCCGCACGAATTCGTGCAGCTGATAGCGCGCCTCGTCCGCGTCGAGCGTCTCGGCGAGCACCAACGACTTGTCAACGAGCCCGGCGAGAATCTCGGCCAGGGGCCGCGTCAGCCCGCCAGCGGCCACTGCCTGCGCCGCAGCCAGGGTAAAGCCGCCCGCGAACACCGACAGCCGGGGGAACAGCCGGCGCTCATCGGCGTCGAGGAGGTCGAAGCTCCACTCGACGGTTGCCGCCAATGTCGCCTGGCGGTCAGGAGCGCCGCGCATTCGCGACGTGAGCGCAGTCAGTGCATCGTCAAGCAGCGCCGCGATCTGTTTCGGCGCAAAGTAAGCCGCCTGGGCTGCCGCGAGCTCGATCGCTAGCGGCATTCCATCGAGGCGACGGCAGATGTGCGCAACCACCGGCGCATTAGTGTTGTCGAGACGGAAGACCCGCGCCGCCTCCTGGGCGCGGGTGAGGAAGAGCTGGACCGATTCATACGTCATCAGGCGATCGGCGTCGATCTCGGACAGACCGGGCAAGCGGAGCGACGGCACTCGCCAGGAGACCTCGCCGGGCAGATGGAGCGGCTCCCGGCTGGTGGCCAAGACTGTGATGCCGGGGCAGTCATCGATGATGGCCCCTACTAGCTCAGCCGCCGCGTCGATGACGTGCTCGCAGTTGTCCAACACGACGACGAGTTCCCGCGCAGCAAGCTGAGCGGTGAGGGCTCGGACGGTCGGACGTGAGCCGGAGAGCGTGAGGCGCAAGGCCGAGGCTGCGGTCGCAGGTACGAGTTCGGCATGTCGTACGCCGGAAAGATCCACCATCCAGAGCCCATCGGCGTACGACGATGTCTTTGCGAGCACCCTCGCGACCTCAACCGCCAGCCGCGTCTTTCCGGCGCCACCTGGCCCGCAGAGCGTGACGAGGCGGTTCCTCGTGCAGAGTGCGACAAGCTCTTCGATCTCTCGACGACGCCCAACAAACCGCGTACCTGGCCCAGTGAGGTGATGGAGGCCGCCGGCCAGGACATCGGCCTGCCCGGTGAGCAGCCGACGGTACAGCGTGGTCGTCTGCACGTCGGGCGTGGTGGCGTACTCCTCGTCGAGACGGCTGCGCAGCGATTCATAGACAGCGACCGCATCCCACCGACGGCCGGCGGCGTCGTAGGCCGCCATGAGCGCGCGATGCACCTCTTCGTCGGTCGGACGAGCGTCCGCCACCGGCTTGAGAGCGCCGGCCGCGTCGTCGGCTCTGCCCTGCCCAATGAGGCCGCTTGCGGCGGCGAGCACGGCTGTTCGGCGCATCCCCGCGACCCGATCTTGATGCGGGCGCACCCAATCCTCGTAACGGTCCTCAGGCAGGAGGTCATAGGCGCACCGCTCGGCGATATCGCGCAGCTTGTCTGGGTCCTCTGAAGCCACGGCCTTGTCGAGTGCTTCCTCGAGATTGTGGACATCGGTCTCCAAACCGCCATCAGCGCAGAGCGCGACGACGCCGTCTCGCAGCTGAAGAACACCGGCCGAGGCGCCGGCCTCCGCGAGCGCACGACGAGCCGCATGCAGGGCCTGATGGAGATTGTTAGAGCCCGCACCAGCTCCCAGGTCTGGCCAGAGTGCCTCAATGACGGCATCGCGATGCAGCCGGTTGCCTTCGGCCAGCGCCAACAGCTTCAGTAGCGAGCGCGCCTTGTTCAGTCGCCAGACTCCGGCTGGAACGGCCAGACCGTCGACACTGACATCGAAGCCGCCGAGCAGTCTGATTCGCACGTGCTGCGGCGCCATGCGTTCAGTGTCTCCCCTTCGGTCTTCTCGGGCGCGCCAGCTCGTAACTGAGGCCCCGGCGGACGTGCTCCGTGCGCACCGCGACCGTGCTGGCCCGTGGTTCAGGGTGAGGCGGCGGGTTGCACCACAAGCGGCATCCGGCTGATCGCCTTGACGATATGCGCCTCGCGCTTCAGGGGCTGCCGGGCGAAGAAGAGCAGGTCGAGCGGATACCACAGACCGACCCACCCAATGACCAGGAAGACTCCGTTGCCGAGCAGGTTCTGCCAGAACTCGGGGACGTCCGGATCGAGGAATCCCGCGGAGAGCAGCAGCCCGACGACGAACAGGATCGAGCCGCTGCCCAGTGAGCGAAGCCCTTGCCGCCAGGCCACCTCGGTCTCGCGCTGGACCCGCGCCAGCCGCGCCTCGCAGTACCGTCGAAGCGCGGCGTGCAGGGTCTCGGCAATGCCATCGGTGATGTGTTCCGCGGGCAGCGTCACGACGATGCGGGCCCGCCGCTGCACCCTCGACCGGCCGAGCAGCTCGTTGACGATCTCATCGGCCCCAGGCTCGATCCGCGCGTCGCGCTCCAGCATCGCTTCGGGCTCGACGCTCAACAGCTCGGCCGGGCGATACAGCGCGACGATGACGTCCTCGCCAACCCGCCGCGGACGGCGCTCGGCGCCGACGCTCATGCCGCCCACCGCCGGTCCGCGGTGAACGTCACGACGACCGAGCGGTCATACCCCAGTGCGGCGAGCTGCTCGTGCAGGTCCTCGCGCACTGTGTCGCTGTCGGCGATCGTACGGACCGCCGACTCCGCACCGACCACGAAGTCAATCTCGATGTCCATTCGGTTTCCCACCTTCGATGCCCGCAGAAAAGACTCGGAGAACGCGTACCGCTCCTCGACGGCGGCGATGCACGCGCGGAGCTGGTCGAGCACGTCCGCCTCCGGGGCCATCGACAAGATCTCGCGCAGGCCGGAGACGATCAGCTTGATCGGGACCCAGAGGAACGCCAGTGACACGAGCGTGACCATGCCGGGGTCGACGTAGGCCGCCAGGTCGGCGCGGCCCGTCGCCACGAGGGCATAGGCAACGAGGAAGCCGATCAGCACCCCGACCGACAACAAGGTGTCACCCAGCCACTCGGCGGCCTCGGCGCGGACAAGATCGGAACCATCCCTGGTGGCCCGGCGGAGCACCAGCGCCACCGCCAGGCCTCCGAGCGTAGCCACCACCGCGTACACGACAGCGGAGCCGACCGCGACCTCCCGGCCGCCGTTGACGATGTCCAGGATCCCGCCGACCGCGGCGTACGCGCAGAGCGCGCCCAGGGTAGCCGCCTTGATCACGACCACGAGCGGTTCGGCCGCGTCACGCCCCCACGGAAAGCGCTCGTCGGCTCCCCGCCGGGAGAACCGCAATGCGAGCACGGCGAGCACCGAGAGCCCGATACTGACGAACGAGTAGAGCCCATCGAAGACGATCATGCTGGACCCGCTGAGGATGCCCCACACCGAGGACAGCACGGCGAAGCCGGCCGACGCCCAGATCGAGAACATCAGCAGCCGCTGATCGCGTGCGGACTTCGCGTCGTCCATGGTCGAAGGTTCTCATCCGAAGCCGCCCGAAGCCACGAGAACGCGCTGGCGGTGCCCCCTCAGCGGGTCAAGTCCACGGTGGTGTCTGGCGCTCAGACCGGAGCGCCCTGGGGCCCAAGCGGTTATGACCTTCGCAGCCAGGCGAGTGCGTCCGGAGCAGAGTCAAGCACCGAGATGTGACCCGCGCCTGGCTCAAGTCGCAGCTCAGCTGTCGGACGAGTCCATCGGGGGTGGCCCAGGGCCCTGGAGCGTTCGGTGCCAAGCTCATCCGCAACCTGACGAGCGTCAGCGGCTGCAGAGGCGACGGTCGCATCGCGATGAGTGGTCGAGCCTCCATAACCGGGTCGGTCATAGCCGATCCAGCGGATCCCGAGGTCACGCGCGGGCTTGAAGAGTGGCTCAGGAGGAGCACCAATGTTGGGGGTGCCGTGATGCCACAAGACGACCAGCTCGTCGTGTCCGGTCGGACCAACGTCGTACGCATGGAGGACACGCCCATCGTCGGTGAGAACATCGACCTCGCGCATAGTGGACTCCTCAAGTCGAATCTAGTGTCACGGAGGGATCATGTTCCGAGGTTTCGCCACCGTCAGCTTTTACGCGGCTGACCTCGCCGCAGCGGGCGCCTGGTACGCAGAGTTGTTCGACATGGAGCCCTACTACGCCTTTCCCCAGCCACCTGCGCCGCCGGCCTATGTGGAGTTCAGAATCGGCGACTTCGGCGACGAACTCGGGATCATCGACCGCAAATATGCCCCTCAAGGCGCGTCCAACCCACCTGGAGGTGCCGTGATGTACTGGCACGTCGACGACCTCGAGGCCACGGTGGAGAAGTTGCTGAAGATCGGTGCTACCGAGTACGAGCCGGTAACCGCTCGCGGCGACTCCGGCTTCCGGACTGCGTCGGTCGTCGACCCCTTTGGCAACATCCTCGGCGTCATGCACAACCCGCACTATCTCGAGGTGCTCGAGGCCACAACGACGGCCTGAATCGGCTCGGATCGGGTCCGCGTTCTTCATAGGGCTCCCAACCGTTCTCGTAAACCTCAGTTGACACTGCTCGGCCGTGCAGTGCGCCTTGCTGCTATGGGTGCGGATGAGGCTGGCGCGGTGGTTCCAAATTTGACAACATCCTGCCAATATGACAGCATGTTGTCTATGAAGCCGAAGACTGCCCATCTGGGTATCTACAACACACTTGCCGACTGGGAGGTCGGGCACCTTCTCGCCGAACTGCGTACGGGTCGCTTCACCGGAACGCCGTGGAACATCGTGACGGTGGCTGAATCTCGTGAGCCGCTCACAACGATGGGCGGACTCCGTATCTTGCCTGAGAGTCTGCTCGAGGACCTCGATCCCGCCTCCAGCAACCTGCTGATCTTGCCTGGCGCTGACATGTGGGACGCCGGCGGAGGGGAAGCATTTGCTGCAGCCGCGGGCCGGTCCCTGAAGGCTGGTGTTCCAGTGGCGGCGATCTGTGGTGCGACGGCGGGTCTCGCCCGAGCTGGACTGCTCGACAAACGCCACCACACGAGCGCGGCCGCCGAGTACCTGATGGCTACCGGGTACGCGGGCGCGGACTATTACGTCAATGAGCGTGCAGTTGTGGACGGGGATCTCATCACCGCCGGCCCACAGTCGCCGGTGCAGTTTGCCTGCGCGGCGTTGCGGCGCCTGGGCTTGATGTCCGAGCCCACGCTTCAGGCCTACGAGGACCTTTTTCACAGGGGCGACGGGACAGCATTCCCGACACTCATGCAGGCTCAGCACGCCGCATGAGCACGGTCCAGCACGCGCAGCCGGAAGTCCCGCCCCGCGAAGACTGGCCCGACCTACCGCCAGCGACCGAGGCCGGCGAGGTACTGACGGACCTCATCCTCACCACCTTCCGCCTCAACGGCCGTCTCATGGACGCTGCCCAAGAGATGGCGGGAAAGGGCGGAATGACCGCCGCCTGGTGGCAGGTGCTGGGAGGCGTCTTAGATCAGCCGCGGAGCGTGGCCCAGATTGGGCGGCTTATGGGAATGACCCGACAAGGGGTGCAGCGTGTCGCCGACCTGCTTGTCGGGCGGCAGCTCGCGGAGTACCGCCGAAATCCCGCACACCAACGAGCCAAATTATTGGCCTGCACCGAAGCCGGCTACTGGGCGATTCGCCGCATCAGCCTCGTCCAGCGGCCGTTCGCTGACCGGATCGGAGCTGAGGTGGGCGCGGACCAGTTGCGGGCTGCACTGACAACCATGCGACATCTTGTCGCCGTCCTTGAGGCAGACCAACGAACCGAGAACGACCAGCTCCCGACCATTGCAGTCTGAATAGAGTCGATCATGGTCAGCACCGCCTGCGTCGCTTCGTTGCGGGCTGCGATACTCAGCGCGTATGACCGTCCTCGCGTTGAAGCTGCTGCTTGCACCGCTGCTCGTGGTCGCTTCCTCGCTCGCCGGGCGACGTTGGGGTCCTCAGGTGGCCGGAGTCCTAGTCGTGCTGCCAGTCGTCGCCGGCCCCATCTTGCTGATCTTGTACCTGGACCACGGCAGTCACTTCGCAGGTCACGCCGCCCGCGCTGCCACGTTGGGTGTCGTGCCGCTGGCTTTGTTCGCGTTGACCTTCGGCTATCTGTCCAGACGTCATAGCTGGCTGGTGACCTTGGCGGTCAGCTGGGTCGCGGTGCTTGTTGCGGACCTCGCTCTTGCTCAGGTTGACGTGCCTGCAGGTCTCGCGCTCGGGCTCGCGCTCCTGGCATTGCATGGAGCCAATGCACTGCTACGCCGGCTGGACCAGCCAGCGCCGGCCTCTCTGCCAACACCGTGGTGGGACCTGCCAGCCCGAGCGGTCGCTACGGCACTTCTCGTTCTGCTGGTGACTGGGCTGGCAGCCAGAGTGGGTCCCGCGCTGACCGGGATGCTCACACCCTTTCCGATTGCGCTGAGTGTGGTCTGCGCCTTCACGACAGCACAGGCCGGTCATGCAGGGGTTCTCGCTCTGCTCCGCGGGATCGTGCCAGGGCTCGACGGCTTCGCCCTGTTCTGCTTCCTGGTCGCCGTCACCATCGACAATCTCGGTGGCGTGGCGGCGTTTGGTCTGGCCACCGCGGCTGCGACGGTCTTTGCGATCTTGCTAGTAGCCAAGGCGCCAGTCCGGGCAGAGGAGAAGATGCCCTGAAGCTCCCGCACAACCCGTGGGACTTTGAGGCGGACAGGCGGCGCCCGTTTGGTCGATACCTGACCCTGCAACCAGGCGGCTTGTACGTCCCCGGGGCGATGATCGCCATCGGCTAATCACAAAGGACGGCAGGCGTGCCACGTTTCCACCGAGCCCGGCCGCGGTTAGGGTCAACCTCATGAGCGCTCGACGCCTGCGGACGTCGTGGCTGGCGTTCATGATCGTGGGTACTTTTCTTATCGCCGGATGCCACGACACCCGACCAGCGGGCGACACCGCTCCCGTCGTGGTATCACCCGCGCCGTCGCCAGCGGTTTCTCCCGCTGGCCGGAAGACGGTCGTCCCCACCACCCCTGCGGAGGAGTCCGGAGACAATGCCGTCGATCACGTGATAGCGATCTCGATCGACGGCCTCAACCCTCGTGCCATCGAGAAGCTCGGCAAGTCTCGTACCCCTGCGTTTCACCGATTGATGCGCGAAGGCGCCTACACCCTCAATGCACGTACCGTCCGCGAGCAGACGAGCACCATGCCCAATCACACCGCGATGCTTACCGGCCGACGGGTGGACGACAGGCACGGCGGACACGGGTACACCGAGAACTTCGACAATGGCGGGACCGTCCATCGAGCCGCCGGACACTATGTCGCCAGCGTGTTCGATGTGGTTCACGACAATGGCGGCTCCACGGCCATGTTTGCATCAAAGGCCAAGTTCAGGCTCTACAAGAGAACCTGGAACACCCATGGAGCCGCCGATCGAACCGGGCGTAACGACGGGCGTGCCAAGATCGACCGCGTCACTATCGACCGCAACAACACGCGGCTCGTGGCCAAACTCACCGCCGAGCTACGCCGCTCACCGCGAGAGTTCACTTTTGTGCACCTGTCGCTGCCCGACCGTGTTGGGCACGCCCATGGATTCATGGGCAAGCAATACCTCGCCGCTGTGCAGCGCACCGATCAGCTCCTTGGCCGGATCCTCAACACTGTCGCCGCCCGACCCGGCGTCCGTCGCCACACTCTTGTTGTCCTTACCGCAGACCACGGGGGGAGAGGCGCAGCGCACTACACCGCGAGCAAGCTACAGAATTATCGGATCCCCTTCATGGCATGGGGTCCGGGCGTTGCCGCCGGACGCAACCTCTATAGCCTCAATGCAGGCATTCGCAGCCCTGGCGCCGGCCGCACCAGCTATCGCGGGAAGCAGCCGATCCGCAACGCCGACATCGCCAACGTGGTCACCGATGCCCTCGATCTGGCCCGTGTCCCTGGTTCAGAGTTTGACAGCCCTCGCACCCTCAACCTGTTTCGCTGACCTCCGTTACCGCAGCAAACTCGGTGAGCCGATCGGTACGAACCGCGTAGACATCCCCTGATCGGTCACCGGTCGGCATAGCGTCCAAGATCTCGATCATGGCTTGCGGTTTCATCCAGCCAGCATCCGCCCACCGGTGAGTCTCAACCCGGGAGTGCCGATAGCGGTAGTCGCCAAGAGCACTGGTGCGTTCGACACAGGCGATCGCTCGGGCAGCAGTGGCCGGAATGTACTCGAACGACAGCGCCGCGAGCGGGTGGCTGAGGCCGGCGAGGACCTCCTGCTCAAATCCTTCGACGTCGATCTTGCAGAATTGCGGCTCACCGCGGCGGGCGATGAGTTCGTCCAGACTGACGAGGGGCACGCTGATGACGGTGTCCCATTTGATCCGCTGGAATCTTCTATCGGTTTGGACATCGTCCATCCAGGAGTCAGCGAAGGTCGAGACCGTCGGCGTACGCGTGCTCAAATGCAGTCTTCCCTCGCCTGAGGCGGTTGCCACTCCGCTGGCCTCGATCACGACACCAGGGTCGCGGCCGTAGAGCAGCCGTAGCATCGTGACGAAGTCGGGCTGCGGCTCGACCGCGATCACACTGGCGCCAATCCGCCGAAAGACACGTACGCGATTGCCCACGTGTGCGCCGATGTCGAAAGCCAGATCACCGGCGTTGAGGAACTGCCGGTAGAACGCTTCCATCCGGTGACGGCGCCATATCGGGCCGTAGTAGGTGACGAGCGAACGAGTGATTCCGACAACGCGGCTCATCAGGTGTCGCGATACCACTGAGGCATCCTGGGATTCGGTTCCGTCGACGTCTCGTCATCGCGTTCGCGCCCTGGGGGTTTGGCGTCAACACCCAGCTGGACGCGGTGGGCTTGAACGAGTGGATCGTGATGGAGGGCTTCGATAAGAATCCTTGGTCCACTTATGCAGGTCCAGGTGTCGTCCCAGAGGGCCGACAGCAGCCAGGATCGATCTTCAGGAAAGAACAGGTCCGGAAGGACGCCGTACTGCGCTCGCATGTGTCCCGTTCGCCAGGTGAGGGCTTGCTCGAGGCCGGCCGCAACCAGTACGTAGTGCCAGCTCCAATAGAGCGACACGTTGCGGACGTCATCGAAGACGACGCTGTGGGCACCGGTGTCGAGATAGCCCAGCCACCACGACTGGTCAGGCGTGAACTCGACGAGCCGGTTCACCACGGCTTGCTCGTGCGCAAAAATCGCGACTCCGTCGGGCTCGTAGAAGGTGGCGTACGCCTCGAAGACCGGGGGAATCGCCACGGTGATCGACGGGCCTTCGGTCGTCCGGTTCACGATCCAGTCGACTTCCCGAGTCGTCCCAATCTGCCAGCTTCGCCCGTCCTTGAAAGCCTCCACTGGCCCATCAAACACGATGGACGCAGGCCTCGTAACGCTCGGACTGGTCCACGGTAGTGGACGCGCGAGTGCGCACCACTCGCCCACCGCGTTGCCTCAGGGTGGGCTGTCAGTGCGCACTCAGCGAAACAACCGGGCCACGTCAGACGGGCGGTCGCCAGCCCATCCAGCCTGCAGCTGCCCTCACGTTCAGGTCAGTAGTAGCGGCGAGGTGGTCCGAAGTAGCGCCTGCGGTGCCGGAAGAACCCAGTAATCAGGAACACCCAGAGGAACATCCACACCAACCAGGGGGCGCTGAGGACGACGGCTGCGACCAACGCGCACATCACAATCAGCGGCGCGAACCAGACCACAGGTGACCAGGCGAGATTGGCACCCGATCGGTGCTCCGACCTCGCCTCCACGCTGGGCTCCACTGTCCGAGGCAGGTCAACAAAGAGCGGTTCGAGATCGTCGTTGAAACGTGCCCTTATGGCCTGGTCAACGCGCTGCTCGAATTCCTCCGTGTTGAGCCGACCCGCGGCAAAGTGATCACCAAGGGCCGCGATGGCCCGGTCTCGTTCGGCGTCGCCGATTCTCAGCGGAATCTTCTGTGCGGGCTTGGACTCCATCGAGCCGTACGGCGGTGGCCACACCCACATCACGTTCCCCCGGGAAAGGTCGAACCTCCCTGGAATGTATCGAGTCATGACTAATTCTCCGCCGTGGCGTCGTCTTCAGCAAGGATTGAGTAGAGCTTGCGGCGTAGCTCCACCAGAGCGTCGCGACCTTTCGCCTGCTGCTCGGGCGTTCCCGTTGCCACGATCTGCCATACGGCACCGGCCACCTGCCCGATCAAAGGCTTGAGTCCATCGTCGTCCTCACCGGCTTCACTCATGGCCTGCCAGGGGGCCGACACCTCGTCGGCATGTTCATTGACGTAGCTGCGACCTTCGTCGGTCAGGGTGTATACACGACGACCGCCGTCATCCTCCACGCGTACCAGGCCCTCGTCCTCGAGCTGTTGCAACGTCGGGTAGATCGAGCCGGGGCTCGGCTTCCAGACGCCACCGCTACGGCTCGCGATCTCCTGAATGATCTGGTAGCCGTTCATCGGCTGCTCAGCCAGCACCGCAAGAATGGCCGCGCGGACATCTCCGCGGCGCGCCTTCGGAGGGCGCCATCCGCGACGACCGCCTGCCCACCACGGTCCAAACGGGGAACCTTCAAACATCCCCCAATGGCCGTACCCCTGCTGAGTGCGTTGGCTGCGATGTCCGGTCATCTTGGCGAGCCACTCGCTGATGTCTCTGCCCAATTCGGGATTGCAGCGGCCAGCGAAGTGAAGCCATGGCGCTCCCATTGCGTGCGCGCCACCCATGTTGATCACCTTAGCTTTCGTGAGGTCAAAACCGATACGTCAACGATATATCGCGACCTGTCGGCCAACAAGGGCGATGGGTGGCCCTCCTCAACTCGAGTTTGCGGCTCCACCCATCCCGGCGTCCCGTGCCCGGATGATGGCTCCGGACCGGTCGACCACGTGCAGCTTGGTGATGATGTTGGAGACGTGGTTGCGTACGGTCTTGCTGCTTACCCCCAGGCGATGGGCGACCGCAGCGTTGTCACGGCCCGCGGCCAGTAGTGCCAGCACCTCGTGCTCGCGCTCCGTGAGCTGTGGAAATGGCGACGACGTAGCCGTACGGCCGAAGTGACTCAGCATCCGCGCCGCTATCCCGGCGCCGAAGAGCGCCTCGCCGCGAGCGACCGCACGGACCGCCGCGACAATCTCGTCCGGCCCCGATCCCTTGAGGGTGTAGCCGTACGCCCCGGCGCGGAGCGCGGCGAGAACATTCTCGTCGTCGTCGTACATAGTGAGGATGAGCGCTCGCGTGGCCAACCCTGCTGCCCGAAGCTGACCGCAGACCCACAGGCCGTCGCCGTCCGGCATATTGAGGTCGAGTACTGCGACATCTGGCTGGTGCTCGGTCGCCGCATCGACGGCCTCCCGCCCGGTGGTCGCGATTGCCACCACGGTCAGGTCCTCCTCGGCGTCAAAGACAGCACGCAGACCGCCGACGAATATCGGGTGATCGTCAGCGATGATCAGCTTGATCAATTGGCCGCTCCAAATTTCGGGGCAACGTCGCCGAGACCACCGTGCCACCCTCTGAAGGCGACCGTACCAAGAGCGCGCCACCCACCTCTGCGGCGCGCTCTCGCATGGATCGCAGCCCCACGCCAGGCGTACGATCCGGCCTGAGGCCGTCGCCGTCGTCGCGCACCGACAGCTCGACGGCGTCCTCACCCACCAAGATCGACACCGTGCAGTGTGCCGCGCCGCTGTGCCGTACAGCGTTCGTCATGGCCTCGACCACGATCCGGTAGGCGGCGGTCTCGATCGCGGCCGGCAGGGGGTCTGGCGGCTCCGACCCGACGACATCGATCTCCAACTGACCGGCCAGGGCAGCCGCCCGGGATCGCACTGCTCCGACAAGGCCGATTTCGTCGAGCGCCGGTGGACGCAGATCCTCGACGAGCCGCCGTACGTCTGCGAGGCTCGCTGTCACCTCGGTGTCGATCTCGCCGAGCAGCCCGCGAGCCGCCGATTCCGGCGGTACCTGGCGCGCTGCCAACCCAGCCTTGAGACGTATGGCCGCCAGCGTCGGTCCCAATCCATCGTGGAGATCACGCCGCAGTCGGCGACGCTCATCCTCCCGCAACGCGACGACCTCCGCGCGCGATCGCAGGAGATCCTGGTGCAGCCGAACTGCCTGAACCGCGGGACCCACCTCGCGGGCGAGCGAGTGAATCAGCTCCAGATCGGCCGGTTCGAGCGGATCATCGCGGCCCCTTTCGGACACCCGCAGCCGACCGACCGCGACGCCGTGGTGCATGAGGGTCTCGTTGTGCACGGTTCCCACCGGGACACCTTGCTCAGCAGCCACGCGAAACGCGCCCATCCCGTCGGCAAGGTCGATCGCGACATAGGGCAGGCGCAGGGACTGGGCAACGGTGTCGACGACGACGGGGAGCACATCGTTCGGCAGCATGACCGCTTGCATCCTCGTCCCGAGACGGGCCAGCACCCCGGCCGGGTCGTCCCGGTCGCCGTACATCAGTCGGTTCACCGTGCGTTGCGCCGCGTTGCGCAGCGGTGCGAGTGCCAGGGCGGCGGCTGCTGCGGCGATCGCGGCGGCAACGGTCCCAGACAGGCGAAGTCCGCTGACGAGGACTGCGACGAGTGCTGCGTACCCGGCACCGAGGACGGCGACCAGTGCGACATATACCAGGGACCGGTTGGCCAGCCGCTCAATGTCAAAGAGCCGGTGGCGGCGCAGTGCAACGGCGATTCCTACCACGAACGGCAGCCCGGACAGGCCGAGAGCGCCTGAAGGCAGTAGTTGGTGGCCCGTGACAAGCTCCGGCAGATGCCAACCGGCGAGGCCGAGCACAGCCGACGTGATACTTCCGCCGGCAATCCATCGCAGCCGACTTCGCGTGAGCGGATCGCGGCTGCGTCGATATATCACGATGCCGAGCAGAGCGCCTGTTGCCAGCGCCGCCGCGACCATTGCCGTCGTGGCGGCATACACGAGATCGAACCAGCGCAAGCCGTTCGGCGCGAAGATCGCCGCGGCGCACATCCAGGTGAGCATGAGTCCAGGTGGGGCTGCGTAGGCCAGGATGACGACAGTTCGCCCGGATCGGAGCTGCGGATCGTCTCGCGGTAGCTGCAGCGCGAACGCGAGCGCTGCACCCCACGCAAGCGAGTACGCCCCGATCACGTTCAGGTTGTACAGCCAGAGCACCGGCCCACCCGTCGCCAGGGCGAGCGCGGGGAGGCCTGCCACGAATGCGAGAGTGCTGCCGAGCAAGCCGGCAGCCACGATCAACAACGGGGAGGTCGCCGGCTCCTCCGGCCGCCGCACATAGAGCGCGGCCGCCAAAGCGGCGAGCGCGACGACGAAGACCAGGTTTCCCCAGCCTGTTATGAGCAGTGGGTACGGGTCTTGACGTTCCGCGCGAACCATCAGCTGGGTGCCGCCGTCCCGCGCGATCTCGTACGCGACCTCACTCCCAAGTTGCGGGGGCGCGAGGCCGCCCAGCCCGTCGGCTAGGCGTTGTCCACCGATCGTGATCACGACATCGCCGGTCTGGAGTGCGGGACCGTCGCCGGCGTTCGGCACGTCGATCAGGACGCCGTCGGTCCGCCATGACGTTACGACCGTGCCGTCTGAGGCGGCATCAAACCGTACGGCGACAGCGATGACACCGAGAAGCACCAGTACGACCGCAACTACCGCGGGTGCCCGGCGCGCCATGCTTGCACGCCAAGCGCCGGGCAGCTGAGCGTTCACCGACGCCGACGCGCACACGCCCCATTCTGCTGGTGGATGCGCTAACTGTGGCAGCAGGGATGAACAATCCCGGCCGGAACGGGACATCCTCCCGTGACAGCGGGATCCCTCCCCATCGAGCCTGGCGGCATGCTGACCGCTACATATCCTCCCCGGCAGCGGATTGCCGGTCCGGTGCCGTGGGCGTTGACTTCCGGCATCACCGGTTTGCTGGCCAACGTGCTGCTTGTGCTGTTCTTTCTGCTGGCGAAACCCTTCGGGGTCAGCGGCCCGGCGGCCGACGAGGTGGGTCAGGACTTCATGTGGCTCGGCACCGCCAATGACTGGGTGATCGTTGTGCAGTTCCTCACGTTCATTCCGGTCGCGTTGGCCTTGCGCGCGTGGCTGCCGCTCACCCGATCGGTGCGGTTGAGCACTGCGGCAGCAGTCGGGGCGATGGTCGCAACTGCCATCCTGCAGCTGCTGCTCGTCGCAGGTGTCCTGGAATTCGACGTTCAGGTGCTGCTGGTCGTGCCGACGTTCCTCGTGGTCTACACCTGGATCCTCACCGCGAGCTCGACTGGCCACCGCCACGGCACACTGCCCCGGTCGGTGACGCGGTTCGGTCTACTGCTCGGTGCGTCATACCCGGTGGGACTCGTCATTGCCGCGACCGGGCTGTTGTTTCCCTGGGGTTCGGCGGCCCAGCTTGCTTTCGTCGTACCCGGCATCGCCATCGGTGCCTTCGGCTGGTTGGGCCTTCCGGTGTGGCCATTGGTCCTCGCCCGCCGGGTGTTCAGCAAGCCCTCATCGCACATTTCCAAGGAGGAACGAACGTCATGAGAACCGCGTACAAGGTGCTCGCCTATCTGGTGGCTGCGGAGGTGGCCATCCAGGCGATGGTCATGGTTTGGGCGATTGCCGGGCTCGCCAAGTGGGTCGATGGCGGCGGAGTCTTCGACAAGTCCGTCATCGAGAGCGAGGGCACGCCGTTTCCTGAGGTTGCCGGCATCATCGTCCACGGAATCAACGGAACCTTCGTGGTTCCGGCGATCGCGCTGCTGCTGTTGATCGTGTCGTTCTTCACCAAGGTGCGCGGTGCCGTCAAGTGGGCCGTCATCGTGTTCGTGCTTGCGGTCGTGCAGGGCCAGATCGGCTTCCTGGGCCATGAATTCCCTTTGGCCGGTGCGCTGCACGGCCTCAACGCCATGGTGCTGTTCGGCGTGGCTTTCTATGCCGGTCGTCGGCTACGGGCTGCGACGGCGGCTGCCGTTGAGCAGCCGGAGGCGCGTGCCGCCACGCCGGTGTGATGACCACTCATTCCCGTCGCCGAGCCAGCGGTGTCGTCGAGGCTGGCAGTCCGTGGGTGCTGCGGGTCGCCCTGCCGGTCGTGGCGACGGTGGCGATTGTGGCTCCGTTGGTGTGGTTATGGCAGGCCAGCCGGGTGCCAGCCGGGTATTCGGTGATGGAGATGGGTTACCTCGATTACGGCGGTGGTGCCACGTCCGATCCCAGCACGGGCGGGCACGGCGGCGATGGGCAGGGCCACGGACAGGGCGACATGCCCGGTCACCAGATGGCGTCGCCACGGCTGGTCACCGACATGGTGACTGACCCGGCCCGGCCAGCCGATGTCCGGGTGGAGTTGGTGACCCGGCAGCAGATGCTGAGTGTGGGTGGCCGAACCATGCCGGGGTTCACCGTGAACGGCACCTCACCTGGGCCGGAGATCCGGGCTCGGGAGGGTCAGCTGATTGAGGTGCATCTGCGTAACGAGTCGGTCGCCGATGGTGTCACGTTGCATTGGCATGGGGTTGATGTGCCCAACGCCATGGACGGGGTGGCGGGTGTGACTCAGGATGCGGTGCCGGTCGGTGGTGAGTTCACCTATCGTTTCATCGCCGAGCAGGCCGGCACCTTTTGGTATCACTCCCACCAGGTCTCCAACCCCCAAGTCGCCGGCGGACTGCTCGGATCGCTTGTCGTGTTGCCGAAATCCGGCATCAGCCAGCAGGTTGACGTCACAGCGGTCGCGCACACCTACGGTGGTCTGCGCACCATCAACGGCAAGGCCGAGGATCTCCGGGTGCCGGCCAACCCGGGCAGCGCGGTGCGGGTTCGGGTCGCCAACACCGACAACGGGCCAATGAAAATCTGGGCCAACGGTCCTACCGGCTGCTCGCCGTCGACGGCACCCAGGTGCACCAACCCACCCAGGTGTCTGCTCGTTCGGTGACCCTTACTGCGGGCGCCCGAGCCGATGTGGAGGTGACGGTGCCCACCGACGGCACACCGGTTCGGGTGCAACTGTCGAAAGCGACCGCGGTGATCATCGGGCCACGAGGCGCCGATATACCGGTGCCTGCGCAACCCGCTGAGGAGTTGGATCTGTTGAGCTACGGCACACCAGCCCCGCTCGGTTTCGACCCCGCGCAGCCGATTCGCCGGTTCGACTACCGGATCGGGCGCCGACCCGGCTTCGTCAAAGGCCGCCCCGGGATGTGGTGGTCGATCAACGGCCACCTCTACCCGAACGTCCCCATGTATGTGGTCCGCGAAGGCGACGTGGTCGTGGTGCACATTGACAACCACAGCGGGGAGGTGCATCCGATGCACCTGCACGGCCACCACGTGGTGGTACTGGCACGCAACGGTGTTGCCGCCACCGGCAGCCCGTGGTGGGTCGACTCATTCAACGTGCTACCCAAGGAGAGCTACGACATCGCCTTCGTTGCCAACAACCCCGGCATCTGGATGGACCACTGCCACAACCTCAAACACGCCACCCAAGGCATGATCGCCCACCTCATGTACCAAGGCTTCGACACCCCATACCGAATCGCTGGACCCGCAGACAACCAACCCGAATGACGCGGATCCCCCTCTCAACACCGACTTGTCAGAATCGCAGCGCGCTCTTTCACGTAGAGATTCAGCGCGCTGTTGCACGCAGAGATTCTGACAAGTCGGTGTTAGGGAGTCGGCTTAGTTGAGCCGGCGGACGTCGCGACATTGGTCCTTTGTGGCGAATGCTTGGCAGTCGCGGGAGAGAGAGTCCGACTTACCAGCCCCGCTTGCGCCACTCCGGGAGATGCGGCCGCTCGGTGCCTAGCGTGGTGTCGTCGCCGTGGCCGGGATGCACCACAGTGGCGTCGTCAAAGCGGTCGAAGATCTTGCTTTCAAGATCATGCATCAAGGATGTGAAGTCCTCGGGAGCGTTGGTCTTGCCGGGACCGCCGGGGAACAGGCTGTCGCCGGTGAACAGATGCGTGATGCCAGCGCCCTCGTAGGCGAGCGTGATCGAACCAGGCGTATGACCGACCAGCCCGATCACCTCGAGCCGCTCGGCGCCCAGCTCGACATCATCCCCGTCCCAGACTCCGATCATGCCCTCGACCGAGGCACCCGTACTGATCGCCTCAAGATCAGGTTGGCCGCAGATCAACCGAGCTCCAGTCGCCGCGGCGACAGACGGCAAAGCCTGCCAATGATCGGCGTGTCGATGGGTCGTCACGATGGTATTCAGCGGCTGATCGGAGATGATCTTCAGAAGTCGATCATCGTCGTTGGCCGCGTCGATCAGCAGCGACTTACCACCGTGGCTCTGCAGGATGTAAGCGTTGTTGTCAACCGGTCCTACACTCACCTTGATCATGGTGACTGAGCCCGACAGTGGCACCAGCAGTGGCGCCCCACCAGGTTCGACGTGGTTGAAGCCTTGCATCAGAATGCCGGGAGCTGGAGCCCGCCGCCCCCCGTGACAGCTGAGGCATCCGTACGGCGTGTCAGCCAGCCCAGAAGATTCGCACTGCTAGCGGTGATTGCAATTGGCTCCCCAACCTTGCCTACCGTGAGAGCGAGGCCGGAGTCCGAGTTCAGCTGGAGTTTCGGAAAGTCGTCACGATCTCGCAGCCTGAATGCACACCACTCGAGCAGCCACTCCGCCGTTTGGGCGTCGATGTCGGTGATCTCGTAGCCGATGTCCAGATCAACGTGGTGGATCACTACCTCGAGCAGCCGCGGTAATGGCAGCATCCGTGCGGACACCTGCATCCCACCGCGCATCTCGACCACCGCATCCCAGGCGTCTGCAGAATCCAGCTCGTCAAATGCCGAGTTCAAGCGCCCAGCCGACGTGTCCAGATCGATCTGGAGATCAAGACCGGACCGTCCCGCGCCAGCCTCGATCTCGCTCACTCGATGCTCCGGTGAGGGGTACATGTCCTGACGTTCCCCCGTACGCGCCCAGTGAGCCAGTCGTCCGATTGCATCGGCATGCCGAGCAATGTGCGTAGCGACATGGCCACGAGTCCAGTCGGGGAGCCTGCTGGGAGCTCGCCATTGGTCGTCCGTCACGAGGATCGTGTCGCCCAGCAGACGCTGCGTGGCGGTCCTGACCAGCCCGCGGAGCGTCTCGAGCTGCGTTGTGGCCGAAGATGCGGCGGCAGTCATGCCCATACCGTAGTGCCCGCACTGAGGGTGCGGGAGGTCTCAGTGCTATCGCGTTTGACCTGTGCCGTGTCAGTGCCGGCACATACGATGTGCTCCGTGACCGACCGTCTCGTCGTTCGGGGTGCGCGCGAGCACAACCTGCAGAACATCTCACTCGATCTGCCGCGGGACGCGCTGATCGTGTTTACCGGCCTGTCCGGATCAGGGAAGTCGAGTCTCGCCTTCGACACCATCTTCGCCGAGGGGCAGCGCAGATATGTCGAGTCGCTGTCGGCGTACGCGCGCCAGTTTCTCGGTCAGATGGACAAGCCGGACGTGGACTTCATCGAAGGTCTGTCGCCTGCGGTCTCCATCGACCAGAAATCGACCAGCCGCAACCCACGTTCGACGGTCGGCACGATCACCGAGGTCTACGACTATCTCCGGCTGCTGTATGCACGCGCCGGCCGGCCGCATTGCCCGATCTGCGGTGAGCCGATCAGCCGGCAGTCGCCACAGCAGATCGTCGACCGGCTCATGGCGATGGAAGAGGGGACCCGGTTCCAGGTTCTCGCCCCGGTTGTTCGTGGCCGTAAGGGGGAGTACGTCGAGGTCTTCCGGGAGCTGGCCACGGAGGGCTTCAGCCGGGCTCGGGTCGACGGACAGGTCTTCCAGCTCACCGATCCGCCCGTCCTCGACAAGAAGTACAAGCACTCCATCGATGTCATTGTTGACCGGCTCACCGTGAAGCCGAGTATCAAGCAGCGGCTGACCGATTCCGTAGAGACCGCGCTCAAGCTGGCGCAAGGCGTCGTCACGGTCGACTTCGTGGACCTCGACCCGAAGGATCTGCAGCGCGAGCGCAACTACTCCGAGAAGATGGCCTGTCCCAACAATCACGACATCGCCATTGACGAGCTGGAGCCGCGGCAGTTCTCGTTCAACGGTCCCTGGGGAGCATGCCCTACGTGTTCGGGCCTCGGAACGCGAATGGAAGTCGATCCCGAACTTGTGGTTCCTGATCCGGACAAGAGTCTCTCCGCGGGGGCGATCGCACCCTGGTCGTCACCGCATGTTGCTGACTACTTCAGCCGGCTGATCGACTCGCTCGCCGAGAGCGCCGGTTTCTCGACAACTGTCCCATGGCGACGGCTGCCGGCGGCCGCCCAGAAGATGATGCTCGAGGGAGTGCCAGGCCTGGTCCATGTGCGCTATCGGAACCGATACGGTCGCGAGCGCAGCTACAACGCGAAGTACGAGGGCGTCGTCTCCTACATTGAACGGCGACACGCTGAAGCCGAGAGTGACACGTCGCGTGAGCGGTTCGCGGGCTACATGCGCGAGGTGCCCTGCCGAGTCTGCAAGGGCGCTCGGCTCAAGCCCACCTCGCTGGCCGTCACTGTCGGCGGGAAGAACATCGCCGAGGTGTCGGCCATGCCGATCGACGCGGCCGCTGAGTTCCTCGGCCACCTCGATCTCACCGAACGCGAGCGGCAAATCGCTGAGCGGGTGCTCAAGGAGATCAACGAGCGCCTGAAGTTCCTACTCGATGTCGGTCTGGACTATCTGTCGCTGAGCCGCCCCACGGGCAGCCTGTCCGGCGGGGAGGCGCAGCGAATCCGGCTCGCCACGCAGATCGGGTCAGGACTGGTCGGCGTGCTCTACGTGCTGGATGAGCCCAGCATCGGGCTGCACCAGCGGGACAACCGGCGGCTGATCGAGACTCTGGTTCGCCTCCGGGACTTGGGCAATACCTTGATCGTTGTCGAACACGACGAGGAAACAATCAAGGCGGCGGACTGGGCGGTCGACATCGGTCCGGGTGCCGGTGAGCATGGCGGTCGCGTCGTGCACTCGGGCACCGTCGAGGATTTGCTGAATAATCGCGACTCGCTCACCGGCGCCTATCTGTCCCGACGCCGTTCCATACCGCTGCCGGCCTCCCGTCGTCCGCGTATTCGCGGTCGCGAGGTCACCGTGCACGGCGCGGCCGAACACAACCTGCGCAATATCACCGTGTCATTCCCGCTTGGCCAGCTCATCGCCGTCACAGGTGTGTCCGGGTCGGGTAAGTCAACGCTCGTCAACAGCATCCTCTACACCGCCCTCGCGAGGCGGATCTACAACGCACGTGACGTGCCCGGCCACCACCGCTCGATCAGCGGAGCCGATGAGATCGACAAGGTCATCCACGTCGATCAATCCCCGATCGGCCGCACGCCGCGGTCCAACCCGGCCACCTACACCGGGGTGTTCGACCACGTGCGGAGACTGTTCGCGGAGACGCCCGAAGCGAAGGTTCGCGGATACCAGCCAGGCCGTTTCTCCTTCAATGTGAAGGGCGGTCGCTGCGAGAACTGCACCGGCGACGGCACGATCAAGATCGAAATGAACTTCCTACCCGATGTCTATGTGCCGTGCGAGGTATGTCACGGCGCCCGCTACAACCGGGAGACCCTGGAGGTCCATTACAAGGGCAAGTCGATCGCAGAGGTCTTGGACATGTCGATCGAGGAAGGGCTGGAGTTCTTCGCTCCGCTGCCGGCAATCGCGCGGCACCTGCGCACGCTGGTCGACGTGGGGCTTGGATACGTACGCCTCGGGCAGCCCGCGCCGACCCTGTCCGGTGGCGAGGCACAGCGTGTCAAGCTGGCCAGTGAGCTGCAGAAGAGGGCAACCGGGCGCACGCTGTACGTCCTGGACGAGCCCACGACGGGCCTGCACTTCGAGGACATCCGCAAGCTGCTGGGCGTCCTGGGGCGGCTGGTCGACGCGGGCAACACTGTAGTAGTGATCGAGCACAACCTCGACGTGATCAAGACTGCCGACTGGCTGATCGACATGGGTCCCGAAGGTGGATCGCGGGGCGGCTTGGTCATCGCCGAGGGCACACCAGAAGAGGTCTCAGCCGATGCCACCTCCTACACCGGCACGTTCCTCAAGCCCTTGCTCGATGGGCAAGCCGTCCCCCTCAGAGCCACCCAACCAGCGCTGGTTCCAGCGACCTCGGCGCCGGCCGACACCGTGGTGGCAAAGAAGCTGTCAGCCCGGCGCGCGGCCGTCAAGGCAAGCTAGCCAGACCCCAGCTGCGAGCGTCGGGAATCGCGCGCCGCCGCATGGAGGAGAAGCGAGCGGAGGCGTGGTTTCCTCTGCGAGCGACGACGACGGCGGCGGATCTTCAGCGCGATGCGCGAGCAGCTCCATGAAAAGGTCGAACCAGATCGACGGCTATCTCGTCTGCCGTCGAAAGAGCGCGATCACGGTTGGAGGCTTCTTGTTCGAGCTCGGCGACCAACAGCGACGGCCGGAGACATCCGCGACGACGCGGCGGACCATTTTGCGTGCTGCTGGACTCCTAGGCCTGACCGGCGCGGGCGCCGCCGCGCTGGGCTCCTGCTCTGAGGCGTCCAGCGGCTCGCCATCTGCTACGCCGGCGGCGGCAGAAACCCCTGCGCCAGCCTCGCCGTCGCCGACTGCGGCCGCCACATCCTCCAAGCCGTCAGTATCACCGGCGAAGGCCCCTGAGGGCCCAAGTGTCGCCGCATCCAAGGTGCCGGTGGGCGGCGGCGTGATCTTGGAGAACGCCGATTATGTGGTAACCCAACCGAGTAAGGGAAAATACAAGGCGTTCAGCAAGATCTGCACTCACCAGGGATGCCCGGTGGCATCGGTCGCCAACGGTGTCATTCACTGCAACTGTCACGGCAGCGAATACTCGATCAAGGACGGCTCGGTGACCAATCCGCCGGCCCCCAAGGCGCTCGCCGAGGCCAAGACGGCCGTCTTCGAAGGCAAGGTCTACGTAACCGGGTGAATTGGCCATCGTGACACCTTGCCGCTCGTCCAGCTGAGCTGCCGCAGGTCGGCGAGCGGCCACCCGATGCGAGCCCGCAGGCCAAGAAAGGGGGCCTACGCTGGGGCGCGTGGTACCTCCAGTCTCCTCTCGGCCAGTGCCGGCGTACCGGCCCGCGCCCGGATCGATCCCGGATCAGCCTGGCGTGTACCGCTTCTCCGACGCCGAAGGGCGGGTGATCTATGTCGGTAAGGCGAAGAGCCTCCGCTCCCGGCTGAATTCCTATTTCGCCGATCCGGCATCGCTGATGAGCCGGACGCGATCCATGGTCAGCACGGCCACCAAGGTCGACTGGACCGTGGTACAGAACGAGGTCGAGGCGCTCCAGCTGGAGTACTCCTGGATCAAGGAGTATGACCCACGGTTCAACATCAAATACCGGGATGACAAGTCATATCCCTGGCTGGCGATCACCCTTTCGGAGGAGTTCCCGCGGGTAATGGTCGGTCGCGGGGCCAAACGCAAGGGCACCCGATACTTCGGTCCCTACTCCCACGCTTGGGCCATCCGGGAGACGGTCGACCTGTTGCTCCGGGTCTTTCCGATGCGTTCCTGCCGGCCCGGCGTGTTCAAAAATCACAAGCAGCTAGGACGGCCCTGCCTTCTCGGCTACATCGGCAAGTGCTCCGCCCCGTGCATCGGCCGGGTGACACCCGAGGAGCATCGCGCGATCGTCGACGACTTCTGCCAGTTTGTCTCCGGCCAGGCCGCGCCCATGATCAAGAAGCTGGAGCGGGAGATGCGCGCGGCCAGCGACGCGCTGGAGTACGAGCGTGCGGCTCGGCTGCGGGATGATATCGGCGCTCTGCAACGAGCCATGGAACGGAACGCCGTCGTCTTCCGGGACGGCACGGACGCCGATGTCATCGCCCTTGCCGAAGACCCGCTTGAGGTTGCCGTGCAGATCTTCCACGTCCGGGGCGGACGCGTTCGTGGCGAGCGCGGCTGGGTTGCCGACCGGTTTGACGAAAGCGGCAGTGACGAGTTGATCGAGCAGTTCCTGCTGCAGCTGTACGCCGAGCCGGATCCCACCACGAATGACAAGGACGCGGTGCCACGCGAGATCTTGGTCCCGGTCATGCCGTCCTCGGCGGAGTCGCTCACTCGAATGCTCGAGGAGCGCCGCGGCTCCCACGTCTCTATCCGGGTGCCGCAGCGTGGGGACAAGCGCGCACTCATGGAGACGGTAGCCCGCAACGCCCACGAGATCTTGATCAAGCACAAGACCACCCGTGCTGGTGATCTCTCGACCCGCAATCGTGCACTGGAAGAGGTCCAGGATGCACTGGAGCTGCCCGCGGCGCCGCTACGAATCGAGTGTTACGACATCTCCAACCTGCAAGGCACCGAAGTAGTGGGCTCCATGGTGGTGTTCGAGGACGGGTTGCCACGCAAGAGCGAGTACCGGCGGTTTGTGATCCGCCAGGTCGAAGGGCAGAACGACGTGGCGGCAATGCACGAGATGATCACACGCCGGTTCCGGCGGCTCATCGATGATCGTGCCGCTATGACCAGGCAGGAAGCGGATGGGCTTTCAGCCGACTCCGAAGGCGATGAGGGCCCGCTGCTGATCGACCCGACGACCGGCGCGCCACGCAAGTTCGCGTACGCACCCTCACTGGTGGTCGTGGACGGCGGGCCCCCACAGGTAGCCGCGGCCGCGAAAGCCCTCCATGAGCTCGGCATCGACGACATCGCTCTGTGCGGCCTTGCCAAACGGTTGGAGGAGGTGTGGCTGCCCGACGTCGACGACCCGGTGATCTTGCCGCGGACCAGCGAGGGCCTCTACCTGCTGCAGCGGTTGCGGGACGAGGCGCATCGCTTCGCGATCACCCATCATCGGGCCCGGCGGAGCAAATCGATGGTCGAATCGCTTCTGGACAAGGTGCCGGGTCTTGGTGAGGTACGACGCAAGGCCTTGGTCAGCTACTTCGGCTCGCTCAAGAAATTGCGTGCGGCAACGGTTGAGGAGATTGCCGCGGTGCCCGGTTTCGGACCTAAGACGGCACTCGCAATCAAGGAAGCGCTGCGGCAGGCTCCGCAACAGGAGGCAATAGATATGGCCACCGGCGAGGTGCTGGACAGCGTCTGACTAACTCTCGTCGCTCGATCCAGGAATAATCAACCATGTGACCAGCGAAAGTCCCGGGGTGGCGCGGGGAGGTCATCCCGCCCGGGAACAACCCGGCAGTTCCGGGGGGGTGCGGGGGGGTCGTCCTTCCCGGGATCAACCCGGCAGTTCCGGGGGGGTGCGGGGGGGTCGTCCCCTCCGGGATCAACACAGCCCTGAGGGCCAGCTCGACACCGAGAGCCCGACCAAGCCGCTCCGCCTGGTCGTCGTCAGCGGCATGTCGGGCGCTGGGCGCTCCACGGCGGCCAATAGCCTCGAGGACCTGGGCTGGTACGTGGTGGATAACCTTCCCCCGAGCGTGTTGCCCGAGGTGTGCCGGCAGGCCCGGGAGATCGACCTGACGCGCCTCGCCGTGGTGCTGGACGTGCGTACCCGCGGCTTCTTCGAGCAGCTCCCGTCGATGTTCACCGAACTTGGCGCGATCGGCACCTTGCCGGAGATCTTGTTCCTGGAGGCAGCCGACGACGTCATCGTGCGGCGGCAGGAATCCGTACGCCGGCCGCATCCGCTACAAGGCGACGGACGGCTGCTGGACGGCATAGGCAGAGAACGCGAGACACTGGCAACGCTTCGTGCGGCCGCCGACCTGGTAATCGACACGTCCTCGCTCAACATTCACCAACTGAGCTCCCGGGTTGCCCACGCCTATGGTGGCAGCACCGATGATCAGCTGCGGGTCACACTGCTGTCCTTCGGCTTCAAATACGGAATCCCGGTAGATGCAGACATGGTCTTCGATGTGCGCTTCCTGCCCAATCCTCACTGGATTTCCGAGTTGCGCCCGCAAACCGGCCTGAGCAAGCCGGTGAGCGACTACGTGCTCGGACAACCAGGCGCCGAGTCGTTCCTCGCCTCCATGCAGGACCTCATGACAGTGGTGTCAGTCGGCTACGTCAATGAGGGCAAACGGTTCGCCACGCTCGCCATCGGATGTACGGGTGGCAAACATCGCAGCTCAGCCATGGCCGAAGAGTTCGCGCGCCGACTCCGTGCCACCGGCCTGCCGACAACAGTGCTCCATCGCGATCTGGGCCGAGAGTGAGTCCCCGCGATCTGGCGCACATCTTCGCGTCGGGCTCATTGGGTCCGGCCCTTCCCACCGTGGTCGCCTTTGGCGGCGGTCACGGCCTCGCTGCGTCACTGACTGCTCTCCGCCGCGTCACGGACCACTTGACCGCGATCGTCACGGTCGCAGACGACGGCGGCTCCTCCGGTCGGCTCCGCCGGGAGCTTGACTGCCTGCCTCCGGGCGATCTGCGGATGGCGCTGGCAGCGCTGTGCGGCGATGACGAGTCCGGGCGCACTTGGGCCGATGTGCTGCAGTATCGGTTCAGCAGCAGCGGCCCCCTGGATGATCATGCAATCGGAAACCTGCTCATCGTCGGACTGTGGGAGCGCCTCGGCGATCCGGTGGCAGGCCTGGACATGGTCGCCAGGCTTCTCGGGGCGAAGGGTCGCGTGCTGCCGATGGCCTCGGTGCCGCTGGACATCGCCGCCGATGTGATTGGTCTGGAGCCCGAAAGGCCGGACGAGGTTTCCGAGATCCGTGGGCAGGCTCGAGTTGCGAAGACTTCGGGAGAGGTGTGCTCCGTGCGCCTGATCCCGCAGGATCCGCCCGCCTGTCCCGAGTCCATCGAAGTCGTGCTGGAGGCTGACTGGATCGTACTAGGACCCGGCTCCTGGTTCACCTCGGTGATTCCGCATCTGCTGGTGCCGAAACTCGCCGAAGCGATTCACGCCACCCGGGCCCGGCGCATCCTCACCCTCAACCTCGAGCCTGCCGGCGAGACCGCGGGATTCTCGGCGGCCAAGCACATTGAGCTTCTCGCCGATCATGCTCCCGACATGCGACTCGATGTCGTACTCGTCGATAGCGGCTTCGCCTCCGAGGACTCGCACCTGGCCTCCCGAGCCGAGTCTCTCGGGGCGCGGCTCGTGGTCGCCGACCTCGCCTCCCGCGACGGCTCGCCCAGGCACGACCCACTGCGCCTGGCCTCTGCGTACGCGGAAATCCTGGGCGTCTGAACACCCTCCGACCCCGGTCGGCAGCCTACGTTCACTTGGGTTCCTAACGGTCTGCATGGGTAGCAACCAGTGCAGACCGCATGCAACCTCCGTTTACGTAGGTTCCGTCCAAAGCGCCCAGTTGCGGCGGCAAGCTGTGTAATCATTCAGCAATGGCTATGACCGCCCAGGTGAAATCGGAGCTCGCGACTATCAACGTCACGAAGCCCTGCGACCGCAAGTCGGAGGTTGCCGCGACGCTGAGGTTTGCTGGCGGGCTGCACATCGTCAGCGGTCGGATCGTGATTGAGGCAGAGCTTGACACCGGCGCCGCCGCACGCCGGCTCAGGACCGATATCAGCGAGGTCTTCGGCCATCCGAGCGAGCTGGTCATCGTCAACGGCTCCGGCATCCGGCGTGGCACCCACTACGTGGTACGGGTGATCAAGGATGGCGAGGCGTTGGCGCGGCAAACCGGCCTCATCGACTCACATGGCCGGCCGGCACGCGGTCTCCCAGCTCAGGTGGTCAGCGGTGGTCTGTGTGACTGCGTCGCTGCGTGGCGCGGAGCATTCCTGGCGCACGGCTCGCTGACCGAACCCGGTCGTTCCATGGCGCTGGAAGTGACCTGCCCTGGGCCCGAGGCTGCCCTCGCGTTAGTCGGCGCCGCCCGCAGGCTGGGTATCCCTGCCAAAGCTCGCGAGGTGCGCAACATCGACCGGGTCGTGGTCCGCGATGGCGACGCCATCGCAGCACTGCTGACTCGGCTCGGCGCACACGAGTCACTGCTGGTCTGGGAGGAGCGCCGGATGCGTCGCGAGGTGCGAGCCTCAGCGAACCGGTTGGCGAACTTCGATGACGCCAATTTGCGACGCTCTGCGCGAGCCGCGGTGGCCGCCGGCGCGCGAGTCGAGCGGGCGCTGGAGATCCTCGGCGACGATGTGCCTGATCATCTCAGGGCTGCCGGTCTGCTGCGCATCGAGAACAAGCAGGCCAGCCTGGAGGAGCTGGGCCAGATGCACGAGCCTCCGCTGACCAAGGATGCCGTCGCGGGAAGGATCCGGCGGCTCCTCGCGACAGCTGACAAGCGCGCCGCCGAGCTCGGCATACCCAACACCGAAGCCAGCCTGAGCGCGGAGATGCTCGACGAGGAGTAGAGCTCAGAGCTCAACTGCAGCGCGGACCGCTGCCACATTGCTGCTCCGCTCGCTGAGGCTGGCGCGTGAGCCGCTCCCTTCCTTCACTCGCTCGCAGCCGAGAGCATGTTTGCTCGCTCCCGCTGTGTTCAATGGCTCGCTCCGCTCGCAGCGATGTTGTCGGCGTCTTCGTCGGATCCGACAAAACGACGATGTGGGAACCGCCACCTCCGTTCGGATGCGTCGTTCCGTCGTCTCCTCCTGCACACAGCTCGCCGCTGGGGCTGGTGCTCGCTACGCTCGCGCCATTTGTTTGAGATCGGCGTCGCGAACATCGAGTCCAGGACCGCGGCGCGCCAGCCTGCGAAAACCGGCCGTCACGGCCGCCATCGAAGTTCGTTAAGGTGGTGACTGGCCCTGTTGCCATGGGCCTTGATAGCTGAAGGAGATCGTGTCATGACCGTCCGTGTTGGTATCAACGGCTTCGGCCGTATAGGCCGAAACTTTTACCGCGCGCTGCTTGCTTCAGGTGCCGACATCGACGTGGTCGCCTTCAACGACCTGTTCGATGACGACACCCAGGCGCACTTGCTGAAGTACGACTCGATCCTGGGCCGGCTCGACCTGCCGGTCGAGGTTGTCGAGGGTGGGATCAAGGTAGGCGACAAAGTGGTCAGGTCCTACGCCGAGCGTGATCCCTCCGCCCTCCCGTGGGGTGAGCTAGGTGCCGATGTCGTCATCGAGTCCACCGGCTTCTTCACCGACGCGACGAAGGCCAAGGCCCACCTCGATGCGGGCGCGAAGAAGGTGATCATCTCTGCGCCGGCCAAGAACGAGGACTGGACCGTTGTGATGGGCGTCAACGATGGCGACTACGACCCGGCGAAGCACAACATCATCTCCAACGCCTCGTGCACCACGAACTGCCTGGCGCCCATGGCCAAGGCGCTCGACGACGGCCTCGGCATCGTCAAGGGCCTGATGACGACCATCCACGCGTACACGCAGGACCAGAACCTTCAGGACGGCCCCCACAAGGATCTGCGTCGGGCTCGCGCCGCCGCCCTCAACATCGTGCCGACCTCGACCGGCGCAGCCAAGGCGATCGGCCTGGTGCTGCCCCAACTGAAGGGCAAGCTGGACGGTTACGCATTGCGGGTACCGGTTCCGACCGGGTCTGCAACCGACCTCTGCATCGAGGCCCCCCGAGAGACCTCGGTCGAGGAGGTCAACGGCATCATGCAGGCGGCTGCGGACGGGCCGCTGAAGGGCTACCTGAAATACACCAGCGACCCGATCGTGTCCAGCGACATCGTCACTGACCCGAGCTCGTGCATCTTCGACTCAGGTCTGACCAAGGTGATCGGCAATCAGGTCAAGGTGGTCGGCTGGTACGACAACGAGTGGGGCTACTCCAACCGCCTCGTCGACCTCGTCGTCTTGATCGGCGAATCCCTGTAAACCAACTCTCAGCAGGCGGCTGTCGGTTTCCTACGTTCACGTAGGAAACCGACGCTCTGCATGGGTTGCAACCTGTGCAGACCGCCAGGAATCTGTGCAAACCTCCCTCCTCCTCCTCCTCCTCCTCCTCCTCCTCCTCCTCCTCCGCGTCCCACTCGCCGACATCGGCCGGGAAAGGATCAAGCGTGAAGTCAGTTTCTGATCTTGGTGAGCTCACCGGCAGGCGGGTGCTGATCCGCTGCGACCTGAACGTGCCGCTGGACGGCGAGACCATCACCGACGACGGCCGGATTCGCGCCTCATTGCCAACGCTGAACGAGCTCCGGGACGGTGGCGCCAAGATCATCGTGATGGCGCATCTGGGACGTCCCAAGGGGCAGTTCAATCCGAAGTACTCGTTGGCCCCGGCTGCCAAGCGGCTGTCCGAGCTGCTGGATACCCAGGTCAGGCTGGCCACTGACGTGGTGGGGGAGTCGGCCCATGCCATCGCCGGAAGTCTTAGCGATGGCGAGGTCGGGATGTTGGAGAACGTTCGCTTTGAGCCGGCCGAAGAGTCCAAGGACGACGCGGCCCGCGGCGTGCTGGCGGACCGCTACGCAGCCCTCGGCGAGGTATTCGTCTCCGACGGTTTCGGCGTCGTGCATCGCAAGCAGGCGTCTGTGTACGACATTGCGCTGCGGCTGCCGAATGCTGCCGGCAAGCTGGTCGAGGCGGAGGTGGGCGTGCTCCGACGGCTCATCGAAGCGCCCACCCGCCCGTACGTCGTGGTGCTAGGGGGCGCGAAGGTCTCCGACAAGCTGGCAGTGATCGCGAACTTGATCAAGACTGCCGACACCTTGGTGATTGGCGGCGGCATGGCCTTCACCTTCCTCGCTGCTGAGGGTTACGAGGTTGGCAAGAGCCTGCTCGAGCAAGATCAGATCAAAGCAGTGCGGCGGTACTTCAATGACGCGGCCGCCGGCGGCAAGCAGATCGTGCTGCCGTCCGACATCGTGGTGGCCCCAGCGGTCGCCGCAGATGCAGAGCCGACTGTCGTGCCAGCCAAGGCGATACCAGCCGACCAGTTCGGGCTTGACATCGGCCCCGACTCGGCTCGAGTGTTCGGTGGGGTGATCAGACACGCCAAGACCGTCTTCTGGAACGGGCCGATGGGGGTGGCGGAGTGGGAGAGCTTCGCCGCCGGGACCAAAGCGGTGGCCCAGGCGGTCACCGAGATGGACGGACTGTCGGTGATCGGCGGTGGCGACACAGCCGCTGTCGTTCGTGATCTTGGTTTCCGCGATGACGCGTTCGGTCATATCTCGACCGGCGGCGGCGCCAGCCTGGAGTATCTCGAGGGGAAGACGTTGCCAGGATTAGCGGTTCTGGAAGGCGGGGTGTGAGCAGATGACTCGCAAGCCGCTGATTGCGGGCAACTGGAAGATGAATCTCAACCACGTCGAAGCTGTCGGCCTGTTACAGAAGCTGGCGTGGACGCTGGAGGACAAGAAGCACGACCCAGACAAGTCCGAGGTCGTCGTGCTGCCACCGTTCACCGATTTGCGGACCGTACAGACGCTGGTCGACGGAGACCGGCTGGAAATCGGTTACGGCGCACAGGACGTGTCGGCGTTCGACAATGGTGCCTACACCGGCGACATCTCCGCTGACATGCTGGCCAAACTCGGCTGTCGCTATGTCGTGGTCGGCCACTCCGAGCGCCGAAGGTTCCACGGTGAGGACGACAACATCGTCAACGCGAAGACCCTCAAGGCGGTCTCGCGTGGCATCGTCCCCATCGTCTGCGTCGGCGAGGGCCTAGCTGTTCGTGAGCAGTTCCGCCAGGTCCCGGACACGCTCCACCACGTCGAGGGCGCGCTCGTGGGACTCACGTCGCAGCAGGTCGGGAAGCTGGTCATCGCCTACGAGCCGGTCTGGGCCATCGGCACCGGACGGGTGGCGACGCCGCAGGACGCCCAGGAGGTCTGCGCAGCGATCCGCGGCTGGATCTCGGAGCGGCACGGCCGCGCGATCGCCGACCAGATACGGATCCTCTACGGCGGGTCGGTCGATGCGCGCAACGCCGCTGCCCTGATGGCTCAGCAAGACATTGACGGCAGTCTGGTCGGCCGCGCGAGTCTGATTGTCGATGAGTTCGCTGCTATAGCACGGTTTTACGAGATGCCCATGATCTGAGAAAGGCCGCGAGTCCAACGCTCGCGGAGTTTTGACTTGTTTATGAATTGGTGAGTTAGGCTACGTCCGTGCCTCTCATACCCCTGATGACCGTGCCGATACTGATCTTCTCCATCATCTTGGTGATCACCAGTGTCGCGCTCGCGTTGTTCGTCTTGATGCACAAAGGCCGCGGCGGCGGTTTGTCTGATCTCTTCGGTGGTGGGATCTCTTCCTCCCTTGGTGGATCGTCAGTCGCAGAACGAAATCTCGACCGACTCACCGTCGTCATCGGAGTGGTTTGGCTAGCGGCAATCGTGGCGCTCAACTTGCTCTACAAGCTGGGCGCCTGACTGACTGCTGACACCACCGGCTGGTCACTCGACTGAAAGACAGCAACTCATCCACAGCTAGGAAGGGCGAGGGAGAACGAACGTGGCTGGTGGAAGTGCCATTCGTGGCAGCCGGGTGGGTGCTGGTCCGATGGGCGAGGCCGAGCGGGGTGATGCCGCGCCGCGGCTTTACGTCTCGTACTTCTGCGCGCACGGTCATGAGACGCGGCCGGCATTTGCTGCAGATGCCCCGATTCCCGACGCCTGGGACTGCCCGCGTTGCGGCCTGCCAGCAAATCTCGACTCCGGGAATCCACCGCCGCCGCCGAAGATCGAGCCGTACAAGACTCACTTGGCGTACGTCAAGGAGCGCCGCACGGACAAGGAAGCGGCCGACATCCTTACCGAGGCGCTGCAGGCCCTCCGTGCGCGACGCGAACGCGGCGAGGTCATCTACTGAACCCGCTCACCCCGACTGATCGAGGCACTGCTGGGATGATCCGGCACGCACGATCGGGCGAGGGGCCTGCGATCACGGCGGCGTACGACTGGCTCTTTGCCGCTCCTGGGACACGCCCCGCCGACTGGTCTCCGGCGATCGCGGTTGATCGGGTCGAGGCCGCCATTGCCGACGATCGAGCGACCGTCCTGGTCGCGGAGGACAACGAGATGCTCGTGGGTTTCGCGACCGTCTATCTCGACATCGTCTCGGTACGGTTCGGGCAGCGAGCCTGGCTCGAGGATCTCGCCGTTGCCCCACACCGCCGGTCCAGCGGAATAGGAAAGGCGTTGCTCGATGCGGCCAAAACCTGGGCTCGCGACCGTGGCGCAGCTCGGCTGGCGCTGGAGTCCGCACCGGCGCGCGCCGATGCACATCGGTTCTATGAACGCGAGCGACCCGAGAGCTGGTCGCACTGCTTCAGATGGAAGCTGTAAACGCGTATGTCGCGCTGAGCTGGTCGAAGCGCGCCCTTAGGCAGGCGCCGTCCTGGGCTCGTCCAAGGGCTCAGGCATATCACTAGATGCGGCCGCGCTGCTGTAGATCGGCGGGCAACTCAGACGCCGCGTCCCGATCGATTAGCCACAGCGTGCGTTCAACGCCAGAGACACCCGCAGCCGGCACCTGCACCGGTCCCGCGCCGAGCAATGCCATCTTCGCCGCGGCAGCCTTGTCAGCGCCGCTCACGACAAACCAGACCTCATGCGACCGGTTGATCACCGGCAGCGCAAGGCTGATCCGCTCCGGCGGCGGTTTTGGTGACGCCCGCACGGCAATCACGCTGCCCTCGGCGTATGACGAGGGGTGCTCAGGAAAGATCGATGCGACATGGCCGTCTGATCCCATGCCGAGCAGGCAGACGTCGAACACGACGTCGTCGAGTTCTCGGGCGTACGCCTCGGCAGCCTGGTCCAGCTCTATGCCTTGGTCACTTGCCGGCATCTCATGGACGCGGTCCGGGTTCAGTGCCAGCGGTGCCGCGAGCAAGTCAAGGGCCTGCTTGGCATTCCGGTCAGGGTGATCAGCAGGCACGAAGCGTTCGTCGCCCCACCAGAGCTCGACCCGCGACCAGTCGACGGCGGAGTTCGATCCTTCGCTCGCGAGTGTTTGATAGGCCCGGGTGGCGATACGACCTCCGGTGAGCGCCAGCTCGGGAATCCGGAAGTCCCGTTGAATTTCGGTGAGTCGGGCCATCAGGCGCGCGGCCAGAGCCTCCGCCACGTCATCAGGTCCGGCATGGAGCAAGATTTCGGGGCCGGCCGCGGCCATCTACCCTCTTCTCGCTGTCTGCTTGGCGACCCTGCGTGTGCTGTCGGCCTTCTTACCGCCGGTCTTCTTAGCTGACGCCTTCTTGGCACGAGGCTTGGCGGTTGTGCGCCTCTCGTCCAACAGCGACTTAGCCGTTCGCTCATAGACCTCGTCCTCGTCCATGCGGCGCAGTTCCTCGGAGATCAGCTCGGTGAGGTTCCGGCGCTTGAGAGCGACGAGCCGTTCGGGCTGGCCTGGCACTGCATAGGAGGCCAGCAGGCCGTCCGGCCGAGTGATTGCGATATCTCCGGAAGCAGTGGTCATGCGCGCGGCGGTCATCCCGGGCCCACTGCTGATCTTGCGTATCACCTCGACGTTCAGCCGGGCATGCAGCCAGGCGGCGAGCAAGTCGGCGGAGGGATTACCGCGCTCAGCCTCGACAGCCACGGACTTGATCTTGGCTGGGTACTGGTCCAGCGCGGCGGCCAGTAAGGCCCGCCATGGGGTAAGCCGCGTCCAGCTCAGGTCGCTGTCTCCGGGCGTGTAGTCCCGAGCGCGTGCCTTCAGCGCTACCAGCGGGCGGGCCGCTGAGGCCGCGTCGGTCACCCGCCGCATTGCCAGTTGTGCCAGTTCGTCGGCAGCCCGGTTGTTGGGCGCCTTACCGGGCCACCAGATCACGACGGGGGAGTCGGGAAGCAGGAGTGGCCGGATCACCGATGCTGGATGTGCTGCGACCGCACCGTGCATCCTGATCACGATGACCTCGCCCGGCGTCCCCTCGCCGATGTGTACTTCGGCGTCCAGCGATGCGTTCCGTCCTCCGGCGGTGACGACCAGCAAGATCCGGGACGGATGTTCCCGACCGGCCGCCATGCTGGCCTCCATAGCACTCGCGTACTCGGACTCGTCGCAGACGATGATCAAGGTCAGCACCATGCCTTGGGCCGGACCGCCAGCGGTGCGCCTGGCGCTCAGCAGTTCTGCAGAGATCTTCGATGAGGTGGTGCCGTTGAGGACGATGATCATTACGGCCGCCTCCAGCTGAACCCGTCGCGTTCCAGCATGTGGTCGGCACCCCTGGGTCCCCACGATCCGGGTTGGTAAGGCTCAGGCTGCTCCGCCAGGCTCGCCCAGTAATCCAAGATCGGATCCAAGATCTCCCAGGAAAGCTCCACCTCCTCGTGCTGCGGGAAGAGCGGCGGGTCACCCAGGAGGACGTCCAAGATCAGCCGCTCGTACGCCTCAGGTGAGGACTCGGTGAACGAGCCACCGTACGCGAAGTCCATGTTGACTTCGCGGATCTCCATCTGGGTGCCCGGCACTTTGGCGCCGAAGCGCAGGGTGACGCCTTCGTCCGGCTGGATCCGCAGCACGATGGCGTTGTAGCCCAGCTCCTCGGTGTCGGTCTTGCTGAAAGGCAGGTGGGGCGCGCGCTTGAAGCCGAGCGCGATCTCGGTCACCCGCCGGGCGAGGCGCTTCCCGGTGCGCAAGTAGAACGGCACGCCGGCCCAGCGCCGGTTCTCGATGTCGATTCGGATTGCTGCGTAGGTCTCGGTCCGCGAGTCGGGCGGGATCCGATCCTCCTCCAGATACCCTTTGACCCTTTCGCCACCAGCCCAGCCGCCGGCATACTGCCCGCGCGCAGTGTGCAAATCCATCCGCACCGGCGGTCGAGCAGCCGCGAGCACCTTCTGCTTCTCAACACGGAGCTGGCTTGCCTCGAACGAGTTGGGTTCCTCCATGGCTGTCAGCGCCAGCAGTTGCAGCAGGTGGTTCTGAATGACATCACGCGCGATGCCGATGCCGTCGAAGTAACCGGCGCGGCCACCGATCCCGATGTCCTCGGCCATCGTGATTTGGACGTGGTCGACGTAATTGTTGTTCCACACCGGCTCGAACAGCTGGTTCGCGAACCGCAGCGCCATCATGTTCTGCACGGTTTCTTTGCCGAGGTAATGGTCGATGCGGAAGACCGAAGAGGCGGGGAAGACGCTGGACACGATGCCGTTCAGTTCCTGCGCGCTCTCCAGGTTGTGGCCGAACGGCTTTTCGATCACCACCCTGCTCCACCGCCCAGGCAGCTCCTCGGCAAGCCCGTGGGAACGGAGCTGGTCGACGACCGTTTGGAACAGCCCGGGCGGAATGGATAGGTAGAACGCGTGGTTCCCGCCGGTGCCGCGCGCTTCGTCGAGGTCGGCGATCGTCTCGGCCAGTTTGCTAACGGCCTCCTCGTTGCCGATCTCACCTGGTACGAACCGGATGCCTTCCGAAAGCTGTTGCCATACTTCCTCTCGGAAGGGGGTTCGGGCATGCTGCTTGACGGCTTCATGCACGATCTTGGCGAAGTCCTGGTGTGCCCAGGCCCGCCGTGCGAACCCGACCAGGGCGAAACCAGGCGGCAGCAGGCCTCGGTTAGCCAGGTCGTAGACCGCCGGCATCAGCTTCTTGGTCGACAGGTCCCCGGTGACGCCGAAGATCACCAGCACACACGGTCCGGCGATTCTCGGGAGCCGTCGATCCGCGGATTCGCGGAGCGGATTGGGACGCATCACCGTGATCACGCAGAGCCCCCTCCGGTTCCCTTGTGCTTCAGTGTGTCAGGAGCGAGATGCCTTGGCGGCCTCGAGCGCCTCCTGGACGTCGACCACCAGTTCGTTCCAGGACGCTTCGAACTTCTCGACGCCCTCCTTCTCCAGCACGTCGACCACGTCGTCGTAGGAGATGCCGACTCTCTCCAGGTCGTCGAGAACCTGCTGCGCTTCAGCCTTGGTCCCGGTCACCATGTCGCCGCGCACTTCGCCATGATCAGCGAAGGCCATCATGGTCTTCTCCGGCATGGTGTTAACGGTGTTCGGTACCACCAGCTCTGTGATGTACATCGTGTCCGAGTAGTCAGGGTTCTTGACGCCGGTGGATGCCCACAGTGGGCGCTGTCGATTGGCTCCTTTGGCCTCCAGGGCGGCGAACCGCTCACCGCTGAACTCCTCTTCGTAGAGCGCGTACGCGAGCCTGGCATTCGCGATGGCGGCCTTGCCGCGCAGCGCCAGCGCCTCGTCCGAGCCGATAGCCTCAAGCCGCTTGTCGATCTCGGCATCCACGCGGGAGACGAAGAAGGACGCCACGGAGTGGATCTTGCTCAGGTCGTGGCCGACCTCTGCTGCGCGCTCCAGCCCGGTCATATACGCGTCGATCACCGCGCGGTAGCGCTCGAGGGCGAAGATCAGCGTCACATTCACGCTGACACCTTCAGCAGTAACCGTGGCAATCGATGGCAAGCCGGCCTTGGTCGCGGGGATCTTGACCAGCACGTTGGGCCGGTCGACGACCTTCCAAAGATCCGTGGCCTGGGCGGTGGTGGCTTCGGTCTCGTTTGCCAGATCTGGATCGACCTCGATGGAGACGCGGCCGTCGACGCCGTTGGTTGCCTGGTAGGTGTCGGCCATGATGTCACACGCGTTGCGTACGTCGTCGGTGGTGAGTACCTTGATGGCATCGTGGAGGTCTGCGTCGCGCGCCGCAAGCTCCTTGACCTGCTCGTCGTACATGTGGCCCTGGGCCAGCGCCGCGGCGAAGATCGTCGGGTTGGTGGTGACTCCGGTGACGGAGTAGTTGGACACCAGGTCGGCCAAGTTGCCCGAGGTGATGCGCTCGCGAGACAGGTCGTCCAGCCAGATGGAGACGCCAGCGTCTGCAAGGGCCTTGAGCCGTTCGTTCATGATCATTTCTCCTGGATGAGTGGGTGGTGGCGTCAGCTGGGCTCAGCTGATCGTTACGCCCGGATGGGCCTCTACGTCTGCGGGACCTCTGGGCCCGCTGGCTGCCGGATGCGTGGGTGCAGTAGTGCCCGCTGTCGCATCGAGGCTCTCTTGTGCGGCTGCGACGACCGTTTCAGGTGTGAAACCAAACTTCTTGAACAGCAGACTGCCGGCCGCGCTCGCTCCGTAGTGATTGATGCTGATGATCCGCCCGGCGTCACCGACGAGGTCACGCCAACCGATGCCGACCCCGGCCTCGATCGAGACTCGCGCCTTGATCTCGGGCGGGATGACGGAATCCCTGTAGCCCTGGTCCTGCTCGTCGAACCACTCCCGACATGGCATAGACACGACCCGCGCCTTAATCCCCTGCTCAGCGAGCAGCTCCTGGGCCGCGACGACGTACTGCACCTCCGAGCCGGTCCCGATCAAGATCACGTCCGGGGTTCCGTCGCAGTCTTTGAGGATGTAGCCGCCTTTGGCTACTTCCGAGGTGTCGGCGAAGCCGTCTTCGCCACGCGGGAAGATGGGCACGGCCTGCCGGGTGAGGGCGAGCCCGGCTGGCCGGTCGTTGTTCTTCAAGATCGCCGCCCATGCGGCCGCGGTCTCGTTGGCGTCGGCCGGCCGGACCATATCGAGCCCAGGGATGGCCCGCAACGCGGCGAGATGTTCGATTGGCTGATGAGTAGGGCCATCCTCGCCCAGACCGACCGAGTCGTGAGTCCAGACGTAGATCACCGGTAGTTCCATCAGTGCCGCAAGCCGTACCGCGGGCCGCATGTAGTCGCTGAAGATCAAGAAGGTGCCGCCGTACGGCCGTAAGCCCCCGTGCACCTTGATGCCGTTCAGGATCGCACCCATTGCATGTTCGCGGACGCCAAAATGCAGCACCCTGCCGTAGGGGCCACCGCGAAACAGCCGGCTCTGCCGGTCGGTAGGCAGGAAGCTCGGCTCGCCCTCCGGGGTGGTGAGATTGGATTCCGCGAGATCTGCCGAGCCGCCCCAGAGCTCAGGCAACTTGGGTGCGATCGCGCTGAGCACCTTTCCCGAGGCTGCCCGCGTGGCAACGCCTTTGGAATCGGCGGACCAGCTGGGCAGCACATCCTCCCACCCAGGGCTGAGCTCGTTCTTGATCAGCCGGTCGTACAACGCGTTTCCCTCGGGATTGGCCTCGGCCCATCTGTCAAGAGCCTGCTGCCACTCCTGCTGAGCCTGCGCACCACGCTCTATCAGTCTGCGTGTGTGCTTGATCACCTCATCGGCAACGACGAAGGTCTTTTCCGGGTCGAATCCGAGGACCTCCTTGGTGCCGGCGACTTCATCCTCACCCAATGCGGCGCCGTGGGCCTTGCCGGTGCCCTGGAGCTTGGGAGCCGGCCAGCCGATGATGGTCTTCAGACAGATGAAGCTCGGCCGATCTGTGACGGACTTGGCCGCCTGGATGGCGTCAGCGAGCGCAGCGACATTCTCCTGGTAGTGATGAGCGTCGCCGTGGGTCCAGTCCACGGTTTGCACATGCCAGCCGTACCCGGCGTAGCGAGCAGGGGTGTCCTCGGTGAGAGCGATGTTCGTGTCGTCCTCAATCGAGATCCGGTTGCTGTCATAGATCAGGGTGAGATTGCTGAGCCGCTGCGTGGCCGCCAGCGACGAAGCCTCCGAAGCGACACCCTCCTCGATGTCGCCATCCGAGGCGAGACAGTAGATGTGATGGTCGAATACCGAGGTGCCCGGCGCGGCATCTGGATCGAGCAATCCGCGCAGCCGGCGAGCCGACATCGCCATCCCCACAGCGTTGGCAACGCCCTGGCCGAGCGGTCCAGTAGTGACCTCAACTCCCTGGGTGTGCGCATACTCCGGGTGCCCTGGAGTCTTCGATCCCCAGAATCTGTAGGACTTGATGTCGTCGAGTTCCAGCCCGAAGCCGCCGAGGTAGAGCTGAATGTAGAGCGTCAGGCTCGTGTGTCCGCAGGACAGCACGAATCGGTCCCGCCCGGGCCAATGCGGATCGCTGGGGTTGTGCCGCATCACCTTCTGGAACAGCAGGTACGCGACCGGTGCCAGGCTCATTGCCGTGCCTGGATGGCCATTGCCAACGTTCTGGACTGCATCGGCGGCCAGCACGCGTACGGTGTCGATGGCCCGGTAGTCGATCTCGGTCCACCCCTCAGGGAGAACCGCATCTGAGATGTCGGTATCAGTCACACTCACGCGCCAGAAGATCCTTCCAAGCCGGCTTTACGGGCTGGTGGTCGGCAGCCCGGACAATGCGAGCCTATCGGGGGCGAGTCGGCTGGGCATATAGGGTCAGGCCGGCGAACTGAACCTTGCGCTCGAGAATCCAGGAAGTCCACGTGGTGAGTGTCAATTCCAGCGCCGGGCCCTAGACTCAGCCTCGGTGACTGCCTCTGGGGGTCGCCGGGGACCAGAGTCGCCTACACAGTGAGTGAGTGCAACCTGTGACGAGCATCGACGCGCCAGGTCGGGTGGCCGCCGACGATGGCCGCATGGCCCGTGTTGATCTTGGGGTGAGAGTAGTTCGCCGCAGCAGTCAACTGACCCGTGTTCGCCATGTTGCCGCCGCATATCTGGGGCTCACCAAGCCTCGAATCATCGAGCTCCTCCTGGTGACCACCGTGCCTGCGATGTTTCTCGCGGCAGATGGAGTTCCTCCGCTCAAGGTCGTGCTGACCACCATGGTCGGCGGCTGTCTGGCCGCGGCCAGCGCCAACGCCATCAACTGCGTGCTCGACCGAGACATCGACGAACGGATGCGGCGTACCCGTCGTCGTCCGCTGCCACGGCACGCCGTCGGTCCGTTGGGTGCGACAGTGTTCGGAATGATCTTGGGGATCGCGGCGACGCTGTGGCTCGGCTATCTCGTCAACTGGCTGTCCGCTGCCCTCGCGCTGGGCGCGAACGTGTTCTACATCGGGGTTTACACGCTCTGGCTCAAGCGGCGCACCCCTCAGAACATCATTTGGGGTGGCATCGCGGGCTGCTTCCCACCGCTGATCGGTTGGACGGCGGTGACCGGAAGCCTGGCGCTTCCTCCGTTCGTGATGTTTCTGATCGTGTTCTTCTGGACGCCGCCTCACACCTGGGCGCTCGCCATGCGCTATCGCGAGGACTATGCCGCGGCGAATGTGCCGATGCTGCCGGTCGTGCAGTCAGCCCCGAAGGTGGCCCGACAGATCCTGATCTACTCGATCGTGACAGTGTTGGTGTCGCTGACGCTCAGGCCAGTGGCACACACCGGCTGGCTTTATCCAACCGTCGCTGTGATCACCGGAGTTGCGCTCGTGTGGCAGGCCGCTCAACTGCTGGCTCGCGCGCGGCGTGGCCTGACCGACGCGGCTTTGCAGCCGATGCGGCTGTTCCACTGGTCGAACTCCTATCTCGCGCTGGTTTTCGTCGCCGCAGCGGTCGACACCCTGTTGCGATAAGCAGGGCACTGCTGGTAGCGCAAATTTGCGATGGCGGTTGCGGAGAACCGCCCAGGGATGATGACCAGCGGACGGGCGCAGCAGGTCGCTCAGCCCTCATCCTCGGCAGCGCTGTGCATCGATGGTTGCTCGGCGGTCAGCGGCTGCAGCTGGGT
>CAVXAP010000002.1:0-27481 GCA_963759635.1 uncultured Actinomycetota bacterium
TGACGTAGTGCAACTACAAGTCCGTAATCTGCCAGGAGCCCCCAAAGAGCCGGTTGACCCTCCGCGCTGGCCGTATGGATGGGCCGGGGTAGTCATTTGCGGGTTTCTTGTACTCGGCTTTGCCGCTGCCACGCTGTCGCTGCCAGCGGCCATGTTACCAGCGCTTGCAGTGCTCACCGTAGCGATGTTGGCCGTGATTGGGGTGCCGCATGCACGCTTCTAGCGGGTACAACCTAGAGGTGCTCGACAAGCTGCAAGCTTCGGGTCCGGTGCTGACAATGCCCTATAACGGGCACGCCGCATTCCACATCGGTTTGTGGTCACCTTATCTCGAGAGAACAGGGCAACACTTCACCGTCGTGACGACCGACGCACTCGCATTCAAGCGCGTGGCCGAGAGGTACACGATGCCCGTGATCTATGCGCCGACAAGAGACCGTCGGGCGATTCGGGCAATGTTGCCCAAGACAGTACGGGCGGCGCTCTACGTCTTCAGCCGCGACAACGACGATTTCATGAAGGTCCGGCGTATGACTCACGTCTGGCTCCACCACGGTGACAGCGATAAAGAGGCTAGTTTCCGGCGGAAGTCAGGGGCATACGACGTTCTCGTCGTGGCTGGTCAGGCAGCGATTGACCGTTACGCTGCACACGGGGTTCACATTCCCTCGGAAAAGTTCAAGATTCTTGGTCGTCCCCAGATCGAAACCATCGAAACAGCAACGGCCTCAATCTCCACCGTCGACAAGCCGGTCGTGTTCTAACACAACCTGGTACGCCGCCGATTACGAGAACAACCACTCCTCCCTTCCTATTGGCGCAGCTATCGTCTCCGCCTTACTTGCGCGCAATGCAACAGTGATCTTCAGACCGCACCCGGCCAACCGCAGACTGCCGGAGTCAGCCGCCGCGATTGCCGCAATTCACGAGCTCCTCCGAGGCGACGCCGAGGCGACGTCACGGCCGCATCGTTGGGGCGCGGCGGCCGACCTGCCGTTTGCTGAACTGGCAAACGCTGCGGATGCCATGGTGGCCGACGTGTCGGGGGTCGTCACGGACTTCATGCAGTCGCTTAAGCCGTTCGCGATGGTTGCCACAGGCGATAAGACAGATACCTTCCGAGCCCGATTCCCCTCCAGCTGCTCTGCCTACGTCATCGAGTGGAACCTGTCGACCCTCGACGACGCCCTCGACGCCATGCTGGGCGACGACCCGCTCGCATGCACCCGGGTCGAACGTCGCGAGTACTACCTCGGAGGCTATGAAAACGGAGAATCGGCTCGTGCCTTTGTCAGCTATCTGAAATCACTGATCGGGGATCCGACGACTCTGGAGGCCGTGCCGGCGAAGCTGCCAGTTCGCGCACAGACTACGCAAGAACCTCTGCAGCTTGCCAGCCAGTAAAGTCTGCGCAGCCCGGCGAAGGCGGCCGACCTCAGGTATCGGCGGCCGAGCAGGCGATGGCTGCCCACATCGGGTGGGCCCGCTGCTGGGGTTGATCTTGGCTGGCCGCGAGTGAGGCTGCCCGGGCAGTCACCGTTGGTGGTGGTCGAGTCGGCCCCTTGAGTTGTGGGCAGCGCTGCACAAGCACCTTCTCGGAGCTGTCGGCAGTAGCCGACCGTAGGATCTTCACGTCGGACAGGAGGCGGCGTGGAGGAAATCTTCGGGCGTGACCTCGAGCTCGCCGCAATGGAGCGATTCCTCAACGGCACGCCGACCTGGCCGAGCGCAGTCGTCATCGAGGGCGAGGCGGGAATCGGAAAAACCACGCTGTGGATCGAGGGCGTCCGGCGTGCTGAGGAACGGGATATGCAAGCTCTCCAGGCACGACCGGCCGAGAGCGAGCAGAAGCTGTCGTACGTTGCGCTCGCGGATCTGGTCGTCGATGTGTTCGATGAGGTGGGATCGGCTCTTCCTCGAGTCCAACAGCGCGCGCTCGCCGGCGCTCTCGTCCGGGACGACGTCGGCGACGGAACCTCCGCGCGGACGACAGCAACCGCTTTCGTCGGCGTGCTCGCTGCGTGTGCCGAGAAGGGCGCGGTGCTGCTCGCCGTCGACGACATCCAGTGGCTCGATTCGGCCTCGGCACAGACGCTAGCCTTCGCGCTACGCCGCTTGCCTCCGAAAGTCGGTGTGCTGCTTGCACACCGCGTGGAGGTCGGACGGACCTGCCGCTGGGGCTCGCCCGGCGCTATCAGAGGACCGACTGTTGCGCATCGCCCCCCGGCCGCTCTCGCTTGCCGCGCTCCATCACCTGGTGAAGTCCCGCCTCGGCACGTCGCTACCGCGGCCGCTTCTCGCGCGTCTGGCCGACGCCTCCGGAGGGAACCCCTTCTACGCGCTCGAGATGGCTCGCGCGCTCGCGCCGGACGGCGATCTGAAGCCGGCGCAGCCTCTACCCGTCCCCCGCAACCTTGAGGAGCTAGTGGTCTCGCGGGTTCAGACCTTGTCGGCGCCTGCACGACAGCTCGCACTCGCCGCGGCCGCCACCTCGCAGCCGACCCGGTCCGTCCTAGCATCGGCGCTTTATGCGGATGCCGACTTCGGCGCGGCGCTCCTGGAGGCGGAGGAGGCGGGCGTGCTGACCTCTGAGGACGACCGGATTCGCTTCGAGCACCCACTCCTCGCGTCGGTGATCTACGGCTCAGCCTCGCCGGAGCGGCGACGGCAACTGCACAAGCGTCTCGCGCTTGTGGTGTCGGATCCCGAAGAGCGAGCTCGCCACCTGGCGCTGTGCACGACAGAACCGGATGAGGAAATCGCCGCAGAACTCGAGGCGTCCGCCGCGCTGGCTGCCAGACGAGGCGCACAGGAGGCAGCGGCCGAGCTCTTTGCGGCAGCGGTCAGACGCGGTAAGGCGCAGCACACGAAGCTGGCCGAGAATCAGCCAGCGCAGCCGGCTCAGGCTGTGTCCTCACAGTCGGTCGTCGGGCGCCAGTGAACTTCACGGCGTGCGGTCCCCGACGAAGCGCGCGCGCCACCACTTCAGCGTCACCGCCCACTATGAGTGGATGATCTCGACGCCGCTTGGCGACCAGAGCAGTGACCGCTGAGCTGAACCGCACTGGTCTTCGACGGCTCATCAATGGCCAGGCATCAGCTCTACCCAGGTCCCTCACCGATGACCACGGTCCAGGGCCGGATGGTCCATGAGACGACCAAGCCGTTGTGAACGTACGGATCGGCGTCAGCGAAGCGCTCAACAAGGGAGGGATCATCCGTCCGCCAAACCAGAACCGCTCGATCAGCCGGCTCAGCAAGGGCACCTGCGAGGACCAGGTCCCCGCGGAGATGGGCTTCCCGAGCGAGCGTTAGATGCGCCTCCCGGAAGGCCGCGCGCCGAGCCAGATAGTCATCAACGAGTGCGTACTCCAGCAGGTAGTAACCCATATGGAAAGTGTGGTACGGCTCGAACTGGACCTAGCGCCGGCTCATACTCGCAGCTCGCCAGCCCGACGATTTCAGCGAAGGCGTCGGGGCGCTTCGCTGTCCGGCATGTCGTCTGGCGCCGCGACGATCTCTTCCTCCGTCTCTTCCACGACCGGCTCGGGTTCCGCCTCCCCGGGACGCTCAATCCCGTGCTGCCGGCGGACCTCCCGTATCCCCTGAGCGACGTTGTGCCATAGGTGGTCCTCGCCCAGCTGCGCGCGAAACCCCGTACGTGCGAGTACGGTCCGGACCGGCCACCGTACCCGCACGAGGTAAAGGTCGACGTTGCGCTCGGCAAGCTGATCACGCAACTCGGACAGCATATCGGCGCTGGTCGTTTCGAGCTGGTCGGTCGCCCCCAGATCCAGGATCAGCGCCTTGTCATCCGGTGCCGCATCCACTGCCTCGAGGATCGCCTCCTGGACCTCGGCGGCATTGACCCAAAACAGCGACACGTCGACCCGGAGCACCAAGATGCCGGGAATCGTGATGCGATCCGGATGCTGCCGCACGCCGCCCCAGGCCGCCTTCTCGCCAGGGATCTTGCCCAGAACTTCCACGTCCACCCGACTCGACCGGTACACCAGGCCGAGAAGGGACTGCCCTACTGCAATCACCAGGCCGAGCATGGGTCCGGCGAGAAGCACTCCGACGGCGGCCACCAGGGAAGCGATGCCGTCGTTCTTGCGGACCTTCATGTAGCGGCGGATGGCGGGCAGGTCCAGGAGTCCCCACACGGCGTTGATCACAATCGCGCTGAGGACCGCCTTTGGCAGGATCGACAGTGCCGGCGCAACAAGGAGGATCGCGACGATCGCGATGGCCGCGGCCGAGAGGCCGCTGACCTGCGACGTGCCGCCGGCCCGATCCACGGCGGCTGTCTTGGACAGACTTCCGGCCACTCCCAGGGCGCCGAACAGGCCGGAGCCGATATTCGCGCCGCCGGCGGCGATAAGCTCCTGGTCGGTGTCCAGTCGATAGCCACCCTTCGTGGCATACAAGCGCCCGGCACTCAACCCCTCGGCAAGACCGACGACCGCGATCGCAGCGCCGGCGAGAGCGACGTCGACCAGCCGGTTCAGCGGCACCAGCGGGACCGTGGGCGTAGGCAAACCATTCGGCACCTGACCGACGACGGCCAGACCGTAAGCGGCGAGGTCGAGCCAGTACGATGCCGCGAGCCCAAGGACGAGAACGACCAGCGCCCACGGCACCCGCGGCAATAGGCGAGACCCGATGAACAGCACGGCCAGTGCACTGAGACCCACCGCGGCCGTCAGGAGGTCGATTTGGTCGATATTGATTGCCAGCACGGATATCCGGTGTAGGACGTCGCCGGGCGTGACTTGGATGCCGAGCAGGTTGGGCAGCTCACCGATGACCACGAGGATGGTGAGGCCGAAGACGAAACCAGTGACGATGGGCTTGGACAAGAACTCCGCGACCCAGCCCACCCGGAGGAACCCGGCCAGAACCAGGACGACGCCCGCCGCCAGTGCGATGGCCGACGTGTAGGTCACCGCCTGGGCAACGTTGGCCGGATGCAGGCTTGCGACGAGTGTCGCGGACAAGACCGATACGGTGGAGACGGGTCCGACAATCAACTGAGGCGAGCTGCCGAGCGCGGCATAAATCAGAAGAGCAATGGGGACGGCGTAGAGCCCCACCTGAACAGGCACCCCAGCGATGGACGCGTACCCGAGGGACTGCGGTACTGCGAGGGCGGCGACAACCACGCCGGCCACGATGTCGTGACGCAGACGTGCGCGGCCATACCGGGGGAGCCAAGTCAGAATAGGGAGACGGCGATGCAGTCCCTGGCGAATCCTATGCCCGACCGACGAAGTCATCGGACCGGGCCTAGGCCCTCGAGTTGGGCGCACAAGGCGAGCCTTCGACCAACATCTGCTCGGGTGCGACCTCTGCAGCGACGTCGTCTGCAGTGATCGTCTGCGTCATGAGATACGCGAATCCCACCTCCAAGGCATGAACTCCACTGAACCGCGCTCAACAAGGCGCCAGTACGAGGGAGCTGAGTAGGTGAACAACAGGTTAACGATATTGGTCTTTTGAGCAAACAGATGAAGCCCGCTCGTTCAAAGTGCTGATCGGTAGCAGAGGAAGCGCCGGCATCCTCCTCCTTGGGTGCGCGCTCTGGGCGCTCGCCCGGGCGCTACGGAGTTAGCTCGACCGACGGAGGTCAGTTGACGTATCTGAGATTTCAGGTTTGCGAGCTGTGATCTTGCCCAGCCAGCGGAGGTTTGTAACCCGACTCACGACGTTCATGAAGCCGGCTCCATTGACGAGTGCGAACGTTTTGTCGAGCATGTCTTCTCCGGAACGCCGAAGCCATCTCGGGCCCACATGGCGAGCACCTGGTCCCTTGTGAAACTCCGCGATCAGGAGCCGCCCATTGGGTTTCAGCACTCGGTACATCTCTGCGACAGCGGCCGGTTGGTCGTCCTCAGCCACGTGGTGGAGAGCGAGGGTGCACGCGACCGCGTCGAAGGTGGCATTCGGGAACGGGAGGTCTTGCGCAAACGCGACCCGGAACGTCGCGGGTACGCGCCGCCTGTGCGCTTGGCTGCTGGCGCGGTTGATCATCTCCGCAGCTGCATCAATCCCGTCGACCGAGCCGGTGGGTGCCACCCGCTCGGCGAAGACGATCGCGAGGCGGCCAGGGCCACAGCCCACATCGAGGACGCGGTCGCCTGGTTGCAGCTGAAGATCATCAGCCAGCATGGCGCGGAGGCGCTTCCCGCGGCGGCCGAGCAACCCGGTCCCGAGGTCGTAAACACGAGCCCAGCGGATGAGCCGGTCGGGGCCGTGGTGATCGGTATGGCTGGAGGCGCGGGCCATTGGCACAGTCTGCCGGAGTTCCCGGTTGGCGTCTGCCGGCCAGCTTCCTTGGCTTCCCCTGAGAATGATCAGGCCGTCTGCATCGCATTCGCCGCCACGGATTGGGACATGATCAACTCGACGTTCTCCGGGCTGAAAAACTCGGCAGGTGAGGTCACGCCGGCGTTGACGCGGGCGAAGCCGTCCATGGCGTCCTGGTTGCCGGGCATGGCACTCAGCAGCTGTTGCAATTCGGGGGGCGGCGGCTCCAGCGTTGCGAGCTCTGTGGTGAATTCGTACATGGCCAGCACCTGCTCATCGCGGCGCACCTGGTAGTCAGCCATCGCGGCGTCGAACGAGCGAGCGCCGCTGAACGCTTCGTGCAACGCCTTGACGCACAGCTCGGCCCCTTGCGGGCGAGCAGCATCGCGGTCGGCGATCCCGCAACGCGAGCGCCCACCACAATGGCGTCATAGATCTTGCTGGCCATGTCCCCTCCCAAACTGCATGCGGAATTGCCATGCAGAATGCGCAGGTCGGGCCGGCGGAAGTATCGGGGAACTCCCCTAACTATGGGCTGGTTTGTTGACGCAGCGGACAATCGCTCCCGAATAATCGCGCTGCAGGTAGAGCGCGAGTCCAAGGCCTTCCCGCGCTGCACCGGACTCAGCCTTCTGGAGGGCACGCTCGAAGGCATCACGAGCCCCAGATGCATCGCCCGCACGCAGCGCGGCCCAGCCTTGCTCGATCATCAGGTTGATGATGACACGCTTCCGCGGCGCCTCGAGATTGCGATAGGACGATGCGTGAGGATCCCGACTAGCGTGGGTCCCGTGCGGTTGGCTACCTGGAACGTGAACTCGATCAAGCAGCGGGTACCGCGGCTGCTGCCGTGGCTGGACGAGCGACAGCCTGACGTGGTGTGCCTGCAGGAGACGAAGCTCTCCGACGACGCATTCGCCCAGCTACTGGGGGAGCATCTGAACAGCCGGGGCTACGAATTTGCGGTGCACGGTGAGGTGCAATGGAATGGCGTAGCGATCCTCTCGCGGGTCGGATTAGGCGACGTCGTGACGGGAGTGGCCGGCGCGCCGGGCTTTCCGCACCCGGAAGCACGCGCGGTGGCTGCGACGTGTGGCGACATTCGCGTGCACTCGGTGTACGTGCCCAATGGGCGAGTGCCCGACTCGGACCATTACCGGTACAAGCTGGACTGGTTGGCCGCGCTCGCCGAGCGCGTCCGCACTGGTCCGCAGGAGGCGGTCGTGTGCGGCGACATGAACATCGCGCCAGCCGATGAGGATGTGTTCGACCCTGAGGCTTACGTCGGCCAGACTCACGTCACCGCGCCGGAGCGGGACGCGCTGACGCGGCTGCAGGGGCTTGGCCTGCGGGACGTTGTCAGGGATCGCTGGCCGGGCAAGCGAGTGTTTACGTACTGGGACTACCGCGCCGGCATGTTCCATCAGGACTTGGGAATGCGTATCGACCTCGTGCTGGCCACCGCGCCGGTCGCGGAGCGGGTACGCGCGGCGTGGGTGGACCGGCAGGCGCGCAAGGGGTCGGGGCCGAGTGACCACGCCCCGGTGATCGTGGACCTGGACGAGGCTCCCGACGGCGATATCGGGCCGGTGGTCCCGCCGCCGTCTGCGCCGGCCACTCGGCGGGTGAAGTTGCCGCAGAGCAGAGGACGTTGAGGTCACCGCACAGACTCTGCGAATAGCGGCCATGACGTCCGGGTCACACAGCAAAAGATTGAGCATTCTTGCGTATTGACGCCGACATCCTCCGGTCGTAACGTCCGAAGATCAGAGCATTTCAAATCCCAAACCACATCGATCGGAGGCCCCGCATGTTCGCTCAGGTCATTCAGGGCAAGACATCCAACCCGCAGGCGCTGGACGCTGCCGTCAACAAGTGGGTGCAGGATCTTGCACCTGGCGCAACGGGATGGCTAGGCAGTACAAGCGGTGTCACTGAAGATGGCCGGGCAGTCGCGGTCGTCCGCTTCGAATCCGAGGAGGATGCCCGCCGCAACAGCGACCGGCCCGAGCAGGACAAGTGGTGGTCGGAGACGTCGAAGCTCTTCGATGGCGAAGCATCTTTCCGTGACAGCACTGACGTGACCGTCGATGTTCAGGGCGATCCCGACGAGGCCGGCTTCGTCCAGGTCATGCAGGGCCGGAGCAGCGATCCCGAACGGGCTCGGCAGCTGATGGACCAGGATGCCGATAAGTGGGCAGCGCTCCGCCCTGACATGATCGGAAGCGTGGCAATCGGTCACGAAGATGACAGCTACACCATGGTCCTGTACTTCACCTCCGAAGCCGAGGCCCGCGAGGGCGAACGCAAGGAGCTGCCGCCGGAGCTGCAGGCGCAGATGGAAGAGATGAACAAGCTCAGTGTCGGAGAGACCGAGTTCTTCGACCTCAAGCAGCCCGTGATCATCTCTCCTAAGTGATCAAGTAGCAGATCACTGACTCTCCACACCGGTTGCCGGGTGCCGAGGCCCGGTTAGCCCGAAGCCGGAGTCGGAGGAGGCCCTCCGTGAGGATCGGGCTGCTGAGTCCTTTGGAGGTCAGCGAGGCCAGCCGCCAGTTTGGGAGCTGGACGGCCGGTGGTTCATGGGTCGGATCATGCCCAGTGAGCTGGTGGAGGAATCGGCAGGTATCTGCACCTGCGGACGCCCGAGCGTGACGACGAGCTGCTTGCCATGATCCGAACCCGGGCCGCGAAACTAGCCAAGGCCGACAAGGACGTTCCGGTGGACGGGCAGTCAGAGTGCTTCCTGGCCATCGTTGTTCCTGCAGCATGTCGTCGGGGCTTCCTGTGAGGCCCGTACGAGGTCGCCCCGCCCCATCTGTGATCAAGTACTTAGGCGCCCAAGCCTCGGAACTTGATCAACTCTTTGCACCGATAGCATCAGCCACATGCCGACGGTGAAGCCCGCCACTCTCAACGCGGCGATCGCGTGGCTGTTCATCATCGGCTCCGCGTTGTTTGTGCTGGGATCCGTGCCGGCGTACCTCAACGCGGTCGGAGAGACTGCCGACAGCGTTACCTATTTCGCGGGCTCGCTCTTCTTCACGGCGGCTTCGTTCGCCCAACTCGTGCAAGCCCAGTCCCCCGCGATGACCGGGGTTGACGTCGAGTCGCAGCACAAGTCGGCGCCAGTCCGATTCAGCGCTTGGCTACCACATGATCGAAATTGGCTTGCAGCTGTCACACAGTTTCCCGGCACGCTGGCCTTCAACATCAGCACCGCCGCAACCCTCGCACACAACGCGACTGTCAAACAGCAAGACCGGCGGGTCTGGCGGCCCGACTTCTACGGCTCAACGCTTTTCCTCGTGGCGAGCGTCTTTGCCATCCTCGCCCTGGGGCGTTTCCTCAGCTTCCAGCCCCGCTCGTACACTTGGCGCATCGCCTGGCTGAACATGATCGGATCGATCTTGTTCATGGCTTCGGCGCTTGCGAGCTACGTGCTCCCCAGCACAGGTGATTTGATCAACAGTCAGGTATCGATTGTCGGCACGCTACTCGGGGCGGCGTGTTTCCTGGTCGGAGCGATCTTGATGTTCCCAGCATGGAGACATGCAGTTCCCGCAGCGAGGCCATTGCGGCCGGAAGACCCACACCATCAAAGGAGCAATCAATGACCCTCACCTCCGACTCCATCCCTGACGCGATGCTGTTCGGCAATCGTTTCGCCACCCAGCAAGTGCCGAGCCGCGAATTCCCCGAGACTGGCATGACCCCAGTGGACGCCATGCGGCTGGTGGCTGAGGATCTCGCCCTCGAGGGCGATCCCGCTCGCAACCTCGCGACGTTCGTCACCACCTGGATGGAGCCAGAGGCCCAGAGGATCATCGCTGAGAACCTGCACCGCAACTTCATTGATCACGCCGAGTATCCCCGTACGGCCGAGATCGAGCAGCGCTGCATCCGAATGCTTGCCGACTTGTTCCACGCACCAGGCGAGACGACTGGCGCACGCACGCAGGGCTCGTCCGAGGCGATCATGCTCGGCGGCCTTTCTCTCAAGTGGAATTGGCGCAAGAAGCGGGAGGCCACAGGGGAATCGACGGCAAAACCGAACCTGGTGTTCGGCGGCGACGTGCACGTGGTGTGGGAGAAGTTCTGCCGCTACTTCGATGTAGAGCCACGGATTGTGCCGCTCGCGCCGGGCAAGTACACCATCGGCCCGGATGACGTCAAGCCTCACGTCGATGAGAACACTATCGGTGTCGCTGCTGTCCTCGGAACGACCTTCACCGGACACAAGGACGACATCGTCGGCATCAACAATCTGCTGCTTCAGATCAAGAAGGAGCGCGGACTTGACATCCCCTTGCACGTCGACGGCGCGAGCGGCGGTTTTGTCTGGCCGTTCCTCTACCCACATTCGGAATGGGACTTCCGCCTCGAGCAAGTACGTTCCATCAACGTCTCGGGTCACAAGTTCGGGCTCGTCTACCCGGGCATCGGCTGGCTGATCTTTCGAGAGAAGTCCGACCTCGCCCAAGACCTGGTGTTTGAAGAGAATTACCTCGGCAAAACCGATGCCACCTTCACACTCAACTTCTCCACCGGCTCTTCGATGGTTCTGGCGCAGTACTACAACTTCGTCCGCTACGGTCGCGCCGGCTACGCCTACATCATGAAGAACATGCAGGCGAACGCGAGAGTGCTCGCCGAGAAGCTGGAATCCATCGGGCGCTTCGAGCTGATTGGCGCCGACGAGGAGCAGCTCCCTCTTGTCGCCTTCAAGCTCACCGGAGACAACGACTTCGACGAGTTCGATGTCGCATGGCAGCTGTCGGCCGAACGCGGCTGGATGGTGCCGGCGTACACACTTCCGCCGAACGCCCAAGACATCACGATCATGCGCGCGCTGGTCAAGGAGACCCTGAGTCGTGAGCACGTCGACACGCTCGCACGAGACATCGAGGAAGCCTGCGACACGCTCGCGAAGAAAGGACATGCCCACGAGTCGGAACGCAAAAAGATCGTGACTGGACCCGGCCACTGAGAGTTGGGCGGACCCGATGACCGAGCCGGTCTGCGAGGTGATCATCACTGCTGACAGCGAGGACTGGCTGATCAACTTCACCCGATCCCTGATCGAGGACCGGCTCGTCGCGTGCGGACAGCACATCGCACCGATCAGATCCATCTATCGCTGGGACGGTACGATCCACGATGACCGCGAGATGCGGGTAGCGCTACACACCCGTGCCGGCCTCGTGCCGGAAGTCATCGATCGCACCCGCCAGGCTCACCCCTACGAGGTGCCCTGCATCCTCGCTATTCCCGTTGAGACGGGAAATCCCGACTACATCCGATGGGTCATCAACGAGACCACCGCGCCGCACAGTGATCATGCGACCTGACGATTCCTTCTGATGCTTGCCAGGACGTGCTGAGGCGAGAATGCTTTCCCCATGGCGAACAGGAAAAGCAAGCCGCGGGCGCGGGTCGGTGCGCCGACCTCAAGGATCCGGTCGACCCCGATCGGAGACTATGGGTTTTTGAGCGATGGCGAGGTGTCGGCCCTCGTAGCGCCCAATGGTGCTGTGGAATGGATGTGCGTTCCGCGCTTTGATTCTCCGAGCGTGTTCGGACGGATCCTTGGTAGGAACGCTGGTGTGTTCCGCGTCGCTCCGGTCGACGTCGCCGTACCCGCCGATGTCCGTTACCTGCCAGGCACGGTGATCCTGGAAACCAGCTGGGGGACTCCGACCGGATGGATCATTGTCCGCGACGTGCTCCTGATCGGTCCTTGGCATCATCCGACTGACCGTTCCAAGACGTACCGACGGACCCCCAACGACTACGAGGCAGAGCACATTTTCCTGCGCACCATCCGCTGCGCCTCCGGTGAGGTGCAGACCATGGTGGATTGTGAGCCCGTGCTCGACTACGGCCGCGCCCACGTTCGATGGGAATACACCAACAACAGCTACTACCAGGGTGTCTGCTCGGCGGAGGGGCTGGAGCAAAAACTCACTCTGACCAGCGACTTGCGCTTGGGGTTCGAGGGCGGCCAAGCCAACGCCCGAACGCTGCTCAAAGAAGGTGACGTCCGCTATATCGCGCTGTCCTGGGGTGGGGCTCAGCCACCAATGGACTATGCCGACGCCTACAAGCGCCAGGTCTGGACCGCGCATCACTGGCAGCACTGGCTGGCCCGTGGGCAGTTTCCCGATCATCCCTGGCGCGGCTACCTGCAGCGAAGCGCCTTGACTCTCAAGGGGCTGACCTACGCGCCGACTGGCGCGATCGCAGCCGCCGGCTCGACATCACTTCCCGAGACTCCGGGAGGAAACCGCAACTACGACTATCGCTTCACCTGGATTCGAGACGCCACATTCGCCCTGTGGGGTCTATACACATTGGGTTTCGACTGGGAGGCAGTGGACTTCTTCGCCTTCATCGCAGATCTGGTGGAGGGCGAGGATGACATCCAGATCATGTACGGAATCGGGGGCGAGAAAGAGCTCATCGAGCGCGAGCTCGACCACCTGCCGGGATATGCCAACTCCCAGCCGGTGCGGATCGGGAACGCTGCGTACGCGCAGAAGCAGCACGATGTCTGGGGTGCCCTGCTCGACTCGGTCTACCTTCACTTCAAGGCAGCCAACCGCCTGGACAACCGCATCTGGGAGATCTTGGACAAGCAGGTCAACGAGGCGTTGAAGTACTGGCGTGAGCCGGATGCGGGGATCTGGGAGGTGCGCGGTCAGTTGCAGCACTTCACGTCCTCCAAGATCATGTGCTGGGTCGCGGTCGACCGCGGCTCCAAGATCGCCCGGATGACGGGGGAGGACGGCAAGGCGGCGGAATGGGAGCTCGCGGCACAAGAGATCAAGGATGACATCCTGGCCAACGGTGTTGACGAACGTGGCGTGCTCACCCAGTACTACGGCAGCAAGGCCCTCGACGCGTCCCTGCTGCTGGCCCCACTGGTGCGGTTCCTACCTGCGGACGATCCCATCATCAGGGCTACCGTGCTGGCGATTGCCGACGAGCTCACCGTGCATGAGCTGGTGCTGCGCTACAGGGTCGAGGAAACCGACGACGGGTTCACCGGGGAGGAGGGCAGCTTTACGATCTGTTCCTTCTGGCTGGTGTCCGCGCTGTGCGAAATCGGTGAGTACGAGCGAGCCCGGAAGCTCTGTGCCAAGCTGCTGTCTTTCGCGGGCTCACGTGAGCTCTATGGCGAGGAGATCGACCCGCACACCGGCCAGCAACTTGGCAACTTTCCGCAGGCCTTCACCCACCTGGCGCTGATCAACGCCGTAATCCACGTGATCAAGCTCGAAGGGCGGCAGCACGACCACGAACCCGGCACATGGGCGGGCTCGATCGAGGAGGGACGGTAAGGATTTGACGCAGACCGCCGCAGCGTGGGTGCCCGAGCACGCCGACATTGAGGGCCTCAAGCGAGCGGCCGTGAACTGCAAGGGTTGCGAGCTCTGGAAGCCGGCAACCCAGGTCGTTTTCTCGGCGGGGAACCCGCAGGCGCCGCTAGCTCTCGTCGGAGAGCAACCAGGCGACGTCGAAGATCGTAAGGGCATTCCCTTTGTCGGTCCGGCTGGACGGTTGCTGCAGTATGCACTTGAGGAAGCTGGGGTGCCCAAGCAGGATGTCTACATCACCAATGCGGTCAAGCACTTTCGTTTCACCGAGCGAGGCAAGCGTCGAATTCACGCGACACCTCAGGTCACCCACATCAAAGCGTGCCGTCCATGGCTTGAAGCTGAGCTGACCCTTGTCGACCCCGAGCTGATCGTGTGTTTGGGGGCTGTCGCCGCCAGGTCGCTTCTCGGGACTACGCTCCGAGTCACCCAGCAGCGTGGTCACGTAATGGACCTCGCTACCCCCATCGGCGTCAGGCGCGTGTTGGCGACGGTGCATCCGTCTGCGGTGCTTCGAGCATCCGGCGAAGATCGAAGCGAGGCGTACGCGGGACTGATCGCCGATCTGCGCACTGCAAGGGACGCTGTCATCTCACAGGAACGCTAGTGTCGCCATCACGATCGAACTATTCAGCCGACCGCGTCGTCTGGCCGTATAGGCGGGCGTCCGGCCAGCGGCACCCTACGCCGTCGACCATCGAGCCTGAGGAGAGCCTTATGTTCGACAAGATCGGGAACCTTCCGCTCCATCCCTTGGTGATCCACGCCGCTGTGGTCGGCATCCCATTGGCCGCGCTGCTGGCATTCCTCTTCGCCTTTCCCAAGACGCGCGCGTGGGCGCGCTGGCCGCTCGCCATCGTCGTGGTCGGCGCCACCGCCGTGACGTTCGTCGCCAAGCAGAGCGGCCTGGCGTTTGAGGCGGCGCTGGGGATCAAGCCGGGAAACCCGGTCGGCGATCTGATCTTGAAGCATTCCCTGCTCGCCAACCAGTTGTTCTGGATCATGATCGTTTTTTCGGTGATCGGATTACTGAACGTCTTCCTCGTCTCCAGAGGCCGTGCAGGGAGTACGGACGCCGGAGCCAAGCAGCCCGCCATCGTGCGCATCGTGCTGCCGATCCTGTTAGTGGTGGTGGCGGCAGTGGCATTGGTCTGGGTCGTTCGTGTCGGAGATCTCGGCGCACACGCGGTGTGGAATCCCACCGCACCTCCCATGATCCCTTTCTAGTTGTGATTGCTCGCGCAATCGCGCTGACCATCCCCTGTCTTCCTCTCTCGCTAGCAGAACGAAGAGCGTGTCCGCTCGCTCGCTCGTCCATACAGGAGCGCGCGATTCACCGACGCTCGCAATTCGCTGTGATTGCTCGCGCAATCGCGCTGACCATCCCCTGTCTTCCTCTCTCGCTAGCAGAACGAAGAGCGTGTCCGCTCGCTCGCTCGTCCAGACAGGAGCGCGCGATTCACCGACGCTCGCAATTCGCTGTGATTGCTCGCGCAATCGCGCTGACCATCCCCTGTCTTCCTCTCTCGCTAGCAGACGAAGAGCGTGTCCGCTCGCTCGCTCGTCCAGACAGGAGCGCGCGATTCACCGACGCTCGCAATCGGGGCCACCAAAACGCAATAGCAAATGTGATTGTTGTCACATCCATAACGGGACGGTAACAGTGGCGCCGGCGATCGGCGGGCTCTTAGAGTTTCTTTGTCCGGCCCAGAAATGCGGCGTCTAGCTGCATCTGGGGTAGTTGCATCGGTGGTGCCGCTCGGGGGCCACCGCCGATTCGCACTGTTCCTTGAGGAGCATTTGTGCGTGCTCAGCGCCTTGTCGCTGCGACCGCGGCCGTCGGTCTAGTCGCTGTCTGCTGCGCGGCGAGCATTTCGGCCGGCTCCGCCGCAACGTCCGGCTCGACCAGCGGTTTCAAGGCGGTCCCTGGTCCTGGTGTCAGCCAGACCATCACAGGGAGCCAGGACCAATCGAAGACCGCCGCACCCAGTCTCAAGACCCGCCACACCAGCGTTAGCAGGGCCGAGCAGGCCAAATCGAACAACCTCCGCGTACGCGAGGTGTTCACCGTCAGCGACGAACCGAGTTCCCTCACATTGCGCGCAGGCACGTTCAATGTCCTCACTGCGCGTGCGACCAAAGGCGGCCGGACTTGGTTGCAGCGCGCGAGTGATGTGGCACGGGAGATCGCAAGCCGGGATCCCGGTGTCCTGGCAGTTCAGGAACTCGGCCCGGGACGCGCGGACGGTACCAAGGGAACCACAACGGGGCATTTACGCCAGACGGTCAGCTTGGAGCGCTCCTTGCGGAATGTCCTCGGCGATAGCCGCTATCAACTGGTCCGGACGACCCCGTACGTCAAGCCGGGCACGAACCACGGCACGCAGGGAACCCGAATCCTCTACGACACCAGGAAATTCAGGCTATTGAGCAACTGCCCGGAGAAGACTGGAAGCAAGAACTACAACCCGTCCTGCAGCATGAACCTGCCGCTCCGGAGCTCTGACAGCGAGTCGCTGCGCCGCAGCGCCGCGTACGCGAAGTTCGCCGACCGCAAGACCGGAAAACGCTTCTGGGTCGTGTCCGTACATCTGGACGACCGCCACAGCAGCTCGCTGGGCACGGAAAAGAGCTACAACGCGCTACGCGGAAAGCAGGCCCGGGCCGTTTATCTCAGGGTCAACGGCCTGCGCAAGGCAGGCGAGAAGATCATTTTCGCTGGCGACTTCAACTCCTGGGCGACCAACCGCGGCGGAGACGCGCCGCATCAATATCTGGTACGCCAAGGGTTCTACGACACCGTCGGCGCAGATAAGCGGATCAACATCAAGTACCCGACGATCAATCACTACGACACCACGTTGGAGGCAGCACGAAGCGGTCACGGCGTCCGGCTGGATTACGTGATGGTCAAGGGCATCAAGAGTGCGCTCAGGTACGAGAACGTCATGAACCGTGTCGACTCGAGCCGTCCCTCCGACCACAACCTGGTCGTCAGCGACATGGTGTTGTAACTGGGCGCTGAGCTCGTCGAAGCGCCCCTGCGACCGGCTCAGGAGCGCATGGGCTCCAGACTGAGGGCGCGTGGGCTTCAGCTCCAGGCGCGTACGAGCTCAGCCATTCCCCAGCGCGGCAGGCCCCTCCTCACGGCGAATGTCGATGATCTGGCCTGTCAGATGAGAGAGCAGCACGTCGAGGGACTGGCGGGCCACCTGCTCGGAGGACAAGAGCGTGCCGGGAGGTTCCTCCCCGAAGGCCTTGGTGCGCATCGGTGTCCCGGTGCGCTCTGGATTGACGCAATTGACCCGCACTCCGGAGGCGGCCCACTCGTCAGCGAGCGCCTGAGTGAGGTTCACGATCGCCGCCTTGGCTGAGGAATACAGCGAATATCCCGATCGTCCGCGCGTGTAGGAGGAGGAGGTGAACAACAGCAGCGAGCCGCAGGCGGCGGCGAGATGCGGAAAGAACTCCTGAGCGACGAAGATCGGCGCCAGATAGTTGATGTCAGTCGAGGAGTAGATCGTCTCCTCCGAAGTCTCTGCCAGCTCACCGCGTACCAGCACCCCAGCGGTATTGACCACGAAGTCGATGCGGCCTGTCTCGTCGAGCACCTGCTGGGCGACGCGGGCGACGTCGGCTCGCTTCTCGACGTAGGTGCCGGTGGTCGATCGTGAGAAGGTCTTGACGTTTGCCCCGTACGCGCGTGCGAGCTGGGCGATGTCGCCGCCGATGCCGTAGGAGCCGCCGAAGACCACGACGGTCCGGCCGTCAAGCCGCGCGTGGTACTGCTCGTCGGTGAGCGGAACGGGTCGGTCGGCGGAGGTCAGCTGGAACAGCTTGTCGGCGATGTAGACGTCGATTGGCTCGGTGACCTTCATGTTCCGTTCGTGCCCCGCCACGACGGCAATCGACACTTCGGGAAGGTAGCGGAGTACCACCGTACAGTCGTCGGTCGCAGTGAAATTGGAATCCTTCGCGGCGTTCGCGTAGGCGGCCCTGATCGTCGAGAGACGGAAGGACTGTGGCGTCTGACCGCGACGCAGCAGATGTCTCGGCAGCACGTCGGCGATGCTGTCCTGCTCGGGCTTGACCTGGATCACCGTGTCCGCCGACGGAATAGCGGTGTCGACAGCCTCATGCGTCTGGAGCGCTTCCACGTTGGCCGCGATGATCGTCTGCGAGACGAGCGGACGCACGGCATCGTGGAGCAGCACGTTGCACTCCACGTCCCCAAGCGCGGCGAGCGCGGCCGCCGTTGTGTCGTTGCGAGTCTCGGCACCTTCCAGAATCTGCGTGACCTTGAAGTAGTCGCCCTTCTTCACGATGGCGCGCACCTCGTCCAGGTGACCGGGCGCCATCATCACCACTATCTCGTCCACGAGGGGCGACTGCTGCATCGCGGCGATGGTGTGCTCGATGATCGGCTTGCCGGCAACCTTGATCAGCTGCTTGGGAATGTTCAGGCCAATGCGAGTGCCAGTGCCGCCCGCAAGGATCACGGCAACGTTGCGCAATCTGGTCACCGGGTGACCCTACCGTGTTTGACTGCTCCGCTCGCTACGCTCGCTCCGCGCGGATCGCGCCTGGCAGCCGCCTACTTCGTCGTCACTCCGAGACGAAAAGCCGGTCCCCACGTTCCTCCTCAGCACGGCGGCGCGCGATCCGTATTTCACTGCGGCCTACCGACGCTCGCAGAGCAAGCTTGTTGGTCTGCGTAGGGTCGCGATGCAGGCTGGTGCCTGAGATTGCCAGCGGTCGGAGTGGGCTGAACGACCGAAACCGAGCCTTGTGAGAGAGTCAACCGCATGCTCAAGGTGAGCGTCGTGATCCCGGTGTACAACCCGGGGGACTACTTCACGCCGTGCATCGAATCGCTTATATCGCAAAGCCTTCCTCAGGACGAATTCGAGGTCATCTGCGTCGACGACGGCTCCACAGACGACACTCCCGCACGTCTCGACGAGCTCGCGGCGAAGTACCCAAACCTTCGGGTGATACACCAGCCGAATTCCGGTTGGCCCGGACAGCCGCGCAATGTCGGCCTGGATGCCGCTCAGAGCGAATACGTGTTCTTCTGCGACCATGACGACTGGCTTGGTACCGAGGCCCTCGAGCGGCTGCACGCCTTCGCCACCAGTTGTGGGTCCGACATCGTGCTGCCGAAGATGGCCGGGCTTCGCCGGGCTATTCCACGCCATGTCTTCAGGGAGACAATCCGTCAGTGCAGCATCAGTGATTCGCAGATCATGGACAGCCTGACGCCGCACAAGCTGTTCCGCCGGGAGTTCCTGGACAAGCACAACATCCGTTTTCCAGAAGGGCAACGACGACTCGAAGATCATCTCTTCGTGGTGACCAGCTATCTCAAGGCCGACGTGATCAGCGTCTACGCCGACTACAGCTGCTACTACCACATCGGGCGCATCGACTCGGCCAACGCAGGCTTTCGTAATCCCGACTGGAAGGGCTACTTCGACAATCTGGCGGAGGCGCTTGAGGTCGTCGTGGCGCACACCGAGCCGGGAGAAGAGCGTAACCGCATCTTTCGGCGCTGGCTCCAGGTCGAAATGGTGCAGCGACTTATCCGTCGCAGGCGGGTGAAGCTCTCAGACGATGAGGCGGCTGACATCTTCAGCAATGCACATCGAATCGCGGCACGCTACTTCGACGAAGGTGTCGTCGAGCTTCTGCAGCCCTTCGCACAGCGCGTGGGCCGTGCCGTCATCGCTGGCGACACAGCGGAGATGCGTCGCATCACAGAAGAGATCCAACCCTGGGTGCCGTACCCAAGACTTCTGCAGGTTGGCTGGGCCGGCGGACGTCTCCAGATCAGTGGAACCGTTCAGCTGGCCGATGTCACGCCTCGGGGCGAAGCGCATCCCGACGAGCTCGACATCGTCGACGAAGCCGAGGCGATGTTCGCCGAGATGCCTGACGAGCCGTTGGCAGAGAAGCGGCTGGCAGCGCTACTGGACGAGCCGTCCCCGGAGATGCTGTGGCTGGGCATGGCCAACTCGACGATGCGATTGGATCTGACTGAACGCAGTACAGGCGAGACCTGGCCGGTGACGGCGGCGATCCATCGCATGGGCCTTGCCGCATCCTTCTCGGCCGAGATCGATCCGAATGCACTCGCGGCGGGCGCCAGGCTCGCGGATGGTCTGTGGGATCTCTACATCCATTTCGGCGTGCTCGGGGTGGCCATGCGCCGGCGCGCAAGACTGACGCTGGAGCGACGTCCTGGTCGGGTACTTCCGGAGCCGGTCAAGAATCGGCCACCGACAATGGCGGCGTACTTCACGCGGCGGGCCTCGGGATTGTGTCTTGACGTGGGTCTGGTGAAACACCCCAAGCTGCGTATCCAGCCGAAGCGGGTTGCCGTGCCAGCAAAGAAGCCGTCATTCGCCCGCCGGGTGCGTCGTAAGCTCCGGCGGCTGTTCGCTCGTAGGCCTGTCCAACGCAACGATCGATGAACGACCAGAGAAGACCCCTCACCGACCTCGCCCGCCGCTTCGCGCGTCGGCTCCCAGCTCCGATCAAGTCGCGGCTCCGGCCGCTCGTGAGGCGGTTTGGGAAGTGGGCTTCCCCTGACCCAGCACCGGTACTGACCGTGGTCGTCGTCGCGAGCAACGCCGAGTCCTACTTGAACGAGTGTCTGGCCAGCCTGCGATCCCAGACTTTGACGAGGATCGAGGTGATCGTGGTCGACAACGGCTCGGCAGACGGCACCGCCGCAGTTGCCCACCACGCGGCAGCCCACGATCCGCGGTTTCGGGTCCTTGCCTGCCCACAGCTCGGACTGACCGCATCGCGCAATGCGGGCGCGCTGCTAGCCCGCGGCAGGTTTCTGGCCTTCGTAGACGCGACCGACACCGTGCCACGCGCGGCCTACGCCAGCTTGATCAGCTCGCTCAGAGACACTGGCTCCGACTTTGCGGCGGGGAGCGTACGCACGGTCTTCCGGGGAAGGAGGCGTCGGCCAGCATGGACTACGTTGACCCACGACCTTGACAGACCTGGCCAGACGCTGAGTGACTTCCCGCTTGTCATGCACGACACCTGCGCCACCAACCGCGTCTTTCGGAGAGATTTCTGGAACACCGAAGTCGGCGGCTTCCCTGACTCGGCAGACGGGGAGAGCTTCGCGATTGTCAGCGCCACACTCCAGGCACAACGCTTCGATCTGCTCCATACAGTCAGCTGCGTCCAGCACGCTCGGCTCGACGCTGGAAAGTTGCTGCCTGATCCCCTCACCGCGAGCGAGCTCGACTCGCGCCTCAACTGGCTCTGGGCAACCTGGCGGGTCGTGCGGGACGCCGCCAATCAAAGGATTGCCGGCGTCTGGCTCGGGGGACTGATTGACGGCGATCTTGGTGACTTCGCCGCAGATGCTCACCGAGCTGAGGTCTCGTATCGGGCAACGCTTCAGAAGGCCGCACAGGCCTGCCTCGCCCTGGCCGACGACACTGTGTGGCCGCACGTACGCGTCGATCGGAAACTGCGTCTCTGGCTGGTCGCGAACGGACGCTGGACCGAGCTCGAGCAACTCCACCAGCATGTCGGCCTCTATGGGTCGATTCCCGAGACGGAGTTGCGCGATGGACATGTGTACGCCGTGTCCGAGAAACTGCCCGGTGCCGCCGGAGCTCCCACGAATTGTTTGGAGCTCAGCCAGAGTCAGACTGCACTCTCGGGCTGCATCGAACGCGTCGTCTGGCACGATGACCGACTCGAGGTCCATGGTTGGGCGTTCATCCGAGGAGTCGATCTCGCCTCCGTCGTGCCGCAGCTGGCTGCGTCGCTGACCGAACCCGTGACAGGCTCCTCCCACCCATGCGAGGTGACCCAGCTCCAGAGGGTGGCAGCTAACGAGTGGTCGATGTTCCGCTATCAGGACGTAGCACCCGGAGGCTTCGTCATCAGCATCGACACGCCGGGCATAGAGCGTCGTCCTGGCCACTGGCAGCTCCGGCTCACGGTCCGGGTGCCCGGTTTGGAACGAACCGGTCCCATACAGGCCGTGGCACCAGGTGGCAGTGGTCATTTGATGTCGGGCCGCAACCTGCGGGGGTTCAATGACACGACCCGCGTCGTACCGAAGCTCGATCCCCGACTCGGCTTTGCGCTCCATGTCCGTCCTCAGCTTGTCCAGGCCCGACTGCTGACCACCGACGGTGCCGGCAAGGCCGCGGGTAGGCTCCGGCTCGTCGAGTCGGGACTTGGCGGACTGGTGTCAGTCGCGGCCACCAGTCCATCCGGTCGTATCGCAGCAGATCTCACGAAAGCGGGCGCAGACGGCTCACAGCAGTTCGAGCTGAACCTGCCAGTGGGCGGAGGCGCAGCCGTTGGATGGGAGTTCCGGGCCGTCGACCTGCTTGGCGGTGAGCATCGGGTCTCGTGGCCGATCGAGGGAGAGCACGAACTCGAGGTAGGCGGCGGTGTGGGAGATGCGTGCTGGCAGCGATCCATCACCGGCTACTGCAAGCTGATGACCGACTCGGAGGTGGCCGAAGCCGAGAAGGTGACCGTACGCCAGGATGAGCTGAGCATCGAGCTTCGACTCATCGGGCTCAACGCCTCCGACTGTGCGAGCGCGCGTCTGTCGGGGAGGATCGCCGACGTACTGGTGGGGCGAGTGGAACCAGCGGGCGACGGCGTACGGCTCATATTTCCAGTGCTCGCCGGCCGCTGGGGCGGGCCGGAGCTTCCCCTACCCACCGATGACTACCGGGTCCTCTTAGCCTCCGGAGCACGCGTACTGTGCTCAGACAAGCTTGCCGCCCGAGTGCCAGACGCAGGCTTGACCGTCAACCACCATTACCGGTTGGCGCGTAACAGCCGGACCGAATTGGTGATAAGTCTGGCGGCGCCGCTAGCCGATGATGAGCGCAGCCGAGTTGCGCAGCAACGGTTAGCCAGGTGGTACCAGCGGTCCTCCTTCACCCCGAGCGAGAGCGTGCTCCTGCAGAGCTATCGGGGTGAATTCGCCACGGACAGCCAGCTCGCGATCCATACTGAGTTGCGCAGCGGGAGACCTGACTTGGAGCTGGTGTGGGGAGTCATGGACAAGTCCGTCGCCGTCCCCGAGGGTGGCCGCGCGTTGCTCATCGAAAGCCGAGAGTGGTACGACGCCCTGGGGAGCAGCCGATATCTGTGCCGGAACATCGAATTCGAGCGTTACTTCCGGAAGAGGTCCTATCAGCGCTACCTGCAGACCTTCCACGGCTACCCCATCAAGTCGATGGGGGCTTCACTATGGCGGGTCCAGGGCCGGCCTGAGTCGGTCATTGCCAACGAATGCGCCCGACGCAGTGACGCCTGGGACGCAATCGTGGTGCCCGAGTCCTTCTGCGTCGACCTGTATCGGCGCGAGTACGGATTCACCGGGGATGCACTGGTCACCGGCTATCCGCGCAACGACGCCTTGGTGGCCGCCGACACGGCAGCGGTGCGTCGGCGGGTGCTGGCGCAGCTCGGCATTGCTGAGGATCAGATCGTGGTGTTGTACGCGCCGACGTGGCGAGACACGGTGGCCACCAGCCCTTGGTCGGCGAAGCTATTCGATGGTCTGGACCTCGAATCGCTCGCCGCACAGCTTGGCAACCGCTATGCCGTCTTGCTGCGCGGCCACAGCTACAACCTTCGGGAGGGGCACTCACCCATCACAGGGAGGGTCCGGGATGTGTCCGCCTATCCGGAAATCAACGATCTTTTGCTGGCCGCGGACGTCGCAGTGCTCGACTATTCCTCCATTCGCTTCGACTGGCTGATCACCGACAAGCCGGTGGTGTTCTTCGTGCCCGACCAGGAGGACTATCTGAGCTCGCGCAGGGTCTTGTTCGACTTCCAGCCGACCGCGCCTGGGCCGCTGCTGACTACCACCGACGAGGTAGCAGAAGCATTACTCGACCTAGGGACGGTCGTCTCCGAGTACGCTGCCGCCCGGGAATTGTTCAACAAGGAGTTCAACAGACTTCACGACGGGCATGCAACGGAACGGGTCATCAATGCGTTTTTCTAGCACATCAGCGAAGCGGGTCGTTGATGTCGTACTCGACTGCCTCATCGTCTTGCTGGCCTTCGTCGGGATCATCTTCGCCCTCGCCGGCTCGCCGTGGGCGCCGCTATGGGTACTGGGATCGGTCCTCGGGACGGCTGGCCAGCTTGTCCAAGCAGCGCTTGAGCGGACAGAGGAGTGGAGCCCACAAGGTCGATCGTTGGTTCTGCGGGGGACTGCTGTGGCGGCGACGGCGGTATGCCTGACGACCTCGGTCCTGGATGTGCGGCAGGCCCTGGGGGCAGCGCTGGGCGCTGCAATCCTGGTCGGGTCGATCGTGGTTGAACCGTTCGTCGCGCGGGCCACCCGATTCAGGGTGCCCATCGCCGTCCGGCTGCCGAACCTGCCAGTACGTCGCTCTCTTCGTGATCTTGGTGCGCTTGCGGTTGCTGCAAGCATGGTGGCGACGACGGCCGGACTGTTGCTCTCTGCCATCGGTGCGTCGTCGTGGTGGTGGGCGGTGATCAGCCTGCTTGCGGTTGCGCCGGTCGCGGTGCTTGCGGTCGATGGCCGCAGCAAGATTGTCCTAGCACGCAGACTGCGGAGACTGGTTCCACGAGCTGTTGCTGCTTATGCACCGGACTTCGTGGTCTACACCTCACGTCCCGACGACGCGTCGTACCAAGTGATGATGTGGCTGCCCTACCTGCAACGCGCTGGGCTGCGTTTCATCATCATCGCCCGCAACGCCATCCCGGCTGCAGTGCTCGCGGAGCTCACCGATGTCCCCGTCGTCGAGGCTCGCGGTATCGCTGATGTTGATGCCCTTGTGGTGCCCTCGCTGAAAGCCGCCTTCTATGTCAACGCCTCTTCTGGCAACGGGGCCTTGGTTCGCTTTCAGCACCTCACCCACATCTATCTGGGACACGGCGACTCCGACAAGCCACCTTCGTACAACCCGACGCACGCGATGTACGACCAGATCTTTGCCGCAGGCCCCGCGGCCACGCGCCGATACGCCGCCCATGGCGTGCGGATCCCGGGCGAAAAGTTCACCATCGTAGGCCGGCCGCAGGTCGAGAACGTCAAGCAGAGCACGACTCGCATCGCAGACGTCCCCGAGCCCACGGTGCTGTACGCGCCGACCTGGCGGGGACACGTCGAGGAGACCATGCTCTACTCGCTGCCGTTGGGGGAGCGGATCGTGTCGGCGCTGCTGGCACGTGGCGCGACGGTGATCTTCCGACCGCACCCTTTCAGCTACGACTTCCCGGACGACGAGGCAACCATCGCACGGATCACCGCTCTGCTGGAGGCCGATCGTCGCAAGACCGGACGACCACATCTGTGGGGCGCAGCGGCCGAGAAGGACCGCAGCATCCTCGACTGCATCAATGACTCCGACGCCATGGTGTCCGACGTCTCGAGCGTGGTTTCGGACTACCTGTTCTCCGGCAAACCGTTCGCCATGATCGCGGTACCTGCCGAACCTGAGGCATTCGTCGTGGAATACCCCATTGCACAGGCGTCGTACGTCATCCGAGCAGATCTCGCGGATCTGGACGCTCAGCTGGGGAAGATGCTTGGCACCGATCCACTGGCTGGTCAACGGACCGACATCCGTGCCGACTACCTCGGTGACTTTCCGGCAGACAACTATGCCTCGGCGTTCGTCGATGCGGTTCACAACGTGTCACGCAAGCCCATGGAGGACATGGAGGATGACCAGACCGAAGATGCCGCTACGGAGCAGGCAGGCCGAGATGAGGATGACAAGTCAGCGGTGGAGGAGGACGGGGAGGGTGCGCTACCCGGTCGTAGCTGGTCCAAGTACGCCCAAATCGCTGCACGCGTAGGCCTCGATCTCGCCGGAACGGCGATCGCGCTGATCGCTCTCGCTGCGGCACTGGTCGGCGGTCCCAGCTGGGTCACCGCACTTCTAGCGGCTGTTTCAGTCTGGGCGGCGTTTCAGTCGGTGTCGGGTACCGTCATCAGGCCCGATCGATGGCCACGCCTCCTCACCGAAGGCGATGCGACACGGGCTGTCCTGGTCGTGACTCTGGCCGTGACAGCGCACCAGACAGGCCAGCTTTCCTGGCAGGCTTCCGCCGCATGCGGAATGCTGCTGATCGCGATTGTCGTCGAGCGAAGGATCCGGGCGGCTTGGAGCACTGCGCTGCTGGGCCAGAACCTGCCTGACGCGCTGCGCGACGTCTCCGATGTCATTCCACGCGGCCTGTTGCCGATCATGGATGGGCTGGTGATCATCATCGGCTTCCTGTTGATCTTGGGTGGCGCCCCTCCGATGATCTTGCTGGCACTGACCGGGCTAGCCCTTGTCGCTGCTCTTCAGGTCACGGTGCGAGCGCTACGACGGCAGACCGATATCGAGCGCGGGGAGTTGCGGCTTAAGGCGGCTCTCGAGGGGTACCGTCCGCAGTTCGTTGTGTACTTCGCCTCAACAATGGGGGCCAGCTACCAGGTGGGCATGTGGCTGCCGTACTTCGTCCGGATCGGCCGGCCGTTCATCATCGTCACCCGGACGGCCCCGATGCTGAGCCAGATCAGCACGCTCTGTGAAGAGCTGGGTGTCAAGGTGCCGCTGATCTACCGGCGGACTCTGCGGAGCATCGAGGAGATCATCGTCGACTCGATGACGACGGCGTTCTATGTCAACAACGCTGCTCGCAACACTCACCTTGTGGAGCGGCGAGAGTTGACTCACGTGTGGCTCAACCACGGGGACTCTGAGAAGCCGGCGTGTTTCAATCCGGTGCACGCTATCTATGACTTGATCTTCGCGGCTGGACAGGCGGGGATTGATCGCTACGCCCGCCATGGAGTGCACATCCCGGCCCAGAAGTTCAAGATCGTCGGGCGCCCTCAGGTGGAATTGATCAATCCGGCCCACCGGCCGATTGGCAAGATCGAACAGCCCACAGTGCTCTATGCACCGACCTGGCAGGGGCCGTTTGCCGACAGCCGTGTCTACTCCCTACCGGTTGGCCGGCAGATCGTTGAGCAGCTGCTGGCCCATGGTGCCAGGGTGATCTTCCGAGCACATCCGTTCAACTATCGCTATCCCGACGCACAGAAGATGATCGAGGACATTGGGTCCGTTCTTGACGCCGATCGGGAGGTCAGTGGCCGGGAGCACCTATGGGGACCTGCCGCCGAGCAGGAGATGAGCGTGGAGGACTGCTTCAACGCATCTGATGCCATGGTCAGCGATGTGTCTGCCGTGGTCTCGGATTATCTCCATTCGGGCAAGCCGTTCGCGATGGTGTCGGTGGGGCGTACGCCCGAGCAGCTGTTGGTTGATGCGCCTGCCGCCCGAGCGGCGTACGTGGTGCGGGACGATCTCTCGAACCTCGTGGAGGTGTGCGACGACCTGCTTGGAGCTGATCCGCTCGCCTCCGTGCGGAACGAGACCAAGATCTACTACCTCGGTGACTTCCCCGATGAGAACTACGCCGATGGGTTCCTTGTGGCTGCACGTGAGGTCATCGACGCAGGCCGGCGTACGCCGGTAGACGTGTCCTGAGTCTGACGAAGTGCACCGGGCATTTGCCCTGAGCCAGTCGGGGGTTGGGTAAAGCGGCCCGTAGATGGCTTAGCATGGCGTCGATGGGTCCGGGTAGTGACCTACCGAAGAGCTGGCTGTAGGGGTTGAGGCCGGCCGCGCTGGAAGCGTAAAGCTAAGGAGTCGCACCCCATTGTCCACCCGGACCCATCCTCTGTGCTCCCCGCAATTGATGATCATGGTCTGTATCCGGCTTTGGGTGGAGCGCAGACC
>CAVXAP010000003.1:0-250963 GCA_963759635.1 uncultured Actinomycetota bacterium
CAGATCTCCACAAAGGCAGCAAAACCTTCGTACAGAGGAGCTCCGTCCTTGATCAAGATCGACCATTGAGCGACATGATCAAGGTCGGCGCTCGCCTCCCTCAGGCAGGCCTGCAGGTTACTGAGCGCCTGCCGCGCCTGGCCGGCAAGGTCGCCTGGGACCACGCGGCCAGAACTGTCGACACCGTTCTGACCACCGATCACGATCAGATCGTGTCCGGCCGGGACGCGCACGGCTTGCGTAAAGGCCGGGTGCTGTGAAGTTGTGCGGGATTGAGATAGCTGACTGAGTCCATGACGGGGATTCTCTCGATCTTGACAAGGCCCTGTGGGCGTCACCCCCGGAGTCTCCATGATCATCTCGGGGAGTTACATTTAGCCTCTTAGGCCGGCACCGTCGCCAGCCAGCCGCGCATCCACGCGCTCCGGGGGCGACAGTCATCCGAAAGGGAGTGGCGTATGCGAATTTCAGTAGCTGTCGACGGAGTCACCTATACAGATGACGTCGAGCCGCGAACACTTCTGGTGCAGTATCTGCGATACGGGCTAGGCAAGATCGGCACGCTGGTCGGATGTGACACGACCAACTGCGGTAGCTGCACCGTCCATCTCAACGGGCTGAGCGTGAAATCGTGCACGGTGCTTGCCGTCCAGGCGGACGGATGCGAGGTAACCACTATCGAGGGCCTTGCCAGCGATGGGGAGCTGCATCCGATGCAGCAGGCCTTCCACGAGAACCACGCACTCCAGTGCGGGTTCTGTACCCCGGGAATGATCATGCAAGCCACGTCGCTACTGAAGGAGAATCCTGACCCATCGGACCAAGAGATTCGCGAGGGACTCGAGGGCAACCTGTGCCGGTGCACCGGTTACCAGAACATCGTCAAGGCCGTGCGCCAGGCAGCGGGGAGCCTCCAATGACCATCACAGAAGAATCTCCCGAGACCACCCTCGAGGTTGGCCGCCCAAGGCTCCGCAAAGAGGATCAGCGACTGATCACCGGTCGGACTCGATTCACCGACAATCTCTCCGTCCCCGGCATGCTGTTCCTCGGCATGGTGCGCAGCCCCATCGCGCACGCGAAGATCACATCTATCGACGTGGCCCAGGCGAAGGCCGCACCCGGTGTGGTCGCGGTCTTCACGGGACCTGATCTTGCCGACGATGTGGGCCCCATGCCGTGTGGCTGGCCGCTCTCGCCCGAGGACAAGGTCCCGGAGTACTACCCGGTCGCGAGGGAGGAAGTCAACTTCGCGGGCGAAATTGTGGCAGTGGTCGTGGCCCGGAGCGCCCAAGCTGCCCGCGACGCGACGGAGCTGGTCGATGTCGAGTACGAAGATGAGCAGGTTGTCCTCGATCTCGCGGCTGCCGCGGCTGGGCCTCCCTACGTCCACCCAGACTGGGAGACGAATGTGTCGACCCATTGGATCTTCGACTCGGCCGAGGCGGGTACCGGTACCGACGTCAAGGCGAGATCGAAAAGGCTCGCCAGGACGGAATCGTGCTGGAGCGGACCTTCCGGCAGCAGCGGTTGATTCCGGCCTTCATGGAACCGCGTTCCTTCCTGGTCGACCCGACCGGTGACCAGATCGTCTTCTGGTCATCGACCCAGGTGCCACACTTTCTGCGCGTCTTCACTGCAATTGCGACAAACACCCCTGAGCACAAGATCAGGGTGATCGCACCGGATGTCGGCGGCGGCTTCGGCGGCAAGTTGGAAGTCACGCCCGAGGAGTTCATTACCTTTACGGTGGCCAAGAAGCTGGGCAAGCCAGTCAAGTACACCGAAACGCGCAGCGAGTCTCTGCAGGGTGCCCACCATGGCCGAGATCAGCTACAACGGTTGACGCTGGCCGCGACCAAGGAGGGCAAGGTCACCGCACTGCACGTCGACCTCCTTGCCAATATGGGCGCATACATGGGTCTGGTGGGCCCGGCCATTCCGATCCTCGGCGCCTACATGTACAACGGGATCTACAAGTTCGCCGCCTACCGCTTCGAGGTCAAGAACATCTTGACCAACATGGTCCGCACTGATGCCTATCGCGGGGCCGGCCGCCCCGAGGCGACGTATGCCATCGAGCGACTCATGGATGATCTTGCAGTCGAGCTGGACATGGATCCCTTGGAGCTGCGGGCCAAGAACTGGATCACCGCCGCCGAGTTTCCGTTCACCACCGTAGCCGGATTCGAATACGACTCCGGCAACTACGAGGCAGCCACTGCAAGGGCCAAGGAGCTGTTCGACTACGACGGGCTGCGGGCTGAACAGGCCGAACGCCGTGCCCGCAAAGACCCAATACAGCTCGGGATCGGCATCTCGACATACACCGAGCAATGTGGGCTAGCCCCTTCGCGGATACTCGGGAGTCTCAACTACATCGCCGGCGGTTGGGAGCACGCTGAGGTGCGGATGCTCCCACTTGGCACGGTCGAGGTTGTTGTCGGAACGAGCCCTCACGGACAAGGACACGAGACAGCCTGGAGCCAAATCGTGGCCGACAAGTTGGGCGTGGCTTTTGAGGATGTGGAAGTGCTTCATGGCGACACCCAGGTTGCTCAGCGTGGCCTCGACACCTACGGCTCCCGATCACTTGTCGTCGGCGTGACCGCGGTGCTCAGGGCCGCGGACAAGGTGATCGAAAAGGCCAAGCCCATCGCAGCTCACATGTTGGAGGCAAGCGAGGATGATCTTGAGTTCAGAGGCGGCCACTTCTGGGTCAAGGGCACGGATACGGGCAAGTCGCTGGCTGAGATTGCCTTCGCCGCCCTCCAAGCGCACGCCTGGCCGGAGGGAATCGAGCCGAACCTGGATTCTACGGCGTCCTTCGACCCTGAGGTCTACTCCTATCCGCACGGCACCCACCTCGCAGCCATTGAGGTGGACACCGAGACCGGAGCTGTGTCCATCCGCAAATACGTCGCCGTCGACGATATCGGGAAGGTGATCAATCCGCTGATCGTCGACGGTCAGGTGCACGGGGGACTGACCCAAGGGATTGCTCAGGCCCTGTTCGAGGAAGCTGTCTACGACGACAACGGCACTCTCGTGACCGGATCGTTTGTGGACTATCTGGTACCTTCAGCGCCCGATCTCGTCGACTTCGTCACCGACCGAACCGAGTCTCCGGCACTGTACAACGAGCTTGGCGCCAAGGGGGTCGGCGAGGCCGGCACGATTGCATCCACTCCGGCCATCGTCAATGGGATCCTCGACGCGCTGCGGCCGTTCGGCGTGAAGGACATCGAGATGCCCTGCTCGCCAATGCGGGTGTGGAAGGCAATCCGTGGAGCCGAGACATCGGAAACCCCAAGCGAAACCCAACCCCACTTCAGCAGCAAGGGGGACAACCCCCTTGAACCCCTGCCGCGCGCAGAAGAACACACTGGAGCGCGCGGTGCCGACGCTGAAGGAGGCCAGGCGTGATTCCCGCGGCGTTCGACTACAAGGCACCCACCAGCGTCGATGAGGCGCTTCAACTGCTCGCGGAGGGCGGCGACGATGCCAAGATCATCGCTGGTGGACAGAGCCTGCTGCCGGTGATGAAGCTCCGGCTCGCGGCGCCCGAGCTGCTGATCGACTTGGCCAAGATCGATTCGCTCAAGGGCGTCCGGGACGACGGCGACGCGATCGTCATCGGGGCGATGACGCCCCACTTCGAAGTCGTGGGCGATCCGCTGGTCGCCGAGCATGCATCGCTGATCGCCAGATGCGTCGAGACTGTGGCCGACCCGCAAGTCCGGCATCGGGGAACCATCGGCGGGGCTTGCGCACACGCGGATCCAGCGGGCGACCTTCCCGCACCGATGGTGGCCCTGGACGCCGAGTTCGTGATCGCCGGTCCTGGTGGCCAACGACGAGTCGCAGCCGCAGACTTTTTCCAAGATCTCTTCACGACTGCACTTGGCGATGACGAGATCTTGGTCGAGGTACGGGTACCGAAATACACCGGCTGGGGTTCGGCGTACGAGAAGTTCGTCCGGGTGGCTCAACAGTGGGCGATCGCCGGCGTCGCGGCGGCCGTCCGGACCGAAGGTGGCACCATTGCCGAGGCCCGGCTTGCCCTGACGAACATGGGACGGACACCAGTCCGGGCGCGTGCAGCCGAGCAAGCGCTGGCCGGCGTCGCGCTGGAGCCCGATGCCGTCGCGGGTGCGTTGACCAGCATCGCTGACGGCACGGCGCCGCCTACCGACATCAATGGTGACCCGGAGTACCGCCGGCATCTGGTGTCGATCTTGGGTCGTCGCGCGGTGCTCGCAGCCGCGCGCACATAGGACACGCGCGGTGCTCGCAGCCGCGCGCACATAGGACACGTGCGGTGCTGGCGGCTGCCCGCGCATAGGACAGGATGAAGCTATGGACCTGACGCATCGCTTCATCGTGCCCGCCCGCATAGACGAGGCGTGGAACGCCTTCAATAACCTGGAAGGGTTGGCTCCGTGCTTCCCCGGCGCCACGATCACGAGCATCGAGGGCGACGAATTCACCGGATCCGTGAAGATCAAATTGGGCCCGGTCGCCCTTGTCTACACCGGATCTGGCCGGTACGTGGAACGCAACGACGCGGACCGGCGGGTGGTGATCGAGGCTCGCGGTAAGGACAAGCGGGGGAACGGGACGGCAACTGCGATTGTCACTGCCTCCTTCGCCGAAAGTGGCGAGCAGACCGACGTCGAAGTGCTGACCGACCTGGCGATCACAGGGAAGCCTGCGCAATTCGGCCGCGGAGTGATCTCCGATGTTAGCGACAAGCTGCTGGACCAGTTCCTCGCCTGCGTTTCCGGGCGTCTTGCCGAAGGCCTCGGTGAGACCGAGAAGGCGTCCTCGGGTGCAGCCGTTGCAGCGGATGCCGACGCCCGATTCGATGAAGCGGACACCGAGCAGACGATCGAGCTCGAAACCGTGCCCGCCGCAGCAGGGTCATCCGAAGCCGGGAGCAGCGCGGGTGCTGACGTTGCGTCATCAGCAACGGAGGCTCCTCCTCCAACGGCTCCCCCAGCCTCCGAACCGTCCCGCTACTCCTCGCCATCGGGGGCCGCCGGTCAAAGCGAGCTGAATGTGTTCAGCACCGTTGTGCCGGTTGTTCTGAAGCGCTACGGTCCGGCTCTCGCCGTCTTGGGACTGCTGGTGTTCATCGTGATCAAGATCATCCGCCGCAAGTCGTAATCCATTGGTGGACAGTGGGTTCTACGCGGTCACCGTCTGCGTCCTGATCCACCGTGGCAACAGTTGGCTGCTCGTGGTACGGGCGTCTGGCGTCGCGTACGCGCCGAACATGATCGGAATGATCGGTGGCCATGTTGATGTCACCGATCCGGAGGCCGACGTGCTGGAAGCGACCGCGCGACGAGAAGTCGCTGAGGAGGTCGGTCTTGATCTTTCTGGAGTGCCGTTGGCGTACTTGGAGTCGGAGTTCTTCATCACCGACGACGGTGAGCGGCAAATCACGGTGACGTTCTCAGCCCCAGCGCCATCTGACGATGAGCCGTACGTGAAGGCACCGGATGAGTTGGCCGAGGTTGGCTGGTGGCGTCTTAACGATCTTGAAGCCGATCCTCGCTGCCCGCCGTGGCTGCCAGCACTCATCCGCCGATGTGCCCAGCGCCTGTCGAAAGGAGCCTAAGGTCATTTGCCCTGAGCATGTCGAAGGGCAGGGTGCGTCGAAAGGCTCAGGGCGCACTCGCTAATCCAGCGCCCTGAGGCGTACGGTCTCCGGCATGCTCTGAAGCTTGTCGATCAACTCAGCTGTCAAAGTGCCAGCGACGTCGGTGATCACGTAGCCCAGCTCACCGCGGGTGGACAGCACCTGGCCCTCGATGTTGATACGAGCGTTCGCCAGCAACCCGTTGACCGTGGCAAGCACTCCCGGGACGTTCTGATGGACATGCAGTAGCCGGCTGCGCCCAGCCATCCTGTTGTCGGTCTGCACCTGTGGCAGGTTGACCGACATTGTGGTGTGCCCGCTACCGGCGAAATCGCACAACTTGCCAGCCACGAACCGGCCGATATCGGTTTGCGCCTCCTCGGTCGAGCCGCCGATGTGGGGCGTCAAGATCACGTTTGGGATGTTTTGCAGGCCGTTGGAGAAGGGGTCTCCAGTGCTCTTGGGCTCCTCGGCGAAGACATCCAGCGCGGCACCAGCAATGTGTCCACTGAGCAGCTGCTGGCGCAGCGCCTCATGATCAACAACGAAGCCGCGGCACAAATTGAGAAACAAGCTCCGCCGGCGCATCTTGGCGAATTGCTCGGCTCCGAAGAGACCGGCGTTACCGGGTCGTCCGTCCACGTGCAAAGTGACCGTCTCCGCAACCTCAAGCAGCTCGTCGAGTGTCCCGCAGCGCCGAGCATTGCCGAGTGCCAGTTTGTCCGCAATGTCATAGAAGTAGACCCGCATGCCGATCGACTCGGCCACCACCGACAGCTGGCTGCCGATGTTGCCGTAGCCGACGATGCCGAGTGTCCGCCCTCGTACCTCGTGCGCGCCCGTAGCCGACTTGTCCCAGATGCCAGCGTGCATCCGGGCATTCTTGTCAGTGAGATGCCGCGCCAGCGCAATGATCTCTGCGATCACGAGCTCCACTACGCTGCGCGTGTTGGAGAAGGGTGCGTTGAAGACGGGGATGCCCAGCCGGGCGGCGGCGGTGAGGTCGACCTGGTTGGTGCCAATACAGAACGCCCCAATCGCTTGCAGCTCTGGAGAGGCCTCGAGGACGTTCTTCGTCACGTTGGTCTTCGACCGGATGCCCAGCAGCTGCACTCCGCGCAAGGCGTCGACCAATTCGGCCTCGTCGAGCGCTCCCTTGAGCGTCGCGACCTCGATCCGGCGTTCGGTGAGCAGCCGAACCCCTTCAGGATGGATGTTTTCCAGCAGTAGCGCCTTCATGGTTCCCTCGTTGGTCATGGGCCGAATGCAGCCACCAGTGTAGGAATCCACCCAACCGGTTCTGACACGGATATCTCAGCCGGCCACGGAGGGAGCCAGCTCGGTGTAGCTCCTCCAGTAACCGCGTCCGGTCGCAGCGAGCATGGCGTCGAGGCACGCGTCTGTAAATAAGTCGGCGGCTGCGGCTAGCAGCGTGTTGAAGGCAAACAGCCAGTGAATCGGATCCTCGGCGACCGGTCGGCGAGACGAAGCGAGGCAGAACACCGTGTCGCCATCCAACATTGAGTGGATCGGCCTGATAGCGCGGGCCATCCCGTCATGCGCTACCGCGGCAAGCTTGCTGGCCTGCGGCTTCGACAGGATCGCATCGGTCAGGACCACGCCAATAGTGGTGGCGAACGACGCTTGCGCATCGGCATAGGCAGTCGCCAGTGCCTCTCGCTCGAGATCAGTTGGCGTAACAAGCAGCCGCGCATGATCAGCCCACAACCGGCCGGTCGTCGAGTCAACGGCCGATCCTGCGGCGTTCACCACAACGGCCGCTGAGATGGAGACCCCAGATGCGAGCTGCTTCTCCGCGTAGCCAAAGCCTCCCTTTATCCCCCCACAGACTGCACCCGTGCCGGCGCCAACCGTGCCGGTGGCAGGCTGGTTGCTCGTGGCCGCAGCCAATGCCAGCCCTCCGAAGTCTGAAGTCGGCCGATTGCTGAAAACGCCGCCTCTGCCGAGGTCGAAGAGTACCGCCGCGGGGACGATGGGAACGACCTGATGAGGCTCCAGACCGACGGGGAACCCTATCCCAGCCGCCTCGAGACCCTCCATGACGCCGTTCGCTGCCGCCAGTCCGTACGCGCTCCCGCCGGTGAGCACGACGGCATGCACGCGCTCGATGGTCGTCGTGGGATGCAAGAGGTCGGTCTCTCGAGTTCCCGGGCCGCCGCCGCGTACGTCCACACCTCCGACGGCGCCCTCTCGCGCCACCACAACAGTCGTCCCGGTCAGCCAGCCGTCCCCGTCCGCGGTGTGGTGGCCGATCTCAAACCCCTCGATCACCCACTCATTCTGCCGACTTGTCAGATTCCAGTTGAGCTATAGGTCAACGAGGTTCTGACAAACTCGGTGGCTTGCCGGTCGTGCCTGAGTTACGCCTAGTGCCCGGACGACCTCCAGGAGCGCTTCGGCCGAATGGCCGCTGATGAACGAGTCGACATGCGGAAGGGCCGCCGCCATGCCGCCGGCGAGCGGAGCGAAGCCTGGCGCGGCTGCCCTCGGATTGGCCCAGACGACCCGATGCGCGTGCCGGCCGAGCGCGACCATCTGGCGGGCGAGGACGCTCGGGTCGTCGCGCTCCCAACCGTCGGAGACGATCAGCACTACGGCACCGCGGGCCATCCCCCGCCGCCCATAGAGATCCATGAAGTCGCGCACCGCGCAACCGATGCGCGTGCCACCCGACCAGTCGGGCATCAGTGCCGCTGCGCGTTCGAGCGCGAGGTCGGGATTGGCGTTGCGCAGCGCGCGAGTCAGCCGAGTGAGTCGCGTCCCGAACACGAACACCTCGGCATGTGCGCGGGTTGCCGCACCCCAGAGCAGGTGCAGGTAGGCGCGGGCGTACGGCTCCATCGACCCGGAGATGTCGAGAAGCGCAACGAGGCGACGCGGTGTCCATCTGCGGGTACGCCGGATCGGCACAGCTGGGTCCCCACCCGAGCGCGTGCTGTGGCGTAACGAAGCGCGCACATCGAGCCGATCACCACGATGATGCCGGCGACGCCGCCGGGATAACCGCTGTGGTGGATTGATGCACAGCATGCGCAGCAGCGGGGCCAGCGCAGCGAGCTCGTCCGCCGTCAAGCGCGCGAAGTCGACCTCTGTCAGTCTCTCTTCCCTGCTTGCGAGCGTCGGTATTGGGCGGCCGATGTCGTTGCCGGCGGTGCTTTCCGACGCCTCCAATCGTCCTGTGGATGGCAGAGCAAACCCGAGGCTCCTCATCGACGAGGGGGTAGTCGCGTTGCGGTGGTAGGCGAATGTCGGTGGAATCGCCTCGCGACTCGGCAACGTCGACCATGCCGCGGAACACGAGCGCGAAGACGGCGTCGAATGCAGCGATGTCGGCCGTCGAACGCAGCAAGCTCACCCGAGCGCACCAGTACAACTCTTCGACGGTCCTCGGCACACCGAGCGTTACGAGCGTCGCGAGCCGGATGGTTTGGTCGGGCGAGATGGCGACGCCCGCGTCGCGGAGCCTTTCGCTGAACCGGGCCAGCAGCGTCGCGGTGTCGGCACGTGTCATTCGACCGACAGTCATTCGACCGACAGGCCGGAGGCCCGGGCGAGCTGCTGATCCTCGACGTACTTCAGCACCGAGCCGAGCGTCCGGTCCACCGTGGTCGTATCAACGGTGCGCACGCCGAGCAACTCGAGCGCGGCGACCCAGTCGATCGTTTCAGCGATGCCCGGCCGTTTCTGCAGGTCCAGCCCACGCAGCCGTTCGACCACCCGCGCTGCTTGTTCGGCGAGCAGTCGCGAGCTGCCCGGCACACGACGCCGCACGATCTCGGCTGCGCGCGCCGCAGATGGGTACTCGATCCAGTGGAAGAGGCAACGACGCTTGAGTGCGTCGTGCAGTTCCCGAGTGCGGTTCGAGGTCAGCACAACTATGGGTCGATGCGTTGCGTGCACCGTGCCGAGCTCGGGGATGGTGACGGCTCCCTCGCCAAGCAATTCGAGCAGGAACGCCTCGAAGTCGTCGTCGGCGCGATCGACTTCGTCGATGAGCAGGACCGCCGGACGAGGCCCGGGATGACGTAATGCGGAGAGCAGCGGACGCGCAATCAAGAACTCGTCGCTGAACAGGGCATCCTCGGCCAGCTCGGTGCCGCGCGCCTCAGCAAGACGGATAGCGAGCAGTTGCCGGGGATAGTTCCACTCGTACAGCGCCTCGGCGATGTCGATTCCCTCATAGCACTGCAGCCGTCACGAGTGGGGTGTGCAACGCGGCGGCAAGTGCCTTGGCCGCCTCGGTCTTGCCGACTCCCGGCTCGCCTTCGATCAGCACCGGCTGGCCCAGTCTCGATGCGCAAAACAGCGCCATGACCGTGCCATCGTCAGCGAGGTAGTCGACACCGTCGAGCGTGCTCCGAAGGCTGTCCAGATCCGGCAGAAGTTGCGCAACGCTCCTGTTGTCGGCAGTCACTGCGAGTACGCCAAAGGGTTGTCGAGGTAGGCATTTCGACAGCCCGTGCCGCAGAAGTAGACGACGTCGTTGGGAGTCTCGACGTGCGGCGTCGCGTCGACCGGGGCAACCATCATGCCGCAGACCGGATCGCGCACCATCTCGCCAGTTTCGTACGCGGGTCCAGGGCTGTCGTCGCGAGCGACCGGTGGTTCACGCAACACCGCGACGATCTCCGCGAGAATCGACAGGGCGACCTCCGGAGCCGTTCGCGCGCCGATGTCGATCCCGGCGGGAGTTCGTACCCGCGATCGCATCTGCTCGTCTACGTCTAGAGAGTCGAGGACAGCCGGACCCCGTCGCCGGCTGGCGACCAACCCGATGTATGGCACGTCCGCTCGCAACGCCGCCTCGAGGACCGGCTGCTCATCGTTGCCGTGGGAGGCGACCACCAGTGCACGGACCCCCGGCGGCAGGGGATCGTCCGGCTTCTCCAGCTGGAGGACCTGCTGGCCGAAGAGTCGATGCGCGCGCAGCAAAGCCGTGGCGATCGGGGCGTGCCCGAACACGGCTACCACCGGCAATGGCACCGCCGGCTCGAGGAAGATCTCAAGACTTCCGCCAGACAGGCATGGGTTGTACACCGTCACCACGTCGTCGCCGACACCGACATCATCAGGTGACGGCGTGATTCGCACGAGTCGCGGCTCCGCGGTCGCAAGCACCTCTAGCGCCTGGGCGCGCACCGTCGACTCCGCGCAATCGCCGCCGACGAACCCGTCCACTTGGCCGTCTGCGAGCACGATCGCCGAATCGCCTGGCTTTGCGCTTGTCGGTCGCTGCGCCCGCACGACTGTCGCCCATACAAACGGCGTGCCGGCAGCGGCGAGTGTGGCAGCCCGACCGGCGAGCTCCAGGCGCGCCGCCATCAACCACCTCCTCAGTCCGTGATCGCCAGGTCGGTACGGATCGGCCGGCCCTGGATGGTGCGCCACACCTGCGCTGGTGTCAGCGGCATGTCCGCATGCCGTACCCCGTAAGGCTTGAGTGCGTCCATCACCGCGTTGACCACTGCGGCCGGCGAACCGACGGTGGCCGACTCGCCGACGCCTTTCGCGCCGATGGGGTGGTGCGGAGACGGCGTCACGGTCTCCCCGAGCTCCCAGCTGGGGCATTCCATCGACGTAGGTAGCTGGTAGTCCATGAACGACCCACCGAGGCAGTTGCCCTCCTCGTCGAATGCGATGACCTCCATCAGCGCCATGCCGATACCGTCGGCGAGACCGCCGTGGATCTGCCCTTCCACGATCGTCGGGTTGATTCGGGTGCCGCAGTCGTCAACCGCGACGAAACGCCGCACCTTCACCACTCCAGTGCCCGCATCCACGTCGACGACGCAGATGTAGGCCCCATACGGATAGGTGAGGTTCGGCGGGTCGTACACGCAGGACGCGTCCAGATGTCCCTCGACGCCTTCGGGCAGCTCGAGTGAGCCGTGCGCGGCAAGCGCGATCTCCTGGATCGTCTTGGACATCGTGGGGTCACCCTTCACCGAGTAAGTGCCCTTTGTGACCTCGATGTCGTCCGGCGAGACCTCCATCATCGTCGCGGCGATGATCTTTGCTTTGTCCACGACACGCTTCGCCGCGACGGCGACCGCAGCACCTGAGACCGGCGTCGAACGGCTCCCGTACGTGCCCAAACCGAACGGGGTGTTGTCGGTGTCCCCGTGCACCACATCGATGTCGTCGGAGGGGATCCCGGTGATCTCGGAGACGATCTGGGCAAACGTCGTCTCGTGTCCTTGACCTTGCGACTGAACCGAGATCCGTACGACGGCCTTGCCCGTCGGATGGACCCGCAACTCCGCGCCGTCGGCCATCCCGAGCCCGAGGATGTCCATGTGTTTGCGTGGGCCGGCACCGACACCCTCGGTGAAGAAGCTGAGTCCGATCCCCATCAGCTCGCCCCGCTCGCGCTTCTCGGCCTGCTCACGGCGCAGCTCGTCGTATCCGGCGATCTCCATGGCCTTCTGCAGGCAGTACGGGTAGTTGCCCGAGTCGTACTCCCAGCCGGTCGGCGATTTGTATGGGAACTGCTCGGGGCGCAGTAGGTTCTTCATTCGCAGTTCGGCGGGGTCCATGTCCAGCTCGAAGGCCAGGCAGTCGACTATGCGCTCGACTGCGTATGACGCCTCGGTGATCCGGAACGAACACGCGTAGGCCACACCCCCGGGGGCCTTGTTGGTGTAAACGCCCTTCACCGTGCAGTGGGCCGCTGGGTAGTCGTAGCTGCCAGTGAAGATGTGAAAGAAGCCGGCCGGAAACTTGGTCGGCTGAGCGGTGTTGTTGAACGCGCCATGATCCGCGAGGACATTCACTCTGAGCGCCAGGATCTTGCCGGCCTGCGTCGCTGCGATTTCGGTGTGCATGTGGTAATCGCGCGCGAATGACGTCGACATCAGGTTCTCGGCACGGTCCTCCACCCACTTGACAGGTCGTCCGGTGAGAATCGAGCCGACGACGGCGAGGACGTAGCCGGGATAGATGCCGACCTTGTTGCCGAATCCGCCGCCGATGTCCGGACTCACTATGCGGATCTTGTGCTCGGGAAGGCCGGCGACGATCGCGTACAGCGTGCGATGCGCGTGCGGGGCTTGCGTATTGCAGTAGATCGTCAGCTTTCCGGTGACTTTGTCCATGTCGGCGATGGCACCGCAGGTCTCCAGTGGGGCGGGATGCACGCGCGGGTAAAGAATGTCCTGCGCCACCACCACCTCTGCAGCGGCGAACACGGCGTCCGTCGCCGCACCATCGCCGGCCTCCCAGTCGAAGATGTGGTTGTCGGCCTTGCCCTCGATGTCGTCGCGAATGACCGGCGCATCGGGATCGAGGGCCCGGCGTGCATCGATCACCGGGGGCAGCGGCTCGTACTCGACATCGATCAGCTCCAAGGCGTCCCTCGCCGAGTAACGGTCGTCGGCAACGACGAATGCGACCTCCTGCCCATGGAAGCGAACCTTGTCGGTGGCGAGCACTGCCACGACGTCATGAGACAGCGACGGTATCCACGCAAGCTTCAGCGTCTCGAGCAGAGCCCCGGTGATCACTGCCCGAACTCTTGGATGTGCCTCGGCGGCTGAGGTATCGATCGAGACGAGCCGCGCGTGCGCATACGGGCTGCGCAGCACCGCCCCGTGCAGCATCCCGGGCAGTACGAAGTCATCGACGTAGTTGCCCTTGCCGCGCAGGAATCGAGCATCCTCCTTGCGTATCCGGCGCCCGAAACCGACAGTCGCCTGGTCCGCGGTGACAGTCATGACGCAGCCACCTCCTCAGTTTCGGCAACTCGCGGGTGATCCGCGGCCCAGCGGACCGCACGCACGATGTTCTCGTATCCGGTGCAGCGACACAGGTTGCCCGAGATCGCTTCGCGGATCTCGGCGTCCGATGGGTGCGGGTTGGCGTCCAGGAGCCATCGCGCGGTCAACATCATTCCTGGTGTGCAGAACCCGCACTGCAGACCGTGCTCGGTCATGAACCCCTGCTGGATGGGATCGAGCTCGCCGTTTTGTTCCAGACCCTCGACCGTCCGAACCTCGTGCCCGCTAGCCATCGCCGCGAGCATGGTGCAGCTCTTCACGGGCGTGCCGTCGACCTGGACGACGCAGACGCCGCAGTTGGACGTATCGCAGCCCCAGTGCGTGCCCGTCAGGCCGAGCTCGTCGCGCAGGAAGTGCACGAGCAGTAGCCTCGGCTCGATATCGCGGGTGTACTCCTCGCCATTGACCTTGACTGTGACCTGCATGATTCACGCCTCCTGTCCGCGGCATCGGGCGATCGCCGTTCGCAGTGCCCGCTTGACGAGTTCGCCGGCGAGCGCGCGTTTGTAGTCGGCTGGGCCCACGCTGGTCGGCCGCCGGCTAACACTCCTCCGCCGCGATCTGGGCGGCCATGTCGAGTGCCTCGTCGTCCGCGCTGCGCCCCCGTACGGCGTCCTCGGCTCGGGAGGCAACAAAGCGCGGCGCCCCAACCGCGGCTAGACCGAGACCCACCTCGCTGATCGTGTCACCGTCCAGTGTGACGACCGCACCCGCCGCGGCTACCGCATAGTCACCAGCTCGCCGTTCCACCTTGCTGTACGCGCTTCCCGTGCCTGGCCGGATCGGCAGGCGAATCTCGGTGACGATCTCGGCCGGACCGACGACCGTCTCGAAGGGGCCGGTGCAAAGCTCGCGTACGGGCACGACCCGCTCGCCGCTCGAGCTCTTGATCACGACTTCCGCACGGATCGCAGCAGAGCGCGGCGGAGAGATCCTCGGCGGGGTCGGCGTGGCACAGCGACCCGCCGATCGTGCCTCGGTTCCGAACCACAGGGTCGGCAATCACGCGCTCCGCGTCGTGAAGGATGCGGTAGTGCTCACCGACGACAGCGGAGGCGAGCAAGTCGGCATGGCGGACCATCGCCCCGATGCGCAGCTGGTCACCTTCGACCCAGATGCGCTGCAGATCCGTCAGGTCGTTGATATCCACGAGTACTTCGGGTGAGGCAAGCCGCAGCTTCATCAGCGGCAATAGGCTGTGCCCGCCGGCGATCAGCCGAGCGTCCTCACCATGCCGCTCGAGCAGGGCGATGGCTTCATCGACGCTCGATGCGCGCTCGTACTCGAATGGAGCTGGTACTTGCATTGTCTTGCCCCGTCCTCACTAGAGTCTCGATCGGGATGGCGTGGGTGCACCATGGGCGGTCGCTACTTCACCGCCAACACATCGACCGTGCGGATGTCAGGTGCTCTGGCGAGCAACTCCTCGGCAACCTGGCCCAGCGCCGCCGGAATCTGACCATTGAGATGCGCTTGCCGGCCAGCGTCGTCGTCGAAGGTGTCGAAAATCCCGTATTGGGTGTCGCTGATCTTGAACGCGTACCAGGTCACCGTGCCCGGTTCTGCAGCGGCGAGATCGCGGCCAGCCTTCTAGGAACTTCGCCAGGTCGTCACCCTTGCCAGGCTTGGCCTCGAGCAACGCGAATACACCCGAATGTCGGACTCATCGGAACTCCTCCCAGGATGTCCCCTAACGTACGTATCCAAACGACTGATTGGTAGTGGCGGAGCCGCCACGTTGAGTATCGTTTCCGACGTGGACGTCGCGGTTCTCGTGGTGGACGGCTGCTTTCGACTCAGGGCTCTCAGCGGTAGTCGACGTGCTCGCGACGGCGAACGCTGCTCCGACAGGACGTGCCCGCGCCGCCGCCTGCGTTCACGGTGACGATCGTGGGACTCACAAAGCAGGTGCGGACGGGCAACGGCTTGACGGTGAATCCCGTCCCTGCCAAAAAGATGGCGCAGCCTCCGGATCTGCTCGTCATGCCTGCCTTGGGGGTGAAGACCCCCGACGAGATCATCGACACCGTCCGTGGGCACGCGGCCCTCGACCTCATCCGTGAGAGCCACGCGAACGGCACTGAGCTGGCTGGTGCCTGCACGGGAACGTTCTTCTTGGCCGAGTCCGGCGTTCTCGACGGACTGTTGGCAACGACCAGCTGGTGGCTCGGTCCAGCGTTTCGCGCCCGAGTATCCCGCGGTGCTCCTGGACGAGACACGCATCATCGCTCAGGATGCTCGGATCACGACCGCCGGCGCCGCCTTCGCCCACATCGATCTAGCACTGTCGATCGTGCAGCAGCACAGCCCGAGCTTGGCCGACCTCACTGCGCGATACCTGCTCATCGGCGACGCCCCGTCACAGGCGGCGTTCGCCGTGCCTGCGATGCTCGCACGGGCAGACCCCACGATGGCGGCGTTCGAACAGTGGGTTCGACAACGGCTTTCCGAACCGTTGCAGATCTCCGCAGCTGCACGCGACCTTGGCATCAGCGAACGAACACTGCAGCGCACGACCGCCTCGGTCGTCGGGATGTCGCCGCTTCACTTCATTCAACAGGTCCGGCTCGACGAGGCAACGTTCCTGCTGCGGGACACATCGATGTCGGCGAACGCCATTGCGGCCGCGGTTGGCTATCGCAACGCCGGAACGCTCCGTGCGCTGGTACGCAAGCGGCGGAACAGCACGCTCAGATCGTTGCGGGCGGGACGACCGCCAGGCGGCCTCTGATGTCTCAGCCCTCTCATTCTGCCGACTGAGAAGCCACCGTTGATTCCCTTGTGTAGCTGGGGGTTCGTCTCCGTTGGCGTCGCGAATGCTCGTCAACGGACATTGGCGTCAAATCCCGCTAGGTCGAGGTGGTTGCTGCCGGCGACCATGTAGAGCGAGGAGCGCATGCCGAACATGTGCTGGAAGGTGGTTCCGGACACAGTCGTGGTCCGCGAACTTCCGATGATCTTGATTGCCTTGACTCGGCCGCCCCAAGCGCCAGCGCCGTCGCGGCTGGTGATCTGCAGCTGCTTCACCGTACCCACTGAAGGCCAGGCGCGACTGATGCTGGACGCGCTCAGGGTCCGGGTCCACGCCTGGGATTTGATCAATCCGTCGTATGGATCCGGGTGCGCTGCGAGATAGGGGTAGTCGCCGCGGGCGGAGTGTCCACCATTGGACGGCGCGAATTGCGTGAGCGCCACCACACCTCGGTAGGTGACGATGGTTCCGGCCGTGGCCTTAACCGCCGCATTGCCGCCACTGGTCTCGCGACCCATCCCGCCATAGACCTGACACGCGGTGGTGTCGCAGATGTCGTACCCGGAGTATCCAGCGAACTTCTGCAGCCGGACGGCGTAGGACCGTGCCGCTACCGCCTGCGCCCGTACCGCGTTGGCCGCCCAGGAAGTGGGCATCTCGGCTGGCACGACACCTCTGACGTAGTCCTCCAGAAGCACGTTGTTGATCGTCCGCCCGCCAGTTCCCCTCTTGATCAGTGCCACGCTCCCCCGGTACGGACGCACCAAGCCATTTGGAAGCACCACCTTGACGACCTTCGAACCTGTGGAGAACGACCAGGTCCCGCTCGCCAACCCGGTCGACTTCGTTACATAGCTTCCGCTGCTGGTCCGGTAGCTGAGCCGGTAGCCTGCGCCCGAGCGACTGATGCGCCATGACGTGTATTTCGCCCCCGTCGGGACGGTGTACATATGCCCGGCTGTGTCACGAACGGCAAGGCCGCTCGCCGGCAGAACCCGCAGGCTGTTGTCATTGTCAGCGGTGATCCAGATCTTGATCTTGGTTCCGCTCGGTATCTTGCCCACCCGGGTACCCGGGTAATAGAAGGCGAGGATCTGCTTCCAAGACTGGCCTTTCCGAGCGGCCCCGTACGCGCCGTATTGGGACATGCCCCATCCGTGGCCCCAGCCCGCGCCGCGGATCGTGAAGTTTCCCGATCTTGTCGAGACCGCGGAATCAGCATGGGCGGGGACCGTGGTCAGGACCGCAGATGTGCCCACCACGGCGAGAACCAGCGAGCCGCTGAGAAGCCGCCTGGGCCCGCTCCGAGCGAGGGTGGCTGCGGGTGTCGGAGAACGAGGCATGGCCGTCCATTCTGGGGAAGTGGCCATTAGCTTGCAGCACGTTATGAGCGACACGCAAGTGAAGAAAAGAGATTGATGTTACTAATGTGACATTCAGCAATCAAGGAACGATCGTGATCTCGGTGCCCTTCTCAGCCGAGGCATAGCAGGCCTCGATCACGACGGCGCGGGCCATTGCCTGCTTGCCGCGATGGTTGGTGTAGTCACCGGATCGCACCTCGGCAATGAAATCCAGGACACATTCGGCATGCAGCCCGTCAGGTGGCACGTTGGGATGCAGGGTCGCTGGCACGCCCGCTTTCTCCGTCCAGATGTTCAGACTCCTATCCGGGTCATGAGGAGCGCCCCACTCGATGCTGGCGCCACCGTCGGATCCGTACAGGGTCACGTAGCACTGATCTTTCGGGATCCACTGGGCCCAGCTGGACTCCAGCAGCAACGTTCCGCCACCCTGCAGCCGCAAGAAGGCGGTCGAGAGGTCCTCGACATCGAAGGCGCCTGGCTGCACACCGGTCTTGCGTATGAATGGCGACGCTGAGCTGCCCTTGCCGCGCGGACCAAACTCCGCGTACGTCGCGGCAGTGGCCGCCCGAACCGCCGGCTCATCCATCAGGTAGAGCGCAATGTCGAGCATGTGCACTCCCAGGTCCATCAACGGTCCGCCGCCGGCTGTGACCCGCCGGGTGAACCAGCTGCCGAGACCTGGAATTCCCTCGCGGCGCAACCAGCCGGTCTTGGCGTAATAGATCTTGCCAAGTAAGCCGTCGTCGATCATCTTCTTGAGCACCTGGACATGGCCACGCCGGCGATGGTTGAACGACACATCGAGGACACGGTCATTGCGCTCGGCCGCCTCGACCATGAGTCGAGCAGTCTCGACTGTTTCGGCCATCGGCTTCTCACAGAGCACATGCAACCCGGCATCCAGTGCTGCCACTGCTATCGGAGCATGCAAGGTGGTCGGGGCGGCGATGCTCAGCAGATCAAGCTGACCATGATCGACAAGATCCCGCCAGTCTGTGTAACGGTGCCCCTCCGGGATGCCGTACGCCGTACCCAAGCTCTGCAGCGCGTCGGTCTCCTTTCCAGCCAGCGCCACAAGATCAACATCACTTGCATCCGCGTACGCCGCCATATGCTGCTGCCCGGCCCACCCGAGACCGATGACACCGGCACGGAGCCCGCCTTCCACGCTCATGCGCGTACGCCCTCGGCAATACCGCGCCGGTTGAAATGGGGCTCTGGCTGGTTGATGACCGCCGGCGCGGTGAAGTCGGCGCTCTGCTCGGGTCGGGCCCATAGCACCGCATTGGCCAGCACCCGCTTGATGTCAGGGTGGTGGTAGACCGGGTACTCCTGATCTCCGGGTGAGAAGTAGAACACCTTGCCCTTGCCACGTCGCCAACAGCAGCCTGATCGAAAGACCTCGCCACTGCTGAAGGTAGAGAGGAAGATCAACTCGTCAGGCGCGGGAATGTCAAAGAACTCGCCGTACATCTCATGCTCGTTGATCAAGATCGGTTGCGGAACGCCAGCGGTGATCGGATGTGACGGGTTGACCGACCAAACCAGCTCAGTGTCGCGGGAGTTGCGCCAGGCCAGGGAGCAGGTGGTGCCCATCAGCCGACGGAAGATCTTCGAGAAGTGCGCGGAATGCAGCACCAGCAGACCCATCCCACCAAGAACGCGCTGATGTACCCGATCGACGACCGCGTCGTCGACTGCGGAATGAGTGGCATGTCCCCACCACGTCAGGACGTCGGTCCTGGTCAAGACTTCCCGGGTCAGACCGTGCTCTAGCTGATCTTGGGTAGCTGCGCTCACTGTGACGGAGTCACCCAGCAATTCGGTGAGGCCAGTCGCAATGGCGCCATGCATGCCGCTTGGATAGCGCTTGGCCATGGCGGCGCGATCTCGTTCGGATTGTTCGTGAAAGTTCTCGCCCCACACAGTGACGCGGATCGGTGAAGTCACGTCTGCCTAGTCTGCCTCAACGACCGGCGGCTGTGGGGAGCCGGCCGATGGGCTGGTACGCACGTGCTGGCTGGGTGAATCATGAGGCATGGATTCAGAGGCCTTTTCCTTGCAGCGGATGAAACTGCGAGCATTTGACCTCAGTGACCGAACGCTCCGGCGCGGTGAAGCATCGGCCGTACGCCGTATCGAGCGATGGCGACAGCGGGCCTTCATGATCGCCCAATGCTCAGTGACGGCAGGCCTCTCGTGGCTGCTGGCGAGCCTCCTGCTGGGTCATCAGGTGCCCTATTTCGCAGCGGCTGCTGCCATCCTCGTCCTCGGTGTCGCGTACGGGCAGCGGCTCCGACGCGGGGTGGATGTCGCGATCGGCGTCACTCTCGGCGTCGCGCTGGGTGATCTCTGGTTGGTGCTTTTCGGCGCCGGTGTCTGGCAGGTTGTGCTGGTCAGCGCGATCGCGATGTCATTGGCGACCCTGGTGGGAGCAGGACCGTTGATGACGACGCAGGCTGGCGCCCAGTCCATTGCAGTGTTAGTCATGGCGCCCAGTCCTGTGTACGGATTCGAGCGCTGGTTGGACGCGGCGATCGGCTGCACGCTCGCGCTGTTGGTGGCGACCGTGGCTCCAAGCGGTCCGGTACGCAAGCCGGCTATCGTCGCGGCCAAGGTGGTCGCGGGGATGGCTGAGACGCTGGACGCTGCCGCCGCCGCCCTCGCCTCGAACGACGAAGACGCTGCTAGTGCGGTACTGGATCAGGCACAGGCAGCGGAAAAAGATCTTGCCGCACTTGACGCTGCCGCAGCCGAAGGCCTCGAGGTGGTCCGCCACTCACCGTTTCGGCGCCGCGAGCTGGCTCTCGTTTCCGCAATGGCCGATTTGCACATGCCGCTTGACCATGCCAGCCGCAACCTTCGGGTGCTGACTCGGCGGTGTGTTGTCGCGGTGTGGCGGGGCGATCACGTGCCGGAGGCCTATCAAGAGCTCATCCGACGGCTCGCAGAAGCGTGCCGATTCATCGCCCGGGAGCTGGAAGCAAGGCGGCTTCCGACCGCCGCCCGGGATCAATTGCGAGAGATCGGCGAGGCCAGCGCACATCTCCAACTCAGCGGGTCCATGTCCGCCGTCGTGATCTTGGCTCAGGCGCGCTCCATGGTGGCCGACCTGATGCAGCTGACCGGAATGGACTACCACGAGGCGCGGGAGCTCCTTCCCGACATGGACTAAGCCGATTGCTAATCCGCGTCTCGCATGATGTCCCGCCATGGGTGGCCGCGGACCCATGACTGCAGGTGATTTGGCTAGGCTTCGGAGCTGACGTAAGGTTGTTCACTGCCGACGCGGGGTGGAGCAGCTCGGTAGCTCGCTGGGCTCATAACCCAGAGGTCACAGGTTCAAATCCTGTCCCCGCTACGAATGAGTGGCCTAGTCAGAGGCGGTTTCCGGACAATTCCGGAAGCCGCCTCTACTGCGTTGATTGGAGCATGTGGGCAATTCGTGGGCAGCTCTCGCCGCCTGGTTTGCCGATCGCAACGGTCGATCCCGGTGGATGAACGTGGACATCGCTGCACCCGCGGACCGAGCTGCGGCTCGCGTCAGAACCAAGAGACCAGTGGCCGTTCGCCCAATGCGCGGGCTTAGAACACGCGGCCCTGGCGGGTATCAAGCGCCGTGGATCGAGACGGACGTCCGCGAAGAAGTCTGGACGGTCGTGATCGCATGGGCGCTCGTCAGGTCCTTATGTAGATGTAGGCCTGGTCGAGGTGGAGGAAGATCATGAACGACAAGCTGCTCTATCGCATACCGGAGGTTGCTGAGCATCTGAGCATCAGCCGCTCGAAGGTCTATGAGCTCCTCAAGTCTGGTGAACTCCGCTCAGTTCACATCGATCGAACGCGACTGGTCCGTGCCCGTGACCTTCAGGCCTATGTTGACTCCCTGGCAGCCGCTTCGTGACTGTCAGTACCTCGAGCCTCAGGTCCGACTCGACCCTCGGCGGGCCGAAGTCGACCGACCACGGCAACCCCTTAACCCCAGGCCGTTCAGTGGGTACTGGCCTCGATCGCTTCGTGCAGCCAGGTCGTGAACAAGGCGAACGGATTGGCTTGAACTCCCGTGTCGTTGAACGCCGATAGCTCACCGGCGAAGACCGGAAGCTCGGGGAGCATTTCCCGCATCGCCGTCGGTCGATTCCTCATGTCACTCGGTCCGAGGACATCTCGATCACGTTGTTCAGAACCGTCGCTACCGTGGCTCGGCTGGTCCACGTCATCGATCCCGGGACCAATAGCCGAGTCAGTCACCTAGATCTCCTTCGCATGGGCAATCCGAAACCCCCAGCAATCAGCGCAGAGCCACTGCTTCGAGGTGAACCACCGTTGGAGCATGACAGCTCTGACATGGTCGGATCAACGACGAATCGAGGGATCGCGGGCGGGTTCGGCTGGCGCGAAAGGAAGACGCCGCATGAGCCAGGCGCGCAAAGGCCAGCCCTTGATTTAGAAGGGACGGGATCGGCGTGCGTCAGTTGGCCTACCCGTTGACGCGGTAGTCGAGAATCAGGTGGCTGGTCGGCGAGACCACGCTTCGGATCGGGGTGAGGCGGGTCGGCGGCGACCCGTCGAGAAGTTTTCGCCCGGCGCCGGCGATTGCCGGGGTGATGATGAGCCGGAGCTCGTCGACGAGTCCCGCGCTCAGCAGTGCTTGCCCGACCGAGATGCTGCCGTGTACGCCGATGTCGCCGCCGGGTCGGGTCTTCAGGTCTCGCACGAAATCGACCAACTCCCTGTCGATGGCCGTCGCGCCGGCCCACTCGAGCTCGAGCGGTGAGGAGGTCGCTACGTATTTCGGAACCCTGTTGATGAATGTCGCGAACGGCTCGATGTCGCTCTCAGGCCAGAACGGGGCCCATTCGTCGTAGGTGCGACGACCCAGGATGACGGCGTCTTGCGTTTCGATCACGGCGGCACCGGCGGCATCCACCTCGTGGTCGTCCCACTCGGTGAAGAAGCCGGCGACATCCTCGGCTACCCCGTCGAGGGTCATGAACTCGTACACGACGACTTTTCTCGAATCAATGGCCTGGAGTCTTGCCCCGGCGCTTGTTTTTTGCAAGTGTGATCCTGTCCGCATCCCAGACTCACGAGAAGAGGACCACGATGACATCGATGTTCGTCAACCTGCCGGTGACAGACCTGGAGCGCTCGAAGACGTTCTACACGGCGCTCGGTTTCACCATCAACCCGCTCTTCACAGACCACAACGCGGCCTGCGTCGTCGTCGAGGAGGGCCACAGCGCTTTCATGATCCTGGTTCGCGACTACTTCCAGACCTTCAGCGACCGGCCCATCGGCAACCCAGCGGAGACGGTGTCAGTGGCGACCGCGATCTTCCTCGACACCCGGGAGGCGGTCGACGTGGCCATCGCCGCCGGCATCGCTGCGGGCGGCTCGGAGGATCAGCCCGCCTCCGACTACGGCTTCATGTACCAGCGTCAGCTCACCGACCCCGACGGCCACGTCCTCGAGTTCGGCTACATGGATCCGGTCGCCGTCGAGCAGGGCCCTGAGGTCTTCATGAGCCAACAGGCCTGAGGCCGATGGCCGCGCGCGACTACGGGCAGTACTGCGGCGTCACGCAGGCCCTGGAGCTCGTGGGCGAGCGGTGGGCCATGCTCATCGTGCGCGACCTGCTCGTAGGACCGCGCCGCTACGGGGAGCTCGCCGCGGGGCTCCCTCGGATTCCGAGCAACATACTGGCGGCACGGCTGAAGGAGCTCCAGGCGGCCGGCGTCATCCGGCGGATGCCGCGCTCGCGCGTCATCGTGTACGAGCTGACGCCTTACGGCCGCGAGCTCGAGCCCGTTGTGCTGGCGCTCGGCGCCTGGGGCTTCAAAGCGATGGGCGATCCGCGGGAGGAGCAGATCATCACGCCCGACTCGATGACCATGACGCTCCGGACGGCATTTCGGCCGCAGGTGGCGTCGAGCCTGCCAGCGACCGCCTACGCGGCACGCTTCGGTCCCGCCGAGCTCCTCATCCGCGTGGACGGCTCCACCCTCGACGTGACGCGGGAGGATGGACACGTCGACCTCGCCTTCGCAACGGGTCCCGGCATCCATCGGCTCATCTCCGGCGAGCTCGCCCCGGATCGGGCAATCGCGACCGGCGTGGTCGAGGTGCTGCGCGGGCGCGGCAAGCTCCTCGGCCGGTTCGCGAGCACGTTCCACCTGGCTGCCTGACTCCGAGCGATGTCCGGCGAAGACTGGGCAGGAACGCGGCCGGGCCGCATCCCGAACGGGGCTGACCGCCGCACCACTCGACTGTTTGCTGCATCGTCAAGCCTTCGTCGTGCATCACGCGAATCGGCTGTCCAGCTCGTTGTTCGGTGGCGTGGATGATCGGGTCGGGCGTCGAGTCGGTCACGCGCCCGCCGCAACTCGCGCTGATCCGACTGTTGCTTCAGAGCGACGGACCTAGCCGACTGCCCAACCGAACGCTCCAGCGTCAAGTCAACCCTTCGTGCGAGCGCAATCCGTGCCGTCACTCACAGAAGATGACCTCCGTCGCCGCCGCTGGTCACGAGGACCAGTCCATCTCACGATCTCGCCGAAGCCGACGACATTGTCATCGAATCGGGCCTGCAGCTCGCCGAATATCGGCGGAGGTTTAGGGGGTGGCGATTAATGATCAGCCAGTGCTTCATGTGAACCATTCCTCTGGTGCGGTTGCCCCAATGCCGGGCGCTCGGGGAGTGGACGCTCGCCCGTTGTTGGGGGTGAGACCTCCTAAGATGCCGATGTCGTCGAGCACCGTCGAGGGGAAGTAGAAGTCGCAGCCCTCGACAACCCGGGCAGCCCACTGAAGGCGTGGGCGGATGCGGCCATGCCGAGGTCGGACTCGTTCAGTGCGCCTGCATAGATCGCGACTCCGTAGTCGGCGCCGATGGCTGCCATGTGTCGCAGGCGCTGAACACTTCCAGATCGGCCGAGCTTGAGCGCGAGCACGTCGCAAAGGTTCTTGCGGCACAGGACGTCGAGGATTTCCGCTACTGCCCGGCGGCCGACCGGCGACGGGAAGTCAAGGTCTTGATCGCGGAACGGCCGCGGTCACGAGAGAAAGGAAGATCATGAAGAACACGCTCGCGCTGGCCGCCGGCCCGGCAGGTACCCCAGCTGGTTCACCTGGACTCGTGGACGCCGATTGACGACCTCCATCACACGCCACTCTGGCCAACCCATCGGTGCACCTAGGACCGTGCGCCATTGGGCCGGGCGGTGACGACCTGGCGAAGCCCGGCAAGTGCGCCTGGTGCAGAGTCAAGCACCGAGATGTGACCCGTGCCGGGCTGTAGGCGCAGCTCCGCCGCTGAACAGTGCGCTGCCAGCCACTCACCATGTGAACTTGGCACCATTCGGTCGCCTGTGCCGTGCATGATCAGCGTCGGTGCGGTGATCTCTGCAAGATCAAAGCCCCACGGCCGTCGTCATTTTGCGCCAGTCGCCGGGTTCCAGTCTGTCGCCGGAATGGAAAACTCGACCCACTCGGTATCAGTATCATCGATGTGCCCGGATTTGATCTCGGTGAAGTTGGCATTATGTCTTAGCTCGGTGATATACCGGCCTTTGAGCACTCCAGATCCGTACTACCCCATCAAGATCGTTTGCGACGAGCAGGGTTCTTCGCTCTTCAATCTCTTGCTCTTCGCCAATCATTTTGATCTTGCTCCCTTTCTGTTATCAGGTGATCTTGCAGATCAATTTGCAACCTGAGGACCGAACCGAGGACGGCAAAGCCACCCAGCCAGAACCTGGTCCCCACGATGTGTACCTAGCACCTGTTACCTCATTGGCGCAATAGCCTTCCTCGCCAAGATAGTTACCTGGCTCGAGCCGGTCACCGACGAGCAGTACGCCGCCGCCAACCAGTCCTGACCGCGGTCCTCATTCCGACCACCACCGGGGGGCGATCATGATCATCACCGGCCCATACTGCCCGCAGTCCGGTCCACCGTGTGGTGGGGTCGGTCGCAATAGCCGCCATCCTCATGCATGATCATGGAACTGCTACCTGTCAGCCTGACCGGCAAGGCGCCGGCCAGCAACTTCACCGGCGACGTGTATGTGAATCCGATCTACCGCGGGTAGGAGCCGTCGCGGACCCCGACGATCGGCGCCGACGGCCCTGGAGGCGTCGGATCGGATACCGACCACGAAGAATCTGTACGGCACGATGGCGCGCACGAACATCGTCGGTGGCAGGATCGGCGCGAGGCCGCTCGACAAGCTCAGGCCGTCCCATATCGACGCGTGGAAGGTTGAGCTGAAAGACCGCGGGCTGGCTGAATCCTCGATCCGCACCGCGTACACGGTGTTGCGCGCCGTGCTCGATACGGCCGTGCGCGACAAGGCGATAGCGAATAACCTGGCCCACACTGTACGGCGGCCGAAGGTGACCGCTAACGAGGCTGCCTACATGACGCCCGAGCAGGTGCGCTCGCTGCTGGCAGCTGCGGAAGGCAGCCGATACGCGCCACTCCTCGCGCTGCTCGTCAACAGCGGCTTACGGAGAGGCGAAGCGCCCACCCTCCACTGGTCCGACATTGATCTTGACGCCAAGCTGCTACAGGTACGTGGCACCTTGGCCCGGGTGGCCGGCGAGCTCGTCGTGACGGAGACGAAAACAACGAAGTCACGCCGGATAGTGCCTCGCTCCCCACTGCAGCGAATGTGTTGCGCGATGTGCGCACCAGGCAGAGGGCTGAGCGGTTGAGGGCTGGCTCGATGTGGCAGCCGACCCCGTACGTCTTCACGACCGAGCTGGCCCAGCCCTGCGATCCTCGCAACGCGCTACGGGCCCTCAAGGCCGCGGCGACGCGTGCCAAGCTGTCTTCGACGGTTGAGCTGCATACGCTGCGGCACTCCGCTGCCTCGGTCATGTTGTCGGCCGGCGTGCCGCTCAAGGTCGTCTCTGAGATCTTCGGTCACGCCAGCGTCGCGATCACCGGAGACATCTACGGGCACGTCAGCCCAGAGGTTTCGCGGGAGGCACTGACTCGGCTCAGCGACGCCCTCTCGTGAAAAAGGTGGTCAGAAAGGTGAGGGTGGGAAGAGGTACGGCCTAGGTCAGGCCGCGCGCCGCGAGCAGCGCCTCGATCGCGTCGAGCCAGGCGGTGTAGTAAGCAGTCGCCGCTGACTCGCCAGGCGCTGGCTCGTGTGCCGCGATCGCCGCCACAAGATGGTCACGGATTCGCTCCATGCCGCGCCCGTGCGCTCGAGTATTACGACGCCGAGGCCGAGCGCGCGACCCCTGCCAGACCTCCTCGAAGACCAGCTCGCCGTTCGAGCGCGGCAGCGGCGCAGCTACGCCAAGCGCGTCGTCGACAACGGCGAGAGCAGCGGCTGCACTCACGCCGGCGATTGCTCGGCGACGGGCACTGCGACGCCGATCATCGCGTCGCGTGTAACGATCGCGGCCAGCGCCTCCTCGTCCCAGCCGTCGGTCCCGGAGGGCCGCTCGGGGAGCACCAGGTAGCGCACTTCGGCGGTCGAGTCCCAGACGCGGATCATGGTCTTGGCGGGCAGTTCCAGGCCGAACTCGCCCAGCACGGCGTGCGGCTCGGAGACCATCCGGGCACGATATGGCGCGCTCTTGTACCAGCTCGGCGGCAGCCCCAGCACCGGCCACGGATAGCACGAGCAGAGCGTGCAGACGACGGCGTTGTGTACGCCCGGCCGATTCGGAACGACGACCATTGTGTTGCCTTCCGCGCCTCCGAAGCCGAGCTCCGCGATGGCGGCCGCGCCGTCGGCTAGCAGGCGCTCGCGGTAGGCAGGGTCAACCCAAGCACGAGCCACGACCTTCGCTCCGCTCTGCGGCCCGACCTCGTTCTCGTACAGCTCGATCACCGCGTCGATGGCATCAGTTGAAACGAGACCCCTCTCGACGAGCAAGGCCTCAAGCGCGCGGGCGCGCAGCTCGATCGGGGATACGGGCCGCTCGTGATGGTGGCCGCCGTCATTGTCGTGCACGTCGCTCATGCGGGCTCCAGGTAAGTGTCGAACAGGTCGAGTAGCACCGTCCAGGGCGGCTCGTCGCTCTCGCCCCACAGATCCTGGGAGGCGAACGCGACGGCGTACACCGGCTCTGGCTCGGTCGGCAGCCCGTATTCCGCCCTGTCCGGGAGCCGGTCGGTACCTTGGACCCGCTCGACGACGCCGACCGCCCCGCGTACATAGCGCGGGCAACGCGTATGCCCGTCCGGGTGCATGCGGCGTACCCGAACGCGATCGCCTGGGGCGAAGCGCGGGCTAGCCGCGATGCCCATCGCCGGCGACCCATCGCGTAGCTGTGCAACCGCCTCGGCAGCCAGCTCGGGGTCGACGGCCTTCGGTGGCGCCTCGTTCACCGCCAGCCGTGCCATCATCGCCTCCACCTCACCAGGCGCGATCGTGCCCTTGGCCTCCAACTGGCGCTCCGCGGTCCACAGCCAGCGCTCGTAATAGGACGCCTCCAGGTACTGCGCCGGGTCCATAGACTCGCCAACAGCACGCCCGCCTGGACCGCCGACAAGACCGCAGACGTTGCTGAGATGGGAGAGCGCGAACACGCGCGGCTCCCACGCCTCGTGGAAGACCTCGTCGCCACCCTCGACGACGACCGGGCCGAAGCCGTGCATGCCGCCCATGTCGTGCACGCCGTCCATTCCGGCAGGCTACTGGATCGTGCCATCGCGCCCCGCCACCCGTTGTGGCAACCGACCCCGTATGCGTTTTCGCAACCGAGCTCGGCGAGCCAAGCGATCCTCGCAACGCGCTGCCGGCCCTCAAGGCCGCGGCGACGCGTGCCAAGCCGCCTCCGGCGGGCTGGGCTGCAAACGTTGCGGCACTCTGCTGCCTCGGTGATGCTGTCCGCTGGCGTGCCGCTCAAGGTGGTCTCTGAGATCTTCGGTCACGCGAGCGTCGCGATGTCGGCAGACACATACGGACACATCAGTCCAGAGGGTTTCTCGGGAGGCCCTGACCCAGCTCTGCGACGCCCTTCCGTGAAAAAAGGTGGTCGAAAAAGGTGGTCAAATATGAAGATGATCTTGAAGCAAGATTATTTCGAATGACGAATGTGGCTGGCGAGATTTGAACTCGCGACCCCTTGACCCCCAGATCGGCGGGGATCTCTCTGTGCGTCTCAAGCGAGCGTGGATGAAGTGGCCGCCCCGATCAAGCAAGCGTTCCGTGATGCCCAGCCGCGGGCGTTGGGCCAGATTGGGCCCAGTTTGGTCCCCCGCAGTCATCGGGAACTAACCGGACAAGTCTTCCGGGACGCCGCGACGGCGCAGTGAGACTTCGGAGGGTATTGCGTCGCAGCTGACCATGCGGACCCGGCTGGCCAATGCGCTGCTGGTGTTCGACGAAGTTGGCCACATCCCGTTTGAACTGGAAGTGGCGAGCCGGGTCTTTGAGCTGGGCACATGGTCGGCGCGAGAACCTTAGAGTCGAGACCTCCGGTGATGCTGCTCCGGGCCTGGATGGCAAACGCTTGAGGAGAGATCCGGTGAACCAGGTGAGCAGACCTGTGAACCTCTCGGCCTGCTCGAACCAGGTCTTGCCTTCGGGCACGGCGGTCACGTTGATGCTGTGCCTACCGTTGAAGATCCCCGGGAGGCCAGTGCGCCCGACCCAATTGAAGTCGCAACTCGGGCTCCAGCGCCGTGAGCTTCGGTCGAAAACGTATCGGCCTGCCTCCGGGCGGCTTCATCCGCAGGACAGTCGACTCCCGACACGAGGCTCCCCCTCGAGTTCTGTGATGAACGGGTTCCATCCGGAAACTTGGGCCAGTCCATGCGATCATCGATGAAGCTACTCATGATCGTCTGGTCGGGCTGCTGAAGGATCCCAGCCGACGACCACTCAACTACGGCAGGCCTCGTGTGCACCAGTTGGCTGGTTTGGTCTACTGCGGATCATGCGGCGGGAGGCTGGTCAGCTACCTCCAGCCGAGGCAGGGCCGCGGCTACGGGTGCCGGAAAGACGAGAACCCAGACTGCGAGGCCCGAGTGCGAATCGTCGCCGAGCCTTTGGAGGCTTACATCGAGGGCTACGTGATCGACCAGTGGCGGAACCCTCGCGCTCGGAAGATCGCGCAGTCAGATGACGATCGGTTGAAGCGCATCGCCAAGATCAGCGCTGAGATGGCAGAACTCCAGCGGCAAAAAAAGGACGCATTCAGGATGAAGCTGCGAAGGGAGGTCGATCTCCCAACGTTCAGGGAAGTAACGAAGGACATGGACGCGGTCATTGATCAGTTGGACAGGGAGCACAAGCATCTAACCAGTGAGGCGGCCATGCCGCAGCTGCCTGACCCATCGCTGGCGTGGGAGGACCTGTCTGCTGTTGATCGGCGCGCACTGACCGAGATGCTGGTGGACAAGATCATCATCGAACGGCACCCGAGCAAGATCGACAAGGACGGCAGGCGCCACTACCTCATCCGCGCCATCCCATACCAAGATCCTCAGCAAGAGGCTGAGCGGCTCAAGGCAGTGCACGAGGCTCGGGTCAAGATCGTCCCCAGAATCTGAGCAGCAGGTCGGCGCAGGGTTCCTTATCGAGCATGTTTGCCGTCTGACGATCCCACTTTCGCCACGGGTCCGGTGCCCAGAAATTTTCCTGGGCGTGGTTGCCGGACCCCAATACCGGAACACTCCTTGTGCGGCCAAGATCGCCGCAACGATCGCGGCATCAATGACGCAATAAGCCATATCCAGATTCAGCGGCCCGGTCGCGTAGCAAGCACGACCGGGCCTGATGCAACCCACTTAGGCTGGAGGTGGTCCCTCAACTATGATCGTCGTCGTGGCAGACCCGCCCGGGACGTGGTCGATGAAGATCGTGTGCGTCCCAGGCGTCAGCGGGCCCAGAAGCACCACGAAATTGCCGTGCGCCACTGAGTGATACGTGGGCTTCGTTGGCGCGTCGAAAATGTTGCCGTCGGGCAGGACGATGTTCAGCAGCGGTGTGCCCACGTCGGTCCGCCGCAGGGACTTGCCGTCGAGGGTGACCGTGATATTGGACGCCCTGACATCGGTGAGCCCTTCGGCACAGGCCCGCAGTTGCTCTTCCGTATACGGGGGGTTCCCAACAGGATGGTCATCTAGGGGAACTCCGTCGGCGTCGGATATGTCACTGCACTCCGCTGAGTACCCCGCGACGAATATTTTGGTACCTGCCTTTACCGTGCACGTAAAATTGTCCCCGCCGAAGAACGGCGCAACCGTGCGGTTGCCCAGATCCCAGCACGGGGTACCGTTGCCGACGACGGGGTTCTGGGAAGCCGGTGTCTCGAGACCTTCGTCCACAGCTCCGCGAGGTTGCTAACCAATTTGTTCGACGGGTCGACGGGCACATCAGCCGATGCCGGTGCAACCTGGGCGAACACGATGCCAAAAATCGCCGCCACGACGATCAAGGCACGTGCAACAAAGCGTTTCATAAGACCCCCAAGACTGAATAAAATGACCCCGCACTCCTCAGTCGGGGCTCGATGTAGCACCATATTCTTGGCGCTCGAGACCGCACGCTATCCCACCAGGAGCCCGGTGGTGCCGCACGCTGCGAAAGACACGACAACTGGTTCGCCACGGGTCCGGGCCAGAAATTTTCCTGGGCGTGGTTGCCCCAGCCCGCCATCCGTTGTGGTGCCATGCCTCTATGCGTACTCCACCACGTCGGTGCTGGTGTGGGCCAAGGAATGGCCAAGTGAAAGGCCCCGGGAGTACCTTCGCACTCCTGGGGCCTTACTCCGCCTGGGCGGCGTAGTACGTCGCAGACTCAAGACTTATATGCGGTGTTGCTCCTCGTTAACTGAGCTGTTTGCATACGTCGGTGATGTGCCCCGTAAAGGTCTCCTCATTGAAAATACCCCCGTCGATGGTCCCCTGGCCGTTGGTAGCTAGGATCCCAGGGCCAAGATCGCCGACCCCACTGAAGAGCAATATGATTGCGGTTCCCCTAAGAGTCAGCCGCGTGCCCGACTGCGAGACAAATGTTGGCCCCGAGGCATTAAACGTCGCCGAGTGGCCGTTGTCCAACGTGACCGTGAGGACGAGCGGGCCCGTCAAAATTACGGTCCCATTGGGTAACGTTGTGCGTACTATTTGTGATCCATCCTCGGCTGGCGAAACGCCTTCCAGCGTGACCCCGAACTTCGGGCACAGCACATCCGCGTCAAAGGAACTGGGTCCAAAGGGAAACCCGTTCGGCACTCTCGGAGCTGCCGAGGCTGGGTCAGCCAATAACATCAGGGCGATAGCCCCGACGATCGGTAACAGCATCACCCTGATCATCCTGCGAAGCATGGTTCTCCTTGATTACGATCGATGGGCAGCTGCACGTGCCCGCCGACGCTCGTTGCCGGCAGGGGTGGACGCTATCAGTTAGTGAGCTTGGCTGTTGGCAACGCTGTGCGACACGCCGCGCGCGGCACCGGGGCGCACGACCCCCCACCACGCGGTCCGCGTTCCCCCAGAAAAATTCTGAGCACGCGGTCTGCGTTCCCCCCACCCCACTGGCTGGATCGGTGTAGGTTCCCGCCCATGACTGCTCGGGGGCGGCGCTTCTTGGCGCGTTTGGTGACCACGCTCGTAGCCTTGGCCGGAATCTTGACCGTCGGCGCGCTGCCGGCCGCCGGAGAGACTGTCGGCATTGGCCAATACGTTGCGCTGGGCGACTCTTATGCGGCGGGACAGGGCGGGGGCGCGGACAGTTACGTCAACGACTGCCTGCAGAGCACGAACGGCTATCCCGCGTTGCTCGACGCCGAAAAGCAGATCCATCTCCGCGCTAACGCCACCTGCACTGGGGCAACGACGTCCGATGTGGCCAACGAGCAGTTGTCGGCGCTGAAGCAAAGCACAAGGTTGGTGACTCTGACCGTTGGAGCGGCTGATTTGGGTCTCTCCGCGGTGCTAGCAGCTTGTACGGCCGGAACCCCGACACAGTGCCAAGCGGCCATACAGTCGGCGCTTCTTCTCTTGCCAGCTAGTTGCGGAGACGACAGCGAGCTCGGGGATCGCCTCACAGACCTGTACGCTGCGGTGGCAGCTGCGGCGCCCAACGCTCTTATCGTGGTCACTGGCTATCCGCTCCTGTTTGAGCTTGTCCCAGGCGATCCGGACCTGGCCATTAAGGCCCAAATCAATGCGGCCACAACCCTCTTGAATTGCGCCATCGAGAAGGCCGTCGCCGATGCCCAGGCCGCCGGTGTCAACATCGTCTACGTTGACGTGACCGCCGCATTCGCTGGACACGGTATTGGCGGCACCGGAGTGCCTTTCATCAACCCGCCTGGAACTGGAATAGAGGCCTTCCACCCGACTGCTGCCGGTTACGTTGCCTATGCTGCGGCCATCTCAGCCGCACTACCGAGCTCCTGGTCAAGCAGCCAAAAGGACGTCGCCTAACTCGTCGTCGGCACACACGAAGCCCGCGAGCCACCCGAGCCACCGGTGGACCCGTGCCCAGATTTTTTCCTTTGGCCTGGTCAGCAACCGGTCAGCAACCCCATTCCGCGAGCCACCGGTGGACCCGTGCCCAGATTTTTTCCTTTGGCCTGGTCAGCAACCGGTCAGCAACCCCATTACGCAGGTAGGCGCACACCAAGACGCCGCCTAACTCGTCGTCGGCACACACGAAGCCCGCGAGCCACCGGTGGACCCGTGCCCAGATTTTTTCCTTTGGCCTTGTCAGCAACCGGTCAGCAACCCCATTCCGCCAGCGGCGGACCCGGAGCCCAGAATTTTCGCGGGTTTCTTTGAGCACATCCGACCCCACTACGCACGCGGCGCGCACACACACACGCACGCACGAGGCCCATCTCGTCTGAGCACTGGCGATGCGATCCCGGACCCGGGTCCGATAAATCGGCCCTGCAGTCGATACGAAGCTCTTAGCCCGCCCCCCCCCCCCCACTGTCGTCTGAGCCCCGAGCCACCGGTGGACCCGTGCCCAGATTTTTTCCTTTGGCCTGGTCAGCAACCGGTCAGCAACCCATAGACATTCCGCCAGCGGCGGACCCGGAGCCCAGAATTTTCGCGGGTTTCTTTGAGCACATCCGACCCCACTACGCACGCGGCGCGCACACACACACACACGCACGAGGCCCATCTGTCGTCTGAGCACTGGCGATGGCGATGCCCAGCCCGGACCCGAGCAATCTTGGCATTGCGCCAACACATGACCCGACTGTTCCCGCTGCAGTCGATACGACCACAGCTCTTTAGGACGCATCCGGGCTCACGCGGCGCGCACACACACACGCACGCACGAGGCCCATCTGTCGTCTGAGCACTGGCGATGGCGATGCCCAGCCCGGACCCGAGCAATCTTGGCGATTTGGCCGACGCATGACCCGACCGTTCCGCCAGCGGCGGACCCGGAGCCCAGAATTTTCGCGGGTTTCTTTGAGCACATCCGACCCCACTACGCACGCGGCGCGCACACACACACGCACGCACGAGGCCCATCTGTCATCTGAGCACTGGCGATGGCGATGCCCAGCCCGGACCCGAGCAATCTTGGCGATTTGGCCGACGCATGACCCGACCGTTCCCGCTGCAGTCGATACGACCACAGCTCTTTAGGACGCATCCGGGCTCACGCGGCGCGCACACACACACGCACGCACGAGGCCCATCTGTCATCTGAGCACTGGCGATGGCGATGGCCAGCCCGGACCCGAGCAATCTTGGCGATTTGGCCGACGCATGACCCGACCGTTCCGCCAGCGGCGGACCCGGAGCCCAGAATTTTCGCGGGTTTCTTTGAGCACATCCCACCCCACTACGCACGCGGCGCGCACACACACACGCACGCACGAGGCCCATCTGTCATCTGAGCACTGGCGATGGCGATGCCCAGCCCGGACCCGAGCAATCTTGGCGATTTGGCCGACGCATGACCCGACCGTTCCGCCAGCGGCGGACCCGGAGCCCAGAATTTTCGCGGGTTTCTTTGAGCACATCCGACCCCACTACGCACGCGGCGCGCACACACACACGCACGCACGAGGCCCATCTGTCATCTGAGCACTGGCGATGGCGATGCCCAGCCCGGACCCGAGCAATCTTGGCGATTTGGCCGACGCATGACCCGACCGTTCCCGCTGCAGTCGATACGACCACAGCTCTTTAGGACGCATCCGGGCTGATTACAGCGGTTGAGGTGGATGACGCATCTTGTCGGGCCCACCGGCAATGCTCGGAGAGAGACTAGGATCACTTCCCGATCTTCGGGGTTTACTGAGAGGACGGGGCCAGGGATGGATACCGACCGAACGGTCCCGCCGGTGGCATCGGGATGGCGGTTTAGGACGCCTCCGGGCTGGCCGGAGCCACCCGCGGGATGGCGACCGGCGCCGGGGTGGGCACCCGATCCACACTGGCCTCCGGCGCCACCGGGTTGGCAGTTCTGGGAGCCCGACACTGAGCATCCCGGCCCGTATGGGCCTCCACCCCAGGCTCAGCCCGTGCACCCGTCTGCCGCGCATGGCGCAGGGCAGCCTCAGCCGATCGGGAACTGGGCGGCACGCCCTCGACAGAAGCAGGACAAAGAGGCTGAGAAGGAGCAGAAGCAGGCTGAGAAGGAGCAGAAGAGGGCCGAAAATGAGCAAAGAAGGGCTGCCGCCAACGACGAATTAGCCGCCAAGCTCGAGGGCAAGGCGCGTCAGAGGGCGACTAAGAAGGGCCTGGATGTCGATGGTGCACTTGTAGTTGCCCACAACATCAATAAGGACAGTGCGTACGAAACGCTGATCGTGTGGCCAGATCGGGTGGAGAAGGTCCCGAACGGACCCGGAGCTCAGAATTTTCTTCAGCCCCAGGACAGACCCCAATACCCGCGTAGGTGCACACGCACGCGCACGCACGCACGAGGGCCATCAGTTCGTCGACCGGCACCCCGCGTGGACCATCGGACCATGAGGTACTACCACGCCACCAGCGCCGCACAGGCAATCCTCGCGGATGGGTTCCGGGATTGGTCCGGGAGCTACGGCCTGCGTGATGTTGAGGGAACTCCCCTGATTCTTACTGGTGTCTTCATCAGCGACCGACCATTGAGTGCGAACGACGGAGCGCCTCTGAATTGGGGTGGAGCGCCTGGTCATGGTGTGTTCGAGGTGACAATCCCCGACGATGTTGACTTCGACGACTACGAGCTGATTGAGGAAGGCACGGGATATCGCGAGTGGTGCGTACCGTCGGGACTTTTGAACCAGTTCCCCCGTAGGCTGCTGACCGACGAGGAGATCTAGCTAAGTCGAATCCGCGACCGCGCTCCCCGGTGCCCAGAATTTTCTTGGGGTCAGCGAACACCAATACGCACGCGGCGCGCATGCGACTCACGGGAGGCTGACGCCATGCGGAAACTGACCTTCGGTATGAACGTGAGCCTGGACGGCTACATCGCCGCGCCCGGCGACGACCTCGGCTGGAGCGTGCCGAGCGACGCGCTGTTCCAGTGGTGGTCCGACCGGGTGGGGGCGACAAGCTGGCGCTGTACGGGCGCAAGCTGTGGGAGACGATGAGCTCCCACTGGCCGACCGCCGACCAGCAGCCTGGCGCCACACCGGCGGCGATCGAGTTCGCCCGCCGCTGGCGGGACATGCCGAAGGTGGTGTTCTCCTCGACGACCAGCACGGTCGACTGGAACACCCGTCTGGTCACCGGCGACGCGGTCACCGAGATCACCCGGCTCAAGGCCGACGACGGCGGCTCCATGGACATCGGCGGTGCCACACTCGCCGCGGCGGCCATGCGGGCCGGGCTGATCGACGAGTATGCGATCGTCACCCATCCGGTCCTGGTGGGCGGCGGCACGCCGTTCTTCACGGCCCTGGACAACTGGGTGAACCTGAGCCTGGTGGAGACCCGGACGTTTCCCGACGGCGTGGTGCTGACCAGGTACGAGACCAGGCGCTGAGTGCCCGACGTCGGATCAGCGCGGGCTTCGGGCCACCCAAGGATCCGTGGCGCTGTGTTCCGAGGCGATCGTGACGTCCCTGCCGGATCCTGTTCTCCGCGACCGCGCTCCCCGGTCCCAGAATTTTCTTGGGGTCAGCGAACACCAATACGCACGCGGCGCGCATGCGACTCACGGGAGGCTGACGCCATGCGGAAACTGACCTTCGGCATGAACCTGAGCCTGGACGGCTACATCGCCGCGCCCGGCGACGACCTCGGCTGGAGCGTGCCGAGCGACGAACTGTTCCAGTGGTGGTCCGACCGGGTGGGGGCGACAGGCCTGGCGCTGTACGGGCGCAAGCTGTGGGAGACGATGAGCTCCCACTGGCCGACCGCCGACAAGCAGCCGGGCGCCACACCGGCGGCGATCGAGTTCGCCAGCCGCTGGCGGGACATGCCGAAGGTGGTGTTCTCCTCGACGACCAGCACGGTCGACTGGAACACCCGTCTGGTCACCGGCGACGCGGTCCGCACGAGGCGCGTCGTCAGTCACGCGAATGCGTGCCTGTGGAATCCGGGCATCGGGGTCGTAAACCCACAGTCTTACTGAGGTGGTTCCGGGTATGGGGCTACTTCGAGGAGGGTCCTCAAGCCGCTCTGGTCATTTTCCATGAGTACGCCCGCTCGTTGCGCTCCGTCGGTTGCTTTTGACGTAAACCTCAGGTTTATTGCTGGGAGCCCATATTCGCCAAATGCCTGAGCGGCGGCCCGGCCTTCCGACAGCTCACGCATAGTGCCTCCGGGGCCAACGAGCTTCTTCACCTGGGACCTGCCGTCCTGGATGACCGTTATGGACACGGCCCCCATCATCCAAGCCTTGGCGGGAATCCGCTCCCATTTTGTACGGAGCTTCCTGTATTCCGGTCACTTCATCAGCGCGGAGGAGTGAACTAACTTCTGCCTCCGTTCCACATCGCGATGGCGCGTCAGTGTGTCTCTGGGTGATTGCGGGGGCGGAGAGCGATCTCTCTTGGTAGTACGCCGGGGCAGGTTCACCTCAAAGAGGTGAGGCGTCTAAGCTGTCGACAGCGTTGGATCTTGCTAAACCCGACCAACGAGCACCGGAAGGCCTGGAACGGGCCAGCGGTCGAAGAAAAGGGAGAAGACATGGCTATCGGACCGGTACAGCTCATCGTGTTGGGCTTTAACCACCCAACTTCCACGGTGAGATCATCGACGAACTGGAACGGCTTCGTGAGAGCGACACCATCAAGGTGATCGACGCCCTGGCCGTCCACAAGGACGCCGACGGAGAGATCGAGGTGGCGCACCTCAGCAACCTCACCAAAGACGAGGCGATCGAGCTTGGCAGCAAGGTCGCCGCCCTCATCGGGCTGGGTATCGAGGGTAAGGAAGGAATGGAAGCCGGCGCCGCCGCCGGCGCCGAGGCAGCAGCCGACGGCGTGAATGTGTTCAACGACCAGGAAGCCTGGGATGTCCTCGAGGACATCCCGAACGACTCGGCCGCCGCGCTCATCCTCTTGGAGCATCACTGGGCCGTCCCGCTGCGTGACGCCGTCGCGCGGGCCGGAGGTTTTCGCCTCAGCGACGGGTTCATCAGTCCGCTGGATCTGGTCGAGCTAGGGCTGATAGAGGCCGAGGAGGCCAAGGAACTGCACGCCATGGAGACGGCCGCCGCAGCGACCACCACACGATGACGTACTGTCAAGACGACTGGAGGTAAAAGGATGCTTGGTTCCCGCAGGGTCGCGCGGCGCACCTCGCGGCGCGTCGCTCGACGCCGCTAGACAGCAGTTTTGACCGCCTCGCCGGCAAGATCAGCAGCCGTGCCGGCGAGGCGAGTGGGCTGCGCCCGGATCTTTCCTTCTCTCGCGCGTGCGTGCCCGCGCCGCGTGCCCAGAATTTTCTTTGTAGCTGGTCAGCAAGGGTCACCTGATGAACGGCGCTATGCGCTCGCATAACGCTGCCGACCAGTCACACCTCCGCCGACCCAGTGCCCGATGTCGAAGATAAAGCCGAGGACCACAAAGATCCATCCCCAACCGGCCAGTCCGCCGGTAACCGGGTTGTAGGCAAGGACGTAGAACAGGGTCGCATAGGGAAAGACGATCAGCCCGAGGAGCGGGATGAGGAAGCCGTTGAATGCACGGTCCACCCAGTTCGTGAAAATCCAGACCAGCGCGAGAGCCACTCTTGGCGCGGTCCTCGAACTGATGACTAAAGTCCATTCCCGGACGGCTGTTCGGTCTTTACGCTTTCGACATGACCGAGCCGTGGCCAGCTGAGTCGCTGACTGAGAGTGCTATTGTCCGAGCCGCTCATGCCAAGGCCCGCGAGATCGAGGCCCACCAGCGGGCCATCAAGATCCATAGGGATGCCGTGACCTTGTTTGATCGGCTGGATGAAACCAAGTCCGCAGGGGCTCGCGAGCGTGCGGAGCGTGCTCGTGAGATGTTGCGGCTGGCTCTGGAAGAGCAAGAAGAAAGTGGAACGGATTTGAGCTGACCCATAACGCTGCGCAGCCATCTATCGAAGTCCCCTACCTCGACGCGTGCCAGTGTGTGTACAAACAGTGCCCCGAGTGTGGGAGTAGACAGTGTTGCATAGGCCTGACCGAACGACTGTTGATCTGTCGGAGTATCCGGACCTCGTTGTGATCTACCTAGGGCAGAGGGTGAACTCGCTTAGGGGCTTGAACATTCTCCTGTCATTTCGCGGCAAGATCAGCAAGTCAGTTGATGCCCAACCCGACGGTCTCTTGCTTCACGAGAACCTGCTGTACTCCCTTATCCCACCGCATTCAGGGATGCGTCAATACTGGCGTGACTTTGACTCGCTAGAGCGTTGGGCGCGTTCGTTGCCGCACAAAGCCTGGTGGCAAGAGTTCTCCGTGATAGTGGCGGCACTGGGTTCTGGCATGAGGCGTACTTTCGCGGCGGCCAGGTTGAGGCGGTATACATGGACATGCAGGCTTTCGGCTTGTCTAAGTTCGCCCCCTTGAAGCCTGCTCGGGGCTCGCTGTTCTCGGCTCGGCGGCGTCTGGGACTGAGGGAAGGCAGCGAACCACCGCCCGGTGTCCCGGAAGAGGAACTCTATTAGGCCGTGGGAACCGATGACCCCTCTCTACCCGTGGACATTCGGAGCTGCGCAGTGAGGTGCAGAAAAATTCTGGGCGACCTACGTCCAGTCAGTCCAGTGTCCATTTCTGTTAGTGGTTGACTTTTTTATCTTGTACGCGATAACCGAGATGGATATTGGACTGATTGGACCTAAGTGGAGTAGCCGTACGAAATGCCTTGTCAGAGCATGCAAATTTAGGTCCATTCAACGGAGTGCTTGATTGGACCTGAATGGACCTAACCGCGATCACCACCACTGTGTCCTTAGGGACGCCCCCACGTCGTCCCTGAGTCCGATGCTGCTGTACACCCGTAGGACGCTCGCCTCCCTGATTCGTCGCATTCTCCGCACATGAGGAACCGCTGCCTTGAGGTTGCGACCGAACACCCTGCCGTCACCTGGCTGAACTCGGTTCTCAGCGCACCATCTCTCCCACGCCTTGAACAAGTGCTCTCGATGGATCGACAGACGGTGATCGACTACGCATCAGTCATTGACGAACGCCTTCACCGGAGACGCGAGCGTCTCCATCTCAGCGCGCAGAGCCAGCCCCGACTCAGGTACCGACAACCTCCCTGTCCTCCGCAAGCGATCGAGACCGTCGAGCGCCCAGTTGAAGATCCCGGGCAGCTCCTCCATCAGATCGTCCGTCAGGTCGTGGTTCTCCCTCCCGTAGAACGACTCGGGGGTGTTGAGGATGATCATGCGCGAGGCCAGTGCCGCAGACGCGTCACTGAGCCTAGGAAGCTCGTTCGTCGCGATCACGATCCGGGTCGGCAACGTTCCCGTCCATGCCTCCCGGTTCTTGCGGTCGATCGTGATCGCGTCTTCGCCGCTGATCGACAGCAGACGCTCGACGACGACCGAGTGCGAACCGTAAATGCGCGCGTCGGAAATCAGCGCGAGTGGCTTGCCGATCAGTGGCTGAAGGCCGAAGTTCGACGACATGCTCGTCAACGTTGGCGCGGCGACGTGCCGAGCTCCCATGATCGCCTTCAAGATCCGGAGGATCGTGCCCTTGCCCGACCGCTTCGGCCCGATGATCAAGAGGATCTTCTGCTGACTCGTGTCGACCGAGAGGAGAGACCCGAACCACTCTTGCAGAGCCATGATCGACTCGGGGTCATCCGGGAAGATCTCTTTGAGGAACTTGAGCCACCCCTCTGGCATCGGTGCGCTCGGGTCGTAAGCGAACGGTGTCGCGTGCATGACCAGCAGCGTGGGCGTCGGCGCGTAGATCTTCCTCGACGGCACGTGCAGTATGCCGTTCGCGACTGGGATGATATCGGTCGCTGGTGGCTTGGTTCTGCCGTCGAGCCAGCTGGGGACGACATGATCGCGAGAGATGTGCGTCACCGCTCGAACGGAGCCGACGAGGTTCGCGATCTTGGTGCTGTTCGGCTTGAACCGCGACGGCGGGTCGGTGCCGTACACCGCGTGCTCGAAGTACCTGTACAGCTCTGCGTTCACCGCGTCCGGCTCGACCTCTAGCCAGCACGCGCCGTCCCACTCGAAGAACGTGCCGCCATAGGTGATGAGTCTGCAGTGCCGGTCGTCGCCGTACCGCTCCCCCACCCATCGCCTCGCGTTCGGCATCGGGTCAGTCGGCGACGAGACGACCCTGACGCTCATGCCCTCGGACGCGCGCCGAGCCGCGCTCTCGTCGGCGTAGTTGGTCATCGGAAGCCCCTCATGAGTGATTCTGCGCGACGCAGAATATGCTCGCGATCTTCGAGCCAGTACCGCTCGGCTTGCTTGATCTTGTGATAAGCGTCTTGCCAGCCAAACGGATGATCTTTCGCCGGACTGCGCTCCCACGCCTGGTAGATGAACGCGACCACCGTGCCCTCGTCGCCGTACTGGAACCACAACCTGCACGCCAGTCTGAAGCAGTCGGCGTCACGCGATCCGGTGAACCAGCCGAGACCGTTCTCGATAAACAACTCAGTAGGCGGAAGGGCCTCTGAGTGCGAACGCGCGCCTACCGTACTGATAGGTCGTTGTGGTTGCTTCGGTCTGTTGGGGACATCCGCGCGCAGGATCGGTCCTTCTGGCTGTTTTCCCCTGGTGCGAATATCCGCGAGGAGCCATGCGGGAGCGATGGGCAGCGGCTCGACGATGGATGCCCACTGGTAGTAGACATAATCCTCCGTCGGATTGGGCTGCGCCTTTTGCATGATCAACTTCGCAGACGGCGGTACGGGCACCATCCAGGGGATGTCGACGCCTGGCAACCATCCTGGCCTGAACGGTATCGAGGGCTCGCCCTCCGGCATCGCGTAGCGGAGATGCGTCCCGTCTGACGGGCTGATCACGCGCGTGGTTTCCGGCAGCGGCTCGTACTCCTTCATGAGATCGGAGATCGACTCCCAGCCGTTCGGCTTCCCTGGCTTGGTGTCGATATCGATGACCAGCACGCGCGACAAAGGGCTGACCGCCGTAACGATGCCGATCATCGCGCTGCAGTCGAACTGCCACCACGCCTTGATCTGATCGGGGTCCCGGCTGCCAGCCGTCCCAGCCTTGGCGCTCCAGCCGCTGCCGAGCAGCCGTCTGTGGGGGATGTTCCTGCCGTGCTCCAGCGGTATCACCAGGTGACCTGCCGCTGCATAGCTCAGCGGGTGTAGCCGCGGGCCCCGGTGCCCAGAATTTTCTGCGCTGATGCCTCCATGGCCAGGACGCAGGGCTAAGGAGACCTTCGGGCCGAGGTTCAAGCAGCACGACGAGACCAGCAAGCACAGAGTGAAGTTGATCAAGACTTCGAGGCTCGAGAACCTCTCTCGACCGCCCATGGCTCAGTTCGTAGGTGTCGTACCTATCTGAATGAGCCGGGAGATAGTCACCTATAGGGGATAACGAAACAGGTACGACACCTACGACACCTAACTACTCTGTAACAAGACCCCTATACGCACGTGGCGCGCACGAGGCCCACGCAACGATCTGGCCACGATGCCCGGAGTATTCACACCGAGGAGGTCCGCTCTCGGCCATCGTTGACGCTCTTGCCCCGCTTGCGAAGGATCGGTCATGTCCCAGCCGCCAATTCCCCCAGCACCGCCCACCCAGCCACAGCCCTTACCGCCGCCGGTCTACCGGAGGAGCTGAATTGATCCTCCTCCTCCTCCTCCTCCTCCTCGCCGGAGGCATTATCTATGCGACCTTCGCGAGCGATCCGATGAGCTTCGACGACTTGATCGAGTTGCGCTTCTTGCCCTCGCGGCGTCGGCATTGAGATCAGCGCGATCACGCGCGCCCGGTGCCCTGGATGATGACCTTGCCTGCGTTTTGCGGGAGCGCACGGAGGGCAAGACGGCACTCAGCCAGCAACGCCTGAGAATCCGATTGACGCTGAATCACTGCGCACCTCATCAGTACCGCTCTGGTCAGTACTGCTCTGGGTCACCGAAGATCGGTTAGCAGACTGATACCGGTGAGCCAACTCACTCGCTCTTGGCAGACGTCGTCTGGGGCGTCTTTGCTGGCTGTGTGCTCGTCACGTCGGGCTGGCGCAGGTACGAGGCGAGCGCCCAGATGATGAGGACGTCAATGCCGATGACCATGAGCGCCCACCAGGGCGAGTGCGGCAGCCAGGTGAAGTTGATGATCGCCGATATCACCGCGATGACTATGCCGGCCATGCGAGCCCAGGTCTGACCTCTCAGCAGGGCGATGCCGATTGCCAGCAACCCCAGGCCGACCAGCAGGTGAATCCAGCCCCAGAGCGTGAGGTCAAAGGCATAGATGTACTCCGGGAGGACCACGAGGTACTTGTCGTTCACAATGGCCGCGAGAGCCTCTACGGCCTGGAAAGCCCCGCCGATGATCATGAGCACGCCGGCGAAGACGGCGGTGCCATGAGCCAAGGGACTGACAGGCTGGGTGTCTGCCATTGGTGTATTGCCTCCAATTCTGGTTAGTCTGACTCGACTACAAATGGTGGAATGGTTACGCGCAGACTAGCGAGAAAATCGCGCTGTCGAAGCTATTAGGAGGACGTGTCCTCGCTCCGCTGCGTGCCGCGCCGTCCTTCTCGCCGGGCAGCGCCGCAGAGTCCAGGTGTGACCCGTTCATGCCTCATCTCACGGGTGGAAGAGATGGAGGGGCCGCTGCGACTACTGGAGGACAACGGCTACGTGAAGTCGGTGGGAGTGCAGCACCACGCGCCTCCCGCCACCCACGCCGCGACTGCGAGGAAGCGCCGAAGCTGCGGGGCAGGCGATGCCGACCAGGGTCGACATGATGCTCTTGGTGACCGATTGAAGGTCGGCGTAATCAGTCGGATCGCTGTCGTAGTACCGCTCGGCGACGACCTCGCCATCGACGCTGACAAGGACGGCACGAAGTTCGTGGAGCCCCGAAACCTCCTCGGCATGCGCTGCGTCAATAGCAGGGCCAATGTTGGCCACGCGGGATGAGGCAGTCTCGGCTGTATCTGGCTGTCCCGCTGAGCAGCCCACAAGCCCAATGAGCAGTACTCCCGCCAGGAGGACTCGAAGCAATACCTCTCGACGGAGTCGACTCACACGATCAGTACCGGAGACCCCAGTTTCCATCCCGATCACTCATCGGGCTCGTGGTTGAGGACGATGAGCGCGCCGGTTGCAACCCCATAGATCATTCCCGCGACGCCTATGATCGCGGCCACGGTGGTGATCAAATCGGGGAGCACGCTCGTCAAGCTGGCCAGGATCGCAACACCCACGAGGCCGAGGCCGCCGAGAAGCGCTATCCAGCTTCGTTGGCTCGCTCGCCGGAGCTCGTCCCCGGCTGACTGCTGCACCCGTCAATGATAGCGAACCATCCTTAGTGCGGAGCGGTCCGGATAAGTAGCCGTGACGGGCCCAGCCACCGCCTCCACTTTGGCCGTCAGGTCTTCACGTGAATCAAAACGCATCCTGACCGCTTCCCAGCGTGCCCGCGTCTTAGGCGGCTCCATTGTGATCGCATTCGCTTGGAGCCACCCGAGTGGTCACGACCGTCGTAACATCATTTGGCCGTGGTGACGCGGGCGAAGGGGTTTATCGACGGGAGCTATCGCTTCCTGAGGGCGGTTCCTATATATCAAGATCTGATCGTCCGTACGCCGACCGCCCGAGCCAGCATCTGCAGCTCGCTCCGTCGCACGTCGCGAGCCGCGGCAGCGGGATGTCGCAAACCTTGCACCATATCTGCCAGGCACGCGCCAGCTCAAGAAGGCCTCTGTGCCCGGCATGTTGTGCCTGCTGGCGCCATACAGCTACCACGTTCCCGCCTAGGGTGTGTGCCTGTTGGCCCTCGCGAAGCACGTTACAGTCGGCGGCGGCAACGGCCAGCGCCGCGGATGGCACCTGGCCGACCCGAAGGTAGGAGGCCAGGGCCGTGCACGCGTGCGCGACGTCAGCCCGCGCTCGGGGTGCGGAACTTCGTCGTCGGTATTGAGCAAGCAGTCGGGCGACGGTTGCCATGATCAGCACGCCTGCGGTGGCGAGTACGGCGCCCCGTGGTCCGCCGAGATAGCCCACGGCAATGATCAGGCCCAGCAAGATGATCAAGATTGCGAGGATCGTCCATGACCGCCGCAATGGCAGGCGGTCCCAACTTGATGCATCCCTAAGAGACGCAGAGGCTGGTGGAACGAGTCGGCTGCGAAGACTTCGCGCCGCTGGACGGCGTACCGCCAACAACGCAGCCAGCACAGCACAGACTCGTCATGATCATGATCAACGTTCGAGCATCCGTTCCAGCTCCCGGCTACCCGGCCCCAGCACGCTGCCGCCGTCAGCGCGGAACTGGACGGCACACTCGCTGCGGAGGCGCCCGCTCCGTGGCTCGCGTACGAAGATCGAAATCTCGGCTACCCCACGTACCCAGAGTCGTCGCGGGCTACATGGATGACCGCATCCAGGGCTGCCGCCAGCTGCGTGTGTAATGCCGGCCGAGGGAGCCCGCCGAGCGACGCCAGGGCCTCCAGGCGAGCCGGCATATCGGCATTGGAATTGGCATGGACGGTCCCGCAGCCGCCCTCGTGGCCGGTATTCATTGCTGTCAAAAGGTCACAGATCTCGGCTCCGCGTACCTCGCCTACCACCAGCCGGTCCGGACGCATGCGCAGGGACTGACAAAACCTCTATCCCGTCGCAGGGTTGGAGAAGGAGCTTCGGCGGCGCCTTGGAGACTCTGCCTTGCTCTATCGCTCCCTGCGACGATCCGCCGTCGAATCCTAGGCATTTCATACTGCCAATGTCATCGAAACGAGGTACTCATGTCCGTTTCCCCGCTGATCGAATTCGAGCTATGGAGTAAGGGCAACTGGCCCCGCCGCGATGTCGTGGGCGAAAGCTTCCATGAGTCAGAGATACGATCGCTGTTCCCTGCCCGAATCAGCGAACAGGACGGCGAACTCTTCCTCAGCGCGGCACTCGTGCCCGATCCAAGAAACGAGCACGACCCGAATGCCGTCAAGGTGATGGTCAGCGGCCAGCACGTCGGACACCTTGCGAAAGACGATGCCGCCAAGTATCAGCCGATGTTCAATGCCCTCATCCAACAGGGCTTCCTACCGGTGACCAATTGCCGTATCTGGGGGTCCGAGTACGACGAATGGGTGGGGACCGACAGACGCGGACGCGAGATAAAGCGACCGAAGTTCACCTGCAGCGTCAGCCTCGCGCTCGACGAGTGGTACCTCTGCGTACCCGTCAATCTCCCTCCGACCCGACCGCACACGATGTTGCCTCACGGCTCCGCCATTCAGGTCCGCAAAGAGGAGGACCACCAAGACACGTTGCGCCCATATGTGAGCCGACAGGGTGAGTGCTGGGTGTACAGCACCCTCCATGCGGTCAGCGACACCACGACAAGAAGGCCGAAAGAGCTAGTGGAGGTTCGCATTGATGATCAAAGTGTGGGTGAGCTCACGCCGGCGATGAGCGCCGAGTACATGCCCATCATCAGTCAGCTGAACGACCGAGGCCGCCTGACCGCCGTCAAGCTGATCGTTAAGGGCAATCACGTAAAGGCGGAAGCGGTGCTGCATGCAGCAAAGGCGCATCAGCTGGATGCTGCGTGGATCTCAACCAACCTCCCTGACGCCACGCACAAGCCGGATATAGCCCAGCGCGATGGCACGCCTCGTGTCGTGACCCACCCGCCCATCCCGCCGAAACCCAAGCGGATACGGTTCTGCATCCCGCCGGGCTGGCCACCCGCACCTCATGGATGGGAGCCTGGGCCCGATTGGCGACCAGATCCGAGCTGGCCACCTGCTCCGGCAAATTGGGAGTACTGGCGAACGGAGGAGTAACTGCCCGCTTGATGTGCGACAAGATGCACCATGCTGTACCGACCTTGCCGCTCGGCAGCGGCGCCACCGGCAACCGCTCGTCTCGGAGTCGGACGTCGTTCATGATCACGTCCGGCCTACCAGTACCAAATGGCTGCGATCGCCCGCATTGTTGTCGGCATCGGCGCCTGGCACGTGAAGCACGCGGGCAAGGCCCTGCGCCGCGAGACTGTGCGCAGCTCGTCGTGCGGCGGTGAGCTCAGCTCGGCTGGGGGCTCGACCAAGATGATCAGCGACGGCTGCACGTACGCCAATTGCAAGTTCTTGTCCAGCCCGTCGGCGAGAACCTGCTGCCATCGGCCCAGTCGGGGCGGCTTTGCCAGCCTGGCCCGTCGGTAGCGGCTCCAGGCACCGGAAACCGTCATATCGACCTGTTCTGCAACCTCGTTCCAGGTCAGGCCTTGGTCGCGCAGCTGCAGGATCTGCTGGGTGGAGACGGGGTGAGCCGGATGCCCGCCGCTACGCATGGTGACATTGGCGCGGTGGAGCTGATCGCCGACCGCGGCCCAATGAGCGCCAAGCTCCGCACCGATCTGGCGCAGGGTCCAGCCCTGGGCGTACAGGTCGGCTGCACGCTTGACATCCACGGCGCCACCGTAACGTGGGTCTGACTGCTCAGTAAGGCGACGCAGCGCTGACGGCAAGGTCTACCAAACCGGCAGTGTGTCCGTGACTGTCGGGACACTCACCAACGAGGCCGGACAGATCCGCACGCTGAGCCATGACCCGGCCGCATGCCCCATGTCCGACTCCCGGATTGGAGCCTCAGCGTTCCGCTTCGACACTGCGCTGCTTATCCTGATCGTGCTCGACCGCGAAACCATCGCTCTGACGGGTCGCGGTGCGTGCACGTGGCGGCGGAGGGATACCGGGATGAGGGTCGGGGTATGGATGCCGACCGCGATGCCGTTCGAGCTGGAGCGAAGGTTCTTCTTGGACTGGGTGCGACTCGCGGACCAGGCCGGCTTCGACACACTGAGTTCGCTCGATCGTCCTAATTACGACATGTGGGATCCCCTCACCTCGCTCGCCGCTGCCGCCGCAGTGACCCAGCGCATCCGCCTAGCCACCACCACCCTGCCACTGCCAAACCGCAACGAGGTCCTGGTCGCCAAGCAAGCCGCGGTGATCGACCGCCTCTCGGATGGCCGGCTGACGCTCGGCGTGTCGCTGGGCAGCCGGCCGGACGACTACCAGGTCTTCGGGGCGACGCTGGAGCATCGCGTGACCCGCTTCCGCCACCAGGTCGCCACCCTCCGACGGGTATGGGCGGAGGCACGGCACAGTGACCGCGAGCACGGTGTGCTGGGCCCGGCGCCGGTGCAGGACCCGGGGCCGCCGATCTGGATCGGCGCGCTCACCGAGCGGGCTCAGCAGCGGGCCGTCGAACTGGCCGACGGGTTCATTTTCGGTGGCGCCGCCCGCCTGCCGACGATCGGACCGGCGATCCAGAGCATGCGCCCGCAGGTAGCCGAGCGCGGCAAGCCCGACTTTAGCTTCAACGCGGTCGCCTACGTCGCCATCGGCGGCGAACACGAGTTCGCGGAGGCGGTAGCCCACCACCGGCGCTACTACCCAGTCCTGCCGGTGCCGGCGGAGCAGGCCATCCACCACGGCCCCATAGGCAAGATCAAGGACGTCGTCGCCGAGTACGCGGCCAGTGGCCTGGACCTGCTGGTGCTGATGCCCGAGGTCCGCAGCTTGCGGCAGCTGGAGCTGCTTTCCGAGCAGGTCCTGTCCGAATACCAGCACTGACGCGCGTCCCGCCGGTAGGGAAGTCCAAGGCGCTTGCCGTCCCTACGCGCCTGTCTGGGAAGCCGCTCCGCAGCGCAGGCGGCTGATCACAGTGCAACACGACACCGGATCGCTCGTCTTCATCGAGGACTTCGTCGCCGTGATCGACGATGCGAAGACGTACTACCTTGCGCCGAGTGAGTGGCGACCGAGCGTCGCCGACGTGATCCCGGTCGATTGGAGCTGATCGCGGTCGGCTACCGGCATGCAGCGGGACGGTTCGCCACCTGGCCTGGAACGTACCGGTCCGCCTCGAGCAGGTGAGTTCGAGCCGGTGCGGCGTCTCGAGAAAGATGATCTCGGCTCCGAAGGTGTCCTCATCGGTCCAACCGCCGCCGACGGCCAGCGGCGGGCCACTCCCGCCGTCGTCGGTCTCGGTCAGGGTGGTCTGCCAGCTTCCGGTGCCGACCGTTGCGCTGAATGCGACATGGCCCTCCGCGCGGGTGGGCCGCCAGTGCTCACCGTCTTGGTGGAGCTTGACGCCCGTGAGAGTTGGTTGAGCCTCGCACCGTCCACCCGCCGGCAGGTACGAGGCCTCGGCCCACGCGGCCGCAGACGTGTCCGGGGCCGGCTTGGCCTGGAAGGCCGCCAGTTGGAGCCCGGCGAGTCGGGCAACCAGTTGCTCAGCGACCGGCGACGGTTTTACCGGTGTGGCCATCATGGCGGGCACCAGATGGGTCCATACCGAGTCGAGGATGTCCTGCATGTTCTCGGTCGCGGCGGTGGTGGCGATCACCGCGTCCTGTTCGGGAAGCACCACGCAGAACCGCCCGTATGCGCCGTCGCCGCGGTACCCGTGTCGGGACATCCAGAACTGGAACCCGTATCCCTGTCGCCAGTCCGGATTTGGTTGGTACGGAGTTTCCGTTTCCAACTGCACCCGGGTGGCCTGGGCGACCCACTCCTCCGACAGCAGCCGCTGACCGTTCCAGACTCCACGCTGCAGGTACAGCACCCGAGCCGGGCGATTGCATCCGTGGTCGCGTGGAGCCCGGAGTATCCGATATCGCGACCATTCGGGTACTGCTGCCAGCCGACCTCACCGATGCCCAGCGGGTCGAGCAACCGAGGGCGCAGTATGCGGTCGGGGTCTGGTCGGTCAGCCGCTGGATGATCGCGGCGAGGGCGTACGTACACGGCTGGTTGTTGGCGAACACGCTGCCCGGCTCCCGATCGGGCGGAATGAGCAGGAACCCGCGTACAGGTTCGACAGGATCGAGCGCGACTGCCCGCTCGACGGTCTCCTCAAGATGCCCGCTCGCCATTGCAGCCACGTCGCGGACCAACATCGACCGACTGTGCGGGTCAGTGATCTCGCTGTCGAACTCAGGAAAGTAGAGAGCACGGTGGCGTCGAGGTCGAGCAACCATTCGGCAATGGCAAACGCCCAGCGGTCGAGGGGAAGCTCTTGCTCAGTGAGTAGAGCAGATGGACCCGCTCCTCCGCGTACGGCGACCACCAGCCCTCGGCAACGACATCACCGTGCCGGATGATCATCAAGCTGTGAATCTCGATGTCCGAGGCAGGCTCCAACCGGTCGAGAAAGGTCGAGATCCCTGCCGGGTCGACGCCTGCGCCTCCGGCGAGCTGCGTAGCAAGTCGTTGCTATTCATGCGTTCACAGCGGGTGGTTGATCAGCCAGGTGGAGCTGCCGTCGGGTTCGCGCTCCCGGTCTCGGATCCATCCGATCACGTGGCGGAGGTCCAAGCCGTAGGCCGGCCCGCCGGTCGCGGCGTAGGCCTCCAATCGGCGGCGAGCTCGTCCGATCAGGCGTAAAGCGCCGATCCGGTTGCCCCGCTCGGCATGAGTGATGCCCACGCACAGTTGGGCAAGTCCCTGCCACAACTCACGCTCACTGGCCGGACCTGCTTTCCAGCGCGCCTCGTACACCTCGTGGGCTGAGAACGGTCGGCCCTCGGCCAGCAGCTCATGCGCAGCCGAGATGGTCTCCAGCGGCGGCAGCGGCTCCTCTGACACCGGTTCGACGCCGACGCTGCCGTAGGGCAGCGGGCGACCGAGCCGATCCCGCGGACGCGCCTGCCGGGCTCGTCCGTGCGCGTCTCGATCTCGTTCGCTGCGGGTCATTCGACCCGCCGAGCCCCTGGGCGGCCAGTCAAGCGTTGCCGGGCGAGGCGGAGCATCTCACGGGCCACTACGGGACCGGCGTTCTGGTTCTGACCGGTGATCAGATTGCCATCGATGACCCAATGGTTCGCCAGCACATCGGAGATCCGGGTGCTGGATTCGTACAGCGCGCCCTTACGGCGGAGTTCGGTCTCAGGATGCTGCGGTGTGTGGGTGATACGGAGGTCACGCACCTGCCGATTGCTGACTCCGGTGACATGCCTGCCGTCGACCAGCGGCCTGCCGTTGGCCGTAGTGGCATTGATCAGTCCGAGCGGGCCGTGGCAGACGCCGCCGATGATCTTGTCGGCCGCGTTGGCTTCGGTGATCTCGATGGCTAGCGGCTTGGAGAACCCGAGGTCGAACGCGGCTCCCCAACGGCCTTCGAGGTAGACGATGTCGTAGGAGTTGATGTCGACCGATGCGATCGGCAGCGAGTTGGTGATCTTGGTCCGCAGTGCCGCGTCCGCAAGTAAACGATCATCGGCCGCAGTGCGGATGATCGACTTCACCGACAGAGGATCGACTGGGATCACACCCCCGACAGGGCTCGCCACCTCGACCTCCATGCCAGCGTCGAGAAAGGCGTAGTACGCCGCAGTCAGTTCACTCGCAAAGACTCCAGTGGCCTTGCCGATGTCGAGCATGCCATGGTTGGCGATGACGAGAGCCCGATGGCCAGTGAGATCCACCTCGACCGGCTCGGGGTCTGCGGGATGCAGCCCCAGCTTCTGCACAACCGTGCGAACCAGCAGCGCAAGCGGCGACGGTCGTCTCACAACGTTGTCCTCTGCAGCGGTTAGACGCCCAACTCCAGATTGGGATGCCGTGCACAAGTCTTGCCTCAAACGAGGCAGCCGAACAGAAGGGGCGGATTACGGTGGAATTTCGGTATGTCGGCCACTCGGGTTTCAAGATCTCCGAGATCACCTGCGGCAACTGGCTAACCCATGGCTCGCAGATGGAGAACGATCAAGCCAAGGCCTGCGTACGGGCTGCGCTCGACCATCAGCGGCCCATCGGACGCTCGTTCCCAACGGCGCACCAGTACTGCTCTTTCAGCGGCTGTTGCCGTCATGCCTGCCTCCCCGACTGGTTCTGCGATTGTCAAGGAGCGACCTTAACGAGTGTGCTAGCGCGGCGAATACAGCGCTGCACTCGCGAAGTCGTAACGTACGCGGATCTCCTGAGGCTCGGTGGCGAGGTAGCCAGCTGGTGGGCGAGATCTGCTGTCCAACCCGTCTGCCTGGATTAGCCGGGCACCAGCGGTCGCGTTCCGAAGGGAGCGTCTGAGGTTCCGTACGGTCTGGGCGTGATTGTCGGGGCTCTTCCGGCCGGCAGCATTACCTCCCGCGATGGCCAGCCCTCGGAGTCGGATGTCGTTCATGATCACGTTCGGCTTCGCCAGCACTAGGTAGTTCCGATCACCTGCATTGGCGTCGGCATCGGCGTCCGGTACATGGAGCACGCGGGCACGGTCCAGGCAGCGAGACGGTGGGCGGCTCGTCGTGCGGCGGCGAGCTCAGCCCGGGTCGGGGCTCGCCCGAGATGATTAGCTACGATTGCTCGGACGCCAATCGCAAGGTTCTGGTCAAGAGCGTCGGCGAGAACCTGCTGCCAGCGGCCCAAGCTTGCGGGCTTTGACGGCCGGGCCCTCCTGTAGCGGCTCAGACACCGGAAACGGGTCATATCGACCTGTCCCGAGATTGTGTCGGCTAGGCGTCAGTCCGCCAGCCGTGCGTGAAAGCGACCGCTGGCCACCGGGGCCACCGGACCGCCGACCCAGTAGTGGCCGTCACCGGGTTCACGCCTGACCTCGATCATGCTGGGCCGACCCGTGAAGCGGCCTTGGGCGAGACGCAGCGGCACACCCGCTGGATGCACACGATGCTCGATGAGGTAGGCGGCCGCTGGGCCGGCCGCGCTTCCGGTGGCAACGTCCTCGATCCGACCGGTGTTGTCCCAGGTCCGCCCTTCGGGAGTGGCGGGATCGAGCACATAGACGAACTTGGCGCCACTCGCAGCGAGGATCGCTTCGAGGTCCGGAGTCGCGATGTGCGCAGTCGCAAGACCCTGGGCGTGTACCGGGACGATCAGGTACGGCAAGCCGGTGCTGACGACCTGCATGGGCAGATCAGCGCGCACAGCTGCGAGCGGCAGCCCGAGGGCTCGTCGATAGCGGTCGGTGAGCTCGCCCGTCACATTCATCCCGAACCGTGCGGGTCCCTGATCCATCGAGGCCTCGATCCAGCCGTCACGTCCTCGCGTAAGCACGCTGACGATGCGCGAGCTCAGCTCCAACGCCCAGGTCTCTTCGGCAGCCGCTGCTGACAGCTCGGAGTGCAGCACCGCGCCGACGCCCAGCACCGGATGACCGGCGAAGCCGAGTTCCTCGTCCTCGGTGAAGATCCTGAGTCGCGCAGTCCGACCGAGTAGATCGACACCACTGATGAACACTGTCTCGAACTGGCGGACCTCACGGGTCAGCTGCTGCTGGACCGCGGTCGAAAGCCCGACATCGTCCCGAACGACGACCAAACCGTTGCCCTGGAAGGCGTAACGGCTGAACACGTCCACATGCCAGTACTCCACATCCACCATCGATCCACGGTAGAGGCACAGCAAGGCACTGAGCACAAAAGGCGAACGGCGGCACCACGATGTCATCAGCGTTTTGCCCGCGCGCTGGCTGCTGTGAGGCCCATAGTGGCGAGCGGCACGAATCGGCCCTGCCGTGCCGGCGAGGCCGCCAGCCGCCTAACACCTACCGGATCAAGCCCAAGTATGTCGGGACACAGGAGCTGAATTGATCTTGATCATCCTCCTCGTTGCCAAAGGCATTATCTATGCGACCTTCGCGAGCAATCCGATGAGCAATTCATGATCACGTTCGGCCTGGCCAGCACCGGATAATTGCGGTCGCCTGCATTGTCGTCAGCATCGGCCCAGGCATGTGAAGCACGCGGGGCACGGCAGCAGCGGCCCGGAACGGCCGAGGGCGCAGTACAGAGGGGCTTAGACGGCCATCGGATGATGACCACGGCAGGTGCTTCGCCGGCCTCCACCCATCTCGCGTGTCAAGGGACTGATGGCGATCCAGTCGATGATCTTACTGGCCGTCGCGTCCGGGATTCCGGTCGCCCGAGCGGGCTGCCGGGCCAGGATGGGTACATGATCGATGACCCGTCCCCTGAGGCGCGCGACAGTGGCACGCCATCAGCACAGGCGCCGGAGAGTTACTTCTGGCCCCTGGTCGCCCTCGTCCTGGTGATCCTTCCTCAGGTCCTAGTGCCAGGCAGACTTCGCGAAGGACCGCCGTTGATCGTGCCTGTCATCGAGGCAACCGTGTTCCTGGCGTTGCTGGTGGTAGCGGCCAAACCCGGCCCGGTCCCGCGGGCTGCCCGCCCGCTGATCTTGTCTCTGTTCGCCGTCCTGGTCTTGGCGAACAGCGCAGCCGCGGCCCGACTGGTCGTCGTGGTCCTTCGAACCCCCCAACTGGCCAGGCCCCGCCCACTGTGACCCAGCTCCTGGTGGGTACCGGCATCGTTCTGGCCACCAATATCGTCACCTTCGGTCTGCTCTACTGGCAGCTTGACAGCGGCGGACCGAGCGGCCGCCTGGTGTATTCCAAGCCCTATCCCGACTTCCAGTTTCCCCAAACCGTTGCTGAGGGGCTGGCGCCGCCGGGCTGGCAGCCACGGTTCAAAGACCACTTGTACGTGGCGTACACCAACGTCGTGGCATTCAGCCCGACCGACACCCTCCCACTCACTGGCCGTGTCAAGGGATTGATGGCGATCCAGTCGATGATCTCCCTGGCCGTCCTCGTGGTCGTTATCTCCCGGGTCATCAACATCCTGCCGTCCTGACCTCCCAAGATCATGCGGCTGGCTCGGAATCCAGCAGTTGCGACAGCGACCATGCCCCACCTCAGACGGGTTCCCACTCGAAGAACACCTCCATCAGGTGGGGCGGCCAATCCGTCGCCCGGCTGGTCTTCTTGTCGATGTGGGCAACGGTCATGAGGCAGCGGGAGACCGTCTTGCCGGCGGAGTCGACCATGGCACCCTCGATGAGCGCATCAGGCCCGCGGAACTCGCGCACGAACGAGGTGATGGTGATCTCCTGATCGCCCCGAACAGGCCTGAGAAAGTCGATCTCTATCCTCCGGACCCAGACCATGAACGGCAACGTCGCCAGGGTCTTCAGATCCCAGCCGGCGTAATCTCGCAGACCCTCCATCCGGTGATCGACGTAGTACGTCGCATACTGCCCCGTGTTCACGTGATCGTACGGATCGAGCTCGGAGAACTTGATCCGGTGACTACTCCGATAGACGATCGGTGCCTTTGACATTCAGCTTCCCTTCCCCTGCCACGTTTTCAAGCCCCCGCACCCGATCGGACCTCGTCGCGCCGCCTGCTGCTGCGGTGGGACGACGGCGATGTGGGACATGATGCGCCTCGCCTCGGCGTCCGCGTTCCTGAGCCCCGAAGGCAATGCACTAAAGCTGTTAGATGAGCGGCCGAGCCCTCCCTCCGATCCCCTAGTGACGGGTCACTGGAACACAGAAGATCGGCTATCCAATCGATGAACAACGGAGCAGACCTGCGCGGTCGAACCACTTATTCGTGCGCTCCGGGAAAGTGAAGAACGGAACGTTCGGTCAACTTGGCGTAGGTCAGCACGCGTAAACGCGTGATCACTGTCTCCGGTCCGAGGAGTCCAATCAGCGGGTTTGGAGTGCACAAGAAGCCCCCAGAGGTCTGTTCCACCCAAACGCACAAACGTTGGGCGGTCACGAGACCTCCCGGTCCTCCTCCACCTGCCGCAATAGATTCAGGCCCCGGGCAGACCGAACGGGCCGTACGGCGACTCATGACTGTGGTAGGCGCGGACACCGCCGTCCCAGCCCACCTCGTCCACGCGAACTCCGCATACAACCAACTCATTGCCCGCGCCACAGCGAGCCATTAGCCGGTCGACGCCCTGAGCGCTGTCGTAGTATGCGCAATGATGTCGCCCACCCTGAGCTCAACAACGCCCACGCGTGGACGACATACCAAATAGGGAGAGGTAGGCTTCGTCGCGCTCCACATGCTCGACCTTGCACTTCTCCACTGGATCGGTTACCAAGGCCGCTACATGCCCCGTACCGCCGAGCGCCGAGCTGCCGACCAGTCCATCCGCGTCCCATGGGCGTCGACGGGCCCATACCCATCGCGATGCGAGCGCCATCGCCTATGCCCTGTCTAACCACGACCTGATCGGCGCGTCACGACATGCGTGGCGCGTACGGCTGGCGATGCCTTGGTCGATGCTTATGGCCACGACCGTGGTGATACTCCGGTCCCGGGAGCGGACCGGGTCTTGTCACCGTGTTACGTACGCCGTCCTGCTCGATGCATCCTCACCACGCTGACGGGGTGGTGCTCTCACCTGCGCAGCTACTCCCCGACTGGATGGCTGAAGCGATGACGCAAGAACGGCCAGTGCCGACGTGCGACGGGGTGTATGGGCTGCACCTGCGTACGAGAAGCGGGCCAACATGAGCGGACTTGGTTAACAAGATCACCGGCAATGTAGCAATGTCACCAAGTAGGCCCGGCAATGTAGGCGATGTCACCAAAGAAGCCGGAGTCGGCTCGATCTTGGCGGGCGTGTGCTAGGCACCAACGCGGGCATCTTGATCGACCGTGTGATCTGTCCGCTGGAAGGCGAGCCGCCGATCGGGAAGACGAGGGGTCGGGACACGTTCCCGGCCCACCTTGCTAATTGATCTTGGTCTGTGGCGGCCGGCCTTGCGGATGTCGCTACGGGCCAACCGCAACAGCTCTTCGCCGCACGTCAACCTCACGCGTGTCGGGTCCTTGCCGGGGACTGCTTCACGCTCTCAGTGTGCGGATTTGCGCCGGCCCTGCGAACGATGGCTCGGGGAGTCCATCTGCCTCCTTTGGCTGGACTATGATCCTGCCCAGCGCGGCCCAAAAACCTTGATCAACAAAAGGGCACGGGCGGTTGACCGGCTCATTGATCTTGGACGACTAGTCCCTCACGGCCGAGCGTCGCGCAATGCCGTCGCTGCCGCTTCCAGCGCGTCAGCTATCCGATGCTGAGCACCGGGGTCGGCGGAGTCGTCGTCGGAGTCGTCGGCCCAGAGCATGACGTCACCAGGGCGCACCGGATCTTCGGCGTCCAGCGGATGCGACTGGCGGCGATATGGATGCGGGTGGTGACCGTCCGGCCCGGCGATTACCGGTGAGACGAGAGTCGTGCGTGGGTCATCTGGAACCCCAACGGTGTGGTCATGATCATTTACCCCTACTTGGTGTGATCGGCAAACATTGCGGCTCGAATGAGTTCTAACGGATCCCGACCAGCCTTGCGCTGATACATCAGATCCAGCCGTGCCCCTACCAAAATGAGTGCGTTGATCAACAACCGTTGCCGGTGGCTGTCTTCACCCACTGCACCCCAGCGCTCGAGCAACTCTGGGGAGTAGCAACCGCCGGCGTTGGCGTCGGCTGAGAGCTCGATCGCGGTGAGCGCATCGAGGTACGCCAACGCAGACTCGATCTCTTCGCGATTCTCGTCCTCGAGGTCGGCGGCCTTGCACTCAGCGCACACCCGCCGTTCTCCGGCTCGTGCACCCATTGGCCGCACCGTACGCAGGTCACACTCTCAGTCATGCTCACTCTCCTTCCTCTTGTCGATCTCGCACGAGGCGGCAATGCTCCCCTCCAGGCACAACTTGGTAGCGCTCCGCTTCACCAGGCTGCTCCTCGGCGATAACGACGGTGTCTGCGTCATCTGCTTCAGATATTTCTCGGCTCCTCATGATCGCTTCTCTCCTCTCTCGGTGATCGGCGCCACCGTAACTGCGTGCAGTCTGAACGCCAGTCCATTTCCGCTGATCTGTGGATAACCTCATTCGTCTTCGTCCAGATCAACGGCACTGATCTTGCTCATCGGCAATGGGCGGCGGCAAGGAACGCGTGCGTCGGCGACGCGCTGCTAGCTCGACGCTGCTGTTTGCGAGGATGCGGCAGACGTCAGCGACAGCCTCAGCAGCCGGTCATGAAGGATTCTTTGGGTTTTCATGACGAAGCTGCGGTAGTGGGCTATCTTGTTTTCGCCGTCGGCGCTGACGGGGGCGTTTGACCTCGTTGAGCCACGCCGGTAGACGAGAGGGCCTCTCCCGAACTGAATAAGGGGAGCCTCTGAGCGCGCATTCGGGGGTGGGCGATGACTGTTTCGCGACGGCGTTTGCTGCAAATCAGTGGCACGGCTGGGCTGGCTGTGCTGCTGCCGATCCGGCTCGGGGGGAGGGCGTGGGCGCAACCGCCCGTAGGCTCGCTCGACCCGATCAGGATCCCCAAGTATGTGACACCCCTGGTCATTCCTCCGCAGATGCCGTGGACATCGCGGGGACGGACGCACTATTACGAGATCGCGGTCCGCCAGTTCGCGCAGCAGGTCTTGCCCGTACCCCTGCCGCCGACGACGGTATGGAGCTACGGGTCGATTAATCACCCCGGAACCTTCAATTATCCGGCGTTCACCATTGAGGCGGACTACCACCGGCCGGTGCGAATCAAATGGATCAATGAGCTGGTGGACAAGGACGGCGACTTCCTGCCGCATCTGTTGCCGGTCGATCAGACCCTGCACTGGGCGAACCCCCCGGGCGGCGCCGAAGGTCGTGACTCCGAGCCGGACTTCACCACCACCCCGAAGTCATACGACGGCCCGGTCCCGATCGTGACCCATGTGCACGGCAACCATGCCTTCGACCACAGCGACGGGTTCGCCGAGGCGTGGTACCTGCCAGACGCCCGAAACATTCCGGCTGGGTTCGCCGAAGAGGGAACCTTCTACGACTTCTTCCGGCAGAAGTCCCCGCTCGGCGATCAGTGGGGTGCGGGAAACGCGGTGTTTGAGTATCCGAACGACCAGCGGGCCGCGACGATGTGGTATCACGACCACACTCTTGGAATGACCCGGCTCAATGTGTATGCGGGCCCGGCCGGCTTCTACCTGCTGCGCCGCGGGCCGGGCGACCTTCCTCCGTCCGTGCTTCCTGGGCCGGCTCCCCAGCTCGGAGATGCTGAGGGGACGCGGTACTACGAGATCCCACTGGCTATTCAGGACCGGTCGTTCAACGATGACGGCTCGTTGTTCTACCCCGACACCCGGGAGTTCTTCGACGGCTTCGGCGGGCCGTACATTCCCGTCAGCGACGTGCCGCCAATCTGGAACCCGGAGTTCTTCGCGAACACCATGGTCGTTAATGGCAAGACGTGGCCCACGCTTGAAGTGGAGCCACGCCGATACCGGTTCCGCCTGCTGAACGGTTGTAACTCCCGGTTCCTGATCCTCAAGCTGGCCTCGGACCCCACGATCAGACCGGCGAAGGCGGCGCTGCCGCTGTGGATGATCGGTGCCGAGGGCGGGTTCCTACCCGAGCCTGTCCGGCTTAACCAGGTGCTGCTGGCGCCCGCTGAGCGTGCGGATGTGATCGTCGACTTCACCGGACTCGCGGTCGGGACGGAGATCTATCTGATCAACCTCGGCCCTGACGAACCGTTTGGTGGCCTGCCCGCGCCGTTCGCCGACCCTGACACGACCGGACAGGTGATGAGGTTCACCGTGGTTCCTCTCACCGCGCGCGACGTCAGTCGTCCGCCCGACAGGTTGCATCTCCCCGCGTTCCGACCGCTCGGGGAGGCGTCGAACACCCGGCGGGTGTCGCTGAACGAGGAGGCAAGCACGTTCCCAGGTTTCGACGGTCCGGTCGCTGCCGAACTCGGAACACTGACCGCGTCCGGCACCCCCGTGCCACTGGGATGGGACGACCCAATCAGCGAAAATCCGGCCTTGAACGCCATCGAAGTGTGGGAGTTGCACAACTTCACTGCAGACGCCCATCCAATTCACATTCATGAGGTGCAGTTCCAGGTCGTGGACACGACAACCGTTCGATGGCGCTGCACGACCCCCAGAGCCTTACGAGCGCGGCTTCAAAGACACAGTCATCGCCTACCCCGGCGAGATCACCCGTGTGAAGGCGCTATTCGACCTGCCTGGCCTTTATGTCTGGCATTGCCACATCGTCGAGCACGAGGACAACGAAATGATGCGGCCATACCACGTCGGTCCGCCGCCACAGAACCTGCCGTGACGGCCTTTCTCCGCACCGCGACGCCAAGTCGCCCAATTGGTGGACGGGCTTGCTCCGATGGATCGCGAACCTCTGCGCTAAGAGCTTGATCGAGCCCTCTTGGGTGATCACCCGCAATCAGCTCCATCACTTCACCCTTGCCGCTGGCTTGGCGTGTCAGTGCTCGACGAGGGCACCTACTACAGACCAGGCCACGTTGGCTGTGCAGTTGAGAATCGCGATGCAAAGGCCATGATTGCGAAGACCCGGGGCGCTCCTTGGACGGGAATTCAACCGCGGGTGAGACCTCCCAGCCAGGCGGCGACGGCACCGAGGCCGGGCGCCCCGGACCAGAACGAGGCCGACGCTGCCCGCGTACGTGACGCATTCCGGGCGAAATTCAAGGTCATCAAGACTCTGACGTGGCGATCCACTACGACGAGTACGCCACCGGAGGTGGTCGACCGCGAGTGCGGAATCTGATCATCGACCCCAACGAAGGATTGGGCGTAGTGGAGGACGACGATGGATACATCTACATCGGGTGGGCTGGGCACCGACTCAACGTGCTTGAGGCAGCGAGCGCAGCCTTGACCTCTCACGAGCCCTGACTGACATGTTTTGGGCGCCCGCGCTTCGGCCGTGACCCTAGGCACGTGCTCAGGATCGAAAGGTGGGGTTGAGCGTTAGGCGTCCGGGACACGCCGCGGGCAGGTCGGAATGCGTATCGGATCGTCGTAGCGGAGCAACCAGAGGCCGTTGGCAGATCGCCCTGCTCTAGAACAGCGTTGCGTGAACCTTGCCTCGTCGGCGGATGATCAGACGGCAGCTCTGAGTGCTCGGCGCAGGTCGTCGAACAGCGCCTGCTCGCCCTCCAGTCCGATCGACAGGCGCAGCATCCCGGGCAGGATTCCGGCGTCGAGCCGCTCCTGCGGCGTCATGTTGAAGTGCGAGGAGTTGAACGGGACGCTGGCGAGGCTCTCCACCCCGCCGAGGCTCGTGGCTTCGATGGCCACCTCGAGCCGGCGGAGGACCTGGAGCGCACGCGCGTCCCCACCTTCCAAGACGAGGGTCAGCATGGCCCCGTGCGGACCTGGCATCACTCGGCCGACCTTGTCCTCAGCATCCGGATGGTCTCGTCGACCGGGGTAGATGACCTGGCTGACCCCGACCTCCTGAGCCATCGCGTCGGCGAGCTTCTCGGCGGTGCGGCATGCATCGGTAAGTCGGACCCGGAACGTTCTGAGCCCCCGCCAGACGAGGAAGGCGGCATGGGGGTCCAGGCATCCCCCAAGGGTGATGATCCGCCGTTGGATCTCCTCGTGCAGGGCCGGGTCGTTGGTGCTTACGGCGCCGGCGACAACGTCAGAGTGGCCGGCAAGGAACTTGGTCACGGAGTCGACGACAGCGTCCGCCCCAAGCTCGAGGGGACGGGTGCAGTGGGGCGTCGCAAACGTGTTGTCGATGACGACGGTGGCCCCGACGGCCCGCGCAGCCTCGGCTACCGCGGGGATATCCATGAGCCGAAGCTGGGGGTTGGACAGCGTCTCGCCGTACACGACGGCAGGGCGATGGGTGGCGATGGCCTGCCGCCAACCGTCGGTATCGAAGGCATCGATCCGCACCACGGTCACACCGAGTCTCGGCAGATCACGCTCGATCAGATCGCCCGTGTCGCCGTACACCTGACGTGACGCAACCAGCACATCTCCCGGCGCGGAGCAGCGTCAGCAGCGTCGTGGCGATGGCTGCCATGCCGCTAGCCGCCATCAGCGTTTGCTGTGCACCGTGGAGCCGAGCAATGTCGGCTGCGGCAGCGGCGACCGTAGGGTTGCTGAACCGTGAGTACCAGGTCTCGTGCAGCCCGCCGGTCCCCTGGATGTCCTCATACGCCAGGTCATCCAATTCGAAGGTGGTGGTCTGGTAGATCGGCGGGACGACTGGGTATGTCCGGGACGTGTGCTCGCGTCCGGGGCGGTAACGGTTGGACTGTGCCACCTCCGGATCCTCTCAGAGAGGTAGCCGGGCTGGGATAGCCGACGAGGCCGAGGGCGCTTCTACACAGCCCGACCTGCCCACGGAGGGCCTTCGAGGATCGCCTCAGGTTGTTCGCCCGGGCGTACAAGCTCGACAACGATTGCGTCGCTGCCGTTGATCTTGTCGGCGGGCAAGAGGATGCCAAAGGATGCGGACACGGTGCCTTCTAGGGGCATCGAGGCCCTCGCGAGCCGACGGGAGACGCAGGCAGCTGGAGCGGGCGGACGAGGTGGTCGCGCCAGATTTCGTTGATCACGCTCCGCTGCCCGGGCAGGCGCCGGGGCTGGACGGCGCCAAGCGAAAGTGGGCGATGTATCTCGACGCAATTCCGGACCTGCGCGTCACGATCGAGGAGCGCGGAGCATTGGGAGCAGCTGGATCGGCTGGCCTTGATGCAGCAGCTCGGGTCGCCCGGCACCAGGTGCGCACCCGGCCCGACAGGCTACCGGGAATCCAGGCGCCGACGGCTCCTATCGTCTTCGCCATCGAGTTCGTCTCGCTGTTCTTCGCCCGCGCCCTGTTTGTGTGGTTCTACAACGTGACCTTGTACAGCGTGCTACTGGTGGCGATCATCCATGCCAGCTTCGACGGCGCAATCAACCAGCTTTCTCGTGATGTCGTGCCGGCGTCGAACACCGCGAGATTCTTGATCTTCAGCTCCGCGATCCTGCTTCCGGCAGCGACGGTGATCATTGCCACCATGGGTCAGCTCGGGCGCGCCAGGGAGACCGTGGATACTCCGGCCGCTGTCTCTGATCCAGACATGTAGCCGGAGCCTCGATTCATCGGAGGAGGCGACTGAAGATCAGCATGTCTGCGTCACCATCTTCCAAGGTGCAGCACTCGGCGGTGAGAACCACCTGCGGCCTTGGTCATGCCGCGCATCAATTCCGAGGCGGCCTTGACCGGACTCGGCCCGCGCGGTATGACGTGCTGGTGATGGCCATCCGATGCTCGCGGGTGTTCACGGGGGAACAGTTCGGCGAAGGAGCAGCGACGGTACTTCTCGATCGGGGAAAGATCGTCGGCGTCGAGACCGTGCCCGTTGAGCTCGACGAGTCCTGGCAGGTGGCCGAGTATCCCACCGCGACTGTTCTCCCAGGGCTCATCGATACCCATGTTCATCTTGTTGCGAACAGCGAGGTGGGTGCCGTGGATCGCGTCCCCGGACTCGGCGACGATGGGCTGGACGCGGTCATCACTGAGGGATTGCGGCGGCAGCTGGCGGCCGGGTGACGACGGTTCGTGACCTGGGTGATCTCCGGTACGCGGTGGTGAATCGTCGCAACGTGCAACGCGCCGGTGGGACGCGGGAGCCGGAGCCGACAATCGTGGCGTCGGGTCCGCCCTTAACCAGCGTTGGCGGGCACTGCCATTTCCTGGGCGGCGAGGTCGCGAACAGGGATCAGATCTCAGCAGCCATTCGAGAACGGGTCGACCGCGGGGTTGACGTCGTCAAGGTGATGGCCAGTGGCGGCATGACCACACCTGGAACCGATGTCATGGGAACTCAGTTCAGCGCCGACGAGATGCACTTGCTGGTTGAGCTGGCCCATGAGGCCGGCCTGCCGATCACAGCGCATGCGCACGCACTACCAGCCGTCGAGCAGTCGGTCGATGCTGGGGTTGACTGCATCGAACATTGCAGCTGCCTGACCCAGAAGGGATCCGTGCTCTCCGAGGAACTTGTGGCCAGCATTGCCGATCGGGACATTGCGATTAGCGGTGTGCTCACGCCCAATCCGCAAATGGATCTCAGCCAAGCTCCACCAGCCCTTCAGAAGCTGGCCGCGGCCGGATTTACTCCGCAGCGGATACGTGAGCTGTGCGCCGACCGCTTGCGTCGACTACGCGCGAGAGGCGTACGCATTGTCACCGGAATTGACGCCGGACTCGGTCCCTGGGTGGCTCATGGGAACCTTCACCTTGGGGTGTCGCAGCTCGGGGACGCAGGCTTCTCACCGGGGGAAGCTGTCGCCGCGGCCACTTCGGAAGCGGCACGTGTTTGTGGGCTGAAGCATCGGAAGGGGCTGCTCCGGAAGGGTTATGACGCCGATCTGATTGTCGTCGATGGCGATCTGCAGACTGATCTCACTGCCCTGCAACGGGTGCGCTTGGTCGTGCTCGCTGGGAAATCGGTCAGCTAATGGCTGCCGCCTCCACCTTGTCACTGCTCGAGTGGCCCGGCCCTCACTCGACCAGTGCAATGTCACGACCCATACCGAAACGGAGCTCGCAATCCCCCGGAGCGCCGCACCAATGGCAATCACGATCATCAGGTTGATTGAGTTGGCGTGTACGTAAGAGTCGACGTCGAGCACAGAGCTTCTCCGGCGAGTAGGCGCTGGATGCGGTTCCGGGCGTCGCGACGAGCGCCTCACCGGCACCGGGCCGGCTGACTTACCCCGCCCACTTGGTGTCAAGAAGTTCGAGTGCCATCATCGATGATCATCGACGATGAGTGCGCACGATGTCATTGATTCCCCCGTGGTTGCGACCACTGCGCGTCCGCGAGCGCCTGGCTTCATACCACCTGCGCTCAGACGTGCTGGACGCTGCGGCTGCCATGGCCTCTGATCAGCGCTCCGATATCTACGTGGTCCGGCTGGAGGCCGCTCTCACTGACTCAGAGACCGTGCTGCGGATGATGGACGGGCGGCAGGCCAGGGTGATGGGCCTGCTCGTGCTGACCAGCGAACGCATCCTTTTCCGCTCCCGCCGCCGCACCGGGCCCAACTTCAGCGTGCCGCTGGAGGAGGTCCGTGCCATCCAGGCCTACACCCGCAGGGGCACCGGTACCGTCCGCGTCATCACGCCCTACGACAGCCTGACGGTCGACCAGATCCTCGGCAGGCAGGGGGAGATGCTCGCCAATGACGCCCGAGACCATGTGGGGCGAACCTCTGCCGGACCCAGACCCGCTCCGGCTATTGGCCGGACTCCGCGCACTACGCAACAGCGGCGCGATCAGCGCCGCCGAGTTCGAGATCCGCAAATCCGCGATCTGGCGCGACATCTAGGGGACCGTTCGGGTCGCCAGCGCTCGACGATCTTGGCGTCGACGATGCGGAAGATGTTGACCCCGCATAAGACCACATTGCGTCCAGTGGGCGGTTCGCCCATCACTGAGACACGGTGCGTGCCGCGGCAACAAGGTGCTCGTGACGAGATCGTCCTCCGCGTGGTGATCGTCAATGGACTGGCGGCGACCTTGTTCTTGATCGGTTATGTACTGCTCGGCATTGCCATGTTGAGAACCGCGACACTGCCTCGCTGGTCCGGTGTGCTGGTAGCGATGGGTGCTCCGGCACATTTGCTGCGTTTCGGGATAGCGCAGCTGGTCTCGACCTCCGCCTGGCCCATTGCGATCTTGGGCAGTGTGAGTCTGGGGCGCCGGGCTCGGCTGGGCAGGCTATCGGCTCTGGCACGCACCAGCCAGTTCCGTTTGCGGTCTTCAAGTAAGCCGATATGACTATGAGTACCGGATTCGGAGACTTCCGCCGCGAACAGCCACCGCGTACGGATGATCATTTTTCGGGTGGTTGCCACACTCGTTGGGCCTTTCTTCGTAGTGGGTGTGGTGCTGATGGCGTCGGCGCCGTTGGCGCTGTTGCAGCCGGATCGGCAGACAGGTACTGAGCTGAATCGCTGATTCTCAATGGGAGGTGTCTGCAGCGGCGTGTGGCTATACCTGGGACTGGCCGCCACACTGGTTCTTCTGCACCGCAGTCCTAACGGTGGGCCACCTGGGGCCGGCGTATCGAGGTAACCCGGTGTAACTCGGCGCGCCAGCTCACCGCCCGAACGCTAGCGGGCCTCTACCGCTCTGCGTGGACTGATCTCGTCCCCGCTGGCCACCGCTTCGGGAGCCAACCTCCGCGGCCTGATCTCGTCCTCGCTGATGGGCAGCGCTTTGGGAGCCAATCTTGGATTGCTCCGCGATACAGATCTTGTCTGGCGGCCGATGGAGTGATTCCGCAGTTGGAACCGCTCGCGGGTGATTTCAATGAGCTTGCCTCGGTCATCGGCGCGGAACCAGCGGACGTCATAGAAGCCGCTCGGAAACACCTGGTGGTTGAGATCGAAGCGGCAACGAATCACCTTGTCTGGCATCAACATCACTTCGTCGTCATCGACGCCCTCCCACCTGCCGTGACTCTTTACGCGTAGCTCCAGGTCAACTCCCGAAGCCGGACTGGCGCCTGACCTGCGGCGGAGTTCCAGAAAAGAGATTGGGGTTGCGGCACTGGCCGGGTCACTGCCCAGGGCTCGGAACCGGGCTTGCCGGCATCGCTCACCCCCAAGGTAAGCGGAAGGAGAGGCTCAGGGTGACGTTGACGCCTGCGGACCAGGATCGAGGGTTACCAGCTGCAGTTCGTCAGCCGCGACGCATCAGTAATCACGACGTCGCCGCCGGCGCGCCAGTGCATATGGAAGCCACACCTCTGGAGGGCCGACCCAACGCGTCGAACAGCGCACGAACGAATCGATCATCGTTTCCACCCGGTCGAAGATCACTTATTGTTGGGAAGTCACTGGACAGCACCGCATGGTCGTCGGCTTACCACCATTGAGCCGCCCTGCCCCACCCTGAGCGGGTCAGATTGATATCGCCCGGTTTTGGCGGTCTGGACCACCGGAGCATGCTGAGTGGATGAAGCGCCACGTGGTGATTCTTGGGGCGGGGTTCGGTGGGCTGGAGCTGAGCACCTTGCTTTCTGAGCAGCTAGCCGACGAGTTGGAGGTGACGCTGATCGACCAACATGATGCGTTCATCCTCGGCTTCTCCAAGCTCGACATCCTCTTTCGTCATCAAACACGCGATGAGGTGCGGCTGCCGTATCGGCGTCTGGCAAAGCGGGGTGCGGTGTTTCGGCAGGAGACGGTGCGCTCCATCGATCCGCAACGCCGCCAGGTGGGCACCGATGAGGCGACATATGATGCGGACTTCCTGGTGGTGGCGCTGGGTGCCGACTATGACCTGACCGCCACGCCCGGCTTCGTCGAGGGTGGCTTTGAGTACTACTCGGTCGCCGGTGCTGAGCGGCTACGGGACGAGTTGCCGAGGTTCCGCGGCGGCAAGGTACTCCTGGCCGTCCTGTCAATTCCTTTCAAGTGTCCGCCCGCCCCGTACGAGGGAATCCTGCTACTGCACGACTACCTGGTTGGGCGAGGGATCCGCGACGCAACCCAGATGCATGTGGTTACGCCCCAGCCGGCTCCCATCCCGGTATCACCGGAGGCATCGCAAGCACTGGAGCGAACGATGGCAGCGCGCGGCATCGACTACACCACGCGTCGTCGCGTCTACGGCATCGACCCTGCCGGCAAGGTGGCGCATTTCAAAGACCATGATGAGCCGTTCGACCTGTTCATCGGCATCCCGGTGCACAGAGTGCCCGATGTGGTAGTGAAGGCCGGCCTGACCGAAAACGGCTGGGTCAAGGTGGACCCGCTCACCCTCGCCACTCCCTTCCCCGGCGTCTACGCACTCGGCGACTGTGCCGAGACCGGGATCCCCAAGGCCGGCGTCTTCGCCGAGTCGGCGGCCCGGGCCGTCGCCGACCAGATCGCTGCCAGCATCCGGAGCGGCAGGCCTAGGCCGTACGACGGCACTGGCATGTGCTTTGTGGAAATGGGCGACGGCGAGGTGGGCCGGGTTGACGTGCACTTCCGAGCCGACGGCGGGCCCACAGCTCCAATGCTCGGACCCGGCGCCGAGTACGCCGCCGAGAAGGCCCAGTTCGGAGCGGTCCGGCGCGCCCGGTGGTTCAACCTCTAGCACCGGCTCGAACCAGCTCCAGCCGTTTTTGTGGGGTGCCGCGCACTCGTCAGCCGTGTTAGGGCGTGTTTGCAGTTGCAATGAGGACTTCCCCACGGTCGACGAAGTCCTCTGGGCAAAGGTTCTCAAGACGGCGTCGCACGTTCCGGAGAAAGTCGGCTCGGGCGGCCGGTTCTGGTTGCGCGAGGCGCCTGCCCGATACGCCGAGCGTCCGGTGCTGTTCGATGAATTGCCGCAGGCTGGCTTGATGTGACCAGGCCATCGAATTGACCTGTACGTGGTGAAACCCGGTGCGCTGGAGCATGGCTCGCAGTTTGTCCGGAGTGTTCATGAGGTCGTGCTGGGCGATCAGAGGGCGATCGAGTGGGGCGCCGTGGCGGTCGAGTTCCTGGTTCCAGATCGCTAACGCGGGAACGCCCCTGTCGTAGCCCCAGGTAGCCAGGCCGATGCTGCCGCTAGCCCTGAGCACCCGTCGTACTTCGTCGAGCGCCGCCTCAGGCTCCGGAACATGGAACAGTACGAATGCCATGATCACAACGTCGTACGAAGCCGAGTTGAAGGGCAGCTTGGCCGCGTCGGCGACGACCCGGGGATAGCCGGCTGATGTGCGACGCAGCATTCCCTCGGCCCGGTCCGCAGCAACGATGAGGGCCGATGGGGCGGCGCGGCGAATCGCTGGTAGCAGGGTTCCCACGCCAGCGCCAAGGTCGAGGACCCGTTCCGCAGAGTGAAGCGGCAGCTTGTCGATCAGATGGACGCCTGCGGGGTGTATTGCCGATGCCCACCACTGCTCGTAGGCCTGAGCGGATGCCGAGTAGTAGGCAGTGAGCAGGTCGACTGGGCTAGCCGGCGGCAGGGTCACCGTCGCGATCAGAGGGAGTTCGATGCGTTGATCACGACCGAGACGGCTACTGCTCGCTGTTTCTGCGGCGGGATGAGTTGGCGCATAAGCGAAATCACCTGATCGGTGAACAGCGGGTAGAGCGCGCAGTCATCGATGCTCACCGGTTCCCGATGCAGCACACGAACGTCTCTGAATCCGGCCTTTTCCAGTTTGTAGATGAAGTCTTGTTCGGCCAGGGCGCCGGCAACGCAGCCGGCCCAGGCCGCCGGTTGGGTGAGGATCTCCGGCGGAAGCTGATCTTGGTCAACGGTGAAGTCGGAGACGCAGAGTCTCCCGCCGGGCCGAAGCACCCGGGCACATTCGGCCATCACGCGAGCCTTTCGGGCAGACAAGTTGATCACACCGTTGGAGATGATCAAATCCACGCTGCCGTCTGGGAGTGGAATGGCCTCCATTTCTCCATACAAGGTCTGTATGTTGTCCAGGCCAGCTTTCTGCGCCGCGCTCGCAGTGCGCTGGAGCATTTCCGGTAGGAAGTCCAGCCCGATGACTTTGCCGGCGGGACCGGTGCGTCGCGCTGCCAGTATCGTGTCGATCCCGCCGCCACAGCCGATGTCGAGAATCGTGTCACCGGGCTGGATGCTGGCGAAGCGCAGGTGGTTGGCCACACCAAGAGCACGGTTGATCGCGGCTTCGGGGACCTGTGCCAACTCTTCTGCGGTGTATAGCTTGTACGCGACCGCGGCCGTGGATGCGGGAACGTGTCGATACGCATCGCGAACCAAATCTTTGATCTCGCTGCTGTGCATCAGGTCGCGGCTCATGGGCCGAGCTCCTCCAGCGTTTCGCTCAAGCGGCGTAGGACTGCATCCGGGACCTCGTCACGGGCGGAGCTGGCAAGGAAGCGACGCAGCTCCCGAGCAAACTCGAGCTCCCCGCAGCAGGCTCTACACCGGGCCAGATGCTCCTCGATTGCGTCCCGGGTCGGCTGATCTGCGGTGGCGTCGAGGTACTCCCACAGGTGCCGGGTGGCTTCCGAGCAGGTGATCATCGCGCTGCCTTTCGCAACAGGCCGTTAGTCGTCGGCGTAGTCCCATAGCTGCATTTCGAACAACTTGCGTCCGCGGTGCAGCCGCGCCAGTACCGTGCCGAGCGGAATATCGAGCAGGTCGGCCACCTCACGCGCCAGATATCCATCCATGTACACCAAGACGACCGGGATCCGGTACAACATGGGCAGTTTCATCACGACGGCCCGCACATCCTCCGGCCCGAACTCGTCGAGAAAGTCCAAATGCAGCGAGTCCGAGTAGGGGAACGGATCTTCGTAGGCGATCTTGCGAAACAGCGAGAACCGTTCGAGCTCGTCCAACTCGACCTGCTGCACGCTCCTCCCAACAGCGCGGCCACGGTCCCGGCAGCAGTTGATCAAGATCCTGGTCAGCCAGGCTGGTCCTGCAGCAGTCTCATGCAGCTGGTGGAATCCCTGAAACGCCTTCAACAGGCAATCCTGCACCGCGTCCTCGGCGTCGACCCCGACCAGCCGTCTTGCGATGGAATACAGCCTAGGCAGCTGCTCCCGCGCCAGCGTACGGAACCGCTCGGCCTGATCAGCCGCGTTGTCCACCGTCTCTACATCCGCGAACGCCACGGACCCCACATTCTTTAGGACGGTTTCGGGGACTGCCTTATTGCACTCTGGCACGGCCGTCGAACGCCTTTGAACGCGGTAGGCCGGCCGTAATCGATCCACAAGGTCTGAACAACTCCGGAAATGCAATACCCGGGAGCGGGCCGACGTCTTCTCGTGTAGGAACACAGAACTGAAAGGAGCATCCATGGCCAGTGTGGACGTGGACGATCTTGAGGCCAAGGTCCGGCAGATGTACCGGGAGGTGGCGGAGCAGCCACACGCCTCGTATCACTTTGAAATGGGCCGAGCGCTTGCCCAGCGTTTGGGCTACCCCGATGCTCTGCTGGCAGCGATTCCTTCCGAAGCGGTGGAGTCATTCGCCGGCGTCGGCTATTTCTTTGACTTGGCGGGCCTTCAGCAAGGGGAAACAGTCATCGATCTGGGCAACGGCTCAGGAATGGACAGCTTGATCGCGGCCGGTCTGGTGGGGCCGACGGGCCGGGTCGTCGGCGTTGACTTCACGGTTGAGCAGTTGACCAAAGCCCGACGGCTGGCGGAGAAGAGCGGCGTCCATCACGTCGAGTTCCGCGAGGGCCGCATCGAGAGGTCTGCCCGCCGATGACGAGAGCTTCGACTGCGTGATCTCCAACGGCGTCATCAACCTCTCCCCAGACAAGCAACGGGTCCTCGCCGAGACAGCGCGCGTGCTACGGCCGGGTGGCCGGCTCGCGATCGCCGACATCGTCACCACGCGACCGCTGACTGAGGCAATCGTCAGCAACGCCGATCTGTGGGCCTCCTGTATCGGCGGCGCCGCACAGCAAGACATCTACCGAAACCTCATCGAGGCCGCCGGGCTGACGATCAAGGCGACCCGGGTCAATCCGTACAGATTCCAGTCCACCCAGGCGCGCAACGCCAGCGTCGAATACGGGGTGCACAGCATCAGCCTGTTAGCGGTCAAACCAGGCCGTTAAGCCGCATCATTCGTCAACACATCGAAGGGAAATCAAATGACAACCATCAATCAACGACCCCAGAATGTCGCCGCGTCCGGCACCCTGCGCGCCGGTTCCGCGCTCATGGCGCTCGCCGGTCTCGGATTCATTGGCTACGCGATCATCTTCTTCGTCCGCAACTTCACCGGTGCCTTTCTCGAGCTCGGCATTGGACCAGGACAGGTCGACGTCGGCCGCACCGAAATTCGAGAGTTCAGCCTCCCGCTGTTCCACTACATCGCGCACCTGCACATCGCGGTCTCGGGGTTCATCGCCGCCACCGGGCTCGCCACCGCGGCGCTCGCGTGGTACGGGGTGCGGCGCGGCGAGCTCTGGGCCTATGTGACAGCGATCGCTGCGCCGGTGCTCGGGCTGGCCGTCGCGCTGCCCGCGCACTACCCGTACCACCTCGACACCATTGGCCACCTTGGCCTCATCTACCTGGCGACCGCGGTGTTCGTCGTCGGAGCCGTCCTCGCGCTCAAGCCGATGCTGAAATCACGTCACACCACCGATCTTTGATGGCAGTTCCAGCGAACGCCGAAACGGCCCGCCATTCAAGGCGGGCCGAGAGGACTCATCCGGGCCTCGTGGGTGGGCCGATCTATCTGGACTACAACGCGACCACCCCGGTAGACCCACGAGTGGCCGAGGCCGCACTGCCGTACCTGACCCATCACTTTGGCAACCCGTCCAGCGGTCACCGCTACGCCGACCAGCCGCGCGCCGCGTTGGCGGCCGCACGGGCACAGGTGGCCAACCTGATCTGCGCAGAGCCGGACAACGTCGTCTTCACCGGTAGCGGTACGGAAGCCGATGCCCTCGCGATTCAGGGCGCAGTGCTTGCCACCGACGGCAGGCACGTGATCAGTCAGACCACCGAGCATCCTGCTGTCCTCGGTGCATGTGCGACCCTCAGCCGCCGGCATGGCATCGAGACGACCTATCTTCCTGTTAATGCGTATGGCCTAGTAAATCCCGACGATCTGCGGGCAGCGCTCGCCCAGCCGACGAGCCTGGTGTCGATCATGTACGCCAATAACGAGACCGGCGTTCTGCAGCCGATCGCCGAACTCGCCGCCATCGCCCATGAGCACGGTGCCCTGCTGCACACAGATGCGGCACAGGCGGTCGGCAAGATTCCAGTCGACGTTGCCGAACTGGACGTCGACCTCTCACCGTCGTCGGGCACAAGATGTATGCACCGAAGGGCGTTGGCGCGCTTTATGTTCGCCCCGGCGTACGCCTCGAGCCGCTGGTTCGTGGCGGCGGCCAGGAGCATGGCCTTCGGGCGGGCACCGAGAACACCGCATGGGCGGTAGCGCTCGGTGCAGCAGCGCGCATCGCAGGCGCAGAGCTGATCGACGAAGGCAACCGGCTTCGCGGCCTGCGCGACCGCCTCCACCAACGCCTCGTCGGCCACCTGCCCGACAGAGTCCAGCTGAATGGCCACCCCGAACAACGGCTGCCGAACACCCTCAATGTAACGATCCTTGGTGTCCGCAGCGAGGAGCTTTTGGCACGCAGCCCACACATCGCTGCGTCCACCGGGTCCGCCTGTCACACCGGAACTCCGGAGCCATCGCCGATTCTGCGCGCCATGGGCCTTGATGCTGACCAAGCCCTCGGCGCGCTGCGACTAACCCTCGGCCGCTGGACCAGCCAAACCGACGTCGACCAGGCCGCCGACCATATCACGGAGGTGGCTGATGCGACCGGTGGATAACACCCGAGCGGCGGCCGCGTGAGGGGACCGGCCATTGTGTGTTTGCAGGCTGGAAATGTCAACACCGGTAGCTGCGACCCGTTCCGACCAGCCATCCAGGCCGCGACTGACCGAGCGCGAGCTGGAGGTGTTCCGGCTGATAGCGCGGGGCCTATCGAATGCGGAGATCGGACGCGAGCTCTACATCAGCGACACCACGGTCAAGACTCACATCACGCACATTCTGATGAAGCTCAGTCTCCGGGACCGTGTCCAGGCGGTCGTGCTCGCATACGCGATGGGGCTCTTCGACTCCCACTGAATGACCACATGGGCTCGGTCGACCGGTTCGGAATAGCGAGAGCCGGGCTCTTGCGGCGGCTGAATGTGTGTTCAACATCTATGGCGACACCGTTACCGCTGCCGCCCTTTGGGGGTTGCATCGGCTCTCTTTCCATTGTCCGCCAATCAAATCTACCTGATGTTGGTGGTCTGGAACGGCACCAAAGATGTTGATCTTGGCTCGAAGCAGATCGAGCAACACCGCCGCGTCGGGCTCGGGCTGCGTCCATCCCACATTGCATCCGATGCGTTCCAGCGCGGACCTACTTCGGTTTCCTCGCCCCGGTTTCGGCCAAGCAGTCGCCGGCAGTGCTGGACTCAATCAATCAGTAATCTGCCGGTGGTGATCGTCAATGGGTTGGCGGCGCTCCTGTTCACGATCGGCTACGCATTGTTCGGCGTTGCCATGATCAGGACCGCGACGCCGCCTCGCTGGGCCGGCGTGCTAGTCGCGGTTGGCGCGTCCAACCCACTTGCTGGGTTTCGGGATAGCTCAGCTGGTCTCGACCGCCGCGTGGCCGATCGCGATCTTGGGCAGTGCGAGTCTTGGCGCCGGCCTCGCCTGGCCCGGCTACCGGCTGTGGCACGCGCCTGTCGCTTCGGATGTGCCTCCTTCAGATGAGTCGAGACCTGTATGAGCACCGGATCTTCGGAGAATCCCCTTCGAACGCCCGACGCACGGCTCGCGCGTATGTGTGATCATCTCCGGGGTGTTGCCACACTCGCTGGCTTCAGGCAGCACGGTGAAAAGTTGATCTTTCACCAGAGCAGGCGTCGGCGTTCAAGGCTGCGCTGGCTCGCCAAGCACGGGGCGGATGGTTCCCGATAAATCTGCTTTTGGTCAACCCTTCGGTGAGCGGCCCAGCGGGCATCGGTTTTGAACCCGCCGAGCCTGTGACGTGGCGCGGGGTGCCACCACCGTTCAGCGGGCTGCTCGACAGCCGTTTGCTGGCTCGTTGACCCGATTCCCTGCCCACTGTTGTTCCGGTGTCGTTGGGAAGCAAGGATCGGTTGGCAGCTTGGACGAAGGTCGGCGGCCAATGGCGAGCATCAGTCCAAGATAGCGAGCGCAGTTACGCCGGCAATCGTGGTTGGGCTGAGTTTCGGCCTTGCGGCGGCATTCGGCGTGATCAGCGGCCGTGGATCGCCGCCAACGCCCTGATGGGCGTCCACCGTGCCATTAGTCGGCGTCGGATTCGGCGTCGCCACCTGGCGCGGCTCCGAACGTGAAGTGACCGGCTCGCCACGCCGTACCCAGCCATAGAGACAGAGGTGACGAGATAGGCACGAAGCGGAGGAAGTGAATAGTGTCGGTGTGGCGTCGGCGGGCATGTTGCTGTTGGCCGGGGTATTCGCTGTGCAGTACGCCCAGGGGTCGGCGCTTCGCGGGTTTCATGATGGGAGGCTCGAGGCGGCTTATTGGAGCGAGAAACCGGTGATCTTGTCGGCAAGACTGGGTTTTGACAACATCATCGGACCGCCCGAACTGACAACGGAGACCGTCCGTGATGCCGGTGGGTCCTGGTACGAGGGGCTCACCTGCGGGAGGGTGAGGAGCCGCAAACCAGATCGTTGACGTCGGCTGCCACCGTGGAGGCGATCGAGCGCGGCTATCGGCGCTATGCAGACTACGACGACGGACTGCCGATTGTGTTTGGCTGGCCCGTCGCGACCGAAACCGTGGATCCGACCGACTTCAAGTTCACGCTGAACTCGGGTGAGGTCCCTTTCCACATGCCGCCGGAATAAGCCCGAACTGGGAGTACAACGAGCGCAACACCGTCGTCGTGCTTGGCGACCTCGGCGAGCGGAAGAAGAACACTGAGGCAGGCGCCCGGTTCCCAGTGAAGCCTGAGATCGTCGCCGACGAAACGCCGCTACTTCTTGTCGGGCCCGGCGGCAAGGAGGTTAACGGGGTCTTCGGACTTAAGCATGGTTTGGGTGCCAGCTCCAGCGGGACGCCCTGACCCACGCCCGTTCGTGTCCCGAGCGCGCTCCCCTGGTGCCTCAGCGGGTCGACCGGCGGCTGGGACCGGACTTGATCAGGCGGGTCGTGTCAGAGTTCGCGGACGGAATGTCGTCCGCCCGGCTGGCAAGCCGCTACGGCATCGGCAAGGGAACGGTTCTCCGGCTGATCAGAGAGAAAGGAATCACTGTACGAAACAGAGGCCAGCGCTCTGTTCGTCCGTAGCGGCGGTCTTACCACGATCTGATTTTTGGAGCACTGCGAAGTCGCACTTGCGGCAAAAGCGGTGCGCGCAGACACAATTTCGACTTTTTGACCCGCGCGAGGGCGGTTTCCATGCGGGACCGCTGACGAGTGTCTACGCTGACGGGACAGACAAGGGGGCTGGAAGATGAACATGAAGATCACTGCGCTCGTGCCGGCGGTGCTGGCAGCGGCCGTTCTGCTGATTGCGACGCCCGCGTGGGCCGCGGGCGGCAACACCGGCTTCGGCTTCAACGCAAAGGGCATCAGCGGCTTCCCAACTGGTGCCGCCTCGCTCACCGGCGGCGGTGCGTACAACCCGGGGACCGGTTTCGTTAAGTCCGCTGGCGGCTTCCGGTGCACCAGCGACGTCGGCCAGGGGCCGCTGGCCGGGTGTCTCACCGGCGAGGGCGTTCGCTGGGACACTGTCGAACTGCGGACAAGCACGACCTTCAAGTGCACCGGGTCAGCGGCGGAGCCCACGAAGACCGCGGTCACCGATGAGAACACGGCCGTGCTCCTCGCAGACTTCTACCGCGCCGGTGACGGTATCGATGAGTCCTTCACCGCGCAGATGATCGTCTCCGCCGGCGACATCGCGCCCGACATCGCCGGGACCCAGAACGTCTGGATTCAGGGCGTCGGCTGCGCCTCGGCGATCACGAACTTCAGCGCCTGAAAGGCGACCCGGCAGGAGGAGATCACGAAACGGCCGAGCTGTCCGGGCATCTGACGCGCCCGTCGTTCCTTGCTCACGGGAGCCGCGGCCGGAGCGGAGCGATCGGCGCCAAGCCTTCACCTAGCCCTTCCGGCGAACAGGTGGTGCCACCGTGGGACCATTCGGCCGCGGTATCTGCCCAGTGATCACGAAATTCCCTCGCGCCCACCCGTGGATAGTAGGCGTCACCGCGCGCGTATCGCGGCGGTCTTCTCAGCATGTCAAGCGATCCCGCTTTGCTGCGCTGGCGGGCCAAGTACACGCGGGCGCCCGGCCAACCCTCGTACCGCAGCGGCGCAGTATCCCTACATCTTTGGGATGGACGTGCGATCAGTGCTGTCAACCATCGGTGTCCCGACCCTGGTGCTGCACCGGTCCAACTTCTCCCTTGTCCCCATCCAGCACGGTCGCTACCTCGCCGACCACATCCCGGCGCGCAGTTCGTCGAGATCGCCGGAGCGTTCCATCGGCACCATGCGCCTCATCGGGACCAACAACGCGTACTAATTGATGATGTTGGCGCACGCGAGCAGAGCGATGCCGCCAAGGGCGACGGCGCCGATGCGCTTGCCGCCAACTTCTTAGCCAGCGGTATTTAGAGCGATGGCCGCGAGGTCATGTGTAGAGCGTGAGCACCCTGGGTTTTGGTAGGTTTCATCACGGGGCAGAGGCTCGTTTGCCACTAGGAGGATTGCGGCCAGAAATTAGGGGTCAGCAGCGCCGCGATATTGGCACATCGTCCGATTTCTGGTTCGCCGGATCGCCATAGCCTGCAGAAGACCCGCCCCAACCCCAAGGAGCACATCGTGCGTGCAACCTCCACCACGCGCAACCTCCGCGGCACTGTTTCGGCCGCCGGCGTCGCTACGCTCACACTCGTCCTCGCCGCGTGCGGGGGCGGCCCCTCGACGTACGGCGCCGGTGGGTATGGCGCTGCACCGGCCAGTCCCAGCGCAGCAGGCACGGCTGCCATCGTCGATCTTCATGATTCCAAGCTCGGCCAGATCATCGTCGACGCTCAGGGCCGCACGCTCTACCTCTTTGAGGCCGACAAGGGCGGCAAGTCCAGTTGCGAGGGCCCATGCGCCACCGCATGGCCGCCATACCTCAGCAACGGCGCGCCGCAGGCCGCCATGGGCGCTACCGGCGGCTTGGTGGCCACCACGACCCGCGCCGACGGCACCACTCAGGTGACGTACGGGGGTCACCCGCTCTACTACTTCGTCGGCGACAAGGCAGCGGGCGACCTAACCGGACAGGACATCAACCAGTTCGGCGCCAAGTGGTACGTCGTCGGCAAGGACGGCAAGAAGATCGATACCGATTAAGAGGAGCCTTCTCCTCAGGCCTCCGGTGACACGACGCCGAGCCGGTGAGCGATCGTGGCCGCCTCCACCCGATTAGTGACGCCCAGCTTGCTGAGGATGTTGGAGACGTGCAGTGTGGCGGTCTTTGGGCTGATGAATAGCGTCTCGGCGATCTGCCGGTTCGTCCGCCCGGTCGCCACCAGGGCGAGAACCTCTTGCTCACGGGCGGTGAGTCCGAGCCGCGCGAGTGGCGACGGCGGCTCAGCGGTGATTCGGGTTGCAGCGTCTGCTCCGAGGCTGAGGCGACCCCGCCGGGCTAGGCCCTCGATCTCGATGCTGAGCGGTAGGGCGCCCAAAGCAGTTGCCGTCGCGTACGCCGTACGCAGCGACTGCTCCGCATGCTCGTGGGGGACACCAGCCAGCAGCAGCGCCTCGGCCTCGCGCCAGTGGGCGTAGGCGGCAGGATAGGGCTCGGTCAGCTGCTCCCATGCCTGGGCGGCCGCCGTCCACAGGCCGGGGTCGCTGCGGCCCTTGAGCCGCGCGAGCTCAGCCTCGCCGACCGTCGCGTACGCCTTGGTGGGGGGTGTGGGGACCACACCATCTGCTCGCTCGGGCGACATCTGAGCGCGCAGCTCGACGCCTAGGGTGTCGCCCAGGCGGCACGCCTGGAGCACCTCGTCCGCGTTGCGGCGCGCGCGGGCCAGCTCGGCACGATCCGCCGCCGCGCGCATCCCCAGAACGTACAGCGGTGCAGCGAAGGCGAGGTTCCCGCTGGCAACCTGCAACCCCTCAGCCACGGCAGCCTCGGCATCAACCAGCCGGCTTTCCAAAAGGGCCAGCTCTGCCGTCGCGACGAACAGTGGCGCTGCGAACCAAGGCTGTTTGACGGTATGCAGATAGACCTCACCAGCCTCCGCGAGATACTCCGCGGCCGACTCGGCACGACCCCTGCCGATATCCAGCTGGCTGCGGGCCGAGCAGATGGAGACTCTGACGGCGGCGAGCTCGGGGGCTACCCGTTCGGCCGCACGACGCAGCAGCACGTCCGCCTCGTCCCAGCGACCCTGCGCGAACCGCGCACGCCCGGCGGTCGCGGTCAGGAACGGGCTGTGCCACCGCCCCAGCCCTCTGCTGGCCGCCAGTTCCGCACCCTCCAAGGCCACCATGGCCGCAGCCTCCAGCTTTCCGAACGCCTCGAGCAGCCCGGACAGCGTTGCGTAACAGCGCGCCACCTGATCCACCCTGCCGACCGCCTCGGCGATCTGACGGGCCTCCGTCAGCTCCCGCACGCCGGCCTCGAGGTCGCCGAGAAACGCCAGATCCACTCCCAGGGCTCGACGCGCATCCCCCTCCTGCGACACAGCGTCGAGCTGCTGGGCGATCTCGATCGCCTCCTCGCACAACGCCCGTGATTCCCGGTGGTGGCCTTGCCCCATCAGCGCCTCACCAAGGGCGGCCATGACCTGCGCCCGTTCGGCTCGCAGCGGCAGCGCGGGCACCAGGCGTACGGCCGCGTCGTATTCCGCAATAGCTCCCTGACCACCGGTCGCGTGGAGGTACCCGCCGAGCAGCGCGTGCAGCAGCCCGGCCCGTACGGGGTCCGCCGCCTCGTCGACACCGGCGACAGCGGCCCGGGTCAAGGTAATGGCCCGGTTGGGATCACCGGCCAGATAGGCCGACTCGGCCGCGTACCGCAGCACCGCTGCACGGTCGAGGCCCAGCTGCTGCTCGGGATCGGCAACCTGATCCCACAGCTCGAGAACGGTCTCGAAATGACGCATCGCGTCGGCGAACCCGTACGCCGCCTGAGATTGCAACCCGGCTTCCATCGCCGCAGGCAGGGCCTGAGCTGGGTTGTGAGCCCGGACCCAGTGGTAGGCAAGCCGGGCCGACGTGGCGCCGTGGCTGGGACCAGCAAGATCGGGGCGCTCGCTGAGTACCCGGGCAAAGGCCGCATGCAGCTGGGCGCGCTCTCCCGGCAGCAGGTCGCCGTACAGCGCCTCCTGGGTGAGCGCGTGCCGGAAGGCGTACGTCTCGGAAGCAGGGTCGGGGACGAGCACCTGATGAGCGACCGCGAGGCGTAACGCAGCGAGCAGGTCAGGCTCGGGAAGGTCGCTGACAGCGGCGAGCAACTCATGCTCCACAGGACCGCTCCCCGCGGCAACAATCCGAAGCGTCGCCTGCGCATCCTCAGGCAGGATCTGGACGCGGCTCAGCAGCACATTTTCCAGCCTCGGCGGGAGGTGCGCGTCGCCGCCTCGCTCGCGAAGGGCGGAAAGCAGCTCCTCGGCGAAGAACGCATTGCCCTCCGAACGCCGGTAGATCCGCTCGACCAAATCGTCCCCGGGACTGCTCCCCAGGCTGGCCTCAAGCAGGGCCGCGAGCTCGGCGCGGTCGAAGCGATCGACGTCCAGCCGCTCTACCCGCTCGCTCCGCTCGAGTTCGGCCAGGAAGGGACGCAGGGGATGGCGGCGGTGGAGCTCATCTGTGCGGTAGGTCAGCACGAGGAGAAGGGCCGCGCGCAGGTTGCGCACCAGGAAGGTCAGCAGGTCGAGCGTCGAGCGGTCGGCCCAATGCAGATCCTCAATCACCAGCACCGTCGGGGACCGTTCCGCAAGGCGCTCCAGAAGACCCAGAAACGCCTCGAACAGCCTGGCCTGGGACGACGAGCCCACCATAAGAGGGGCCGATGTCGACTCGTCCGCGTGCTCGGCCGGGCCGAGCTCGGGCAGTATGCGGGCCAGCAGTGCCCGGTCAGGACCGACCAGCTCCGCCAGAACTGCGGGTTCGAGACCTCGGCCGAGACCGCGCAACGCCTGGACCAGCGGGCCGTACGGTAGCGATCCCTCGCCTAGTTCAATGCAGCCGCCGAGTAGTACCCTTCCGCTGGCCTCCTGGACCTGCTCGGCGAACCGCGTCACCAGCCGGGTCTTGCCGACACCGGCCTCGCCGCCAACGCAGAGCGTGACAGGATCGCCGACCCGGACGGACTCGAAAGCGGTGTGCAGACGGCCGAGCTCAGCTACGCGACCGACGAAGTGCGACGCCGCGACGGTCCCCGCCATGGCGAAGAGTATGCGCCGTGCAGCCCCAGATTGGAACCGGCCAATAGCCGGCTCATCACCCACGGCGGGCGGGAGCGTTTTCCCGCCCGTCAACTCGCTGCCGTCGCCTGGCATCAGACCCACCGCCCAGCTAAGTTGAAGGTCGTTGCGGAGCACGCAGTGCGCACGTCACGGCCAGTGCGATGCCGGAGGTCTGGCCGAGTCTGGCGTGCTGCCCGGCGTAGATCCGGCTCAAACCCGCCTCTCTCAGCGCTGCCGAGAAGCTCGAGCGCTGCCGTCTGTGCGATCTCATTCCAGTAGTTCTGGATCGGCGCGGCCGAGACGTTGGCGACCTGGGTCTGATCGGCCGCACGCGCCGCACTGTGCACCTCGCCCTGCCGCTGCACCTCCTGTAGCGCGGCGGTGTACTTCACTGAGGTCATGATGGCCAGATTCCGGGCTGGATGCACGGTCGCCGGCTGAGCGCCGGGTGTGCGGATGATCTGCAGCAGCGTCCGGTTCCATCGGATGACCTGATCCACAATCGGTCGTGCCGCCGCTGCTGGTGACGCGGTAACCGAGCGCTCGGCTACCACAGTCGCGGACATCGCAGCGACGGTGAACAAGGGTCTCTTGAGAATCATGAAGCAACACCGTAGGTCTCATAGCTCGCCGGCGAATCGGACGAAGCTGCTAGATATTGAGGGCTTGAGCACCCAACCCCTGCGCGCGGGGCGTCCTAAGCCAGCCCTCAGCATTCGCTCTGCACAGTTTCCTTGCGGTCTGCATACGTTATGTGAACTGTGCAGATCGTCAGCAAACTCAAGCAACCAGACTCCATCGCCGCGATGCGAGAATGCCAAGACCTGCCTCTGGCCGATCGGCAGTTCACGGCCCGTAGCGTTCCGTCCGTGGCGATGGCCGCATGAAGACGGCCCGGTCGCGCCGGACATTCGAGTTGCCCAACTGGTGCGGTGAGGGAGCAGGACCTCGAGGTCTTGGGTGAGCTCATCGAGGCCGGCAAGGTCAGCCCTGTCATCGACAGGACCTTTCCGCTGAGCGAGGTAACCCAGGGATTCGATATCTGGTGGAGGGCTACGGCGGCGGCAAGATCGTCATCACCTTCTAGGGGTCGCGGGGCCTGCTTGTAGCCTCCAGGTCGTGGTCGACGACGGACGATAGGCCGCTCCCATTGCATGCCGGCGACGAGCGGACCGTTGGCCAGCGGGTGGCAAGAGTGCTCAGCGAGCAGACTGATGTAGGGCGAAGCTGGCCACCCATCCTGGCATTCGTGGAAGGGGATACACATTCATCCGGACGACCATAATCTCGCCGTGCAGGGTCAGCTTAGGCTGCGTGATGATCACACGTTCCGTTGACGCAGCCGACGCTGCCAGCCGGGCCAACCGAGGTGTGGGTTTGCAGGCTGGGCCGAAGATCGAGGCGTTCTGGTTTGGCTCCCAGGTCGCGGTTGGGGGCGGATCCATGGAGGTCGCCGTCGCAGGTTCGATAACGCGAGCTGCGACAACAAGCCCAGAGAGCGCCACAACTGCCCCGACGATAAGCAGCCCGAGCCCCCACCGTCCGGGCGCGGCCGCCGCCAGGTTTGAGGTGTCCGCTCGAATGTCCAAAGCGACGACGAATTCGCCGACACTCTCGGCGTGCTTCGTAACGCTCGCTCCAACGATGCCAATAGTCGCGCCTGAAAACATCAGCCAGGTTGGCATCGGACCGATGTGCCGCTGCAGGGCCTCGCTCATTAGATCCTCCGAGGATCGAGTGACGGTCAGACTTGCAACAGAGCAGCCGTACGCGTGGCAATACCCCCGCATCGCGATCCGCCATCCTAGTAATGTCTTAACCGGAGGGTCGTCTTGGCTGCCCTGGTGCCGCCTCAGTCGAGTACCGTTTGCCAGGCATCCGCACTCCCACAGCGGGTCACAACGCGCGCGCCACTCTCACACCAACTGGATCGCAATTCGGGGGGCCGGACACGCCAGATCTCCGCGCAAATTTAGCCCGCAGCGGGCGCTCAACGAACCGGAAGCTCGCCTCGGCCAGCACGACGAACATGGCAATCCAGGCGATATCACCGACTACCGTAGGTCCGAGCGTATGGAGTATCGCGATTCGCGCCAGGATATTCCAGAGATAGATCGAATACGACCGCTCGCCCAGCCACCGCATTGGGCCGCTTGCCAGCAGTGATGCAACGGCCGATCGCGGCCGCGTCACGACACCGATCAACGTCACGAGCGTCAGTCCGGTCCCTGCGACGGTCACCAGGGAGCAACGATAGGTGTCGTTGCGATATGCCAGGACGGGCAGGAGGGCAACGGCTGGCAGCGCACAGGGAGCAAGATAGCGAACCGTCCTATACAGCCAATCGTTGTGAACAACAATCGCGAGCAACGAGCCGACCAGGATCGGCAGCGCATTTGTGTCGCTCCCGAAATACTCATGCGGATCGTATTTCACCTCTCGACTCAGACCGAGGTAGAGGTTAAGCGCCAGGGTGATCCCGATGAGCGACACGGTGAAGGCGGCGAACAGCCGAGCATTGCGACGATAGCCCCAGAGCAGTGCGAACGGCCACAGCAAGTAGAACTGCTCTTCGACCGAGAGCGACCATGTGTAGTTGAAGTAGTCAGTGGCGAAAGAGTGGCCGGTCCAGTCAAAGAGGTTTGTTGCATATGCAAGAGCTGCGCCGGCGGGTGCAAAAATCTGCCCGACACTGAGGTCTTGTCGACCTATGAGTTGACCTATGAGCAGCACCGCGATCGTCACCGCTACGACCGTCACCAATCCCGGGCCGAGGCGCGCCGCGCGTCGGCGATAGAACGCGCGCACATCGATGGTGCCGGTTTGGAGTTCGCGGACCAATAGGGTGGTGATGAGATACCCCGACAGGGAAAAGAACACGGTCACACCGACGAAGCCGTCGATGAGCGGCCTAGTCGGGGCGTGCTGGCCGAGGACCAGAAGAATTGCCACGGCACGGACGCCATCCAATCCAGGACGGTAGTCCTGGTCGCGCACAAGCCGACCTTAGCAAGGCAGGTGCCATCGCCGCAGACAGCGTGCGCTGCGGCCATCCGGAACTGCCGCGATCCGCCATCCTAGTAATGTCTCAACCCGAGGGTCGTCTTGCCTGAGCCCGTTCCACCGCTGATCAAAAACGCCAGCTTGGCCTCGATCATGCGTAACAAGAGCTCCGCCGTGCCGGGAGTCAGTGAGCCAGAGGCACGCAGTCTTCGAGTGAGAAGCTCAACGCCCAGGGGAATCGTGTCCGGCCTGGATTTCGTGCCGCTGACTGGCTCTGATCATGCCGTGAGCATCGCCCGTTCGGTGAACGCGTCATCTTCCCACGGCCGTCCAGCTGGATGCAGAGCGCCGCGGCCGCAGCGCCGACCAGGGTCGCCGCCTGAACGCTGTTCGAATGGCCAGGCGGTGCATGTGTCGGGCGCTCATCGGCCGCTGCCGCCTGGCGGGTCGTGCGCGAGTTGGCGTAGCCGAGACACCTCCCGCACCGTAAGGGCGCCACTGCCGCACCACTCGACCGCCTCCCGCAGCGACAGGCCCTCCTCTGCAGTCATTGTCTGCAGCGCATCCCGGCGCGCCTCTCCGTGTCGCGGACCGCTCCGTCGCGTTCACCGAGCGCGGTCAGCACGGCGACCGCAAGACCTTCGAGCCGGCGTTCCCGGTCGGCACGTTCCTTGCGCAGTACCGCCTGGGCATCCAACGCCGACCGACGCGCCGCTTGCCTCACCGACTGATGACTCGTCACTCGACTTCTCCTCGCTAGAGAGCTTCACCAGACCCAAGCCACAGACCAGGCATTGAGTGGTCATGCCAGACGATCTGGAGCTGCTTCACGTACCCCCGGCCGATTTCAAGATCCGCTGTGCCACACACCCCATGCACCGCCGGAAGTAGCTCGGGTCGGCCTGACCGCTCCGGCGGCATGTACCCCCTTCGGGTGGGTGTGACGATGAGCCTCCACAAGCTCACAGCCGGCTCCGGGTATGACTACCTGACCCGGCAGGTCGCAGCGCTGGATGCGACGGAGAAGGGCCATGCCGGGCTGGCGTCTTACTACACCGAGCGGGGTGAGACGCCCGGGGTGTGGATCGGTTCCGGCTTCGACGGGATCGACGGCCTGACAGCCGGCGTCCCGGTGACCGCCGAGCAGATGCGAGCATTGTTCGGCTGCGGTCTGCATCCGCTGGCCGAGCTGCGGCAGCGGCAGCTGGAGGGACCGGACCTCTCTGCACGCGACTTAGAGAATGTTGCTCGTCTTGGAGCTCCGTTCAGGGTCGTTGATGGCGACGTCACCCCGTTCCGGCTCGAAGTCGCCAGACGCATTGCCGCGATCAACAGCGCGGCCGGCCTACCGAGTGAGGCGCAACTAGCGGCTGCAGACCGGGCCCGAGTGCGGACCGAGGTGGCCCGTGAATACTTCGCCGCCGAGCATGGCCGCGAACCGATTGACGCCCGGGAACTGGCGGGACAGATCGCGAAAGACTCCCGGCCGCGAACGCAGACCGTTGCCGGGTATGACTTGACGTTCTCGCCGGTGAAGTCGGTGTCGACGTTGTGGGCGGTCGCCGAGCCGGCGGTGGCGGCTGTGATCGAACGGGCCCATAAGGCTGCCGTGCAGGACACTCTAACGTTCATCGAGGATCACGCCCTGTTCACCCGGACCGGGCCGCAAGGGATCCGTCAGGTCAACGTCCGAGGCCTGGTCGCCGCCGCGTTCACCCACCGGGACAGCCGGGCTGGGGACCCAGATCTGCACACCCACGTCGCGGTAGCGAACAAGGTGCAGACCCTCGACGGACGGTGGCTGTCCATCGACGGGCGTGTGCTGTTCAAGGCCAACGTTGCCGCGTCGGAGACCTACAACACCGCGCTCGAGCAGCACCTCCGCGAAACGTTAGGGGTGCGGTTCGCCGAACGGCCCGGCACTGACCCGGCGAAGCGGCCGATCCGGGAGATCGTCGGTGTCGACCCCCGACTGAACCAGCGCTGGTCGACCCGCCGTGCCCACATCGAGGCCCGCCGCGGCGAGCTGGCCATCCAGTTCCAGAAAGATCATGGCCGGCCGCCGACACCGGTCGAAGCGATACATCTGGCGCAGCAGGCGACCCTAGAGACCCGCGATGCTAAGCACGAACCCCGATCCCTAGCTGAGCAACGCTCCACCTGGCTCAAAGAAGCCACAGCGGTGTTGGACGGGGTCGAGGGCGTCGCGTCGATGGTGCGGGCGGCGTTGACGCCGCCTGCTGAGGCCACCAGGATTGTCGACGCCCGATGGGTCGCCCAGACAGCCAGCCACATCTTGGCCGTCATGGAGGAAAGCCGCTCCACCTGGCAGATGTGGCATGTCCGGGCCGAAGCGCAACGACAGGTACGCACCATCGACCTGCCCGCTGAACAAGCCGCGGCACTGGTGGACCTGTTGGTCGATGAGGTGCTCGATCGCCGGTGTGTTGCCCTCGTCGCACCGGATGACCAGATCGAGGAACCGGAGGCGTTGCGGCGGGTCGACGGGTCGTCGGTCTACACCCTCGCCAGCGCCGGCCTCTACACATCGACGAGGATCCTCGACGCCGAGACCCGCCTTGTCGCCGCGGCGGGACGCCGCGACGGGTCAACCGTCGACGACACGGCGGTGGATCTGGCCTTGCTGGAGATGGCGGCGAACGGCACTGCCCTCGATGCTGGGCAGGCCTGCTTGGTCCGCCAGATGTGCACCTCCGGGGCACGAGTGCAGCTCGCGATCGCCCCCGCCGGCGCCGGGAAAACCACCGCCATGCGCGCCCTCACTCTCGCCTGGACCCAAGACGGCGGTCATATGCTCGGCCTGGCCCCATCGGCTGCCGCGGCCGCCGTCCTCGCGGAGCAAACCGGGATCCGCAGCGATACACTCGCCAAGCTCACCTGGTCCCTACAGCACGGTGACCTTCCGGAGTGGGCGGCGGCGGTCGGCCCGTCGACCTTGTTGATCATCGATGAAGCCGGCATGGCCGACACCCTGTCCCTCGACACCGCCGTCCAGTTCGCCATCAAACGGGGTGCCAGTGTCCGACTGGTCGGTGATGATCAACAGCTCGCCGCGATCGGCGCCGGCGGTGTCCTTCGCGACATCCAACAGAGCCACGGCGCCCTCCGCCTGACCGAGCTGCATCGCTTCACCGACCCCGCCGAAGCGGCAGCATCGCTGGCCCTCCGCGAGGGCGACCCCACGGGGCTTGAGTTCTACCTTGATCACGGCCGGATCCATGTCGGCGATGTGGCCACCGCGACTGAGGATGCGTTCAACGCTTGGGTTTCCGACCGAGCAGCTGGGCTCGACACGATCATGATCGCCCCCACCCGCGACCTCGTCGCCGAGTTGAACGCCCGTGCCCGCGCGCATCGTCTCAATCACACGCCTGCAGTATCCGAAGTGCCCTTGGCCGACGGAAACCGGGCCAGCGTCGGCGATGTGATCATCACCCGCCGCAACGACCGCCGACTCCGACTCACCGCCACCGATTGGGTCAAAAACGGAGACCGCTGGACCGTCACTCGAGTAAGTCCCCGCGGCGACCTGATCGTCCGACACAACCGCAGCAACCTCACCACACGGCTCCCCGCCGACTACGTTCAAGCCTCGACCGGCCTTGGCTACGCCACCACCATCCACGCGACCCAGGGCGTCACCGCCGACACCATGCACGGCCTGGCTAACAGGCCAGGAGTCACGCCAGCAGCTGTACACGATGCTCACCCGCGGACGGGCCGCCAATCACCTTTACCTGCAAGTCGTCGGCGACGGCGACCCGCACACCCTCATCCGACCCGACACCGTCGCCCCCCGCACTTCGACTGAGCTGCTCAAGCAGATTCTCGCCCGCGACGACACACCCACTTCAGCCACGACACTCCTCCGCCGACTTAGCGACCCGGCGGCCCGGCTGCATGATGCGGTCCTGCGCTACACCGATGGCCTGCAGGCCGCCACGGAGCGAATCGTCGGACCCGCAATTGTGGATACGCTCGACGGCCGAGCCGAGCAAGTCGTAGCCGACGTCACCGACGCACCGGCCTGGCCGACCCTGCGAGCCAACCTCATCGCCTTGGCCGCAGAAACCGGCGAACACCCGCTCGTCCACCTCTATGAAGCCGCACTCGGGCGGGATCTCAGCGCGGCTGAAGACACGGCCGCCGTCTTGAACTGGCGCCTCCCAGCGCCCACTTCCACCCACGGCCGACCACCGCTGCCCTGGCTACCCGGAATTCCCCAAGCGATCAACGATCACCCAGACTGGCCGCAATACCTGGCCCGGCGGTCCCAGTTGATCGCCGACCTCGCCGACCACATTCGACATCACGCCACCGACGACGGCACTCAGCCCCATTGGGTGCCGCAGCACAGTTCTTTGAGCGCCGCTCTCATTGGTGAAGTCGCCGTGTGGCGGGCCGCCAATGGCGTCGACCCCCATGACCGCCGCCCTACCGGACCAGAAAAGCTGCCGACCGCTTCGGCCGAATGGCAACAACATCTCGATCGAAGCATCACCCACGCTAGCGACTACCCGGCCAACTTGGATTTCCGGAGGCAGGGAGTTGGTTCCACCTTTGAAGGTGGCCGTCACGAAGATCGGCACCACTGGCAGCGCCCATCCGAGATCAACCAGAGGTCGGGGCCGCCCGGCCCTAGCTTCTAATGGGGACGTCTGCCATGCGGCCATGCAAACGAATCGACGCCGCGCTGCAGGTCACCGTCAAGGCCAACCGGTTAGACGACATGATCCGGGGTCGACCTCCCGGACATCCGGCCGCTCGATCGACCGCCAATGCAAGATTTTCTCCTTTGGGGGCGATGAGACAGGCTTGTGCTGCCCGGACTTGAATCGCGAAGTCATCCACATGAGCTGCACCACTCTGGCAGCCGATCCACAGCGGACGCCTCATAGGCCGTACGTGTTCCCGCGGAACGCGTCCCTGTAGCCCGCCGCTTGCGGAACGCCCGACATGGAATCGACGGCCTAGCATGATGGAGTCGAAGAACGGTGCTAGCGACGCGACGAACGCCGGATCATTCCGGCAGCGCGTCCATGCGGCCATATCCCCGGGCAAGGTCACCACCCCATCGTTCGAGAAACGATGAACTTGATCACCTCTAGGTCCAGGAGTCGAGGTCATTCCTCCCGCCCACACCGCCACACCCATGATCAACACGCCGACTCTTTCGCAGTGCAGTTTGGCTAGCATCGGCGGCGTGGCCGTATCCCACGTCCTTTCCAGTCCTCCTCGGCGGGGATCGAAACGGTCAATCGTGCGCTTGCTCGATCGACTATCTGATCTTGGCGCCCGACCCGAGGATCCTCGTGATGAGCGCCTCCGTCATGGGACGTTGATCTTCGCGTCCGTGCTGATCACGCTGATCTCCCTGATCTGGGTCGTTACCTACTTGGCCTACGGCTATTCCATGTCGGCGGCGATTCCGGCCGTGTATCAGCTGGCCACGGTCGTGGGGCTGGTCGTGCTGGCGCGGACGCGGCGGTTCGGGGTGTTTCGGACCACGCAGCTTCTTGCGTTCCTGGTGCTGCCTGCCCTGCTGCAGGCCTCTCTCGGCGGCTTCGTCGCATCGAGCGCGATGATCTTGTGGGCGATCTTCACACCGCTCGCGGCGCTTGCCCTGCTGGGGCTTCGGCGCTCGGTTGTGTGGTTCGTGGCGTTCTTGGCCGAGCTAGTGGTGCTCGCGTTGCTCGACCCTCGCCTCTCACGGGATCCGGCGGCGCTCCCGACGGGGTTTGTGATCACCTTCTTCGTGTTGAACGTTATGGGACTCACGCTGAGTGCGTATGTGATGCTCGGGTATTTCGTGGAACAGCGGGAGCGGGCGCATCGCGCGCTCGAGGCGGAGCGGGAGCGGTCGGAGCGCCTGCTGCTGAACGTCTTGCCCGGGCCGATCGCCGAGCGCCTGAAGGTCGGCACCGGGGTGATCGCGGATCACTACGAGGCGGTGAGCGTGCTCTTCGCCGACCTTGTCGGCTTCACCGAGCGGTCCTTGGTCATGGCCGCCGACGAGCTGGTGGCGCTCCTGGATGAGATTTTCTCCGCGTTCGACCGGCTCGCCGATGCGGAGGGCGTGGAGAAGATCAAGACGATCGGCGACGCTTACATGGTGGCGGGCGGCTTGCCAGAACCACGTCCGGACCACCTCGAGGCGGTCGCCCGCCTGGCGCTCGCAATGCGGGACGAGGTCGCGGCAATCGCCCAGCGGACCGGACGGGACTGGCTTGCCGTCCGGATAGGGATCGACACAGGACCGGTGGTGGCGGGTGTGATCGGCCGGCGCAAATTCATCTACGACCTCTGGGGCGACACCGTGAACACGGCGAGCCGGATGGAGTCCCAAGGCCTACCCGGGCAGATTCAGGTCACCGACCGCGTCGCGGCCGCGCTCGGTCCGGGGTTCGCCGTGCGGCCTCGTGGAACGAACGTGAAGGGGAAGGGACCCATGGCGACGTTCCTACTTGACGGCGCCGACTAGCTGACACGCCGACCAGGTCCCAGTTGCGCCCCAGACGGCGTCGACCAGAGCCGGGATCGTAGCCGCATGGCAAGAGTACGGATAGGTGTAGGCAGATGTGCAGCGAACCGCTCCGCACATGATGTCGTGGATGGGCTGCGCATTCCCGATGGTCGTGGGACGGACTCGTCAGTGGGTGAGTGGTCTGCGCATTCGCCCACTGCATGTCTCCTTGGATGTTCTGTCAGTGCGACGCACCGCTTGCCGCTGCAAGGGTGGTGTTGTGGATCAGCAGCAGTTCATCAACTTTGTCCGTCAACGCGGCCTAGCGGTCATTGCTACCCGCGGGGCTGACGGCGCGCCGCAAGCGGCGTTGGTTGGCATCACCGCTACTGGGCGAGGCGAGTTGGTCTTCGACACGAGTCGAAGTTCTCGGAAGTACCGCAACCTGTCCGCCTTTAGTCAAGTAGCGCTGGTCATCGGCTGGGACCACGAGATGACCGTGCAGTGCGAGGGGGCCGCCGACATTCCGACGGGCGCCGATTTCGATCGCTGTCTGCTGGCCTACCTTGCCCAGTACCCGAACGGCGTGGAACGCGCCCGTGATCCCGACATCGTGCACGTCCGCGTCCGCCCACGCTGGCTGCGGTACAGCGATTACCGGCCCGGGTCCTTCACTGTCGAGGAGACCACGCTGGGACATTGATTCGGAGGCAACCAAGCGATACAAACCTCCGCAAGCGCTTGGCCTTGTGCGCCCTTCCGAGGGTATCCGGCGCCCGCCGCGCCATTCGAACTCGTTCCGCACGCCACGATCTCGCCGCCTTCTCGCTCATGCGGGGCCTCATGGACAACGGGCGGAGCGCAATGCGTAGAGCTTTCAGATCTCGGCGATAGTCGCGGCGACCGGATCGCTTGCTGTCGCGAGCAGGGGTGGCACGGCTGCGCCGGCGCAACAAGACGTCTTGGTTTTGGTTCCCGCACTCGCAGCCCAGGTCACACGGGTTCTGAAAGTGATCTTGAAAGCACGTGTGCCGGTTGATCTTTGAAGTCGCCCCGCGCAGCGGCCTGTGTGAGTGGAGGTCCACGGTCGAGGTTCCCAGCGATCATCCGCGCGGCCAAACCCACCAGCTAACTTTCACTGCTATTGGCAATGGGTTCGTCGTGAGGAGTGACGGTTCCGGCGGTGCCGTCAACGGTCACCAGCTGCCCTGAATGCAGCCGCACGGTGGCGTCGCCGGTGCCGACGACTGCGGGGATGGCGTATTCACGTGCGATGAGGGAGGTGTGCGCGGCGAGGGTGCCGCCGTCGGTGACAATGGCGGCCGCTCGGGCGAACAGTGGCGTCCATGCCGGTGCGGTCGCTTTCGCGACAAGGACATCGCCGTCGCGGAACCCACTGAAGTCTTGCGGGCTGTGCACGATGCGTACCGGTCCGGTGGCGCTGCCCGCCGATGCCGGATGCCCAACGATCACACCCTCGCCGACCTCGCGCTCACCGCGGGCTTCTTGCGCGGCGCGGTCGATCACGTCCCCGATCAGCCGGGCCGGCTGCCCGAGGGTCAACGGGGCGGCGAGGCTGCGCTGGCGCTGCCACAGGTGGCGGCGCTTACCCACGATGTCGACCATCGACTCGGCCCTGCCAGCTGGACGGGTGGTCACTTCGTTGCGGGTGCAGAAGAACACGTCGTCGGCCTGTTCGACCGCGCCGGTCGCGACCAGGTGCTCGCCGAGCAGGCGGTCACAGGTGCGCAGGACCGGCCACGCCAGGGTGAAGTCGCGGGCCTGTTCCTCTCGGATGATCGCATAGCGCTGGTTGACCTGGAGCAGCTGCTCGAACTGGGTCAGCAGCCGTGGTTGACCGGCGAGGGCGGCCCGGCACGTTCGCTCGGCCGTGGCGCGCTGCTGAGCCAGCCGTGCGTGCTGGTGGCCACCGTCAGCCATCGCCAGGTCTGCCGTCGATAGTTCAGCGGCGACCGGGTGGTACCAGTCGGCGCTTTGCACCGCGTGCGCTGTGCTGACGGGTTGGGTGCCGGTCGGTCCGCGCAGTAGTACCTGCCAGCCGCCCTGCTCCTCAGGCAGCACCTGGGCCAGGTGCTGGCGGCAGAAGCGCGTTAGGCAGGCCTCCATTTTCCATGCTGACCCGCCGACGATCGCCAGGTACCACAGGTAGATTCCGGCTTCCCGGCCGAGCTGGTCGACCAGCTGCGACAACCGGTCCGGGGGCAGCCGTGATGGCCTGGATCCGGGCGTCGGTAACTAACTGCCGGTAGGCGGGCAGGTGGATCTCTCGCCATCGGTGGTACAGATCGGTCAGCACGGCGCGATCGGCAGCCGCTGGATCGCGGCTGACCCGGATCAGCGCGTTGTAGATGATCTTCACCGCGCGGCCGCGCCCCTGCCACAACACCCGAAGTAGCAGTTTGGGTGACGGGATCGGAGTGGCGTTGTAGTACCAGGCGTTGACGAGGGCGTACCGGAACGGCACCCGAACCCCGACGCTTTCGTGCATTCCGTCGAGGTAGCCGTCTTCCAGCATCGGCAGCAGCCAAGTGGCGAACAACGGAGTGACCGCCTCGGGCAGCCACTCGCCGAGCCGGAAGTTACGCATCCACAACCCAGGACCCGGCGCCGTCCACAACACCAACTCCGGCAAGGCTGTCATCGGCCGAGCCTGCAATAGCCACAGCCTGCCCTCTTGGTCGATCGCCCACTCGACGTCTTGGGGCCTCCCATAGCGGTTGGCGACTTCGCGGGCCAGGTCCGCCAGGGCCTGAGCCTGCCCGGCCGCCAGCACCTTGCCGCCGGGCATCGGGCGTGACATTTGAGCCGCTTGTGTGGTGACGGTCCACTCCTCACCGACCGCTTCGCCGGACACCAGTGGATCACCGAAGCCGGGCACGGCGGTGACCACCACCTGGTCGCGGTCGCCGGTGACGGGATGGGCGGTGAACGCCACCCCGGCTGCCATTGGGTCCACCATCGCCTGCACCAGGACCGCCATCCCGGCCGCGCCGCCGCCGTGCCGCTGGTGATACACCGAGACCCGCTCGGCGGTGGTGGCGGCGAAACACCGCCGCACCGCCTCCCGCAGCCCTTCAACAGCGACGTTCAAGTACGTCTCGTACAGGCCGGCGTAGGACGCCTCCGGCAAATCCTCCGCAGCGCCGGAGGACCGCACCGCGAACCGCTGCACGCCCAGACCGCGCGCCGCCGCCTCAAGGAATCCCTCCCACCCGTCGATGTCCACAGCGCGGCGGCCGTGACGACCAGACCTGGCGGGACGGCGAACCCGGCCGCGACCAGCTCGCCAAGGACACGGGCTTTCCCGCCCACCCGTGCCCGGTCAGCTCCAGCGGCCTGGGCAAGATCGAATACCTCGTCGTTGGCGTCCATCATTGACCTCATAAGTAGTAACACAAACTATTGCGATGCTACACTAGCGGTGCTGTGCTGAAATCGACAAGATCTCAAGGAGCCGACGTGCTGCCGATGCGACCCGAACTGCTCAAGGGCCACCTCGACGCCCTGCTGCTCGCCGTCCTCGAGCCGGGTCCACAACACGGGTACGCCGTCATCGAAGTGCTGCGCTCTGGCAGTGAGGGCGCCCTCGATCTGCCAACTGGCACGGTCTATCCGGCGTTGCATCGGTTGGAGCGTGCCGGGTTGATCGCCAGTGACTGGCAGACCGTGGATGGACGCCGCCGCCGCGCCTACCACCTCACTGCGGCCGGGCACGTGGCGCTCGGCGAGCAACGCGCCGTGTGGGACCAGTTCTCCACCGCTGTAACCGCTCTCCTCACGAGGCGAACATGGCCAGCGACCGCCTAGCCACTCGCACCGTTGCCCGCTCAGAAGGCGAGCTCGCCACCTACCTTTCCGATCTCGCCGCGGAGCTACACGGGCCACGGCGTCGCCGCGAGGCGATTCTCATCGAACTGCGTGACGGCCTGGAACAAGCCACGGAGGACCGCATCGCTGCGGGACTAGACCCGACCCCCGACCGGGTGGCTGCGGCGGCGATCACGCAGTTCGGAAGCGCACACGCCGTCGCGGACGCCTTCGCCGGCGAGCTGACAACCGCGTACGCGCGCCGCACCATCGCCTGGTTCATTGCGACCGGCCCGCTCGTGGGAATCTGGTGGCTGCTCCTGCTACATCCCAGCCCTTGGCGCACCGGCCTGATCGCGCTCGTGGCAGCTATACCCGTCATCCCGCTGATCATCATCGCGATCGCCACCGCAGGCGGCACCCTCGCCACCACCGGCCGCCTAATGCGCTGGCTGCCTGAAACCGGCCCGCGCCGTGCCCTGGCCGCCACCACCGCCATCGCCACGCTGTGCATGATCACCGACCTCACCATGATCACCATTGTCATGGTCTCCGGTGCCCCGACGGGACCGCTGATGATCATCGCCGTTGCCGCCAGCCTCACTCGCATTGTCTGCAGCATCACGACAGTGCGACACGCCAACCGGATGCGAGCTTGATGATCCAGATTGATCATGACGCCCAAGGGTGAGATCTTCGGCCTGCCCATCCCCGACGCGGGACCCATCTTCGCGGCGGCGCTGGCGCTACACATCCTGTCCGGGCTGACCGCCGTTCTCGCCGGGGCGCTCGCCGCGACCGCCCGCAAACAACCCGGACGCCACCCGCGCGCCGGACGGGTCTACCTGTGGGCACTCGGCGGAATCTTCGCCACCGCCACGATCATGGCGATCATCCGCTGGCACGAAGACGCCCACCTATTCGCCATCGCCGTCATCGCGTTCAGCCTCGGCCTCTACGGCTACCGCGCCCGCCGACGCCACCGCCCCGGCTGGCCACCACACCACGCCACCGGCATGGGCGGCTCCTACATCGCCCTACTCACCGGCTTCTACGTCGACAACGGACCCTTCCTGCCCCTATGGAACCGACTACCCCACATCACCTACTGGCTACTACCCAGCCTCGTCGGCGCCCCGCTCATCTGGCTTGCGCTACGGCGCTTCCACCAATGGCCAGCCACGGATTCCAATCCGTAGCCATATGCGGCAGCGACCCGCCGGTGATTGCGGTCTGACGCCGAATCGGGTCGTTGCGGCAGCGCCTCGACCAGGGCGCCTGCACATCCTGCACTCCATCAACGCTCGCGGCCCGTCATCCGCGCTTCCAAGGCCACCATGGCATAGCGGAAGTCAGCTTGCCGATGGTGTACAACATCGAAACCACCGTCGACCTCGCTGGCTTGCCGTGTCAGTATTGGTCCTCAACGTACGCGCCGACGCGAACAACATCCGCAAGCTCCGCGGCACCCGTGACGAGGCTGCTGAGTGACCAACTGAGTGACTACCGGCCCGACGACCCGTACATTCAGGCACACCTCCACGGACTGAGTTCACGCTCAGCTCTCGACCTCGACGACTCACCGACCGTGCGTTCGGGACAACGAAGTCACCGCTGCCGTCGCTGCCATAGTGAGCAGCTGTCTAACCATCTGGCCCGGGTCAACGTGCCGGGTAAGCACCTTGTCGATCAGATGGGGCCAACACCAGCCGCAGCCCGTGTTCTCCGATCTATGTGACCCCGAGATTGAGAGCTACTTGGCGGCATTGGCAGCCTTCGATGCGAGTACGGTGTCGAGTCACCTGCTTGCTCCGCGTGATATCCGCTCGAGTGCGTCGAGATTCTTCCGATCGGCCTCGGGCAGTGCATGGAGGTACTTCTGCGTCGTCTGGATCTGGTGGTGACCCATCCTGTCCATCACTGACCGCAGATCCGAGCCCCCTGCCAGCAGCCAGGAGGCGTGAGCATGGCGGAGGTCGTGGACGCGGACCCTGAAGTCGACCCCGCTGGCCTTCACGGCGGGGAGCCAGACTTGAGTCCGAAAGCTGTTGCGAGAGATCGGCGTGCCAACCCTCGTCGCGAACAACAGATCGTCACGACCGATCGACTTGGTTCGGATGTGAGCCGCGACCTCGTCCAGCCACCCCTGCCGTACGCCAAACGTTCGAGGCTCGTTGTTCTTCGGGTACGGCTTCACGAGGAAGCGTTCGCCGGTCGGGGAGTTCTTCTTGGACGTCTCCACGATCGTGTCCTCAACTCTGACCATGCGGCTGAGGAAGTCGACATGGCGCGGCCGCAGCGCGATGACTTCGCCCCAGCGCATTCCGGTCTCGATGAACGTCTCAACCAACAGCCGATAGTGCGATGGCAAGGCTCGAATGAGGCGCTCGAACTCCTGAGGCGTGACCGTGCGGGTCTTGCGCACGATCACTTTCGGCACCTCGGTGTGATCGCACGGGTTGAACACGAGTATCCGATCGCGAACAGCGCGACGGAAGATCGAAGACAGAAAGACGTGGTACTTCTTGATCGACCGAGGTGACAGGCCGTCAGCATGGGCCTTCGTCACCCAGTCCTGGACGACCGACGGCGAAACCTTGTTCAGTGCCCGCTTGCCGAAGGCCGGATAGAACTGCTTGTTCAGGTACGAACTGTACGCAGCGCGGGTCGTGACCTCGAGGTGCTTGTGGGGCAGCCACTCCTGTTCGACGTAGTCCCGAAAGGTGATCTGGCCCAGACTCCCGTCGTGCCAAGAGCCCGAGAGAACCTTGTGCTCCTCGCGGTTGGCGGCTCGCAGGGCCTCACGACGGGACGAGTACGTGCCGGCCGAGCGCTTGTTGCCGTCCGGGTCGCGGTAGATCCCGGCATACCTGGTTCCGCGCGCTCCGCTTCGTTCCGACACCCAGGCCATCGCAACCTCTTTCCTGGCGTATTCTCAACCGCCTTGTGGGCAGTTTGTGGGCAAACGTTGCCGGATGACCGCGGATCTCCATGGACGCTCACGGATTTCAAAAGAGCTTCTGACTAGGTATTTTACCTGCATTTGAGCCTACAGAACAGTTGAGTCTCAAGCCGGAAAATTCAGCTCATAACCCAGAGGTCACAGGTTCAAATCCTGTCCCCGCTACTACAAAAGCCCTAGCCAGAGACCTTTTCGGTGAGTGACGAAAGGGTCTTGATCATTCTTGGCAGCAATTTGGCAGCAAAGGTGACCGCCCAGTCCTGACCACTCGACGTCCAGTGCGGCAATGTTGGTGTCCCCAAGAACACACCTCAGGCTCGATCGCTGCCCGATCCTTTAAGTCTTTGCCGCAGGCCGCGTGCCTCTCCCCTGATCCGGAATGGAAGCCACGCAAGCCTTTCGCGCATTGTGGCGTTTAGGCGCGGCAAATCAATTGCTCAAACCGCACTCCATCGTCGGCGCCGAGAGTGTCCAGGCCTTCAATCGGCGGCCGCGCCGGCAGGGCGCCGGTCCCGACGATGAGCTCGTCGTAGTCGATCAACGCCTCGCTGCCGTCTTGTTCCCGCACAGCGAGGCGCCGGCCCCCGACGTCGATGCAGGTGGCGAGGGTGTCGAGGCGCAGTTTCATGCCGGTGGCTTCGAGGTCGGCACGACCCCATGGCCGACAAGCCCTCAGTCCTGTTCCTCTGCGTGCACAATGCCGACCGGGTCGCAGATGGCCGCTGCCTTCTTGACGCACCTGTCGCAGGGCGCCGTCGATGTCCGCTCAGCCGGCTCGGAACCCGCCGACCGCGTCAACCCTGCCGCCGTCGCCGCTATGGCCGAGGTCGGTAACCCGCACCTCAATCTTCATACATCAGTCGAAGGTGGTGGCTGATCGTCGGCTGACGCAGGCCCAGGTGTTGCGTGAGCTCCCCGACGGTCACCTCCTGGCTCGGACTGTCATTGATCATGCTGGGCAGTCGGAGTCGGGTCGGGTCGGCATCGAGCCGCAGCGTCTTCGCGAGCGCTTCCGCGGCCGGGTGAGGGGTTCGGACGTGCTGGAAGTCAGTCGTTGCCCCTCGGACGCGCTAGGCCGCGGTCGAGGAAACGACAGGCGGCAGGCTATCTTTCGAGGTGGGTCTCAGCGTGGAGCCAGTCGCCTTAGCCGACATGAGGTGCTCCGATACGAGGCCTTGTATCGGTCACCATGAAGATCACGGACTGGGCAATCGCCACGGCGTGATCAGCGAATCTTTCGTAATAGCGGCCGAGCAGCGCAACGTTGACCGCTGTTTCCACGCCGTGAGACCGGTTGTTTAGCAGTGCCCGGAAAAGCGCACGGTGCCTGCCTTCCATGGCGTCCTCGACCTCAACGCTCGTCGCATCCAGGGCGTCGCTGCTCAGCAGCGTGACGCGGGCATCATCAGCGATCCGGCTCGCGACATCACCCATCCAGCGAAAGATTCCCGACACCTCGTCGGGAATGGCTGGAGCCGGGTGGAAGTGTCTGGCAGCCATGCCGATGTGGTGAGCAAGTACACCCATCCGCCAGCACTCGGCGCTGATCTTGACGGCAGATACGAGCATCCTTTGCTCACTCGCCACCGGCTGCTGGCGAGCTAGGAGCTCCATCGTGTGGCGCTCGATCAGCAGCCGATCGGCTTCCAGTTCCTGCTCCAGTGATGCGGTCGCGCGAGCCGCTTCCAGGTTCTGTTCCAGCAAGGCTGTCGTCGCAGCCTGGATGGCCTCCGTTGCCGTCCAGGTCATAGTGAACAAGGATTCACGCACCAGCCGCAGCCCGTTATCAAACTCCAGTCGAGTCATCCGCGGTTGGGTCATTACTGATCTCCGAAGAGGCGAGGATCAGTCCAGCCGTCGAGCATCCGCAGGCCCCGCGCCGTGATCTGGGGAGGTCCGAATCCGAAGGCGCCAAGTCGGATCAGGCCATGGAGGATCAAGAGGGTCACGGACCAGCTGACCTGCCGTGTCCCTAACATCCATGGAGCGAGATCGCCGTACTGGAGATCGCGGTCCACCAGTCCATCTCGAATGGCGCGCAGCACTTCTAGCTCACGAGTCTGGATCAACCACTGAGGCTCGCGGGCAGGGCCGGTCCGCAAACGCAGAGGTGACTGTCTATATGTTTTCATGGCGGCTCCGTCCTAGTTCTGGACGTACTTACGAACACTCGGGCCGATCACGTGTTGGTTGTCATCGATCACAGCGGCGATCGCCGCCGCGGAGGCGAAGCGCGGGGCTTGACCACCACACCCACTCACCAACCGCGCCGCGGCCGTCAAAGCGGTGACGCCGGGAAGCCTCAACGAACCAGAGGACACCTCAGATCCTTCCAAGATCCGTTCACCCTGATGAGTGGTCGGCGAAGCCGTCAACGGACTGATAGGAGTGGATCCATAAGAGTGGATCTATATGAACAGCGCGTGAACGGACCGCGAAGAGGTCAGTACCTATGGATGCACATCCGTGGCGGCGAGTAATGAACGGAGCTGAGTCGGGCTGCCAAGATCCAATCTGATCCGGTTGGGCCAAGCCGCTAGGAGGGAGTCAAGAAAATACCCGTCCGGCAGGGGCAACCGGCTATCTAAGCTGTATGTGGCCGGCGACGTGGGCGGGCCAGCTGCCTCAGCGACCCTTCACGGAGACGACACCGAGACGGCCGAGCAACCTGAGCTAATGAGCGGGTCCCCGGCGGGGACAACCCGCGGGACCTTCGGCCCTGGGGCCCCTCCTCTCCCGGTTCGTAGCGTTTGAGCCAGGAGCGGACCGGTTCAGGAGGAGGTGGACGCAGTGGCTGCCGTGGAGGACCCGAAGAGCGACTCGTCGAAGCGTCCGGCGGGGAGGACGAAAGAGCGCCGTTCGAAGGTCACCGGACGCACGCTGCTGCGAGGCGCGTTGGCCGCGGCCGCGCTCGGTTGGGCGGCGGTCGGGCTGGTGTTGGCGCTCATGAGCGTGCTGCCTACCCCGAACCTCGGCCTGCTCGGGCCGAACGTGGTCCTGCACGCGCTCGCCGCGGTCGTCGAGGGGTACAGCCTCTGGCTCGCCGCCTTCGCCGTGCTCGGCATCTGCGTGGCCCTGCTCGCGCGCCGCACCGGGTTGCCCAGGGCCTCGCTCGTGGCGACTGTGCTCGGGGTGGTGACCATCGCGCTCTGTCTCGTGCCCGTGGTCCAGGGGTGGCGTACCGCCTCGCAAGAGGGTGTCGCGCTCTCGCTCTCGGAGTACTTCTCCTTCCCCGCCATCAGTTCGCCCGAGACCGTGACCTACGCCCGGCCGGACGGAGAGGAGCTCAAGCTCGACGTCCGCCGCCGGCCGGACCAAGGCGACACGGCGGGACCGAAGCGAAGACCGGCCGTGGTCACGGTGCACGGCGGCGGTGGGATGCTGGGCGGCCGCAGCGAAGACACCCTCTGGAGCGAGTGGCTCGCCGAGCAGGGTTACGTGGTCTTCAGCATCGACTACCGGCTCGGGCTGCCGCCCCGCTGGGAGGACGCCACCGGCGATGTGAAGTGCGCGGTCGGCTGGGTCGAGGAGAACGCCGACCGCTACGGCGTGGACCCCGACCGCATCGCCCTCCTGGGCCGCTCCTTCGGCGGGCATGTCGCCCTGCTCGCGGCCTACGCCGAGGGCGACCCGCGGCTGCCGCCCAGCTGCGACGTCCCAGACACCGGCGTTGAGGCCGTGGCCGCCTTCTACCCGCCCACCGACTTCACGCGCATCGATGAGACGCACTGGCCGTGGTGGCGGCCGAACCTCGCGAGCTCGGTCAAGGACTCGACGGGAACCGACGTCGACTACGTAGCGGAAGGCGACCGCCGCCTCGCTTCTCCGGTCTCCCACGTCGACCCTGGGGATCCACCGACGTTCCTGGCCCACGGCGGCCAGGACCAGATCTCGCCGTCTGAGCAGTCCGTGCTGCTGGCGGACCGGCTGGAGGAAGCAGGCGTCCCCCACCGTCTCGTCGAACTGCCCTGGGCCAGGCACGGCTTCGACGGCGCCTGGGGCAGCTGGGACGCGCAGATCGTCCGCCACGAGCTCGGGGAGTTTCTGGAGCAGCGTCTCGCGGACTAGCCTCCGTCTTTTCACGCGGCAGTCGTTGAGTGTGGTCTTCCCGAGTAGGTCCGCGAACCGATCTCCGGGGAGGCCATCTCGATCGTGCTCCGCAAACGCGCCCGAGCCGCCGACCGGGTCACCGCCCACTCACTGCGGCCGGGCACGCCGCCAGCGCCGCCGTCGCCGGCGTCGCCCTGGACCGGATCGCCGCCCAGACCCGACACAAACGGCTCTCCACCCCTCATCGAGCGCTACATCCGCCCAGCGCAGGCCATGGAGTACGCCTCCAGCCGCGACCTCGGACTATGAGACGACCGAGCGGCCCGCCTCTCGCGCTGGGAGTGCTCCCGCGTCCATCCGCCCAGTGAGACGCGCAAGAGTGCTTGGATGCGGTGAGCGGAAGACTGAGTAGTAAGCCCTACGTCATGCGGCTCGTTCGAACCAGTCGATCGCGAGGTCGGCGACCGCGGTGGGGGCGTCGTCGGTGATGAAATGCGCTGCGTCGTCGACGTAGGCGAACTCGACGCGATCGGCGTACCGCTCCGGATTGCGGCAGATACGCCCCATGAGCTCCTCGGTCCAGGGGCGGTCGCGGCGACCGAACACCACAAGGGTCGGCACCGTGAGCCGCCGGCGGCGGAAGACGCCGCGCATCATGCGCATGGCTTCGGGCAGGACCATGCCGCGGCAGAGCGGACGTACCGCGCCGTCGATGTCGGGTCGGCGCATTGGGGCGAGGTGGGCTTCGACGGCTGCCTCCGACATCGGGCGGGCGACATACCTCTCGGAGAAGCTTCCGCGCAGTGAGGCGCCCGGGCGGTGCCAGACGAACGCGGGCAGGTGCCGGAAGGCCGGGAGGAGCTTCGGGCTGAACTTGAAAAAGCCCGGCGGCACGGCGAGCTGCACTGCCGTTCGAACCCGCTCGGGGTGGTCGTAGGTCAGCTGCATCGCGGTGATGACGCCCATGTCGTGGGAGACGAGGTGGGCGCGCTCGATGTGGAGGACGTCGAGGAGGGCGAGCAGGTCGCGGAGCCGGGTCTCGCGTTCGATACGCGGATCGTCGGCCACGGTCCAGCCGGCCCCGCGCAGGTCGGGGCAGATGACGCGGTAGCCGCCTGCGGCGATGACCGGAGCTATGGCGTGCCACTGCCACCAGTGCTGGGGAAATCCGTGCAACAGCACGACCGGTTCGCCCTCGCCGATGGTGGCGAGGTGAGTATGCAGGCCGGGCGTCTCGACGACGAGATGGTCGAAGCCGGAGGCCTCGGGAAGCGGCGGCGACCAGGCCGAGGCGTCGACGGAACGGGTGAGGCGGGGCTCGGGCGTGGGCAACACGACTCCTTCGTGCGATGGTCTACTATGGGCATAGTAGACCTCTTGGAAAGGGGCGTCCATGCCGGCGGCGACCCGGGAGCGCGGACTCGAGGCGGCCGTGGAGTTGCTCGGCGCGGAGGGCGTGCGCGCGTTGACCCATGCGCGGGTCGACGAACGAGCAGGCCTCCCGCCCGGGTCGACCTCGAACTGGTTCCGCACCCGTCGGGCGCTACTCGGCGGAATTGTCGACTGGATCGCCGAGCGCGAGCGCGCCGAGCTCGAGCCGGCCGCGATGCCTACGATCTCGGGAGTCGACGAGCTGATCGAGGGCTTGTGCGCTATGGCCGAACTGCAGATCGGGCCATTCGCCGCGCGCACCCGCGCACGCTACGCCCTCTTCCTCGAACTCGCCGACGACCCTGAACTTGGCGAGCCCCTGCGGCGGCAGCGACGCGAGTTCGAGCGGTGGACTGAGCGGATCGTGATCGCCGTCGGTATCGCCGACCCCGTGCCGGCGACTAGGGCCCTTATGGCACTCGGCGACGGACTGCTCCTGCACCGGCTCACCGTCGACCCCGAGCTTGACATGCGCCCCGCCATCGAACGCGCAGTACGCGCCCTCGCAGAGTCCTGACCTGACGCTCCGGCGCAGACAACCAAACAGCGATTGGCCCGCTCGCTTGTCGTATGACGACCGGCCGACGACGCGCAAATCCGGCCGCTCAAGCAGCGCAAGAGAACCGTTGCCGAGGGTGCGAGATGGGAACGGTGACGGCAACTACGATTCCGGATGAAGAACGGTGACTGAGGGCGGAGTCCCGGGGATACATGGGCGGCACTCGGCCATGTTGCCCATGCTGCGACTCCTGGTTAGGCCATGCTCGGAAGCGACGACGCTGCTACACAGGCTCGGCAGACGCTGGAGCTCGCGCTACGCGTAGGAGATGTGTTACTAACCGCCGGTATGTCGGCCAACGACGTCGTCGTCGAGATGTTGCGCATCACCGAGGCATACGGGCTCAAGCGAGTCCACGTCGACCTCACGTTCAACTCCAGCCCATGAACTTGGGTCCCGAGCTGAACGACAAATGGCTCACCTTGACCTCTGAAAGCCAAGGCGTCCCAAGAAGGCCGGGCGGACATCCCCGGTAGCGACATCACGCAGGGCGACCTAAGCCACATTCGCGCCGGAGTTGGCAGAAAGGTTGAGCAACCCCGCCCGGGCTGGCTTTGACGCCACACTCCTCGTGCGGTCGACGGCCGCCGTAGGATCCCTACTCGACGACCACCCCGGTCGCAGCGCTCTGGTGGCGCATCCTCGATCAGCTACCGGAAACGCCGAACCAAGCGCCCGCCGCCCCCAGAACATTCCCACCGATCGGACGCACGGCCACAACGCCACCTGAGCGGTAGCCATTCGTGCCGCGTTCGGCACCTCCTCCGGCGTTCGGCCCGAGCCGCTGGTCGCGAAGGTCCTAGAACACTACGCACGGCCCCGGCCATTGGGCCCGATCATTGAGCGGGTCTATGACTCGGCTGCAATCCGCGAGCTCTTGGGATTGCCCGATGAGCGACACCACGACCACGGCGAGGCAGAGCCTGCAGCGCCGCGTCCGCAGCAACCTCTACCACCACTGTCGGCCCGTGCCTTGACGATCGAGTCTTGCCCGGGCGGCTGCCACCGCGCCCTTGAGGGGAAGTGGCCAGGCTCATCCGTGCATCTCGCTCAACGTAGTGACCGTCTAGGAATCCGGCGCAGTCGCCCCGAAACCGTCTTGCAGTTCTCACTGTCCCTTGACACGCTGTCGGATCGCGTACAACCGGCGTACCAGAAAGTCCTCAAAGAAATCCGAGAGGCGCTGTCGGATCGGGGCGGCGGAGTTCGTAGCAGGGGTGAGAGGCCGTCCAGGAGGGGCGCCCCGAGGAAAGGGAACCGCGACAATGAAACTGATGACCATGACGCAAGTCACCGTCGATGGAGTGATGCAGGGAAACGGCGGCGCGTCGGATGAGGACCGCAGGAACGGATTCGAGCGCGGCGGATGGGCTCTGGGGGTGGGCGACAACGAGACCATGACGTTCATCAACCAGACCTACCAGCGCGCCGACGCGTTCCTGTTCGGCCGGCGGACCTACGAGCTCTTCGCCGGCTACTGGGGCGCGGAGGAGCGGGCTCGCGCCGCGGCGGCAAATCCGGGCAACCACCAGATCGCAGCTGCGTTGAACACGAAGCCCAAGTACCTCGCATCGACCACGCTCAGCGACCCGCAATGGGCGAACACGACCGTCCTCTCCGGTGACCTCGCGGCGGCCATCGGCGAGTTGAAAGCCAAGCCGGCGGGTGAGCTGCAGGTGCACGGCAGCGGTGCCCTGATCCGCTGGCTGCTCGAGAACGACCTCGTCGACGAGATCAACCTGCTCATTGTCCCGGTGGTCCTCGGCCAGGGCACGCGGCTGTTCCCCGACGCCGGCCCGGACATCGCGCTTGACCTGGTCGAATCGCGAGCCGACTCAAGGGGCGTAACGATCCAGGTCTACCGGCCGGCCGGGCGCCCGCAGTATGCAACCGACCGAAGCACGTGACATAGATGACGCGCTAGACGACCGACCGATTCCAGCCGCATGGCCAAGACCCACCCAAGTTGGATACAAGAGGTACCTCGCCGACTTATGGATCATCGATGCCTCCGACCTCGACGTGGCGCTCAAGCCCGCAATCGAGGGAGGCCTGCCACCGGAAGATCGCTGTGCGACGCAGCGCTGCGAAACCCGCTGGCCGCGCCCGCCGCCCGGCGCATGTGTCCAGCGATGGCTTCGACGAGTCGGAACGTTCCACAACCGCATAGCAGTAAGTCCTTGAAAGACATCCGGGAGGCGGTGTCGGATCGGGGCAGCGGTGTTCGTAGCAAGGGTGAGCGGCCGCCCACGAGGGGCTCCCCAGAACCCAGGAGATGAGCCGAGATGCAGTACCTGGTTTCCGTGATCGACGACACGGCCGGCCTCGCCACCCCGGACGAGATGGCTGCCATCAACGCGTTCAACGACCGGCTCCAGGCCGAGGGTCACTGGGTCTTCGCCGGTGGCCTCGCGTCGCCCAGCACGGCCACCGTCATCGACAACCGGGGTGGGGAAGCGATGTTCACCGACGGGCCTTTCCTGGAGTCGAAGGAGTATCTCGCCGGCTTCTGGATCATGGATGCCCCCGACCTCGACGTGGCGCTCAAGCTCGCCGCCGAGGGGTCGAAGGCCTGCAACCGGAAGATCGAGGTGCGGCCGTTCCTGTAAGCGAGGTCGACGCCCGGCAGGCGATCACCCAGGCCCACCACGAGGAATGGGCCCAGGTGGTCGCCGCCCTGACCAGACGTTTCGGTGACCTCGACATCGCCGAGGAGGCGGCGGCCGAGGCGTTCGCGACCGCCGTCGCACGTTGGCCGGTCGACGGCGTACCCCAACCCCGGCGCCTGGCTGACACCACCGCCAACCGCAAGGCCATCGACCGGATCCGGCGCGAGAACAAGCGCGACGACAAGCAGAAGGAGGCTCAAATGGTCTATGACGGCGACCCGCCCGAGCCTCTCGGCACCATCGACGACGAGCGGCTCAGGCTGATCTTCACCTGCTGTCACCCGGCGCTCGCGATGGAGACCGGGTGGCGCTGACGCTGCGCATGGTCGGCGGTCTGACCGTGCCCGAGATCACCCGTGCCTTCCTAGTGCAGGAGACCGCCATGGGGCAGCGGATCACCCGCGCAAGGGCCAAGATCAAGGCGGCCCGCATTCCTTATCGGGTGCCGTCCGCGGAGGATCTCCCGGCACGCGTCTCCGGCGTACTCGCCGTCCTGTACCTCGTCTTCAACGAGGGCTACCTGGCGACCGGCCCCGACACCGATCCCGTACGTCACGACCTGACCGCCGAAGCGATCCGGCTCACGCGCCTGATCCGTGCCCTCATGCCTGAGGACGGTGAGGTGGCCGGGCTGCTGGCGCTGATGCTCCTCACCGAGGCCCGCCGCACCGCCCGGGTTTCGGCCAGCGGCGAACTGGTCCCCCTCGACGAGCAGGACCGTGGGGCCTGGGACGCGGCGCTGATCGTCGAGGGCCATCGGCTGGTGCTCGAGCGCTTGGCCGCCGGGGTGGCTCCGGGTCGCTACCAGATCCTCGCAGCAATCAGCGCCGTGCACACCTCCGCCCGCGGCGTACGCGACACCGACTGGTCGCAGGTCGTCGCCCTCTACGACCAGCTCGTGCGCCTCGACTCCTCGCCGATCGTCGCCCTCAACCGGGCCATCGCGGTCGCCGAGCTCGACGGCCCGGACGTGGCACTGGCGGCCATCGACCGCTTCGAGGACAAGCTGGCCGGCTATCACGCCTACCACGCAACCCGCGCCGACCTGCTACGCCGACTAGACCGCAGTCAGAAAGCACGCGCGGCCTACGACAAAGCCATCGAACTAGCAGGCAACACCGCCGAGACCGCCTACCTGACACGCCGCCGCGACCAGCTGGGGTAGTACCCGTCGGTTCCCCGCGCAAGCGGCGCCCGACCCCGATGGAACCGCGGTCTGGACACCGACCAGCACCACGCTCTCAGGTCCAGCGACCATCCTGCACGCAGGTATGCCTTCAAATCCGCCCACGACGTGCCCGGGCGGGCCGATGGTCCCCGACCAGTGCACGGCTGCTCGGCGCATCGGCAAGACCGAGCTCCAACCTCAGCACCGAGTCAATCCAAGTTGACAGGTTCAGTGAATGCATCACTTCTACGTTTCCAGCTGCCGACGTGCAGGACGCTTGAACCTGACCGACGCATTGATTCGTAGAGCTCAACGCGGCTCAGCTGGTGCCTCCTGTTCGTCTGACACAGTGGGAGCAGCCCAGGCCGCTCTGCTGCAGTGGGTGGCTGTTTTGTTCATGATCTTCCAAGCTCCGTCGATGCGCAGCAGCGTCTGCAGGTCGACCCACCCGTCTGACAGCTCGTCGGCATTGTCGAAACCGAGAAGAACAGAGGCAATATCGCCCGCCTGGGTCACCGAGATCACCCCTCCCACGATCCGCTGGGCCGGCGGTGTGGCCCATTCCTCGAAGGAGTCAGCAATCAGGCCCTTGTATAAAGTGCCGTCGCGGTAGGTGAAAAATATCCACGCGTCCTCGTGAAAGGCCTGCTTGAATTTGTCGACATCGCAGTCGTTAAAGCCGTCGATGTACAGCTGGACAACCCGAACATTGTCCTCGCGATCCGGAGCAGCCATCCTCACATCCGGCGGAAGAAGACTCATCTGATGAACCCCCTAATGCTCTCGCCGGCCAAACGGTACTTCGCCAGCCACTGAGCAGGCAACAAGCGCAAAACTGCTTGGCGACCGACTCCACGGTGACGTGGCCGACGAGGCAAGCGACCTAGCGCGCCGTGTCTAGGCATCAGACCCGCAGCGCAGCAGCGAAAGTACAGCAACGACCGCACTTTCTAACCCGTTCGGCTTCATCCAGATGCGTTAAGGCGAGCGTGAACAAGACTTCAAACGGCTACTGCGCGGAGTTAGGGACGAAGAGTTCGATCCGATGTTCCGACAGAAAGCCCAAGACCCACTGCCATAGGCCTACGTCAGTTGCACGCCCCGAGTCGCCTAGCAGCGCGATCTGTGGCCTCGCTCAGCTCGCCGCCCCCGTGGTACCCGGCGGACCGTCGAGCACGGTGGGCACATACTCCAACAGTTGAAGCCCTCCGTCGAAGGTGCGGCTCTCAACCAGGTCGAGCCTGATGTCGGGATATCCGTCGTAGATCCGATCTTGGCCAGTCGCACCCGTGACGACCGGGAAGACGACAACCCGGAAGCGATCCACCAGTTCGGCCGTGATCAGCGATCGGCACAGACTCACGCTGCCCAGCGTGCGGATCTCAGTGCGGCTGTCTTCCTTCATCGCTCGCACGGCTTCCACAGCGTCTCCGGTGACCAGTCGCGTGTTGGCCCACGCCAGCGGCTCGGTCAGGGTCGAGGAGAAGACCACCTTCGACACCTGGGTCAGCTGATCGACCCCTTCCTCGCCGCTTGCGGCGAATTCTGCCATCAGCCGGTAGGTCGTCGCTCCCATCAAAACGGTGTGCTCGGGCTGTTCGCCCAGCCAGCCGAGATACTCCGGGCTTTCCATGCCCCACCAACCCGGCCAGCCCTCAGCGGCCCCGTAGCCGTCGAGCGAGGTGATGAAGTCGACCATGAGTGTTCCCATCAGATTCCTTCCGTCCAAGCGCGGGCCGTTTCTCCACGCTAGAACGCGATGGCCTGGCGCTCCAAGGCCAAATCGCAGCCTTCGGCGATTACCGCTCGGGCTCCGGGTCCCCGCGTAGACACACGCAGCCAACCACTGACCGCGCTAGCTCACACTGCGGCAGGCGGAACCAGGCTCAGCCATCACTGGCGAGCACCGTCGGCACTCTCTCGTAATGCGTTATCTCGGGTTGGACCCTCGGCCCTCTCAGAGCAGTTGTGCCCCATCCGATGCGGGGTAAAGATGCACCGCTTGCCTCCGCCGATACCGAGGAAGCCACACTTCGGCGCACGCGAGGCAGAAATCAAAGAGGTTGGGCTCTCGAACACGCGACCGCATCCTGATCGCCCGGACGCTTCCGCTCCCTTACGGCTAAGTAGATGAGTCGAATCACACAGATCCGCAGTTGGGGGTGAATGCCTTGGAGGACCGCCTCCTGCATCGCGCCGAGGTTGCCGTTTTCCTCAATATCAGCCAATCGAAGATCTACGAGCTACTCGGGTCCGGCGCGTTGCCGTCGGTAAGAATCGACCGCACAAGGTTGGTCCGGCCTACGTCATTACGTCGACTCGCTTCGGCCCGTCGCCTGAGCCCCCATTCCTCTTCCACGCTCGATCAGGTGGTGCGCACAGTCCCTGGTAAGCGCGCCACACATGTTTACTAGCTGCCGGCCGGTTGCGCCCGAGGAGCCGATGTAGCGGATCTTGCCGGTGCTTACGAGGTCGTCGAGAGCCCGCAACGTTTCATCGATCGCGGTCTGGGTGAACGTCGATCGATGAAGTACACGTCGATGGAGTAGCGCCGAGTCGACGTAGGGTGGCCTCGCAGGCGGCGATCACCGTGCGGCGCGACGCGCCTCCAATTGTGAAGCCGCCGCGGGTTATGCCAACTCGGCGAATGATCACCGGCTGTCCGGCGGACGGTCCAGATGGACGCGAGGATCCGGGAGTGCGGACCGCACAGGACCTTCAGGGGGCTTGAGTGGAAGTGGTGGTCCCTTGTGTGGTCGCGTTGAGCAAGGCGTGTCCGCCCCGGCGGACTTCGTCCCCACCGGGCGGGACAAGCCGGCTGGCCAGTGCAGCTCCGATCGCTGCAGCGACCGTGATCACGATGCCGAAGTCTCCGAGGAGGTAGCCGTTGACTAGCAAGGGTGAGGATGTGGAGGTGAAGCCGACCATGATCCCCCAGGCGCTGTTGTGCGTCGCATGCGCGATCGACGATGGCCACAGGCTGCCGGAGGCGAGCCTCAGGTAGCCGTAGAAGAAGCTTCCGGCTACGACGGCCGCGTAGAACAGCGGCACAGCGATCACTGGGTTCCCGATCGGTAGCAGCGCAGTCAGATAGATCAGCGGCAGGTGCCAAGTCGCCGAAACCAGACCGCTCAAGAGCAGGGCGCGTTTGCGACCCAGCGGAAGCAGTTTGGGCAGCAAGTAGCCCCTGATGCCGATCTCCTCGGCCAAAGCGAAGGTGGTCGCCAGAATCAGCGTCAGAATGACGAAGTTCACAACCGCGTTGAGGACTCCGCCCGGTGGCGTGGTGACCGACGCCAGCGGGGTCGCCCACACGGCGGCTGTGGCGACCACGGTGATCAACAACGTCCCGAAGAACGCGATCCACCACACACGAAGCCCAAGCCGGTGTAGGCCCAAAGACTTCCAACCTTCCCTGGAATACCCCTCCCGGGTCACGACCAGCAGCATGATCACCGTGGCCAGGGTTGGTGTGATCGACCAGACCGCGCCCCACGCATACAGGTTTGAGTCCAGCCCCGTGGCATTGATCACGAGCGCAGCCGCTACCGCCAGCACGAGCACCAGCCCAGTGAAGATGCCGGCCTTCTGATTGTCTGTGAACCTGGTGTGCACTTCGGTACCTCCCGGCTTGAGTGGCCCCTCAGTAGAACGACGGTTCAGCTGCTGGTCAGGCTGCCTCAGACCAAACCATCATGCTCCAGGGGAAGGATCAGATGAAGATGCGGCGTCGAGCGCAACCCGGTCACTGGTGCGCTTCCCCCGCTTCCGGAGGCTCTCGATCTTGGTCTGATTGGCCAACGGAGGAGCTGATGGTCAGTGGACCGGCCAGCTTCGCGCCGCGGTTCAAGGCTCGCGCGATCGATCTGTATCGGCTCTCGGAGGGCGCAGGTGCTGTAGACGGAGCTGGGATCGGCACGATACGTCCCGTAAGTGGGTCCGCTCACGAGACGATCGGCCATTGACCTGAGATAGACGTCTGTGCCGGTGACGACTGGTAATCGGATGGTCAGCTGAGGTGGACGACGGTGGAGGTGAGCCGAGCTTGTTCGGCAGCCCATGTCACGAGGTGCGAGGCCAGGCTCTCCTCAGGCGTTGTGAGATGGTCCTGGGGCCGGCTGGAGACGAGGGCTTCAATGAAGGCCCGAACGAGGCCGGTGTCGCCGCCGGCGTGCGGGTCATGCTCGCTGGAGCCTTCGATGAGGTGCCGCTCACGTTTCCCGGTGCGGAAGTCCAGCACCTCCACCTCGCGGCCGTTGCCCTCGAGGCATCCGTGCGTGCCGAAGATCTTGGTCTGACGGAAGGCGAAGTCGGTGAAGGCTGTCATGGTGAACGACGCGGTCGTGCCGCCCTCGTACTCGAGGTTGACCACTTGGTGGTCAACCACATCGTTGTCGCAGCGGTAGACGCAGCGACCGTAGGGACCTGTCCGCAGCGCGTCCAGCACACCTTCTTCTGTGCGGGCGGAGGTGACAGTCTGCAACGGCCACCGCTCGGCAGCGGGGTTACCCAAGCAGCCCAGATAAATCCTCTTGGCTGAGTATGGACAATCAGGCTCGATGGCGCAGTCGATGCAGCGCTCACCGGCACCGGAGGGGCGTTGCTCGGGACGAAAGTGGTGGAGGCCACCGAACGAGGACACACGGCGCGCCGGCCGCCCAACCAAATGGTTGAGCCAGTCGATGTCATGCACACTCTTGGCCATCAACATAAACGTCGACTCGTCGGTGCGCCGCCAGTTGCCGCGTACGAAGGAGTGCGCCTGATGCCACCAGCCGACAGGCTCCAGATGCTGCACTGACACGATCTGACCGATGACGCCCGAGTCGAGGAGTCGCCGCAGCACCCGGGTGTATGGGGTGTAGCGAAGGACGTGGCAGACGGCGAGTGTGACCCGAGCCGCCCGCGCCGCTTCGACAATTGAACGGCACATGTCGGGCGTCACGGCCATGGGCTTCTCAAGCAGCAGGTGGTAGCCCTGTTCGGCCAGCGCCAGGGCCGGTTCATGATGCAGCCGGTCGAGAGTCGCGATCACGGCGGCGTCGGCGATCCGGGGCTGCTCGATGACGTCTCGCCAATCCGAATACCGGCGCGTTGATGGCACGGCGTGCCGCTCTGCGAGGGCGGTCCGGCGGCGTTCGTCGGGGTCAGCCACGGCGGCGATGCGAACGCGGGGATCGCGGGCGGCAAGGTCGGCATACAACTGCCCGCGGTCGCCGGCGCCTACGATAATGAGGGAGATCTGGCGGGCCATGTTGATCCTCTCTGGCTTGAGCTAGTTCGCCAAGGTCGGTGTGGGGCGATCGAGCTTCGCGGAGCCGGTCGTAACCGGCTCCAATGGTTCGCCGACCCAGGACTTCGAGTGGGGGCACCTGGGCCGCGGTGCAACATGATCACCGGTAGTGCACTCGCAGTTGCCTCTGCCGTCGGTCGTGATCTACTCACAATTTGACGCTAACGCTGGGACCCACTGAAGGTTGGTCATCTGGTGCACAGCCGGATCCGGCCGTCCCCCATCCTGTGCTGACGGCCTGGCACTGCGCACAAGCGCCTGCTCAGCGGCTGCTCCGTCGAAGTCGGCATCACCGGTCCCGTACAACCTCGGTGCCGGGTCCGCGGCAGAATCCAGACCCGGAAGAGGACCCTCGCAACAGTGACGGAGTCTGCCCGGACGGCGAGTTGCCGACGCTGCAGCACTACCTGAGGGACTACCGACTGACCCTGCAGATGAAGTGCGAGGGGTTGGACCCAGAGCAGCTAGCCCGTCAGTCGGTGCCGCCGTCGACCATGTCCTTGCTCGGACTGCTCCGCGGCGGCACTTCTCATCGGCCAGCCACCCGATCAAGGCTCGGCTGTCGGTCCTGCGCCCGACTGCTGCGGGCGCCCGCAAGCGGATCCCTGAACGGCCATGGAGACCCCGACGGGGCGCTACGGGAATCTGGCCAACTAGAGACTGGGCTGCGGGTCTGGGTTCGCCCTGCACGTGGTAACCACCGGCTCACTGATTCGCGGAGCTCGCCTCCGCGCGGCGTTTGATGCCGAGCATCATGCCGCGCGTCATCAGGAAGTACGCCGGCTCGGCCAGAATGTCAAACCAAGTCGTCGGGCTCGGGCCGCTGCGAGCGCGCAGCATCAGCCGACTGGCATTCTCGCCCCCGGCCTCGAGCACGAACTGCCAGGTTCCCGGGCAGGTCGTTGCGTCGTCCGTGACCTGGTGGCAGAGAAGCAGCGCACGGTTCGGTTCGACGGCGACTACGCGCGGACCTGAGCGAGGCTTGATCGGGTACCGCTCCGGATAGAACCACATCCGGTCGCCCACCGTGATGTTCTGCCATTCGGGCACGATGCGGTCCGCGTTGTGGATGTCCAGGCGCAGCAACCCGTTCTCGAACCACTCGTAGGTGTAGAAGCCGGCGCGGTCTTGACCCATCTGCACGAGCCATGGCCACACCCGTTCTGGCGGCGCCTCTATGGTCACGGCCCACGTCGACTGTGCGCGAGGGGTGGGGACAAGATCGTCGCCGGGCAGGGTGCGTCGCACTTCCTCGTCCGTAGCTCCCCAGCGTGAGTACGTAGGCCGCAGGAGGCGCCCCAGTGCCAGATAGGCGGCGGCGCCGGAAAGGATGGTGGCGAGCAGCAGCCATCCCATGCGTCTCACGTCACGATCTTGCCACTCCTGGCGTCGGCGTGCCCGAGCACCCACAACAGGCCCGGGGAGCGCATTCATCTATCTGGGCGTGGGTGGCGCAACATAGCCTTAGCGCTGAGCGTCGACCACTGCATCGCCAGTACAACGCACATGTGAGCGGCACGGCCCGTGGGCGCGCTGCCCAACCCAATAGGAGACGCTCCTCCATGACATCCGAAAAACGGTGCCTTACCGACCCGCCCTCGGAGCCGCAGAGCGGACGTCTTGTGGCACCGCGAACGGTCTCGCCCGAGGGGTGGCCGCGGCCGGCTCGTCCAGCGGAACTACATTCCGTGGAATCTATTTGGGGGTAAGGTTCGGCCATGGACGTCGAGCTGGTCGGGCTGTTTCGTGACCTGGTCCGTCTGGAGACTGAGCTATGGAACCGAGTGGAGGTCGCAGTTCAGCAGGCGCACGGTGTACCGCTGGCTTGCTTGGAGATCATGCAGGTGGTGGCTGTCACCGAGGGGTGCCGTGTGCTGGACATCGCGAGGGCATTGTCAATCACGGTCGGCGGGGCGAGCAAGGTTGTGGACAAAGTCGAGGCTGCCGGTCTGTGCCGGCGGAACCCTAACCCGACCGATGGTCGATCGAACCTGATCCAGCTGACTGAGCCTGGCGCAGGTCTGCTGGCGGCAGCGGATGTCACTTTTTCGGCTGCCCTCGCCACCCTTGTGGGCGCGGCGGCACCAGCAGATGAACTCACCCAGATGGCTAGCACACTGCGTCGGCTACGCCAGCATCTGTTGACACCGGTTCCGGTCCAGATGGCGGCGCGGCGCTGATGGCCACCATGAAGGCGGTGGTACTGGACGCGCCGGGCACGGTGGCCGCTTGCCCGGGCGGCCCGTATCTGGTTTGTCAGCAGGATCTGCCTCGGCTTGGCATCGATCCCAACGGTCAAGGGGCGTAAGACGTTTGCAGCACTTCTCGGGCATCACGCCCTTTGTGGCCCAGTCGAGCGCGGTCCTGAATGGCACCACCTGCCGTACCGGAACACATGTGTAGTTAGCCGTCCTGCCACGGTCGGAGTGCCTGCTCAGCCGATCCAGACGGTGTGTTGATGACTGCTCGCGGCGATTCGTCGGTTCCCCTCTCGACGAGAGCGCCCGCCGGTCGAGCGGCCGGCACGGCCACAGTGGCCACGGCGCTGATCCTCACGCTGGCCCTGCAGAGCGCGGTGCCGCCGTTCGCGACCGACATGTACACCCCGGCCTTCCCGCGAGTGACCGCCGACCTGGCCACCTCGACGTCGCTGGTCGGTCTGACGTTGACCACGTTCTTCCTCGGCATGGCGTTGGGGCAGCTGCTCGGTGGACCGCTGTCGGACCAGCGCGGGCGGCGGATCCCGATGATCGTCGGCGGGCTGATCTGCACCCTCGGCGCCGTCGGCTGTGCGTTGGCGCCGTCGATCGGATTGTTGATCGTGTTCCGAGTGGTGCAGGGCTTCGGCGGTGGCGTTGCGGCGGTGGTCGCCCGGGCGGTCGTCGTGGACGTCGCCAAGGGCGACCTGCTGGCCAAGGTGATGTCGATCATGATGGCTCTCGGTGGGTTGGCGCCGATGGTCGCCCCCGTCCTCGGCGGGACGGTGCTGACCCTCGGCGGAACGTGGCGAACCGTTTTTTGGTTCCTGGTCGGGTTCGGGTTGCTGATGATGATCACTGCCATCGTGTTCGTACCCGAGTCACTGCCGTGGGAACGTCGTCACGGCGGCGGACTGCGTCAGTTCGCATCAGGGCTGAGCCAGGTGCTACGGATCCGGTTGTACGTCGGCTACATGCTGACCGCGGCGTTGTCCGGTTTCACGATGATGGCGTACATAGCGAACTCCTCCTACGTGCTGCAGGTGCAGAAAGGCCTGCGGCCCTTGCCGTTCGCGCTGTTCTTCGCCTCCACGGCCTGGCCCAGATCCTGCTCTCGGTCCTCAACGCCAAGATCGTCGGCCGCCAATTTCAGCCGCGCACCCTGATCGGGTTCGGGCTCACCCTCGCCACTCTCGCCGTCGCGGCCTGACCGTGGGAGTCTTCGCCCTCGACACCCCGCTGCTGCTCACCTGCGCCGGGTTCCTCATCCTGATGGCGGTTCAGGCGTTCATCTTCGGCAACGCCAATGCACTCGCCGCCGCCGAGGCCCCACACATCGCGGTGCCGCCTCCGCCGTCCTCGGCGTCACCCAAGCAGTGGCGATGGCAACCTCCGCCCCTCTCGCCAGCTCTGGCGGCGCCGCCACCGCCGTACCCATGATCTGGGTCATGATCGCCGGCGTCGCCGGCTCGCTCTTCGCTTATCTCGTCCTTGCGCGGCCACCGGCTGACCGCACCATCGACCTTCGCCGACCGACCGAGAAGTCCCAGTTGTGCATCAATACCTTGTAGTGGCGAACCACACTCTCGGCGGCCAGGAGCTGCTCGACGCGATCCGCGATCGGATGACCCGCGGTCCGGCCGAGTTCTGGGTGCTCGTGCCAGCCACGCCCACAATTCATCTCATCAACGACTTCAATGCACTCAGCTGCGCCTTGCCCGTCGACCCCGACCTACTGCCCAGCGCGGCCGACGTCCGAACGCGCGACCAAGGCATCGCTGAGGCGAAGTCCAACCTTGACCGAATTGCACCGTCTTCGCGAGATCGGCGCCACAGCTGACGGCGCCGTGGGCGACCCGGACCGGATGAAAGCCATCGAAATGACCCTCGCCCAACGGCGATTCGACGAGATCATCCTCTCAACGCTGCCGCCGGGTATCTCCCGGTGGCTCGTCTGGGACCTCCCACATCGCGTCCGAGCCAGAACCGATGTTCCGCTGACGGTCATCACTTCGCGAAGCCGCGCAGGCGAACGATCCCGTCCGCGGAACGGGACGACGCCTTAAGCAAGTGATGTTTCAAGCAGTACGTGGATTGTCCAAAAGGAAAGGTTGCTGGCCGTCATACATCCCGCGAGGACCGTCAGCGCCGGCTGGCGCCATCCACTCCGGGTCAGCCAATCCGTTTCCAGGCCTGGCCCGGATAGCCAACCGACACGCTCCGGCCAGCGTCGAAGCAGCCCCGCGATGCACAGTTCGGTAACACCGGATCGAACATCAAGGTGTCGCGGTTGATGATCTTGTAGTGGAATGTAACCCCGGGATCGCCGATCACGACCGTGTTGTCATTGACCCAATCCTGCGAAGCCTCATCCGGGGCAGTCTCAAACACCGTCCAAACCCGCGGCCTTCACCGCCTCCTCAAGTGACCCGCCGCACCCGCGAGCACCGGCGGCCAGCTGCTCGACCTTCTTGACCAAACGCAGCGCGTCGCCCGGTTGCGGTAGTACTCGATGCTCAGCCCGGCGAGGGCGGCGACCTCGCCTCGGCGCAAGCCGGGAGCACGACCGTTGCCCATGTCGGGCAGCGCGGCCTGCGGGGGGTGAGCGTGGCTCGGCGCGAGATGAGGAACTCGCGGACCTCGGCCTGATCGTCCATGTCAATGACGGTACGAGTCCTCCGGAGTCTTGGGATGCCCTGTCAGTACACCTTTCGACAGAGACTCCCTCACGTGTCTCGCGCGAGGTTTCCTAGTTGATGGGACTCGATCAGCACGCCCAGAATCTGCATATAGGCGGGCGAGTTGAAACGAGAATCGTGTGGGCCCAATTCGGCTGATCGCTCGCACCTGAACAAGATCAAGGAGGCAATTGTGCGTGTCGCTGTCATGTATGGCCCCGGAGAGATTGGGGTCGAGGACCGTCCCGACCCTAAGATCCTGGCGCCAACCGATGCGATCCTGCGTCTGTCCGCGACCTGTATCTGCGGGTCGGACCTGTGGCCCTGGTGGGGTATCGAGGCGATCGATGGGCCGCGGCCGATGGGCCATGAGTACGTCGGGATCGTCGAGGAGGTCGGCAGCGAGGTTAGGACGATCAAGCCGGGCCAGTTCGTCGTCGGGTCGTTCTGGGCTTCTGACAACACCTGCGAGATTTGCCAGGCGGGCTATCAGTGCGCTTGCATCCAGCGGGTGGGCATGGGATCGGCCCAGGCCGAGCGGTTACGAGTCCCGCTGGCAGACGGGACATTGGTGGCAACCCCGGAGCTGCCTGCGGATGATCTCCTTCCGAGCTTCCTGGCGGCATCTGATGTGCTGGGCACTGGCTGGTTCGGTGCTGTTGCGGCGGAGGCCGGCCCGGGCAAGACCGTCGCGGTGGTTGGCGACGGCGCGGTCGGTCTGCTTGGCGTGTTGGCTGCTAAGCAGCTTGGGGCGGAGCGGATCATCGCGATGAGCCGCCATCAACCAAGGCAGAAGCTTGCACTGGAGTACGGGGCAACCGACATCGTCGAAGAGCGTGGCGATGAGGGGGTGGCCAAGATCAAGGACGTCACCGACGGATTGGGCGCGCATTCGGTCATCGAGGCGGTCGGTACGCAGGAGTCATTGATGCAGGCCATCCGCTCTACCCGTCCCGGTGGGCACGTCGGTTTCGTCGGCGTCCTCCATGGCGTGCAATTGCCTGGGGAGGAGCTGTTTTGGTCCCACGTGCATCTGCACGGCGGGCCTGCCCCGGTGCGTCGGTTCCTGCCCCGGCTGCTCGACCTGATCTGGAACCGCCAGATCGACCCGGGCAAGGTCTTCGACCTCGAACTGCCCCTTGACCAGGCCGCCGACGGGTACCGGGCGATGGACCGGCGGGCGGCGATCAAGGTCCTCCTCCGCCCATGACGTCGACCACAACCGTGAGATGACCAACGTCGAGGAACAGACAAGGGCTGAAGCAAATGGAAGCTTTGCAGGCAAGGTTGTCTTCGTGACCGGCGCGGGGAGCCACATCGGCCGTACCACAGCTCTGGCATTCGCGCGCGAGGGCGCCAGCGTCGTGGTCGCCGATGTGTCCGAACGGGGCAACCAGGAAACGTCTTGCAGGATTGAGTACCTCAGCAGGACGGTGCTCACTGTTAGGTGCGACATGACTCAGAGCGAGGACGTGAAGGCGGCGCTGGATCAGACGGTCGAGATATTTGGGGCCTCGACATCGCATTCAACAATGCGGGTGCCGAACAGAAGCCCAACGCGACTGCCGATATTGCCGAGGAGGAGTGGGACCGGATCATCGCGATCGACCTCCTGGGCGTGTTCGTGTGCATGAAGTATGAGATCCCGTTGATCTCCAGCGCCGGGGAGATGCGATCGTGAACACCTCCTCGGGCTCCGGAATCAGGGGGTTTCGGAGGTGGAGCCGCGTACACCGCCGCGAAGTACAGTGTGATCGGTCTTACGAAAGACGCCGCGGTCGACTACGCGCAGGGCAATATCCGGGTCAATGCCGTTTGCCCCGGCATCATCGACACCGAAATGATGCAGCGGCACACCGGTGGCACTTCCGAAGAACGGGACAGGGTGATCGCATCGGAGCCGGTCGTACGGATGGGAACGCCGGAGGAGATTGCCGCAGCCGTGCTCTGGTGGTGCTCGGATGCAGCCACCTTTCGCCACCGGACACGCCATGGTCGTCGACGGCGGCCAAACGGTGTGGCGACGTCCGACGCGGGCCACGCAAGTCGGATGCGACCGCGGCTCAGGTCACGGTTGGGCACAGCGACCACACAACTGCTACCCCTCGAGGAGAACAACATCCTGAAGATCCGACTCACCGTCGACGACCAGATTGCGACCGCCACACTCGACGACAGCCAGACCGCCCAAGACTTCGCCTCCATGCTCCCGCTGACCCTGCACGTGCACGACCTGTTCGGCCGGGAGAAGCCCGGACAGCTCCCCCATCTCCTCAACCCCGGTAAGGGCCAAGCCACCTACCAGGTCGGCGATCTGGGCTACTGGGCCCCGTCACATGACCTGGCGATCTTCTATGCGACGACGGCCAGACCATCCCCAGCCCAGGCATCGTGATCATCGGACGGATCACCCCCGGCCTGGACGTGATTGCTAACGCCGGCGGTTCCTTTCGGCTCACCATCGAAAGCCTCGACTGACCACCCACCCTCCTCATCGAAAAGGGACAAAGATGAATCCTCGCTACGACTTCACCGGCCAGGTCGCCTTGGTCACCGGCGGCAGCTCCGGCATGGGCCTGGCCACCGCTCGGGCCTTCGCCGAGGCGGGCGCCGCTGTGGTCCTGGCCGACGTCAACGAAGACGCCTTCCGCGCCGCTACCGACGACCTGACCGGCGCGGGCCACCAGGCACTCGGTGTGCTGTGTGACGTCTCCCAGGAGGACCAAGTCGCCGCCATGGTCGACCGTACGGTCGGCACCTTCGGTCGGCTAGACATGGCGTTCAACAACGCCGGGATTCAAGCCCCACCCACTGACGCTGCCGATGAGCCGGGCGAAACCTTCGACCGGGTCAATGCGATCAACCTCCGCGGCGTGTGGGCCTGCATGAAACACGAGCTGCGACAGATGCGCACCCAAGGCAGCGGCGCCATCGTCAACTGCTCCTCCCTCGGCGGGCTCGTCGGACTGCCCGGACGCGCTGCCTATCACGCCTCAAAGCACGGGGTGATCGGCCTCACCAGGAGCGCCGCGCTGGAATACGCGCCACGAGGGATCCGCATCAACGCCGTCTGCCCCGGAACCATTGAAACGCCGATGGTCACCGACATGATCGCCAAGGGCGAGCTCACCGTGCCGGAAGCGATAGCCAACCAGCCAATCGGCAGGCTAGGCCGCGCTGACGAGGTCGCAGGGGCCGTGCTGTGGCTTTGCAGCCAAGGCGCCAGCCTCATCGTAGGCGTCGCCCTTCCCGTCGACGGTGGCTACACCGCCCGCTGAAACAAGTTGGTGGACAACGACCCACGCATGGGCAAGCGCTGTGGGCGGTAGACGCGCAAGATCATGAATCAAGGCATGGCGCTCGTCCAACCCCGCGCGGTCATCGCGAAGAGGCGCTCGGCGGCTGGGATACCAGACACGAAATACGACAGGACATGCCTTCGATCCAGCACCGCACTATGGCCTCCGCGGTGCATGACCACCGGTGCTGCCGATGACGCCGGGCCAGCCTGAGCGGCGCTACGACGACGTCGGCCACGTCGATTCACTGATGACCGACGATGGGATGCGGCGCATACGGCTCTTCAAGGTATGTGACCTCGTCCTCGGCCAGGGCAATGGACAGGGCGCCCACCGCATCTTCCAAATGAGTGATCTTCGTTGCCCCGATGATGGGCGCCGCCACTGGCTTCTTCTGTAACAGCCAAGCAAGCGCGATATGAACGCGCGGAACCCGGTGCTTGTCCGCGAGTACTGCGACCCTCTCCACGATCTGTCGATCGGCTTCAGCCGTCGCGTCGTACTTGGTTTTCGCGATTTGATCGGTTTCGGATCGAAGCGTGCTTTCCGACGACCAGTCGCGCGTCAATCGTCCGGAGGCGAGCGGACTATACGGGATCACGCCGATCTTCTCCTCGCGGCAGAGCGGCAGCATCTCCCGCTCCTCTTCGCGATAGATCAAGTTCAGGTGATCCTGCATCGAGACAAAACGTGTCCACCCGTGCTTCTCGGCGACGTGCAGCGCCTTCTGAAACTGCCATGCGAACATCGCCGAGGCACCGATGTATCGGGCCTTTCCTGCCTTCACCACATCATGTAATGCCTCCATCGTCTCCTCGATGGGAGTCTGGTAATCCCAGCGATGGATCTGGTAAAGGTCGACGTACTCCGTCCCAAGCCGTTTCAAGCTCTGGTCGATCTCGCTCAGGATCGCCTTGCGCGACAGCCCTTCGCCATTCGGTCCCTCACGCATCTTGCCGTGTAGCTTGGTGGCGATGACGACCTCGTCGCGATTGGCGAAGTCCTTCAAAGCGCGGCCGAGGATCTCTTCGCTGTTCCCAATGGAATAGACGTTGGCCGTGTCGAAGAAATTGATGCCAAGCTCGAGAGCTTTCTTGATGATCGGCCGGCTGTCTTCCTCGCTGAGCACCCATTTGTGAACCCAGGCTTCCGCGTCCCCAAAACCCATGCACCCGAGGCAGATTCGAGACACGTCCATACCGGTGTTTCCCAGCTTCGTGTACTCCACGTGACATCCTCCATTCCATCAGATATCGACGGATGCTGTCGGCTCGGAGCCACCGCGCGTACGCCCGTGTCGACACGGTCGATGAGCGACATCGCCTCACGGTATCTCGTGTTGTCTAAGCGACGATCGAGACCGCCCGATGCCGAGGGTCAACGATTGATCCACCGTTGCATGTGTGCGGGGTAGCGCTCCCCTGGACGTCGACCCCGTCCGCAGCCGCGGTGATCTCCTCGAGGTCTTCGGGGGTGAGCTCGACGTCGACAGCGGCAGAGTTTTCCTGCAGGCGGTGGATCTTCGTGGTGCCGGGGATGGGCACGATCCGCGGGTGCTGGGCCAGCAGCCAGGCCAGCGCCACCTGCGCGGTGGTGGCGCCCTTGCGCGAGCCGACTGACCATCGCAGGGCGCGCTGGTCGAAAGGTGATGCTGGCGCCGGTGTCGAGCGAAGTCGGCCACGACCGGGAAGTAGGCCTCACATCAACAGCACAGCGAACTTCCAGGTCGACATCGCTCGTCGGGCTCATCCGGACGGAGACCGCGTTGTGGTGACCTTCGATGGGAAGTTCCTCGACTGCCGGTGGTGAGCGTTGGCGTGCCGCCACCACTCCCCCGCCGCGTCAACCTGCCAGCACTCGGCCATAAGGGTCCATACGCTGTTCGGACGCGGCCCGATGGCAAAGTCGTTCACTGCGGTGACAGGCTCTGGTCGTGAACGCCAGCGATGATGCAGCCCGGCTCTGCCCCAAACCTGTGACAACCTACCGACAAACCCGCTATGTCGCCCGGGAGGACTAGCCCGAGTGCCTCCTCGCCCTCGATGAGCGCCGTACAGTCGCTCGAGGAGCGTGTCCTCGACGCCCTCGATGAGGAAGCGCTGGTGAGCGATCTCGTCCGACTCGTCCGCGTCCCAAGTGTCACCGGTACCGACGCAGAGTCCGAACTGATCGCCGCCGAAGCCAAGGGCTGCTACCGACTGGATGTGGAGGTTGACCTCTGGCAGATTGACCTCGAGGCGATCAGGGCCCATCCGGACTTCCCGGGCACCGAGGCGCCGCGCTCGGAGGCCTGGGGTCTGGTCGCGACCACCGGGGAGGGCACGCCAGCATTGGTGCTGCAAGGCCACGTGGACGTGGTGCCGACCGGTCACCTGGCCCGCTGGGAAGGCGTCGACCCGTTCGGAGCGGTGATCAGCGGCGGTGTGCTGCACGGTCGTGGCGCCTGCGACATGAAGGCCGGCGTGGCCGCCAACGCAGCAGTCTTGCGTACGCTCCTGGCCTGTGGCGTGCAGCTGGACAAGCCACTCGCGGTGCACTGGGTGGTCAGCGAGGAGGATGGAGGGCTGGGAGCGCTCGCCACGCTACTCCGGGGTCACCGCGGGGAGGCTGCGGTCATCAGCGAACCAACCAGCGGGACGATCGTGACCGCCAACGCGGGGGCGCTGACCTTCCGGATCGAGATCGAAGGGTTGGCGGCACACGGCAGCCTGCGCACCGAAGGCATGAGCGCATTCGAAGCTTTCCTGCCGGTGCATCGAGCGTTGACTGCGCTGGAAGCGGATCGCAACCTCGATCGCGACCCTCTATTCGGGACTAATAGACTGCCCTACCCGCTTTCGGTCGGCATGATCCGGTCAGGCGACTGGGCTTCCAGCGTGCCGGATCGGCTCGTCGCAGAAGGCCGGCTCGGAGTGCGGCTGGATGAAGATCCGCAAGCCGCCCGCCTTGCTGTCGAGCAGGCCCTAGCGGAGGCGGCGGCGGCCGATCCGTGGCTGCGAGACCACCCGCCCTCAGTGACGTGGCCTGGCGGACAGTTCGCCAGCGGAAGGACACCCGCCGGGCACCCGCTGATCGCTCAGATGCAGTCGGCGATCGCCGCAGGTGGTCACTGCGATGTCCCGCTGCTGGCCGCGGCCCCCTATGGCAGCGACCTCCGCCTGTATGCCGGCGTGGGCGGCATCCCGACCCTGCACTACGGCCCGGGCGACATACGGCTGGCCCACGCCCCCCGTGAGCAGGTGCGAATCGACGAACTCATTGCCGTGACCCGCGCCCTGCTCGTGCTGGCCGTACGACGGTGCGGCGGCCACCGCTGAGGCGACCAGAGAAGCCTCCGGCGCTACACCGACATCGCTGGCACAGGTTCGTGCAGGTATCGACGAAGGCCAGGTTGTGATCGCGACCAAGTTCGGGCGGGACATCGACGCGGAAGAACGCCAGCCGAGCGGGCGGGTCACCAGCCGTCCCGACGTCATCAGGCAGGTCGTCGACGGCTCGCTACACCGACTTCGCAGACCGCCGACCCGCCCGTGCCGACGCTCGCACGGGTGGGGCATCGACGCTGGCGTGGTGACTCGCCCGGCAAGCCTGCCGGTAACACCGCCGCATGTGCGGCACATTTATGCTCGGTCATGGCAGACGGACGGGAGACACCGTGTCGGCACTACTTGTGCTTCTTCTGATCACGATCGTGTTCGGGGTCTATTACGTGTCGTTGAGGCTCAATCCATGGGTGAAGTGCTCGAAGTGCCACGGCAAGCAGAGGTTCCAAGGCTGGGTCTTCGGCTACGCCCACCACAACTGCCCCAAGTGCGGAGGCACCGGGCGGCAACGTCGGCTTGGCCACAAGTTGCTGCGCATGGATCGAGGCAAGCCACCGCCATAAGCCATCCGAGGGAACATTCCGCGTCTGAACCCTGACGCAATCATCCGTCAGGGGTGATGCCATCCCCACGCTTCCGGGCATTAGCTGGTGGACAGAGCTGTGCCACCACAGAGACGGAGAGTGACATGACGCCGACTGTCGAAACTACTGCCGCGAATGCTGAAGCAGATGTCCTGGTCGTGTTCGGGATAACGGGGAATCTTGCCCGGGTAATGACCTTCCGCTCCTTGTACCGATTGCAGAAGCGCGGTCTACTTACGTGCCCCATCATCGGCGTGGCGGTTGACGACTGGACGATAGACCAGCTCGTGCAGCGGGCCCGCGAGTCCATTACGGCAACTGGTGAAAAGCTTGACGAGGATGTCTTCAGCCAGTTCGTGAAGCAGCTGTCGTACGTCCGGGGCGATTTCGATGATGCGGCCACCTACCAGCGCGTCGCTGATGCCGTCAAAGGTTTCGATCACCCGGTGTTCTACCTGGAGATCCCGCCGTCCCTGTTCGCCACAGTGATCAAGGGCCTGGCGGAGGCGGATCTCACGTCATCAGCACGCGTGGTGGTCGAGAAACCGTTCGGGCACGACCTCGCCTCGGCTCGGGCTCTTGCCGATGAGCTGCACCAGTACATCGACGAGTCGCAACTGTGCCGGATCGATCACTACCTGGGAAAGATGGGGCTCGATGAGATCTTGTACCTGCGGTTCGCGAACACCATCCTCGAGCCGCTGTGGAACCGCGGCTACGTCGAATGTGTCGAGATCAACATGGCCGAGTCGTTCGGCGTCGAGGACCGTGGTCACTTCTACGATCCGGTCGGAGCATTGCGCGATGTCGTTGTCAACCACTTGATGCAAGTGGTCGCAGCTGCTGCGATCGAGCCGCCGGCCGGCCGTGACCGCGAGGCGATCAGAAGCGCCCATGTGGCATTGCTGCGAGCAGTCGACGACGCCGACCCGGCGAACTATGTGCGGGGGCAGTACGACGGCTACCGGTCGATCCCAGGTGTCGCTCCCGATTCGAACACGGAGACCTTCGCAGCCCTCCGGCTCAACATCGAGAACTGGCGGTGGTCCGGGGTCCCCTTCTTCATCCGCACCGGCAAGCGGTTGCCGGTGACGCAGACCGAGTTGCGTGTCGTCTTCAAGGAGCCACCCGAGATTTCCTTTGGGTTCGGGCTCAACCGCCACCACCGACCGGGCCGCGACCAGCTCGTCGTGAAGTTCGATCCGGGAACCGGTGTCAGGTTGGTTATGGAGGCCCGGCGGACTGATGCGCAGGGGCCGCAGCCGATATCGCTCGACATGGAGTTCGCCGACGAGGGCGGCGAAGCGCCCACTCCCTATGAAGTGCTGTTAAGCGCCGCCATCGCCGGCGAGACCGGTCGGTTCAACAAACAAGACGTCGTAGAGGAAAGCTGGAGGATCATGCAGCCGCTTCTCGATGCTCCGCCGCCGGTCCAGCCTTACGAGCCAGGAAGCTGGGGACCGGCCGCCGCCGATGAGCTGGTAGCTGCGTACGGTGGCTGGCAGGGCCCCTGGATCGCCTAGTGCTGCCGCATCTCCTCAGTAGCTTGGGAGACACGACACTGGTGCCCAGCGCCAGGAATCGCCACATATCTCCGCCCGCGGGCGGCGCCTCGCTGCGTTCTCCTCGGTCGGCATACGACCCGGTATCCCTTCCTCGTCGGCCTTGCGATGCATCCACCTGGACGACGGACCTGTGCACCGGATTCCTGGCGCAGGACACTAGCCCGGTAACGCCTCCTCTTGCAGCATGCTCCTCTGATCGAGCAGATAAAGCCCCGTGAATGACGGCAGAATCAAGATCAACGCGAGGACGGCGACAGCGAGTGCGGCCTTGATCGTGCCGCTCGACGCAGCCGCGGCGGATACCTCAACGTCTCGGCAAGGATGTAGTCCCACTAGGCGACCCCCCGTGCCACCAGGAGCTGACGCGGCCGCGCGAGATCATCTGGTGGGGATGAACCGCCGTCCTCTTCGGTTTGCTGCCCGGCGTAAGCGGGTTGGCGGGTCAGCGGGTCGGCATCGTACGCTGTCCCAGGCCTATCCCGCACGCCGCAACCCGCCCGCCACCGGCACGTGTTCGGACTCGTCAGCTCCAGCATGTTGCCGCCTCGTCCGACCGATCTGAAGAGAGACTTCATCTGATGGCTGACTCGAACGGTCCCGCGAGTGGCGCGGTCCCCGCAGCGAGCCAGCGTGCCGGATCGCCGGCCGGCGGGCCACCGGCGATGGACCCAGTCGCGGTGATCCGTTCCAGGCAGTACATCGGCGCGCTTGTGCTGGCAGCGATCGTTGGCATTCCCATCTCGGCCGTCGCCTATGGATTCCTTGCACTGGTCGCGGCGATCCAGCAATTCCTGTTCTCTCAACTGCCGGATCTCCTCCTCGGTGGCGCCGCACCCGCGTGGTGGCCGGTGCCGTGGTTGGTGTTGTGCGGCTTGTTGACCGCGTTGACCATTCGGTACCTGCCAGGCAACGCCGGCCACTCCCCCGCCTTTGGCTTCACAACGGGCGGGGGTCCGGCGACGGGGCGTGAGCTCCCGAGCATCGCCCTCGCGGCATTGACCACACTGAGCCTCGGCGCTGTGCTCGGGCCCGAAGCGCCCCTGATCGCGTTGGGTGGCGGGCTCGGGGCCCTGGCCGTGCGCCTTGCGAAGAAGGACGCGCCACCGATGGCGCAAACGATCATGGCGTCGGCCGGCAGCTTTGCGGCGATCAGCACACTGCTCGGCTCCCCTGTGCTCGGCGCATTCCTGATCATGGAGGTCGCAGGAATCGGTGGCGCGATGCTGAGCCTGGTGGCACTGCCGGGCCTTCTCGCCTCGGGCATCGGCGCGCTGGTCTTTGTTGGCTTGGACAATTGGACCGGGCTCGGCACCTTCTCACTTGCGCTGCCGTCGGTGCCGCCCGCAGCGCCGCCAACGTTGGCTAGCTTGGCGTGGGCGCTGGTCATGGGTGCGGTAGGCGCTCTTTTAGGATGGTTGATCCGCTCTCTCGGACTCTGGCTTCGTCCGATCGTGCACGTGAGCCGGGTGTTGGTCACTGCAGCGCTCGGCCTGCTCATTGGCCTCATCGCCATGGCGTACCAGCTCGTCTCCGGGCGCAGTTTCACTCAGGTGCTGTTTTCCGGACAGGACGCACTACCCGAGCTCGTCGCGCACGCAACCGACTATTCGGTAGGCGTGGTCGTTCTGCTCATCGTCTCCAAGGCCCTTGCTTACGGGCTATCGCTGAGCGCCTTCCGTGGGGGCCCGGTCTTCCCCTCGATGTTCATCGGCGCAGCGATGGGTGTTGCGGCGAGTGGGTTGCCCGGCATGGATTTGGCGGCAGGTATCGGCATGGGCATCGGAGCGATGTGTGCCGCCATGCTGCGGTTGCCCTTGACCTCGACGTTGCTGGCGGTTGTCCTGATGGGGGTCGATGGTGTGGCAGTGACGCCGCAGGTCGTCGTCGCAGTCGCCGTGGCCTTCGTCATCAGCAATGTGCTGCCGGCTCCTGGCCCGAAGACACCAGAGACGCTACCTCCGACCCAAGATCAGGCCGGCCGTCGTCACGGAGCAGGTCCCAGCTCCTCGACCATGTGACCTGGCGGCCTACTCCGGAGGGCGATCGGCTTCAGCGCCAGCGTCGCCTCCTTGTACTGGCTGCTGGCGCCGCCCATGCTTCACCGCGTCAACTATGATCCTGGCCCCGATCCCGACGATCACGATGCCAGCGACCATCTGCCCCGTCACCAGAGCGCGAGCCCCCTCAGTCGTGGCGGTAATGTCGCCAAACCCCACTGTTGCGAACACGGTGACGGTGAAGTACAACGCGTCGGTACGCGTCAGTGGCTCGCTGAAATTGCTCTCAGAAATCTTGCCCATGACGAAATACGTGGCGGAAAACAGCAGCAGAAACAGCGGTGCGCTCGTCGCAAGTGCTCCAACCGCCCGAAGCGCCGGATAGGGTGCCTTGATGATCGAGCGGACCTGAAAGGTGACCAGTCCGACAAGTCCCAGAAGTCCAACTCCGAGCATCCCAATGGCCAAACTTATCGACGTGCGATCGAGGGGCAGAGCGTAATAGATGGCAACCAGTGCAACGGTCGATGCAAATGCGCGAAGAAAAGTCACCAGGACCCTGCGGAAGCGGCGTCTGGCGTCACGCGCGGCCTCAGGACCACGCCCCGCGCTTTCAGTCACGGCCAAAGGCTAGCTGCCGAGATGCCGTGAGTTCTGCGGTTACGGTCTCGACACCCGCAAACGGGCCTATCGGATTGGCGAACAACACCAGCCATGATCGTGGCAGATCCGCACTACCGTGACCTCCGTGCGATTTACCCAGGCAGAGTTACAGTCCTTTCGGAATACGTCACTTCCCGATCTGGTCGGCCCCGGACTGAAGCTGCTCTTCGTCGGCATCAATCCGGGCCTATGGACGGCCGCAACACAGACCCACTTCGCACATCCCGGCAACCGTTTCTATCCTGCACTGCGACTGGCCGGCATCGTAGATCGTGATCTTGACCGAGGTGAACCGATGTCAGAGCAGGACCGCTCGTACCTGATCGAGCGCGGTATTGGGATCACCAACCTGGTGAATCGTGCGACCGCGCGAGCCGATGAACTCTCACCCGCCGAGCTCAAGGCGGGGCGTACCCGGCTGGAGGCCTTTGTCGCATCGCATCACCCGGTAGTGGTTGCCATCGCCGGTGTCACCGCCTACCGGGCAGCCTTTGCCGCCCCGAAAGCCACCGCCGGCGAGCAACCTGACTCGCTCGCGGGAGCCCAGGTCTGGGTCGTCCCCAATCCCAGCGGCCTCAATGCCCATGCGACGATCAGCAGCCTGGCGCTGGCCTACGCCGAGCCCGCGAGGGTTGCTGGGGTGATCAACTAACTCCAGATAAGGCCCCCGGCGGCCAGTTGGGCGTGAGCGGTGTGCTGTGATGTGGGGCATGACTTCGGGCGCGCTCACCCAGCTCGCGTACCCGGTCGTCCAGCACACCTTGGCCAACGGGCTGCGCGTCATCTCCAGTCCAGATCACATCGCGCCCTCCGTGGCGATCAACATCTGGTACGACGTCGGTTCCAGAGACGAGGAGGAGGGTCGCACCGGATTTGCCCATCTCTTCGAGCACGTCATGTTCCAGGGTTCTGCACATGTGGCATCTGGCCAGCACATCGCCCTGCTGCAGGCGGCGGGTGCCGTTGTCAACGCCACCACGTGGTTCGACCGCACCAACTACTTCGAAACCTTGCCAACCGGCGGCCTCGACCTGGCCTTGTGGTTGGAGGCCGACCGGATGGGCACGTTGCTGGATGCGCTGACCCAGGAGAACCTCGATAACCAGCGTGAGGTGGTGAAGGAAGAGAAGCGGCAGCGCTACGACAACGTCCCGTATGGCGACGTGATGGAGTTGCTCAATGCGCTGACCTTCCCACCCGACCATCCGTACGGCCACACCACGATCGGCTCGATGGAGGACCTGGACGCGGCCACGCTGGAGGATGTCCATGCCTTCTTCCGGCGGCACTACGTGCCCAACAGCGCCGTCTTGTCGATCGCAGGCGATGTGGAGCCGGAGGATGCATTCGAGCGCGCGGAGACCTACTTTGGTCATCTCACTCCCAGCGCTCGGCCCGCAAGACCGGAGGCTGGGCCGCTTGCGCCCCTGTCTGGTCCTCCACGTACCGAGACATCTGGCAAGGTACCAGCAGAGGCGGTGTACCTCACCTGGCGGCTGCCCGCGCGCGGCGGGACGGACTTCGACGCGCTCGATCTCGCCTTCAGCATCCTGGGGCACGGTCAGACCTCGCGGCTGCACAAACAACTGATCCGTCGCACAGAGCACGCCGAGAGCGCTGGAGCCTCTGCGATGGGCCTGATCGGCGGCAACTCGTTCGGCTTCAGCTATGCCCGCGCTCGAGACGGCATCAGCCCCGAACAGCTTGAGCAGGAAACCATCGAGCTGATCGACCAGCTGATCACTGACGGGCCGACCGAGGACGAACTACGGCGTGCCAAAGCCCAATTCGAGCGCCATTGGTTGCACGAGCTGGCACGTGTCGACTCACGCGCCGATGCACTCGGCGAGTACGCGACGCTGCACGGCGACCCGCAGCTGATCAACTCTCGGATTGCCGACATCAACATGATCGACACCGACGAGGTCCAGAGGGCCATGCATCAATGGTTCCGGCCGGAGCAGCGGGCCGCCCTGATCTACCGGCAGGAGCGATCATGAGGGACTTCCTGCCGCGTCCTGCGATCGCTCCGGCAACTGTCTGGACGTTTCCGACACCGCGGCGCGCTCGGCTCAGCAATGGCATCGAGCTGATGATCTTCGAGCTGCCCGGCCAGCACGTGATCTCGGCTCATCTGGTACTTGATGTCCCGCTCAATGCGGAAGGGCGCGATATCGAGGGCGTGGCAACCATCTGCGCTAGAACGCTCGACGAGGGGACGCTGCGACACGACGGAGACGAGTTCGCCGAGCTTCTGGAGACCGAGGGCGCAGGTTTTGGAATCGATCTGTCGTTGTCCGGGCTGCAGGCCGTCCTCGACGTTCCCGCATCGCATCTGGATCGTGCTCTGGAGCTGTTCGCCGAAGCAGTGACCGAGCCGTCGCTCGCCGAGCGCGACGTCAACCGCCATGTGCAGCTGAGGCTGGCCGAGATCGAACAAGCTCAGGCCAACTCTTCGCAAATTGCGAGCATCGCGTTCCGCGCTGCGGTTTTCGAGGAAAGCAGGCGAGCGGCCCGGATGAACGGTGGCGAGCCGGAGACGGTCAGCCAGGTGACTCCGGAAGCAGTCGGCGCCTTCCATCATGATCACTTCGGGCCGGCCGGGACGACGCTGATCCTCACTGGTGACTTCGCCGACGATCCTGTCGCGATGGCCGAGCGCTCCCTCGGATCCTGGCGCAACGACGACCAGCGACGCGTCGTTGCTGAGGAGCCGGCTGCAGGGATGCGACGGATGGTACTTCTCGACCGGCCGGGCGCGGTCCAAGCCGATGTCCGGCTCGGAGGCTTCGGCATCGACCGGCTGGATCCTCGATGGTCAGCGATCAGCGTCGCCTCGTACGCCATGGGCGGGGCCTTCCTGTCCCGGCTGAACGCGATACTTCGGGAGGAAAAGGGCTACACCTACGGTGTACGGATGAACTTCGGCCCGCTGCGGACGGGCGGTTCGTTCGCTGTCCAGGGCTCCTTCCGAACCGAGGTTGTGGCCGATGCACTGGCCATCACTCGTAAGCTGATCGAGGTTGAGCAGGCGCCGTTCACGAGCCAGGAGGTCGACGACGCCGTCGCATTCTTCACCGGTGTCTCTCCGCTGCGCTACGCCACCGCTGAGGGGGTGGCTGATCAGGCCGCGACCCAGGTTCTCGCCGGACTTCCGGACGACTACGTCGACCGCAGTCTCGCGCTGCTGCGCTCGGTGACACCGGAAGCAGCCACTGACGCGTACCGCTCGGTCGTCCATCCGGATGACTTGACCCTCGTGATAGTCGGGGATGCCGAGCGGCTGGCCGACCCCCTCCGCGCGGCCGGCTTTCCCGACCTTGAAGTCCGCGCGCTCGACCAGGGGCAGCCGTAGCCCAGTGGGCGTCGCGCAGCACTCACGGGCCCAAGCTGAACCGGGCCGGCAAACTTAAGGCGCCTCAGCCACCGAGCGCGCGCAGTGCGCGCTGCACCGCGGCCTGGGCTTCCTGGATCCTCTTCTGGTACGTCGCGAGATCTCCATTCGTCAGCGCCTTGTCTGCAGCCTTGAACGATGCCTGCGCCTCACTGAGCGCCTTGGTTGCGGCTGGATTGTCAGCCTTGCCCGTCGGCTTGTTCCCATCGGCGCTGGCGCCTTCCTCGGTGTTTCCGCCGGAGCTTCCCTGGAACACCTGGTCGAGCGCCTGCTGCAAAGTGTCGCCGATCCCGACTGATTGACCGAAGCGGACCACCACAAAACGCAGCGCAGGGTAAGAACCGGTGCTGCCTTGTCGCTGGGTATAGACCGGGGTCACGTAGAGCAAGCCGCCGCCCATCGGCAGGGTGAGCAGATTACCGAAGGTCGCGCTGGCTGCGCCCTGGTTGAGGAAGGGGCGGAGCCGGTCGGCGACCGTCTCGTTGGTGGTCATGGCGTTGAACGACTGTCCCGGCCCGTCGATCTGGGTGGTGTCCGACATCTGCAGGATGCGCATCCGCCCATACTCAGGGCTGCTGGCGTCGGCATTCACGGCCATGTACGCGGCCAAGTTGGACCGCTTGAACGGCACATAGGCGCTGGTCAAGGAGAAGATCGGATTGTCATCGCCGGGCCATTTCACCGACAGGTAGAACGGCGGCTCCTTGGTTTGGGTCGAGGCGCCTGACACCGGGTCAGCCGGGACGTCCCACAAGCTTGACCGCTGGTACCAGTTGTCGGCGTTCGTCATGTGATAGCGGGCCAAAATCTGCCGCTGCACCTTGAAGAAGTCTTGCGGGTAGCGCAGGTGGTCTAGCAGGTCTTGCGAGATCGCTGACTTCGGCTGCACGACGTTCGGAAACGCCTCGGACCAGCACTTCAGCACTGGATCGGTCTCGTCCCAGGCGTACAGCTTGACGCTGCCGTCGTAGGCATCGACGACGGCCTTGACCGAGTTCCGCATGTAGTTGATGTCGTCCTGCGGCTGAGCCACCACGGTCCCGCCGGAGCTTGTCTGGGCGTCGGAGGTGACCTCGTTGAGGTTCACACGCTCGCTGTTCGGGTAGGAGTTCGAGGTCGTGTAGCCGTCAACGATCCACACGATCCGGCCCTCCACCACGGCCGGGTACGCGTCGCCATCGACCTTCAGCCATGGTGCGGCGCCTTGCACCAGCTGCCGCGGCGTCCTGTCATAGATGATCTTGGATTGCGGGTGGACGCGATCTGAGAGCAGAATATTGACGTCGGCGAACTTGGCGGCGTACAGCAGCCGATTCCACATGCTGCCGATCTTGACCCCACCCTTGCCCGTATAGGTGTAGGTCTTGGGGTTTCCGCCCTCGCCGCCGCCTGGGGTGTCCAGCTCAATCGGTGGCGTTCCGGCGGGTGCGCCGACGATCGAGTACTGGTCTGGCCGTTGTCCCTGCAGTTCCCCGAAGTAGATGCGAGGCTCGTGTTCATCGATCTGCCCTGTGGGCGGGATGTCTTTGGCAATCCAGTCGGGTTCACCGCCGGGTTGCCGCCGGTTGCCGTACGCGGCGACGAGGCCGTAGCCGTGGGTGAATACGGTCTTCCGGTTGTTCCAGTTGTCCTCGACGCCGCTCAGGTCCATTTCGCGGACAGCTACCACGGCGTCGGTCTCCTTGCCGTCGATGGTGTAGCGGTCCACGTCGAGGTTCTTCGGGAACGCGTAGTAGCCGCGGACCTGCTGGAGCTGCTCGTACGCCGGGCTGACGACGTTCGGGTCGATGAGACGGATGCCGGGCAATGCCTCCGCGTCACTACGCAGCTGACCGGCGGTGGCTGTCGTCTTCGCCGAATAATCGGTGATCTCCACCTTGTCCACGGCGTACGCCGCGCGCGTCGCGTCGATGTTCGCCCTGATGTAGCTACGTTCCTTGTCCGGTTCGTCGGGCCGGACGCTGAAGTACTGCACCGCCCCTGGATAGACCAGCCCAAGCACAATGGCCGACAGCAGCAACAAGACCAGCCCGATTGTCGGCACCATCCAGCGGCGCAGCACGGCATTGGCGAAGAACAGCAGCGCACAGATTCCCGCGATTATGGCCAAGATCATCTTCGCGGTGACGGTCGCATGGTCTGCGGTGTAGGAGATGCCGGTGAACAGCCGGTTGGAGCGTTCGATCGCCAGCTGGTACTGGTCGAGCCAGTAGCTGAAGCCTTTTACCAACACGGCCAGACCGACCAAGATCGAGAGGTGAGCCTGGGTTGCCCTGCTGCCGCCCCGGCGTGGACCGCTGAACCGCAACCCACCCATCGTGTAGTGGACGATGGCGGCCACGATCGCACTGAAGACCAGCGCGGCGAAGATGAAGGACAGGACGAACCGCCACCACGGATAGGCGAAAACGAAAAATCCAACATCCAGGCCGAAGCGCGGGTCAGGGATGTTGAACGGGGTCGAGTTTCGCCAGGCCAGGTAGTCCAGCGCGCGGCCGCTGGCCGCACCGCCGGCAAACAGCCCGACAATGGCACCTAGGGCGACCAGGACCCAGACAAACCTGGATTCCAGCATCTCGCGGTAGCGCTCCAGCAGCGGGCTGGTCGGTACTTGCGCTCCCAGCCGCGGCCGCAGCCGGTAGGCGATGGCCGCATTGGCGACGACGACGGTAGCCATGATCAGCCCGAAGGCCACGAACAGCCCGATCCTGGTCAGCAGCATCTTGCTGAAGACCGAGGCGTAGCCGAAGGAGCCGTACCACAGCCGGTCGGTCCACACGCTGGTGAAAACCGCAAAGGCCACGATCAGGATCGCGACAATGACCAACGTCGGCAGGATGGCGCTCCGTCGCCGGCCGACCCGCAGGCTGCTCAAACTCATCTCTCCTCAACCGTTCCTACATGATTCGTCGTTTCGGCAACGACTCAGATGGTCCGAGCGGTTCCGCGGTGCGTCCGCACCTGACTCATGTCAGCGTATGCGCGTGTTCCGCAGGCAGCTCGCAATCCCAAATCTCCCGAGTTGACAGGTGGCTCATCAGCAGTGCGGAAGCGCGGCGGCGTCGCCGGTGCTGTTGAGAGTCTGGACGGCCTTGATGGCCTCGCTGAGCGTCCCAATCTTGATCAGAGTCATGGTGGTATGCACGCCGTCGAGATCGCGGCAATTGCTGGCCGGCACGAAGAAGGCTGTGGCACCAGACTTTTGGGCTGCGGAGATCTTCTCCTGAATGCCGCCGATGGCTTGGACATCTCCATTTGGAGTGATCTTTCCAGTGCCGGCAACATGTCGGCCAGCCAGCAGTGGTCCGTCGGTGATCTTGTCATAGATTGCCAGAGCGAACACCAGACCAGCGCTCGGACCCCCGATCTGCTGCCCCAGATCGAAGGAGATCTCCGGGTCGTAGCGATAGCCGGTCGCCAGCGTGATGCCAACGACGGGGACGTCTGACTGGACGTTCGACTCGACCGTCGTCATCGTGACGTCGGTCTGGACCTTGTCCCGGATGACCACGAATCTCACCTTCTGCCCTACGCTGTGGGCGCGGATCCTCTCTCGCACCGCTTCGTCGTCAGGCGTAGGAATGCCGTCGACCGACACCACCAGATCGCCCGGAAGCAGCAGCTTGTGCGCAGGGCCTCCTACCGTCACTGAAAAGATGGCTGGCATCTCGGTGACCCTCCGCTCATCCGCGCGCAGGGCAGCCACCACCGCGTCATCTTGGGCTGTCTCCATCATGTCGGCGTCCTCGTTCTCCACCTGCTCGGCTGATTTGCCCGGCGCATACACGGCGTCGCGCGGCAGCGCGTCGCGATGCGGCAGCCAGTACGCGAGCAGCGCTTGCGGCAGGCTGAGCCGAGCATCAGCGGGTGTGATCGCCACGATCGTCATGTCCAGCTGACCCGTCGTGGGATAGGTGTCGATGCCCTGGACCTTGATCATCGGCTCGTTGCCCACGTTGCCAAGGGTGTCCCGGGTGCCGCCAGGACTCCAGCTGACAAACGGTACGGGAACGACGACGAGCAGCACGGCCAAGCAGATGAACGCTAGCGCCGAGACGAACGCGGTCCAGGTCTGACGGGTCACGGCCTACTCGACCGCGCCCTGAGCTTGTCGAAGAGCACCTCGCTGGGCTTCGCCAGGCTCAGCTCGCATCGCGCCGTCCTCGCCTGTCAGTCCTACCCACTGGGAGTCCCCCGACGCGAAGCGCTGCTCCTTCCAGATCGGCACCTCTGCCTTCAGGGTGTTGATCAGATGCGCGCACGCGGCGAGCGCCTCACCGCGGTGAACCCCCCCGACCGCCACGACGACGGCAATCTCGCCAACCTCGAGGTGACCGACACGATGCTCCACCGCGATCGCCAAGACGTCGTGCTGATCAGCGGTCTGCTCCGCACATTTGGTCAGCACGTCCAGAGCGCTGGGGTGTTGCGTGTAGTCGAGCGAGACGACGTCAGCTCCGCCATCAGAGTTGCGCACGGTCCCGACGAACAGCGCGATGCCACCGACCGCCGGGCCCGAGACCAGGCGCAGCGCCTGGTCGACACTTAGCGGCGACTCGCTGATGCCGACCTGACGGATCCTCGATGGCATGCCTCGACCCTATACGCGCCACTGTGTGCCCAGTCCGGGCGAGCGCGAGCGGAGCGAGCCATCAGACCCCGGATCGCGCGCCGACGATTGGAGGACGAGCGAGCAGAACACGCCTTTTCGTTCTGCGAGAGAGGACGACAACGTCGGATTCTCGAGCGCGATCCGCGCGAGCGGAGCGAGCCATCAGACTCCGGATCGCGCGCCGACGATTGGAGGACGAGCGAGCAGAACACGCCTTTTCGTTCTGCGAGAGAGGACGACAACGTCGGATTCTCGAGCGCGATCCGCGCGAGCGGAGCGAGCCATCAGACCCCGGATCGCGCGCCGACGATTGGAGGACGAGCGAGCAGAACACGCCTTTTCGTTCTGCGAGAGAGGACGACAACGTCGGATTCTCGAGCGCGATCCGCGCGAGCGGAGCGAGCCATCAGACCCCGGATCGCGCGCCGACGATTGGAGGACGAGCGAGCAGAACACGCCTTTTCGTTCTGCGAGAGAGGACGACAACGTCGGATTCTCGAGCGCGATCCGCGCGAGCGGAGCGAGCCATTGAACATTGCGCTAGTAGCGATCAGTGAGTCGCTTCTGAGCGAAGACACGGGCAGCCGCGTACGGTGGAATGAACCATAAAGGCAACGTGTCAGGAGTCAGCATGGCCGAGGATCGAACGCCAGATCCGGCCGATCAACCCGAGGACGATAAGACGCCGCCTCAAGACAATCCACCCGAGCCGTACCGCCTAGGCGGTTCGGGAGGGTCAGGCAAGAACCCGGATGACCGATCAGCGAGCGGCGACGAGCCCACCAACCCGTTCGAAGCATTCTTTTCGTCGCTTGCCGGCGGAGACATGAATGCCCTCGCTGCCCAGTTGCAGAGCGCCTTTGCGATGCTCGGCGGCGCCGGCTCGATGTTCACGGGCGATCCAACCGATACCGGGTCGGGCGTGAACTGGGAGGTGACTAAAGACACCGCGCGCAAGACCGTCGCCTCGCTAGGTTCAGATCCAAGCCCCGACGCGGCGCAGTTGCGTGCCATCACCGAAGCAGTGTCGCTCGCCGAGGTTTGGCTAGACCAGGCGACCAGATTCCCACGGGTGAGTTCGACGGTAGCGGCATGGAGCCGAGCCGAGTGGATCGAGCAGACCATGCCGGTGTGGCGGCGGCTCGTGGAGCCAGTCGCCGCGCACATTGCCGACGCCATGGAAGGCGCACTGAGCTTTGGCAGCCCCGAGGAGGCTGCTGGCCTGCCGGGAATGGCGGGCATGGAAAAGATGCTGCGGCCGATGCTGCGCACCTCCGGGGCCAGCATGTTCGGGCTCCAGCTCGGGCAGGGCCTGGGCCATCTCGCGACAGAGGTGGTGGGGGCGACCGACATCGGCCTGCCGCTGAGTGAACCGGGACACGTCGCGCTGCTGCCGACCAACATCAAGGCCTTCGGCGAGGGTCTGGAACAGTCGAGCGCAGATGTCACCCTCTACCTGGCGTTACGGGAATGCGCTCGGCAGCGACTCTTCGCCTCGGCAGGCTGGCTGCGATCGCAGATGCTCGCTCTGGTTGAGCAGTATGCGAGTGGCATCACCATTGACACGTCGGCGTTGGAGCAGGCCGTCGGCCAGCTCGATGCCAGCAACCTCGAGGAGCTGACCTCATCGCTCGAAGGTGGCCTGTTCGAGCCGCAGAAGACGCCTGAGCAACTGGCGACCCTGGAGCGACTGGAAACCATGCTTGCGCTTGTCGAGGGTTGGGTGGACGAGGTCGTCACCCAGGCGACCGCCCAATGGATGCCCTCCGCGGCCGCACTGGCCGAGACCGTGCGCCGGGCTCGTGCCATCGGAGGTCCGGCCGAGGAGACGTTCGCCACGCTGGTGGGACTTGAGTTGCGGCCGCGCCGGATGCGCGATGCTGCCAATCTGTGGGCAGCGCTGCGCGACGCGCGAGGGGTGGATGGCCGGGACGCCGTCTGGTCCCATCCCGACCTCGTGCCCACATCAGCTGATCTTGACGATCCATTGGGCTATGTCGCCGGCGAGACCCGCACCGAGGGCGAGGAGACCGGGGACTTCGACACTGCCCTCGAGGAGCTGCTCAAGGGCGAGAGCACCGAAGGCGACGAGAATCCGAGCAGCTGATCCAGCCACGGGAGGTCTGGAGCTCAGCTGTCGCCGGACCTTGAAGGCGTGGTGGGCGCCGAACGCAGAACAAGATCAATTGCGGCTGCACTATCTTGATCATCTTGCGAAGCGGGCTGATGGTTGGTCGCGGGCCTGCCTCGGTGCGCATCTGACTGCGAGCTCGCTGATCTGCGCCGCCGCCGAGGGCAAAGTACTGTTGACCTTGCACGCCCGGATCAGACGGTGGTTGCAGACGGGCGGTCATATCGAATCAACCGATCCCACCTTGGAGGCAGCTGCTGTCCGGGAGGCCCACGAAGAGAGTGGGCTAACCGATCTCTCGCTCGAGCCCGGACCGCTGCTGCTTTCCAAGCACGAGGTGCCGTGCGGCCCGATACGGCCCACATACCACCTAGACGTGCAGTATCTGGTACTCGCTCATCAGCTACTCAGCCCAGACTTCGGGGATGAGTCGCTGGACGTCCGCTGGTTTCCTCATGATCAGCTACCAGCAGTGGACGACTCGGTCGAAGCGCTGGTACGGGCTGCCGCCGTACGCCTCGGCTGGTAACGCCGCCTTTTAGCTGCTCGCGCTCGCGCTTGGAGTCCGTCGCCGTCGTCGTCGCTAGCGGAGGAGGAGCGCCTTCGCTCGCGCTGTGTACATTGCTCGCTCCGCTCGCAGAGGCTAGGGCTTGGTAGCCGCTGCCTTCCTCACTCGCTTGCAGACCAAGAACGTGTCTGCTCGCTCGTCCAGGAAGCGGCGCCGGCCTGGCTCCGTGCGGTGGCGCGATTTTCCGACGCTCGCAGGTTTCGGCCTAGCCCGCCACGGCAACTGGTGCAGGTCTTGGGAGGACGCCAAGTTGCCGCATGAGCGCCATGTCGTCGCGAACCCCCCAGCGCTCGACGGCCTTGCCGTTTTCGAAGCGCAAGATGTGGACGTAGTCCATGGCGACCTCACGGTTTGTGGGCGGGATGCCCATCAGGTCACCCGTATGTCGACCGTGCAAGGTGCAGTAGACGACCACAAGGTCGCGTTCGCCAATGACCCGGTGTATCTCCCAGCGTTGGTCGCTGAACACCGTTCCCAGCCACAGCATCGTCTGCTGAGCGCCAGCAAGCCCCTGCGGCTCCTCAGGACGTGCGGAATGATCGATCGAGTCCTCCGCGATTACCTCTGCAAGGCGCTCGACGTCAGCATTCGGGATGATCTCCTCCCAGATTCGACGTGCCCTTGTCTTGAGTTCCTCGGCCATGATGGCGCCTTCCGTCTCTGCGGTCTGCTAGAATTCAATAGATTGATACTTAATTGATGTTAGGAGTATTCCACTTAATGGAACCGTCCGTCAAGCCCCGTCGGCAGTACGATTCGCGGCGCCGTCGCGAGCAGGCAGCCCAGACGCGTCGCGACATCGAGGCCGCTGCTGACAAGCTCTTCCGCGGGCGCGGCTATGTGGTGACATCGATGCCGGCGATCGCTGCCGAAGCCGGCGTCGTCGTCGAGACGATTTATCGGGCGTTCGGCAGCAAGGCCGGACTCTTCAAAGCCGTCATTGAGGCGGCGCTCGCTGGAGGATCAGAACGGGCTGGGCTTCCGCCCGCGGAGCGCCCTGCGATTCGTGCCGTCATCGAGGAGATCGATCCCGGCCGGAAGCTCGAGCTCTATGCAGCTACCCAGCCGGGTGTCCATGGCAGATCGAGTCCGCTGTATCGGGTACTTGTCGCTGCCGCCGACGGTGACCAGGAGTTGCGGGGCCTATTGGACGCCTTGGAAATGAGGCGTCTGCATGGATTGGGAGGGCTCGCCGAGCAGCTTGCCGACAGCGGCGCTCTGCGTTCCGACTTGTCAGCCGATGACGCCCGGGACATCATCTGGACGCTCTGCTCCACGCCGGTGCACGACCTGCTGGTTCGTGAGCGCGGCTGGACCTCGCAGAGATATCGAGACTGGCTTGCCGCCACTTTGAAACGCGAGCTCCTCGAGAACTGAGAGTGAGTACGCCGACCGACTTGATCAGCTTGGATCAGCTGCGAAGCTGTGACTGGGATGCCGTGGTCGTGCGCTGTGCCGATCAGACGCTCCCGAATCGAAGTGCCGCAACCCGGCTTCCATAGCCGGGTACGCAGCTCAGGCTTGGCACTCCGCGGATCATCGAGGTCGAATTCCAGACTCACTTCGCCGAGCCGCCGCTGTGCGCCGTAGTCCGTCAGAATGCTCTCGACGGCCATGACCTCTTCGATCGGCCAGTACATCTGGGTGACCGAATGCCAGACAACCGGCAGTTCGTCCCGATCGGCCATCAGCGCGTGGGACAACCAGCTGCTTGCCGCGGCCTTGTCGATGTGCACCTGGTGCTCCGCCGCAACCTCTAGTGCAGAGCTGAGGCGTTCATGGCGATGCAGGTCGAAGGGTCAGACGAAGGAGGTGAGCAGCAACCGGCCCTCGGGCGTGACGGCGTCCACAGGATGAAGATCGCAGCCCGCTCGATCCGTGATCATGAAGGGTCGGGGCTGAACCGGACCCTCGATGGGGTCCACGAACTGGGCCTTGGAATCGATAGAGCCGAAGTGCCACGATTCGCCGCGAAACGCATAGAAATCGAGCAGCAGGCTGAGACCCGCGCTTCGCCCCGAGTTCGAGCAGCCGGATGCGACGTACGCCCGAGGCAGCGACAAGATCAAACAGACCGGCCAGCAACGCCGCCGATCGACCGACCTCGTTGGTCTGTTGGGGGCACCGCAAGGGCAGCACGCATCTCTTCGACCTGCGCACCGATCACATTACGCATTACCGGCCAGGCTTGCGACGCAGGCGCAATGCCGCCCAGGCACGGATAGAACCGGACCAACTCCGGAGCCCGGCCGGTCAGTACGAGCCGAAACACGCCGGCGAGCAGCCGAAGGTGGATCGCTGCCCCGCGTGGTGCATCTTCATTTCCCCCACAGACCATCCGGATGGGGCCGCCAGCCTCCCAATCCTCGGCCATGCCCCGCACGGCGTACCCGTAAAGGCGTTCGGCATCTGCGGCGTGTGCCCTGAAGCGATCGGCCAGGGTCTCTCCCGCGTCCCAGTCAGTCGAGCCGCCAGCCGGTGGAGTGTCCATCAGTCGCTTGCGAGTGCCCGCCCTGAGAGCAGGGTCCGTGTCTCCTCCCACCCCTCCAGGCCCGGGTCGAGCCGATCCACGTCGGCCGAAGTCCGCAGTCGGTGCCAGGCGGGCGCGAGTGTGCATTGGCTGCGGCGCGGGGCGATTGCGCTCAGCCGTGCGAACGGGTTGTGGTCCAGCTCGAACGCGTCCTCAGGGATCCAGTCGGCGAGCGGCAGCGACACGCCGACCGCGGCGCAGCCATTTCCCGATCGTTCCGGTGCGATCGCGATGTCTGTCCGGTGAAGGACCTTGAACAACTTGGCAAGCACCAACCCCGGCAAGTCGGGCAAGTCGGCAGGCAGCACCACAAGCTCATCGGCCGCTTCGCTCAACTGATGCGCCATTGCGGGCACCGTGATGTCGGTCGCCACATGCAAGGCTCCGGGCCAGAGCATTTCGGCTACCGATGGTGGTCCGGCGATGCCTGATGTGACGCCTATGAGATCGGCGATCACCTCGTAGGAGTCAAGCAGGCAGGCGCTGGCGAAGGCGACCGGATCAATGCCGTCTGGCGCGGCGCTCGAGGCGTCATAGCGGGCCAGTACGACCGCGACCCGGCGACGAGCGGCTTGCTCAGTCGACATCGGAGGACTCGTCCTGACGACCCTGGCCGGCCAGATAGCCCTCCAGGTAGCCCTTGGCCTTCTCAGCCGCCGGGTACCGGCCAACCAGGCCCCAGAAGCGCGCAGAATGGGTCGGCTCCACGAGGTGAACCAACTCGTGGAGCAGCACGTAGTCAACGACCCACACCGGCATGGGCTGCAGGCGGTGAGACAGCCTGACGAGGCCTGTACTCGGTGTGCATGAGCCCCAACGCTGCTGCTGGTTCGTCACCCACGAGACAGCGGTCGGCTGAGGCACCTTGTCAAGAGCCGGCGCCAGGTAGGTCGCTGCAAGATCGCGAGCCCGGGAAGCGAGAGCGTCATCGCCCCGCGGTGCGGACGACCGCGCCTCGCGGGCGAGGACCTTCTCGACCATGTCGCGGACGAACGTCTGCTCGTCCGCCTTCGACATGCGCTGCGGGATCAAGACGACGATGGTGTCGCGTTCCCGGAAGGCGGTCACTGTGCGCGTACGACGTCTGCTGCGCCGGACCTCGACACGTGGGCTGCGAACCGCAGCCGACTGCGGAGGTTCACCGCTGCTCGCGCGTTGGGTCCGGCGACCTTTCTTGACCTTCCCCGCTCGCTCGGGTAGCGGCAACGGTGGCTGCGTCACGATGTCCCTTCCGACGCGACTGGCCAAAAACGGTGGCTAGCAATTCAACTCGAGAATTGGACGGCACGAGACAACCTACCTTGCCCCGAAACCTGAATCAGCGCTTGAGACTGGCACATACATAGCTAGACAAAGTAGAGCAGACCAGCAGTCCAACAGGTTTCCACACAGCCCACGCGTAGGTTCCCGCGCACGACGAATGTGGTCCACAAACCGACGGGCAGCAGTGCACATCGTTTCCACACGGTTGTCCACATTTGGTGAAAAGTGGCTTTGCCAGAATCGTTTGACGGGGCGCTTTGCTGCCTATAGCGTTCCGAGCACGAAACCTCCAGATGGTCGGCACGCTCGCAGGGGAAGGCTAGCGATGCCGATGTCCCTGGAGGTTTCGTCCTTTTTCTCGCATGGTCCGCCAGCGCTCCGTGCTTGCTCGCGTAGAGTTACGGGCGTCCAAGCGGTATGGCGTTTGTCGAGGTGACGGTCGCCCCGGGTCACGTGGCCTGCTCAACGGTCAAATGACGCGTCGCGAGGTCCCGCAGCTGTGGGCAGCGTGCGGACGAACATCGAGCAAGGAGAGTCATGGCAGAGACGTACAGCGGCGAGTTCTACTGCGTGAAATGTAAGGCGAAGCGGGAGGCCTCCGGCGAGGTGCACGTAAACGAGAAGGGCACCCGGATGGCGAAGGCCAAGTGCCCCGTGTGCGGCACGAACCTGAACCGCATCCTCGGCAGGGCCTAGCGCAGCAAACCAGAGCAACCAGTCAGGGACGGTCGCCAGCGGCCGTCCCTGATGCACGTCTGCTGCAGGGGACATACCTCTGAGCGGTGACAGCATTCATCTGCATCCGGAAAGGAGCCCAGCATGCGTCACACTGGCTATCGACAGAGCAGGAGCGCGGAAGTGGCGACATCCCCATCTTCGGCAGCCGAACGACATGGAACGGTCTGCTTTACGCATGGCCTCGTTGACGAGTTTCACCTGATGATCAGCCTCGCCGCACTAGCGGATCGCGCCGGAAAACCGCCATTCATTTGGGCTGTGGATAGCGCGTTTGGCATTGGCCCGCTGGCCAGAAACTGGCCTCGTGAACACACCGAGATCCCGAACCAGGGCGCATCCGCCGCTGCAGCATCCTCAGCGCGTGCCGTACGCGCCAGTCATTCAGCGCGCGGAGGACGAGGTCCAAGTCGGCGTCGACCCCGACGCCGCGCTCGTCTTCCGGGGCGAGGGCTTCGGCACGATGCTCGCTCTGTTGGACGGCTCGAAGCCCACGAGCGCTGTATGGAATGCGGCTCGAGATGCAGGACTCACAAAGCCCCAGGTGAGGTGGGCGTTGGACGCGCTCGTCGCAGCTGGACTGCTGACCGAACCCGGCGTGTTGACGTACACCGAGGCTCTGGCACGGTTGCAGGTACGGCTCATCGGGGCCGGACCGGTGGGCTATCAGATCGCACGGGTGCTGGTGGCGAGCGGGTTGGGCACCCTGTACGTCTACGACAACGAGCCGCCCGACCCGGCGCTCTACCCGTCCGCTGGTGTCCTCGCTTCCCGCGCGGAAGCGCTGCGCTCAGCTCTCAGAGAGGCGGGCACAACAATCCACGCCCTTAGTCACTGGTCCAAGCCCGAAGCGGCCCCGCTGGATCTCACCATCGTGGGCTGCGACCGGCCGGAGCTCGATCGAGTGATCACCGATCATCTGCTGCGGATCGACCAGCCACATCTCGTGGTGCGCTGCTGGGGGAAAGGGGTGAGCGTCGGGCCCTTGGTGATTGCCGGCCGCACCTCGTGTCTGAGCTGCGCGGACCTGGCTCGCAGCGATGCCGATCCACAATGGCCTGTGGTGCTCACCCAACTCTCGCGTCTGCGCATCGAGTCGCCGCCGGCCCTGCTTGCCTGGGCGTCGTCAGTTGCGGCGGCGCAGGCCCTGGCATATCTCCACGGAGAGCTGCCAGAATCTGCTGGCGCGACACTCGAGCTCAGCTGGCCCGACTTCGTGACACGGCTACGCCACTGGGCAGCCCATCCCGGCTGCGGATGTGGTTGGCTCGGCCAGACAGAATGGGGGCCATGAACGACCAGTCGGCCCAGCCAGCCAATGGCGCCGAGCGGCACTTGGCGGCTGAAAGCGACGGCAATTCGCTGGCTCGTTCCGCATTCCGCCGGGGGGCGAAACTGGCCTCGCTACCCCTCGGCTTCGCTGGCCGCGCAACCATCGGACTCGGGAGGCGATTGGGCGGGACGCCCGCCGAGGAGGTGAGTGAGCAGCTGCAGCAGCGTGCTGCTGAGCAGCTCTTTCGGGTGCTCGGGGAGCTCAAGGGTGGCGCCATGAAGTTCGGCCAGGCACTGAGCCTCTTCGAGTCGGTACTACCGGAGGACGTAGCCGCGCCCTACCGAGCCCATTTGGCCCGCCTGCAGGACGCAGCTCCGCCGATGCCGACATCACGAGTGCACGCGGTGCTGGCGCGCGAGTTCGGGTCACGATGGCGCCAATCCTTCGCCGATTTCGACCCGCTGCCAGCGGCGGCTGCCTCCATCGGTCAGGTGCACCAGGCCACCTGGGCCGATGGGCGTACGGTCGCGGTCAAGGTTCAGTATCCGGGAGCCGATGAGGCCTTGCGCTCGGATCTGCGGCAAATCGGACGGCTGTCCAAGGTATTCGCGCCACTTGCTGGTGGCATGGATGTGAATGCGCTGGTGGACGAGCTCACCGCCCGGGTCACCGAGGAACTCGACTACACCCTCGAGGCAGCGTCCCAACAGCAGGCAGCGACCGGTTTCGCGGGCAGCAAGGAGTTCTGTGTACCGCCGGTGCTGGCGAGTACACCGAAGGTGATGGTGAGTGAGTGGGTCGAAGGTGCCCCACTGTCCTCAGCCGGACAGCTATCCGACAAGAAGCGCAACGCGGCTGCCTTGCAATACGTCAGATTCCTTTTCGCCGGCCCGAGCGTGGTCGGTCTGTTGCATGCCGACCCACATCCTGGAAATTTCAAGCTCATGAAGGACGGCCGGCTCGGGGTCGTCGACTTCGGGCTCGTGGCGCGCCTGCCTGACGGGCTCCCGCCGGCGATGGGCCGGATCTTGAGGATTGCCCAGAAAGGCGACGCTCATCAGGTAGTCGAAGGTTTGCGGCAGGAAGGCTTCGTTGCCTCCGACATTGACGCTGAGGATCTCCTCGACTATTTGAGCCCGTTCGTGGAACCTGCCGCGGTGCCGGAGTTTCAGTTCAATCGTGACTGGATGCGGGAGCAGTTCATCCGCGTGCGCGATCCACATGCTTCAGGCGGAGTGGCAATGAAGCTGAACCTGCCCCCCAGCTATCTGCTCATCCATCGTGTCTGGCTGGGTGGGTTGGCTGTCCTTTCTCAGTTGAACGCCCGAGCAGCGTTCGGTGAAGTGCTCCGAGAGTTTCTTCCCGGCTACGCCGAGGAATAAATACGCGGCGCATTTTTTTGAGCTGCTCGCGCATCGCGCTGTGAATCCGCCCCCGTCGTCGTCGCTCGCAGAGGAACGACGCCCCCGCTCACTCGTTGCATTGCTCGCTCCGCTCGCTGAGGCCGGCGCTCGGTAGCCGCTGCCTTCCTTACTCGCTTCTCAGACGAAAAGCGTGTCTGCTCGCTCGTCCAGGACAGCGGCGCGCCAGCCTGGCTCCGTGCGACGGCGCGCGATTCCCGACGCTCGCGGCTTGCATCATCAACGCGCGGCACAGCTGTGGGGGCTGGGTCGCGGGCACGCACTTGGCTGGGGAGGCCAGGACTCCACTGCCGACCCGAAGGGGAGCCTCGAGGCTGTGCCGCGTGTTGATGATGCAAGCCGCGATGATGCTATCGGCACACTGCTGCGATGTACGGGAGAATCGCCGTAACTTTTGTTGGCGCGGCGCATCCCGTCATGAGTCATGCCGCTGCCTCGTCCTTGGCCGCCGGAGCAAATGGGTCAGCGACGGGATACTTCCGGGGACGACCCCTCGGCCGCTTGTGAGCTACGACGACGCCGGCAACGAACAACTCTCCGCCCCAGACGCCCCACGGCTCACGCCGCTTCAGCGCGCCAGCCAGGCACGCTTCCCGAACCGGACAGTCCAAGCACAGTGCCTTTGCCTCCTCGACATCGGCAGGCGCCTCGGCGAAAAACAGATCCGGATCCACCAGTCGACAGGGCAGTTCGGCGATGCCCCGGGGAACGACCATCGGGCCACCTCCTGCGTCATACATGTCGGCCTTCTTTTCTGATCATGAGGTGCCCGCTGACTGCGGGTTCCTCGAATCTGGCCGGGAAACACGAAGGCCGTGAGTCCCGGATGTCTGGGAATCACGGCCTGGAGGCGGCGGTGTGAATTACACCGGCGGACTACAGGAGGGTGGTCCCAAACGGGTCGAGAACTTGGTGTCGGTGACGTCGTAATCGCCGAATCCGGCGACACGTGCGCCCTGTACGTCGGCTGTCGCAGCGCTGGTCTGAAGGCAGAACTGTCCCCTTCGTCGCCAGCTGGTTCCGCCTGTGATCGGCTGGATGCGATGAGCATGTCGCGTGCCACTGAGCGAGATGTGTGCAACAGCTGGCGTCGCCGGCATGAGCGCGCGCGAAGACAGAAGGAGTTCGGGCATGCTCAGCGGGGCGACGACTGGGCCACTGGTCTGCAAGATTTGCACCAACCCCTCCTCTCACACGTCCAGGCTGGCGATGGGCGGCCTTGTGCCCAGGCTGAGCAAAAGGTCCTCGTCAACCCTAGGGGAGTATCGCAAATCGATGCAAACGCTTTTTTGTCAAAATCGACGGGTGTCCGATGCTCGCTACCGCTCGCTCCACGAAGATGATCTCGTACGGTCGCCCTCGGCAGCGATGATCGCCAACACGTGCTCGCCGTACTTGTCTGCCTTCGTCGGACCAAGGCCTTGCACCTTGATCAGCTCCCTCACGCTGCGAGGCCGCGCCTCAGCGATGGCAATGAGCGTGGCGTCGGTGAACACGCAATATGCGGGCAGCTTCTGGTCGGCCGCCTCTTGGCGTCGCCACTCACGGAGTAGCGTCATTGTCTTCTCGTCGAACGTCGCCGGGCAGTCAAGATGCCGACCGATCTTGCGTTCGGCGGCCTCGGCGAGCGATCGGCCGCAGGACCGGCAGTGCAGCGAAAGGGCTGATTTCCGGCTGGACCGCCGAGGGTGCGGCTGACTGGCCGGTGCCCGCAGAGAATCGGGGAGCACTGGCTCAAGAAACTGCGAGGGTTTACGGGGGTGTCCATTGCCGCTGCGGGTTCTGGACCAAGAAATCCGGAGCAGCCGCCGAGCACGGGTCACGCCGACGTAGAGCAGGCGTCGTTCCTCGCTGATCTGCTCCGGAGAGGTGGCCAAGATGAAGGGAAGTGACCCCTCGTGGATGCCGAGCAACGCCACCGCGTCCCATTCCAGACCCTTTGCTGAATGCAGTGTAGAGACGGTGACGCCTTGCGCCACTGGAACGTGTTGCGCGTCGGCGCGACGGTCCAACTCAGCCGAGACAGCCTGCAGAGTGAGCGTTGGCTGAGCATCTTCAGGCCGCGGAGCCAGCTCAGCAGCAGCGGTCGCCTCGGCCTGGAGGTCCTCTGCCACGCTCAGCAACGCGGCCAGCGACTCCCAACGTTCCCGCATTGCCCCGCCACCGTCGGGCGGTTGCTGGGTCCAGCCCAAGGTGAGGAGGATCTCCTTCATCTGCTCCACTGCGCTGCCCCGGTCGGCGCCTGTCATTGCCCGAGCCCTCGTCCGGAGTGACAGCAAGGCTTGGCGCACCTCGGGCCGCTCATAGAAGCGCTCGCCTCCGCGTACCAAGTAGGGAATGTTGCGGTCGGCGAGCGCCTGCTCGATCGACGGTGATTGTGCGTTGATGCGGAACAGCACAGCCATGTCGCGAAAGTCCACGCCAGCCTTGGCCTGTTGGGCCAGCCAGTCGCCGATCCCGGCCGCCTCAGACGACTCGTCGGTCGACTCGACGAATTCAACGACCGGCCCGGAGGGCTGCTGCGCCTGAAGAGTTACGGGCTTGAAGCCGTCTCTCGTTGGCTCCTCACTGGCGGTTGCCGCCATGATCGAATTGGCGCATCGCACAACCTGGGGTGTCGAACGATAGTCGCGTACGAGCCGGATCACCGTGGCGTTGGGAAAACGTTGACCGAACCCCGTGAGGTAGCTGGCCTGGGCTCCAGCGAACGAGTGGATAGTTTGCGCCGGATCTCCAACCACACACAACTCAGCCCGTTCACCACGCCACAGGTTCAGCAGTGCCTCCTGCAGTGGGCTTACGTCCTGGTACTCATCGACCACCAGATGCCGGTAGGTCCGGCGGATCGTCTCGGCGATTTCCGGGCGCTCCGACATGAGCGCGGCGGCGCACAGCAGGATGTCTTCGAAGTCGATCCGGCTGCGATCACGTTTGGCCTGTTCGTACGCTGCGAAGATGCGGGAGACGGTCTCGGGATCGTAGGAGGCGATTCGACGGTTGTGCTGGGCAGCCAAGCGGGGATAGTCCTCAGCGCTGACGTTGCTCACCTTGGCCCACGAGATTTCGGCGACCAGGTCACGCAGGCCGGGCGTGTCGATTTTGACTCGCAGGCGGCTCGCGGCCTCGGCAACCAGCGGCATCCGGTTGGCCAGCACCTGAGGTAGCTCGCCGCCGTAGACCTGCGGCCAGAAGTACTGGGCCTGCCGCAGGGCGGCTGAGTGGAATGTTCGGGCCTGGACGCCCTGCGCCCCCAATCGTTGTAACCGGCCGCGCAGCTCGCCGGCCGCGCGAGTGGTGAAGGTCACAGCCAGCACCGACATTGGGTTGTACACCCCGCTTGCGACCCCGTAAGCGATCCGGTAGGTGATCGCCCGGGTCTTGCCTGTGCCAGCTCCTGCGATGACGGCGACCGGCCCGGTGAGCGCGGTCGCCACCTGTCGCTGCTCCGGATCGAGATCATCCAGCAGCGCATCGGGCGACAACAGTGGTCGCGTCAGGACTTCAGGCACAGGGACACCATAAGCGCCCTCCCCGACGTTCTCTGATCGCTTGTTCAGCCGGGCCTCTTTCTTGCCGAAAGTGGTCGCGAGCAACACGGATTCGGCCGAAACCCACTGCTCGTGACCATTTCTGTCCCGTGGCAGGGAAGTTGATGGAGGGCGATTAGTGAGCGTCTGAGGAAAAGCCGCCCGTGCTGTCAGCGTCCCGCCTTAATGTTGTGCGCGACCATGACGCTCTACCTGCATCGCGCCGAGCGTGCCGACCGATTGGTCACCGCACTCGGGGATCTGCTCAGTATTCCGCTGCCCGACCCGTTCGCCACGGAGATCATCTGCGTGCCCACACGAGGCGTAGAACGCTGGCTGTCCCAGGGCTTGGCGCAACGATTGGGAGCCGCGCCCGGTCGCACCGATGGCGTGTGCGTTGGCGTGGACTTCCCGTCGCCGCGTCGGCTCGTGGCTCGTGCCCTCGCCGGCAGTGCGGAGGGGGAGGACATCGATCCGTGGCAGCCACACCGCGCTGTGTGGCCGCTACTGCGCGTGATCGACGGCTGCCGCGGCGAACCGTGGGCGGCGTTGCTCTGGCACTACCTCGGTGCCAATGAGCGGTCCGCCGAGTTGGACCAGCTTCGCGCCGGACGGCGCTGGTCGACCGCGCGACATCTGGCCGGGCTCTTCGCCAGGTACGCCGCCACCAGACCGACCATGATCGACAGCTGGTCACAGGGCCACGATGTCGACGCTTCGGGTTCGCCCCTGCCGGCCGACCGTGCCTGGCAGGCCGAGCTCTGGCGGCGGCTGCGCGGTGAACTTGGGGTACCGAGCCCGGCCGAGCGGGTGCAAGCAGCGTTGGCCAGGCTGCGGCTCGAGCCGAACAGCAGTGATCTTCCGGAGCGGCTATCGGTCTTCGGCGCCACCCGCCTGGATCCGGATCACCTGCTCGTACTCACCGCACTCGGCGACCACCGCGACATCCATCTTTGGCTGGCCCACCCCTCCCCCACCCTCTGGGCGAGCGTGCAGGCCGCCTCGGATCAGAACGGGTTCGGCTCGTCGCCGGTGTTGCGACGCGCGGATGACCACACAGAATCCTTGGTTCGCCATCGGCTCCTGGCCTATCTCGGCCGTGACGTACGCGAGCTGCAGCTGGCCATCGGCTCAATCAATCCCCATACCGCGGATCTGCATCACGGAGCCCGTGAACCCAGCGAGCCGGCGTGCCTGCTCGGCTGGCTGCAGTCCGACATTGCGGCAAACGGCCCGATCCGACCGTCGGACGAGCGACCACTTCTCAAAGACGATGACCGCAGTGTGCAGTTCCACGCCTGTCATGGCCCCGATCGTCAGGTGGAGGTGCTGCGGGAAGTCCTCGTTGGGCTGCTGGCTGACGATGCCACGCTCGAGCCTCGGGACATCGTCGTGATGTGCCCCGACATCGAGACCTTCGCGCCGCTGATCGCCGCCTCATTCGGACTCGACACACCACAGACCCAGGCTGAGCATCCCGGGCACCGGCTCCGGGTGCGGCTGGCCGACCGATCCCTGCGGCAGCTGAACCCGCTGCTGGCCCTTGTCAGCCGGCTCGTTGCACTCGCCGACTCACGCGTCGAGGCCAGCGCCCTGTTGGACCTGTGCGCCGCGCCGCCAGTGGCCCGGAAGTTCAGCTTCAGCCAAGACGACCTGGAGCGGCTGCACGACCTGGTGCCACGTGCCGGGGTTCGCTGGGGGTTCGACGCCGCCCATCGCCGGAGGTTCCAGATGGGTGAGTTTCGGCAGAACACGTGGTCGGCGGGGATGGAGCGATTGCTGCTGGGCGTGGCGATGGACGAGACAGGCCAGCACTTCATCGGGACCACCCTGCCACTGGACGATGTCGATGCCAGTGATGTCGATCTTGTTGGGCGCCTAGCCGAGCTGGTGGCACGGGTCAGCCGGCTGACCGAAGCGTGCCACGCAACCCAGCCCCTCATTGCGTGGGTCGAGCTCTTCAAACAAGTGATCGAGATGCTGGCGTCCGTGCCGCCCACAGATAGCTGGCAGCTGAGCCACGCCTATCAACAGCTCGGTGAGCTGGCCGTGGCCACCGACCAAGCAAGCGATGTCGCACTGAGCCTGGCTGAGGTGTCGGCCCTGCTGAGCGACGCATTCCGGGGACGAGCCAGTAGGGCGAACTTTCGTACCGGCACCTTGACGGTCTGCACCATGCTTCCAATGCGGTCAGTGCCACATCGGGTCGTCTGCCTGCTCGGAGTCGACGATGGCGTCTTCCCTCGCAAGCAACCGCCCGACGGCGACAACATCCTCGCCGACGAGGAGTGGGTCGGCGATCACGACGTGCGGAGCGAGGACCGCCAGCTACTGCTGGACGCAGTCATGTCGGCTCTGGAGCGCTTAGTGGTGATCTTCGCTGGCTGTGATCCCCGCTCAGGGGTCGCGATTCCTCCTGCGGTTCCTATCGGCGAGCTGCTTGATTCGCTGGACACCACGGCACGCACCCAGGACGGTGAACCGGTCCGACGCAAGATCACCACCCGGCACCCGTTGCAGCCCTTCGACGCGACCAACTTCATTCCCGGCGCGCTCGGCGCCCATCCCGGTTTCAGTTTCGATCCTGCCGGTCTGCGGGCCGTACGCGCCGCTTCCCGCGAGCGGGGCCCAGCTGTGCATGTCTTCGGCCGCGTTCCGTTGCCGGAACGCGACGACGACGGCCTGGTCAGCCTGAGCGACTTGGTCCGCTTCTTCAACCATCCGATCCAAGCACTGGTGTATGAGCGGGCGGGATTGTGGCTCACCAAGCCCGATGAGGAGCCGGATGAGCAGATTCCGGTGAACCTCAGTGGACTTGAGGCGTGGAGCATCGGCGAGCGACTGCTACGGCTGCGGATGGGCGGCTACAACCCCGACTCACTGATCGCCGCAGAGTGGCGGCGCGGCTATCTTCCGCCCCGTGCCTTCGGCCAGAAGGCCATCCACAACATCACCGAACAGGTCGACCAACTGGTGCAGACTGCGCAGCCGTTCCTGACCGATCGACCGGCCCCGTACGAGGTGCTGGCGGAGCTTGGAGAAGTGCGGTTGACCGGGACCGTGAGCGGCGTCATCGGCGACTCGATAGTTCACGTCAGCTATTCCAAACTCGCGGCGAAGCACCGGCTGCGGGCCTGGCTTGAGTTGCTGGCACTGACCGTGACCGATCCGAGCCGAGCCTGGCAGGCCGTCACCATCGGCCGTGGCGGCTGTTCCCAGCTACGAGCGGTGGACCCCACCTGGGCCGGCAAGGTCTTGGCTGATCTGATCGACCTGTGTGCTACCGGGCTGCGGGAACCCATTCCCTTCAGCCCCAAGACCTCGGCCGAGTACGCGGCGCTCCGCTATCGCGACCGGCAGCCGGCGCTCTACCGACGACAGCTGAACAAGCTGTGGCTGGAGGACCGTGACGAGGCGTACGAGCGGTTCTTCGGCATCGGAGCCAGCCTCGACGCGCTGCTGGCACAGCCGTCGAGCTCGGGCGAGGAGCGCGGCAACCTGGCGGAGCCTAGCCGGTTCGGCACCCTCGCGCGACGGGTGTTCCAGCCACTGCTCTCGGTGGAGAATTTGGGATGACCAGCGCTCTCGGGGGGGTCCTGGATCAGGTCCAGGCGGATCCGCCACCCTTTGATATCTCCGGCGAGCTTCCCGGCGGCACGACCGTGTTGGAGGCCAGCGCCGGCACGGGCAAGACGTACACCATCGCCGCCCTCACCGCCCGAGCCATCGCGGAGGGCGCTGCTGAGCTGAGCCAGCTGCTGTTGGTCACCTTCGGTCGGATGGCGACGAATGAACTTCGACTCCGCGTCCGGGAGCGCCTGGTGGCTGTCGAGAGCTGCCTGGCAGATGCTCTCGGCGACCGCATTCCGACGCGTCCTCTCAGCGACCTCGAGGCGATGCTCTGTACCGGCCAACCGGAGGAGCTGACGTGTCGCCGCGCCCGCGTGTCCCGCGCCCTTGCCGAGTTCGACGCCGCCACCATTGCCACTACCCACGAGTTCTGCCTGCAGATGCTTGACGGCTTGGGCGTGCTTGGCGACCGTGAGCCGCATGCCACCGTGGTGGAGCACCTGTCCGATCTCACCCGCGAAGTAGCAACTGATCTCTATCTGCGTCGTTATGCCGCCACCGGCTCACCGCCGATGAGTTACGCGGAGGCAATGGAGGTCGCCATTCAGGCGGTCCACGCTGTACACGCCCGGTTGGTGCCCGCCGGGCTCGGCCCGGATGATCCCTCGGGCAGTGGCGAGCGGGTGGCGTTCGCGACTGCGGTACGGGAGGAGGTAGAGCGCCGGAAGCGGGCGGGCAAGCTCTTCACCTATGACGACATGCTGACGCGGCTACGCGATGCGCTGGCCGATCCTGAGCGCGGGTGGGCCGCAGCCGATCGGCTACGCCGGCGCTACCGCATCGTCATGGTGGACGAATTCCAAGACACCGACCCAATCCAGTGGGAGATCCTGCACCGTACGTTCCACCGACACTCGACGTTGATCCTGATCGGTGACCCAAAGCAGGCCATCTACGCATTCCGCGGCGCAGACGTCTTCAGCTATCTGGACGCCGTCCAGCAGGCCGACCAGGTCAGGAGTCTGGTCGTCAACCGGCGCAGCGACCAGGCACTGGTCGATGCACTGGATGTGCTGATGGGTGACACTGCACTCGGTGACGAGCGAATCGCCGTACGCGCCGTCACGGCTGACCACCAGCAACGCCGGCTCAGTGCGCCGGCCGACGAGCAGCACATGGCAGCACCGATCCGGCTGCGCGTCATGCCATATGAGCCCGATGCGGAGAAGGTGCCGAGTGTGGCGACCATTCGGCCTCAGATCGCCGACGACCTGGTTGCCGACGTCACAGCGCTGCTGGGTTCGGGCGTTCAGCTGCTCGAAGGAGGCTGTCCCCGGCCACTACTTCCATCCGACATCGCGGTCCTGGTACGCAAGAACGAACGCGGCGAGGCGATCCGCGATCGGCTGGTGACCGCCGGAGTGCCCGCTGTGATGTACGGCGCCAGCTCGGTTTTCGCCTCGCCGATAGCACAGGACTGGCTGACCCTGCTGCTCGCCCTCGAGCAGACGCGGCAGCAGTCGGCCAGGCAGGCGGCTCTGACCTGCTTCTTCGGCTGGACCTTCGCTGACCTGGCCTCCGCGAGCGAGGAATCGCTCACTGAGCTGACACAGCGCATCCGCTGGTGGGGCAAGGTGTTGGAGAGCCGTGGAGTCGCCGCCCTGCTGGAGACGGCGACGGCCGACGAACGGATCCCGGAACGGCTGCTGAGCCTGCAGGGTGGGGAACGGATGCTGACCGATCTGCGCCATCTCGGCCAGAGCCTGCATGCAGCAATGACCTCGTCCCAGCTCGGAGTCGGTGCCCTGGTGGAGTGGCTCCGGGCTCGCATCTCAGAAGCTCACGACATCGGCATCACCGAAGGCACTCGACGGCTGGAGACCGACGCGAAGGCGGTCACGATCTTGACCGTGCACCGCAGCAAGGGTTTGGAGTTCCCGATCGTCTATCTGCCTGAGGCCTGGGATCGGCATGCCAATGGCTCTGACGAGGGGCGCATCCTCAGGCTGCATGAGCCGACGGCGACCAGCAGTGGCGAGTGCGTGCTCGATGTCGGAGGTCGGCACGGCCCAGGCAGGCCTGAGCGCTTCTCGCGTTATCGCGACGAAGAGGCCGGAGAGGACCTTCGGCTGCTTTACGTAGCCCTCACCCGAGCTCAGTGCCAGATCGTGACCTGGTGGGCACCCTCGTTCAATACGCCGGCCTCGGCGCTGCAACGCTTTGCTTCTCGCAGGCCAACTGACCCGGCGGCACCTCAAGCCGCTTATTCACTGAACGGTGATCCCTTCACCAGGCGCGCGCTCGGCCACGGATTCAGCGTCGAGACCATGACTCGGCGGGAACTGACCGGCTGGCAGCGGATCGCCGAGCCTCCCCCGACGTTGCGCGTGCGACGCTTCGACCGCGAGCTCGACATGGCCTGGCGCCGGACTTCCTACTCGGCGCTCACCTCAGCTGTGCATGGTGCCGAGGTGCCCCAGCCGGCAGTCGGAAGCGAGCCGGAACTCACGCGGGAGGACGACGAGTCAGCTCAGGCCACCTCGACAGCCATCCCGGTCGGGCAAAAAGCGTCTTCGATCATGTGCGGTCTTGGTGAACCATCGCCGATGCACGATCTGCCCTCGGGCGTCGAGTTCGGCACCGCGGTACATGCGGTGTTCGAACGCGTCGACCCGGCCGCATCCGACCTGCCCGCAGCTCTACGTCAAGCGTGCGCGTTCACGCTTGCGCAGGGCCCGGCCACGATGATGACCGTCGATGCCCTGGCCAGCGCGCTGCTTCCCGCGTTCCGTACGCCACTTGGGCCGCTCGCCGAGGAGCTCCGACTCTCTGACATTCCGCGTAACGACCGGCTGGCCGAACTTGGCTTCGAGTATCCGCTGACCGGTGGCGATGTGACCAATTCCGAGGTCACCCTAGCCATGGTGGCCCCGCTGCTGCGCCGCCATCTTGCTCCCTCCGACCCGTTAATCGGCTATCCCGATCTGCTGGACGACCCGGCCTTGGGCACCCAGACTTTGCGCGGCTACCTGACGGGCAGCATCGATGCCGTTCTCCGTATTCGACGCGATGACCAGCCAGCGCGGTACCTGGTCGTGGACTACAAGACGAACTGGCTGGGCAGCTTCGACGGAGATGTGCTGAAGGTCGGCGACTACGCTCCGGCACGCATGGCCGAGGCCATGATGAGCGCCCACTATCCGCTCCAAGCGTTGCTGTACGCCGTGGCAGTACACCGCATGCTGCGCTGGCGGCAACCTGCCTACGATCCGGCCGTTCACCTCGGCGGCGTCTTGTATCTCTTCGTACGCGGAATGGCTGGCCCCGACACCCCGCGTGTTGATGGTGTGCCCTGTGGGGTGTTCGGCTGGCGGCCGCCGGCATCGCTTGTCGTCGAGCTGTCCGCGCTGCTTGATGGAGTGGTGCCATGAGCACGCAGGCGAGGCGGGCCGGAGCTGCTGCTGAGCGTGTCCTTGTTGTCCAGACAGCATCGGGTCTGCTCGCAGCGTTCAACCGGGCTGGCGTCCTCAATCCGGCCGACGTGCATACGGCCGAGACGGTGTGCCGAATCGGGCAGGACATCGACGAGCCGGTCCGGCTTGCCCTCGCCATGACGGTCCGCGCGCTCCGCAACGGCTCGGTCTGCATCGATCTGAGGACCGTCCACAGCACCGCCTTCGATGAGGCGGAGAGCGCGATCGACATCGCCGGGCTGCCCTGGCCCGAGCCCGATGAATGGATCAAGGCCTGCAGAGCAAGCCCGCTAGTGGCCGACGGGGCTGACCATCCGGGAGGACGGCCGCTGCGGCTGGCCGGTGGACTGCTCTATCTGGAGCGATATTGGCAACAGGAGGAGCTGGTTCGCGTACAGCTGCAACGACGTTTCGCTGCGGCGGCGCCTGACATCGACCAGTCCCGGCTTGCGGCTGCGTTTCCGAGGTTGTTCGACCACGCGGGCCTAGCCCCAGGCGAGGCAGACCGGCAGCAATTGGCGGCTGCCGTCAGCGCGCTCAGCCGAGTGAGTGTGCTCGCGGGCGGCCCCGGCACCGGCAAAACGACGACGGTGGCCAGGCTGCTGGCCCTACTGCGTGATCAGCCTGGGCCTGCCCTGCGTATTGCGCTGGCTGCGCCGACGGGCAAGGCCGCGGCCCGACTGGAAGAGGCGGTGCGGGCGGCCACCGCACATTTGGATCCGGAGGATCAGCGCCGGTTGGGCGAACTCATGGCGTCGACACTGCATCGACTGCTCGGTTGGCTCCCCTCGAATCGCAGCCGGTTTCGACATGACGCGACGAACCAGTTGCCGCACGATGTGGTGATCGTCGATGAGATGTCGATGGTGTCCCTCACCTTGATGGCGAGGCTGCTCGAAGCAGTCCGCTCAAGCGCCCGTCTGGTGCTCGTGGGCGACCCGGATCAGCTGTCGTCAGTCGACGCCGGTGCCGTTCTGGCCGATATTGCACGGGCCCCTGGCACACCGGACGCAGACCTTGGACGGCGGCTCGTCGAGCTCGATCTGATCCCCGAGGGGGCGCCAGCACCGGTACACGGGGTTGTGCAGCTGACCCACACCTGGCGTTTCGGCGGCGCCATCGACACGCTCGCGCGGGCTATCCGGGCTGCCGACCCCGATGCTGCGATCGCGGTGCTCCGCTCGGGGGCAAGCGATGTGCAGTTCAACGAGGTTGATCTGGAAGCTGCGCCGACCGAGGCTGCCACAAGAGCTCTCACTGGCGTGACAGCACAGGTTCGAGCGGCCGGTGTCGCCATGCTGGAAGCGGCCAGATCTGGAGACATCCCACGGGCGCTCGCCGCTTTGGATCGGCATCGGCTGCTGTGCGCCCATCGGCGCGGGCCGTACGGGGTGCTCCGCTGGGGCCTCGAAGTCGAGCGTTGGCTGGCCGAGGCGATCCCCGGATATGGCGAGGACGGCGAGTGGTACGTCGGACGGCCATTGCTGGTCACCGCCAACGACTACGAGATGTCGCTCTACAACGGCGACACGGGCGTCATCGTGGAGACATCCGCCGGCGTACGCGCTGCCTTTGCCCGCGGCGCTGCGGCGAACCTCTACCCGCCGGTGCGGCTCGACGCCATCCAGACCGTGCACGCGATGACGGTCCACCGGTCGCAAGGCAGCCAGTTCGACACCGTCTCGTTCGTCCTGCCCCCGCCCGACTCGCCCCTCCTGACCCGGGAGCTGCTCTACACCGCGGTGACGCGGGCCCGGCGGCAGGTCCATCTCATCGGCTCAGAGGATGCTGTCCGGCGTGCCGTACAGCGCCCGGCAAACCGGGCCAGCGGGCTGAGGCATCGGCTCGCCGGACCGGCGGCAGCCCTCAGTCTGTGATCATCGTCTCGGCGGGGTGCGCCTCCGACCAGGCCGCCACTGACTGCTCCCACTCGGCACCACCCAGCGTTACCACGGAGGCAGGAAACAAGCGGTCCTTCTCCTTGCTGATGTGATCATCCAACTGCTTGAATGCGACGCGCAGCCGCTGCTGATCCGTGGTATCTGAGACGTCCACCGTTGCCAGCAACTACGCCAGCTCACGGTGCTCGACGATGAGTGGCGCGAGGTAATCGGCGTAATCCTGTTCGCGCGCTGCCATAACCCGGAAGAGCCCATTCTCCTCGCCCTTCCAGTGGCGCCCCAGTGCGTCCCCCATTGCGCTGACGAACTCCCGGGCGGCGTCGAGATCGCCCTGATGGATGGGCACGGATCGCATCATCGCCGAGATCCGTGGCGCGCTCGTGCTCGGCGACATAGTCCCTAATGAGCAGCATCGAGCGGCAGCCGCAGGGTGGCACATCGGTCTAACTATGGCACGCGGACCTCTTGCGGATGAGGATCTCCTCGGCCCTGCCCTCCATCGTGAATGCCTGCTGCTGGCTCATGATCAGTTAGCGGAATCGTGGCCGAAATGGTCGTGCCCCGCTGGAGCGGGCTATCAACGGTCAGAGTGCCCCCGAGAATGTCAAGCCTGTCTTGCAGTCCCATGAGTCCGCCGTCCGGCCTCAGCACTGCACCACCAAGGCCATCGTCGATTACCTTGACCTCGAGTTGGCCGGCCGCTATTCGGATCGCAATGCAAACTCGTGCAGCGTTCGCATACTTGGCAGCGTTCGTGAGGGCTTCCGCACAGAGAAAGTACGCCGCCACCTCGACATCGTGGGGAAACCGGTTCGTAGATATGTCAAGCTCAACCCCTGCGGGCACTACCCAGGTGAGATCAGCAATCGCTGCGGCCAGCCCCTCCTCATCCAGACGACGCGGATGGACGCCGCGAGCGAATGCGCGGATCGCCTGGCGGGTCTCGGCGACCATATCTCCTAGATCGTCACCGTCAGCCGATTCCGCAACCAGATCTGCAACCCGCTCAAGCCGTGCTTGGACTCGGCCCTGGAGATCGGCCTCAAGCCGGTCACGTTCAGCGTCAGCCACACTCAGCAGGCGGCGCCGGGATGACTCCACATCGGCGATACGGCCGGCCACCTCCTGCTCCAGGTCTATGTTGGCAATGGCGATTCCGACCAACGAGGTGATCGATTGGAGCAGCGCCGGGTCGTGCGACAAGGCCGGATCGTGTTCGATCACAGCGATCCGGTGGCCTCGATCATGCAAATCGGTAAGCGTCCGGCCTGCCCGGCCGCCCAGGTGCACAGACCGACCGTTCTCGTCAATGAATCCTGTGCTGCCCTGGGTTGGCAGCGCGAGAACCAATGAAGGATCTCCGAGGGCCTCCGCCAAGACATCCCGCAGTGAACGAGGCCTCGCCTGTCCGAGGTCGATCGCGAGACTGGTGACGGTCGCCGCGCGCGATCTGCGATATCGGTATTCGATCATCAACGCCGCGGTGACCGCCAGAAGCGACAGCTCGTAGGCCAGCAGGACGCCGGAGTCGATGTGGATGTCTGAGACACGCAAGATTGCGCCGAGTGCGACCACTCCCCACACCAGCGCCGCCCCTGCGCCTGCAATCCGCTGCGACACGGACTTTCTTGCTGGTCGCCACAGACTCACCACGATGATCGAAAAAGCCAATGCGAGCGTGGCGAGGTCGAGCCCGCCCAAGGGATAGGCACTAGAGAGCAAATAGCACGCGTAGACGATCACGCGATGCGTCCGGCGGCGGAGTTTCGTGTCGGGATAGATGAAAAGCAGGTGGGTCAACGGGCCTCTATGCGCAAACACCAGAAACCCGACAACATCGCCCACGAACCACAGCACACCGGCGGCCGCTGCCAGGAGTGCAAAAAGTCGAGTCCGCCGAAAGATCAGCGCAGCCACGAAGAAGCCGATCCCGACGAGCAGATTGAGGACGGTCATGACAGCAGACTTAGCCGAGGGCTTGGGCAAGCGAATCTGCAGACAGCTCCGCTTTCGCGATGAAGCCACGCGCACTCGTCACCGCCAACTGATGTCGATACGAGCGCGAGTCACGACTAGAGATCAACACGATCTCAGGCGCAGCCGCGTCGGCCGCGAGCAAGTCAGCAACCTGAAAGCCGTCCATGTCAGGCAGCTGAATATCGAGCAAGACAATCGCCGGTCGGAGAGCTTCACACGCCGCCAGCGCGCTGGTTCCCTCGCCAACCTCCCCCACAACGACATAGCCGCCGTACTCGAGCAGGGCTCGGGCGAGCCGGCGGAAATCAGCATTGTCGTCCACGATGAGCACTCGTTGGCCCACACCAGAACTGCCATCGCCTGGCGATGTCTGCGGCTGCGAGCGGCCTACCGAACTCATCTGGCACGCAGCCAAGCCAGGACCGCCATCACCCGGCGGTGATGATCTTCGGACTCCGCCAGCCCGAGCTTTGTGAAGATGTGACCGACGTGGCGCTCAACCGTCTTAGGGCTGATCTTGAGGCTGGCAGCGATGCGCTGATTGGTCTGTCCCTCAGCCATGAGGGCGAGAACCTCTCGCTCCCGATCGGTCAGCTCATTCAACGGGCCGTGACTCCGCTGGCGCGTGAGCAGCCGAGCAACGATGGTGGGATCGACGACGCATTCGCCCTCGCTGACACGCTGCATGGCATCCATCAGCACGTGGACGTGTGAGACCCGGTCCTTCAACAGGTATCCGACACCGCCCGAGTGCTGTTCCAGCAGCCGCATGGCGTACCGGGAGTCGAGATAGTGCGATAGCACAAGCACGCCCACTGCTGGATGACGGCGCCGGATCTCCGAGGCGGCAACGAGACCCTCGTCTTTGTGATTCGGCGGCATCTTGATGTCGATGATTGCGACATCCGGCTGGTTCAGGGCGACAGCGCGCATCAATGACTGCCCATCTCCGGCGAGTCCCGCTACGCTGACTCCGAGCTCCCCAAGCAGTCGAGCCAGGCCCTCGCGTAACAGCACCTCGTCATCGGCGATTACGACTCGCATGGCAGCTCAACTCTGATCAGGCGTCCTGGTGGGCCGACTGGGGTGACCTCGACGGTGCCGCTCACTGCTCCGACACGGTCCTCGACGGCTGTCAAGTCTGCGAGATCTTCAGATGTGCTGATCTCGAGGCGCAGCGTCGCACCATCATGGCGACCGCGCACGAAAGTCGGACTCCCCTTCGCAGCTTCCGTGGCATGAACCACCGAGAAAAACGCCGCGGACTCCACGGAGGCGGGGAGGCGGCCTGACAGTGACACGTCGATCGTTAATGGATTCGAGGTCGACTCGGTGAACGACTCCAGCGCTGCTTCCAATCCTTCGTCAGCCAATTCCGTCGGGAACAGACCCCGAGCCACGGTTCGTAGTTCGGCGAGCACTGCGGCGACCTCATCTTCCGCCTCCTCGAGTTGGACGCTCGATGCATCGCCACTCGATGACCTGAGGCGCGCCAGCCGCAGGGCCAGAGCGAGGGCTACGACCTTCTGCTGCGCACCGTCGTGCAGGTCACGTTCCAAGGTCCGTCGTTCCCGGTCGGCGGTCGCCACGATCCGTTGGCGGGACTCACGCAACTCCCGGAGCTGAGCCTCTCGCTCAGCGTGGAGACGCTCGTTATCCAGCGCAAGGCGTGCGGCCCGTACGACTTCAGCGACCGTCGCGTCGTCCAAGGCTCCCAGTCGATGAACGAGGTAGGCGACGGTCTCTTCCCCGCGGGTCAGACGGGTTACTCCGGTGTCATCATCGGGCACTCGTCGGACGACGCCCGACGCGTTGACCAGCTGACCGTCTGCCAGCGGATAGAGCAGCCGCGCGAATGGATCATGCAATAGGGCAGCCAACGCCGTACTCAATCCACCGACGGGAGGGGCGTGGGTCGCGTCGACAAGAAGACGAACAAGTCGATAACGCGTGAGCCGCATGGCTATCGCCGGCCACGCCGTTGCAGCAGCAAGGGCCACTAGGAGGACTGCTTGCGCGAGCCACAACCAGGCGCCTGCTGCGGCGCGAGCCGGAACATCCCGGCCGAGCTCCAGTACGTACGATGCGAAGACAGCCGCGAGGTATCCGATGGCGAGGCCCGTCACCGGAAGCAGAATCCTTCGCTGCGCCGGCGTATATGACATCGACCGAAGAACGAGCGCGGCAATCAGTAGACCTGACCACATGACGCCAACGACCCCGGCGAACGCGTCGACCGCCGCGACAATTGCCGGTGAGTCGAGGGCCAGCCAGGGATTCGAAGGGCACTCACTGCACCCGGCGGTTCGGGGGTCAAAGAACAGAACCCTGACTAGCCCAGCGACAACCACGGTGCCGACATAGGAGAAGGCAATCGCGCCCTTGTCGAGCCTGTCAAGCGTGCCGCCTAGCCTCAGGACGGCATGAGCCACAAGGACGGGGCAGACGCTCCCCAGCACGAGGCCTGCGCCAAACACCAACGCCGATCTTGCCCATGCGCTGTCCCACTGCGCTATGAACCAGGCTGAGGAAGCCGCTCCCAGGAGAACTCCGGCGGAGCGATTCTCGGCCTTGCGCAGCAAGACCATGCCGGCGATCAGAAGCGCCCAACCTGCCAGCAACATCAACGCGATAGCCCATGCGGTCGACGTGATCAAGGAGTACCCAGGCGATCGGCTGGCGATGAGTGCCGACTCAGCTCCAGCGAGAAGGCCGGCTAACAGCAGAGCCCCCTGACCGAGAATGACCCTCAGGGGCGTCGGCACATTCTGATCGTGGCGGCCAACCGGCGGCCCGTACAGAGCCACCGGTGGTGCACTCATCTGAGGTCCCTCCTAGCGCTCAAACGCAGCAGCCGGAGGAGGACACTCCGTGCCGAGGAACTTGCTTCTCGGTGCTGAGCCTTGCCGGAGCCATGGCTTATAGGTCCACCCGGGCGGCGAAATGGAGTCGGGAACAGGCGACCACTTCATTGCGCCTTTGTAGGAGCTCCACTCGTAGTCGAATATCTCACCGGGCTGATTGAGCATATCGTTGGGCGATTTTCCCCCGCCATCGATGAAGGACATTTGAAGCTTGTCGCCGGTAACAGTGAATGTGCCGTAGCCCCAAATGCACGCCGGTGACTCATGCTGTGTGAAGGCAAAACGGCCGCGATCGAACACAATCCGGTGCTCGCCGTAGTTCTCGACGACGACGTCGCCATGCGGTACGCCAGCGTTGATCAAGTCGGACTTGGTGATCTTGGCCAGGTAATTCCCGTCAATCGGGGAAACGGTCTCGGGTGCGGAAGCTGAGGCTCTGGCAGATGGCGTCCCATCTGACGATCGACTCAGCCGAGAACAGTCTGGATTGTCATTCGGATCGGCCGTGATCCCGGCCTTGAGGGCGTCGATCTGGTCGAGGTACCGAGCGGTCGATGCGTCACCGCGAAGCCACTGATAGACCGGCGCCAATCCGTCACGCAGCTCCTTGAGCTGAGCCGACGACGCCTGGATGGTTTGAGCCTTTCCCCTGCGACACAGGACACCGAGTTTCTCAGCTTCCCTCTGCAGGGCGGCCATGGAGGGAATCGCATTTTTAACAGCTTCTGTCAGCCAGGAGCGCTGGGCGTCACCGAGGGAGTCGAGACTGTCCGCATTGGCGACGACGGCAAGGGGTCGAGGCCACAGCTGAACATTGCCAGTGATCCATTTAACGTCATCGTCATATCGGTTGCCCTCAATGCTGCCAATTTGCTGTTCGAGACCGTCATAGCTACTCATGTCGGCGCCCTCGAAGCCGCTCTTCACTGGAATAGCGTCCAGCGTTTGCAGGCTTCGCGCAGCTACCGCCGACGAGCTGAAGGCGATTCGAGCTCCACTGAAGTCTTCGGGTGTGCGCAATGGTCTGGTGATTCCTGCCGGAAACCGCATTGGTCCAGGCAGTATCCCGATGCCCTTGAGCCCTATGCCTTCCACCCGGGACACCATGTCAGTCGCTATGTCGCTGCTCAGCACCTGCTGCTGCAATGACATGCTGTCGATCTCCATGGGCGCTATCAGAGCGTCGAAACTGCGCGTGCCCATCAGGCCGAACGCGCGCACCGGGACGACGGCGAGGTCCGTACTCCCAGACTGCACGGCTTTGATGGCGTCCACCTCACTGTCCAGTGATCCGCGTTCGAACTGCTCGCCTTGCTCTACAACCAGAGCGCCGGCGGACAGCTTCGCTACTTCGTCGACGAAAGGCTCTACCTCAACGCTGAACCGCGGATTGAGCAACTTCAGGGTGCGTGTCGGCTCCGGTACAGCTCCACCAGCCTTGTCCACCGAGCCACCGCAGCCACTCGTGAGGAGGCAGAGGCTCACGGCCGCTACACCCAACCTCGCTAGCCCGTGCCAGAGCCGAGTCTCTCGGGCAGCGACGTTGCGCTTCTGGATCCCGCCGGCCTTGATCGGTACTTGGGCGCGCACGGCCGGCCGCGACCCAGTCGCAGGAGGCTGGAGTTCTTGCGGCCGGCCGCAGCCGGATCGCCCCAAGGCTTTCATTGGGCCGCCTTTACGACGTCGAGGATCACGTCGATCACCAGACCCGGATCGGCTTCCTCCACAGCGTGACCGGTGTGCACGACAATCTGCTTCGCTCGTGGGCTGAGAACGAGCCAACCCTTCTGGTTCTCGACGTTACGTCGCATCTCCGCCCGCTCAGACCGGAACGGCGAATCACCGACGGCGGCGTCAGAGTACTCGACAGTCACGATCGCCACAGGGATGTCTCCGATCTGTCGGCGGGCTGCCCACGCGTCCTTCTCCACCCGAAGGTAGTCACGGCGTTCGACGTTTGCGGGGTTGCTCGGATCCGTCCCCTCGACGATCTCGCGGGGCGGATTCCGAAATGGAGCCGGGGTGTCGACGAAAACCATGCCCGCGACCTGCTTTGGATGGGCGAAAGCGTAGCCCGCCGTGATGTAACCGCCGCCTGACGTCCCCACAAGAACGTATGGCCCGGGGATCTGGGCGGCGTCGAGCAGCCGGTCGAGGTCGCCGACGAGCTCCAGGAGACCGCGCGGACCGGGATCGGGACCGCTCCGTCCGAGGTTGGCCCGGTCGTAGACGCATGTACGTGTCACCTTCGCGACGCTCGGCTCGGCAAACGCGTACGAATCGCTCGTATCTTCGTCGCCTCCCTCCATGATGACTGTCGGCGAGCCGCTCCCGGTGCACCTCATGTACAGTCCGCGGTTGCCCTCGATGCTGACCACGCGGTCGAGATCTTCCGACCCCGCGGGTGTGGGTGGACCGTCAGGCGAAGCGCCGGCGCTAGCCGCTTCCCCACCGCACCCAGCGAGAAGAACGCATGTTGCGACTGCGGCCACTGCGGCGGCGCAGACGCTGCGAGACAGACGTTGTAACCCGGCAACATTGAGCGACGGCTGGCGGGCGACGTGACTTCGATGCATGATGCCTCCCTAGGACGATTTGCGCCCACTGTGGCGCGCCGCCGCGTGGCGGCACATCGAGGCCACCCCTCCCTGCTCGATCGGAATGTGAGGGTCAGCCCGCATGGCGGCTTCCGCGGCCTCGCAATGTCAATCCACCAAGGAAAGTTAGAGGGGCACTACGCCATCCCGCCAGGCCTCGATCATCCGCGAGGCGATGGAGCTGCGCCCTGGTAACCCCAGCTGGCCGGTATCGAGCTTCGCGCTGAGCTGGTCACGGGTGTACCACTCGGCATGAGCAATCTCACGCACGTCGACGTTGATGTTGGTCCCCGTGGCACGCCCGAAGAACGCGACCATCAGCGAGCGCGGGAATGGCCAGGGCTGACTGCCGAAGTAACGCAACTCGGAAAGGCTGATGTCGACCTCTTCGCCGATTTCGCGGTGGATCGCCTGCTCGAGCGACTCGCCGGTCTCGACAAATCCGGCCAGCACCGAGACTCGATTCCCCCACGTCGGCTGACCACCGAGCAACAAGCGGTCCTGGTCGTCGACGACTGCAACGATCACTGCGGGATCGGTGCGGGGAAAGTGATCTCGGCCGCAGGCTCGGCAGTGCCGTGCATACCCGCCGTTGGTCACCACAGTCGCGCCACCACACCTCGGGCATTGCGGCTCCAACCGATGCCAATGCGTCACGGCCGCGGCGGTGGCAGCAATGTCGCGTTCATTGTCGGTGAGCTGGAAGCCAACCTCGCGGAGATCATGCATCTCTCCGTCGGCCAGTTCCTCCACCGCAAAGATGGGCGAGCCGTTGAGCAGTCCGAGCAATCGGTGTCGCTGGCTATCGAATTCCAAGAAGGGCTTCGTCATCCGTAGCTTGCTACCACCGGCATTGGTTGAGAAGCGCGACTCTGCATCCAGTGTGAGCAGCTTGGCGTCCTCGGCGTACCAGAGTCCAGCCACCCATTCCGCGGACCCACGGTGGTGGTCGACGCGATCGAGGTCACTCGCCATCGCCCAATTGATCATGAGATCAGGGTAATGGCTGAACCTGAGCGCTCAGGATCGATTCGATGACCCGACGGTCAGGCAGGGCCGCCGGGCGGACGATCTCATCAGTGCGTACGCGATAGAAGATCGCCTCGATTTCCTCTACAGGCAGCGTGCACGCCTCGGCCCAGGCCAGCCGGTAGATCGCAAGCTGCAGCGGATCGGCCATGTCTGTCCGACCTGTCTTCCAGTCCACTACTTGGAATCTGACCCCTCCCGATTCGGAAGGGGCGGCCTGTTGATAGACGGCATCGATACGGCCCCGGATCAACCGGCCGGCAATCCAGATGCTGAATGGCGCCTCGATCGCGTACGGCGTCGTGCTGCCAAACCGTCCAGCCGCAAACGCTTCACACAGTTCGCGCAGCTCCTGCTCGTCGTGGGTGCCGGAGTCGGCCCGGTCAGGCAGGTCGTCAAGATCAAGCAGCTGTTGCTGGCCCAGTCCACCCGTAGGTAGCCCCGCGCCGAAGTAGCGCTCCACCCAATGGTGGAAGCGGGTGCCGAAGCGAGCGCTACGCGAAGGTTGGCGTGGCATCGGCCGCGCCAGCTCTGCAGCGAAGGCGTCCGGATCTGCGTTCAGCCTGAGGACTGCTGTGGTCGACAGCTGGGCGGGCAGCTCGACGAGTTGGTATCCCGACCGGGACTCGATCGCCTCCGTGAGCAAGCGGTCGATGTCGGCGTCCCAACCGGCGACAACTTCATGATCATCGAGTAACATCGGCTCGCCCGTCGGGTCGTCGTAGCTGCCCAGATCAGCGAAGCGTTGCCGTGCCCGCTGCACGTCCAGCGCCGCATCGTGTCGCCGAGCTTGCGCGTCCGGGTCGAGTGGCGCGGGCCAAGTCTGTGGAGCCACCTCGACGACCAAGGGATTGTCCGGTCCTGGTGGCGCGGCCTCGGCGACCAGCTGGTTGTGACGCACCGCCTCCTCGACGATCGCCTGCAAATAGCTAGAAGCTGCTCGGGCATTGCTGAGATCGGAACGCCAGGAATGGCCGGTGCCGACCAGCAGCCGCTTGGCCCGGGTGACCGCGACGTAAGCCAGCCTGTCCTCGGCCAGCAGCTGCTGACGGCTGAGCTGCTGCTTGTAGTCGACCATGCCGGCATAGGTTGCCTCGGCGAGCTGCGGGATCGACTCCGCGTCCCCACGCAGATCCGCCGGTAGTACAGCAGGATTCATCACCCAGTTGTCGGTCACCCGGTCACTGGGGAATACGCCCTTCATGAGCGCTGGCAAAAACACGGCCTCCCATTCCAGACCCTTGGCCTTATGCACGGTCAGCAGTTTGACCGCTTCGCGGTCGGAGGGAACAGCCTGCTCCAGCCCGGCGCCCTGATCGCTCTCCGCCTGCAAATAGCCGAGCAGGCCGGCCAGTGAGGCATCGCCGTCGACATCGACGTACGCCGCGACTGCGTCCAGGAACGCGCCGAGCTGGTCGCGCCGGGAGGTCCGGGCGAACTCAGGCGTGGCCGTCAGTTCGACATCCAAGCCGATCGTGGTGATCACGCGACGCGTCAGGTCCACCACGGGCTCGTCGGAGTGCCGCCGTAACCACCCCAGCTCAGCCGAGAGCCGGGCGAACCGCTCCCGCGCCTCTGGTGAGTACGCCATCTCGCCCGGGCTGTCGAGCGCGTCGAGCAAGCTGACGACCTCGGTCGGATCAACCTCGGCGACAGCCCGTTCCAAAGAACTGAGAACTGCTGTGCTAACGAGTTCCCCATGCGCATCGTCGGCTGGGTTGCATGCGGCATGGGCGAGCTCGCGGGCACGGCGCCCCAACAAGGCGAGGTCGCGCGGGCCCACCTGCCAGCGGGGTCCGGTCAGGAGCCTGATCAGCTCCGGGTTTGCGGTGACATCCTCGATAAGTCGCAAGGTCGCAGTGATGTCCAGGATCTCAGGCAGGTGGAGCAGGCCGCCAAGCCCAACGATCTCAACCGGTACATTCCGTGCGGTCAGCTCGGCATACAGCGGCGCAATATCGGCGTTGCGTCTGGTGAGCACAGCCACGTCGGCCCAATGCGACACCTCACCGCCTGCCCGCAGGCCGGCGATCTGGTCCGCGATCCAGCTGATCTCCTCCGGCCAGGTTTCGAAGGTTGCCGCACGCACCTGCCCTGAGGGCGTTCCCTCGGGGGCCCGCAGCAACCCTAGGTCCGCGACGCCGCCGGCCGGTACAGTGTCGTCGGCGATCACGCTGCGGGTCTCGGTCCGCAGCGGCCGGCTCAGCACATTTGCCACGTCCAAGATCGTTCGCCCACTACGGCGATTCACGGTGAGCGTGAAGCGATGAGCGGGTCGGCCCTCGGTACCTGGAAAGTCGTCGGCGAAGGTCAAGATGTTGCTCGCGGCGGCGCCGCGCCATCCGTAGATCGCCTGAAATGGGTCACCAACCGCGGTCACGGGGTGCCCGCGACCGTCGCTGGCGGTTCGACCGGAAAACAGCCCGCGCAGCATGATCGCCTGCGCCGCCGAGGTGTCCTGGTATTCATCGAGCAGCACAACCCGGAAGGCAGCGCGCATCGCGCTGGACACCTGCGGCACCTCGGTGGCCAGCCGGGCCGCTATGGCCATCTGGTCGGCGAACTCGACCAGTCCGAGTCGGCGCTTCAAGTCCTGGTAGTCACGTACCAGGCTGGCTATTTCTAGGCGCTCCTGGCAGGCAATGATCGCCTTCTTGACGTCGGCGTACACATTGCCGCGATTGTTGAGCGGTGCCGACGCCAAGCCGAGGAGCAGGTCGCGGGCGTGCCCGTCGAGATCATCGACGTCGACGAGGTGTTGCTGGAGGTCGGCGTCAAGCCGCAGCACCCGCTCGGTGACCGTGGCGGGCCGCAGCCGAGAGATGAACTCGAACGGCCCCGCCGCAGCCTTCACCACCCGCGAGGCGAGACGGTAGCGGGTGGCGCCGCTGATCATGGTCGGATCCGCCTCGAAACCCAGGCGGAGCCCATGCTCGGCGACCAGTCGAGCCGCGAAGGCGTCGTAGGTCATGATCAGCTGTTCACCGGATTCATCGACGCCGCCGTCGGCGATCAACCCCGACCGCAGCAGCGCGCTGCGGACGCGTTGCGAGAGCTCGGCAGCTGCCTTTCGGGTGAACGTGAGACCGAGCACCTCTTCGGGTCGCACGGCGCCGATGCCAACCAGCCAGACAACCCGTGCCGCCATAACGGTGGTCTTGCCCGATCCAGCGCCTGCGATGATGACACCCGGCTCGAGAGGCGCAGTGATGGCAATCAGTTGCTCGGTGGAGAAGGAGATGTCCAGCGCATCCATGAGTTCGGCCGCGTTGCCGAGTCGTGTGGGCGGCCGTTTCAGGGTGTAAACGGTCACCGCACCACCTGTTGGCCAGCCGGCTGCGCAGGACAGCTGGTGCGGAAGGGACAGTAGCGACAGGCTGGGCCGATGCGAGCGTCGTGATGTTCGCCACGAATGATGTGTGCGGCATCTGCCAGCCGCCGATGCACCCAGGTCGGCTGTTCTCCAAGCGCGGCCCCGTCGCTGCCCTTCAACATCACCGGGAAAGGCACATCGTCCAGCGAGGCCTGCTGAAACGTCTTCGGATGGCCGCTGTCCCCGTCGGCGAGCCGGAGGTACACCAGTTCAGCGCCCCCGGGTCGTGCGTCTCCCCCAGCCAAAGCTGCAAATGCGCCCTGCCTTACCGCCAGCTGATAGACCCCAAGCTGGTCGTGCAACGCCACATCAGCAGCGGACGGCGCGGTCTTCGACGTCTTGAAATCCACGATCCTGATCCGGCCATCAGGATCCCGTTCCACCCGATCAGCACTGCCGGTAAGGTGTACCCGGTCGCTCCCAAGATCAACATCGCAGGAGAATTCCACCTCGGTACCGAGCAGTGTGATGTGTGACCTGGCCTCTTGCCATGTCCCGAATCGCTCGAGCGCCGACTCAGCCTCCACCCGCTCCACTGCAGACAGCCAGTGCGCGTCGAAGTCCAGCTGGTGCCAGACCGACTCCAGGTGGTCGGCGAGCTCTTCATGATCAACTTTGTGGTACGCCCCGTATTCGGCGAGCACGTGGACGACCGAGCCGAAAGTCGCGGCAGCCGTGCGTACTGATTCGCCTTGGGCCTTGCGCGCCAGAAACCAGTGCCGCGGGCAGGCCAGCACCTTCTCCAGCTGGCTACCGGAGAGGCGGACCGGCTCCTCCGGTGCCACCAAGGGCTGATCGGCCCGACTGAGCGGAAGCATGCCCCACCAGTGCTCTGGTCGGGCAGCCGGTACCAGCGGGCGGCCGTCACGATCGGTCGCATCGGCCAGCCGCGCGAGCCGTGCGGCAGCCTCCTCACGAAGGCGCGGCGAGATTTCCGGGTCGACGGTCGTGCTGCGAAGCTCGGCTACCAGAGCCGAGAACGACAGCGGCCGTCGCGGGCGTCCCGGCAGTTCCCGCGGCGTCACGCCGAGCTCCGACAAGAACCGGGACGGCTGGTCCGCCTCTCCCTCAGTACCCGCCACCGCCGTCACCACCAGCCGCGAGCGGGCTCTGGTGCACGCGACGTAGAAGAGCCGACGCTCCTCCGCGATCCGAGTCGCGGTGGGAACGGGTGCCAGCACCTCGTAGCGTCCCAGCTGATCGGGCTCCAGCAGGGATCCGCGACGGCGTACGTCCGGCCACCTGCCCTCCTGGACGCCCGCGACCACGACCAAGGTCCACTCCAATCCCTTGGCGCGATGGGCAGTCAATACGCGGACCGCTGAGCCGCGTAGCTCAGATTCGCGCAATGGGTCTGCGGGGATCTGTTGACCCTCGACTTCCGCCAGGAAACCAGTCACGCCACGGAGCCCTGACACTTCCTCGGAGCGAGCGGCGATCTCAAACAGGGCACAAATGGCGTCCAGGTCACGGTTGGCCCGACGGCCAGCCTGGCTCCCTGAACCAGCCTGTTGTCGAAGCCTTTCCGGCCAACCTGTCTGCGACCAGAGCAGCCACAGCGCCTCCTCGGCGGTGCTGCCGGTACGGATTGCGCGCTCGCAGCGCCGCAAGAGTTGGGCCAGGGCACGAGCAGCGTCGACATCCGGACTGGGCGGGCAATCGTCCAGCAGCTCGTGATGACGCAGCGCGAGGCTCGTCAGCTCGACAGAGGGTCGTGGCAGCGCCGTGCCGGCCAGCTCGACACGCTCGGCCTCACGGAGGGCGCGTCCTAGACGCCGAGTGGACATGCTGTCCATGCCACCGAGGGGTGAGGTGAGCAGCAGCTGTGCCTCCTCGCCGGTGGGCGCGCAGCCTCGAGCGGCGACCTGAAGAGCCAGCAGCAATGGACGCACCGCTGGGTCGGCAGCCAAAGGGATCTCGTCGCCTGCCACTTCGACCGGTACGCCGGCGGCAACCAGTGCCCGGGTCAGCCCGGGAATCATGGTGCGTCCGGCGCGGACTAGCACCGCCATCTCAGTCCAGGCGAGATTGTCGCGAAGGTGCGCACTGCGCAGAATCTCCGCGATGTGCTCCGCCTCCGCGCCGACGCTGCTGCAGGTGAAGATCTGAACCCTTCCCTTGGGAATCTGGGGATCCACCGTTGGGTAACGGAAGGCCTGGAACACCTCAGCTGGCAGCGAGCGCGGCATGCCCAACCGGCTGGCGACGCTGCGGCTGGCGGCAAGTAGGACACTGCCGAAGCGGCGGGTCCGGTTCAGGGAAAGGACCGGTGCAGGCGCTCCCTCGCGGGTACGGAACCGCTCGGGGAAGTCCAAGATCCCCCGCGCCTCTGCACCGCGGAAGGCATAGATCGACTGGTCGGGATCTCCCACGACGATGACATCCCGGCCGTCACCGGCGATAACCTGCAACAGCCGAACCTGGGAGGGGTCGGTGTCTTGATACTCGTCCACAAACACGCAGCCGATCTCACGGCGCAGCGTTGTCACCACCTCGGGCCGGGTCAACAAGATGCGGCAGCGATGCACCAATTCGGCGTAGTCCAGCACCCCTTCGGCGTCGAGCACGTCGAGGTACTCGTCGAAGAAGACCCCAAGGCTCACCCACTCCTCTCGGCCCGTGGCGTGCCCCGCCGCGACAACGTCATCAGGATCCATGCCCAGCTGTCGTGCCTTGGCCAGCACGGCGCGAACTTCGCTGGCGAATGCCCGGGTGGGGAACGCGCGAGCGAGCGACTCCGGCCACTGGGCGCGCTGAGTTTCGAGACTGCCCTGCAGTGTCTCCCTGACTCGAAACTCTTGCTCGGGTCCTGTCAGTAGCCGCAGCGGAGCGCCGAAGCCGTTCGATTCAACGTTGGTCTCGTCGCCGAACCGGCGCACCAGCGCGTAACAAAAAGCGTGGAAGGTCATGGCCATCGGGGTCACGGTGGTACGCCCCAACCGCCCTGCGATCCGAGCGCGGAGGTCGGCCGCGGCCTTTCGTGAGAAGGTCAGCACGAGGATGCTGTCAGGCGTGGCGCCGCGACGTTCGATCCGGTCCACCACACACTCGACGAGCGTTGTGGTCTTGCCGGTGCCGGGTCCAGCCAGCACCAGCAACGGGCCTCCCGGGTGATCGACGACGGCGCGCTGGGACGAATCCAGCGCTGGGGGTATGGGCAGCTTCTCCGCCCCCCGAGTTAAGCGGTACATCGCGACAAGTCCTGGTCTAGAAGAGATCAGCTCGTACGCAGGTATTGGATCAGAGATAACTGACAGATTGGTCGCAAGCGCTCAAATCAAGGCTCGATCACACCAGGCTGAGTCCAAGATCGCCACCGCGGCAGCCGCGATTAACCCGGTGCCGAAGATCAGGTCGCCGAATTGAGCAAACGGATCGAAGTAGATCGTTGTACTGCCGTCTCGGATCAGAGCCGCGTACGCCAGGACCGTCATGCTCAGCACGTAATTGGTCAGCACTAACAGCACCCGGGTGTGTCGGGGGAAACGGCGGCTCTCCCGGTTCGCCCAACCAGAGCCGGTGAAGAGGTCCCAGGACAGACCAAACAACACCAGGGCCGCCCCAGAGAAGCCGAGCACGGCCCCGAGTGGGTCGGAGACGAAGTCGCGGTAGGAGAACAGGGCGGACAAGATCAGCATCCCGGCGAACGCCAACGCGCGCTGCGGAGTCAACCTGCGGCGAACCAAAAAGATCACGACAGCGATCACAACCACAGCGGAAGCCACCAGATTGAGCGCATCGGGATCGATCGGAGCTGGCGTTCGATCGCCGAACAGCAGTTGCCGCGCCAAGGCAACCAGCATGACCCCGATGCCACCGAGGACCAGAGCCCGACCGGCCTGGCCGCGCCGTGCCGCACGTACCGCGAGGACGAGTACGACGACGCCGACGAGCACTCGGCTGGGGTCGATGACGCGGGTGACGAGCGGCGTTATGTCGAGCGATAGCCGCGCGGCAGCCCCTCCCGGATCGAGTGAGGCGAGCACCTGAAGGACGAACAAAAAGACCTGAACAGGGACTGTGACGGCAATGAGTGCGGCTGCGATGGCGAAGCCGACTCGGCCAAGCTCATCCCCCAGTTCCGATACCACAGGGGTCGATTTCCGGCGCCGGGATAGCCGCAAGAGAACCAGACCGACCAGAGCAAACGCGGTCACCAGCGCGCACGCCCAGAGTAGCGAGGTCAGGCCTTCCACCACTGGATCTCGTTGCACGATCAGCCAGACGCACTGAACCAGGCGGATGCAGAGAACCACGACCAAGATCAGATAAGGCCATCCCTGTTTGGCGAACCGCTGTGCTTGCTGGGTGGCCGCCACCGTCGCTCGTACGGTGATCTCCGCTACTGAAGCACCCGCCAGCATTGCGGCCGGCAGAGCAAGGTAGCCGAGGACGGCCGCTGTCTGCTGCAGGTTGAGCGGATTGAGGTCCGCACCGTAGATCTTGGCTTCGCGGGTCTCGGCGACGCCGGTCGTCATCCCGAACCCGACGAGCGCCCACATCGCGGCGAATTCCCACCAGGCGAACCCGCGACGCCACCGAATGATCACCAGCGCCAGCAGCACTGTCATTAAGCAGGCTGCGACCACTGGCCAGCCCGCCCAGCCGGCAAGTGACGGGCTGCGCAGCGACCACGTCCCCATCACCATGAGCGTGAACAGCAGACCGAGCACCTTGAGCCACCAGGGCCCGTGCTGGGCCGCCGCCATGAGTGAGGCGACTCCGAACGAGAGCAACAGCACCAGTGGCCAGACCAGCTGTTCCGGCAACCCGAGGCCGGTGCCGGAGACGATCAAGGTGTTGTGCTCGCGGATCAGTCCAGAGAAGATCACTAGTACGCCGGCCATGACAAAGACGATGTAGCCCGTCAGCACGATCGAGCGAAGCCCGTACGGCCACTCAAGATCACGCAGTCGGCCTTGCTCGATCGGATTCAGCAACGTCTGTCGGTAGAGACCAGAGGCGAAGCGGGCCAGTCGTGACCGGCTGAGCCCTGAGCTCTGTCGTAGTGCGCCCGAGCCTGTCGACATGTGCCCCAGGCTCGTCAAAGAGCCTGGGGCGGCGAGCGTCCCGGAGCCGTCTGCCGGGTCGAGATCAGCTGGCATCTTCTCGGGCCTGGAACGTCCAGTCGTTGCTGAACAACAACACGCCTTGTGGCGTAGCAACCGCGGGTCGGTCTTGTTGGGAGAGGGTCAGCGCTGGCAGGTCCCAGCGGCTGATGATTGCTCCATCTCTTGCGATCACCCGGGCCTCGGTGGGACCCCAGACGACGAGATGATCTTGGGTCGGTGTCAGTGTGAGGACGGGCCCCAGCCGCTGCGTGACGACACCTTCACTGCTCAGTATGACGGACTGACTCTTGGTCGCCACGACGATGTGGCCTGCGAAATTCGCCATGTCGGTGAGCGTCCCGAAGATCGACCGCACCCAACTGTGACTGCCGGTGGTCGTCCATAACGCGTGGGCTGTCTGATCTTGTATCACCACGACGGCATCGCCGATCACCGTAGCGGCACCGCCCTGCATCTCCAGGTACCAACGTCGTTTGCCGGCGGTCTCCTCGAAGGCTGTGGTGGTACCTCCGCGGTCCATGATCACAACCAGCCCCGCCCCGGCGGCAGGCGAGACGTTGACGTCTGAGCCAACGCTGTGCTTCCAGGTGACCGCTCCAGTGGAAAGATCAAATCTCCGTAGCTCGCCGTCGAGATCGACCAGGACCGCGTCGCGATCACTGATCCGGACCGGTGAGGTTGGAGCAAGATCATCAAGCGGCAGCTGCCACAAGCGCACTCCGACGTCGGAGTAGGCAACCATCTGGCGGTTGCTCGTCGTCGCGATGATCACATTGCCGAACGCGCTCAGGCTCAGCACGGTGCCACCGGGATGCGCCCGCCAGACGGAGGTCCACTCGGTGAGTGTCTTGGGGGTCGTTGCCACGAGATCACCCGGCCCGACCGTAGCTCTGATCACTAGGCCAGACTCGGTCTGCACCGGGGTCACGGCGGACGGTGAGCCCACCATGGGACCCTGGCCGAAGGCGGGGTTGATGGAGATCGTGGTCATGGACCTGGTGGTCCAGCGTTGCGGCGCCGACCAGACGATAGGGGCGTTGGTGGTCGTCTGGATAGTCGGTACAGGTGGATCGGTGCGGGATGACCTGATGCGTATGTCGGCGAAGCTGCGGCTTTCCGCCACCATGCCGTCCCGCGGGCACCATGTCTGGTCGACCGTTACTACTCGACCAAGCTGGCCCTCTTTCGATAGATAGCGCATTTCTCCGGTGACACTGAGGCAGTCACCGGCGGCAGCTTCGGCGCGCAGCTCGCTCCGATAGTCGAGGGCGTCCCCCGCGGATCCCGCACCGCTCCACTGGCTCCCGGCGTGGACGTCCGGTGGCAACAGCACCAAGGCGGGACTGTAGACATAGCCCTCTGACGGCGTACTGACCCCCATGAGCTCGACGCCGGTACTGACTCGATAGAAGCGAATAGTCTGTGCGGTTGCCGTCGGATCATTGATCGCGGTTGTCGTGGTCCGCAGAATCTGAATCCTGTCGCGGTCGGCGTCGGTCTCATCGAGCATCTTGGTGGAGAAGGCGCTGTCGGTACTCAGCAGGCCAGCCACCCCTGACAGCCGCGCCGATTCGGTGACCGCGAGTCCGACAGTGGTTTTGAGCTCGCGGGTTGTGTCAGTTCGCTCATAAGACACCGCACCATCTGACGGCAGATAGTCGGTGGCAGCGGTGGCTCGGGCGGCGACGGCTACCGAGTTGGCCACGAATGCAGCACCGGCGACCAGTGCGGCGACGAGGCCGTAAGCGACGAGCGGTCGCCACCAAGATCGTTCCGGCGGCTGGGGGGCGGGCCAGGTCGGATTGACTGCAACGCTGCCCAGCGGATCCGGCGGCAGCGTGGACCAGTCCTGCACGGGGAACGGCGACCAGGGTAGATCGTCAATATTCATGACTCGCTCCGCACGCCGGAAGTATCTATGTCTCGCTGATTCAAATTCGACGGTTGGCCAACACGGGGATGGATGCCCTTGTCTGCTCGACTAAGTCAAGATCAAGATCGGCAACGAGCAGACCAGGCCCCTCTCCCAGCGACTGCAGCACCTCGCCGCTCGGCGAGACGACCGCGCTGTAACCAACTCCGGTCGGCGCCCTGCCCTCGAAGACCACTCCCGCCGCTGCAGGATCGGCCTGCCCGGCGGCTAGCACGTAGCAGGTGGAGTCCAGTGCGCGGGCCCGCGTCAATAGCTGCCATTGCTCGACCTTGCCCGCTCCGGCTCCCCACGACGCGGCCACACAGATGACCTGAGCTCCGAGTTCCGCAAGCTTGGTATAGAGCCCAGGAAACCGTACGTCGTAGCAGATGGTGAGCCCGACCTTCGCCTCTGCCACCTTGATCATGACCGGCTCGGCACCGGGGGCGACCGTGTCGGATTCGCGGAAGCCGAACGCGTCGAAGAGATGAATCTTGTGGTAGTGCGCATCGACACCTGGCCCGACTGCCCGCAGCGTGTTTTTGACCCGGCCGTCACCGCTCGGTGTGAACATCCCGGCCACGACCACGAGCTGATGATGCTCGGCGATCTTTCGCAGCTGCTGGGCCCATGGGCCGTCCACCGGTTCAGCGATTTCGGCCAGCGGCAGTCCGAAACGGCGCATAGTGGCCTCGGGAAAGACCACCAGATGGGCGCCGTTCACGGCAGCCTCGGCCGTTCTTGTGGCGACGAGTTCCAGGTTCGCCTGGGGATCTGAACCACTGAGGATCTGGGCGAGGGCGACTCGGAGCACGCTCATGTCAGATCTCCCTTTTGCCGGTCCATTTGCCACACGAGCAGCTCGGCCTTGGCATGGGCTGTCAGCCTCAGCTGCTTGGAGCCGGACACCCGAAGGGAGTCGCCAGCCTCCAGCTGCCCGATCGTTTCGATGTCCACCACTCCTCGTGCGATATAGACGTGCAGCAAGTCGCCGTCAGGTAGACGGCGCGAGGTGCCGGTTGGCAACACACTGGCCCAGAGAGTCGAGCCGGCGCTGCCGAGACTCACCACCGCGTCCGGATGCCGCCCAGAGGCGATCGGCACCCAGGCGCGGACAAGATCGCCCAATGCCAGCTCCCGTTGCTGATAGCTGGGAGGCGCACCAGCTTCGTCGGGCCTGATCCACATCTGTATGAAGTGCACCGGCTCGGCTGGACGCGCCGGATCGATCCGGTAGGCATCGTTCCGCTCAGCATGAACGATGCCCGAGCCTGCGCTCATCCGCTGCGCCAGTCCGGGATAGATCAGGCCGGAGTTGCCGCGCGAGTCCTCATGGACAAGCGATCCGGAAAGTATCCAGGTGACGATTTCGGCATCGCGATGGGGATGGTCGGGGTAACCGGCTCCTACGCGTACCAGGTCGTCATTGTTGACCGTGAGTCGACCGAAGGACATGTTCGTCGGATCGTAGTGCTCGCCGAACGAGAAGCTGTGGTAGGTCTCGGCCCCCTCAGTCTTGGTGAGGAAACGATCTTGTGCCCGACGCAGCTCGCTGTGCGCAGTGACCCTCGGCGTACTCACTGGTTCAGTATCGCGGGCCGGTGAATCATCGGCCGAACGGCATCGGCGTACGCTCGCCTCATGTGTCCTCGCCCCATTCCTGAACCGATCGCACCGGGTCAGGAATCGGTCTGGGACTACCCGCTCCCGCCCGTGATCCGCGCCAGCGACGAGGAGATCATCGTGATCTTGGGCGGCGTGGAGATCTGTGAGACTCGGAGCAGCTTGCGCATGCTGGAAAGAGGGCATCCACCGACCTACTACTTACCTCGTTCAGCCTTCATCGAGGATTCGTTGAGGCCCACACGCGGGAGTTCGTTTTGTGAATGGAAAGGCCGGGCTGCCTACCTGGATGTGATCAGCGGTAGCAAAGTCGCTGCTCGGGCATCTTGGTACTACCCGCACCCGAACGGCCGCTACGCGGCGATTCTTGATCATGTTGCGATCTATGCCGGTGCGATGGACAAGTGCTTGGTCGATGGCGAGCGGGTCCTGCCGCAGCCGGGCGGCTATTACGGTGGTTGGATCACCTCGACGGTGACCGGCCCGTTCAAGGGTGGGCCGGGTACCGAGGACTGGTGAGGTCAATGGATGAGGACTATGCCGAACTCGTGCTCGGCATAGTCGAGCAAATACCGCCAGGCCAGGTCGCGACGTACGGAGACATCGCCGAAATCGTGGGTCGCGGCGGACCACGGCAGGTCGGACACGTGATGGCGCTGCTCGGTGGCGGCGTGCCGTGGTGGCGCGTCGTACGCGCTGACGGGCGCCCCGCCCGAAGTCTGGAGGAGCCCGGATTGAGGTTGCTTCGTGCCGATAAGACTCCCCTCAAAGGTGACCGCGTGGACCTCGCTCGGGCCCGTTTCACAATCGGTGAGGCAGACAACTGACAATCCCGATCCACGACGCGCTCTGATCACGAATTAAGTCTCGAGACACGACATTGGAGAGGGTTCACATTGCCTGGTGATCTATGACAGGCTAAGGACGCTGTTGCAAGTGGTCGGTGTCGTGGTCAGTGCTACGCCCAGAACTTTGCGTGGGCGTGAGGAAAACCTGGCGTCCAACAGCAGTCGGGATCGTGAGGTGCGGTTTCGAATGCAGATGCTAGGAGAGATGTTTCATGGCGCAGGGAACCGTTAAGTGGTTCAATGCCGAAAAGGGCTACGGCTTCATTGCCGTGGACGGCGGCGGTCCGGACGTTTTCGTCCATTACAGCGCAATCGAGTCGACCGGATTCCGGACGCTCGACGAAGGCCAGCGCGTGGAGTTCCAAACCACCCAGGGACCAAAGGGTCCGCAGGCCGACCAGGTCCACGCGATCTAAGTTTCGCCACGACAAACCACGAGCCCCCGTACGGATTCGTACGGGGGCTGTGTCGTTGGGCTACGTTGACCAAAGCGAACGGCCTCACTCACCCCGTGAGGGAAACCTACGTTCACGTGGCTTGCTGACGGTCTGCACGGGTTGCAATGTGTGCAGAGCGTGCGAAACCTACGTCTACATAGGTTTCTGACCTACGTTTACATAGGTTTCTGACCGGGTCCGCGGAGAAACCCGAATCGGATCATCAATGACTGAGCGGTGCGGGCGGAGAGCTCGACCTAGTCGTCAGTACGCGGGCTGCGACGGGTCGATCTGGCGGACCCAGGCGCTGACACCCCCACCGACATGGACCGCGTCGGCGAGCCCGGCTCCGTGGACCAGAGCCAATACCTCTGCCGACCGCACGCCGGTCTTGCAGTAGAGCACCACCTGCTTGTCCTGCGGCAGGTCGGCCAGCGCGGCGCCGGTCTGGAAGTCACCCTTGGGCATCAGAATGGAGCCAGGAATCCGGTTGATGTCCCGCTCGACCTTTTCCCGTACGTCGATCAGGACAAAATCCTTCTTGCCCGATTCACGCTCAGCGAGCCACGCCTCGAGCTGACTGACACCGACAGTGTGGCCCGCGACAGCCTGAGCCGCTTCATCGGTGATCGCACCACAGAACTCTTCATAGTCGATCAGCTCGGTAACTGTCGGGTTTTCACCGCAGACCGCGCATTGCGGGTCCTTGCGAACATTCAGCTGACGCCAGCTCATCTCAAGCGCGTCGTAGATCTGCAGCCGTCCAATGAGTGGCTCGCCGATACCTGCCACTAACTTGATCGCCTCGGTCACCTGCGTCGCCCCAATCGACGCACAGAGCACCCCAAGAACGCCACCCTCGGCACAGCTCGGCACCATGCCCGGAGGCGGGGGCTCTGGGTACAGGCAGCGATAGCACGGGCCGTTCTCAGCCCAGAAGACGCTGACCTGACCGTCGAATCGGTAAATCGAGCCCCACACGTACGGCTTGCCTAACAGCACCGCGGCATCGTTGACCATGTAGCGGGTGGCGAAGTTGTCGGTCCCGTCGATGATCAAGTCGTACTGGCTGAACAACTCCATCACATTGTCGTTGTCCAGCCTGACATCGTGCACGACGACCTTGACGTACGGGTTGGTCTCGGCGATGGACTCCTTGGCTGACTGGGCCTTGGACTTTCCGATGTCGGACTGGCCATGGATGATCTGGCGCTGCAGATTGGATTCGTCGACCGTGTCGAAGTCGATGATGCCGAGCGTCCCTACGCCAGCAGCGGCAAGATAGAGCAAGGCGGGGCTGCCCAGACCCCCGGCTCCGATCACCAGCACGCGTGCGTTCTTCAGCCGCTTCTGGCCATCCATCCCCACATCGGGAATGATCAAGTGGCGGCTATAACGGCGTACCTCGTCGATGGTCAGCTCATCGGCGGGCTCTACCAGCGGCGGCAAGGCCACGGTTTCCTCCAGCTCAAGGGGGCGCGGCGCGTTACCGCGGGAACCAAGACTTTCTCGATCTTGAGCGTAACGCGAGTCAGGCGAACGCTATTCCGGATGATGGGATAGAGCCATGGCCGCCGCAAGGGACATCGTCAGCCGGGTGGGTGACCGAACCCTCACGCTGACCAATCTCGACAAGGTGCTCTATCCAAGGGTCGGCTTCACCAAGGCCGAGGTGATTGATTACTACCTGCGAATCGCTGCCGTCATGCTGCCCCATATTCGCGACCGTGCTATGACCAGGCTGCGGTTCCCCGACGGAGTCGGTCCTGACCGCTTCTCTTTCTATGAGAAGAACGCGCCGATGGGCACGCCCGACTGGGTACGCCGGGTGAACGTCAGTACCAGCGACGGGATCATCGACTATGTCGTTGCAGAGGACGAGGCAACGATCGTTTGGCTGGCTAACCTCGCGGCTCTCGAAATGCATGTTCCGCAATGGACCGTGAGTAGCGCTACTCCGGTCAACGGCGTCATCAGCCTCCCAGAGCCGGACCCGCATCCTGGGGAGCCGCTGGCTAACCGCGTTGTTGTCGATCTGGATCCTGGAGCCGGCATGACCATCGTCGAGAGCGCGCGAGCGGCGCTGATCGTCGCTGGCAGGCTGGCCGAGGACGGCATGATCCCGATCGCACAAACCTCAGGTAGCAAGGGCATACAGGTCTACGCGGCGATTGCTCCAATCCGTAGCAGGACTGCCTGGAGCTACGTCAAGCAGCTCAATGCTTCGCTACACAAGGCCCAGCCTGACTTCTTTGTCTCGACCATGTCGATCCAACAGCGAGCCGGCAAGATCTATGTGGACTACAACCAGAACCTGGCGGCACGCAACACCATCGCGCCCTACTCGATGCGAGGACGCGACGCTCCCGCTGTCGCTACGCCGGTGACCTGGGAGGAACTGGGCAGCGTACGCGGTCCAGATGATCTTCGGTTTACCCCCGAAGAGGTCCTGGCCAGAGTTGCCGATCTTGGGGATCTGGCGGCCGATCTGCTGACCTCTGCGGCGCCGCTGTTGCCCGACGAAGCATAGATGCGCTCTGTTCACGTGCACTCGAAGGCGACCTTGACGCCGCAAGGTTAGGGTGAATTCGTGGCATCGAACGTGGAGAAGGAGGCGACGGCCAGCCGTCCGACTCGCCTGCCACGCGATCAACGACGCATCCAGCTGCTGGACGCAGCCAGCGAAGTCTTCGCATCCAAGGGCTACCACGCAGCGGCGATGGACGACATCGCAGACGCCGCCGGAGTCTCCAAACCCGTGCTGTACCAGCACTTCCCCTCAAAACTGGACCTATACCTGGACCTCCTCGACCAAAGCTGCGATCGGCTTGTCGAGGTGGTTGAGGAAGCCCTGGCCTCGACCGACGACAACGCGGATCGAGTGATCGCTACTGTTGCGGCGTTCTATGAGTTCATCTCCTCCGCCAGTGGGGAGTTCCGCTTCGTCTTTGAATCCGATCTGACCGGTGACGGTGCGGTGCAGCAGCGACTATCGCGGGTGAACGATGAGATTTCCGATGCTATTGCAGGGGTTATTGCCGAAGACACCTCGCTGCCTGCCCCGCAAGCCAAGCTGCTCGCGGTTTCGCTCGTCGGTATCGCTCAGGTGAGCGCGCGCTACTGGATCTCGGGCGGCACCTCCACGATCACGCTCGAAGACGCCAAGCAGCTCGTCAGCAGCCTGGCCTGGCGAGGCATCAGTGGTTTCCCGCTTTCTGAGCACGAGCGGCGAATCACCAAACCTTCGTCCTGACCGATGGCAAGGGCGCAGGTGCACAGTGCGCCTCATTGACAGGTTTCAGACTGACCCAGTCGACAGGAGTTCGACTATGTCGTGCTCGGTCGGGAGCCGTCCGCGGCCGCCACGGCCAGTCGCGCAGATTGCTCCTGCGGCTGCAGCGAATCGGACGCGCTCGAATATGTCGAGCCCGCGAGTGAGGGCGACCGCGTATGCGCCGTGAAAGACGTCTCCGCAACCGGTCGTGTCGAGGACTGGGACGTCAAAACTTGGCTGGTGCTGACAGTTCGCACTGGTTGCATCGCGGAACCATACGCCGGCTGCCCCGTCAGTAACCACAACGGCGGATCGCTGATCATTCCAGAGTGCATTCACGATTGCAGCCGGCTCCGTCATGCCAGTCATTCGGCGCGCAAGTGGCATCGGCGCCACCAGATGCTGCACGTGCTTCAGCGAGGCGGAATCAACCTCCGCCTCCACGTCGGCAACGATCACTACCCGGCTTCGGTCGGAGCCGAGCGCAGCGATGGTGGGGGCAAGGGTGTATGTGTCCAGCAGCACGATTTGGGCATGGAGCAGCGGTGTCAGGTCGTCGCCGGGAAGCAGACCAATCGTTGTCACATCGTCGAACGCGATGAAACGATCGCCATGATCGTAGACGACGATGGTTGAGCGAACCGGTCGCGCTTGCCGGTCAGGCACAGCGAACCTCAAGTCAACACCGTGCGCTACGAGGTCTGCTCGGACAGCCGCACCCTCCTCCCGATCACTCAGCCGCCCGACGAATCCAGCCCTGGCCCCGAGCGCAGCGGCGGCTACGAGTGCCGTTGCGATGTTCCCACCAACCTGACGCTCACGTGCCTTCACGCGGCCTTTATCGTCTGTTCGGGAAGCTTGGACATAGAGCAATTCATCGATCGAAGCGCAGCCGACTCCGGCCACGTCGAGCTGATCCATGTCAGGCCTCGCCGCCTCCCGACGAAGCCAAGTGCTTCTTCCGGTGTTGCCCCGTCGTGGATGATCGCCCGGTAGGCAGCAGCAACGCCCTCGATATCGTCAGCGCCCCAGATGTTGCGACCGACCACTGCACCGACGGCTCCGGCCTTCACGGCTTCCGCGGTGAACGTCAGCCCGTCACGGATGGTCTCGGTTCGCGGACCGCCGGCCACTACCACCGGAACCGGTGCTGAGGCGACAATTTCGGTGAATGCGGCTAGGTCGCCCGGATAGCCGACCTTGATGACGTCCACGCCGGTCTCCACTCCGCAGCGAACGGCCCAGGCGATCTCCTCGGGCACGAAGCGGATGACAGGCACCTCACCGGAGTAGTCCCTCGGATAGATATGCGCGACCACCGGCATCTCGACCTTCGCGGCCGCCGCCACGCTGTCGGTCAGCCAGCGAAGATAGCTGCCCTCATATGGCCCCCTTACTCCGATGGCAACAGCGAGCGCGTCAGCACCAAGACGGGCTGCGTCCTCCGGCGTGGCGATCAGCTCACGAACCCGATCATCAGCCGTGAACATGCCAGCCTGAATGATCAAGTTCGACTGCCCAGCAAACTTTCCCCACAGCTGCTTGGCTGCACCGGGCAGCATCGTCACAGAATCCGGTCGAGCTGTCATAACGCGGTCAAGCGCATGCGGAAGGTTGTGCAGTCCACCGGTACGAACGTCGCCGTATCCGATGAAGTGGTCAACTGCGATGCCGAACAGCCGCCCGGATGGATCAGAGAACAACCGGCGAAGCCGGACCTGAGTGCCGAGTCCCATGTCAAGGGTTCCTGTCTGTCAGAGTTACCAGCAGCCTGCTCCGCGTGACGCTTGACTATCACGTCGCGACCAAATGCGTAGTAAGGCGACCCACGGCTAAGGTCACAGCGTGAGCACACACGCCATGCCGCCCCGACATCGATGCGAGCCCGATCAAAGCTGCACTGGTCACATCAGACAGAATCGTCACCCGGTCGGTCCAGAGGCTACCTGACCAACTCCCCGGCTTGGTGGGTGATCTCCACCGACACTCGGGTGGATGATCATCTGCGATGAGACGAACGAACTTGAGGACACCATGGATCTTCTGCTCGGAGTAGATCTTGGAACGACTGCCTGCAAGGTAACCGTTGTTGCCAGCGACCTAACAGTCAGCACCATCTCATCGCCGCCCTACCCGATTTCAGCACCCCATCGCGAATGGGCTGAGCAAGATCCACATGCCTGGGGCGAAGCTGTCGATACGACGGTGCAGCGTGCGCTGGACAGCGTGGGCGCCGCCTCCCATGATCATGTGACGTTGTCGATCACCGGACAGATGCACAGCCTGGTGCTGCTGGATGCCGATGGCAACCCGGCACGGCCCGCCATTCTCTGGGCCGATCGGCGAGCTACGGCCGAGTGCAGCATGATCGAACACCAGGTGCCCGATGTCGCCGCCATTACCGGCAATCCGCCCCTGCCAGCGTTCACGCTGCCACAGCTGCTCTGGGTTCGACGCCACGAGCCCGACGTGCTGAGCCGCACCTCAAACGTGTTGCTGCCAAAGGATTACCTTCGATGGCGTTACACCGGACGCGTCGTAACCGATTGGACCGACGCTTCCGGAACCGGGATGTTGGACTCGGCGACACGGGAATGGTCCACCACGATACTGTCCGCGCTGGAACTCGATCTTGGGCTTTTGCCGCCGGTGGCGGATCCAATTGCCGACGGCGGTGCTGTCGAACGTGAAGCCAGCCCAGCGCTGCAAGCAGCTAGAACAGCTGTCGGTGTGGGCGATCAGTTCGCCGAAGCTTTGGCTGCAGGCCTCACCCATGCCGGCGATATGGCGATCATCCTGGGCACGTCGGCGGTCGTCCTGGGGGTATCCGACCGTCCTGTTCCTGGCTCCTTCTGCCACGCCCAGTCCGATCTGTGGTTGCGGCTGGACTCACTTCACGCTGGTGGCAAGAGCCTGCAATGGCTCCGCGAGATGTTGGCGCCAGGAGAGAATCTGGCTGCGTTTACTTCAGCAGCCATGTCGTCCCCGCCGGGCGCCCACGATCTCATCTTCCTTCCTTTTCTGATGGGAGAACGCGGCGCCCGAGGCGGCGGCGCGCCGGGCGCCTTCGTAGGACTCACAACCGAGCACAGACGCGATGATCTCGTTCGTGCAGTTCTCGAGGGAGTCGCTTTCGAACTTCGCCGCCTGCAGCAGAAAAGGGGAACTCCGCTGCCGACCGATGTGCTAACGCTGAAGGGAGGCGGCGCACGAAACCAGCTGTGGTGCCAGATCGTCAGCGGCGTATTCGGGATTCCCTACCGGACGACTCATCGCGACGCGGCCTACGGCGCGGCAATGACTGCTGGCGTCTCGCAGGGGTGGTGGCCGAACTGGCAATCGGTACCCGCTCTGAACGATCCGATAAACGAATCTGGCCTCGCCGACGTCGAAATCCTGAACGATCGGTACAGGCGGTACTGCGCAGTCGTCGATGCCCTGACGCCGGATTCATAGGTTTGCCATGGTCATTCAGTGCTACCTGACCATCTCGCTTGCCGGGACCACCACATGAGCACGGTCGGCATAGATCTCGGCACGAGCGGCGTCCGGGCCGCCGCGTACGACGATCAGGGACAGCAGATCGCCACCGCAGCTCAGAAGACGAGCCTCAAACGGCCTAGGGAGGGCTGGGTTGTCCTCGACGCTGAAGCCGTGCTGCGGTCTGCCGAGTCACTTCTGGCGGCCGTAGCCGGAGAGGCCGCTGGCAAGGGCGATCAGGTACGGGCGATCGCCCTGAGCAGCCAAGGTGAGGTCGTCGTCCCGGTCGACCGCCGGGGCCGGGCGCTCAGCTTGGCACCGGTCAGCATGGACGCTCGTGGCGAGCCAGCGGCCCGGGCGATGAGCGAGCGAGTCGGTGCCGAGCGGGTGCAGCACATCACCGGCCAGCCGCTCAACCGAATGTTCTCTGTCTACAAGATTGCAGCCGGGGACGCTTCCTGGCAGCCCCCCGCCGCCACCGCCTACCGCGCCCTGAGTGACTTCGTTACCGCTCGTTGGGGCGGCGCTCCGGCGCTCGACTGGACTATGGCCGCGCGTACTGGCCTCTTTGACGTCGACGCCGCGACTTGGTCCGCCGAGATGGTGACAGCAGCTGCCGTGGATGCTCCCTGGTTGACTCGAGATCCCGTTCTCTGAGTGCGTACCCTCTGGCACCCCAATCGGCACAGTCTCAGGTAAGGCTGCCGAGCGACTTGGAGTTCGAAGCGGGACAGCGCTGGTGGCCGGCGCACACGATCAAGCTGCTTCCTTCATCGGGGCCGGTGGCAGGGCAGGATCGGTTTCGACGTTCGCGCTCGGCTCCAGTGACTGCCTCACCGTCGAGACAAGCCAGCGGCCACCTGGCGTCGCGGGAACCGGTTTCGCCACCTACCCGTGGTGGCAGACACGCTGGCTCACTCTCGCAGGTACCGCCGCAGGAGGCTGGACCCTCGACTGGTATGTCGCCCTCACCGGCGTTGGGGACGCCGACACCTTGCTGTCTGAGTCGTCCGCCGAGCCGCCGCCGGTCATCGTGCTGCCTTATCTGGCTGGATCTGGAACCCTCGACAACGACCCCACTGGACGCGGCGCAATCATCGGACTCACCCTTGACCTCGGCAGAGCTCAGCTCACACGAGCATTCCTCGAAGCAGCCGGATACGAGCTGGGCAGCATCGTCGCTGCGTTGACGGCAGCCGGAGTACCTGTCGGTCAAGTCCGCGCCGTCGGCGCCGGAGCGAATAACCCGGTCTCTCTCGGCATCCGTGCCTCCGCCGCCGGCGTACCCCTCACTCCTGCCCTCGGCAATGCGTCCGCCCGGGGGGCGGCACTCCTTGCCGGTGTCGGCATCGGAGTCTTTGATATCGACGATCTCCCGTCGATTACCCTCGGTGCTACCGCATCTCCCGACCCCGACACTGTCGACTGGTACAGGCAGCAACGACAGACCTACCGGGACCTATACCGCGTCCTCAAACCCTTCAACCAGCGATTCGAAGTCCGCCACCCATCCGCCAGGGCACCCGTATGAGCGCGTTGGCCTCAAAGCCGCCACTGCGGGGTACTGCCTGCGCGCCAGAAGTCACGAAAGGACAGTCCATCCATGCCTCTCCAGACGCTTGCCAGGACGCTCGCCGCCGCTGAGCGCGGCGGCTATGCCGTCGGCGCGTTCAATGTGTCCGACCTCAACCAGGCCATTGCGGTCCTCGACGCAGCCCGTGCCGAGAGGTCGCCCGTTATCGTCCAGGCCATCGCCGGGACGAGCGCGTACGGGGACGAAAGCTGGTGGTGGCAGATCCTACGGACCGTCGTAGAGAGCTACACCGACGTGAGCGCGACTCTGCACCTGGACCACGGTCGCACCATCGAGGATTGCGTTCGTGCGATGGACCACGGGTTCACCAGCGTCATGATTGATGCGAGCCGCTCGACCGAGGACGACGAGCCCAACGACTTCGAGGCGAATGTGGCGATCACCAAATCCGTTGTCGATGTCGCTCACGCGCGTGGTATCAGTGTCGAGGGTGAGCTCGGCACGATTGGCGGCGCTGAAGCAGGCATTACCGGCGTCGTGGAAGAAATTGTTTACGCTGATCCGTCCCAGGCCGAGGAGTTCGTGGCGCGGACCGGAGTCGATGCCCTTGCCGTTGCGGTCGGCACCAGCCACGGCTCGGTCAAGTTCACCGACGAGTCTGGTGGTCAGCGCCTCCGGATCAACTTGATCGCCGACATCAAGAAACGCCTTCCGCAGACTGCCCTCGTATTGCACGGCAGTTCATCCATCCCGATTGACGCCGTGACGGCCATCAACAAGCAGGGTGGTTCAGTCAGGCCCTCGTACGGCATCGACGCAGCGCAGAAGCAGGCAGGGATTGCGCAGGGCATTCGCAAGATCAATCAGGGCACGGATTCACATCTCGCTTGGACCGCGGCGCTGCGGTCCGAACTCAGCGACCGTCCCGCCGAGGTCGAGCCCAGTTCGGCGATCGCTGCCGCGATGGCCGCCATGACCGAGATCGTCCGCGAGCGGATGCGTGAGTTCGGCTCCGCAGCTCAGGCGCGCTGACTAGCCCTTCTGCAGCGTGGTGGCTCCGGTCATGATCGCCACTGCCTCGGTCGGCGTATGGGACTTCGGCGTGATCACACCCGCGCATCCACCGAGCCTCGCGATGTGGATCCGGTCCGACACCTCGAACACATTCGGCATGTTGTGACTGATCAAGATCACCGGTAGACCCTTTTCCTTGATCTGCTGGATGAGATTGAGCACCTGGCCGGTCTCCTTCACCCCCAATGCCGCAGTTGGCTCGTCGAGCACCACGAACTTGCTGGCGAAGGTCGCTGCCCTGGCAACTGCCACGGCCTGCCGCTGACCGCCGGATAGTGTCTCCACGGCCTGCCCCATGTTCTGCACCGTCGCGATGCCGAGGTTGGCCATCGACGTACCCGCGGCCTCCTTCATGCCCTTCTTGTCGAGCATGCGCAGCACCGACCCGAGTGGGCCGGGGCGGCGTCGTTCCCGACCTAGGAACATGTTGGCCGAGATGTCCAGCGCAGGCGCAACCGCGAGTGTCTGGTAGACGGTCTCGATGCCGGAACCCCGTGCATCCTGCGGTGTCTTGAAGTGCACCTCGTTGCCGTCCAGAAAGACCTGTCCGGAGTCCGGGATCAAGGCTCCGGTAAGAGCCTTGATCAGCGTCGACTTACCGGCGCCGTTGTCACCGATTACTGACAGGATCTCGCCCGGAAACAGGTCGATGTCGACACCATCGACGCCGACGACCCGGCCGAAGGTCTTGATCAGGCCACGACCCGACAGCACCGTATCTTTCGGGTCGGCCAGAACCGGTGGGTTACCGAGACCGACAGTGTCTTTTTCTTCCTCGGTCAGTTCACTGCTCTCAGGGGTGGTGGTCATGCCTTCACCTTCCTAATCCACTGATCGACAGAGACGGCAATAATGACGAGCACACCGGTGGCGAAAAGACGCCACTGGTCATCAACTCCGGCCAGACTCAGACCGATCCTGAACACTCCGACGATCAATGCACCAAGGATGGTGCCGACGATGGTGCCGCGGCCCCCGAACAGGCTGGTACCGCCGATCACCACGGCGGTGATGCTGTCCAGGTTGGCGTCGACGATAGCGTTGGGACTCGCAGTACCCGACCGCCCGATCTGCACCCACCCGGTGATGCCGTAGATCAGGCCCGCCACCGTGTAGACGCTGAACAGCACCCGATCGACCCGGATACCCACCAAGCGAGACGCTTCGGCGTCGTCGCCCACAGCATAAACGTGCCGACCCCACGAGGTCTGGCTCAAAATGAACGCCACGATCACGGCCATGATCGCGACGACGATCACACCCGTGGTGATCCGGAGAGGGCCGATGAAGATTGGGTTTCCCGCCCACAGCATGATGGGTGGCATCTGCCGCCGACCAACTTGCTGGCCGCCGGAGTAGAGCAGCGCGATCGCAGTGAAGATGCTCAGCGTGCCCAACGTGACGATGAACGGTGGCAGCTTGAGCCGCGTGACCAATGCGCCGTTGATAGCCCCGGCAAGCACTCCTGCCGCAATGCCGATCAGTATCGCCAAAGCGCCCGGCACGCCGTTCTTTGCCGCAAGGCTGGCCATGAGCAGCGACGACAGAATTGCGATCGCACCGACCGACAGGTCAATACCCGCCGTCAAAATGACCAGCGTCTGCCCGATCGCCAGAGCCGCGATCACCGACACCTGCTGCAAGATGATGCCGATGGTGGCGGGCTGGATGAAACGCGGATTGATGATAGCGAAAGCGATCACCGAAATAACCAACACCAACAATGGGCTGATCGATGGGTGACCATGGAGAACGTGCTGGATTCGCTGCAGCGGCGACTGCTGCCGCAGGGCGAATTGCTCAGCGGCGGTATGTGGTGCCTGCGGTTCGACTGTAGTTGTCACGTGGGCTTCCTTGCGTTAGGAGAAACTCCGGTTACCCACGGGAGGCGATCTTCGCCCCCCGTGGGTGGGCTGGCTCCACCACAGGGGTGGAGCCAGCAGTGATCACTTCATGAGCTACTAACCCCAGCAGACCTTCTCCGCTTCGGCGGCGGTGATGCTGTCCAGGCCTTCAACCGGCTTGTCAGTGACCAGCGCAATTCCGGCGTCCACGAAGTCCAGTCCTGGCGAGTTCTGCGGTTTCTCAGCGCCATCGGTGTCGACCATCTTCTTGATCGCCTCAATGCCCTTTTGCGCCATGTTCACCGGATACTGCTGGGAGGTGGCCCCAATGGTGCCCTCCTTAACCATGGCGATACCAGGGCTGCAGCCGCCGTCTACGGAAACGACCAATGCGTCCTTGATGCCCGCTGCCTGCAGCGCCTCGACCGCACCCGCGGCGGTGGGCTCGTTGATCGTATAGACAGTATTGATGTCCTTGCTCTTGGACAGGCAGCTCTCCATCCCTGTCTTGCCCTCATCCTGAGCACCTTGGCTTGGCTCGTGGCAGACAATCTGGTAATCGCCGCCTTTGCCGCCGGTGTACTTGCCTGTCGGAGCCTCGTCGGCGTTCTTTCCTTTGTCTTTCGTGTCAATGCCCATCCCAGTGAGGAATCCCTGGTCGCGACTGACGTCGGTCGAAACGACCTTGTTGTTGAACGCATCGAGCATCGCGATCGTCGCCTTCTTGCCGTTCAGTGTGCCTGCTGCCCATTTGCCGATCAGCTCACCAGCTTTGAAATTGTCTGTGGCGATGCTGACGTCGGCAGTGTCGGCAGGAACCAAGAGTGTGTCCAGAGCGATGACGTAGATACCTTGGCTCTTGGCGTTCTCGACAGCATCGTTCACGCCATTCCCATTCGGCGCAATCAAAATGCCTTTGTCACCTCGTGCTACCGCAGCTTCGATCGCCTTCACCTGACCGTCCTCATCGCCGTCCTTGGCACCGGCGGCCTTCGTGAGAGTCACGCCGTTCTTCGCGGCGGCGTCCTCTGCGCCCTTTTGCATGGAAATCCAGAAGGGGTTGTTGTTGTCTTTGGTGATCAGCGTGACTGGGATTTCCCCGCCGCCACCGCCGCCACTTTCAGAAGCCTCGGCTCCCGGGCTGCCAGTCTGGCCGCCACCACCACAAGCGGCGAACATCAGCGATGCCGCCGCAGTCAACGCCAGGGCCGCACCGAGTCGGGTGCCTCTGCGGTTCGGCGGTAGGTACTTCATAAGAGATCCTTTCGATCGAATGCACCGCCGATTATGACAACGGTGTCAAGCTCATTCTTAAGTCCTTCTCAGGTTCGATGTCAAGCACAGTAGATTAACGAATTTCACATATTGCTAGGCTGGCCTGCGGAAAGGGGACATCGATGTCAACTCCGCCTTCCAGATCGGCCCAAAGGGTACGGGCGACAATCCGCGATGTTGCGGCCTTGGCAGGCGTGGGAACCAAGACCGTGTCGCGGGTCATCAACGACGAGGCCAACGTATCGCCCCAGACCCGGGCGCGGGTCGAACGCGCCGTATTGGCGTTGAATTTCAAACCGAACCAAGGGGCTGGCGCGCTGCGGCGCGGCGATCGCAAGACCCTCACGCTAGGCCTCCTCCTTGACGCCGTGGACAACCCATTCTCAGCCGCAATTAATAGAGCTGTCGAGACCGTAGCGTATGGTCGTGACACAGTCGTCATAGCGGCCAGCTCCGACAACGACCCCGACCGCGAACAAATCATGGTCGATGCATTCACCCGTCGGCGGGTCGATGGGCTGATCTTGAACACGATCACTGAAGATCAGGGTTACCTTCAAGCCGAGCGCGAGCAGGGTACGCCGCTGGTGTTCGTCGACCGGCCACCGATCGGGCTGCTCGCCGATGCCGTGATCAGCAACAACTATGAAGCAGCGGTCGAAGCGACACACCATCTGATCAGTCATGGTCATCGCCACATCGCCCACCTCGGCGACGAGCTTGCGACATCCACCGCCCGCGGTCGCCGATGTGGGTTCAATGACGCCATGGCGGAATCGGGCCTGACCGACACCGCGCGGCACGTAGACGCCTTGCAATCGGAGCAAGAGGCTCGTGCAGCTGTGCACGGCCTCATGCAGCACGACAGTCGCCCGACCGCGCTGTTCACCTCTCACTATGAGATAACGCTCGGCGCGATCCGGGCCCTGCATGATCTCCAATTGGAGCACCGCATCGCCTTGATCGGCTTTGACGACATCATCCTGGCTGACCTCGTGCGTCCTGCTATCACGGTGATGGCACAAGATCCCAGCCAGCTCGGCACGCTTGCTGCCGAGCGCCTCTTCGCTCGGCTGGACGGCGACACCTCCCCGGTGCAGACCGTCGTCGTGGCCGCGAAGCTGGTCGTCCGCGGTTCAGGTGAGATCCCACCCGCTCACCGATAGCACCTCGCATTAGTGTCGAGTGAACCCGAGTACTGAAGGGAGTCGGCCGTGACGATCTCTGAAACGATTCCGCTCAGTCGAAGCGAGCCGTGGACCGTGGAGCGCGCGGTCGCCGCGGTCTCGGCCAGCCTCAATGGTGTCCGGCGGCTGGGAGTCGCTTTCTCCGGAGGCGTCGACTCCTCCCTGTTACTGGCCCTCGCCGTGCGCGCTCTTGGTGCGGAGAGGGTCGTCGCTTTGCTCGGGGTCTCTCCCAGCCTCGCGGCCGAGGAGCGAAGCGGTGCACACGATGTCGCACGCCAGGTCGGCGTACGGCTCGTCGAGGTGATGACGTACGAGGGTGATCGTCCGGAGTATCAAGCGAACGGGGCTGATCGGTGTTTTTACTGCAAGGAAGAGCTCTTCAGCCGGATCGATGACGGGATCACCGAGCGTTACGGGCTGGATGCCATCGCGTACGGGGAGAACGCCGATGACGCTCGGCGAACCGACCGACCAGGTGCGCGTGCCGCCGCCAACCACAATGTCCTGCGACCGCTCGCAGACGCCGGCATCACCAAGCCGGAGGTGCGTACGCTCGCTCGCGCTCTCGGCCTGCAGGTCGCCGACAAGCCTGCCGCGCCTTGTCTCGCCTCCAGGATTCCCCACCACCATCCGGTAATACCGGCCAAGCTGAGCCAGATCGAGCGTGCGGAATCGGCGTTGCGGCAGCTCGGCTTCGCAGATTTGAGAGTTCGGCATCACGACGACGTCGCGCGGATCGAGCTGCCTCCCGCAGATCTGATTCGGGCGGTCAGCGATCCGCTTCGCATCAAGGTGCTGGACGCCGTACGAGGTGCTGGCTTCCGATTTGTCGCGGTGGATGTGGGTGGGATCCAGTCCGGAGCATTCACCCTGCCCCTCGTCACTTCTGATCATGACTGAATCCGCGAGCTCAGGGCCACCCCTCGAGGCGTTCGCCGACCTCGATCACAACCGGGCCACCCGACGCGGCTACCCGGAGGCGATCTACTGCGAAGGAAAGACGCCGGAACAGGTCGCCATGATCGCCGCCGCTGTCCGTGATCAACCGCACGTGACATTGTTCACCCGAGCCAGCAAGCAGCATGCCGCAGCAATCCTGTCCGAACTTCCGGGCGCCTTTCATGATCAAGAGGCCGGCCTGCTGGCTTGGCCACCCAAACCGCCCGCCGCGACTGGCGGACTGGTTGTCGTACTCGCAGCCGGAACCTCCGATCTGCCTGTGGCCAAGGAGGCGCAGCTCACGGCCTGCTACCTGGGGCGGTCCACCGAACTCGTTGTCGATGTCGGTGTCGCAGGCCTCCATCGGGTCGTGGGCCGCCTCGAGTTGCTACGACGGGCCCGGGTCGTAGTCGTAGCCGCGGGAATGGACGGCGCTCTGCCCAGTGTCGTGGCGGGACTGATCAAAGCACCGGTCGTGGCGTTGCCCACTTCGGTGGGGTACGGCGCAGCCTTCGAAGGATTGGCCGCTCTATTGGCCATGCTCAACGCCTGCGCGCCTGGCGTGGCGGTGGTGAATATCGACAACGGCTACGGCGCTGGTCACCTCGCGGCGCAGATCACCGCGCCATGAGCAGCCGACGCCATGCCTGGATCGATGCATCCGCCGGGGTCGCGGGGGACATGCTGCTGGGGGCCCTCATCGATGCGGGAGCGGATCTGGCGGTCGTACAGCAGGCTGTGGGCGCTGTGATCGGCGACTCCGCGAGACTGACCTCGACATCGGTTACCCGAGCCGGACAGCACGCAAACCGGATATCGGTAGAGCTGATCGCCCAAGACGTTCCCGAACGGCAATGGAAAGCGGTCGAAGATCTCATAGCCACCGCACGTCTCGCCAGGCCCATCCGCGATCGAGCGCTCACGACCTTTCGCCGACTAGCCGACGCCGAGGGACGAGTTCATCACCTGCCACCAGAGCGCGTGCACTTCCATGAGGTAGGCGCGCTCGACTCCATTGCCGACGTGGTCGGAGTCGCAGCGGCACTGCATGCGCTCGAGATCGACAGCATCAGTGCGAGTGCGGTCGCTGTCGGATCCGGACGGGTTCGTGGCGCGCACGGCGACCTCCCTGTGCCTGTGCCGGCTGTCGTGGAGCTGGCCGCCGGCTGGAGCATCTTTGCCGGGGGCTCCGGCGAACTCACCACGCCAACCGGAATGGCGCTGGTGTCATCCCTGGCCCAGCGCTGCGAAGACCTTCCGCGGCTGACGCTGCATGCCTTCGGGGTCGGCGCTGGCAGTCGAGATACGCCAGGACGGCCCAACGTGACCCGAATAGTCATCGGCGAACCAGTCGCGCACCCCGATGACGACCTGTCGGAGGCAGATGTGCTGATCGAGGCCAATGTCGACGATCTGGACCCTCGACTCTGGCCTGGGGTACTCACCAGCTTGATCAGAGCCGGCGCCGCCGACGCCTGGCTCGTTCCGATCATCATGAAGAAAGGTCGACCCGCGCATACCGTCAGCGTTCTGGGGCGGCCCGATCAGGCAGCTTATCTTCGCTACCTGCTCTTGACCCTGACGAGCAGCATCGGTGTGCGGGAGACCAGAGTGCGCAAGACGGCCCTGCCACGGGGCTGGGTCGACTTGACTGTCGCCGGCCGCTCCCTATCAATGAAGGTCGCACATCTGCACGGGACGATCTGGCAAGTCACACCTGAGTTCGATGATCTTGAGCGGGCCGCGGATGAGCAGGACCTCTCCCCTATCACCGTGCTCGAGCAGGCCATGGCAACCGCGCTAGCCGCAGGTCTGGTGGCCGGTGCCCCGGTACCGAACGGCCTGCGCAGCAGCCGCACCTAGACCTCAGATGGCCCGCCTGAGCAGATCACGTTCTCAGGTCAGTCATTCGAAGTCATGATCGGATCAGAGTGAGTACCGCTCGAACTCGGCGGTTAGTGTCGTGCGACGTTTCTAGCCCAAGCTTTCGGAAGATCAAGGCGCAAGAAGTCTCAACGGTCCGCTCACCAATTCCCAGCCGTTCAGCGACGCCCGCATTCGAGCGTCCCCTCAGCCATCAACGAGAGGATTTCCCGTTCGCACGCCGTCAACTTGCTTAATGGTGAACCTGGACGCCGCCGCTGCATCAGTCTCGCCCGTACACCGGTCGGCATCCGCCACCAGGTTGCTGCTCGTCGGCTGGGTGATCGTGCCCGCCCAGCCGTCGCAGCAGGACACCCGAATTTGATCATCTTGAGCGGGCTGCAGTCGAACAGGGCATCTCCGCGCACACTGCTCGAGCAGGGCATCACGGCTTCGGCAGCCGTAGGGCTGGTGATCGGTGCCGCAGTACCGGACGCGGTGAGGTGTAGCCGCAGCTAGCATACGACTGCGCTGAGCTCGGGCAGGCGCCACCAGCGTCGAGTAGATTTGCTGGTCAAGCCCGAAAACGCCATCAGCTTGCGACAAAACACAACGCGTCCCCCCGCGCCAGAGAGGAAGTCGATGACCGAGCCAACGTCGTCCGCCGCCGCCCCGGCGCCGCTCACCCCGCCGGAGGGCGCCCCGCTGACCCTCACCGCGCCAGAACCTCCGCCACCAGTAGTCGCCACTCAGGCTCCTGCGATGGCACCGCAAGTCGATCCAGCCACCATCCCGCAGCTCGACAGCAAGGTTGACAGCTTCTTGAGCGCTTTGATGACGGCTCAGACCCGCTCACCTGAGTTTGCCAAGCAGGCCGCCGACGTTCGTGCGATGGGAGACGCCGACATTCGTCGGTCTGCCGAGACCTCGAACCGCCTGCTGCAGACCCCGGTACGAGCGCTCAAGGAGGGCGGGATCGCCGAAGGCTCCAAGGTCGGCAACACCCTGCTCCAGCTTCGCCGTACGGTCGAAGACTTGGACCCGAGCCGCGCGACCGGCGTGCGCAAGTTCCTCGGAGTGATTCCGTTCGGCGACAAGGTCACGGATTACTTCCGCCGCTACGAGTCCGCCCAGGGCCACCTGAACGGAATCCTGCACGCATTGCGGAACGGCCAGGACGAGCTGACCAAGGACAACGTCGCCCTCAATCTGGAGAAGCAGAATCTCTGGGGAACGATGGGCCGGCTGAACGCCTACATCTACGTAGCCGAGAGGCTCGACGCCCGGCTCGCCGCCACCATCTCTCAGTTGGAGATCTCCGACCCCGAGCGTGCGAAGGCGCTGAGCCAGGACGTGCTGTTCTACGTCCGTCAGAAGCACCAAGATCTGCTGACCCAGCTCGCTGTTTCGATCCAGAGCTATCTCGCCATCGACATCATCATCAAGAACAACATCGAGTTGATCAAAGGCGTCGACCGAGCGTCCACAACGACCATCTCGGCCCTCCGTACGGCGGTGATCGTCGCGCAGGCGCTTGGCAACCAGAAGCTGGTTCTCGACCAGATCACGGCATTGAACACCACCACCTCCGACCTCATCCAGCGCACGTCGGAGATGATGCGCGACAACTCCGCAAAGATCCAGCAGCAGGCGGCCTCGGCTACGATCGGGCTTCCCCAGCTGCAAGCGGCATTCCAAAACATCTACGCGACGATGGATTCCATCGACAATTTCAAGATGCAGGCCCTGGACACCATGGCAGCTACCATCGGCACTTTGGAGACCGAGGTCGCTAAGTCCCGCGAGTACCTCGATCGGGTGCAGCGCCAAGATCAGCAGCTAGCATCGGGCGCCCTGGACCTCGAAAGTGGCGCCGCCCCCGGCGGGCTGCGCTGACCTCGATCCAGCTTCTCGATCATCGTCGGCATCTCATGGGGTTCAAGGACTGGCTCGCAGCCATCACCGGGCGGCGTCCGCAACCATCCCCAGAGCAGCCGCCACCGCCATCTCCTGCGGCGCCGACCGAGTCCGACATCATGCGTGCTCTGGATCAGGTTGAGGACATGGTCGACGGCGGCGTGGTGCCGGCCCCGGTTCAGTCCAGAGTCCGTCGTGTTGCCCAGACCGTACGTGACACCATGCCCCGGCTCCGCAACCTCGGACTCGGCAGCCCGGACGCGTACTCCGTCATGGCAACGGCAACCGACTATCTGCCCGAAGCAATCGGCGCCTACACCCGGCTGCCGCGGCAGTGGGCCGACTCGCGTCCGATCGAAAACGGCAAGACCTCATTAATGCTGCTGATCGATCAGCTGGACCTGCTGAGCGCGACGATGGACAAGATCTTTGACGCGGTGGTCAGAGTCGACGCGGATGCGCTGATCGTGCACGGCCGCTTCCTGCAGGAAAAGTTCGGCCATGCATCGACCGGAGGGGCGTTGAACATCGGCGATCAGCCCGCGCCTGAGGCCCCGCGCAGTACTTTGGACTTGCCGTGACGGAGCCGTCGACGCGCACCCTTGCGGCAGCCTTGGACGAGCTCCGCAGTGCAGCCGCCGCAGCCGGCCTGGAACCTGAGGCGGCAGTCCGCGAGGGCGAGGCGCTGGCCGCTGCCGTCGCCGAGTCGGCGGAGCAGGCCTATCGGGACTGGTGCGAGCAGACCGGCCATCCGGACCCGCAGGCCTTCTTCGATGCCGCACATCGTGGCCGACGTTGGCGCGCCGCTCCCACGGTGCTGCTCGGACAGCTCGTGCTGAATGGCTCATTGAACGCCGCCAGCTACGCCGAAGCCATGGCCGAGGTTTGCCGTGCAGCGCAGATTCTTGGCGCCCCCAACGCGAGGACCGCCGGCAATGCGGCTCTAGCAGCCGCAGCGCAACTCGGAGCCCTGACCCCATCACCGATCGCGGCAACAACCCGTCCCCAAGTGGTGGACATGCTCCGTGCCCTTGACCTGAACTCTCTCGACCTGAGCTCCCTCGACCTGAGCTCTTTGGATCTCTCACCCAATCTGCGTCCGGGATATCCCAACCTGGTACCTGAGCATTCCCAGAATCCTGAGCGCGTCGAGGGCCAGCCTGTTACCGGGCGTCATGCAGAGGTTTCCGAGAAGACGGAGACCGCAGAGCCCAAGCCAGAGCCCGAACCCAAGACACTGGCGGAGCTGCTGGCCGAGCTCGACGCCCTCATTGGTCTCACCGAGGTCAAAGCCGAGATCCACCGGCAAGTGGCAGTGCTGCGAGTCGAGACTCTGCGGAGCAAGGCGGGCTTGAAGTCGCCCACGATCACGCGGCACCTGGTGTTCGTTGGCAATCCAGGCACCGGTAAGACAACCGTGGCCCGGCTGGTCGGCGGCATCTACCGGGCGCTCGGGCTGCTTTCCAAGGGTCAGCTGGTCGAGGTTGACCGCTCAGAGCTGGTCGCCGGCTATCTGGGGCAAACGGCAATCAAGACGGCCGAGGTCGTAGCCTCCGCAGCTGGTGGAGTCCTGTTCATCGACGAGGCGTACAGCCTGGCCGGCGACCAGTACGGCCAGGAGTCGGTCGACACACTTGTCAAAGAGATGGAGGACCGTCGCGACGACCTCGTCTTGATTGTTGCCGGCTATCCCGACCCGATGGCGATCTTCATTGCCCAGAACCCAGGGCTGGCAAGCCGCTTTCGTACCACGATCGAGTTCTCCGACTACACCGACCAGGAACTGGTGCGCATCCTCACGGAGATGGCCAAAGCAGCCGACTACGACCTCGACGACGCCTGTATTGAGCGCTTCAGCGCAATTCTTGCTAGAACGCCGCGGGGTCCGATGTTCGGCAACGGCCGATTTGCACGCAATATGTTGGAGGCAGCGATTGGCAGGCATGCCTGGCGGCTTCGCGACGTAACGGAACCGACCGTCGAACAGCTACGGAAGCTGATCCCGGAGGACTTTGACGAAGCGGCTACGGAGGAGGAACCGCTACCTGTCATGCCAGAACAGCCGGCCGGCGTAGCACCCTCAAACGAGGGAGACGGCGAGCAGCCGGCCGAGGATCGTCCCGAGACCCAAGGAGCACAACCGTGAGCCAGGCCAGCCATCAAGGTGGTGCAACCGGGGTCGCAGCGCCACCCGTTGCCGCCGCAACAACCACTGCGCCGCCGACCGCGCCAGCGGCTACGACGCCGGTGCCTTCTGGCCAAGCGGCACCGAGTCCCGCGCCTCCGACTTCGAGACTCAAGAGCATGGACACGCCCCAGCGGCTGCGACTGCTCAGCCTGGGCGTTGTTGTCGCCTGCGTTGTTGTCGCGCTGGTGGGCGGCCTGATCTTCTCCTATCTGGCCTTCTCACTGAGCCGTGCCAAAGCAGACACCGCGCAACTCATCCGAATTCAGAAGATCCAGTCCAACTTGCTGAGCGCGGATGCGACCGCCAGCAATGCGTTCCTGGTTGGTGGCCTGGAACCGCCGGCACAACGTGCGGTGTATGACCAGGCGCTGAGCAGCACCAGCTCGCTGATCGTCGAAGCCGCCCAAGCACAGCCGGCCGATGCTGCAGCCTTGTCGGCTCTCAATGAGCAGGTCGTCAGCTACGCAGCCACCATCGAGCAAGCACGCGCGAACAACCGCCAAGGGCTCCCGGTCGGTGCCCAGTACCTCCGCAACGCCAGCGCCGACCTGCGGAGCACTGCATTGCCGATTCTGGACAACCTCGTCAGCTCGAATGCTGCGCGAGCAGCGGACGAGATGGACGCGCGGGTGGGCTACGTCTTCCCTGTCATCTCCCTACTTGCACTCGTCGGCCTCATCGTCGGTCAAATATGGCTGGCTCGCCGATTCAAGCGGAGGATCAACGTTGGGATGTTGGCAAGTGCGGTTGTGCTGCTCGTGATCACGGTCGGCGGCTTCATTGCAGCGCAACAGCTCAGTAGCACACTCAGCTCGATCTCCAAGGGCAGCTTCGCCGCGGTGAACAACGCCGCGGACGCGCGGATCGATGCCAACAACGCAAAATCCAATGAGAGCTTGACACTGATTGCACGAGGATCTGGGCAGACCTTCGAGAATGCGTGGAAGTCCTCCGCCGACGCGGTAGCCGGCAATCTCCAGCGCCTCGGCGAAAGGCCCGAGCTGGTGACCCAATGGCAGGCTTACACCGATGTCCACGGCAAGATCAGGGATCTTGACGACGGTGGCAGATGGGATACGGCGGTCGCCCTAGCCACGGGCTCGGCGCGCGATTCGTCGAACACTGCCTTCGGTACCTTCGACCGGAATCTCGCTGGCTACCTCGACGAGGTCAGCCAGGACGCATCCAGTTCCCTGGCGGACGAACAACCAGCGATGGTGGTCGGCGCTATTCTCATCCTCCTTGGCGGACTGGCCGCTGCGCTCCTCGGCCGTTGGGGCGTTGCGGCGCGGTTGAAGGAATACCGATGAGACCTAGGTGGCGTACGCCGATGCTGGCCGCGGCAGCTTTCGCCTCGGTCACCGTGCTTTCGGCCTGCACGTTGTTCAGCTATACCCCCACACCGCTGCCGTCGGAGCCCCCGAACCCCCAACCGACCACCAGCGCCTCGCCGGCGAAGCCCAGTAGCTGCGGCAACCCCCTCGCCTCGTACGAGCCCCGAGGCCCACTCCCCACGCCGGAGACCCTGCCAGATGGATCCACCATGGCCAAGATCAAGAAGCGGGGCCGGCTAGTTGCCGGAGTATCGGCCGACACCTACCTGCTCGGATCGCGAAACCCGTTCACCGGCGAGATCGAGGGCTTCGACATCGACATGGTCAAAGCCGTTGCCGAGGCGATCTTCGGTGATCAGGACCGCTATCAGCTGAAGGTGATCACCGCGGCGCAGCGGATTCCCGCGCTTCAGAAGGGCGATGTCGACATCGTCGCCCGCAACATGACGATCAACTGTGATCGCTGGAAGCAGATCGCCTTCTCCACCGAGTACTACCGGTCGGGCCAGAAGATCTTGGTCCGCAAGGGGTCGAAAGCCAATTCGATCAAGGACCTCTCCGGACAGAAGGTGTGCGCGCCGCGAGGAACGTCCAGCATGGACAACCTGATCAAGGAAGCGCCGAAGGCGATTCCGGTCGCCGCGGACAACCACACGGGCTGCCTCGCGCTTTTCCAACAGGGTCAGGTAGCGGCGATCACAGGCGACGACACCGTGCTCGCCGGGTTGGCAGCGCAAGATCCGTACGCGGTTGTGCCTGATCAGAAGGCGTTCACCGAAGAGCCGTACGGACTGGGCTTCAACGAGAAGGACGTGGACTTCGTCCGCTTCGTCAATGCTCGGCTGGACGAGATGCGTGACGATCGTGAGTGGACCAGGATCTACAACCGATGGCTCAAAGACGCTCTCGGACCCGCACCGGACCCGCCCAGAGCGGTGTACGGCAGGACGTGATGAGCGTGGTGACGCCTGCCGGACAAGTGACCGCGCCGGTCGCGCCGGGGCGAATGGGCCAGGCCCTGGACCCGACGGCGGCCCAGGTCTACATCGATGAGCTCGGTAGGTGGCGGGACGGAAGACGCCGCGAGCTGGACGAACTGGACAAGGCCGCGCTGCGGGCGGCCACCGGCTCGTCCGCCACGGGCGACATCCTGCTGTCGATGGCGTTGTGGAAGGCGGTATCGGATCGCTACGAGCTGCTGCTCGCTACCTGGAACTCCGGGCGCGTGGGCGCCACGGAACTTACGCGCTTGTCGACGCTGATCTGGGGACGGCTGGATGCCAGCACAGCGTCAGGGCTCTCGGTGTCGCTCCCCGAGGCATGCCGACTGTCCGACGCCCTGCTGTCACAGCTTCGCGTCAAGCTCGGACTTGATCCGTCGGGGATGGAGACCACGGAGCGTATCCGACAGCTCCGTGCCCAGATGGAACGCATCCGGGAGCAGATCGACCTCGAGCCGGCGGGCGCCGCACAACAACAGGCCGCACTCGAGCAGTCCCGATTGGCGCGTCGGCTGAAGGAGCTCGCTGACAAGGCGAGCCGCGGCGGCGACGTGGCAGGGATGCTAGGACGTATGGAAATCGACGCTGCCACCTTCGAGCGCGACCTGATCGTCAACGGGGCACGCCGGCGTGACGCCGCAGCTCTCGTGCAACGTGCCCGGGAGCAACGCGCCGACCTCGACGCCCGTGAGGCCGCGCTGCGCAGCATCGTCGAGGAGTGCGTACGTCGCATCGACCCAGCGCCACGCTACGCAGTGCCCGATACTGCCGCCCTGGGCCCGGTGCCGAACACACTCGACCAGCTCGAGAACTACCTGCGCCGCTTAGACCAGGTGTCTCGAGCGATGACAATCGCCCAGACGGCCTACACGAAGGCGCTGCAAGATCACGAGGAGCTCGCCAGCCGCCTCGAGGCCTACCGCGCCAAGGCAACGGCAACCGGCGTCGCGGATGTTCCGGATGTCGCACAGGCGTATGAGCTCGCCCGCAACGCACTCGATCAGCGACCCAGCCGCATGGTACTGGCCGACCAGCTCGTGACTGTCTACCAGACCTATCTGCAAACCACCCCCGCGCCGCACGCGGTACATCCCGCCACTTCGTCGGAGAGCACATGAACAGGGCATTTGAATGACACGATGCACCCAGCCGGGCTGCACCGGCACGATCGTCGACGGCTACTGCGATGTGTGTGGCAGCCCGGGACCTGCGGACGCCTCCACCGCTCCCGGTAGCGCGGTGAGTCACGACGCGGTCGCGCCGGCCGCCGCGACGCTGAAGGCCGACGGCGCGCCTTGCACGCAGCCCGGCTGCAACGGTCGCATCGTCGACGGCTACTGCGACGTCTGTGGTAGCCCGGCAGCAGCATCTGCCGCCCAAGCGACCGGTGATGATCAAGCGCCGATCTCGACGGGCGCACCAGTATCGACGATCACCCGAGGCTCCAGCCGCCTGCAATCAGCCGCTTTCGGTTCGCAGCGGGTGTCCGGCGATGGCTCCAAGATCACCAAACGGGTGCGCTCGGGTTCCCAGCGGCTGCGGTCGGCCCGACTCGGTGCGGGGCTCACCCGGGTTCCGCCGGCACCGGCGATCGACGCCGCTCAGGCGATCATGAAGAATCCGCAAGTTCCGGAGGAGAAACGAAACTGCTCGAACTGCGGAGCACCGGTCGGTCGGTCACGAGATGGTCAGCCCGGCCGGGGCGAAGGCTTCTGCCCAAAGTGCGGCACCCCATTTTCCTTCACGCCAAAGCTGCATCCGGGCGACCTCGTGGCGAACCAGTACGAGGTAGCCGGCTGCCTGGCACATGGCGGGCTCGGCTGGATCTACCTCGCCAAGGACCACAATGTGTCGGATCGCTGGGTGGTGCTGAAAGGCCTGCTCAACACCGGCGACAAAGACGCATTGGCCGTGGCAATCGTGGAGAAGCAGTTCCTTGCCCAGGTCGAGCACCCGTTGATCGTGGAGATCTACAACTTCGTCACCCATGAAGATGCTGGCTACATCGTGATGGAGTATGTCGGAGGGACCTCCCTGAAGCAGATCTTGAAAGACCGGATGCGAGCCAACAACGGAAAGTTCGATCCGCTACCTGTTGACCAAGCGCTGGCCTACATCTTGGAGATCCTGCCAGCCTTCAGCTACCTGCATGATCTTGGTCTGATCTATTGCGATTTCAAGCCGGACAATCTGATTCAGGTCGGCGATGCGGTGAAGCTCATCGATCTCGGTGGGGTGCGACGCGTCGATGATCAAGAATCGGCCATCTACGGCACCATCGGTTACCAGGCACCCGAGGTGGCCCAGGTCGGGCCCACCGTCGCATCGGACATCTACACCATCGGGCGTACCTGTGTCGTGTTGATGACAGAGTTTCGTGGCTACCAGACCAAGTACGTGGCGAGCCTGCCGCCCGTCGAAGAAACGCCACTGTTCGCAACCCACGACTCGCTGTACAGGCTGCTGTCAAAGGCGTGCGCGGGCGACCCTGCGGATCGGTTCGCCTCGGTCGATGAGTTCCGAGTACAACTGCTTGGCGTCCTTCGGGAAGTGGTCGCCCAGAAGACCCCTGGCACGGCCCTGACCTCGGCCGCCTCGGTGCTGTTCGAGGCACCGGCCATCACCAGCGAAGCTCTGGAGTGGGATCAGCTTCCGGCGCTGCGTGTCGACACCAGCGATCCGCAGTATGCCTGGCTCAGCAACATCTTCGTTGACGATCCTGAGAAGCGCCTCGATCAGCTTCGAGATGCACCCTTGGCCACCCCGGAGGTTCGGCTGGCGCAGGCCCACGCCGCACTGCAACTGCGGCGTCGAGACTTGGTGGAGCAGATCGTCAACGAGATGTTGGTCGAGGATGCCTGGGAATGGCGCGCGGTCTGGGTCGCTGGCCTTTCGGCTCTGGACGCCGGCGACTTCGCATCAGCGCAGTCGTCCTTCAACGCCGTCTACGGACAGGTGCCGGGTGAGCTGGCTCCGAAGCTTGCGCTGGCCCTCGCGTGTGAACGCGGCGGTGAGGGAGCCATCGCGGAAGGGCTGTATCAGACCTGCGCCAGCACCGACGCTAATTATGTGGCTGCCGCCGCATTCGGGATGGCGCGGCTCCGGGCCGCTCGCGGTGATGTGCCGGGCGCCGTCCAGGCCTTGGACCTGGTGCCGTCGACAAGCCGAAGCTACCCCGAGGCGCGTCGCTTCCGGGCGCGGCAGCTCTACGAGTCAGGTGACGGCCTAGCGGCGTTGGCCCAGGCGATGGACAGCATCAGCGGAGTCCGACTGGACCCGCGTGAGCAGTCTGAGCTGACGGCTCAGATCCTGGAGCGGGCCATCGCCGAGGTCGACAAGACCGGGTCGAAGAGCCACGTCAAGATAGGCCCCTACACAGCAGACGACGAACCCCTGCGCGACGGGCTGGAGGCGACCTATCGACAGCTGGCAGGCATCGAGACCGACCAGCAACGTCGCTACGCGCTGGTCGACAAAGCTAACGCCGTGCGAAGGTGGACCACACGATGACTGACCACCTGACCGAGTCCGGCAGCGCAGCGGCGCCCATGGCGATCCCCCAGGCGGACAGCAAGCTTCGCTGCCCGCACTGTGGCGCAGAGGTTGCGGCACAGGAGGCCTTCTGCGAGGCCTGCGGCGGTGCCCTCACGCCAACGGACGGAGGCACTGCATCGCAGCCGGACGAAATGGCTGCGCCGATCGAGATAACACGGTCTATCAAGACCGAGGACGAGGCCACCGTTGTCCTCGCCCGTCCCTGTGCCAACTGCGGCGGCGTGATCGGGGCAGACGGCTACTGCGAGACCTGCGGCACCAAGGCGCCGACTGAGCGAGACCACTACAGTGAGCAGCCGGCATCATGGGTTGCCGCGTGCTGCGATCGGGGCGTACGGCATCACCGCAACGAGGATGCCACCGCCGTCGCGGCCGAGCCGACACCGCGTTCCCGGGCGGTGCTGGTGGTGTGCGATGGCGTGTCCACGTCTCTCGACTCCGATGTCGCCAGCCTGGCGGCCGCTCGCGCTGCGCGCGATGTCTTGGTAGCGCACAGACCCATGGGTCTCGGCACGCCAGCCAGTCGAGTCGCCGCGATCACGGGTGCGGTTGTCAAGGCAGCCACCGCAGCCAACGCCGCAGTGATCGACAACACAGCCCCAGACAGTGACAACGCCGCTTCGTGCACTTTCGCCGCGGCTGTCGTCGAAGCTGACTTGGTGGTGTTCGGCAACGTCGGCGACAGCCGGGTCTACTGGATTCCTGATCATGGCTCGGGCGGTGATCCCTTAGAGCTCAGCGTCGATGACTCGGTGGCCCAGGCACGCATTGCGATGGGAACGCCTCGTGATGAGGCCGAGAAGGGCCCGCAGGCTCACGCCATCACCAAATGGCTTGGCCGTGACAGCCCCGACTTCGCGCCGCGTACGGGATCCACAGTCGTCACGTCACCCGGCTGGGTTCTGGTGTGTTCCGATGGCTTGTGGAACTACGCATCGGAAGCCGCCGCACTGCAGTCGCTCGTCGCCGAACTCAGCACTCCCGAATCTGATCCGCTTGTGTTGGCGGTCGCCCTCGTCGATTGGGCCAAGGGCCGGGGCGGCAAGGACAACATCTCGGTGGCGCTCGCACGTCTGTGACGTGCCGCTGGGCAGCGTGGTGGCCCCAGGCATACTGAACCGACAGCCAGGATGCGAAAGGATGCTGCGAGTGTCGGTAATCGCGCGCCCGACGTCGGAGGAGCGATGAGCGAACAGGCTTTTCGTTCGCGAAGAGTGACGACGTCGTCGGACTGTCAGCGCGCGATGCGCGAGCAGCTCAAAAGAAAGGACCGTTGATCATGGCCGAGTTCACCGCCGAGGTGTACCAGAACGAGTTCCTGCCGGAAGCCGGGACGGACGTCAACGCCATCGTCACCATGACCTGCAGCGGAGCGGGATCGGCAGGTCAGACCGGATCCGGTGATGCCGGGGAAATCATCATCGTCGACACCTCGGGATCGATGGGTCGGATCAAGCTCGAGTCGGCGAAAGTGGCTGCGGCGGCAGCCGTTGATCAGATCATTGACGGCACCTGGTTTGCAGTGGTCGCCGGCACTCACCAGGCCTACCTGGCCTTCCCGCTCGTACGTGCCGGTCAAGGCATGGTGCAGATGGACAGCAGTGCGAGGTACGCGGCCCATCAGGCGATCAGCCAGTTCCGCGCCGATGGCGGGACGGCGATGGGGACCTGGCTGACACTCGCTGGTCGGCTATTCGACTCCGTGCCCGGGCTGGCACAGCGACACGCGATCTTGCTGACGGACGGTGAGAACCACAACGAGACGCCGGACCAGCTGACGAATGCGATCCGCGGTGTCACGGGCAAGTTCCAATGCGACTGCCGTGGGGTCGGCGTCGACTGGCAGGTTGCTGAGGTTCGCCGGATTGCCCAGGCGCTGCTCGGCAGCGTGGACATCATTCCTGAGCCGGACCAGATGAGTCAGGTCTTCGCCGAGCTCATGCAGCAGTCGATGAGTCGCGGCGTCGCTGATGCGCAGTTGCGGGTTTGGACGCCGCAGGGCGCGCAGGTGCTGTTCGTACGGCAGGTCTCACCGACAGTGGAGGATCTCACCTCACGCCGGGTAGAGGTCAATCCGCTCACCGGCGGCTATCCGACCGGATCATGGGGCGACGAGTCGCGCGACTATCACGTCAGCGTGCGGCTGGCCGCCAAGGCCATTGGGCAAGAGCAGCTCGCGGCACGCGTCCAGCTTGCCGTCGGGAACGAGGTGGTCGCCCAGGGCTTGATCAAAGCAAAGTGGTCTGACGACGAGGGACTGACCACCCGGATCAATCCCGAGGTCGCGCATTACACCGGCCAGACCGAGCTTGCAGAGGCCATCCAGGAGGGCCTGGCCGCCAAGGCCGCCGGCGACGATGAGACAGCCACGATGAAGCTGGGCCGTGCTGTACAGCTGGCCGCAGAAACGGGCAATGAGGAGGCGACCACCAGACTGCGGAAGGTGGTCGACATCGATGATTCGGAAACCGGTACGGTGCGTCTGAAGCGCGCAGTGGACAAGGCGGATGAGATGGCCTTGGACACCGCGTCGACGAAGACAACCAGGATCAGGGGATGATCGCTCCCCTCGACCGGAAGGCGCGACTCATGATCTTCACCTCCGAATCGACCCTGAGCCGGACCTTTGGCTCTCGCCGATGATCGCCATCTGTCCAGTAGGCCACTCATCGTTGGCGCAGGACTACTGCGATGTCTGCGGGCTGCCGATCGACTCCACAACGGCACCGCCTGCGACCGCGCCACCGACCACTGCGGCCAGCGCACCGGGTCATCAGCAATGTCCGAACTGCGAGGCGGATAACTCCGTCGATGCGCTGTTCTGTGAGAGCTGCGGCTACGACTTCACCACGGGAACCATGCCCCGCCCACTCGTGGCACCTGGGACGCCCGAGGCAAGCCATGTCGAGCAGGCGCAGCCAGCCCAGACCTCCACGGCGCCGACCATCGGCAATGGCAGCAACGCAGCCGCCGGGACGTTTGACTGGGTGGCAGAGGTCTGGATCGACCCTGCCTGGTACGAAGTTCAGCAGAGCCCCGATCCGATGCCCTCGCCTGGCCTGCCGGTCGTCGTTCCGCTGCGCACGAAGTCGATCTTGATCGGCCGTACCTCCAGGAGTCGGAACATTCATCCTCAGATCGACTGTGAGTCCGACTCAGGCGTCAGCCGCCGCCAGACCCAGCTGACCACCGACGGCAGCCGCTGGTGGGTGGAGGATCTGGATTCGGCCAACGGGACGTTCGTGGCGCCGGCCACAGGCCCGATCCCATCCGACCCGATCCCTGTTCGCGCCAAGCATGAGCTCGCTGCTGATGATCGCATCTATGTCGGTGCCTGGACCCGTATTGTGATCCGACGAGCGACGGACGACGAGAAGGCAAGTCTGGCTTAGTGATTGTGCACTCCAGCGCAACGCTCTGCGCGAACACCGCAGGGCTTCGCGACTGGAGTGTGGCACCGTTGCTTCAGTGTCACTCGCGGCAAGTCAGCTCTCACCAGGAGGAACAGTGGAGGTCAAGGTCGGCATTCAGCATGTCAGTCGGGAAATCGTCGTGGAGAGCGCCGAGTCGGCCAGCGCTGTCGAAAAGGAACTGATGAGCTCTATCGGCGCCGGTGGCGACGGAGTCTTTACGCTCTCCGACGAGCGCGGCCGCAAAGTGCTCATCCCGGTGTCGAAGATCGCCTACGTCGACCTGGGTGAGGAGAACGCCCGGCACGTCGGTTTTGGAGCTGTTTGATCTGGGCTGTTCGCTCGCGCAAATCGCGCGCTGTGATCCGCCGCCGTCGTCGTCGCTCGCAGAGGAAGAACGCCTCCGCTCGCTCCTCCTCCGTGCGGCGGCGCGCGATTTTTCCGACGCTCGCGAACTTGGTGCTGCACCCTCTCGGGCCTGCAGATCGGCGGCGCGAACATCGATGCTCCTCCCTCGCTCCGACGGCTGGTTTCGGGTTTGCTCGCTCGCGCAATCGCGCGATTGCCGACGCTCGCGAATTTTGTGCTTGCTCGTAATGGTTAAGCCTGCAGCCCGAGGGTGGTCATGCGACGGGTGTGGTTCTCCACCAGCCGTGAGAACATCCGGCTGATAGCCGCTAGATCCATACCGGGACGGTCGACGGTCCCCGTCAAGAGGTGGGTCAGGGCGTCCCTGTCCGCAGCCACCCGCTGAGCCTGGCTCAGGGCCTCGCCAACCAGCCGACGCCCCCACAGCGCCAATCGACCCGCTACCCGCGGATCGGCGGCGATGGCCGCACGAACCGTTTCGATCACGAAGTCGGCGTGCCCCTCGTCGGCCAGAACCTGGTGCACGAGTGCGCGAGTGTCCGGATCGACGAACGCCGCAACCTCGCGATAGAAGTCGGCGGCGAAGCCATTGCCGACATAGGCCAGCACCAGGCCCTCCAGCCAGTCCTTCGGCTTGGTGTGCGCATGGAACTCATTGAATGGAACGTGGAACGGCTTCATCGCCACCATGACATCTGTGTCCAACTCGGCCAGCCGAGCTCGTACTGTCTCGAAATGGGTGATCTGCAAAGCCGCCATCGAGGCGACATGCACCTTGTCCGGAAGAGTGGGCGCTAGGCGTGCGTCCTCGGCCAGCCGGTCGAAAGCTGCCAGCGCTCCGTACGCCAGGACGCCGAGCAGGTCGATGGCACCTTGGCGATACTCAGGGTCGGAAACCCAGGACTCAGCCGCAACATGGGAAGCCAGCTCGGATTGCTGCGGCGCATCGCTCATGGCCGCAGGATAGTGCTGGCCGCGAGTTGTGTTGTAGCTACCAGCGCACGGGTAATTCGCGTACTCCGTTGACCGGACCGTCCCCGCGGAATTGGAGGTCGGTCTCCGACGCCGCGAGAGACAGCGTGGGGAACCGCTGCAGGAGGGCCGGCAGCGCCACCGACATCTCCAGGCGGGCGAGCTGCTGACCCAGACATTGATGAATGCCGTGACCGAACGTCAGATGCGCCTGCGGCTGCCTGGTCACATCGAATACGTCAGCGTCGGCCATGAAGTCAGGATCACGGTTGGCCGATGGCAGCGACACCATGGCGACGTCACCTGCCCGCATGAGCTGGCCGCCGATCGTCATGTCGTTGGTGACGATCCTGGGAGTCCCGCTGTGCACGATGGTCAGATAGCGCAAAATCTCCTCGACGGCGCTGCTGGTCAACTCCGGATGCTCGCGGACCAACGCGAGCTGATCGGGGTGCTGCAGAAGCAGCAGAGTGCCCAGCCCAATCGTGTTTGACGTCGTTTCATGGCCCGCCACCAGCAGAATGTTGCCGATCCCGATCAGCTCCGCGTCGTTCAGATCGTCCGCGTGATCACGGATCAGCATGCCAAGGATGTCGTCGCCCGGCTCCCGACGGTGCCGCTGTACCAGGGACTTCATGTATGCGTTCATCTCCTGGGCGTTCTGTGCTTGCTGCTGCGGCGTCACGGATACGTCCAGCATGGTGTCGCTGCGGCGTTGGAAGTCCGCCTGATCGCCGAACGGCACGCCAAGTAGCTCACAGATCACGAGCGATGGCAGCGGCAGCGCGAACGCCTGCATCAGGTCGGCTGGCGGCCCGGCCGTCTCCATCTCGTCCAGGAACCTTGTCGCAATCTCCTCAATGTTCGGGCGCAAGGCCGCCAGCCGGCGCATTGAGAACTCTTTGGTCAGCATCCGGCGGATCCGAGTGTGATCGGGCGGATCGAGCGAGATAAGAAAGCCGGGCTGTGCGGCCACCGTATCCGAGTGGCCGAGGGAGTTGCTGGTGTCTCGGCTGGACAGGAACTCGCGCACATCGGTGTATTTGGTGATGAGCCACATCGTGAGGAACCCGCCAGGATGCGGCTGTTGCACTCCGAAGACCGGCTGCTCGGCGCGAATCCGCGCCAATTCGGGTGCTGGATTGATCGGATCGGACGGATCCCGGTGTGAACGCGGCCACGACAGCGAATTAGACGAGGTCGACATACCCACAGACAACACCCGCGATCCAAGTAGGGCGATCTAGATCCGTCAACCATGCGCGTACGGCACTGGCCGGGCAAACAAAGGGTTTTAGGTACTTGCCAGTAGACTGCTGACGTTCGAGCGATGATGGTCGCCCTTCTGACCACAGTGCGCATACGAAGCGCTCGCCGCGCGACCCACGAACTTTCAACGAGTATTAAGGCAGATTCTGAGTACAGTCACACATGAGGCCCGACCGGGACCGATTGCTCCTATGACCCAACTCCCACCTACCACTTTCGCCACTCTCGGCGTCATCGACCCGATCGTGCAGGCCCTCGACCAAGTCGGCATCACCACACCGTTCCCGATCCAGGCCATGGCCATTCCCATCGCCCTGACTGGCACCGACATGATCGGGCAGGCGCGTACTGGCACCGGCAAGACCTTGGCGTTTGGCGTCGCGCTGCTGCAGCGGATCGTAGTGCCGGGTGAGCGCGACTACCCCCAGCTCTCCAAGCCGGGTGCTCCGCAAGCGCTTGTGGTGACGCCAACCCGCGAGTTGGCAAGCCAGGTCGCTTCCGATCTTGCAGCCGCGTCGACTCACAGACACGCCAGGGTGCTCACTGTTTACGGTGGCGTCGGCTACGAGCATCAGCTCAGCACGCTGAGCCGGGGAGCTGATGTCGTGGTGGGCACTCCAGGCCGCCTCCTCGATCTCGTCGACCGCGGCGCACTCGATCTTGGTCATGTCAAGGTGCTCGTGCTGGACGAAGCCGACAAGATGTTGGATCTGGGATTCCTCCCCGATGTCGAGCGAATCTTGGCTCAGACGCCTGAGCTGCGTCAGACGATGCTGTTCTCAGCCACCATGCCAGCGGAGATCGTCACCCTCGCCCGTCGCCACATGCGACATCCAGTCAACATCCGAGCGGAGTCCGCTGGTGACACCACGACTGTCCCGGCCACGGCGCAGTTCGCCTATCAAGCTCATGAGCTGGACAAACCTGAGGTGGTGGCCCGCATCCTGCAGGCCGAGAACTGCACCCGCGTGATGATCTTCTGCCGAACGAAGAGGTCGGCGCAGCGATTGTCCGATGATCTTGTCGACCGCGGTTTCGCTGCGACGTCGATCCACGGTGATCTGAACCAGTTCGCAAGGGAGAAGGCACTGCGACGCTTTCGCGAAGGACAGATCGACGTCCTGGTGGCCACCGACGTTGCGGCGCGAGGAATCGATGTCGAGGGCGTCAGCCACGTGATCAATTATCAGTGCCCGGAGGACGAGCAGGTGTACGTGCACCGGATTGGCCGCACTGGGCGCGCCGGAGCGTCCGGTATCGCGATCACCTTTGTTGACTGGGCCGACCAGACCCGATGGAAGGTGATCAACAACACTTTGGGCTTGCCATTTGAGCAACCTGAGGAAACCTACTCCACCTCAGCGCACCTTTACCACGATCTGGGGATCGATCCTGCGGCCAAGGGCAGTATCGCACGCAGCGGATCACGGACCGCCGATCGGCCGAATGGCCCGGGTTCCTCCAGTTCAACCCGCTCGCGGCCGCGCATCGACCCAAGCCGCACGCGGCGACGGCTACGAAATGGCGTCGCTGTCGAGCGGAAGAGGACCGAGCCGCGGTCACGCGATCACGGGACCTCCAGAGACTGAACCCGGCGGGATCATCTGTCGTCGACCTAGCGAGCAAGCCCCAGAGGTTTTCCGACCACCACGAGATTGCTGTCGTAGCCACCGCGGTCGCGATGGAAGTCACCAGTGCAGGTGATCAAGACCAGCCGATGCGGGCCTGTCTGCTTGAACGCCTGGCTTTCGGTCGCAAGCGCTTTCTTGGCGACTGTCCTCACCGACGTGACCCGATACTTGAGCTGGTGTGAATCCGCGCGCAGCGTGATCGTGTCGCCGACCTTGATCCTGAGCAGTCGTGCGAAGAACCCGATGCCTTCCGTGGCCGAGTCGACATGTCCGGCGATCACCGTCGATCCAAACGGCTCGCCCACCCGTGCGCTGCCATCCCACCAGCCCACATGGGCGACATCCTCCGGCACTCGAAGCACACCGTCGACGGTGACCGCCGGCAGCACTGCCGCGGTCGCGTGTCCGGGTAGCGTCAGGCGCTCCGGGATGAACTGAACGCGCTGACTCTCAGCCGGCTGACCTTGGCGAGCCGGGGCGACAGACGACGGACCAGGTGGCGCATCTCCTCTTGAGGTCGAGCTGCCGGGCGCTGCCTGTGCGGCACAACCGGAGAAACAAGTTAGTAGGCAGAGCACGCTCACGACGGAGCGACGCAGTCCCGGTTGGTGCCGTTGTGAGCGGCGCCGTGACCGGGACTGTTGTTGTTTGGCTGCTGTCGTCAACGCACCAAGTTCACCGCCAGCGAAGGACCGTCACCAACGGCCTGACCGCCAGTTCCGGTGTTCACCTCCGAGGGCTTTCCAGAGCCGGTTGTAGGGGCTGCAATGACGTGCACGGCGACGTTCATGGTCTTCTTCTCCGGGTCACCCACAGCGTAGACGCGGTTGATCGCCCCGCCCTTAACCGTCAGGCTAACCGGACCGAAGAAGACGGGCTCCGTCTCCTTGGTCGGCACGATGTCCACCTTGTACGTGGCAACGGGGACCATCAGTTCGAGGGATTCGCCATTGGCAATGTTGGCGAACAGAACCTGCTCATCAACCCGAACATCTGCCGGCGGGACAGCCGCGACGTGCGAAACCACAAGCAAAGCCTTGCCCTTTGGCACCTTGACTGAGTCGTACTTGTACACGGTGACCAAAGGATCGCCTGATGAGGAAGCCGGCAGATGCGCGACAACATCGGCCTTGGAGCCTTCCTTGATCGAGAAGGTGTTCTCGAGGACAGTCGTGCCGTTTTCGCTGAAAGTCACCATACGGCTGCCGGGCTCGACCTTGAATGGGCCGGCCACAGCCGCGGTCTTGACATCCTCGGCGACGGACTCTCCGTCGATTGCAACGTCGAGGTTCTTTCCTGGCAGGCCTTGAATAACGTAGATCTCAGTGTCGTTGGCCGCGTAGCTTGGACTTATCGCCATCCCCGCCAATCCCAAGACTCCCGCTGCCAGTAGAGCCAGCTTCAACCATCGCGCTGCGCGCTTGGTGATCACGTTTCCACCCCGTCTTCGCTCGTCGTTTCTTCCCCAGGGCATTCAAGACCCGAGGCGTAACATGGGGCTCGCAGTGCTGCGCCTTCGGACATCCGAGGAAAGCGTAAGCCAATTGCTACCGGGGGTGCCATTTTGGGCAAACCGACCCTCACTGGTCACCGATTGACGCCTGGGCTACGCCGCGTGATGGGCCTGATATTGATCGCGGGGCTGTGCGTCTCAGCCGTCACGTTTTATAAGGAAGCTCCGGAGCTGCCACGATCAGCACCCGCTATTGCAAGCGCCACCCCTCTACCGACAGCCTCGAATTCAACCGCACCCACGCCTTCGGGCTCGCCATCGCCGAAGACCACACCAACATCGCGCACCACCACTCCGACCAGTGCGAAATTGCCAAAGGGTCCCGGCACGACCCAACCCGGCATCCTGGTCGTAGCCAGCCCGCTTCCCGACGGTAGCTTCGACGTCGCGGAAATCGTGCTGCTCGGCACTCCAACCTCTTCGGTTCGGCTCGGTCCACCCCGGCTGGCGCAAGCCGGCAGCCGCTTCTCGCGGGCCAAGCCAGTTGCCTCGCAAGTCCAGGTGAGCGCTGACGAGCAGCCAGTCATCGTGCCTGGCAGTCGTATCACGCAGCGCGTTGACCTCGTTCTGACCACACCCGCAAGACGTATCGAGCTGCGCTACCGCCTGAGCGGGATAACCGCGCGCAGCCTCCCCTCGCGGGCCGGCCGAGCGCTGACCGCCATCAGTCCTCTGGTCGAAGGTGTCCCCAAGAATTTCGACGTTGCAATGCTGGTGCGCGGCAGCACTGTGCATAACATCGCGTGTCCCATAATCCGGAATCTGGGCAAGCAGGCGTGCTCAACTGGCCGCCCACCCAATCTTCGCGTCAATCGAAACCTGCCTTGGAGCGGTGCGGTAATCGTCGTCCAGTTCGACCTGCCAATGCCGCAATGACCCTGAACCAGGATTTGGTGGACTTGGCCTTGGGAGCCAACCGGGTGTTGACATACGGCGGTTACGTACTGCTCGCCGGCACCCTGACTTTCTGGAGCGTGGTGTGGCCCGACGGTCGGAGCAATCGCCGTCTTGTCGTGCTTGCAGTGGCCGGAACCGCGGCCATGATCATCGGGACTCTTGCCGGCCCCGCCATTCAGCTGATCTTCGGCGGCCGGCTAGTGGGCGACATCGTTACGCCGCTGGGCGGCGCCGCCCAGTTCGCCAGGCTCGCCGCCCTGATAGCGGCGGTCTTCTTCCTTCCCGACATCATCAAGGATTCCGTGGTCGGTTGGCGTCGGGCCTCTGCCCTCGCACTCGTGGTCTTCATTGCCGGCACCATGGTGGCGCAGTCCAATGCCATTGGCGGCCACTGGGAGGCTGCCAAGATCGCCGCTACGGGACTGCACGTGCTGGCAACATGCGCCTGGCTCGGCGGGTTGGTCGCATTGGCAGCAGTCCTGATCCCGGGAGAGAAACTGATTGAGCTGGACCAGCTGATCCCAAGGTTCTCAAAGGTCGCCCAGCTGAGTGTGGTCACGCTAGTGGTCACAGGCGTCGTGCATGCTCTGGCGGTCGCCGGCGGGATCTCGGAGCTGGCCGGCTCCCGGTACGGCCTGGTTCTGCTGATCAAGGTCGGGATCTTCGGGCTGATGCTGCTGATGGGCAACCACGGTCGCAAGTACGCAATCCGGGCGGCCTTCCGACAGCAGCATCAGCCACCGGATGTGCCCGCGAGAATCGGCGGCGTCTCGGCGCTGGCCGTGACGATGGGGGCAGAACTCTGCATCGCCTTCGTCATCTTGTCCACGACCGCGCTTCTCGTGATGGTGGCCCCGCATCCGTAGGTGCCTTCGAGATACCGAAGAGGTCACAGGAGCTTCGGGCATGTGGTTGGCGGAGATATGGTCGACATATGCGCGGCTTTCGACGCCGCAGGCCGGCGCCGGCTACGGCGGTCGAGCATTCTGGAGGGACGGGCCAGATCCTGGCCGGGCCTACCGGCCCATCGAGTGACCCGCGGGCTGCCATGCGCAGGATCGCCGCAGAGGCGGTGATCCTTCAGGATGAAGCCGAGGCGGTCATTCGGGGTGCGCGGGCTCGGGAGGGCCTCGGCTTTTTGGCGCCTCGCGGCGGACCACTCGTACGGCGCTTCTTCGGCCTCCGAGACCAGCTTCCGAGGACATGTGATGACCCTGCCGACGAAGAACGGCGCCGCCAGTTGGACGCGATCCTGCACCACCACGCCTTGGCGGTGTGGGTTGCCCTGGACCTGCTTGCTTACGAATGGCGATCGGAGCGTATCGCTCGCCAGCTGGACGCGCTTGACGGGCTTGGCCAGCCGGCCATTCACCTGGACCAGCTCTATGCCGAGCTCGCGGGACGATCGACTGATCACGCCGAGGTGATCAGGTCAAGCTAGTGGCAGGGCAGTAGTCAGCACTTGCCCCTGCTCGATATCTCACTGGGCTGGCAGCGCCACCTGTGCCAGGCGCCGCCGCATCTCGTCGAAGACCGTGGGGGCGGTCGTATTGCACCCAAGATCATGATCAAGTTTTCCCGTGCCGTGGTAATCGCTGGATCCGGTGACGAGCAGCCCGAGGCTGTCGGCCAACGTATGCAGCTGGCGGCGCGTGTCGAGATCATGATCTTGATGATCGACCTCGATGCCATCCAATCCGTGATCACGGGCCAGGGCCTCCAGCACGCTCGGCGGGAGCACGTGCTCGCGGCCTCTGCCCCATGGGTGGGCGATGACGGCAAGGCCGCCCGCCTCGTGCACTAGGTCGATGCCGCGATCCACCTCGATCGTGTAGCGGTGAACATGCGCTGGTCCACCATCGGCCAAAAAGCGATCGAATGCCTCCTGCCGATCGCGAACATGACCCGCCTTGATCAGCGCGTCAGCGATATGTGGTCGACCAACCGAGGGACTCTCGCCGACTTGGGCCATCACCTCCGCTTCGCTCACCCGCACACCGAGCTCAGCCAGCTTCGCGAGCACACCGGCCAGTCGACCCAGCCGGCCGTCGCGTACTCGAGCCATCTCAGCGGCCAGGCCAGGACTCGCCGGATCGGCGCCGTAGGCCAAGACGTGCACACTGCTGCCGCGACGCGAGCAGGAGAGTTCCATCCCACGCACCACCTGGATCCCGAGCCGTTCCCCCTCCGCCACTGCCTCATCCAGGCCGTCGAAGGTGTCGTGATCCGTCAGCCCGACGACGTCGAGCCGGGCTGCCCGAGCCTTGCCGACCAGCTCGGATGGCGTATCCGTCCCATCGGAAACCGAGGAGTGAGTGTGCAGGTCGATCCGCATACCTCAGACCTATCACGCTTCACGCTGCACCGAACCGCCCTGATCTTGACTACTGCTGCGTCCTGCCAGGAACTGTGCCAGCTGCGGATCAGTAGCTACGAACCGGTCAGTCTCCTCACCGCCGTCGCAGCGGTAGAGGCCGACCGTGACGGAGCTGCCGGCCCGACCGAGCACCCGCCACACGCCTCCGGCGTTTTCCCAACGGCGCAGCAAGGCGACGAAATCCGGGCCGGGTTCCATACCACCGGTATACCCGCTCCGCACCTACCTGGAAAGCAGACGCCGCACAACCCGGAGACCCACCGACATCCGCGCGAGGTCTGGACGGCTGCTTGTGATTGAGCGCAGTGTCTTCACTGACTCCGGGACAGCGGCGTTGGATTTCTCCCAGCCAATGACGACATCCCGAGCGCTCGTGGTCGCGGCCCCGTTCGTGCTGAGGACCTCGGCCGTGAGTTGGGCGTGCACCGTATGCAGGTCGTCGCGCAAGCCGGCCCGAGCCATGCTCTGCCACCGGTCGTCGCGCGGTAGCTCGATGATCCGTGCGAGCAGCCGGTCGAAACCGAGCCGCTGGCCGAGCGTGAAATGCAACTCGGCCACCTTGAGCACGTCAACATCGGACCGCGACGCGGTCTGCACGATAGTCAATGCCGCGTACGCCGGAGGCAGCGCGGCGATTGCGATGGCCAACTCATCCGGTACACCCGCCGCCTGATAGCTCTTGAGCCGCTGCTCAAGTGCATCCTTGTCACGCCCGGTCAAAATATCGGGCATGGCCTGCTGAACCGCCCGGACACCATCAGAGAAGTGTGCGACTGCGGCGCCAATGTCGATCGGGTGACGCCGATTGTTGATCAGCCAGCGAGTAGCCCGCTCCACGAGGGTGCGCACGGCCATCCGTAGCGTCGTCTGCACCTCCGCATCGATCTGCTGATCAAGTGCAGCAATGGCCCGGTCAAGATCAGTGGCACCAAAGATCGCGCGAGCGGCGATCTGCGCTCTGATCACATCTCGTGCCACGGCCCCAGTCTCATTCGACAGTCGGTGGAAACAGGTAATGCCCGATTCGTTCACGAAGTCGTTGACCACAACCGTCGCGGTGATCTCCCGATGTAGTCGGTGCGTTCGCATCTGATCGGCGTAACTCTCCCGCAGCGCGCTCGGGAAATAGTTGATCAACCGGCCATCCAGGTACGGGTCGTCAGGCAGATCCGAGGCCAAGATCTCGTCCTCGAGAACGATCTTGGTGTAGGCGATCAGCGTCGCGAGCTCCGGCGACGTCAGGCCTTTGTGGTTGCTGCGCCGGATCTCCATCGCCTCGGTGGATGGCAAGAACTCCAGCTCCCGATCGAGGAGCCTGCGGCTCTCCAACCGTTCCATCCAGTCCTCGTGCATTCCAGCCATCGATGCCGACTGGTAGACGGCGTTGGCCAGGGCAAGGTTTTGACCGTAGTTGTCCGCCAGCACCAGCTCGGCAACCTCGATAGTCATCGAGGCCAACAACTCGTGACGATCCTCCGGCGAGAGCCGACCGGCGGCCACCTCTCCGATCAGCAGGACTTTGATGTTGACCTCATGATCGGACGTGTCGACCCCGGCAGAGTTGTCGATGAAGTCAGTGTTGATGCGGCCGCCCCTTTCGGCGTACTCGACCCGACCGAGCTGAGTCAGGCCAAGATTCCCGCCCTCGGCTACGCACTTGGCGCGCAACTCGCAGCCGTCGACGCGAAGCTCATCATTGGTTTTGTCGCCGACGTCGTCGTTTGTCTCCGTCACCGCCTTCACATAAGTTCCGATACCGCCATTCCACAGCAGGTCGACGGGTGCCCTGAGGCAAGCCTTGATCAACTCGGCAGGCGTCAGCGCCTGGACGGATTTGTCTATTCCAAGGGCACTCCGCATCTGGTCAGTGATTTCTACTGACTTCAGGGTGCGTGGAAACACCCCGCCGCCCTCGGAGAGCAGACTGGTGTCGTAGTCAGCCCAACTTGAGCGTGGCAACGTGAACAGCCGCGCACGCTCCTGCCAGCTGCGGACCGGATCCGGCTGGGGGTCAATGAAAACGTGCCGATGGTCGAATGCCGCCACGAGCTTGATGTGGGTGCTCAACAGCATCCCGTTGCCGAAGACGTCGCCGCTCATGTCACCGATTCCGACGCAGGTGAAGTCTTCGCTTCGGGGATCGACGCCCATCTCGCGGAAGTGCCGGCGCACGGACTCCCACGCGCCTCGGGCGGTAATGCCCATGGCCTTGTGGTCATAACCGGCCGAGCCGCCTGAGGCGAACGCGTCACCTAGCCAAAATCCCGAATCGATAGAGATCTTGTTGGCCACGTCGGAGAACGTGGCGGTCCCTTTGTCCGCCGCAACCACCAGGTAAGGATCGTCACCGTCGTATCGGACGACATCCACTGGAGGCACAACCGCGCCGTCGACGATGTTGTCGGTGACATCAAGCAGGCTGGTAATGAAGAGCTGGTAGCACGCAAGACCTTCGGCCATCCAGCCTTCCCGATCCCTTGGGTCTGGCAACTTCTTGCAATAGAAGCCACCCTTGGCCCCGACGGGGACGATCACGGTGTTCTTGACCATCTGGGCCTTGACTAAACCCAAGATCTCGGTACGGAAATCCTCCGCACGGTCGGACCAACGCAGACCACCGCGTGCCACCCGGCCGAAGCGCAGATGAACACCCTCCATCCGCGGCGAGTAGACGAAGATCTCGAACTCCGGACGAGGCTCCGGCAGCTCCGGGATTTCGCGCGGCAGCAGCTTCAGGGCGATCGCGTGTCGGTCGGCTACATAGAAGTTGGTTCGAATCACTCCTTGCATCACCACCAGGAACGACCTCAAGATTCGATCATGATCAAGGCTGGCCACATCGTTGAGCCCCTTCTTGATCTTGGCGACGAGCTCGTTCGTCGCCGCCGCGCGAGCCTTGACGTCGAGACCGGACTTGGGATCGAAACGAGTCCGGAAAAGCTGGATGAGCTGCCGGGCAATGTCCACGTTGCTGCTCAGCGCCTGGGCGAAATAGCTCTGGCTATAGGTGATGCCGACCTGGCGGAGGTAGCGGCCGATCGACCGCAGCACGGTCACATCGCGCCAGGCAAGATCGGCGCCCATCACCAGCGCGTTGTATCTGTCGGGCTCACTGTCGCCGACATAGGAGGCCGAGAAGGCGTCCATGAACCGCTGCCGTGCTTCGAGTGTCCAACGGGTGCGGACGGCATCGGCACCGCCTGGCACCCGGACACCGAAGTCGTAGATGAACGCCCGTTGGTCCTTGCCTATGGCTAGCTCGTACGGCCGCTCGTCAATCACGTCGATACCGAGCAGGGACAGGTGCGGCAGGATCTTCGATAGTGAGAGCGACGCCTCGCGCCGGAAGATCTTCAGCCGCAGCTCCGCCTCGTCGTCGGCGCGATCGGGGACGTACATCGCCATCGACATGTCGTGGTTGTCTGCAAGCGTGAGCACTGCGCTCAGGTCCTTGACCGCCTGCTGTGGGGTGTAGTCCTCCTTGTAGCCCTCGGGCAGCGCACCGGCCAAGGTTGCAAGCTGATCTGCGTCGTTTAGACCAACCAGGAGATCGGCAAACTCGTCGTCCCAGGAGCGGGTTGCCATGGTCAGCTCACGTTCGATGGAGCGTATATCCACCCCACCCAACGCCTCACCGATCGGCATCCGGACCACGAAGTGGAGTCGCGCGAGCACGGACTCGGTGACGCGCGCCGTGTACTCGATGGAAGCTCCGCCGAGTGCGCCCACCAGGACGTCTTCCATCCGCTTGCGCACCGAGGTGGTGTAGCGGTCCCGCGGCAGGAAGACCAAGCAGGAGAGATAGCGCCCGTACGGATCGCGCCGCACGAACATCCGGACCTGACGGTGCTCCTTGAGGTGGGCGACCTTCTCCACAATGGACCCCAACTCGGGCACCGGGGTCTGGAACAGCTCGTCCCGGGGATAGTTTTCGAGCACGTCCATGATCGCCTTGCCGCCATGGCTGGACTCGCTATAGCCGGAGCGCTTGATCACTGCCGCGGCCTTCTGCCGTAGCACCGGTATCCGGACCACGCTTTCTGAGTACGCCGAGGAGGAGAACAATCCGAGGAACCGCCGCTCGCCGATGACACGTTGCTCATCGTCGAAGAGGCGAAAGGCGATGTAGTCGAGGTAAACCGGACGGTGTACCCGGGACTTCTGGTTGTCCTTGGTGATGATCATCAACTCGGGCTGGACGTTCGGCAGCGGGATCGCGTGGAAGATCCCGGGAGGATCCTGGTCTGCGCGTAAGACGCCGAGACCTGTCCCCGGACGAACCTTGAATTCGACGCTTGACTGATCACTCAGCACGTCGTATTCGCGGTAGCCGAGGAAGGTGAAGTGATTGGCGTTCAACCAGCTCAGGAGCTCGCAGGCCAGCGCTGCCTGCTCGGCGTGGCCAGCGATGAACGCAGGATTCTTCAGCATCTCAATGGTGTCTTCAGACCTGGTGATCATTTTCTGCCAGTCCTGGACCGCGTCCTCGACCAACCGCAGGACCTCGAGCAGTCCGTGTTCCAGATCGGAGGTCAGCGACTCGCGCCGGTCCGGGCGGGAGGGAGGAAGGATCTCCAGATGCATCCAGGACTCGGGAATGACGCTTGGATCGCGCTCGGCCTCGCTGACGCTGACGATGCCACGCAAATTGCCCTGGACATCACGGCGAACCAGGAACTGTGGATGGAACACCTCGCGGATGCTCCATCCCTGGCGCAATACCTCCATAGTGACCGAGTCCACGAGGAAGGGCCGGTCGTCGGTGACGATCTGCACCACAGTCGCACCGCCGACAGTCCAGCCGTCATCGTTCTGGCTCGGCGTCCGGATGGTGATGACCGCGCGAGAGGCGGGCCGGTGCATCGCTGCTCTATAGTGACTTTCGACCAGGCCGAGGAGGTTCTCGACGCTGCGCTCATCGACGTCGTGTGCGTCGACATGCCGGAAGTAGTGATTGAGGAAGATCTGGACAGCGTCCGGATCCTGACCCAGCTCGGCGGCGATCTTCGCCCCCCGAGCGGCTACCTGAGCGATTTTCTCGTTCTTCTCTTGCTCGAGCTCGACCTCGAATGTAGTCACGTGTACCGTCCGATCATCGCCGCCGCACCCCGCTGTGCAGCTATACCCGACATTAGCCCGCATGGCGCGTTTACCCGTTGTCCGCAAGACGATCGCGCAGTGGTGACATCATGAGCGCCATGGACATCTCGAGCCACCTCGATTTTGCCGCCACGCCCGCTGAGGTGTACGCGATGATGACCAATCAGAAGTACCTGGAGGAGGTTTGCGTCGCTAGCGGATCGTTTAGTTACCACGTCGCGGTAGACGGCTCGATCACCAAGACGTCACGGACCTTGCCGGCGCCCGATTCGGCGGCGAGATTCACCGGACCTCAGCTGACCGTCAACGATGAAGTTGTCTGGGGCGAGCCAGCCTCCGATGGCTCGCAGAGCGGCGCTGTAACCATGAACGTGCTTGGTCAGCCAGTCAATTTCAAAGGGAAGCTGGAGCTCTCGCCGGGAGGCCGGGGAAGCGTCGTCGATGTCAGCGGCGAATTGAAAGTCGCGATCCCGCTGCTCGGTAGAAAGCTGGAGGAGGCCGCGGCGCCCGCAGTCATGGCGGGCTACCGGACCCAGCAAGAGGTTGGCGACAACTGGCTGGCGCACAGCGGGAGCAGCGAGGCCTAACTCGGAAAAGGCCGCGCGCGAAGGCTCGGCCGGAGTCAGGCGACAAGCAAAGGCCGACCGGGTGGGCCGGCGCCAAAGGCTAAGAAGCTTGAATCGCAAGCCCCGCAAAACCGCACTTTCCTTGGCGGGCCCGACCACCAACCTGTGGCGCCGGCCCACACGGTCGGCCTTTGCGACGTGCAACGCGACGCCGCGCGCAATCAGGGTGGCCAGCCGACGCACCGGCTCGTGGAAACGCTGAGCGTCGGCGGCTCGTCTGTCAGCCCTCGATTGTGCGCTGGCCGTCCACCGCCTCGACTGCGATCTTGCGCGGCTTTGCCTTCTCGGCGACCGGCACCTGCAGGGAGAGCACGCCATCGTGGTAGCTGGCAGAGATCTTGTTCAGATCCACGTTGTCGCCCAAGATCAGCTGGCGGCTGAACACCCCGCTCGGACGCTCGGCGGCAATCAACTCGATGTTGCCGTCTCGAGCGGGCCGATCGGCGCGTACGGTGAGCACATTCCGCTCGACATCGAGATCGATCGAGTCCGCCCGGACGCCCGGCAGGTCGAATTCGATGTGAAACGTATCGCCATCCCGCCACGCATCCATCGGCATGAAGGCCGGTCGAGCCGCTGTGCCGAAAATCTGCTGGGTGAGCCGATCGAGCTCGTGGAAGGGATCGGTGCGCATCAACATGGGTCGCTTCACCTCCATTGGTCGTCAGATGGTGTTGATGCAATCGCTCATCGCCACCATCGCTAATCTATGGTGGCAGTCATAGATTAGCTCATTCAGTGGTATGATGCAACCAGAAAGTTTTGGATCTTCTCCGAGGAGTTTGGGGATGGCCGATCCCTACGACCCGGCCGCGGGTCTCTTCGGTATCTCTGTCGCCGCCGGCATTGTCGGCACAGGGGTGCAGAACCTGCGCGCGTACGAGAAGGCCGGCCTGGTCGATCCGCAACGCACTGCTGGCGGCACACGGCTCTACAGCATGCACGACATCGTGCGACTGCGGCAGATCGCCGCGCTCTTGGATGAGGGGCTGAACCTGGCCGGGATCGCGATGGTATTGCGGCTGGAGGCCGACAACGCTCGACTGCGCCGCGAGATCTCAGATCAGCGGGATCGCCGACGGCAGAGGTAACCGCTCGAAACCGCTCAGGTCATGTGGGGATAGCCATGATCGCTCGGCGGAACGAAGGTCTCCTTGATCGAGCGCGGACTGGTCCAGCGGATCAGGTTCCACATCGAGCCGGCCTTGTCATTGGTCCCTGAGGCTCGGGAGCCACCAAACGGTTGCTGCCCGACGACCGCGCCTGTCGGCTTGTCATTCAGGTAGAAGTTTCCGGCTGCGCGTCGAAGCCGACGGCTGGCCAGTTCGAGTGCCGCGCGATCATCGGCTATCACGGCGCCGGTGAGGGCGTACGGCGCAGCGCGATCGACTTCATCGAGGATGGCCTCGAAATCTGCATCGTCGAACACGTGGATGCCCAGAATTGGCCCGAAGTACTCGGTGATGAAGATGTCGTTTCTCGGATTGTCGGAGATGATCAAGGTCGGCCGAACGTACCAGCCCTCCCGATCATCACTCACTCCGCCTGCGATGATCTTGGCTTCCGCGGAATCCCGGGCCCGTTCAATGGCCTGGGAATGCTTGGTGAAGGCGCGTTGATCAATCACCGCCGAGGTGAAGTTGGACAGATCGCGTACGTCGCCGAGCTTCAGAGACTCGGTGGCATCGACCAAGTCGTCGCCCATCCGATCCCAGAGGCTGCGAGCGATGTACGCCCGAGACGCTGCGGAGCATTTCTGCCCCGAGTACTCGAAAGCTCCTCGGATTAGTGCCGTACGCAGCCCGTCTGGATCGGCGCTGGCGTGGGCGACCACGAAGTCTTTGCCACCGGTCTCCCCCACCAGCCGTGGATATGTCCGATAGCGGCTGATGTTGGCTCCGACACGTTGCCACAGGTGCTGGAAGGTCTTCGTCGAGCCGGTGAAATGGATACCGGCGAAATCGGGGTGGACCAGTGCGACCTCGGAGACCTCGATACCGTCACCGGGCAACATGTTGATCACACCGGGCGGTAGGCCAGCTGCCTCCAAGATCCGCATGATGAAATGAGCGGCATACTGCTGAGTCGGGCTGGGTTTCCAGATCACTACGTTCCCCAGCAACGCCGGCGCGGTCGGCAGATTGCCCGCGATCGAGGTGAAGTTGAACGGTGTAATGGCGTACACGAAGCCCTCGAGCGGGCGATAGTCAGCCCGGTTCCAGACTCCGGGCGATGAGAGCGGTTGATCTTCGATGATCCGACGCGCAAAAGCCACGTTGAACCGCCAGAAGTCGATCAACTCGCAGGCCGCGTCGATTTCGGCCTGCTGCACTGTCTTTCCCTGACCGAGCATTGTGGCGGCGTTCAAGGTGTCCCGCCAGGGCCCGGCGAGCAGGTCAGCTGCGCGCAGAAAAACCGCTGCCCGCTGCTCGAAGCCCAGGTCTGCCCATCCGGGAGCTGCCCTGAGCGCTGCATCGATGGCCTCCGTCGCATCGGCCCGGGTCGCGTTCGCCGCGTGACCGAGGACGTGCGAATGGTCGGAGGGCATCGTGACATCGAAAGAATCGCCAGAGGCCGGCTTGCTTACCCCGTCAATGGTTGCGGTCAGCTCGAGAGGATCTTCGCCCGCCATCCGGTCGAGTGCTGACTCGATCCCGCCCCGCTCCTTCGAACCGGGAGCGTATCCGAGCACTGTTTCATTGACCGGCACCGGCACATGTGTCACGGCATCCACAAAGCCACGCTACCTGTGTTCAATTTGCGCGCTACCGCTCGCAGAGTTTGATTTGCTCGCTTCGCCGCCGAGATCACACGGCTTTCGCGCTCTCTGCCTCTTCCCGTCGTTTCTTTGCAGCCTCGACCGAAGCGCGCAGCGCGGCCACGAGGTCGACGACCTCAGCCTCCTTGGGCGCTTCAGGCTCCGCGGCGAGTGGCACGCCTTCAGCCTTGCTTTGCACCAAGGCTTCGAGTGCCTCCCGGTAGGAGTCGGTAAAGTCCTCCGGATTGAAGTCACCCGCCAGCGCATCAATGAAGGACTGCGCCATCGTGACCTCCGCGTCCGACACCGTGACGTCCTGAGGTGGCGCCGCGAAGGATCCGTCGCGGAGCTCGTCTGGCCACAGCATGGTGTGCATCAGCAAGACGCCATCCTTCGGACGGATCAGGGCTAACGCTTCACGGGACCGCAAGGCGACCTTGACCACGGCACTCTGGCCGCTCTTGATCAATGCATCACGCAGCAGCACGTACGGTTTAACGCCCGGGCCGTCGGCTTGCAGGAAGTACGTCTTGTTGAAATAGGTGGGATCAACGTCCTCCTCAGCCACGAACTGCACGACCTCGACCGCCTTGGTGGTCGCGAGCGGCAGTGACTCGAAGTCCTCCGCCTCCAAGATCACCATCCGCCCGTCCGGCATCTCATATCCTTTGGCAATCTCGGCGTAGGGGATCTCCTTCCCACATTTCTCGCAGACACGTTTGTATTTGATTCGGCCGCCATCTTCTGGGTGGACCTGGCGAAAACTGATGTCCTTCTCCTCGGTTGCCGAGAAGAGCTTCACAGGAATCGTGACCAGCCCGAAGGAGATTGCGCCCTTCCAGATTGAGCGAGGCATGCTCCTAGTCTGCCCGATCCCACCGACACTTCCGTCTTACTCCTGGCGCGCCTCCCCGGTGTCAGCGAGTGTCACCGGGCGGGATTCAGAGCTTGAGCTGATCTAGCTCGTCGGGAGCGAACCACAACAGGTCGTACTCATCGAGCACGGCGCCGACCTCGGGTGTGGCGAGTGCAGCTGCCAGGTTCTGCCCCGCAACCACCTCGCCCGCCAGCCTGACCGCCTCCATTGCAGCTGGTTCGTCGGCGAACAGCGCCCGCACCTGATGCCACGTCAGACCTCGGAGATGGACCTCGCCCAGCGACCCGCCCAGGTCAGTCAGCTGCTCACCCTGCACCTCCGCCGCGGCTACCAACCGTGGCGAGATTGGCTTCAAGACCAGAGCCAGCGCGCCAGCGTAACTGAGAGCCGAGTACTCGGCCTCCTCGATGAGGGTGTCAGCGTCCATCGAAGCAATCAGGCTCGGCGTCACTGCACACCCCTGATAACGGTCCGCCGAAGCACCCGATCGCAGAGCGATCGCCTCGTCCCAGGTAATCGGAACGAAGACCATATGAGACATCAAGGCTCGCTGCGCTGCGCCTGTGCGGAGGGGCTTGTCGAACCCTTGCTCCTCGAGGGGACCTCGGACGTGGCGGCCGTCATAGGGGGCTCAGGCGGGGTTGAGTCAGGCGGGGGCTCGTGAGCCGGACGCTTCTCGACGGCTGTCGTCGGGGCCGGCGACTTCCTGGGGCGGGGCTGCTGCACCGGCTCGTCGGATGTCGCCGGGCTCTTCGATGCCGGTGGCGGCGCGGCACCGGTACCCAGCTCAGCAGCGCGGGATACCAGATTCCGTACGGCGGCACGTTTCTGTGCGGCGGCTTGGCGCGCCGCCTCCTGCCGGGCTGCTGCTTTCTTCGCGGCCGCGCGACGTGCCGCGGCAGGCGCTTTGCGGGTGGGCTGGCGCACCGTCGTCGCGCGGACGGTTGTGTCACGCAGTTCATCGAGAGCATCGAGCAAGCACTGGGCGAGCACGTCGAGGTCGCTCATGGCGTCCCGGTCGGCGGTGAGACCGAAGAAGACCTCGCCGTCGTAGGACGTGACTCCAATCGCAAGCAGGTGGCCCGCTGACAGGGGGAGGACCGGGTAGCTCGCCACCAGTTGGGCGCCGGCCGCAAACAGCGGGACCTGCGGTCCTGGGACGTTGGTGATCACCAGATCGTGCTGTTTGCGCACAACTTCAGTCGAAGTGCGTACGCCGAGCGCGTGCAGCGTAGTCGGCGCGAAGCCTGCAATGTCGGCAAGCGAGCGCGCGCCCACCGCCCGGCCGGAATCCTTGTGAGCTTGGGTGTCATAGGCCACTTGATGCAGCCGCATCAGCGAATTGGGCTCCCCGATCGGCAGGCGCTGCAGGTGTGGTGCAACCTGGCTGCCTAAGGAGGTTGGCTCGCCATCGTCCTCGGTAACGCTCATCGGCACCAGCGCAGTCAGTGAACTTCCCGCCCTGATCGATTCGCCACGTGTCAGCAACCAGGAGCGCAGCCCTCCAGTGATCATGGCCAACACGACGTCGTTGATCGTGTGCTGATGCTCCTGGCGGACCGCCCTGAGATCGGTGAGGGGCGCGGCAATCGTTGCGAAGCGGCGCTGCTCGGATACCAGCCCGGTCAGCGGGGAGTCCGAGGAGGGGCGCCCCCCACCTAGCGCGTCAGATGCCAGCTCCCCTAACGCTGCACCGATACCTCCGACAGCTTCACCGACCGCCACAGCGACGCCAAGCGCGCTGGTCAGCGCGCCACGCACGTTCTCGATCGCCATTGCGGGATCTTGCACGCTCTCCAGAAGCGCCCCAGCGAGCAACTCCAGCGACGAGGGCTCGGGCACCGGGTGCCAGGCGACGTCAGCGGTTCCTGTCCCGGGGATGGCGTGTGGGCGAGCGGTTGTGTCGAGCAGCACTTGGCCGATTTCCACCGTGTCGATTCCGTCCACCAAGCACAAATGAGACTTGGCCAGAAGCGCGAGCCGGTCGTCTTCCAACCCTTCCACCAGATACATCTCCCACAGCGGCCTCGACGTATCGAGCCGTCGGGCCATCACCCGGCCGACGAGCTCTTGGAGCTGGGCCAGAGTGCCCGGCCGCGGCAGCGCAGACCGTCGCACATGGAATGTGAGGTCGAAGTTTTCGTCGTCGACCCAGACCGGTGGGGCAAGCCGCGCGGGAATCCCTCGGATCCGTTGCCTGTAGCGCGGGACGAAGGCGATCCGCTCGCGGATCAGGGAGATCAGCCCCTCGAAGTCGAAGCCCCGAGGACCGGGGTCGAAAATGTCGACGGTACCCATGTGACCTGGAGTGTGCGCTGTGTCCAGGGCCAGCAACGACACCTCAAGAGGTGTGAGCCGCTGTGGCATGGGAGTCCTCCCTGCTCGTGCGAATCCCTGGAGCCATCACGGTACTACCGTTTAGAACCCTCGGATCGCGCGCCGCCGTGCTGAGCAGGCTGGCGCGCCGCTGTCCTGGACGAGCGAGCGAGCAGACATGCTTTTCGTCTGCGAGGGAGTGAGGAAGGCAGCGGCCCACAGGCGCCAGCCGCAGCGAGCGGAGCGAGCAATTTGCTGGCAGGCTGGCGCGCCGCTGTCCTGGACGAGCGAGCGAGCAGACATGCTTTTCGTCTGCGAGGGAGTGAGGAAGGCAGCGGCCCACAGGCGCCAGCCGCAGCGAGCGGAGCGAGCAATCTGCACAGAACGAGGGGGACGTGCTTTTGTCCCTGAGCGACGACGAAGTAGGCGGAGTCCAAGGCGCGATCCGCAGCGAGCGGTGCGAGCAATGAATCACGGACCACTGCCTCATCACCTCGACCCCCTTTGGGCGACTGGGAACCTGGGTCCGAGCAGCTTCGTACAGGAGTAGGAGTAGTGCCCTGTGGAATCCTGGCCCCAGCACTGCACTCCCGAACTCGGTTGGGGGCGAATGCACGGAGAAAGGTTCAAACGGATGAGTGTAAGGGCCGGTAGACCGAATGGTGCACTGATATGTGGTGCCGTGATCTTGGGCCTGCTGCTCAGCGGATGCACGCAGCGGTGCCGAACCTCAGGCGACGACGAGCCCGTCGACCGCGGCCGGCAGTCCCAGCGAACCGTCCTTACCTGCCACATCCGCAATGTCCAGTCCTGTCGAGTCTCCGTCGCTCAACGCTGACTACGCACTGACGATCAACATCAACATGTCAGGCGGCAAGACGGTCCCGAACGGCGAGAAGATCAACGTACGGGTGGGTCAGCAGGTGATCTTGAACGTCACGAGCGACACCGATGACGAGATCCACGCTCACATTGGTGCGGAGGGCTATGAGCTGCCCGTACGGGCCGGCAGGCCGGCCCGAGGATCCTTCACCATCGACAGTCCAGGCAGCTTTGAGGTGGAGTCTCACCATCTCGAGAAGATCATCGTGATCTTGAACGCGCGCTAGCTCCGCGCAGTCACTTCATGCTCATACCTCTGCACGGGATTGCATCGCGGCGCGACCTGCCGCTGCCGTTCTCCTTCCTCGTGGTCGGGGCCGCCCTTGCCCTTGTGATCTCCTTCGCGATCTTGATCTACGCGTGGCGCCGGCCGCGTTTTGAACGGGTCGGCGGACGGCCGATGCCAGGGCTGACCGCAGTCGTCGATCATCCGATCGTCGCGGCTGATCGCCCGGGGGCTGGTCCTTGCGACGTACGCCTGGGCCGGACTGGCGATGATGGCCGGCCAGGACCTGCTTACCAATCCGATCTTCGGGTTCGTCTATGTGTGGATGTGGGTCGGCCTGGTTCCGATCTCCCTACTGCTCGGTCAGTTCTGGCGAGCAACCAACCCGCTGCGGACGATCCACCTCGGGCTGTGTGCCTTGGCTCGTGTCGACCCCGAACAGGGGCTCGTCACCTTGCCGAGCCGCGTTGGCATATGGCCGGCCGCAGTCGGCCTGTTCGGATTCGGTTGGCTCGAGCTGATACAACCGGACCGGACCACACTCGCGGTGCTGCGGTTGTGGGCCCTGGCCTGGTTGGTGATCTTGGTGCTGGGTGCCATTGTCTTTGGGCAGCGCTGGATCGGCGCAGCGGATCCCTTCGAGGCGTACGCGAGTACGCTCGCCCAGATGTCGATCTGGCGGCGGGTCGGTGATCAGCTCCGACTGGTCAATCCGTTGGCCGGCCTCAACGCCTGGCACGCGCCCCCGGGAGCGACCGCCGTGGTGGCGGCGCTGCTCGGCAGCACAGCATTCGACAGCTTCACGAACACCAGCTGGTGGCTCAGAGCTGTGCAAAGCTCCGATGTGCCGACAGTCGTGTGGGGCACCGGCGGCCTGTTGATCATGATCATCATCGTCTTCGTCAGCTTCAGCCTGGCAGCCGCCTGGATGGGTCGCTATGGGGATCGGCCGGCCACGGAGTATCCGCGGCTGATGGTGGGCTCCCTGCTGCCCATCGTCCTGGGCTATGTGGTGGCTCACTATGCGACGCTGCTCATCGTCGAAGGGCAGCGGACGGCGATCAACTTCTCCGACCCTCTCGGCCGCGGTTGGAATGTCTTCGGATCGGCCGAGATGGGTGTGAACTCCGCGATCTTCAACCATCCCACCGCGATCGCCCTGGTCCAGCTGTGTGCCATTGTCGGAGGGCACGTGTTCGGCATCATCTGCGCGCACGAGAAGGCGGTTGCGCTGCTGCCACCGGATCGCTCGGTCCGTGGTCAGTTCCCGCTGCTGCTTGTGATGATCGCTTACACCTGCGCCGGGCTGCTGTTGTTGTTCTCCCCGTGATAGTCCAGGCACTCGGTTGTGCTTCGATGACCGTGCCGCCATGTCGAAGGCGCCGAACCAGGAGATCGCGATGCCGCCCGATGCCTCGCCGCCGTTGATCGGCACGACCGACTGGGAGATCACCGCGAAGGTTTTGCGGGAGCACCGCACCCGGTGGGGCAGCCTCTCCTGGATTTCGGCACGAGCGTTGATCGATGCCGTCAACCAGATCCTCGATGGTGGAGCCGATGGACTGGTTCCCCAGCTGCGGCGTGAATGGCTGCGCCGTGGCGGGCGGCAACCGAGGGTGATCGACCGCTCCGATGACAGCTGTTTCATGGTGCTCGGCGATACCGGAGAGCAGGACGCCTCCCAATTCGTTGTCAGCCCAGCCTTGAGTGCCGCGGTCCGGGACCATCAGCCCGGCTTCGTCGTGATCATGAGTGACGTCATCTATCCGGCGGGCGACGTCAACGACTATTGCGACGGCCTCTACCGGCCGTACCGCAGTCAGGACCCCAACTTCCGCGTTGAAGCGCCGATGCTAGCGCTACCAGGCAACCACGACTGGTACGACGGTCTCGCTGGCTTCATGTATCACTTCTGCGGCCGTGACCGCCTGCCTGCTGAGGCGTACGCGCCGGGTTTCGGCCTCCGATCGCTCTACGGAAGGCTCTTCCGTATCCTCTGGAGACGGGCCGGCGAGCCCAGACCGGAGACCCAGCAGCAGCGATCCGCGACGCCACCGACTCAGGCACCCGGCCGGCCGACGCACGCCATCGAGCAGACTGGTCCCTACTACGCGGTGCGCACCGCACACCTGCTGGCCGTGGCCATCGATACCGGCATCGACGGCACTATCGATCAGGCCCAGTGGGAGTGGCTGACCAGGGTGTCGGCCGAGCCCATCCCCAAGATCTTGCTGACGGGCAGACCGCTTGTGGTCAACGCCACCATCGAACCCTGTTGGGTCGGCCGCCGGCCGAAGCGCGGAAGGGGTCATTCGGTCTGGGAGCTGGTCAATGCTCGCGGAAATGGCTACGTAGCCACCGTTGGCGGCGATCTCCACAACTTCCAGTGCTACTCCGCGCGACCCTCGGAGGGCGGAGGTCCGCAGCTGCACCTTGTCGCAGGCTGTGGTGGAGCGTTTATGCACGGCACGCATGACTACGTCAATGCCAAGAATGACTCACGGCTCCGCAACAGTCCGAAGCATGAGTTCTACAAACTGCCCGACTGGTCGTTCCCGACACCTGCGGAGTCATTCGCATACTTCGCAAGCCAGCTCGTGCCGAGCGTGATCCGGACCATGCGCAACCTTGGCCTTTTCTTACTTGGTGTGCTCGGTGCGGCGGGGATTGCCTGGCTCGCAGGCAGCGCGGCTGCCGCCCTGGACGAAGCCCGATGGACGAGCCGGCTGGCGCTTGCCGCCCTGGTTGTCCTGGTGGTGTTACGCAGCATCCGGCGCGACGCCCCGCGGGCATCGCCGCTCGCCCGCGGCGTCGTGGCTACCGGCTTCCTTCTCGTCGGTGTGCTCGCCAGTTCGGCCGCCTTCCAGCTCGACCCCGGCTCCTTCAACACCCTGCTGCTTGGCTGGCTCGGGCTTACGGCCTTCCATTGCTTGATCAACTTGTGGGTACGCCGATCCGGCTGGTGGCGCCCAGCAGACGAATACGCTCGCAATCCGCCCACCGTCATGTTCGGTATCGGTCTGCTCTCGCTCTGCGCGGTCGCGTTCGGTGTGCTGTGGATCCTGGACCCCGCTCGCGGGCGAGCTGTCCCACTCGCTGGCGCGGGACTGCTCTTCGTCGTGGGATGGCTCGGCTGGGTGCTGCGCCGGCGCCGGCTAACAGCGTCTGGTGTGGGCGAACTTGCCCCCGCGATGCAGCGACGCGTGGGTCGCCAGAACAGACGCTGGCATCTCCTTGGAGCGATGCTGGTGCCGCTCACTCAAGTGTGCTATTTCGCGCTGGCGCTGCGACAGATCTTGTTGCTCGTAGGCCGAGGCTGGGTATTCAGGGCCGCGATAGCTGGTATTGGACTTCTGCTGGTGATCGCTGTGGCCGCGTCGGTCAGCCTGGTGCTGATCACCGAAGTGCTGGCACTGCTCTCGCTACCGGTGACTCGGAGCTATCCGCGAAGCTGGGGACGGGCGTCTGCAGTGACACATCACCTGGCCATCCCCCTCTTGCTGGTCGCCGCTGCGACCAGCATCTTATGGGCCGACTCAGCGGAAGAGCGGGGAGCAATCGGCCTCTCACTGATCTGCATAGTGCTTGCCGGACTCGTGGTGGGAACCGAGAGGCTTCGGCAGCGACTGCCAAGAGGCTATCTCCCCATCACGTTGCTGGTGATCGCGGCACTGGTCAGTGCTGCGTACCTCTTCGGAGGCTGGCCGGCGCGGGTAACCCTCGGCGCAGCATTGGTCTTGCTCGCGCTCGGCATCAGCGTCGCCCTCGGCCATTTGGCCTTTCTCGACGCGTATCGTCTGCTACTGACCCGTGGCGCCCTCCATGCGCCAAGCTTCACGGCCGACCAGCTGGACGAGATCTTTCAGGCGCGCCTCGAGAATCCTCCTCGAGTTCCCGACCTCCCCGCGAAGGTGCTGCTCTGGGCTCGGCTGACCTCACCAGGGTTGGGCGAACCAGGCGGGCTGCTGCAACGGAGGATTGCCGAGATCTACTCCCGCGACGAACCGCCGTTCTACAAGGGATTCCTCCGGTTCGACACCACCCCGGACGAGCTGACGATCACGCTGCATGAGGTGTTCGGAGACCGCCCGTCCACCGCCGTGCCAGTAGCAACACTGCCATTGCAAGCGAGGCCGCCCATATGACCGTCGCGAAAGGTAGGTGCGGACAACCGTGAACAACCACACCGGCGAAGAGGTCCCTGCCCTACGTGTCGGCATCGTGGGCTGGGGCTGGATGGGCCAGGTGCACGCACGTGCGTACGCGAGGCTTCGCCAGCATTACCGCGACGCTCCCCTGAAACCGATTCTGGTTGCTGTTGCCGACGACGCAGCCGACGGCAGACTGGCGAGCGCCGTCGCCACCTTCGGATTCCATCATGCGTACGGGGATTGGCACGACCTCATCGCCCGGAACGACATCGATGTGGTAAGTGTGACCGGCCCGAACTTCATCCATCGCGAGGTAGCGGTCGCCGCCGCTGAGGCCGGAAAGCATGTGTGGGTGGAGAAGCCGGCCGGGCGGAACGCCATGGAGACCCGAGCGATCCGCGACGCCGTGCGTACGAACGGCGTGCAATCAGCAGCCGGATTCAACTATCGCAACGTACCGGCAATCGAGATTGCCCGAGAGCTGATCGCCGACGGTCGCCTTGGCCGGATCAACCACGTCTACATCCGGCTGCTGGCCGACTACGCCGCACACCCCAACGGCGCACTGACCTGGCGTTTCAAGACCGAGTGGTCCGGTTCCGGCGTACTCGGCGACCTGGCCAGCCACGGTGTCGACCTGGGTCGCCACCTCGCCGGCGAGATCACCAGCCTGATCTGCGACGATGCCACATTCATCTCGCAGCGACCCCAGGTGGACATCGCGGCGTCCCACTTCTCCCGCGGGAAAGGCGCTATGGAAGCAGTTGAGAACGAGGACTACGTCGCTGCACTGCTGCGCTTCCGCAGCGGCGCTCGGGGAATACTGGAGTCCAGCCGAGCCTCAGTGGGCGAGCAGTGCACCTATGGCATCGAGGTGCACGGAGATCGGGGCGCGCTCTCCTGGGACTTCAGGCGGATGGGCGAGTTGCAGCTGTGCGTCGACCAGGACTATCAGAACGCCTACTTCCTCACCCACTACGTGGCACCGGATGATGGCGAATTTGCTCGCTTCCAGCCCGCAGCGGGCATCGCGATGGGATACGACGACCTCAAGGTCATTGAGGCTCATCGCCTCGTCCAGTCCATTGCGACGGGTCAGGCACACGGGGCAAGCGTGGATGATGCGCTTTATGCCGCCGAAATCATTGAGGCTATGGCTGAGTCTGCACGGAATCGACGATGGGTGACGCTATATCAGTGAATTTGTTCTGACAAAATGCCCTTGGCCTCTATAGAAGCCCTGTTCCGGCCTCTATGCTTCGTCCATGACAGAAGCGCCCTCGGTGCGCGAACTCGACATCACTCTCGAGCGCAACTCCCCTGTCCCCCTGTACTACCAGCTGGCGCAGTCCATCGAGCACGCGATCAACACTGGTGCTCTCGCCCCGGGTGATCGGCTCGAGAACGAGCTGTCGCTCACCAGCCGGCTGGGCCTCTCCCGACCTACCGCTCGTCAGGCCATTCAAGAGCTGGTCAGGAAGGGCCTGCTGGTACGCAAGCGAGGTGTCGGCACCCAAGTCGTACGGTCCCAGTTCCGGCGGAGCGAGGCGCTGAGCAGCCTGAACGAGGACATAGCCAAGGCCGGCAAGATTCCGAGCACGCGGTTGCTCGAGTTCTCCATCGGCACGCTCGAGCAGGACATTCGCGATGCGATCGACTCCGCGGCGGTTTCCGACACGGAATTCATCAAAGTCAGAAGGCTGCGGCTGGCCGATGACGTGCCGCTTGCGATCCTCACCAACTACCTGCCGGCTCGTTTCGAAATCACCGAGGATGACCTGCAGACAAAGGGCCTCTACGCCTGCCTGCGAGCACTCGGCGTCAACCTCAAGATCGCCCATCAGCAGATCTCGGCCCGGCTGATGACGGACGAGGAGGCCAAACTCCTGGATGAGGAGACGCCGGCGGCGTGCCTGACCGTCGACCGCCTCGCGTACGACGACGTTGGTCAATTCGTCGAGTTCGGCCGCCACATGTATCACGCAGCGCATTACTCAATCCAGTCTTCGGTCGTCGCCTAGCGGCGCCCGCCAGGCGACTCGATGCGCTTGCCGAGCTCCAGGGCAGTGCACAGCCAGCGGTCCCCAAGGGCCTCCAATCGGAACGCCATAGCGACCGATCGCTTCCCGATCGCAAGGTGCGCCGACACCTCGGCCACCTCCGGATCAGGGTGCTGGATGTGGACTGAGCGCAGTGCGGTGGGGACCGCGTTCCGCCCATGCAGCGACAGGCTGCGGCGTTGGCGGATGGTGATGGCCGCGAGCACCTCTTCGACCACCCAGCGGTTGAGCTGAGCACCCGGTCGCTGGCCAAGCAATGTCTGGATAATCGCCAACGCCAGCTTGGTACTCCACACCTGGGCATCAGGTAACCCGCGTCGCGGCCTCGCCGCCCACCGGGCGTTGACCGTGCTGACCCGGATGCCGCGATCGTTGGGCGCTGCTGCCGCGGCCCGATCGGGCTCATGATCGATCAGAACAAGCGGCGGCTGGTTGTGCTGCGGCGGCGCCGGTCGCGCCCAGGTCAGGCCGGGCGGCCGGCTTTCGATCAGCCAGGAAACGCTGGGCAGTTTCGAGGGTGCTGTGGCTGTTGGCATGCAAACCTCCTGGGCAATGTGAGCGCAGTTATCTGCGCGCCCACCAGGCTGACTGATTCACCCCGCGCCGCGTAACCTCCAGGAGGCCAATCTGTGGAAAACCCATTTGAGGCTGTACTTGGTGTGCATGCCAGTAGAGCGTGTACATCCCACGCTGAGGGTGGCTATCGGAACTCCCCTCACTCGTCGAGCGGGTAACTCCCGGACAAGCGTCAGCAGGCTACCAAGATCACGAGGCTTTGATGGCGCGTTTGGGCGGCTCCGGCTCATCCGGGCTCCGCATCTCGAATTCCAACCAGTTCTACACCTTCAGCCGCAGGATCTGCGGCTTCACCCACTTGAACCCGACGAATAGCAGGATGATCAAGACCACTAGCACGATGCTGGCAGATCAATATCGCCACCGTCGTGCCTCTCTATTCCCGAGCTTCGTAGTGCAGGACTACTCGACCGACGCCTCGCCGGCGGAATGGCTGGTTGATCTGACGAGAACGCCAGACTCTGGACAAACCTCGCTACCCGCATTGCCTCCTTCTCAGTGAGGTCCTCTGGGAGTGTGATGTGAGCGCGGATACCCGGCCGCAAGGGAAGTTGATGCTCGATCAGCGGCGTACGAGGTGGAACGTAGCCGGCGTGGTCCAACCTCGACATCGGGCTCGGCGCGTCTGGTTTCGCCGCTGTTCATCCGTTGTGGGAGCTAGCGATAACGAACAGAGATTGCTACAGCAGTCCGTGGGCGTGGTGGAAGGCCGGCGTACCGGGTAGATCTTGGGTATGGAATTCGGTCTCGGATACTTTCCCACCTACGATGGCATGCGGCCTGGCGAGGTCGCGCGGATGGCCGAGGAGCGCGGCTACAGCGCCATCTACTTCGCTGAGCACACCCACATCCCGGCCGCGGAGACCGACCGTGCGCCCGGGCAGCCGTTGCCGGCCAAGTACTGGCGCACCTACGACCTCTTCGTCGCGCTCACCGCCGCCGCGGAGGCGACCCGCAATATCCGCGTCGCCAGCGGCATCTGCCTGGTCGTCGAACGTGACCCGATCACCACGGCGAAAGAGGTCGCGAGCGTCGACCACCTCTCGGGCGGCCGCCTGGAGTTCGGCGTGGGGGCGGGCTGGAACCGGACCGAGATGCGCAATCATGGCACCGACCCGCGCGTCCGGATGGCCGTCATGCGGGAGCGGGTCGAGGCCATGAAGGAGATCTGGACCCATGACGAGGCCAGCTACCACGGCAAATACGTCAACTTCGACCGGATCTGGTCGTGGCCCAAGCCGGCGCAATGGCCACACCCACCAGTCCTGGTTGGCGGCGCCGGCCCAACCGTCCTGGATCGGGTGCTTGGGTTCGGCGACGCCTGGTTCCCCAATTACCACCCCGAGGTGTACGACCGCATCGCCGAGCTTCGCGCCCGCGCCGACCGGCCCGTCCGGGTGCAGGTGATGAGCGTGCCAGCCGATCCGAAGGTCTTTGAGAAACTCCGCGAGGCTGGCGTCAAACGGGTCGCGCGGTGGTTCCCGTCCGGGCCGCGCTGGCGCCTCGAACAAGCCTTGGAGGAGTGGGAGAAGGCGATCGCGGAGTACAACCCGCAGTGACGCCGCACCTAGCACGGCGGCGGTTCGCCGCCGCCCGCGTGGCCCGCCTCGCGACTGCCGACGCTCCGGCCGGCCGCACATCGTGCCGGTCACGTTCGCAGTTGACGGCGACGTCGACTACAGCGCAGTGGACGCCAGACCCAAGCGGGGCACTGCGCTCAAGCGGCTCGCCAACGTCGCGGCCAACCCGGCTGTCGCGCTGCTCGTCGACCATTACGCCGACGACTGGAACGAACTGTGGTGGGTACGCGCGGACGGCACCGGCCGCGTGGTCGACACAGAGGACCCCGAAGGCGTACGCGCCCTGTCGCTGCTCACCGACCGCTACCCGCGCTTCGCCGCGCGCCGGGCCGTGCTCGCGGTCGACGTACGCCGCTAGTGACTACCGGCTCTACGACGGCGTGGTGATGCGTACGGCGTACGGGGGCCGGCGCGTGCTCGGCATGGGCGACTGCCTGTGGGGCCTGCTCGACGGCGTCAATGACGCAGGCATCGCCGTGTCGCTCACCTTCGGCGGGCGTCCGAACGTCGGGACGGGGTTCGGCATACCGATCGTGCTGCGCTACGTGCTGCAGGCCAGCGACGCGATCGACGCCGCGGTGGACGCCTTGACGCGCATCCCCGTGCACATGAGCTACAACGTCACCGTGTTGGACGCCGAGGGGCGTCACGCGACGGTGTACGTCGCCCCGGACCGGCCCGCCCGGGTCACCGACCGGGCCGTCACCACCAACCACCAGGGCAAGGTCGAGTGGAAGCCGTACGCCGCCGCGATCCGCAGCGTCGAGCGGTCCGATCGCCTCGACGCGCTACTCCGCGGGGGGGCCGACACCGCCACGGTCGTCGCCGCGCTGCTGCGCGAGCCCATGTACGCGACGAAATTCCACGAAGGCTTCGGCACGCTCTACACCGCCGAGTACCGTCCCGGCGAGGGCAGCGCGATCTACCACTGGCACGAGCGCACCTGGGAGCACTCAATCGACGGCGTCGCCGAGGAGACGGTGCACCTGCTGCTCGGCGATGACCGCCCGGGCGCTACGGAGCGCTAGCGTACGGGTTGTCACGCCTTGGTTGGGTTCTCCGGTGATAGATCGTGTTGGCGGCTGACCGGGGCACTCCGGTTAGATGTTGATCTTGGTTGTGGCTCGCCTATGCGGTTGTGGTTTCACGTCGGTTTCACATCACTGGATGCACAGAGCTGCATTAGATGCACAGGACGGGCGCATTCTGTCCTAGGGTGAGCCGTGGAAGGCTCCCCCTTGCGGTCTTGAGGCGGCCTAGCACCTCTTCGAGGGAATGGGGGCCTATTTCCGTGAGGTCCAAGGCCGCCAACCTCACTCGGCGAGGCTGCAACGGATCGGCTTCGCGCGGACTGCGGAACCCGGCACAGCAACTAAATACTGGTGGCCGTCGGCCCCGGTGGTGACGATGTAACCCTCACCCATCAGCACACGATCGGTATAGATATCGGCAAGGAACGTCAGCCCGGTATTGCAGATCACAAGCTTTGGCTCCTGGCCCTGTGCAGATGTTGCCAAACTGGCAGCCAAAACTAGACCGGCGAAGCCGATCAAGATCTTTCTCAAGGAGGTTGACCGTTCAATGTGGTCACTGCTCCGATTAGTGGTGCCCAGCCCCCAGGTAGTGTTAGCCCGCTACTCGGGAGTGCTTTGCCGCGATTGTCACCCCAAATTGATCAAAAAGCTAGGGGTGCAGTGAATCCTTTCGTTCATGTTGTCACGACACCGGGTAACGATCGTTAACCGGGGCGCCACCTGCCACTCCAAGATCAACAGGCTGTTACTGGGATGTCTTGGACACACGGGTCGCAGCAGCCCCCGGTGTTCGAGGTCGGCCCAGTAGTCCATAGTGCCGGAGAGCCGGATCCGCGCTCCGGCTGCGTCGAAAAGCTGCGGGTTCTTGTAGATCGGCTGTTTCCAGACCGTGCTCAGTCGTCGATGTCGACAACGGCATCGTCGGGCACGTGATTCTTGCCCTACCAAAGCGGAGCTGCAGCTCGATGTCGACCACCGGGTTCTCGAAGATTTGCCCGGGACAAAGTCCATGTCGACCTTCCCGTACTCGGACTCGACCTTCAGAACTCGGGGTACCCGCCACGCGCCGCGTCGGCAACCGGCGGCTCTTGCCTGCCAGAAATAGGGTGCGACCCGTGTTGGTGTCTGGCAGCGAGGCGAGAACCGGAACCAGGTCACTTGGGGTCTTGGCGGTCAGGACCGCTTGCAGGTGATCGTCCCTCTCGCGTGCGAGATGTGACCCTCCGCGGATGCCTCTCCAGGCGCCTGACGGTCGCTTCGCGGTCGTCCTAGGTGATACCTGGCGGTACGTCGTTCGGCATCGAGGGTCATTGAAGCACGAGACCCCCGGGAGCCTGCCACCAGCCCTCGGGGCCACTCGCTCCGCGGCCACGATTGTCGCGGGCCCGAACCCTGGCATTACCTTCGGCGACGCTATCTGGTGGGCGGTCACAAGCGTGACCACGGTCGGCTACGGCGATCGCTCCCCCCGTCACCAGTGCCGGAGGCATGGTGGCCTTCGCACTCATGATCGGGGGGATCGCCTTGCTCGGCACCGTCACGACGCTGGCGTCCTGGCTTGTCGAAACAGTTGAGGCCGAGAAGCAGCAGTCCGAAGACTTGCTGATCACAGTCCGACGACTTGAACCCAAGGTCGACCGACTCGAAGCCGGGCACAAACACGACCTCGACCTGACCACACCGGACGGCGATAGCATGCCCCGACGTTGACACCGGTCGACGGCCCAACTGGACGGCCATTCCCGGCGTCCCTCGTCCCGTCGGATGCGTCGATCAAGGCTGCGCTTGAGCCAATCGGCACTTGTGATCAGAACGCCCGAAGCAATGCCGAGTGTGTCAAGGCGCACCCTCGCGAGCCCGACGTGTGTACGTGTCAGCGGTGACGGTGCGGTACGACTCGGCAATGATGGCCTCCAGGACGGTGAGGTCGATCTTGTCGAGATCGGTGATGTGTAGGCATCCGACGCATGGTGACGCCGGCACGCCGACGTGATCGCCCACGGCGGTCCAGGAAACGCCCAGCTCAGCACCGATCTGGGCAGGTCCGACTCTGGGCGTGCAACCTGGCTGCACGCTTAACATCCACGGCGCCAAGTAGCGAGTCTCAGCCGGGTCGGCTTTCCCCTGCGACCTAGACGCAGACGACGACGGAAACCTAAAGCAGCGTATGGTCCATCCGCAATGCGGATATTGCCGCCCCAGATGGGGATTAGGCCGCCACTGTGGCGGTGGCTGTGATGACTTCCGTGGTATTTAGCGTCTCGCCGGTGGGACCGAAGCGTGTGTATAGCCCATGGAATGCGATCTCGTCCCCCTCAGGAATGATGCTGCGGTCCACTTCCACGGCCAAATGGTCGATGAATGGCTGCGCGCCGCGGAGCAGGAAGCCTTTCTGGAGATCGTACTGATCTCTCTGGAACTGGCCGGCATGGCGTCTTGCCACACCGAGACAGTCTGAGTGACCCTCACCGACAACGACGCGAGCGGCGCCAAAGACGTTGAGGTTGCCCTCGAGGAGGTTCAAGCTCTGTCCGCGATTTCCGAAGACTGACGCTGGAGCCTCAGTCCGGATGATGTGCGGAATTCTCTTCTCCGGGTTGAGCGGGTGCTTGAACGCCCAGTCGATGAACTGCGCCAGTCGGCTGGTGGGCTTGCCCGTTTGCAGCTCTAGCACTACACCCGCGGCGTCCACCAGTTCTTGGTCGACTTCCTGACCTGCCTTCTCGATGACGAGCTTGACGAGCCGGTTGACGGCTTGGTCGAAGCGACTTCCGCCATGAAGAATGTCTTTCCAATGGCCGTGGTAGGCAGGATCGGGACAAAATACGCCGACAATCCCGCTGTGTGGTCGGAACGGCACAATAACTCCTTAGGTCAGACGGCGATGGGCTTCATCTGGCCGTTCGAGCACAGGATGTGCGTGGAAACCACCGGGTGCTTAGCTTGCGCAGCAAAACGGTACCAAGAATTGACGCAGGCCGATGCGCAGGTGACCGCGACGGCGCATGCGCAGGCGTGACTCGTCGGGATTCTGCTCTGGCGGCGTGTACCGCCTGGCGAGGCGTCCGCACTTATCATGCGTAACGACGGATACGTTGAGAAGTGCGGCGGGCCGTGCTGAAAGGGCCGTTACGGGCCCCGCCTAAGTTCGTCACTTCTCGGCAAAGGGTTCGATGGACACGAAACTCAGCCGGTCGCCGGACGTCTGGTAGCTGTGGACGACCCCACGGAATGCAAGCTCGCGTACCTCGCGGTCGTCAGCCATCCGGCCGGTGAGACGGTCGCTCACCTCATCGATAAGTTCCTCCAGCGACGCTTCGCGCACCATCTGTGGCTTGCCTGGTTTCGGTCCCGGCTTCACTTTGGGTACGTCGTCGCCAAGCTGCCGGGCTCGGTGCCCCGCATCCGTTCCGGGCAGTCATCGGCTCTGGGTTCTGCGGGTTACGAGTCTCGCCCATGTTCGTAACGTAGCTCACTCGTCGAGGCCGTCGAGGAGCTCAGCGACCCGCACCCGCTGCTCTGCTTCACGTTCCAGAACGTCGTCGAGCGGGTCGGGCAACAGGCCATCCAAGGCCATTCTGGACAAGCCGGACGATCGTGCTCTGGCCGAGCGCTTCGGCTTCCCATGCCTCGTGTTGCCGCGCCGGGTGGAATCGGCTGTCCAGCTTCCAAACCGGTGCGAAGCCACGCTCGGCGATCTGCTCCGCTTTCCCGATATTGCACGCATCGTCGTCCGGCTTGTGTGCAGAGGCCCACACAGCACTGGCCCAGATCAAGGCTAGGAGGCGGCTGTGACCGCCGCGCCTGTAACTTCGCTGCGGATCCGCACGGGCCGCCGGCAGAGGTCGTCACCAGGACTCACCATTGCCCCCGTCCCGGCCCGCTTTGCCGAACATTCGGGCCTCCGCTTCGGCGGTCCAGGTGCAGCGCCCGACCATTACGACAACTGCTAGGGGACGGTGAGGGGTGCACGGTGGCCATCACATTCGCTGAAGCCCGATGCATCGTCCCGGCTGAAGCACAACCTGACCAGTCGGAGAGTACGAGATTGACGAACCGCGAAGCGGTAGGCCGCAGGGGATGACAACGCGCCATGTAAGCCACCAGCTGCTCATAGGGCGTTTGCTTCATAAGCTCTGCGCCTCTCAGCCCAGCATCGCCTCGAGTCAGCTGGCAGCACCCAGTGAAAGTCTGTCGGGTCGCCCGTTTCCTGAAAGTGCTCGCCAACTCCGGCAGTGACGGCATCTACGCCGAAATGATCCGCGACGAACGCCCCGACACCGTCACCGTGTACGGTCCCACCGGGTGCCGTTCACCACGAAAGCGGCCGCGCCCGAAGAGCCCGGCGAATACTGCTTCCCACCCATCGCTGCCTGTATCACCGGCGCCGCACGACTCATGCTCGCCCGCCTCGAACACACCGTCGAAGAAGCCGGCGGCACCTGGATGTTCTGCGACACCGAACCCGAATGCCAAGACTGCAGCAACCGTAGCGGCGCGAAGCTAGGTCGGCGACTCCAGGACCAGAAACCAGCCAGGATCACCGCAGACCGCTGGTAACCCCATCCGCGGGATTCAACACCGGGCGCAGGCACTATATGGACCCGCGCACTGCGCCGCAGCCTCGCCAGATTTTGAAGTAACGCTAATGGCCCTCTCGCGCGCCATGGGAGTGCTGGGTACTAGTCCAAGATCAACATCTAGCAAATCGCGCAACGGGAAAGCCGAGGAGAGAAACGTCGCAGTGCGCGGGTGGAGAGGGCGGCATCCGGCCGTCGACTCCCCTCTCGCCCTAGGGTCAGGATCGATCGGCGGGTCATCGTCGGTCTGTGCTGGCTCAATCCCCCCATGCCCGACGGTGCCGCGAGGCGCGGACCTGGCCCAACCTTCCAACCTGCCCATGTCGCTACTAATGACGCTGCACCCCTCAACGGTCGATAGATGCCAGGGCGGAAGCCGACCCCTATGTGGCGCACAGGCCGACTCCCAGGTAGCTGCGACTACAGCCATGCAGAGCTGCAACCTGTTCATGTCGGCCAAGCTGCCGGCCAACCAACCCGCACAGTGGCTTGGTTCTGATTGCGCGATCGATGAATGTGCAGAGTTACACCTTTCCGAGAGTGCCGAACAGGGCGCCGTGCTTGGTGGACAACAAATCGTCGAAGGGGATGTCCTCCTGCCGGATGAACCCGGCTCCTGGTAGCCGGCCGTCGGCGACGAGTTCAACGACCGCGGCTGCCGAAGCTGCGGTGGTCCAAGAGATCGCCCGCCAAGCACGTCCGTTGATCTCTAGGGGCTGATAGGCGCGTACGTACTGCTTGCGGTACGGACCCGCGATTGAGCCGCCCATCCGCCCCTCCACGGCGGCGTACAGATAGACGACATCGTCGTCGACCGGCGGCTTCGCCTCGACCAAGATCTTGCCGGCCACCTCGTGCTGGTTACGCATGCCCAGCTCATCAAAGAAGAACCGCATCAGCGAGAAATGGCCGGGATAGCGCATCGTCTTGTAGTCCAGCCGCTGAGCCCGACCCTCGTAGGTCTGACACATCGTCCCCAAGCCGCCAGAGGTAAGCGCCGCCTCGAGGTCGACCCCACCGATGACGACCCGCTCCAACTCTGACATCGCAGGCACCATCTGGCGTCGGCCAGAGCGCAGCACTTCGCAGTCGTTGAGGTACTCATTGACCACACCCTCGGGTGACCAATTGAAGGCATATCCCAGGAGCCCCGCGGGGTGCCTGGGCAGCGCTCCGACCTTGAGCTCGATCGAGCGTATCGACTCGAAGTCTTTGGCCAGCCACGACCCAACGATGCCGATCAGGCCCGGCGCCAGGCCGCATTGCGGCACGTAGACGATCTTGGGATCGTTGGAAGCGAGTTCGAGAACCCGGTTCGTGGTCGGCACATCCTCAGTCAGGTCGAAGTAGTGCACCCCGGCGGCATGCGCCGCCTCCGCGACGAGCAGATTGACGTGGTACGGCACGCAGGACACGACCGCGTCGCTCCCCAGCAGGGCGGCTGTCAGCGCCGCCGAGTCGCGGACGTCGAGCATTCGGGTTCGGAATGGCAAGTCACGCCGTTCGCGGAAGTCGTACGCGGTGACGGCGAAGCCTGAGTCGATGAGCAGCGTGGCGAGGAGTTCGCCAACCTTGCCCAGACCGACCACTCGTACGTCGGAAATCAAGCGCGCCATGACTTAATGCCCCCTTCGCTCACCCGCCAAGACCGGCTTACCGTACAACCCAACCACCAGCTTGCCTAGGCAAGGGAGTCAGCGGTCTAAAGTCTGAAGTGTCGAGGTGGCCCGCCTTCGGCGGGTGAGCGCAGAAGGCCGCCTAAGCCTGTGGCTCGACCAGTCTTTGGTTGCAGGACGTCGGCGCTCTCTAGACAGTGTGCTCGTGGAAGGTGGACACCGGTTGCCCGATGGAGGCGGGCCCGGTATGAACTTGCTCTCAGTCGGATGGATTGGGCTTCTGTGGACTCCATGACCGAATAAGTGCCCTGTGGACGCCCCGCAATGGCAACGCAGTCCTGTGTCGGATCTTCCGAGCGCAAGACACTACTGTCCTCATTGGGCGCATCAAGGCAAGCCTTGTTCTTGGGCCTGCATGCCATCGCTGTGCATCCACCTGACCAGCGCGCCTGACGTGGGCTTACGGCAGGTCAGAGAAGACGGGCCAAACTCGATAAAACGACGTCGGTGAAATTACAGCGACGTCACCGAGAAGCACTTACGTGGTTTCGGCTTTTCCTCCGTGGTCGGCTCTGGAACTACGCAGGCCCCCTTCGTCTTCGAGCTGGTTCGCTACCTTCTCCGCTATCTCGTCAGCGTCAACGGTCACGTTCACCGTCACCTGAGGAGCGGGTTGCGGAGGTGGCTGAGACGGAAAGAACCTCCACAAGGTGTCGATGATCATCAGCAGGAACATGAGATCCGTCGCGATCCGCACATCGTCTTGGCAATCACCTTCAGCAGTGCCAGATATGGGTTCTGCGCAGACGTGTCTCGATCTCCGCCGGCTCGAGATTGTGCTCCTGCCCTTCCTCGACTACCTCGGTAAGCAGATGTCTCCTCATCTGTTGAAGGAGTCGTTAACACTTCCCACGCCAACTGGGCGAGCACCGGGTGAGGAGGCATCATCAACCGACGGCGCTGCATGTTTCCTTGGATGATGTCCCAAGTTCGTTGCGCCCCCAGCTGAGAGGCCTACACATGGCTGACCGAGTACGGGGATGCCGACGACGTGGACCACGGCGACAGAGGTTACAGGATCCGCTAGGGCACGTTTTAACGAATGGCCTGAGCGGCCGAACGCTGGCCCGGCAGCGACTGAGTCAAAGCCAATGCAAGTGTGGTGCTCCACTCTCGGGCATCCGGTAGTCCGGGCCGCCGTTTGGCGGCCCAGCGTGCCTTGACCATGCTCACGCGGACGCCTCGGTTGTCCGGTGCTGCGGTCTCGGCAACGTCGGGTTCTTGATCAGCCAAGTCAAGCGGTGGCTGATTGGTTTGTGGAGGCGAGGACCGCGACCAGGTGAGACAGGGCGGCCGGCTCTCGATCAGCCACTGGACGTAGGACATACGCGACGATGTTGTGGTTGTTGACATGGAGGCCTCCTCTGGTCGGCGCTGACCAAGGGTGACTGATTCAGCCGTCGTCGCGTAACCTGCTCGAGGTCAATCTGTGGATATCTCACTACGGTCGCTCGCTTCCCGGAGCGCGGCATAGGAGGCCACGAGCGCCAACCGCTCCTTGGCTAGCGTCAAGTCGTCCAGCTGGCATCCCGCAGCGACCCAGGCGTCGGAGAGGACCATGGCGCGCACCCTCAGCTCGGCCGCGCGGCGCACGTCGGCCGGGTCTGCCTGGTAGACGTAGCAATAGAAGCGGACCATCGCGGCGACCAGGTCGTCCTCACCGACCTGAGCATCATGCTGCATCGCCCGATGGGTCTGCCACCAGGCCACCTCCAGTTCGGCGGCGAGGCGAGGATCGACGCGGAGCCGGCCGGCCCGGTTGGCCATTCGAAAGAACCGGGCCATGTGGTGCCGGGCGGCTTCTGGATCGTTGTCTGGAAACGGCGCCCAGGCCTGGCTTCCACGCAGGACATGCCAAGCCGCCTTCAGGTTTCCGAGTGGTCCCAGCGCAAAGCCGTACCGCACCATGCCGAGCAGTCCAGCCAGCATTCGCGGCCAATTGCGGCGGTAGTACCCCACCCACGCCTCACACTCGCTGCGACCAACCATGACAGGTTCGAATGCGAGGCTGTGCCCTTGCCGTCGCATGGTCCGATCCTTCCGCACCGAATCGTGTCAAGGAAGACTGGCAACCATACATGGTAGGTGGAGCTGCCCCGAACTCGCGGCCGAGGCCAGCCGACGCGGCGTTGTCGCCTCGATCTCGGCCTCAACGGTGCCGCGCTGGCTGGCCGCCGACGCGATCAGACCCTGGCAGCACCGGTCCTGGATATTTCCTCGCGACCCCGACTTCGCGTTCAAGGCCGGACGGGTGCTCGACCTGTACGCCCGGATCTGTGACGGGGTCGAACTCGGCGAACACGACTACGCCCTCTCCGCCGATGAGAAGCCCGGCGTGCAGGCCCGGGAACGGATCCACCCCAGCCGCCCGGCACGACCCGGCCGGCGACCCCATGCTGGTCGAGTCGGAGTATCGCCGTCACGGCACCCTCGCCTACCTCGCCGCCTACGACGTCCACCACGCCCACGTGATCGGCCACTGCGCCCCCACCACCGGCATCCAACCCTTCACCGCCCTGGCCGAGACGGTGATGACCCGCGAGCCCTACGCCAGCGCCCGACGGGTGTTCTGGATCCTCGACAACGGCGCCTCCCACCGCCGCTGGACCGCCGCCGCCCGACTCAACGAGGCGTTCCCGAACACCATCATGATCCACACCCCCATGCACGCGTCCTGGCTGAACCAGATCGAGATCTACTTCTCCATGGTCCAACGAAAGCTACTCACCCCCGACCACCACCCCAGCCTCGCGGCCCTAGCCGAGCAACTGACCGCGTTCGAGGCCCGCTACAACCAAGGCGCCCAACCCTTCCACTGGCGATTCAACCGTGACGACCTTGACCAACTCCTCGACCGGATCGCCGCCTGAACCCCCGACGAACTAACGGGCGCGACCACTAGCGGCAAAGCGTCTAGCCTTGGTTCACGCGACCGCCGTTTGGATGGGTTGAACCGTCAGGAAGCGTTGTTGTGGTGCACGTCCGCCTGGGTGCTCCTTCTCAGTCTGAGAGGAGCACGATGCGGTACGGGATGAATCCCCACCAGGCAGCCGCTGTGGTCGGAGAT
>CAVXAP010000004.1:0-124275 GCA_963759635.1 uncultured Actinomycetota bacterium
CCACGACGTACGAGTGGATCGCCAGCACACCGGCTTTCTGAGTGAGCCGAGCAACTGGCGTGGGGTTCCTGAGTTGTGGAACGAATCGAGCGGCAGAAGATGCCGACCAGCCTGCAATACAACTGTCAACGACTCCTCCAGTGAGGTCGTAACGCTTTGTGGTGGGAGGTCAGCATCGTGTGAGCGTGTTGTAAGACAAAAGTATATTATGTAGGAAATGATATTCAAGACTTGCATTTGTGGTCGTACGAAAATGGAGAGGCACATTCCTGCCCGTGTGCAAGATATGCCGCTGGTCCGACGCTGATTATTCTGATAGCGCTACTTCTTGCTAGGGCCGTAGGCTCTGTTCTGCATAAAGGCCAGTGGATAGCATTATTCGTAATTGCTCCGGTCATGTTCATTATTGGCGTGGCCGTTTATGGCCGTTATAAGAAGGGCCATAGTTTGTCTGCGCTTGTAGATATGCCCTGACCGTTTACGGAAGCTAATTGCCGAGAACAAAAAAGAGGCCTAACTAGCCTCTTTTGGCTGCAGGACCCCCGAACATCCGCTCAGCTCCCTTTGGGAATTTTCTCAGTTGTTTCCACACAGCCCGGCGGGTTTGTAGATGTCCAACGCCGCTCTCCAAAATCAGAGAGCGTCGTTCTGTTTACGGCTGCGGACGTCCGATCCGGTGAGGGATGGCGCACGCGATCATTAACACGACCACGAAGGACATGAACAAGGTCCCAACCCAGGCGCCCCGCGGGGTGGAGAGGGCCAAAGCGGTGTTCATTTCGGGGCCCATATCGGGGCCCATGGTGCCCCTACCAGTGTGACAAACACCACCACCACACCCGACGATGCGGAGCGCGATGCGGACCCAGCCGCGCCCTCGGCCGGCCAAGGCGTAGCCGCCGCCGATGCCCAGCAGAGCGACGATGATGGCGCCACCCCCGAAGCCATGCTGAATGAGGAGTTCGAACTGGGGGATAATGGCGCTGATAAAGAGCAGCGGACACCAGATGAGCCAGCGCCGCCCCCCGGTGTTACCGGTCTGATGACGATACTCGGCCAACCCGAGCAGTACGCCAATTATCGTGCTCGGTAGCAGGAGCCAAATGAAGGTCCCCCAGGTGAATGTGGAAGCGGACCCGGCGACTTGGATCATCCAGGCGCGGAAGCCGGCCGCCCAGGCGACCCCGCAGACGCCGCCGACGATCAGAAAGCTGTTTAGGTGTCTGTGAACTTCTTGCCGCTCGTTCGTGTCGGGTGCAATTTGTGTGGCCATGGTCTCCTCCAGACCGAGTCCGGGGCCACATTGCGCGACCAGCCCGATTATCACTTGTATGCAGAAGCCCTTATTGCACTGGTCCACCAGCTGAACGGCTATCCCTCCGGCGAACCCCCGCACCACGGAGCAATCGCTTCACGCTCGACAAGCTCACGCCGTACTGATCCGCCAGCTCCTCCCGAGTAGTACCGGCTACAAACGCAGCCACCAGCTCGGCTACCGCCTCATCGCCAAGCCGCACCCGCACTGGCTCAAGCGAGGAGCGCGGACCATCAGTCGCCTCGACGCTTGGTCCCGGTCGCCGTTCGTGGAGTGCAAGTCCGACATCCCAGACGAAATCCTGGACGGCAAAATTCGAAAGACGTCCCCTCAGGACACCAAATGAGAAATTTGTTCTATTAAACCAAACGGCTCATAAGCAGTTTGAATCGATGTGGGGCCTTTTTGTATCTTCCGCCCTTTCAGATCACGGAAACGCAGGTTTGAACTTCGATCTAGTCACCTTTTGCACTTTACCTTGGGCGAAACAGCTTACAATTGGTAAGCATAAGAGCTAAATTATAAACACCATGAGGCGGATGCTGCTTATTCTTATTCTGATTGCTTTGCCGGCACATGCTTCGGCTGCGGTGTATTAGAATGGTCGTTTCCGATTTCTTCACGATTAATGAGCACTCAGGCGATGGGAATCACAAGCGTAAACTATTTAAGCAACACGCCACCGAGGTATACGACTCAAGAGGCCCGAAAGGCTCACCAATGGCTGAGGCGGGCGGGGCCGCGGACGCCTCGGCTAAGCCGTCGCGGGCGTGCCGCGTGGTCCAAATCGTTCTGGCCGTCCTGGTGGCTTTTGTCGTGCCGGTACTCCTGCTGGACGCCTTCGTGGGGCAGTACGGCGCGAACGCGATGGTTCTCGGCGTTCTAGTCGGAGCCCTGGGCTCCAAGATCGGCGGAACCCGCCGGATGCTGTACCTGGCGCCAGCGGTCGGGCTAGCGGCGGGGCTTGGGGCGCTCACCGCCTACGACTGGTGGTGGGTGGGTCTGCTTGCTGCGGCGGGCGTCGTCGCGGGAGCTCGGATCGGGTTCGGGTGGATGCTTCCGTGTTAACTCGAGTGTGCGGCGTGACTTGCTCGTCTTCGTGTCGCCGTGTGCGCGGACAGATCTCCAGAGCTCGATGGTCGGCGGGTTGCCGTCGAGATTGACCCGCGACCAGGTCAACGCCCCGCAGTTCTTCGGTTCGGGCACCCGTGAGCAGGGAAACGACCACGTAGGCATTCATCGTGGGGTTGTCGCCGCTGCTCGGAGCAGTCTTTCGGCCTGCTCCTGTGTCAAGGACTTGGACGGCCGGCCGGGCTGTCCCTTCGGTAGGTCGCACAACAGCGCAACATTGCGCTTGACGAGGTCGCGCGCCTGGGCCCGACGGATCGAGTGCCGCAGGATTGAGAGAAGTCGCTGCAGTGTGACGGTGCTTAGCGTCTTGGTTTTGTCCGCAAGCCAGCTGTCGATTTCCTCAGCGGTCAATTCGGCAAGCCGGCGTTTGCCGAGTCCTGGGATGACATGAGTGCGGGCCAGGCTGGTCCGGTTCGCCACCGTAGTCGGGTCCCGCCCCACCAGCCCATGCATCAGCCAGGCCTCAACAGCGTCGCCGACCGTGTACGCGCGTTGGGTCGGTAGACCGTCGTCGTGATCGCGCACAAGCGCTCGCAGCTTGTTCTGGCTTCGTCTTGGTTCTCACGCTGACGGTGCCGGTTCGTCGCTTGCCATCGGCATCGTAACCGGGCCGGTACCAGCTACGATGCTCGTGCCTTAGCTCCGGCTCGATGGCCGATCTCCACGGCCAGGACGAGGGGCACGATGAAGTCGATCAGCGCGAACGTGATGGCAAGGCCGAGGTACGTCGGATTGCCATGCAGCTGAGAGCCGATGATGATCAGCCCCAGTGATGCGAAGCGGAAAACCGAGACCAGGCCGGTCGTCGTGCGGACCTCAGCGTTCCTGCCACCCAGCAGCAAACCCAGCAGCACACCCAGGAGACCGGCCACGATGACGATAACGATCGCCATGACGATCACCCACGACTCGAACATCGACACGATCGTGCTCCAGTTCCCCGCAATGCCCGTGGCCAGTTCGACCACCAGCGCCAGGTGGCCACCTTTACTAGCTCCGGCTGCCAGGCCTTGGCGTGATCGCCATAGCGGGCACGGATGAACAAGCCGACCACCAGCGGCAGCAGAACCAGCAAGAGCAGGCTCCTGACGATGTCCCCATCAAGTCCGTGATCATGTTGGCATCGGGGCACATAGGTGGCACATGCTCTGCGCACGCCTTCAGATGAGTGTCGCTACCTCATCGTTTGCCTCCGCGGCGTCAGGATGCCGACATGGCAGCAGGAGCCGCCGAGCGGGCGGCACGTGGTCAGCGTCGGGAACGGGTGACGGACTGGCCGCTGATGGGCGCGTCCGAGTGCAAGTACGTGGTCCTTGGCCCGATCTTCCTCAATTACGTCGAGGACGCTATCGACGAGCGCCGGGCGGTCCCGCGCGATGAGCTCGCCGCCGACGGGATCACCAGCGACACGGCCAAGGAGCTCCTCGAGTCCCGCGACGAATACACTGCTGAGGGCCTGTTCTGGGTGACACCGGAAGCCCGCTCGCAGTACCTCAATCAGCGGGCCAAGCAGCCAGAGATCGATAAGCTCATCGATAATGCGATGGACCTCATCGAGGTCGACAATCCCAGCCTGCGCTGCATGGTTCCGAAGACCTACGCCCGGCCCAGCCTCGACGTGCGCCGCATCGGCGAGCTCGTCGACCTGATCTCCAGCACCAGGGAAAGAACATCCTGGGCCGTGTTTACGAGTACTTCCTCAGCTGGTGCGCCTCCGCAGGTGCCAGGAGCCGCAGCGAGTTCTACACACATCAGTCCGTCGATAAGCTGCTCGTGGAGATGCTGGAGCCCATGAACAGGCGAGTGTACGGGTGCTGCGGCCCAGGCGGCATGGTCGTGCAGGCCGAGCGGCTCGTCGAAGTCCACGGCGGCCAGCGCCGAGCTGCTGCCCACATCGGGCTCGAGCCCTCACACCTGTCCCAGCAGTTCCGCGTCTTACGCCGGGGCGGGCTTGGTCCACAGCAGCAAAACCGGCACCACCGTGACCTACACGCTCAGCCACCGGCTCGTCGTGGACCTCCTCACGGTCACCCGGTCACGGCTCCACGAGGTCATCAACGACCGGATGGAGTCACTGACCGAACTGGAAACCGATTTCGCCGACCAGTGAATGCCCCTGAGCAGGGCTGAACGCCGATGACTGACGAAAGGCAATGGACCGACATCCGGCGGCGGATCCAGCTGGCGGTGATCGCCTTAGCGCTTGTGCTGGTCGCCGGAAGCGTCGGCTACTACGCGCTCGGCTTTAGCCTCATCGATGCTGTGTATCAGACCGTCACCACGGTCAGCACCGTCGGGTTCCGCGAGGTCCACCCGTTCGGCACCGTCGGTAAGGCCTTCACCATGGTCTTGATCCTGGCAGGCGTGGGAATCGCCCTTTACACCTTCGGCGTCGTCCTCGAAGCGCTCATCGAGGGCCATCTCGGACGTCACTTCGAAAGGCGGAAAATGAGCCGCGAGCTGTCCCGGGCCTCCGGGCACATCATCATCTGCGGGTGGGGACGGGTTGGCCGCAGCGTCGGCGATCACCTCGTCGCCGCCGGCCAGCAAATAGTCGTTATCGACCGGAACGCGGACCGGATTGCTGACCTGAGGCACCTGACCGTCGTCGGCGATGTCACCGACGACGCCGTATTGAACAGGTCGGGCCTGTCGAAAGCGCGCGCGCTCGTAGCCGCGCTCGACACCGACGCCGACAACGTCTATGTCACCCTGTCCGCTCGGGCACTGCGCCCCGACCTGGTCATCATCAGCCGCGCCCGAAACGACGCCTCCGAAGCCAAGCTGATCCGGGCCGGCGCCGACCGTGTCGTCAACCCGCAACGCAGCGGCGGCCGCCGGATGGCCAACCTCACCCTGCAGCCCCACGTCGTCGACTTTTGGGACGACGTCATGTACGGCCACGACGCCGGCTTCCGGCTGGAAGAAATCGATATAGCCCCCACATCCGATCTCGCCGGAAAAACACTGCGACAGGCCGCCCTGCACGAGACAACCGGGGCCCTGCTCATCGCCATCCGCTCCAAAACAGGCGTCTTCGTGCCCAACCCGCCGTTGGACACCCAGGTGGAAGCGGGCCTGGTACTCATAGCCGCCGGAACACTCGACCAGCTCCGAACACTCCACCACCGTGCCGAAAGCGTCTCATAGCCACACGCAGCCGCACGGCGTCGCCGCGGCCGCTCCTCGAACGGCTGACCAGCACACTGGACAACGACGCCGGCAAACAGCCGACAGGTTTTGGGCGTCCGGGCTGTCCAATACGCCGACCGTGAGCTGGATCCAGGCTTTGACCCTCGCCGCTCTAGTGCCTTCACTGGTCATGCACCGCTCTGGGGCTCTCGTGCTCACTGCTCCACAAGATCGCAGGAAGGAACGAACGTTCGGGGTATCTCGGCCGGCGACTCCCGAACGACCTCATCCGCTGGCCGCTGCCGATACCGTCAATTGCAACCGAACGCTGATCAGTTGGTCGGCAAGTGGAATTTGACCAGTTGCGGTTCATTCGGTCTCGGCCGGTTCGGTGTGGACCCGGCCGAGGTCTCGGTTCTTCAGTCGGTAGGAGTCGTCTTTGAGGGCACATCAACGGCCCCAGCTACCGCGTCAAAGACCGGCTCGCCCTCGTCGCGTAGCTCATCGTCCTCGGCGACGGTGATGACGAGCCGTTCGTCGCGGGGGATTCGTCCTGGGTGTCTCGCGCGAACTCCCGATACCGCTGTGCGGTGTTCGCAGGCATAGCGATGCGCCGGGTACTGTGTTGGTCGCTAGATTTCGAAGCGCTCGACTGCGACGGGGACGCCGCCGCGGTGGTGGAAGACCAGGAAATCGCCCGGCTCCAGGGGCGGCCCGGGTAACGCCTCCGAAGCCTGATCCGCGGCCGCGGCGATCAGTTCAGGCAGCACGGGCCGGTGCGAGCACACGACTGTCCGCGCACCGTCGGCCAACAGGGCGCGGGCGAGCTTCTCGGGGCCGTGCGGCTTGGCAGGATGGCCTTCCTCAGATAGAACTGGCTGCAGCTCCAAGCGTGCGCCGGCCACGCCGAGGTAGGGCCGTACGGTCGCAACGCAACGCACCGCGTCGCTCGTCACCACGCGAGTCAACCCCAGGGCGGCGAACGGAGCGACCAACGCAAGCGCGTCTCGGGACCCACGGTCGTTCAGCGGCCGCTGTGCGTCTGGTCCGGTCCACAAGGAGCGCTCAATTGCCTTCGTATGACGAAGCACGACGAACGGCACGGTCCGGATCTCGTTGCTTGAGAGGGCATTGACGATCTCGGCGTCGCGGGGGTGCGTGAGCCGGCGCAATGCCTCGGCCGCCGGGAGGAACTCGACCAGGTCGACCTCCTTGGTCCCCGGCCACGGCGGGGCATCGTCGTCGGCCCGGGCGGCCCAGTAATGGACCCGCTTCGGGGCACCGTTGACCTCGTAAAGCTGGGTGGGAAGCGGCCGGCCCAGCACCACACGCTGGCCGGTCTCCTCCTCGACCTCACGTACTGCGCAGGCAAGCAGGTGCTCGCCCGGATCTAGCTTTCCCTTCGGCAGCGACCAGTCGTCGTAGCGGGGACGGTGCACGAGGCAGACCTCGACGCCGCCATCGTGGGCTTGATCGGGCCGCCAGACGACTGCACCGGCGGCAACGACGGTTCCGGCTGCATCGGCGGGCCCACTCATCGGGTCAGCCATCGGCGCCACTTGCAGCAGCTGACTTTGGGCCACAGCGTCGCGAACCGGCGGCGGGTCGCCGCAACCCGCTCGCGTCGGCCGCATGGAGCACGCCGAGGGTGAAGCTGGCCGGCGCGTCCGCGCTCGTCGCGAGCTCCCGGATCGCTGCGCCAGCGTCAGCAGCGTCCTGGTGTTCGGCCAGGATCTCCGTGACCTTCTCCATCTGGCGGGCGAAGGCCGCGGCCTCCTCGCCGAGCACGGGCGCGACCGCCTCGCCGGCATACCGGGCCCGCTTGGCGGCGATTAGCTCCTGGTGCCATTCGGCGTCTGGCGCCCCCCGGGCAGGCCCGACTCGTCCTCGAGGACGACTTCGGCCCGCTTCGCCGGCCGTCGCCAAGCGTTGTGGAACAGCGGCGGCAGCGCCTGGCTGGCCTGCTGATCCGCCGCCTCCGTCGTGGCGGCGCTGAGCCGTTCGTGCAACTCGAGGTGACGATCGGACGCTAACAAAACGACGACCCTTCCCCGCGCCTGCTGCTCCCGGATCCGGCCCATCACGCTCACCGACGGGTCGTCGGGGACCGCATCGGCGGGAAGGGGGGCAATGCGCATCTCGAGCCGGGCGATCAGCACCTCCAACTCTCGCGCCTCGCCCAGCCCGCCTCAGCTCGTCGCGGAGCTCGTTGGCCCGCTCCCGGTCGAGTAGCGACCGGAATACCCGCAGGCCGCTGCGTAGTCGCCGGGCCGCCACTCGCATCCGGTGCATGGAGTCCGAGACCCCGTCCGAGTCACGGCGGTAGCTGAGGTCGGCGCGGCGCGGCGCCCCGGTGTGCCGGGTAATGAAGGCCCGGACCGCTGCGCTTCCTGGGTCGTCCGGCCCGACGTCCTCTGGCTCCGGGACCTCGGACGGAACACTCGCCTGAGCTCCCAGAGCCCGGACTGCCTTGGACATGAACTCGCCGCTCACGGCGCCGGAGTCGGAGAGCCGGGCGACGACGTGCTCGACCAGCCTGGCCGGGGTCTGGCCCAACTCCTCGAGCTCGAGCTCCCGGAATTGGGCCGACACTTGGCCGAGACCTTCACCAACTGACCTTGGCACCTGATCTGCGGAAGACAGCAGGGCGGACGCGCCCGCCCAGGCCTGTTGCCGGAAGGACTCCCGCCCACGATCTAGCTTGCCGGCTGTCGTCATGCAGTCTCCCAACGGAAGAGCCATCGCCATCGCCCTCAAATGCCCACACAATGGTCCACCCGGTGCACGTCACGCAACCTATCGCCACCGTCCCTGAACGTCCTTACGACGACAATTGAGCGGGTCTGCTATCCGGTCCGTGCACCGAACTGTCTCGCTGGATGCTCCTCAAGTGTGACTGTCCGACACGCCGCTGCTCGATCATGAGGACCGTAAGCGGTCGGCTACAGGAACAGACGGCGGGTGAGGTTGGGAGCTGAGGGCATCTTGCACGGGATAGTTCAGAAAAAAATGGGCCTTCAGTGACGTAGGGACCCGTATCCGTTGCGACTGCCTGTCCCTCTGGAGAACTGAGCGAGGCGGCCATGGCTTCCGCATCGTGCCATTCGACTTCGAAGACGGCGAAACCACGGTGGCTGTCACCGCAGCGCGAATCGGCCGCGCAGCGTAATCCGCTGGCCGGCAAAGATCAAGCCGGACGCGAAGCCGCGGACCCAGTTCACCCACTGCAACGACGTTGTGCCGACCATCTACGACATCCTTGGCATCACGCGGCCGCGGGTGGTCAACGGGATTCCCCAAGATCGCATCGACGGTGTCAGCTTCACCTATAGCTTCGACGACCCCGACGCCGCCGAACAGCACCACATCGTCGGCGTCGCCTTACCCGTGGACGGCGGCTACACCGAACGCTGAACCGCCTCGTACTTCCACCACACCGACACCTTCGCGATGATGCGTGGCGGTCACCTGGATGTCTGTGTCCTCGGCGCCTACCAGGTCTTAGTTCGCGGGGGGACCTGGCCAACTGGCACACGGGCCGGCCGGACGACATCCCCGCCGTCGGTGGGGGATGGATCTGGCGGTCTGGGCCAAGCAGACCTTCGTGATGATGGATCCCCTAACGCGAGAAGGCACCGCGAAGATCATCCCGACCTGCACCTATCCGCTGACCGGCGTCGGCTGTGTGAGCCGGGTCTACACCGACCTGGCCGTCTTCCACTTGGAAGGGGCGAGGTCGTCCTGCGCGACCTGTTCGGCCTCGACCTTGTCGAGCTGCGGAAGCTGGTGCCGGTGTCCTTGGTCGACGGGTCGCGAACGAGTAGGAGGGCATCAAGATGTCCCTCCGATTGGCGCGCCCGAGGAGGATCTTCTGTCGCATCTGCTTGTCTGCTAGAAATGTCCGGTCATCGCTGCCTTTCGCGGACGGCGGTCCAGCCGCCGTACTCTGGCGTCGGCGAAGCTGACGCACCCGCGGACACCGCTACGACCACAGTGACCGACCCGAAGGAGGACCGACCAATGGCGCCCCGCTTCCGCGTGACCTACGCGACGCTCTCAGCCGACAACGACGACCTGCACGCCGGCTACGAGCAGGGTCTGCAGACCGCCCGGTCCTGGTTCGGGAGCACCCTGCCGGTCTACGTGGACGGGGAGAGCCGCACGACCGGCGAGACCTTCGAGGTCCGCAGCCCCGTGGACACCTCCATCGTGCTGTGCCGGGTGCATTCGGCCACCCCTGCGGACGTTGCTGATGCCGTCGCGGCTGCCCGTCGGGCCGCCGGCTCTTGGGCGGCGACGCCATGGCAGGAGCGCGTGACACCGCTACGCCGCGCAGCCGACCTGATCAGCGAGCGGTCGAACGAGCTGGCCGCGCTGATGAGCATGGAGGTCGGCAAGAACCGGCTTGAGGCCCTCGGCGACGTCGAGGAGTCGGCCGACCTGATCCGCTACTACTGCACCCAGCTGGAGAGCCACGACGGCTTCTCCTTCGCGATGGACACCATCGCCGAGCACGAGACCACGCGGAGCGTCCTGCGCCCGTATGGGGTATGGGGAGTCATCAGCCCGTTCAACTTCCCGATGGCCCTGGCGGCCGGTCCCGCAGGTGGCGCCCTCGCGGCTGGGAACACCGTGGTCCTCAAGCCGAGCCCACAGGGCTCGTTCTCCGCAGCCAAGCTCTACGAGTGCTTGCGTGACGCGGGGCTGCCGGCCGGTGTCCTGCACGTGGTGCCCGGTGGCGACGAGGTCGGTCAGGCGCTGGTGTCGAACCCGGACGTCGACGGGTTGACGTTCACCGGGTCCTATGCCGTGGGCATGTCCATCTATCGGAGCTTTGCGACCAGCTACCCCAAGCCAGTTGTCTGCGAGATGGGTGGCAAGAACCCGACAATCGTGTCCCGCAAGGCCGATCTGGATCTAGCGGCAGCGGGCATTGTCCGGTCGGCCTTCGGATTCTCCGGCCAGAAGTGCTCGGCCTGCTCGCGGGTCTACGTCGAGCGCGACCTATACGAACCGCTGCTCGAAGCGCTCACCGAGCGCGCAACCGCCCTCGTCGTGGGCGACCCCACCGAACGTTCGGTATTCCTTGGCCCGGTCATCGACGATGCCGCGGTGAAGCGGTTCGAGAACGCGGTGGCACACGCGCGACAGCGAGGACGGGTCGTCACTGGGGGCGAGGTGATCGGCAAGAGCACGAGCGGCGCCGCAGGTCACTACGTCGCGCCGACCGTGGTCGCAGACCTGCCGGTCGACGACGACCTCTTCCGTGACGAGCTCTTCGTGCCGTTCGTCGCCGTGGCCCCGGTCGACTCCATCGACGAGGCCCTGACACTGGCCAACGACACCGAGCTGGGGCTGACGGCGGGGTTCTTCTCAGCCGACGACGCCGAGGTCGATGAATTCCTCAATCGCATCGAAGCGGGCGTGGTGTACGTGAACCGCGCTGCCGGAGCCACCACCGGTGCATGGCCCGGGGTGCAACCCTTCGGTGGCTGGAAGGGTTCCGGAACATCGGGCAAGGCCGGAGGCGGTCTGTACTACGTCCAGCAATTCATGCGTGAGCAGTCCCGAACGGTGGTGGCGAAGTGACAGCCGACGTGAGCCAGAACGCGTCCTGGCTGTCGCCGGATCGGCCGGTTCCCGACATCCGGACGGCTCTGCCAGGCCCGAAGGCGCAGGCGGTGCTGGAGCGCGACGCTGCGGTGACCAGCCCGTCCTTGCCGCGCGCCTACCCTCTTGGTGCCGAACCGGGCCAGCGGGTCCGTCGTGGAGGACGCGGACGGCAACCTGTTCCTGGACTTCAATGCCGGGATCGCGGTGAACTCGACCGGGCACTGTCACCCGCGGGTGGTCGAGGCTGTTCGTAGCCAGGCTGAGCAGCTCCTGCATTACTCCGCGAGCGACTTCTACCTGCCGATCTACTCGCAGATGTGCGAAGCCTTGACTGCGGTGCTGCCCATCTCCGGGCACAAGAGGGTCTTCCTGACCAACTCCGGAGCGGAGGCGGTCGAAGGCGCCATGAAGCTCACCCGGTACGCGACGGGCCGACCCTACATCATCAGCTTCTTCGGCGCCTTCCACGGCCGCACCTACGGCGCGGTCAGCCTGACAGCTTCGAAAGCCAAGTACCACAAGGGATTCGCGCCGTTGCTCCCCGGCATCCTGCACGCCCCGTACGCGTTCAGCCAGCGCGATCCTGACACGGGCAAGCGCACCCATGACGAGGAAGCGACGTTCGACTATCTCGAGAACACGCTGTTCCGCTACCAGGTGCCGCCGACTGAGGTCGCGGCAATCTTCCTGGAGCCAGTGCAGGGAGAGGGCGGCTACATCGTGCCGCCGGCGTCGTGGGTCCAGCGGCTGCGCGCGCTGTGCGACAAGTATGGGATCCTGCTCGTCGCCGATGAGGTGCAGTCCGGGATGGGGCGCACCGGAAAGATGTGGGCGATCGAGCTCGCCGACGTCGAGCCGGACATCCTGATCAGCGCCAAGGGCATTGCGTCGGGCCTGCCGCTTGGAGCCTTCGCCGCTAAGACAGAGCTGATGGAGCGTTGGGGTGCGGGCGCCCACGGCTCGACCTACGGCGGGAGTCCCGTGCCCTGTGCGGCCGGGCTGGCCACCCTCGAGACGATCGCTGCCGAGAACCTCACCGACAACGCCACAAAAGTCGGGGAGGAGCTGCTCTCGGGCCTGGGTGAGCTGCCTACTCGGTTCCCCCGTACCGTCACGGACGTGCGCGGGGTCGGGCTGATGATCGGCGTCGAGTTCCGGACTGGCGAGCAGGCCGAGGCTGTGCAGCAGCAGGCCTTCGAGCACGGGCTCCTGGTCCTGGAGTGCGGTGAGAGCACCATCCGGATGTCTCCACCGTTGGTGGTCACCCTCGAGCAGGCCCACACGGCGCTGCGGATCTTCGGCGACTCGGTGGCAGCAGTCGCGGAGTGAGCCGCCACATCTTCTCCCGCGGGGGCGAAGGCCTCCCGGTCGCGGCCCGGGGGAGTGGCGCGGAGATCTTCGATACCGACGGTCGGCGCTATCTGGACGGCTCTGGTGGCGCGATCGTGGTCGGTGTCGGCCACGGCGTGGACTCGGTTTCGGATGCGATTGCTGAGCAAGCTCGCCGGATCGCCTACGCCCACGGGACCATGTTCACCACCGATGTTCTGGAGGCCTATACCGACGAGCTGGCGCCGCTGCTGCCCCTGGAATCGCCCCGGATCTACCCGGTATCCGGAGGCAGCGAGGCCGTCGAGACGGCACTGAAGATGGCTCGTGCCTACCACCTAGCCCGAGGCGAGGACCGATATCTGGTCATCGGGCGCGACGGCGCCTACCACGGCAACACCCGCGGCGCCCTCGACGTGTCCGGCCGAGCCGGGCTTCGCGCGCCCTATTTGCCCTGGCTCGGGTCTGCACTGCATACGACGGCACCATACGAGTACCGCTGTCCCTTCCCCGAAACTCATCCGGAGGGGTGCGGCGAGCGGCACGCCCAAGTCCTTGATGAGCTCATCGTCGAACACGGTGCCGGGCGGGTGGCGGCATTCATCGCCGAGCCGATCTCTGGTGCCGCACTAGGGGCCTGCGTGCCCCCAGCAGACTATTGGCCGGCTGTCGAACGGGTGTGCCGCGTCCACGGTGTGTTGCTCATCGTCGATGAGGTCATGACCGGCTTCGGGCGTACCGGTGCCTGGTTCGCCTCCGAGCACTGGGGCGTGCAACCCGATTTGATGGTGTTGGCCAAAGGCGCTGCCTCCGGCTACTGGCCGCTGGGGTTGGCCGTCGCCAGCGACGACGTCCACAAGACGATCATGACCGGTGGCTTCACGCACGGGTTCACTTACTCCCACCACAGCGTGGGGGCGGCCGCGGGCCGTGCTGTGCTGGCAGTTTTGAAGCAACTCGATCTCGTTCAGGCGGCACGGGATCGAGGCGCCCAGCTCGACGCGGTCCTGCGCGGCGAGCTCGGGAACCACCCAGCGGTCGGCGACATCCGTGGTCTGGGGCTGCTGCGCGGGATCGAGCTGGTGTCCGACCGACAGACTCGGGCCGCGTTCGCCCGCTCGGACCGCGTGGTCGAGCGCGTCGTCGCTGCAGGCATGGCGCGCGGGGTCCTGCTCTACTCCTCGACCGGGTGCGCCGACGGGCGTGACGGCGACATTCTGCTCCTCGGCCCGCCTCTGATCATCACAGAGGCGGAGACTGACGAACTCGCGAGCTTGACGGCGGCAGCCATCAGGGACGTCCTCGGCTGATGCATCACTCAGCGGCCACGTATCTAATCGCCAGGTCATCTCCTCCTACAGAAAGGTGACGGTGAAGTGGAGGCTTGCACGCGCTTCGTCGTCGCCGGTTGGAGACACCGACACGCCGCACGGGAAGGTCAGCCACATTCGCAAAATGGGCTAGCTTTCCTTCAGCCCGGCGGCCGGAGACGGGGTCGCCCAGCGCTCTGTTCGCCGCTCGAAAGGAACACGCGTGGGACGTTCAGCACTGAGCTTGCTTACGAGTCTGTCCTGCGTCTGTGTGCTGGGCGCCGGTTGTGGGAGCATGCAGTCGCCCGGCAGCGAGGCGTCCAGCGGCATACCCAGCAACTCCATTCCGAGCGCATCCCCGATCAAGCCGAAGCCGGCGGCCGACTCCGACTTCGATCCGAAGAACTTCAACCACCCGCTCGAGATCACCAATCAGTACTTCCCGATGGCCCCGGGGACCCGGCTGCATTGGAAGGGTCACGCCTTCGACGAGGATGACGGCAGCCGAATTGAGCGGCAGATCGATTTCACAGTCAGTGACCTGACCAAGGTGATCGACGGAGTGCAGACCCGCGTGGCGTGGGAGCGCGACTACAGCGATGGGGAGATCGAGGAGGTCGAGCTCACCTACTACGCTCAGGATGACTCTGGGACAGTCTGGTACTTCGGCGAGTACTCCGAGGAGCTCGACAACGGGAAGATCGACGATTCGCCGGCCTGGCTGGGTGGCCAGCAGAAGGCGCGGCCGGGCATCACCATGCAGGCCCAGCCCGCCACGGGCACCAAGGACTACGCCGAGGGCTGGGGCCCGGCTGTGGAGTGGAATGACCGCGCCAAGGTCGATCAGGTGGGTATCTCGAACTGCGTATCAACAGGCTGCTACAGCGACGTTGTGGTGATCGCTGAGTTCAACCCCGATGAGCCCGGGAAAACTCAACTCAAGTACTACGCGCCAGGCGTCGGCGGTATCCGCACCGGCTGGCGCGGCAAGAACGAGAAAGAGCGCGAGGAGCTGGGGCTGACGTCGCATGCCACGTTAGGTGACGCGGAACTGGCCAGCGTAGACAAGGCAATGTTGGCTGAGGAGAAGCGGGCCTATTCGCGGCGCCCGCAGGTGTTCGGGCCGACCGCGCACATGGAGAAGGGCTGAGCCGACCCTGGGCGCTGGAGCTACCGAGCCAGCTTCGCTTGGCGGAGTCCACTAACGACGTAGACATGACCCGGCGCAGCAGCCCGGCGGCTCGCACAAGTGTCTCTTTCGAGTCGCCCCCGTCGCCATTCGAAGCGGGGCAAACTGTGGCGCTCCCGGGCTGAACGGAGGTGGAAGCGCCTCCACGTCCTAGCACTCCAACGACGCCCGCAGCCCGTCCCTTGCGCCGCCCGGGCCACCATGGCATGGAAGAGGCAGGGGCTCGAGTCCCCTAAGCTCCACCATTCAACCCCTAGCTGGCGGCTTTCGTCATGATGCTCTAGGTCTTGTGGCTGGTGGGTCTGACTTCTGACTCCGGTTGCCGGGGGCAACCGCCATGCATGTCTTGCGATCATCGTCGCCGGTGCCGAGCCGCCCCCTGCCGCGGTCATAAAACACGCCTCGGGCGGAAGTAGATCAAGTCCTCACGCCTCGAGAGCTCGCCCCGAACGCTATTAGCGGGTACCTCGGCGCTTCTGATGATGCGATCTTGGCCTCGGTTCTGGATCGGACGTACTCAATCGGCTCGCCTTGATCATGCTTTCACCTGCGCTGAATCAGCGTGAGCTGAAATTCAGCCGTGGGAACGATCTCGATGGCTTTCCAGAATCGCTCGCGCCATCGACGGCGCGAGATGCTTGGCCGTTCTGGTAATCGCACGAAGTGAGCGCAAACCACGCCCTGTCCTTGAGGTCGACACCGATGTCGCACTGCCGGCGTCAGCCCTGAGATGCGCGGCTGCACTCAACCCGGACCCCGGCCAATGCGCAGAGACCGAGCAGATCGGTATGACTTACCTTCGGCGGCGAAGGAAGCGGTTCAATGGCACGTCGTTCAAGCCCTGGCGTTGCTGCCGCCGGAGAACAGTCGTTTGGATTTCGGGCAATACGCCGTCCATGTCGTGGCAGCCCTGCGCGCGCTGGCCGCAATCAGCTGGGCGAAGGACCCCACGGTGCTCCCATACGAACGAGCGGCGGGAACTCGCCCGAGATGACGATCATCACGTCCGACGCTCACTGGCCCAAGCGTTGGAAGTCAGCGGCGCACCCATGAGTGGTGAGACCCAAGAAATCATTGGGATTCTGAGGGGCGACGTCCGGAGAAGTGTGCGAACGCTCACGTGGCCTAGACCGAGCACAACCGGCGCCTGAGAAGGATGAGCCGCTGATCACACGGTTTGGCGGAACTCGGTTGCCTCACCGCCGATGCGTGCCGCCTCCTCGATATCCAAAACCGGGTGGACGGTCATGTCGAAGAACGCGCTGAAAATGGCAGTGGTCCCGGCGAGCAGTGCCGGATCATCGGTCTCCACGACGGCGAAACCACCAGGGCCGTCTATTCGCCCCAAGAACTGTAAGAACGTCGCGCCCTCCGGAGGTGACCATTTGCGAAAGACCTGTAGAGCTCGCGTCAGGATTTCCTCCGTCGCGTTCGAGCGGGGTTGCCAAGAGACGACGTACTTCATGCTTGACCTCCAGTAGAGAACGAGCGGATCCGATCCGCCCCTGCGGTGCCTCCGCAGTCTCACGGAAGCATCAACCCGGGTCATCGTCAATGCCGTTGCGTGGCCGACCATGAGGCGCACTGCGTCCAGCGTTGTTGATCAAGACCTTCGATGACGTGATCCAGGCTCTCGCCAATGGCGCTCGACAGCGTCGCGAAGATCCGATCACTCGTAGCGGGTCACGATGATCTTCCGGTGGACGACGCTGTGCGGGTCGCGCTCGCTCAGAGGGATGCGACGATTGTTGATCTTCGAGCGCAGGTCGGAGGCGCCTCGCCCTGCCACCTCGCGAGGCGTTAAGCGGAGATTCCGCGGTGTGTCTGTGCCGGGCAGACATGATCAACGGCAGCTCGCGAGCGCGCTCGACCATCTCGACGGCAGTCCGCCATGTAGCGACACACGCCCACGCGGCCACCCGAGGTCCGTCGCCATAAGGGACCAGGGCCGTCATCGACGCGTTGCGGTGGGCGAGACTGTGATCGGTGTGCGTTCGTTTGTTGCGACCTGCCACGTGTCGGCTGGTCCGGCTAACCCCCGACGTCCACACGTCTGCGAGCCCCTCCGGCTTCGCGGACGCCTGAGCGAACAAGCCGCGAATCTGGATCTAGCGTGGGACCCATGACCGGGCCAGAAACGCCCGCCCGACGACGATCCTTCCGGTCCGATGATCGCAAGGAAGCGTTACGGCTGTCGCCGCGTCGTCGTGAGCGGGCCCGAGGGTGATGGTGGGATGAGCAGCGCTTGGATTCTGCTGGGTGTGGCAGCGGTATTGATTCTTGGGAACGCAGTGTTCGTGGCCGCGGAGACGGCGCTGGTCACGGTAGACCGCAACTTGGTCGAGTCGCGCACCCGGGAAGGCAGCGTACGGTTCGGTCGGGTGCGGGACACCCTGCAGCGGCTGTCGACCTACCTCTCAGGTGCCCAGCTGGGTATCACGGTGACGAGTCTGGCGATCGGCTTTGTGGCGGAGCCGTCGGTTGCGACGCTGCTGCGGGGACCACTCGGTGCGCTCGGCTTCGATGCCGATGTCGCAGAGGTCATAGCCGTGGCTGTGGCGTTGCTCCTGGCCACTGGTGTGCAGATGGTGTTCGGCGAGCTGGTGCCAAAGAACATCGCCCTGTCGCGCCCTGTCGGGGCAGCTCTGTGGGTGGTGCCGCCTCTGCTGGTTTTCACCACGGTGGCGCGCCCGTTGATTGCGTTCCTGAACGGCTCGGCGAACCGGCTGCTCCGTCTGGTCAAAGTGGAGCCGGTGGAGGAGCTGCGCTCCGCTCGCACTCCCGACGAGTTGGCCTCGGTCGTGCGGCGAGCCGGTGTGCAGGGGGCGCTGGGATCGGAGACGGCGGTGTTGATGGAACGCTCGCTCAGCTTCAGCGCGAAGACCGCCGCGGATGTCATGACACCGCGCACCCGGCTGCGGACCGTGTCCGCTTTATCGCCGGTGACGACAGTGCTCGAGGCCACCCGCGAGACGGGTCACTCCCGCTTCCCCGTGATCGGCGACAGCATCGACGACATCCGGGGTGTCGTGCACGTCAAGCAAGCCGTTGCTGTCCCTGAGCCAGATCGCGGCACAACGCGGGTCCGGGAGGTGATGTCACAGCCGGTGCTCGTGCCACCCTCCATGGCCTTGGACCCGCTGCTGCATCGGTTGCAAGAACCTGGTCTGCAACTGGGGGTCGTGGTAGATGAGTACGGCGGCACGGCCGGAGTCGTCACGTTCGAAGACCTGGTGGAAGAACTCGTCGGCGATGTCGTCGACGAACACGACTCGCCTGCACCCGGCATCCGGCGCCAGCCCGACGGCACCTGGCTGCTGTCCGGGCTGCTCCGGCCCGACGAGATCCAGGCTGTCACCGGCCTCGAGTTGCCGGCCGGACGTGCCGATTACGAGACGGTGGCCGGGCTCATCTTGCTGCTACTCGGCCGAATTCCGCGACCAGGCGAGCGCGTCGAGGTGCCCGGCGCCACGCTCACCGTGGAAAGAATGGACAGCCGGCGGATCGACCGGGTTCAAGTCACCCTTCACCCTGCCAACACCGACCTCACGCGTACAGATGACCCAGGCGCCGCCCGAACCGACGACAAGGGCGGCGGAGCATGACGGCCGCGTCGCTGTTGCTCGCGTTTGCCCTCATCGGGGCGAACGGGTTCTTCGTCGGCGCCGAGTTCGCAGTCCTCGCAGCCCGCCGCTCCCGGCTCGAACCGCTGCTGCGCACGTCCCGCCAGGCTCGGACGGCGCTGCGCGCTATCGAACAGCTGCCCTTGATGATCTCAGCCTGCCAATTCGGCATCACCCTCGCCTCCCTCGGTTTGGGCGCGCTCGCCGAACCCGCCGTCGCCTCCCTGCTGACCGGACCCCTGGCAGCCCTCCATGTCCCGCACGGGCTCGTCCACCCGCTCGCGCTCGGGATCGCGCTCACCGTGGTGTCCTGCCTGCACATGCTGCTCGGCGAAATGGTGCCAAAGAACCTCGCCCTCACCGGACCAGAACGCGCCGCGATGCTGCTCGCGCCAGCCCTGCTGGTGTTCGTGCGTGTCCTCCGCCCGCTCATCATCGGCCTGACCGCCGTGGCAACCGGGGTGTTGCAACTGCTGCGCATCAAACCAGTAAGTGAAATTGGTGACGTCATCGACAGAGACTCCGTGGCGGCGCTGATCGGCGAATCCAGCGAAGAGGGGCTCCTTCAGGCCAACCAGCATGAGCTGCTATCCGGAGCGCTGGCTTTCGAGGAGACCAAGGCCGAGATCGTCGGACTGCCGCTGGAGGCTCTGGTGACCGTCGCACCGGATGTCACTCCGGCCGATATCGAGCAACTCGTCACCGCCACCGGCTACTCCCGCTTCCCGGTACGAAAGGCCGATTCATCGACCGAAACGGATCTCATCGGCTACATCCACTTGGCCGACGTCTTGGACACTGACCCGACCTCCCGGAACCGGCCGGTGGACCCCCGCTGCATCCGCCCACTGGGTGACATTCCGACCACCGCCACCTTGCAGACCGCGCTCGCAACCCTGCGTCGCAGCGGCTCACACCTCGCTCGCCTGATCGACGAGAACGATCAAACACGTGGCCTGATTGCCCTCGAAGACATCCTCGAGCAACTCGTCGGTGAGGTCGCCGACGCCACGCGCCGACCAGATGCCACCGGATAGCGACGAGATGAAGGCCCGAATGCCCGCCAAACCCCCGCGAGGGCGACAGGTCCGAATCCGACTCCGCCACCGGGGTCCATACGACCCAGCGACGCTCCTAGCCCTTCGACTCAATCGGCCATTTCGGCCAAGCACATATCGCCCTCGGTCGAGCCAGCCGATGGCTGTCCTGCCTCTTCTGCTCAAACCCAACTCCTCAACTCGACACCTTTCCATCGGACGGGTGTTCGCGTGTCCGACGAGATGCACGATGTCCTCGATCGGGGGGTCCTAGTCTCGACAGCAGCGAGACGAAACTGTGCCGCACTCTCGACATGTCCATGTCCTCCACTTAGAAGCCCAGGGTGCTCCGCTACTTGGCGGACCGCGCGCCGAACGTTGGTTGCGTCGAGAAGGGCCGGCGGATGTGGATTCCAGCCGGCGGATCTAGCTTGCTCGGCAAAGGTCTGAACAGCTTTGTCGGTTTAGCCGCACGGACGCAGCGCGTGGGCTAGAGTCCCCTTGCCAGGTGGCTCAGATCATCTCATGACCGAACCTGACTGCCACGTGGCAAGAACCCTTGAGAGCTCGCCAGCTTCAAGAGAGGTTGATCATGCTGATGCCTTCGCCAAAGATCAACTTATCGCGCACAGCGCGCAGACGCTGGAGCAGATCCGGGTGAGCGATATGAAGCGGGTCGACCGGTCCATGGCTGATGCCATTGATGTGGTGATCGCCTGGGTCGATGGGCGGGACCCAAAGCACCGCGCCAAGCGCAAGCGGTATCTTGCTGATCCGGGCGGGGATGCCAAGCCCGAGCGGGTGGCTACCGATGAACGCCGTTTTTCGGACAATGACGAGATCCGCTTCTGTCTGCGCTCCATCCGTAACTACGCGCCGTGGGTCCGCACGATCTGGTTGGTGACCGATAATCAGGTTCCGGCCGCGATCGATCGGCAGAGGGCGGAGCGGGAGAACATCCGCATTGTTGATCACCGCGAGATTTTCCGCGGGTATGAGCAGTTGCTGCCCACCTTCAGCTCGCGGGCTATCGAAAGCATGCTGTGGCGCATTGAGGGTTTGGCCGATCGCTTCGTGTATTTCAACGACGACATGATGCTCGTCGGCCCGGTTGAGCCCACGGACTTCTTTTCAGACAATGGCAAAGTCATGTTGCGCGGCCGCTGGAGCAGCTGGAAAGAGCAGCTCGATAAAGGGAACAGCTTCAACGGCGGCGGCAAGCTGCTGGGCGCCGAAATGCTGGGCTACACGCCGGAGCTTTTCTTTTCGTCCGACCACATGAACTATCCGCTGCTGCGACCGGCGATGGAGGAGCTATTCAACGAGTTCAAGCCCGCCTTCCTGGCCAATGCCGCGTACCGCTTCCGTAATCGCGAGCAGTTCTGGCCGATCTCGGCCCACGATCACCTGTTGCTTAACTCGGACCGGGCACGTGTGGTGAAGCCTCGCAATTCGGCGCATTTTTCGGTGCGCTACTGCCTGACGGCGAGCCCGAACGCCCTCGAAGCACGGCTCAAGCAGCTTGCGGACGGCACGATGCGTTTTGCCTGCATCAATTATCTCGAGGCGGTCCTCGAGAAAGTGCCCGATGCGATGCACTATCTGTCGAAGGCGACTGGGCCGGCCGCGCCCTTCGAAGAGCCCCGTCGTGCGACGTACGCTCCACGCTTGCGAAAGCGGCCGTTTGCCAGGCTCGGATCGACGTTCGTGGATAGTGGGCGCGATAGGTTCGCGAAATCAGGGTGACGGCCGTTACGGAGAAAGCAGTTTCAAGGTCAATTCGGTAAACAGTCCCACTCTTCTCGTGGCTTCCAGCCTTACAGCCGACTCCCGGTCGGCGGCCGGCGATGGGCGCCCGAAGTTCTCCAATGTGATCGACCCAGGCTCGGGGCCACCCCGCTGCTCGGTGAGGGCGTCGATCGCGGCGAGCTCTTCGGTGGAGAGTTCGAAGTTGAACACGTCGATGTTCTCAGCGATCCGCTGCGGCTTGGTCGACTTCGGGATCACCGAGCGGCCCTGCTGCAGGTGCCAGCGCAGCATGACCTGAGCGGGAGTCTTGCCGTGGGCCTTAGCGCTGTCGCCGATGACCGGGTCCTCCAGGGTGCTGCTGTGCTGCCCGTCGCGGTAGAAGGTGATGCCACCGATCGGGGACCAGGCCTGGGTCAGGATGCCGTGCTCGGCGCCGAAGGCCTGCACTTGTCTCTGCTGGAAGTAGGGGTGGAGCTCGATTTGGTTGACTGCCGGCACCACGGTGGTGCGCTCGAGCAGCGTGGTGAGGTGCTCGACCATGAAGTTGCTGACGCCGTGGCTCGTACCTTCCCGGCGGCAAGCAGGGTCTCCAAGGCGCGGTAGGCCTCCAGGGTCGCCTCGAAGTTGGACGGCAGCGCCTGGTGCAAGATCAGCAGGTCGATTTGGTCGACTCCTAGCTTGCGAGCGCTCTTGTCGAAGCCGTGCAACGTCTTGTCGTAGCCGTAGTCGCTGATCCAGATCTTGGTCTCCAAGAAGACCTCAGAGCGGTTCAGCCCAGAATTGCGCACCGCCTCACCGACCTGCCGCTCATTGCCGTAGGCAGCGGCTGTGTCGATGTGGCGGTAGTCGGCAGAGATCGCCGTCTCGACCGCGGCTCGGGTCTCCTCAGCCGGTGTCTGGAACACGCCCAGACCCAGCGCGGGCAGCTTGACGCCGTTGTTCAGCATCAGTGTTGAGACATCGGGCATGATCTATCTCGTTTCCTCGTGGTTGTGGGTCGTTCGGGTTGGTGGTCGCACCGACCAGGCACCACTTCTCGACGCTAGAACTCAGGCGGGCGATGAAACAGGCACTGCCAGTACACGCCAAGACTCGCGGCCCATGACAGGCCGTAGCCTCTGCTGCACGTCGGTGTGAGGAGGGTGCTGGGAGCCCATGCCGAGCGTCGGGCGGCTCAGTGGTAGGGCCCGCTGACCCGTGTACTGGCAGTACCTTCCTCTGGCTGGTGGCCGGCTCATAGTGTCGAGGTGTGGACCGACAGTCCGTGCACGACTTCCTGGCCAGCCGCCGGGCCCGGATCACCCCGGCGCAGGCCGGGTTGCCGACCTACGGCGAGAAGCGGCGGGTGCCGGGGCTGCGACGTGAGGAGATCGCCTCGCTGGCCGGGGTGAGTTTCGATTACTACGCCCGACTGGAGCGTGGGAACCTGTCGGGGGTCTCGGACTCGGTTCTGGAGGCCCTGTCCCGGGCTTTGCAGTTGGATGAGGCGGAGCGGCAGCACCTGTTCGACCTCGCAAAGGCGGCGTCGATCCCAGCTTCCCGGTCGCGTCCGGCCAAGCCGCCGGTGACCCAGGTGCGCCCGGCCGTGCTCAGCATCCTGAGCGGGATGACCGGCACACCGGCGTATGTGCGGAACGCGCGGCTGGACATCCTGGCCGCCAACGACTTGTGCCTGGCCCTCTACGACGGCGTCCTGGTCCGGGACGAGTTGCCGTTCAACCTGGCCCGGTTCGTGTTCCTCGACCCTTACGCCAAGGCCTTCTTCTTGGACTGGGACACGATTGCCCAAGACATGGTCGGCGCCCTGCGCACGCAGGCGGGCCGCGACCCGTCCGACCGCGGCCTGAGCGACCTGATCGGGGAGCTGGCGACCCGCAGTGACGGTTTTGCCGTGCGGTGGGCTCGGCACGACGTGCGGCTGCACCGCACCGCCCGCAAACGGCTGGCCAACAGGGTGGTCGGGGAGATTGAGCTGACCGGTGACGCCCTCGACCTGGCCGGCGACGGGCTGATCATGATCGCCTACTCCGCCGAACCGGGTAGCCAGGCCGAGGACCAGCTGAAGCTGCTGGCCACCTGGAGCGCCACCGCGCGTCCTCCCGCCTCGGGGGCCGCCGGAACCAACCCACCGTCCGCCGTCCGATCTGGAACAGCGCCTGCTGGCGACCGCCCGCAGGGCGTGCCGACTTCAGGATCGGCTGACCGCTGAACTAGTTACTACCGGTAGATGAAGCCATCGCTCTGGGTCGTCCCTGTATATGGCTGTGGTCGACTTCGGGATTCGATCGGAGCCATACATGAAGCGTCGACTCGTGCCCTCAGCCGCGTTTGCTGTGGGGTCTCCAGATCGCCTTCCTCATCCCGACCCTCGCTTTGATCTTGGTCACCTCTACGATCCGTCGACTGCTGAGGTCGGGTGGATCCTCACCGTCTACAACGCCAGCGGGTTCGTCGCCGCGCTGCTCGTGCCTTCCTACGCTGACCGTCGGGAGGACTATCTACGACCCATGCTGGCGTGTGGGGTGCTTACGCTGGTCCTCGCGCTCGTGCTGGCCTTCACGACCTCACTGCCGGTCGCCGTCGTTGCCCTGGTCGTGGTAGGTGGTCCCGCCGGCGTGGGCGGCACGATGCTCTTCGCCCACCTCCGACACTCCGGCGCCACACCAGCCGACATCGTCAACACCCGCGCCATCGTCTCCGTCGCCTGGATCGCCGGACCGCCGCTCGCCACACTGATCATCGGCGCGTTCGGGAACCGAGCCATTCTCTTCGCCATCGGCGCCATCGCCGTTCTCACCATCGCCACCACAGCCGTCATGATCTCCCAGCGGTCAACCGCACCCGACCACGACGGCTCGGCAAAGCCCGCTGAGGACGACCACCTGGCGCTGCGCAAGCGTGCCGTCGTCTTGATTGTGGTCGCTTTCGTTCTTCTGCGGGCGGCGAACGCCACCGTGACCTCGATCATGACCCTGTTTGTCACCGAGACGATGCGCATTGACGTGATCTTGGCCGGAATCGCTCTCGGCGTCGCCGCCGGCCTCGAGGTCCCCGCCCTGGTCCTGATCGGCAGGCTCAGCCGCCGCTTCTCCAGCCTCCGACTGATCGTGACTGGATGCGTCGCCGGCATTGCGTACTACGTCGCGATGGCCTACGTCACCGGGCCTGTATCATCGCCCTCCAACCGCTCAACGCCTGGTGCTTCGCCGCGGTCGCCGGCGTCGGACTGACACTCTTCCAGCAGATGATTCCCGGCCGGGATTGTCCACCGGCCTCTACATGAATACTCGACGGGTCGGCGCGATCGTCTCAGGACCGATCAGGGAAGTCGTAGTGCGCTCCAGTCGGGACAACTTCTCGCGATCCGCGTTTCCGTCGTACCGGGAGGAGCACACCCAAAGGTCAGGACGAGCGACGACCAAATACCAGGTACGCGATAGGCCCGACAGGCTGAATGACGCAACCCAGAACCCACAGAGGCTTGGAACCGCGCACCTGCGCACGCGGACGCCGGGCCAAGTCCGCCAGGGCCACGGTGGTCAATACCACCTCAATTGCCGTGCCAACGAGGACGGCTGCTCGTTGGCCTTCGCTGAAGTCGCTCCACCGCTTTTTGGTAGCCACAATGTCACGCTACTCCGAATAGCTCATCACGTCCGGCTGGACAGGCCACCTGCCATCGCTGGTCTGCCGCGCGGGCCAGATGTAGCGAGGATGCTGGCCCAGCCTGAGCGAGTCCTTCAGCCAGGACGCCAGCAACTGGATCCAGGACGTGAGGTGGGCGGCCGAAGCAGGAGCAAGGAAGTCCGCGGAGCTGTAGACCCACGTAGCCGAGGCCGTCGGCAGCTAGCAGGACGGCGATGGCTCGAGCGTCTGGGGACCCAAGCAGAGTGAGTTAGGCCAGCCCAAGGCGAAGGATGATTTCGTCGTTCACATCTGAGTCCGCGGAGCAACAACCGTCGGTCTGCGACTTGCGGCTGCAACCGGCAGCTATTGGTTTCCCACTCACCAATTTCTTCCAGTGCGGGCACTAACTGGTGCGTGCGACCACGAGCTGATCAAGAGCGGATGCAGCCCCCCACACCTCACCGGGCCGCCCGAGAATCTGGCGAACATCTGAGGCAGGACCAGGCAACCGGTACGTCGTGAATGTCTCGGTCGATGGGTCGAACCGCACAAGCGTGTTTGCGCCGAAGTCGCTGACCCACACCTGATCGCGTTCGTCGACGTACACCGCGTATGCCTGCGGACTTGGACCGGGCAGCCGCCACTCGCGCCAATCCTCGGTCTCCGGATCGAAGACGGCCAGTTGGCCAGCGTTCCACTCACTGACCCAGATGCGTCCGGTGCTGTCCGACCACACGCGGCGGGCACCCTGGCGTGGCGTGGGCGGTTCCAGTACCGTCGCCTCGCCGGTTGCGGTGTCGATACGGCCCACGTAGTTGCCCGCGAGAGAGGCGTAGTAGACCTCGCCGCCGGGTGTCGTGGCAATGCCGTACGGCCCCGGGCCACGCGGAGCGTCGTACACGGTCATGCTCCCGGTCCGTGGATCCAGCCGCCCGTACACGCCGGCCTGCCCGGTGAACCACAGCAGGCCCTTGCGGTCGAATGTCGCGGTGTTGAGGTTGGCGTGCTCGCGGCCGGTGGGTAGCGGATAGCTGCGCACTTCACGCGTGGTCGAGTCGACGCGCACAATCGCATTCAGTCCGCCGTCGGTCACCCACGCGGCCCCGTCAGGACCGACGATTACGCCGTGCGGTGCTGAACTTCGTCCGAGGGGCACCTGTGTCACGACTTGCGTCGACGGGTTGAAATGGCCGAGGAACCCGGCTCGCTGACCGGTGAACCACACCCCGCCGTCGATCGCCGGCGCGACATCGTGCGGATGTGAACCATCCACCACCTCGTACGCCTCTACCGCGGGCGGCCCGGTCTCTTCCGGCTGGTCTGCGGCACAACCGCTCACTATGACCGCGGCGATCAGCACGAGGCGCAACATCGAGAAGGGTAGGCACATGGCGGGCGATGTTCTAGAACCAGCCGCGGCGCTTGAAGAAGATCACCAGGATTGCGACAGCCACGATCTCAACCCCAATGCCGAGGCCGAAGAACGCGGGCCAGCCGCCGATGTTCCGCACGAGCCAGCCGAAGTTCTGGCCGAAGAACCCGGTGATGAACGTAAGCGGCAAGAAGATCGTCGCTATCACCGCGAGCTGTTTCATCACGACGTTGAGTCGGTTGGAGACGGTCGAGAGGAAGACGTCCATCGAGCTCGTGAGCAGATCGCGGTAGGTGTCAATCAGGTCGCTGATCCGGATCAGGTGGTCGTAGATGTCACGGAAGTGGCGCTCCGCCTCGGTCGTCATCGCGGGCAACTCGGCCACACCGCCCAGTAGAGTGGCAAACAAGTCCCGCTGCGGGGTGACCGCCTTCCGCATTCCGACGAGCAGCCGTTTCATGGCGAAGATCTCTTGCAGTTGCGCGTCGCTCGCGTGCAGGAAGGTCTGGTTCTCGAGTTCGTCGATCCGGTCGTCGAAGTCAGCCAGGATCGGGAAGAAGCTGTCCACCAAGGCATCGATAATCCGGTAAAGCAGCAGCGCCGGATCGTCGATCGGCCCCTTCCGCTTCTGGTAGCGATTTCGCACCTCGGTCAAGGCCGGTGCCTCGTCGCGGTGGACGGTGATGAGGAAGCGTTCGGAATAGAAGCAGTGCACCTCGACGAGCCGGTCCTCGTCGGGTGCGGCCCCGTAGACCACGAGGAACACGAAGTCGTCGTAGTCGTCGAGCTTCGCCCGCTGGCCAAAGTGCTCGGAATCCTCGAGAGCGAGCGGATGGAACTGGAAGACATCGCGTAGTACGGCGAAGTCCTCCACCTTCGGCCGGGGTAGATCTATCCAGAAGAAGTTGCCGCTAGCGAGCAGATGCTTGACATTGTCGCGGCTGAGATGCAGTTCGCCCACCTGTTCTTCATGAACGACCTGACAGATAGAGGCAGCAGTGACCGACTGATCGCTTTTTCCATCGTTCGGGCTTCCACCCGTCCCGGGAATGCCGCGAATTCCCGTTGTCGAGTCGTCGGCCATATCGGCACGATCGCATGTCGATCGTGCTACGTCGAGTCGCTTGCACTCACATCCGATGGGGAGGCTGCCGAGTGTGGGTCGCGTTGACCGGGATTGTGGCTTCGCCCACAGTGTCCTCAATGACACCCCAACCAGCGATCGTCGCTCCTCGACCAAGCAGCGCTAGCGGGGCGCCGTCACTCAGAGCGGTTCTATGCCTAGCCTGGTGTCATGGCCGTCGGAGAGTGGGGTGACCGGCCGCTGCTGTTGGCGGTCGACGCTGATGCGCGCCTGCTCGGAAGGATCGAGGGGGAGCTGCAGCGCGCGTTCGGGGCTGATTTTCGGGTTCGGGGGGAGTTGCTTACTGAGGATGCGGTGAGGACACTTCAAGGGGCCAGGCAGCGGCAGGAGAGGGTAGCTGTCGTCCTGGTGGACGACTCGCTCCCTGACGACGCCCGAGCCGAGATCTTTGAGACGGCGAGGGGTCTGCACCCGAACGCACGGCGCGCACTCCTCGTGCCGTGGGGCGCCTGGGCCCATCCCGAGTCGGCACAGAGGATCTTGCGGAGCATGGCTGTCGGCGACATCAGCTACTACGTACTCAAGCCGTGGATAACGCCCGACGAGTTGTTTCACCGCGTCGTTGCTGAGTTCGTTCAGGAGTGGTCACGCAGCGAGCCAGCGAACTTTCGTGAGGTTATCGTCGTTGCGCCACAGCAGAGCGGACGCGCGTACGCGGTGAGCGACCTGCTGGGCCGGAACGGCATCCCGCACGCCTTTCGTTCGCGTGACTCCGAGCTTGGCCAAACCGTGCTGGCCGACCTCGGGCACCCCGATGGTGAGGTCGTGGTATGGATGCCCGCGATCGGCGGCGCGACTCTGGTCGATCCGACCGACGCCGAAATCCTCGAGGCGTGGGGCATTCCCACCACCTTGAGAGATGCTGATCGCGATTTTGATCTGCTGGTCGTCGGGGCTGGTCCTGCGGGCCTCGGGGCGGCCGTGTATGCCTCCTCAGAAGGGATCCGTACTGTCGTCGTGGAGCGTGAGGCGATCGGCGGCCAAGCCGGCATGAGTTCCCTGATCCGCAACTACCTGGGTTTCTCCCGCGGACTGAGTGGTGCTGAGCTGGTGCAGCGCGGGTACCAGCAGGCGTGGGTTTTCGGTGCCCATTTTGTCGTCACCAGAGAAGTGGAACGCCTTACTCCCCAAGAGCGCGGCGGGTTCGTTGCTCAGATCGGAGACGTCGGGGAGATCAGCGCGCGGGCTGTGGTGATCTCGGCGGGGGTCTCGTACCGACGCCTTGGAGTTCCGAGCCTGGAGGAGCTCAGTGGTCACGGCGTCTATTACGGAGCGAGCGTCTCGGCTGCTCAAGCGCTGACCGGGCTGCGTGCCGGCGTCGTGGGTGCAGGCAATTCGGCGGGCCAGGCCGCCTTGCACTTGGCAAGGTATTGCGCACGCGTGCACATGATCGTTCGTGGGTCCAACCTGGCCGACAGCATGTCCGCGTACTTGGTCAATGCCATTGCTGCGCAGCCGCTGATCAAGGTGCACTTGAACGCCGAAGTGGTCGGCGGGCGCGGCGACGGACAGCTGGAATCGGTCACACTGCGCGACCGCAACAGCGGACAGGAGCAGCAGCTACCTCTGGAGAGCCTGTTCGTCATGATTGGGGCAAGGCCGCGGACGGACTGGCTTCCGGCAGACGTCGACCGTGATCCGCACGGCTTCTTGTACACGGGAGCCGACGCAGCGTCCTGCGACTCGTGGAAATACGAGCGCTCCCCGCTTCCGCACGAAACGACCGTCCCCGGGCTCTTCGCTGTCGGCGACGTGCGTTCGGGCTCGGTCAAACGAGTGGCCTCAGCCGTCGGAGAAGGGTCGGTTGTCGTCTCCGAAATTCACTCGTTCCTAGCTGCACCCCAGGGATGAGGTGACTAACTCAATGCGCGCCGCGACGCGTATCGGCTTGATTGCCATGACCTTGGCGGTGCCACTGCTCGGTCTGGTTCTGCTGCTGCAACGTCCCGACCTCGATCTTCGGTGGGAGCACCACCCGGCCCACTTCTGGTTGGTGTTGGGTACGGCGATCGTCTCTGCCGTGCTGGCGTACGCGACTGGTGAGGCGGCGGTACGCCGCGGAGATGCCCGCCTGCTCTTCGTCTCGCTCGCCTTCTTGTCTTCGGCCGGTTTTCTCGCCCTCCATGCGCTGGCGACTCCGGGTGTCCTGCTCGGCAAGAGCAACACCGGTTTCGCCATTGCCACACCGGTAGGCGTCGCCATCGGTTCGGTATTCGCGGTGCTGTCGACACGAGAACTGTCCGGCGACAGTGCAGTGCGCAACGTGCGCATCGGTAAGCGTCTCCGACTAGCGCTACTTGGCCTGATGGTCGCGTGGGGAGTGTGGTCTGTTGCTTCGCTGCCGCCGCTCAACCGGCCGCCGCAGTTCGCGGAGAACTTGCCGCTCTGGCTCGCCGTGCTGGCAGTGCTGCTCTACGGAGTTAGCGCCTTGCGTTTTATCCAGCTGTGGCGTCGCCATCATTCCCTGATGCTTTTGGCGGTGCCGTCGGCATTCATACTCCTGGCGGAGTCGATGATCGCGATTGCATTCGCCCGTAACTGGCATCTCTCTTGGTGGGAGTGGCACGTGTTGATGCTTTCCGCGTTTGGCCTCGTCGCATTGAGCGCGCAGGCTTCCTGGCACGAGGAGAGGTTTGCCGAGCTGTATCTTCCGCAAACGAGCGGCGGGAACCGCGAGATCAGCGTGCTCTTCGCGGATCTGGAGGGGTTCACGCCTTTTTCTGAAAGCCATGAGCCCGAAGACGTGGCAAGGGTGCTGAATGAGTATTTCGCGGTCGCAGTCCCCGCGGTCAAGACGCCGTACGGAGGCGAGATCGATCGCATTATCGGAGACGCTCTCATGGTGACCTTCAACAAACGCGGCGATCAGCATGATCATGCTCAGCGCGCGGGCGGCGCCGGACTTGCCTTGCAAAGCGCAACTTCACGCCTAGCGGAAGAGCATCCGGACTGGCCGCGGTTCCGGGTGGGAATCAATTCCGGTCCGGTCTCGGTGGGTCTGCTGGGTGCTGCGGGAGGTCGTACTCACACAATCGTCGGCGACACGGTCAACATCGCATCCCGTATCGAGGGTCAGGCACCCGCCGGCGGTGTGGCGATCGGTCCGGATACCAAGGCGCTGCTGCGGGACGCCGTCACGACGCCGCTTGGCCAGCTGCAGCTGAAGGGAAAGCAGGAGCTCGTCGAGGTGCACCTGCTGATCTCCCTCCCGAGCGAGAAGTAGATCTTCGGTTTGCCTGGCCGGCGGTCATCGAGTCGAGAGCTGGGGTAGAGGGTCCGGCTCAGCGGGTAACCAATCGTCCCGCCGACAATCTGCGCGACGAGGAACCAAGGCATGAGGCTGGGGTGCGATGCCGGCGAAACGAGTCGGACAGCGTGCGGGCAATCGTTGCAGCCGGGTCGCGAAACTGGTGGAGCTGGTGAACTGCAACGCGAACAGCGCGGAAAGTGGGCGTACCAGAAAGGTGGCACTGGGAGCGCACCCGATCTACGGTGTTGCTGGCGACAGATCTTGCTGCAACCAAAGACTTCTCTCACGCCCGGCTGGCCATCCGTGCTCCATGGCTTGGAGAATTGGGACGGTCACCTGTGAAGTGGCGACGCCGTCCTCATTAGTGCGGATCTGGCGTACCGTCGGAACAGACCTGCCGATAAAGAGAGGGCGCTTCGATGTTGTCAGAGCACACACCCGTAGCCACGCTGCCGACGAAGGACGTGCCGAAGGCACGCAGCTTCTATGAGGACACGCTTGGGCTGACGCCAGAGCGCGAGAGCGTGGCCGGCGTGTCCTACAAGTGCGGCGGCGGAATGGTGTTCGTCTACCAGTCCGAGTACGCGGGCACGAACAAAGCCACCGCGGTGAGCTTCGATGTTCCGACTTCGGCGTTCGACAACGAGATTGGTGCGTTGCGAGAAAAGGGCGTCTCATTCATGACGTTCGAAGCAGAAGGCTTGGAATGGAACGACGGCGTGGCCTCGATGGGCGAGGAAATGAAGTCGGTCTGGTTCACCGATCCGGACGGCAACATCATTAACGTCGCCGCCGGCGAGATGTAGTCGGCTGAGTGCTTCGGCACTCAGCTCAATTCCACTCGACTCGTTTCCACTCGGGCGGCTGTGGCGGCGGAAACGACTCCCCGGCGCTCCGTGCCGATCCGATGGTCGGCACACATGCGATTTCTCATGACTTTCTCACGAGAAGGTAACGGTTGTCGACGAGGCGGTATTAAAGCCCCTGTTGGTTGCTCTGTGTTGGCGTGCAACCCAGCACCGTTGATGTGCTCGAGGATCTGAGCTCAACGCGGACCTTGTTCGGTGCCATTCGGGGGTTGGCATCTCATTCCCGATTAGCTGCGCGGATTTGTCGCGCGCGGCATCTGGACAAGGCGGCGCACGATTCCCGACGCTCACCGCTCGCTAGCAGGAGATCTGTCTCTCGCCATCCATAAGGAGCCCGATGATCAAGTGGATTGTAGGTGCAGCGCTGAGATTCTCTCGGCTCGTGGTTGCAGTGGCCATTGGGATCCTCGGAGTGGGTCTGTTCCAGCTCCACAACGCGGCCGTCGATGTCTATCCGGAGTTCGAGCCGCCGGACATCCAAGTCCAGGCCGAGGCGCTCGGCCTGTCGGCCCAAGAGGTCGAGCAGCTGATCACTGTGCCGTTGGAACAAGACCTGCTGAATGGAATTCCATGGGTTGAGCACATCAGATCGAGATCGATGCCAGGTCTATCGGCAATTGATCTGCAGTTCGAGCCGGGGACCGACCTGCTGGCGGCCCGCCAGCTGACTCAGGAGCGGATGTCTCAGGCGAAGGCGCTGCCTAATGTCGGCACTCCGCCGATCATGGTCCAGCCGACCTCCTCGACCAGCCGGATCGCCATGATCGCGATGCGCTCGGACACCGTTTCCGAGGTGCAGATGTCGGTTCTGGCACGCTGGATCATCAAGCCTCGGTTGATGAGCATTCCTGGCGTCGCCAACGTCTCGGTCTGGGGCATGCGAGATCGGCAACTGCAGGTACTTGTGGATCCGGGGCGCCTCCAGTCCCGCAAGGTCAGCCTCACCCAACTCATTGAATCGACAGGCAACGCGCTGTGGGTTTCCCCGCTGAGCTTTGTCGAGGCTTCCACGCCCGGGACCGGGGGGTTCGTCGAGACCCCGAATCAGCGGCTCGGCGTACAGCACATCCAGCCCATCACGACCCCGGACCAGCTCGCCAACGTCGCAGTCGAGGGCACCCAGTCTCCGACGCTCCGTATTGGTGACGTGGCCAATGTCACCGAGAACCATCAGCCACTGATCGGCGACGCCAGCCTGAATGGCGCACCCTCACTAATGCTGGTCGTCGAGCGATTCCCGGATGCCAATACCGCCCAGGTCACCAGTGACGTCGACGAGGCGCTCGATGCCATGGCGCCTGGACTAGCGGGGATCGACATGGACGCCAACGTCTTCCGGCCCGCCTCCTACATGACCACGGCGCTCGGCCATCTCGGGGTGGCCGGCCTCGTGAGTGCCGTGCTGCTCGTTGCTGCGATCGGCGCGCTCTTCGTCTCATGGCGAGCCGTCCTGATTCCCGTGGTGGCTGTTCCGCTGTCTCTGGTCTCGGCGACGTGGGTGCTGCATCTGCGTGGTGAGACCCTCACGACAATGACGTTGCTCGGTCTCGCCGCTGCAACGGCAGTGGTGGTCGACGATGTCATCGGCGACGTGGCAGCGATACGCAGCCGGCAGCTGACGTTGGGTCCAGATCGCCCGCGGCTCAGCTCAGTCATGGGCGATCTGGTGACAGCCAGGCGGGCGCCACTGCTGGTCGCCTCGGTCATGGCAGTCCTGGTATTGGCACCCGTGCTGGCAATTGGTGGCGTATGGAATGCCTTCAGCTGGCCGCTCGCGGCAACCTACGTCCTCACCATCGTGACTTCATTGGTCGTGGCACTGATCGTGACTCCGGCGCTGGCCGTGCTGCTGCTTCGAGACGGCCGGCAGGAGCTACGGGCAGGCCCACTTGATCGCTGGGTACGCAGCGCGGCCGATCGGGTCGCGCCGGCGATCGGCAAGCCCGGCTGGGTAGGTTTCGCCCTCGGCGTACTGGTCGTGGCGAGCATTCTGGGCGCCACGTTGGCCGCCAGCGGCCCAGTTTTGCCAACGCTGCAAGATCGCAACGTGCTCGTCCGAGTCCAGGGCGCGCCGGGCACATCTTTGACGGAGATGAACCGGATCACCTCCACTGTCGCTACGGAGCTGCGAGGCGCGCCGGGAATTGAGTCCGCCGGAGCGCATGTCGGCCGGGCTATTACGTCCGATGAGATTGTTGACGTCAATGCCGGAGAGATCTGGCTGACCGTCGCACCGGGCGCCGACTATGACGCAACCCTCGACGGCGTACGCGACATCGCCGCCGGATACCCAGGACTGCAGACCAGCGTCCGGACCTATGCCGAAGATCGTGTCGCCGCCGCGCGGGAGAAGGTCGGAGACGAGCTGGTAGTGCGCGTCTACGGGGCAGACTTCGCAGCGCTGCACGACACAGCCGACGATGTCGCCAGCATGCTGAGCACCGTCAGCGGCGTCCTGTCACCCAGGGTGGAACCACAGGTGACCGAACCCACCTTGGAGATTGAAGTCGATCTTGCGGCGGCTCAGCGCCACGGCCTGCGCCCAGGCGACGTGCGCCGCGAGGCCACCACATTGATCTCGGGCTTGGCCGTGGGAAACCTCTTCGAGGAGCAGAAGGTCTTCGACGTCGTAGTCTGGGGGGGCCCCGGAATCCGGCAGAGTCTTTCTGATCTTGAGGCGTTGCGCATTGATACGCCGTCGGGTGAGCAGGTACGCCTAGGCGAGGTGGCCAAGGTACGCATCGCTCCCGATCCGGTCGCCATCGACCACAACAGTGTTTCCCGAAGTCTGGATGTCAGCGCCGTGGTCAATGGTCGTAGCCCCGCGGACGTGTCCCAAGAGGTGACCTCGCGGCTGCGCGGCATCTCGTTCCCCTATGAGTACCGGGCCGAGGTGCTCGGCGATGCGGTGCAACAGCAGGCCGATCATCGTCGGGTGGCTGCGATTGCTGCGGTCGTGGTCCTGCTGAGCTTTCTGATCTTGCAGGCGGCAACGGGCAGTTGGGGACTTGCGGGAGCGCTGCTGGTCACTCTGCCCGTCGCCGTGACCGGCGGTGTGCTGGTGGCGCCGCTGGTCGGCGGGGTGAGGTCGATCGGCGTCCTGGTCGCCCTGTTCGCGCTGCTCGCGCTCGCCATACGCCAGGCTCTGGTGTTCGTACGCCGGGCCCGCGAACTTGGCGAGGAGCCGGGGGCCAGCCCCGACCAGGCGGTCCGCCAGGCCGTCCGGGAGGTCGCGCCATCTGTCGTTGGCGTCGCGCTCGTGATGGCAGCACTCCTGGTCGCGCCGGCTGTGATGGGCACGACGGCCGGCCTGGAAACATTCCATCCCTTTGCGGTCAGCATGCTGGCCGGACTGGTGACGGCGACGGCCGTCACGCTGATCGCAGTCCCCGCCTTCTACCTGGCGATCGCCAACCGGGCCATGTTGAAAGAAAAGGGGGGTCCGGCGACGACCAGCCCCGTACTCGGATCTGAAACTGAGGTGAATTCATGAAGCTCCATGGTTTGGCCGCGTCCGTGGCGGCCGTTGCGGTGATCACTTTGGGGGCCAGCGGCTGCAGCGAGGCGGGTGCCTCAAACGAGACAAACTCCGAGACGGCCGTCACCGTCGAGAGTGCCGGGGAAGATCAGCCGGCGCGCCTCACCATCAGCGAGCGCGCCGAGCAACGTCTCGGCATCCGCACCGAGCCGGTCCGTCCGATCGCTGGTCAGGCCAACGGGGCAACTGAAGTGATTTCCTATTCCGCCGTGGTCTATGACGCAGACGGTAAGTCCTGGGCGTTCTCCGCGCCTTCTCCACGGACCTACATCAGGGTGCCCATTGTGATCAGCTCAATCACCGGGAAGACGGTCCAGCTCAAGAGCGGCCCCCCAGTTGGGACCCAGGTCGTCGTCGTCGGTGCGCCCGAGCTGGTGGGCGCCGAGGCCGGGATCAGCGGTGAGGAGTGATGGCCGAACCGCGTAAGACCTTGATGCGGTGGATCGTCGGCACGAGCCTGAACTACCGCTTCCTGGTCGTGGCGATCGGTGCGTTGCTGATGGTGTTCGGCGTTGCCACGCTGCCCTCCACAAGGGTGGATGCCTTTCCGGAGTTTGCGCCGCCGCGCGTGGTGATCCAGACCGCCTGCCTTGGTCTGTCGACCTCCGACGTGGAGCAGCTGGTCACCGTACCCCTGGAGCAGGCCCTCAACGGCGTCGAGGGTCTCGACGTTATGCGGTCCAAATCAGTGCCGCAGCTGTCTGCGATCGAGCTGATCTTCAAGCAAAACGTCGACGAGCTGAAAGCTCGCCAGCTCGTCCAGGAGCGTATGACGGCGGTGGCTGCAACGCTGCCGACCTGGGCGGCACCACCAGTCATGCTGGCGCCGGTCTCGGCCACCGGCCGGGCGATGCAGATCGGCATGACATCGAAGAACCATTCGCTCATTCAGATGTCGATGTCGGCCTACTGGACAATTCGCGCACGGCTGCTGGAAGTGCCCGGAGTTGCCAACGTCGCCCTCTGGGGTGAGCGCCTGCAGATGATGCAGGTGCAGGTCGAACCACCCAAGATGGAAGCCCAGCACGTCGCGCTGAACGAGGTCATGGAGGCCACCGCCGACGCGGTCGATTCCGGTCTTCTGCGCTTCTCCAGCGGTTCCATCATCGGCACCGGCGGCATGGTGGAGTCGCCGAACCAACGGATCGATGTGCACAACGTGCTCCCCATCGTCACCCCCGAGGACTTGGCGAAGGTGCCGCTGCATGTTGACGGCACGGGCAAAGGCGTCAAGATCGGCGACATCGGCCGCGTGGTTGAGGACCACCAGCCGCTGATCGGCGACGCGGTGATCAACGACAGTCCTGGCCTGCTGCTGGTGGTGGAAAAGCTCCCCTGGGCTAACACAGTCGAGATGACCAAGGGTGTGGAAGATGCCATCCGCTCGCTGGAGCCGGGCCTACCGGGAGTGCAGTTCGACACTACGATCTTCCAGCAGGCGAACTTCATCACCGCCGCGATTCAGAACCTGACCCAAGCGTTGGTGCTCGGGTTCGTGCTCGTCATTGTGATCTTGGCCTTGTTCCTATTCGAATGGCGGGTGGCTTTGATCAGCGTGCTCACCATTCCACTGTCGCTGATGACCACGCTGCTCGTCTTGCACTGGCGAGGAGAAACGGTCAACACGATGACCCTTGCCGGCTTGGTCATCGCCTTGGGGGCGGTTGTTGATGACGCGATCATCGACGTCGAAAACATCGTGCGACGGCTACGTCAGCACCGGCTGTCGGGTGCCGAGGGCTCCACCGCCTCGGTGATCTTGAACGCATCGCTGGAGGTACGGGGTCCGATCGTGTACGCCACCTTGATCATCGTGGCGGCAGCGGTGCCGATTTTCCTGCTTCAGGGCCTGACAGGCGCGTTCTTCCGTCCCCTCGCGCTCTCCTACACACTCGCGATCGTGGCCTCGCTGCTGGTCGCGCTGACCGTCACGCCAGCGCTGGCGTTGATCTTGCTGGGCAGGTCCAAGATCGAACGACGGCAATCGCCCGTGGTGGGAGTCCTGCAGCGCGGCTACACCGCGGCTCTGTCGCGGATCGTGGTCCGGCCGCGGCGGGCGTACGCGATCTTCGCTCTGGTCACGGTCATAGGCATCGCGCTCACACCGCTGCTCGGCCAGTCTCTCTTCCCCGGCTTCAAGGAGCGTGACTTCCTCGTGCACTGGGTCAGCCAGCCGGGAACCTCAGCTGACGAGATGCGGCGGACCACCCTGGCGGTCAGCAAGGAGCTTCGAGAAATCCCAGGGGTACGCAACTTCGGGGCACATATTGGTCAGGCCTTCCTCGGGGAGGAGGTCGCGGGGGTGAATCTCGGCGAGAACTGGATCAGCATCGATCCGTCAGTTGACTACGACGAGACCCTGGATGCGATCGAGGACGTCAATGACGCCTACCCTGGTCTGTTCCGGGAAACCCAGACCTATCTCGATGAGCGCATCGAGGAAGTGATCTCAGGCGGCAAGGAGCCGATTGTCGTCCGCATCTACGGGGAGAACCTGACGGTGCTGCGCGAAAAGGCTGCCGAGATCGAGGAGATCATGGGCACCATCGAGGGCGTTCAGGACCAGCACACCGATGTGTCGACCGACGTCCCGCAACTGCAGGTTGAGGTCGATCTTGCCAAGGCTGAGAAATACGGGCTGAAGCCGGGCGACGTACGCCGAGCAGCCGCGACCTTGGTTGCCGGTGAGGAAGTGGGCGACATCTTCCGTGCCGGCAAGGCCTACGACGTCGTCGTGTGGAGCACACCGCAGACACGCACCAGCGTCCCCGACATCCAGAACCTGCGCATCGACACGCCAAGCGGGAAGACCGTGCGACTCGCTGACGTGGCCGACGTTTCGCTGCAACCGAGCCCTAATGCCATCGACCGCGAGCTCGACTCCCGCCGACTGGACGTCGAGGCGACGTTCGAAGGCGACCTAGGTGCAGTTGTTGGACAGCTCGAGCAAAAGCTCAAGGGTGTTCAATTCGACCGTGGATATCACGCCGAGATCCTCGGCGAGTATGCCGAGCGGCAGGCCGCTCAGCGTCAGCTGCTGGCAACGGCGGTGATCGCCGGGGCCGCCATCTTGCTGCTGCTGCAAGCGTCCTTCGGCAGTTGGCGTCTTGCTCTGCTGAGTTTCCTGACCCTGCCTATGGCCTTGGTGGGTGGCGTTATCGGGGGCTTTCTTGGCGGTGGGGTGATCTCGTTGGGATCATTGGTCGGCTTCTTCACGGTCTTCGGCATTGCCGCCCGGAACGGCATCCTGCTGATCAATCACTTCCAGCATCTGGAGCGGGAGGAGGGCATGCCCTTCGGACGTGACCTGGTAGTACGCGGGGCTCGAGAACGTCTGTCACCGATCCTGATGACTTCCCTCGCCATGGGCCTAGCGTTGATTCCGCTGGTCATCTTTGGGGAACGTCCGGGCCAGGAGATCGAACATCCGCTGGCAATTGTCATTCTCGGCGGCCTGGTCACCTCCACCCTGCTGAACCTGTTCGTGACGCCATCGCTGTACCTGCGCTTTGGCAAGTCCCGCCGGGAGGCGGCCTCGGCAGCTACTGAGCCGGACCTTCAGCCGGGATAGACGGTGTTCGAGCAAGCTGGGCTCAGCACTACCTGAATACGCTGATCGCCCGCCCGAATGCGCAGTAACTTCTCACTCTGCAGCGCTCGGGTGGGGGATTGGCGCGCACTCACCTGTAGGACGCGAGCGCAAGATTCCAGCCCAGGAGGCCGTCGATCCAGAGCGTGGCCCTAGACTCCGCGGCATGGAGTATCGACAACTCGGCCGTTGCGGCCTGCGTGTTTCGACGATCACCCTCGGCACCATGGGCTTTGGTGGCACGGGGTGGGCCAGCCCCGTCGGCCAAATCGACGTGGAGGGGGCGCGTAAGCAGATAGGGCTGGCGCGCGACGCCGGCGTCAACCTCTTCGACACAGCAGACGTGTATTCCGGCGGCCTGTCCGAAGAGATACTCGGCAAGGCGCTCGGCTCCGATCGGGATGAGGTGCTCATCGCGACTAAGGTGCGCAATACCATGGGCGATGGCCCGAACGACGCGGGAGCGTCTCGGCACCACATCATTCAGGGAGCTGAGGACAGTCTGCGGCGGCTTGGCACCGACTACATCGACCTCTATCAGCTGCACGAATGGGACGGTCAAACCCCGCTCGAGGAGTCACTGCACGCGCTCGATCACCTTGTGCAGTCGGGCAAGGTGCGCTACATCGGGTGCTCGAACTACGCCGCATGGCAGCTCATGAAGGCGCTGTGGATCGCTGATCGCGAGGGTGTGACACCCTTCGTCAGCATGCAGCACTACTACTCGCTGCAGGCTCGCGACATCGAAAACGAATTGGTGCCGCTGGCGGTGGACCAGGGCCTCGGCATCCTCGTCTGGAGCCCGATCGCCGGCGGTCTGCTGTCCGGCAAGTACCGCCGCGGCGTCGAGGCGCCTCCGGGGAGTCGTCACCTTACCGAGTGGAGTGAGCCGCCCGTCTACGACGAAGACAAGCTCTACGACACAGTCGAGGAGCTTGTGGCCATTGGTGCCGATCACGGCGTCTCGGCGGCCCAGATCGCGCTGGCTTACACCCTGGGCAAGCCTGCGGTGACCACACTGATCGTGGGCGCCCGTACGGAGGACCAACTGGCGGACAATCTCGCTGCCGCCGACTTGACGCTATCGGCGGAGGAAGTGGATCGGTTGGACAAGGTCAGCGCGCAGCCGCTGCCGTACCCGTTCTGGCATCACGCCAAGGCCGCGAGTGACCGGCTGAGCCCCGCCGATCTCACACTGCTCGCACGTCACATCAAGGGCTGACCCGCTGCGGCTGCGATGACCCGTCCGGACGCAGCCGAGCGACGAGCTCGCCCCGACTGCGTACGCCGACCTTGGTGAACACCGACTTCAGATGATCTTGCACGGTGTTGGCGGAGATAAAGAGACGTGCGGCAATGTCGGCGGTCGAGTGGCCTGCGATCACTTCACGGCAGATCTCGCGCTCGCGCGCCGTTAGCCCGTACGCCACCAGCAGCAGACCAAGCAGGCGATCGCCGCTTACGGGCTCGATGGTGACCGCGATCTGGTTTTCTTCTCCACCGATGAGTGGACTGGCCTCGAGAAGTGCCCATTGGCCACGCGCGCCCCGAAGTCGCGCTCGGAAGCCGCCTGAGGCTGCCGCTCGAGCCCCACCGGCCATCAGCTGCATCATGACGATGAAGCGGCCCGGCGCGATCTCATCTAGTCGTTCCCGCCATTCCTGCGCAGCCGGAGTTGCTGCTCGCAGCTCACCGCGCGGACCGACAACAACGATGGCCGAACGGCCACCCGGTAGCAAGCAGCTCGCCTCGGAGCGCACCGCCAGCCTTGTCGCACTGGCAATGGCCGGCGCTACTGCGGTGAGAAAGTCCGTTTCGCGGTCGTTGAAGTCCCGCCCGGACCGCACCATCCCGGCCGCGCCCCAGCACGCCCCATCCGCCATGAATAGAACGCGAATCTCCTCGGAGATCCCCAAAGGCCGCCATACCTCGTTCAGTCTGGTGCTGCGGCTACGTTCCCGGTCAGGCAAGTCCGACAGCTTGGCTTTCTCTTGCTTTCGAAGCGCCAAGGTCGCAAACGTATGCGGCTCGTCGGCGGTGTATTCGGCTTCGGCCAGCCGTAGCTCGTACTCCGGCGCGATCCGGGCCCCAGTCATGGCGCTGACCGCCAGGAATTCCGGGTCGATGGTGGCCCAGCAGGTGAGGTCGGTACCGACCTTGGTGTCGATCAGGCGGATCGCCGCGGCGTGCAGGTCACTGACGCCGAGTCCTGAGGCGGCCAGTGCCGCGATGTCTCCGCGGGCGCGGTAAGCCCGCTCATCCCACACACTGAGAGTGTTTCACTGTTTCTGCCGCGAAGCATTCCCAGAATTCTGGGATCGACTGGATCGAGCGGCGAACCTAGTTTCGCTGCTATGACACATCTGGTTCAGCACACAGCCGCCGGCGAAGGTATCGAGCTCACCCTGCCAGACGCGGTTATCACGGTGAAGATCGATGCGGACCACACCGACGGTGACTATGAGCTCTTCGAGGTCGACGCGCCGCGCGGCCCGGCCACACCGTTGCACCGCACGCCCTCGGCGAAGGCCTACTACGTTCTCAGCGGCCGCATGATCGTCCAGGTTGAAGACGAGGGCTTCGACCTCGGACCAGGCTCGGCGATCACCATCCCGCCCGGGGCCTTGCACACCGAAACGGTACTCAGCCCGTCGACGAAGTACTTGGCATTGGGTCTGACCGGAGCGATGGGCCGATTTTTCGCCGACCTCGACGCCTCGGTGCCTCACGGCCGCCCAATCCAGGAAATCGCGCCACAGCTGCAGGCGGTCGTGGCTCGCCACGGCGTCACCCTTGCTGGCTCTGAAACGGACAACCTGGAGCCGGTCTCGTGACAGTCGTCGTGTGGATCTTCGCCTTGCTTGCGGCAGCGATCCACATCGTCGTCTTCGCCTGGGAGGCATTACTTATCGAACGTCCCAGCGTGCATGATGGCGTCTTCGGCCTTCCTTATGTCCCCGCCGTGCGTGTCTGGGCTTTCGGTGTCGGTTTCTACAACTTGTTTCTCGGATGTGGCATGGTCGTCGGCGTGGTCGCCTGGATGAGCGGCAACGAAACCGTTGGCCGGACGCTGGTGACCTATATCTGCCTGTTCATGGTTCTGGGTGGGATTGTGCTCTTCATTGCCGACCGGCTTGGGTTTGGTGGCGAGCGAGGTAAGAGCATCGGCGGCGCCGTTGCAGAGAGCGTGCCACCGCTCATCGCTCTTGTGGCCTCGCTGCTGTAGCCGACTCGTTGTCGCCGGCTTATTCGCCGCATTCGAGCCATGAACTGAGGTTGACGGGCACAATGTGGGCCATGGCTCGCACCAGTGATCGTGTCCGTGCCGTCTTGGTCGCGGTGATGGCGGTGGCTCAAGCTGCTGCAGACCCGCTGACAAGGTGGATGCTCGGACCGGTATACAACATCGGCGCGATCTCTGACGCCAACATCAGCCCCGCGACCCCGGCCGACTACTCGTTCGCCGTCTGGGGGCTGATCTACGGGGCTTGTCTGGCGCTTGCCGTCTATCAGCTTTTGCCGCGCCAGCAGGAGCGCGCGGTCCACCGGGTGACGGGTTGGTGGCTGTTTGGTGCATTCACCGCGAGCGCGCTCTGGGTGCCGATCTTCGGAACACGTACGCTCTGGCTCGCCCAGATCCTGATCGTGATCTTGGTCATTTTCCTGGTCTTCGCCGCTCGCGGCTTTCTGCTGGTCGGGCCGGCAGCCAGCACTGCGGAGGAGATCTTTCTTCGGTTACCGGTGATGATCTACCTCGGGTGGGCGACCGTGGCGGCGGCGGCCGGCTTTGCGACCACCTTCCGCTCATGGGGAATGCCTGCCTCCGCACGCTGGGTGAATGAAATCGGCGTTGTGCTGGTCCTCAGCGCCACGATCATGTCGCTGTTCGTCGTGGGAAGGCTGGTAGCGGTTGCCGGGTTCCTCCTGACTGCCTGCTGGGCGCTGCTTGCGGTGGCCGTAGCCACCGACTCGAACTCGGTACGCAATGCCTCGGTGATCGCGATCGTGATCGTGCTGGCCGTCGTTCTCGGCCGGACTATTCGCAGTGCCGAACGTCGGGCAGTGCTCTTCGGGTGAGCCGATCAACCCGTGATGTGACGGGTTCGGGCCGCATCTGGTAGCCAAGGATCAAACTTTCCGACTATCGCGGACTTCTCGACCTATGTGGTGGCTGAGTGCCAAATTATCCGAGCGGTGCGCACTTTTTCGCCTCGTCACCCCTCGACTCGGTAATGCAGATGCACCACGCCGTTGCCGAATCGGCGCTCATCCAGCAGTTCAAGCTTCAGACGGACATTGTCGGGCAAGGCCCGCGTACCGCCTCCCACCACGATGGGGGAGAGGAACAGGTGACACTCGTCGACCAATCCGAGCTTCAGTGCCTGGGCTGCGAGTGTCGGACCGCCCATTGAGATGTCGCGAGCCGCAGCTGCTTTGAGTTGCTGGATTGTGTGCAGGTCGAACTCGCGCTCGATCCTGGTTCTCGCGGTGGAGACATCCTCCAAGCTCCGGGAGTAGACGAGCTTGTCCGCTGCCTGCCAGATCTTCGCGTACTCCAGCTCCGCTGACGGCTCGCGTTCGGTGGTCGGCGCGGTTTCCCAGTAGCGCATCACCTCATACATCCGACGGCCGTACAGGTACGTGCCGATCGGCCGCTCAAGATCGTTGACGAACTTGTGCACCGCCTCGTCAGGAGCGCTCCAGTCGAACTTGCCCTCCGCATCCGCCACATAGCCGTCGAGTGAGCTAATCGCCGAGTAGATCAACTTGGCCATCATGAGCCTCCCTGGATGTTGGCATGCAGCGCGCGATCCGACAGCGCGCGGATCCAGGGCCGAAAGTCTCTGCCGCGACCCGGCGCTTCAGCAATACCGTAGTGACCCACCACCCAGCGGCCCCGCGAAGGGAGAAGCGCCGTGTCCACTTTGACCGAAACCCCGAGACCGTCCCTCTTGTCGGATAAGTCGCTCAGCGTGGTTCGGGCAACCGCGTCCGTCGTCGCTGCGCATGCCGACAAGATCACCGCTCACTTCTATCCCCGCATGTTCGCTGCCCATCCCGAGCTGCTGCGCGTGTTCAATCAGGGGAATCAGGCCACCGGCGAACAGAGCAAAGCCCTCGCTGGCTCGGTTGTCGCGTACGCCGTGCAGCTGATCGATCCTGAGGCGCCATCATTCGACCACGTCATGCACCGAATCGCCTACAAACACGTCTCTCTGGGAATCCGCCCGGAGCAGTACACGATCGTCGGAGAGCACCTGCTCGCCTCAGTCGGTGAAGTTCTCGGCGATGCCGTGACGCCGGAAGTGGCCGCCGCCTGGAGCGAGGTCTATTGGCTGTTCGGACTCCAGCTCGTCGCCGAGGAGGCGCGGCTGTACCAGCAGTCGAACGTAGATCCTTCCCAACCGACCCGCCCTTACCGCGTGGTACGCCGTATCGAAGAAGCGGCCGACGTCATCTCCCTCGTCCTCGAACCAGCAGACGGCGGTCCTCCTCCAGCCATCGCACCTGGCCAGTACGTGTCGGTATTCGTCGACCTGCCCGATGGAGATCGACAACCGCGCCAGTACACGGTGTCCTCAACCGCTGTACGGACTCGCCTGCAAATCACGGTGCTGCGGGTCCGAGGAGTGAATGGGGCCCCAGACGGCCGGGTTTCCAGCTATCTCCATGATCACGTTACGGTCGGAGACGTGCTCGAGGTCAGCGCCCCGGCTGGCGACTTCGTGCTGACTCCGACCGACTCGCCGCTCCTGCTGGCCAGCGCTGGTGCAGGCATTACCACCGTGCTGCCCATAGTCGAACACATTGCTCGCACGCAGCCGCAGCGGAAGGTGATCGTTGCCCACGCCGACCGTAAAGCCCAAGATCACGCGCTGCGAGAAACCGTGCTGCATCTCGGACGAGAGATCGACGACTTCACTTCCTACACCTGGTACGAAGTCGTCGACGAGGGCGACACCCGCTCCCGTCAAGGCTTCATCGACTTGTCCGACATCCCACTTCCGGATGACATCCAGGTCTTTACGTGCGGCCCGCTGCCGTTCATGCGGCTTGTCAGGTCGACGCTGCTCGATCGAGGAGTACCGGCGGCGCGAATCCGCTATGAGGTCTTCGGGCCCGACCTGTGGGCAGCTCAGACATCGCCTGATTCGGGGAGTTGAGCGAAAAAAGGAAGACGCCCTATGCTTCCTCGATCGGTGCAGATCCGGCAACGCGCTTCACCGATTCGATACCACCCTGCGCGGCAGCCTTCGAGGAATAGCCTTCGCCACCTGTCGCAATGACCTGCCCATTACTCGCCTTGAGCCTCCACCGATATTCGCCGTTAGAGCTCTTGTACAGCTCGAACTTCGCTGCCATGATCTTGTTCCTCTCGCTCGCGGTGAATGCTCCACTTGCTCTCCGACCGCACTCGTCAGCTGAAGAGCCATTCGTCTGGACGCCTTGACCGTGGCCCCGCTGATGGGATTGACCTTATGCTCAACCGATGTTGTCGCCGAACGAGGGATCATGATCATCTTGATCCCGAGCCCCCAAGCGGATGAGCCGCAGTCGATCATCGTATTGTGAGGAAGCTGCCACCGCGTGAGGATCGGCACGCATGATTCCGCCGATGCCGTCGGAGGCTGGTGCGGCGAGATGATCGTCCCGATGCCGTAGAACACTTACCGTGGCACGCAGGTCTACTGTCAGGTCCCGAGAGCGGCCGTCGTGCTGGACGTGATCTCCCGCTTGCCAACTAGGGACAACAAAGCACCGACCAGCTTGCCCTTGACTCCATAGCCCTTCCGGACCGCTGTCACCTCAACGCGACTGCCGGTGCCTTCCGGCATGATCGTGTAGTTCCAGCCACTGCCAGGTGCCCAGATGTTGGAGGTCACGGTGACCGCCGAGACGGTACCGGCGGAAGCGTCCCATGTGTAGCGCTCCCGCTCCCAGCGGAGCTTGTTGCCCTCGGTGACCTCGGCCCAGCCGTCGCCCTTGTCGTGCACGATGAAGTTGTGGTGGTCGACACCTGCCCAGTTCGCGGCTCTGGCGGGGCCGAAATCGGTAAGCCGCTGCAGAACTGCCTGAGGCGGAAGGGGTGAGGTCACGGACACGTGCAGAACCGGCAACGGTCTGCCTCCTGAGAGTCGGCCAAGGGCGAATGTGGTCGCACGCAACACCATATCCGGCAGGATTGATGTTGTTTCTGACCACATACGGGGGAGGGGCCTGTCAGCTGGGGGTGAAGTCGATGATCCGGTATTCGGTGGCAGGCGTCTCGCGGGTCGCCCGGCAGGTCAGCTGGGCGTCGGGGCGCCGGATCGCCAGCACCCGTACCCTGGGCATTCGGTGTTGAGGCTGGATCAGCAGATCCACCACGGTCTCCGAGCCGTGCCCGTGGTACGGCCCGATGTGCTCGGTGGCCTCAACGATGACATCTGAGGGGCCGAGTGGTCCGTAACGCTCGTACGCGGCAATGACGGCTACCTGGACCGGGGGCAGGAAGCGCGCCATGCCGCGGAGCCGGTCGGGTAGCACGGTACCCGCGAGGTGCGCCTCGACTGTGCCTATCGCGCTGTCTGGCTCGAGATTTCCGTAGTAGAAGCCGTCGGGAAGTAAGACGACGTTCGGAGCGAACCGGTCGCCGCCGATGTGAGTGCATTCCCACACCAGCTCTGGCCACCGGGCCGCTAGGGCCTGAGCCACTGGACGGCCACGAAGCGCACAACAGACGTCGTGTACGCCGTGGGTGCAGACAAGAATCACAGGCTGGGAGGGTTCCACTAGCGGCGGAGAGGGGGTAGTCAGCGCATCAGCGGCATCCAGCAGATCCTGGTCGTCCCGCCAGGGACCGGTCAAGGTGGCTGAGTCAAGACCCGCCAGGATCCATCGGCGCGGCGCATGTCGGTCGATTCGCCCAGGCCGGCGAACCAGCAAGATTCGCGTTACAGAGCCTGCCTTCTCCACCAGAGTCGAGAGGACATCGGACTCAATTCCAGAGTCGGCGATGGCGTCGATTCGCCAGGGGCCTGGGTGCTCCAGGAGGAGCCAGCGGCGCGCCGGAGGCGCTGAACCGGCTAGCGGATCCGCTCGTACACGCGCCGCGTCCGCGCATCGGAACGCCGAATCTGGTTCACTCACTCCACGATGGCCAAGCCGGCGAGCAGCAGGCGCCGCGCAAGATCCACGCCAAGATCACCAGCCGTGACGACACCATTGGCCAGCAGCGCCGTGAGCGGCCCGACATCGTCCTCGGCCACCGCCAGATCACCGGCGCGACTACGCACCAGGATCCGCGATCCGGTGTGATCAACAGATGCGGCAAGATGTCGGCGAAGCATGATCTGCGTGTCGACGGTGAGCGCATCCGCATCATGAAGCTGTCTGAGTGGGCCGACCGGCGCTGCACGCTGGCTTGACCGGGCGTTCTGCAACAGTGACTGGGACATCTGATCAAGATCAGCATTCTCGACGGCGTCCGCCAATATGGCAGTGGCCACGTCGAAGTCCGGCGAAATCTCGCTCGGGTCGGACACATCCACTCCGAGCGGCAGGGAGGCGCGGATCACTGGGTCGTCGCTTACGGTTCGCAAGGCTTGCTCCATGACTTGCTGCGCGAGCGCGAAGCGGGTCCAGACATGGATGCCAAGAGTCAGGTGGGTACTCACACCGCCGAGCGCCGTCGCAGCGTGGAGGTATCCGCGCGGAAGATAGAGACAATCGCCCGGTCTGAGCACCGCATCAATCAGAGGAGATTCTTCAGCCCGTTTCTCGACGTCAGCTTTGCGATCGTTCCACGGCTGATCACGTAGCGGCGATACCAGGACAGGCGGATGTATCCGCCACCGCTTCTCTCCTGCAATCTGCAGAACAAAGACGTCATGTACGTCGTAGTGAGCGCTGAAGCCTTGGCTCTGTGGAGGCGTCACGTAAGCATTGGCCTGCACCGGATGGCCGAGTTCGGCGGCAAGCTCCTGGCAGAACTGAAGGATCGGCGGCCAGACACGATGCAAGGCTTGCAACACCAGTGTCGAGCCGTCGGCAAAAAGCCGGACCAGTCTGTCCTCGCTTACCTGGTCTGCGATTCCTGCACCGACGCCGCCGGGCGAAGTGAACGCTTTGTCATCCAGGGTCATGCCGTTCTTGGCGACCCGCAGGAATGGCGTCCGCAAACCCCGCTGCGACACAAGCTCGTCGATCGCGTTCGCACCGAACAATCGGGGAAACCCGCCTGGGAGATCGGCGGCGGGTGACAGCAACGGTTGCTGCCCCCAGTACTGACTTGCGAAGTGATTGCGATCGACGGCAATGAGTCGGGCGAGGACGGAATCCTCAGCGAGCGGCGCCGCCGTCTGCACCACCATCGGCCCCGCCGTCTGCGCCACCGTCTGCACCACCATCGGCCCCGCCGTCTGCGCCACCGTCGGCGCCCCCATCGGCCCCGCCGTCTGCACCGGCATCGGCTCCGCCATCTGCGCCGCCGTCGCGCCCACCAAAGGCTGCGCTATCGGCGCTACCGTCAGCTCCGCCATCACGGATGCCTGCGATGCCCTCGGCGCCGCCGTCCGCGGGGCCCTCGAGATCCTCGACACCCTCGCTGGGACCTTGTGTTGACTCGCTCATTCGATCCTCCGTACGTCGTTGTATGCCCGCTTCCGAGCTACTTATGCCCGCTTCCGAGCTGCTGAAACCTGTGCCTGAGAGTGGCACCGTCGACCTACTCTCCCACCTAGACCCGACGCATCGTCTCCGGGGGCTGCGGGGCGATGTGCGAAGGCGCTGAACTGTGAGTACCCGCGACTAAGGTGCAAGTCGTGGTGACATCGTGGCGCTCGCTTCTGAGTCATGAAGCGATCATCCAGATGGTGGGCCACGAGGCCTTTGCCAGAGCGATGGTCTACGCCAAATCGGGCCACGTCTTCGACGTGAACTTCGATGCTGCCGCTCTGACTGTCACAGGCCGGGTCAAAGGCACCGTGCGCGACGACTATGCCGTCACAGTCTTCCTAGCCAGCTCACGATCAGGCAACGTCAGCGTCTACCGCAGCCAGTGCAGCTGTCCAGTTGTGAGCGACTGCAAACATGCGGCCGCTGTGCTGATCGTCGCACGCCATCTCGTCGCCGGTACAACGGTCGAACGACCGGAGTGGGAGAGGACGCTCGACAAGCTGCTCGTTGCGAGTCCGGATGTGTCGCCTGCTGACCTCGCGCCCTTGGCGCTGGAGTTCGGTGTTGAGCGGATTCCTGCGTTTCGTGGCTACCTCGGGCGTCAGGATCTGCGCATCCGCCCGGCACGACGGAGCCATAGCGGCGGATGGGTTCGCTCCGGAATCTCCTGGGATGATCTGGACTTCGTTGCCCGCTCCTACGTGGCCGAGCAGCGTGAGCTGTTGCTGCAGTTCCGCGCAGCCGCCGGTGCAAGTGCGCGGTACGCCTTGCCCCGTAGCGCCTGGCTTTCGCTGGGGACTGTCAGCAGCGCTTTCTGGGGGCTGCTCGACCAGGCGGCGACGGTTGGTCTCACCATCCTCGCCGCCAAACCCCTCCTCGGCCCGCTCCGCACCGAGCAGCGTGCGTCGGTGGTCCTCGACGTACGCCGCGATTCAGCCGTCGGGGTCCTGGTTGGCCCCAGCGTATTGCTAGATGATCAGGAGCTGGACCTGTCATCACTTGGCGTCCTCGGGGATCCGGCGCATGGAGTCTTCTATGTCGGGGAGGAGGCTGCAGGCGTACGGAAGCTGATCGTGGCGCGGCTGGATCAGCTGCTGAGCCGCGAACTGCGGCAGCTCGTGGTGGACCCTCACGCACTCGTGATTCCTCCAGAGGACGAGGCTCACTTCTTGACCGACTTCATCCCACGGCTACGTCAGAAAATGAGCCTCACGTCCACCGACCGGTCGATTCGGCTGCCTGATTATGTCGAACCGATCATTGGCGTCGTGGTGCACTTCAGACCTGAGCATCGGGTGCGCCTTGACTGGATGGTGCACTACGACGGCCCTGAGGGCAATGCGACGTACCCGATCGACGAGCCGCCAGAGCGGAACAGCATCCGTGACCTTGCCGAGGAACAGCGCAAGCTGACAGAACTGCCGCTGCCGTACGCAGATATTCCGCAACTGGCAAACCGCCGGAAGGACCTGCAACAGCAGCCGGCTGCGCACGCACTGCTGGACGGTATGGCGGCCGTGACGTTCGTTGAGGAGGTGCTGCCGCAGCTGGCGTCTGCGGGGGTACGGGTCAAGCTGGAAGGGGAGGTGCGCGAGTATCGCAGGACCAGCTCTCAGCCGAGCGTGCAGGTGGCGGCCGTTCAGCGTGCAGACTCCGCCGACTGGTTCGACCTGCGCATCAAAGTCTCGATCGACGGAGAGGTGGTGCCGTTCGAGGATCTGTTCGTCGCTCTTACCCAGGACAAGGACTTCTTGATCTTGGAAACGGGAGTCTATTTCTCCTTGGACCGACCAGAGTTCGCCCAGCTGCGAGATTTGATCGAGGAGGCCAAGGCTCTGCAGGATCGGCACCGTCCCGAGCTGAGCATCAACCGTTTCCAGGCAAGCCTGTGGGACGACCTCCGAAACCTGGGCGTGGCCATCGACCAGTCGGCTCGCTGGGAGCAGTCCGTCCGCGGGCTCATCGACGCGTCCTCGGTCGATGATGTTGGAGTTCCGGGAACGTTGCGGGCCACGCTGCGGCCGTATCAGCTCGACGGATACCGCTGGTTGGGCTTCTTGTGGACCCATCAGCTGGGTGGCATCCTCGCCGACGATATGGGTCTTGGTAAGACCCTCCAGGCGCTCGCGCTCATCTGCCATGCCCGGCTGAGCTGTCCCGAGCAGCCGCCCTTCCTCGTTGTGGCGCCGACCAGCGTGGTTTCCAACTGGTCAAATGAGGCGGCGAGGTTCGCACCCGACCTGCGGGTCGTCTGCCTTGCGGAGTCTGAGTCCAAGCGGGGCGCGCCGAGCGCCGGGGTTGTAGCCGCCGCAGACGTGGTGATCACCTCCTATGCCTTACTGCGGATCGACAACGACAAGCTCAGCGAGCTGGAGTGGTCCGGATTGATCCTGGACGAGGCACAGTTTGTGAAGAACCACCGGGCCAAGACCTACCAGTGCGCGCGCCGCATAGCGGCTCCGTTCAAGCTGGCCATCACCGGCACCCCGCTGGAAAACAGTCTGATGGACCTCTGGGCACTGCTCTCGATTACCGCCCCTGGACTCTTCCCGGACCCTGATCGATTCTCCGAGTACTACCGGCGGCCAATTGAACGCAGCAGGGACGCCACTCGATTGCGCCAGCTGCGCCGGCGGATACGCCCACTGATGCTGCGCCGCACCAAAGAGAGCGTCGCCGCCGAGCTGCCACCCAAGCAGGAGCAGGTCGTCGAAGTCGAGCTCCACCCCAAGCATCGGCGGATCTACCAGACGCACCTGCAACGCGAACGGCAGAAGGTCTTGGGATTGATCGAAGATCTCGATCGCAACCGGTTCACCGTGCTTCGCTCGCTGACCCTGCTGCGCCGCCTCAGCCTGGACGCGGCCTTGGTCGACGACGCCCATAGCGGCGTGCCGGCAGCAAAGATCGAGGTGCTTCTAGAGGACCTGAGCGAGCTGGTCGGAGAAGGCCATCAAGCACTTGTCTTCAGCCAGTTCACGACGTTCTTGAGCAGGATCCGGACCCGGCTGGCTGAGGCCGACATCTCGTACGCGTACCTCGACGGACGGACACGAAACCGGGAGCGGGTGATCCAGCGATTCCGGGACAAGGCCGCGTCAGTTTTCCTGATCAGCCTGAAGGCGGGTGGTTTCGGGCTCAATCTCGCCGAGGCCGACTACTGCTTCGTGCTCGATCCGTGGTGGAACCCTGCTACCGAAGCACAGGCGGTGGATCGTACGCATCGGATCGGCCAGACCAAGACCGTCATGGTGTATCGCTTGGTGGCAAAGGACACCATCGAGCAGAAGGTGATGGATCTGAAGGCGCACAAAGAGGAGCTGTTCGAGTCGGTCGTAGGTGGCGAAGCCTTGGCAGCTGCAGCGCTCTCAGCTGAAGAGATACGGGGGCTTCTCGGGGGGTAGCAATTTGCTGTAGCGTGGTCCGCGCTATGCAGCAGGAGTCAGCGGGGGGCTTGTTTCGCAAGGCAACCCAGATCCAGTGAGATGTCCGGTTTTTGACATGTCCAGAAGAGGACAAATCGCTACCTGGGGGTCGACACATTTTGGCACTTTCGCTAATTTCTTGCTGTGTCAGGAGTTGGTTAGCCAACAAATGACGGGCATCGCCCTTCGACAGCGTTCATCTTGAACGTTCCTCTATGGGGGAGGGAACGTCGGGGTGTGGTCGGGTGAGTGGTCTTCACGCTGCCGGTGAAGCGCGCAAAACGTGCTTCGCAGTCGGCGAGTAGAGCACTCGCTGTATGGCCCACGGCCGCTCACGCTCGGGGAATGTGCTCGTGCCTCTCGCCTCTGGTGGGAGGCACGAGTGTTTTCTGCCCGGGTCAGCTCATATGGCAGAACGCTTGAAGACGGGCGCTACGGTCCGACTGCGCGCACCCTCGTACGCGGCGAGGATGAGGCAGAGCACGTCGATACCCTCCTTCTCGGTGTGCAGCGGACGTATGCCGGAGCGCAGGCAGTCAGCGAATTGTCCGATTTCGTACGCGTACGTGTCCACGTCCTCGAAGTCATAGGTCTGGCTGGCTGATCCGCGCAGGGTCACCGTAAGTGACCGCCCGTCGCTCTTCAGCGAGCCAAGTTCCCCGACGACGGAGAACCTCTCAGTGCCCGGCGGCGCGTCGTACGCCCAGCTCGTCACCAGCTGGCCCACGACCCCGTTGTCGAAGCGGACCAGCACCTGAGCCGAGTCCTCGCCCTCCATGAAACGCAGCCGATGCGTGGACAGCAGCGCAGTGGCCTCGACCGGTGAGCCCCCCGCGAAGTGGAGCATCAGGTAAGTCGGGTGATAGCCCGTGTCCATCAGCTCGCCGCCACCACTGGTGGCAGCACTCGCGCGCCAGCCCATGTTCTGCGGATCGAAGTCGTTGTAGAAGCTGTCGGTGATGCGCACCTCATAAACAGTGCCGAGAATGCTGTCATCCAACAGCTGCCTGGCCTTGGCCACCGCGGGCAGATAGAGCTGGTTGTGTGCGCACATCAAGGTCACCTTTGCTGCGCTGACCGCCCGCTGCACCTGCTCGGCCTGCTCGACCGTCAGGCAGAGCGGCTTCTCGCACAAGATGTGCTTTCCTGCCTCAGCCGCGGCCACGATGGCCTCGGCGTGGAGGTGATGCGGCAGACAGATGTCCACGGCGTCGAATTCGGCCTCGAGGATCATCTGCCGAAAGTCGGTGTACGCCGCCGCGCCAAGCTCGACCGCGCGCCTCCGGGCCGTCTCCTCCACCACATCGGCCACGGCGACCACCTCGATCGCTTCGGCGTAGGCCCGGTAGCCCCGAATATGACCGTCCACGATGCCGCCGCCGCCCAGCACGCCAACCTTGATCGTCATCAGGGCGCCACCATCGGATATCGAACAGTCGTGCCGGTAGCTGCCGCGGTGTTGGCCGCGGATACCAGGCGGGTCAGCTCGACCGCGCGAGTCAGATTGTCATCGGCTCGCGAGCCGTCGCGGATGTGGGTGACCCATCGGCTGAACGCGTCCGCATCGTCTTGGGGTACTGAGAGCGACTGCCAGGCGTCCGCCCCGGCGCTACGTATCCGGAGCCGGTTGTCCGTGCTTTCGTACGCCAGGCTGGCGCTGGTGCCGTGCATCTCGATGGTGAACGGGTCGCGGCTCAGGAATCCTGTTTCGACGACACCGATCACGCCACCCGGGTATCCAAGCGACACGACGGCCTGGTCTTCGACCTGCCGTTTGGCGAACGCAGCGTATGTGGCGCTCACGGTGGCCGGGAGTGCACCGAGGAAGAGCTGTGTGAGGTAGACCGGATGGCATCCGAGATCGCTGAGCGCACCGCCGATAGCAGCACTCGGGTCATAGAAGCGTTCCGGCAGCCAGCCGGCGATCGCCCCATCGTGAGACAGCCGAATCCGGCAATAGGTGAGCTCGCCGAGACGCCGCTCGTCGAGCTGCCCGAGGATCGCCCGGGTATATCCGCGGTACAGGTGGGGGAGTGATACCACCAGGGCAATACCGGCGCTATCGGCCCGGTCAATGATCTCCTCGGCCTCTGCGACGGTTGGAGCCAGGAGTTTCTCGGTGAAGATGTGCTTTCCGGCCTGCGCAGCGGGGAGCATGATCGCGCGATGCGCGCTGGTGGCTGTCGTGACGGTCACTGCGTCGATATCGTCGCCCGCGAGCAGCTTGTCGAGGTCATCGACAAATGCTGCATCGACGGCCTCCGCGGCTGCTCGTCCACGGTCAGGATCGTCGTCCCAGACGGCGACCAGCTCTGTGTCCGGGTGCTGGCGTACCCGGGTGGCGTACTCGGCCGCATGGACGTGCCAGAATCCGAGGACCGCCACCCTGATCGGATTGGACACCTGGAGTCCCTCCTTGAGATTGAACGGGTCTTGAGCCTTGCACGGCGCGATCGACTTGCGGCGGGGGGTCTGCACAGCTTGCTGACGGTCTGCACAGTTTGCAACCCGCGCAGACCGTCAGAAATCTACGTGAACATAGGTTTCTGCGGCCACTCTCAAGAGCCGACCTGTCAGAATCTCAGCGCGCTATAGCTCGCTCAGTTTCTGACAACTCGGAGAAGGGCGCTTCCGACCAGGCTGCGTCTAGTAGCGGCGCACAGATCCTGCCGTGACGACTCGGCGGCTAGCCCGCCTGTGCAACAGCCAGGCTGCGAGCACCCCGCCAATGGCTCCTCCGAGGTGTGCCTGCCAGCTGATGCCGGCGCTCCCGGGCAGGACGCCCCAGATCAGCCCGCCGTACACGAGCAGTACGAGCAGCGCCACTGCCACTTGTGCTGGGCGCCTGGACCAGATACCGCGAGCCAGCAGGTACGTGAGCCAGCCGAAGATGAGCCCGCTCGCACCCAGGATGATCGTGTGCGCCGGCGTGAGGGACCAAGCTGCCATCCCGGAGATGACGATGATGATCAGCGAGGCAACCAGCCATCTGGCGAGGCCGCTGAGGAGCACCAGAAACCCGAGTACAAAGAATGGCAACGAATTGCTGATCAGGTGATCCCAGCCGGCGTGCAGGAAAGGCGCGGTGAGGATCTCGGGGACACCGTCGATTTCCTGGGCATGGATGCCGTACTGGTCCAGCTGGTTCCCGCTCAATTGATCAAGTAACTCCAAAACCCACAGCCCACCGAGCAGGAGCAGCATGATCAGGGCGGCCCAGCCAGGGCGCGGCACCGGCCGTTCGACCATGATTCGCCTTTCCGTCTGTCGTCATCAGGCGGCCCCCGCACCGGGCGACCACTTACTGAGTCAAGCCTGCCTGGCTGGCCCAAACCGTGCTGGAGCCGGTCCCGAATTCATGGTGAGGAGCCGGCACCCGCCCTACCGCCGGGTGGCGGCGTCCCTCTGATCATCTGAGGGTTTTGACGGGTTGGACAGGTAGCACGAGGATCTTCGACGTTGCGATGGACACGATTGTGGAACTTGTGGGGCAAGCACGCTTCGGCCAGGCGACCGGCGGGTCGGTCGGTGCCGCCGATCTTGCTCAACAGCGCGGCAGCGCGGCTGAGCTGGCCCAGATCTGTCAGGCCTGGGGGGCGACAATCGCAACTCTGCACACCACATCGACTCACCACTCGTCAGCGCCGCTCGCCGCGCGGCCGTGGGTCGCCAACCTACGGCGCCTTTCAGCCTCGATAAGTAGTGGCGCGGCGCCTCGTTCGGGGTACGCGGCGGTGCTGCAGGCTTACGAGTCCTCCCGTGACCTCCGAGCCGCGGTCCGAGAGGTCGATGAGCGCTGGACCGAGCATCACTGGATCCATGGCGACTTGACTGCGACCAGTGTCCAGGTCGAGCTCCGACCCGCGTTGCGGGTCAGCTTTTTCCATCTAGCGGATGCCGGTCTGGGGGATCCGGCGTGGGACCTGGCAACGGCTGTCGACATGATCACCTGGGTGTCGCCATGGTGGCGTGCGATGCCAGAGCCGCTGGTGGACTACCTCTTCTTGGGATACCGGCGAGCAGGCGGGCCTGGTCGGCTCTATCCGGCCATGCAGGCCGTACGGGCACTGGCGACCGCGATCTGGGTAGCGAGCGCGCCGCAGGGGTCGACAGGGCAGGAGCCCGTTCCTGAGGAACTGGCCGCCTGGCTGGATCGGGCTCAGGCGCATGCTGCACGTGTCGGACGCCTCATGGCCGTCGCTTAAGGGTCCCTAGGCCAGGACTGTGGTGCCCAGCAGACGACCGATGAGGAACGTCGCCGCGAGTGCGATCGCCCCGCCGACGACGACCCGAATAGTCGGCCGCAGGATCGGACTGCCGCCGAGGTAGCCGCCGGCTGCGCCGGTGATCGCCAGGGCAACCAGCACAGCAGCAAACGTGGCTGGAATGCGGATCGTGGCGGGAAAGAGAATGATCGCCAAAATTGGCAACAGCCCCCCGATAAGAAAGGCGGTGGCCGACGCATAGGCAGCCCGCCACGGACTGACGATGTCGTGTTGGTCAATGTTGAGTTCGGCATCCAGATGCGCTGCGAGAGCGTCGTTCGCGGTCAACTCTTCGGCCACCTGACGTGCGGTTTGTGGGCTCAACCCCTTGTCTTGATAGAGCCTGGTGAGCTCGGCCAGCTCCTCGTACGGCATCGTCGCCAGTTCGGCCTCCTCCTTGGCAATCAACGCGCGCTCGCTGTCGCGCTGGCTGCTCACCGAGACGTACTCACCGAGAGCCATCGAGATAGCACCGCCGACCAGTCCTGCTACCGACGCGGCGAGGATGGGCCCCGGCTCGGGCGTCGCAGCGGCCACGCCAACCGCAATAGCCGACACTGACACGATGCCGTCATTCGCACCAAGCACGCCAGCCCGCAACCAGTTGAGCCGATTCGCCAGCCCTCCAGAGTGCGGCTCGCCGGCATGAGTTGCCTCCACTTCCGCCACGCCGCCGAGTCAAGCACGACGCCCCGTGATCTGCCAGCGCTGGTTCCAGCTGTCGATCAGTGCATGCTGATACCAGGAGGTCGGAAATGACGGTCGGATACTCGGGAACGCCACTGCCGAAGAAGCTTGGCGTCAAGCCGGGAATGTCCATGGCGGTGTTGCACGCACCGGCCAACCTCGATGTACTTCTCCGCGAGCTGCCGGATGGTGTGATAACCAGCCGCCGCGTTGGTAGTCACTGCGATCTTGTGTTGATCTTCGTTACTTCCCAAACGGACTTCGCTCCCAGGATTCCTGAGTTGATCACCGCGATCGCCCCGGACGGCATGATCTGGGTGGCCTGGCCGAAACGCGCGAGCAAGATCGAGACGGATATGACCGAAGATGTCATCCGGGAGATCGTGCTGCCGAGCAGCGGGCTTGTCGACGTGAAAGTTTGCGCGATCGACCACGTATGGTCAGGTTTGAAGCTGGTAATCCGCAAAGACCGTCGGTAGAGATGGGAGATCACACGCTTCGAGTGTCGAAACTCCTAGCGCGACGTGCGCGAGAAGCGCCTAAAAGATCAGTCTGGAACCTTCAGTGCTGTGACCGTCTGGTTGGCATCGTCGCTCATCAGGAGGGTGGCCTCACTGTGGGGCATGTCAAACGCAATGGTGCCGCGAACCCGCTCGCCAGGGTGCAGGGTCCCTGTTTCCAACATGGCATCTCCGGCGCCTTCGATCGCGGTTTCGAAGAGTCGGCCCGTTTGGTCGAAGACCTGGAAGTTGTAAGGGTCGTAGTCGACCGAGCCCGCAGTGCACGTCAATTCCACCTCAACCCGGAGATAGCTACCCGACGTCGGTGGCACCTGCCCGCTGCTGAGCCACGAGTGCCTGAGTAAGACCAGTTGGCCACTTCCGTCACTGGTCGTGAACTCGATCCGATCGCCTTGAGTTGTGATCTGAGGGATGGGTTCCTTGCTGGCGGCCGGAACTCTGACATGGGTGTCAGCGGAGTTCGCGACCATGCTGGCTACTGCCACGACGGCCGCCACCAGAAAGATCACAGCTATCGTGATGACGGTCGGAAGCCGGGATGCCCGCCTGGCCATCGATCCAGCGGTGCGAGGCGGCAACGGTGGCTTAATGGGCGGCGTGTCACCTGGGGCGGGCGCCCAGGGAAGGAAAGACGGCCCGCTGGGCGTCGGTCCCATGCCGGTGCTTTCTGAACCGCTGGGCTCGTCCATTTCGACCACGGTAGCGCAGGATTGGCCCGCTGCCGAGACCGCGCCTGGCGGCCAGTTGTCCACAGGGACGCGGCCCGGTCAGCGCGCTGTCCACAGATTTGCTGCTGGCCGACACATTCGCCCTCCCCATCCGCAACCTGACGGCATGACATCTTCGAAAAAATCAGCTCCCAGGAAACCAGCAGGGCGCCGCCGCCAGCAGAGGCGGCAGGCACGGCTCAAGGTCCGTCGGCCAGACGAGCTTCTGGCCATCATCCCGTACCTGGTCGGATTCCATCCCGACGAATCCATCGTTGCGGTCTTCATCAAGTCCGGTCGAGTTCTGTTGACGGCCCGGATGGATTTTCCTGGGGAGTCGGCTGGCGACGAACTGGCCAAGCAGATCGACTGGCTCGCCTCGAAGCATGCGGCTCAGGCTCTCGCCTTGGTCGCGTACAGTGCGGACTCTCTGCCGGCTCACCGGTTGCTGACTCGGCTCATGGATCGACTGGGCGCACACGAGCTGACCGACGTGCTCTACGTCGGGCACGGTCGGTGGTGGTCACTCCTCTGTGACGATGAGTGCTGCCCGCTCACCGGAACGCCGTTCGATCCCAGCTCCCATCCAGTGTCGGCGGAGGCCGTCTTTGCCGGACTGGGCGCTCGCGCGGACCGGCGAGAGCTTGAGGCGTCTGTTAGCGGTCCGTCCGAGGCAGAGCTGTCGCGCTTGCAGGAGTTGGCCGACGCCCTGCTCGCTGAGCTCGGGCAGCTCGACGATCCCCGTGCAGCCGTTCGACTCTTGACCAGCATTGTGGAAGCGGCAATCTCTGAAGCAGCTGTTCCAGATGAGAGGACCTGTCTGCTGCTGGGGCTACTCGTGACCGACGTGCATGTTCGTGATCTGGCCTGGGCGCTGATAGCTTCCGCCAACGCCGAGGATCATGTACGGCTGTGGGCCGGAGTCGTAGCGCAGATGCCTCCGATGTTGGCCGCTGCACCGCTGTGCCTGCTGGGCATGGCCGCATGGATCAGCGGGGCGGGCGCACTGCTGAACTGTTGTTGCGAGCGGTTGGCAAAGATCGATCCGGATTACTCCATGGGGAGACTGCTCGCCGAGATTAGCGAGAGGGCACTCCCTCCGTCCCTGTGGGAACAGGTGGGAGGTGACATGCAAGCCGAGTTTTGCGCTGAGCTCGAGATGCTGGCTGGCTAGCAAACTCAGTTCGCGAACGTCGACCAACCCACATCGGCGACCCGAGAACCACTAGGTTTGTGTCCATGACGCGCTTCGTGGTGTGCGGAGAGGCCCTGATTGACCTGGTCCAGGCAGAAGTTGGGAGTGATTCGTTCAGCTCTACTTGGCTCGCTCTGTCAGCAGGAGGGCCGATGAATTCTGCGGTTGCTCTGGGCAAGCTTGGCGCCAACACGCACTTTCTGGGTCGGCTGTCCAGAGATGCCTTCGGGCGTCAACTGCGCCAGCACATCCTCGAGGCGAATGTCAAACTCGATCTTGCCACCGAGGCATCACAGGCCACGTCGATCGCAGTTGTGAGTTTGGATGAGCAGGGTGTCGCCAGCTACACGTTCCACTTCAACGACACGGCGAACTTTGGCTGGCAGATCGACGACCTGCCGGAGCTGCTCGGCGACGATTGGCTGCACATTGCGTCCTTGTCGTGCATCGTGAGCCCGGGTGCCGAGGTGCTGCTGGATTGGATGGGCGACGTGAAGTCGGGGGTCTCCTACGACATCAACGTGCGGCCCACGGTGATCACTGATCCCGACCTCTATTGGAATAAGGTCCAGCCCTGGCTGCGGGTGGTTGGTCGACGTCAGGGGATCGTCAAGGCAAGTGATGAGGACATCAGGTTCCTTGCCGAGGCAGAGGCCGGCGGTGGGCAGAACGGCAGCGATCCAGTGGAGCTGGCCGCTGCATGGGTCGAACAGTACGGGTTAGGGCTCGCAGTGATCACGCTTGGTCCGGGTGGCGGGGTAGCTATCGAGCCTGGCGGCAACATCACGCGGGTGCCGGGGTTTCCTACCAAGGTGGTCGATACAGTCGGCGCTGGCGACACCTTCATGGCGGGCTTCCTGGACGGTTGGGTGAAACTCGATGCGGGGCTCGAAGCCTCCTTGGAACGCGGCGCGGCGGCGGCGTCCATCGTGTGCTCCCGGCGTGGTCCACAACCGCCGACGTCGGCGGAAGTGGACGACCTGATTGCCGAGCGAACCTGATCCGAGTCAGCCAGACGCCGTGGCTGCCGGGGCAGCCGGGATTCCCGCCGCCACCGTCAGCGCGTCGATGGCCTCCTGGGCGCGCCGCGTGTTGGGTGCCGAGCCGTCTACCTCGGTCACGTAGAACGTATCGATGGCCTGCCCAGCGAGGGTACTGATATGGGCCGATCGGATGGATAGCTTGATCTCACTGAGGGATCGGCCGAGCGCGTACAACAATCCGGCGCGGTCGCCTGTCCGGACCTCGATCACAGCCGCCGTCTCGCTCGCGTCACGGATCAGCTCAACATAGGGGTGGGGCGTCGCGCCACTGCTATGGGCGCGGGCCTCACGGCGCTGCACCGGCGTAAGGATGCCTGTCTCACCTGCCTCCAGACGCACTCAGCTGTTTGACCATGTACGCGGTGTCAGGCAAATCAGTCGGCACCTGCTTGTCCACCCGCCAGGTGTTGACTGCCACCCCTTCGACTTGTGTGGAGGACCGCTGACCGTACCTGCACCGAATGTGAGGCAAGCAAGCCGGCGGTGTCGCTGAACAGACCCAGCCGGTCGGTCGCGGCAATGACGAGCTCTACGCCGCCAGGCCGTGGTTCGACCCTGATGCGCGGCCTCCCGTCCAGGTGGACCGATCGAGCCAAACCGACGTCGACCAGCTGGCTGACGTCCACCCGGGTCCCTTCATCGACCAGCAGCCCTTCGGTCTGGTCGGCCAGGCTGTTGATCAGTTGGGCTCGCCACGGCGACCAGGCAGCCGGGCCGGCCGCCCGAGCGTCGGCCTCGGTGAGAGAGCGCAGCAGGCCAAGGATGTCCGCGCGGCCTTGCACGGCCTCGACCAGAGCGTTCAGGGTTGCGGGATCGGCGTGGTCCCGCTTCGTGGCCAGTCCGGCGAGCGTGAGGTGGTGCCTCACCAGGTGCTCGACCAGCTCAGCATCGGTTTGGTTGAGCCCGATCGCCTCAACCGCCTCGCGGGCGATCGGCGCGCCGCGCGCAGCGTGGTGGACGCCGGCGCCAGGCAGCTTGCCGATGTCGTGGAAGAGGCAGGTCAGCAGCAAGAGGTCCGGCCGATCTACTCGAGTGAGGTGACGCTGCACCTCAGCCACTGTTTGCACCAGGTGGCGGTCGACCGTGTGTCGATGGACCGGATTGTGCTGAGGCCGAGCGCGGATCGGTTCCCACGAGGGAATCCATCTGCCAATGCATCCGGCAAGGTCGAGGGACTCCCAAACCGGGAGCAGGTTGGGTCCGGTGGACAGGATTTCGAGCAGCGCATCCCGTGCCGCTTCAGGCCAGGGTGTCGGCAGCTCCTGGCCTTGCTTGCCGAGGTTGTCGGCCGTCACAGGGGAGAGGACCAGCCCACGCTGTGCGGCGAGGGCTCCAGCCCGGAGGCCAACGAGTGGATCGCTGGGGTTGGTCGTCGGGCCGAGGCCCACCTCGCCGGAGTAGATGATCAACCCGTGATTGGCCTTGATGTAGTCGGGTTTGCGCTCCCGCTTGATGAAACTGAGCACGCGGCGCTGTGGCAGTGCCTGGCGAGCCGCCCGAACGGTGACGTCGACGGCATGCCCGATGCGGCGGGCAGACAGGCTGACGTCGCGATGAAGATCATCAGCCTGGGTGTAGCCGAGGCGTGTCGCCACGGCTTCGATCTCACTAGAGATCAAGCGGTCGAGGGTGCGGCCAGAGGCCACGTGCAAGGCGTCACGGACGTCGAGCAGACGCTCGTACGGTTCCCGGATGCCGACGTGCGGCCGATCGGTCAGCCAGCTGGCAGCAAGGGCCCGCAGCATCGACACATCGCGGAAGCCACCGCGGGCCTCCTTGAGATCGGGCTCGAGCAGATAGGCAGCGTCACCGAAGGTCGCGAGGCGCTCGTCAAGTGATGCAAGCAGCTCCGGCAGTCGTTTTCGGGCGTTGCCACGCCACGTGTCAATCAGTGCCGTGCGGGCGCCCTTGACCAACTCCGCGTCACCGGCGATCACCCGGAGATCAAGCAGCCCGACACCAGCGCTGAGCTCGCGCCCTGCGACTTCGGCACAATCCGCCGGGGTGCGTACAGCATGATCAACGCGAATGCGCGCGTCCCAGAGTGGATACCAGAGGTCATTGGCAAGTGTGTCGATCTTGGTCGAGGTCTTGCCGCTGTGCAGCAACACCAGATCGATGTCCGATCGCGGGCCAAGCTCTCTGCGGGCCAGACTGCCGACAGCCGCCAGGGCGACCCCGCTTGCGGGGCCGCCCACTCGGGCGTACAACTCGACGAGCGCCGACTCGACACATTCGGTGATCAAACGCCGACGATCCGGCCCTGCCGTGGAAGACCACGCGGACCGGACCGCGACGTTGAGACGCTCGCTGGTTAGATCACGCTTCAGAGCGCGTCCAGCCCGCGCTCTCCGGTTCGCACGCGGACGACTTCCTCCACGGGAACCGACCAGACCTTGCCGTCACCGATGCGACCGGTCCGAGCGCTCTTAACCAGGACATCGATGATGTCTTTGGCATCACCGTCATCCACGAGCACCTCAAGTCTCACCTTGGGCACGAGGTCAACGGTGTACTCCGCGCCCCGATATACCTCGGTGTGGCCCCGCTGACGCCCAAAGCCGCTTGCTTCGCTGACAGTCATGCCCTCGACGCCAAACGACTCGAGTGCGGTCTTCACCTCGTCCAACATATGTGGCTTGATAATCGCTGTTACGAGCTTCATGCCGACACCTCCTGACCATTTTTGCTATCTGCCTCGACCTGACTTGGCGACGAGCCGCCATAGGACAAGCCGCGTGCCCCCGCACCGAATGTGCCGAGATCGTAACCCGTCTCAGCGTGCTCAGACTCGTCGACGCCCTCGAGTTCTTCCTCTTCCGTGACGCGGAATCCAATGGTCTTGTGCAGCAGCAGCCCGATGATCAGGGTCATCGCGAGGCTGAAGAACAGCACGGCGAAGGCACCGACTGCCTGCCTCCACAGCTGGTCGAACCCGCCGCCGTAGAAGAGACCATTGACGCCGGCTGGTGCCGCCTCGGTTGCCAGGAAGCCCACCGCGAGGGTCCCCCAGAGACCACCAAACAGGTGGACGCCCACCACGTCGAGGGAGTCGTCAAAGCCGAACTTGTACTTCAGTCCGACGGCCAGCGCACAGATAACGCCCGCGAGAACCCCGACGATGATCGCGCCGATCGGTGAGACCGAGGAACAGGACGGGGTGATAGCGACGAGGCCGGCGACGATGCCGGACGCGGCCCCGAGGGAGGTCGCATGCCCGTCGCGAATGCGCTCGGTGATAAGCCATCCCAGCGATGCAGCGCCTGTCGCGACCATCGTGTTCACCCAGACCGTCGCAGAAGTGGTGCCAGCAGCGATGGCGGAACCGGCATTGAAGCCGAACCAGCCGAACCACAGCAGGCCGGCACCGATCATCACCAGCGTCAGGTTGTGTGGCCGCATCGGATCACGCTTCCAGCCCAGCCGCTTGCCAAGGATGATGGCAAGAGCAAGACCGGCCGCGCCGGCGTTGATGTGGACGGCGGTGCCACCTGCAAAGTCGATCGCCTTTAAGGTGTTGGCGATCCAGCCGCCGACATGCTCCCCTGCGGAGAAGTCGAATACCCAGTGGGCGACCGGGAAGTAGACCACGGTGGCCCAGATCACGGTGAAGATCATCCACGTGCTGAACTTGGCCCGGTCGGCGATCGCACCCGAGATCAGGGCAACGGTGATGATCGCGAACACGGCCTGGAACGCGACGAACGCCATCACCGGATAGATACCGGTCTGATCGTCGAATGAGACTTCGGTGGTGGCCCCCATGAGGTCCTTGAGACCCAGGTACTGAACGGGATTACCGAGCAGGCCGTAGCCAATGTCGTCTCCGAAGGCGGTGGAGTAGCCCCAGAGAACCCAGACGACGGCGATCGAGGCCAACGCCCCGAAGCTCATCATCATCATGTTGAGAACGCTCTTCGCACGGACCATGCCGCCGTAGAAGAGGGCAAGCCCTGGCGTCATGAGCAGCACCAGCGCTGCTGACGTCAGGAGCCACGCAGTGGTTCCAGTGTCAATCTCGAACGGTGTCATTGTTGCTTCTTTCGGTGACGGGGACTGGAAACGGTTCGGAAGCCTCAGGCGGCTGGATCCTGGGACGCCCGAGGTTACGCAAAACTCTGCTAGCCGAGTGTTGCGCCAAACGTGCGTTCGGTTACGCCTGAGTCACAGTTGACAAGTCAATGTGACGGCCGTGTTTCGGGCTGCTCGCGCATCGCGCTTTGAATCCGCCGCCGTTGTCGTCGGTCGCAGAGGAAAGAACGCCTCCGCTCCCTCCTTCTCCGTGCGGCGGCGCGCGATTTCGCGACGCTCGCAGCCGTGTTTCGGGCTGCTCGCGCATCGCGCTTTGAATCCGCCGCCGTTGTCGTCGGTCGCAGAGGAAAGAACGCCTCCGCTCCCTCCTTCTCCGTGCGGCGGTGCGCGATTTCGCGACGCTCGCAGCCGTGTTTCGGGCTGCTCGCGCATCGCGCTTTGAATCCGCCGCCCGTCGTCGCTCGGCGAGGAAAGCACTTTGGGGTCAACGATGTGCCGGTCAGTGCTTTGTGGGGAGTCAGCGTAAGTGCTCGGCCGCTTGTCGAGCAGCCCAGGCGGAGGCAACCATCTCGTCTACCGTGTGCCGCATTCTCCAGTCCAGGTCGCGGGCCGCAAGCTCACCGGTCGCCACGATCCGCGCGGGGTCCCCGGGGCGGCGCGAGCGGACTCCCGGCGTGAACTCGATTCCGGTGACGCGGGCAACCGCATCCATGATCTGCCGCACCGACAGCCCACTTCCGCTGCCCAGGTTGTAGACCGGCAGCAGCGGCCGGCCTTCCTCAACAGCCTCGGCGGCGGCGACGTGGGAGATCGCGAGGTCGGAGACATGAACGTAGTCGCGGACACAGGTACCGTCCGTGGTGGGGTAGTCATCCCCGTTGATGTACGGCACCTCGCCCGCGACAAGACGCTCGAAGACCAGCGGAAAGAGGTTGTGCGGACTGGTGTCGCGCAAGTCCTCGTATCCCGAGCCGACCACGTTGAAGTAGCGCAGCGAGGTGTGGCGCAGCGGCGCTGGGCCAGACGCCGTAGCGCGAGCCAGGTCGCCAAGCAGCCACTCGCCGATCAGCTTGGATTCGCCGTAGGGAGACTCAGGATGGGTCGGATCCTGCTCGCTGACCAGCTCGCTGGAAGGTGTGCCGTAGACCGCGGCGCTGGAAGAGAACACGAAGTTGGCCACATCGTGGGCAGCCATCGACTTCAGGAGTGTGACCATGCCAGTGACATTTTGGCTGTACGTGTGCAGCGGGCGGCTCACCGAGACGCCGGCGTACTTGAAGCCGGCCAGATGGACCACGCCGCTGATCTTGTGCTCGGTGAAGATCTGATCCAGGAGTTCGCCCTGCAGGATGCTGCCTTCGTAGAAGGGGACGTCGGCGTTGACGAAGTTGCGGTGCCCACTGGACAAGTCGTCGATGACGACCGCAGGGATGCCGTCGGTGATGAAGGCGCGTACGACGTGGGATCCGATGTAGCCGGCGCCGCCGGTCACTAACCAAGTCATCTCGCGCTCCTCTCGCCGCCTCAGCGTAGCGGGGAGCGGATGCGCAGGTCAGCGATCGTGAGGTCAAGAACCTGTTCTGTCGCGGCGATCGCGTCATCGAATAGGTCATCGGCCAGGATCGGGTGCGGATCAAGCATCGTCACTTCGATATCGGTACGACGGCCCTTCGTGATCGTCTTCCAGCTTGCGACAAGACGTCCGTCGTACAGCACGACCGGGGAGAACAGGCCGTTCACCTTGGCCCAGATCTTCGGTAGCTGCTGCTCGGTCAGGAATCGGGTGCGATTCCGACCGTGGTATCCGACCAGCAGCCCGTCGAACTCGGGCAGCAAGCGCAATCCCGGATCAGGCGAGGCGCCGCCAGGAGCGTCTGCCAGGTCGAGATAGTCCTCGTGGTTCGGACCACGGAGGCGGTTGACCTCATCGCCGAGACGGCGGAGAGCGTCGTCTACCTGACCCAATCCGGTACCAAAGAAGAATGCGAGATCTTCCCGGAGGGCAGGGCCGTACGAACCGAGGTGGACCCGAACGAGTTCAGTCAAGGCCGCCTCAAAGTTCCACTCCGGCAGATCTGGCAGCAGGCTACGTGCTCGTTGATGGAAGGTGTCGGTGCGCTTGTCCCATCGTGTGTCGCGCGGGCGCCGGAGCAGCCCACTGTGGCCCCAGAGCAGGCTGTCGGAGAGAAGATCTGGGCCCTTGGCGCCATCACCTGGTTCGCGTTCCGCCAGCCAGGCACGCGCATGCGCCACGATTTCCGCGCGGGGACGCCAATCTGTGGATGCGAAGGCTTCAGTCTCTGCGGCCAGCTGCTCCGGGGTCACCTGCTGCAGTTTGAGAACATTGCGCAACTGAGCGCCACGCATCCGGCGTGCCACCGCGTCCAGCCAGGCAAACTGCTCGGGCACACTGCTGTGGACCGTGCCACGGATATTGCTCGTCTTCACCAGCTGGTGCGACTCGAACAACTCGCACACGGTGTCATAGGTGGCCCCAGGCAACCGCGAGGAGATTGTCAGAAATGGTGCTCGGGGCACTTGGGACTGGATCGGCCCTAGCCGCCAGAAGAGTTCCACAATCGCCGCGGGCCCATGCCCGGCAATCGTCGGAAACTGCCTGCTCAGCGTACGTCGCCGCAGTTGATCGGGACTAAGCCGGCGCACGGCTCTGACGTTAACCGCATTATCTGACCCTCCATACTGGAAACGCATCAGCCGCATAGAGAAACTGGCTGAATATGCCCTCGAAGACGTCACTGGCGATGCATGACCCGGGCGGCGCTCAGGCGCCAGTGCGCTACCCTGACCGTATGCAACGCGTTGCCCTCCTTATGTAGCCGCGTAGGACGCCCCTGCGCGGCAGCCCCTCACGCCCGGACGGCGAGGGGTTTTTTCATGTCCAGATCAGTGGGCAGACGCCATGCACAGCCAAGGAGACGAGACGACATCATGACCGAGCAGATGGAGCGGGTGAAGGTCACCGACCAGGTGGAGACCCCGACCCGGGAGCGGACCGTCTATGACGGCCCCGCGGCCCAGGAGCGCTGGCAAGCGTTCTGGAAGGCCGATAAGACCTTCGTGCCCGTCGATGATGGTTCGAAGGAGCGCCGGTACGTGCTTGACATGTTCCCTTACCCATCCGGCGACCTGCACATGGGCCACGCGGAGGCGTTCGTGATGGGGGACATCATTGCGCGTTACCTGCGGCTGAAGGGTTACGACGTACTCCACCCAATCGGCTGGGACTCCTTCGGACTCAACGCCGAAAACGCTGCAATCGAGCGGAACGCGCACCCGGCCGAGTGGACATACAGGAACATCGAGACCCAGGCCACCTCGTTCCAGCGTTACGGGCTGAGCTTCGACTGGTCCCGTCGGCTGCACACCTCAGATCCGGAGTACTACCGCTGGACCCAATGGCTGTTCCTGCGATTCCGGGAGCGCGGTCTGGCCTATCGCAAGCCGAGCTATGTCAACTGGTGCCCCAAGGACCAGACCGTGCTGGCCAATGAGCAGGTGGTCGCCGGGCTGTGCGAGCGCTGCGGCTCGGTGGTCACCAAGCGACAGCTGACCCAGTGGTACTTCAAGATCACCGACTACGCCCAGCGGCTGCTGGACGACATGAATGATCTTGTTGATGGCTGGCCGGAGCGGGTGCTGACCATGCAGCGCAACTGGATCGGCCGCTCGGAGGGAGCCTATGCCGACTTCATGATCGAGAATCGAGCTGAGCCGGTGCGGGTGTTTACCACTCGGCCCGACACCCTGTACGGAGCGACGTTCTTCGTGATCGCACCCGATGCTCCGCTGGCCGCTGAGGTCGTCACCGACGAACAGCGCGCGGCGTTTGAAAAGTATCTGGAGCAGACCAAGCAGGAGACCGAGATCGAGCGGCAGTCCACCGAACACCCCAAGACTGGAGTCTTTTTGGGCGTGCACGCTACGAATCCGGTGAACGGTGAGAAGATCCCGGTCTACGCCGCCGACTACGTGCTGGCTGAATACGGTACCGGAGCGATCATGGCGGTTCCGGCACATGATCAGCGCGACCTGGACTTTGCCCGTACCTTTGGCCTGCCTGTGCGCGAGGTGGTTGCCACCGGCGGGCCCGATCCGGTCATCACAGGCATCGCAACACCAGGCGACGGCACCTACATCAACTCCGTTATCTTGAACGGCCTGACCGACAAGGAGGCTGGAGTTCGCGCCATCATTGCCAAGCTGGAGGCTGAGGGCGTCGGGGAGGGCGCGGTGATCTTCCGGCTGCGCGACTGGCTGCTGAGTCGGCAGCGCTATTGGGGCTGCCCGATTCCGATCATCCACTGCGAGCGCTGTGGGGAGGTGCCCGTGCCCGATGATCAGCTGCCGGTTGAGCTGCCGTATCTGGCGGGCGCTGACCTGCTCCCTAAAGGAACCTCCCCGCTGGCCGCGGCCGCTGACTGGGTCAATGTCGGCTGTCCACAGTGTGGCGGACCGGCGAAGCGGGACTCCGACACGATGGATACGTTCGTCGACTCGTCGTGGTACTTCTTCCGATACTGCTCGCCCGGCGACGAGGCTGGCCCGTTCAACCCGGAAGACGTGCGTCGCTGGATGCCGGTAGATCAATATGTCGGCGGTGTCGAGCATGCGATTCTGCACTTGCTGTACATGAGGTTCTTCACCAAGGTGCTGTACGACATGGGCATGGTCGACTTCGAAGAGCCGATGCGCCGGCTGCTGAACCAGGGCCAGGTGATCAACCAGGGCAAGGCCATGAGCAAGACCTTGGGCAATGGTGTCGACCTGGGCGTGCAGATCGATGCATTCGGCGTCGATGCAGTGCGGCTGACCGTTGTCTTTGCGGGACCGCCCGAGGAGGACATCGACTGGGCGGACGTGTCTCCCTCCGGTTCGCTGAAGTTCCTGCAACGCGCGTACCGGCTGGCCGACCAGGTGACCAGTAAGCCGGGCGTTTCACCCAGCGGCGGTGCCCTAGAGCTACGCCGGGAGACCCATCGGCTGCTGGCTGACATCGACCAGTCCATTGCTCGGCAACGCTTCAATGTGGCCGTCGCCCGGATCATGGAGCTGGTCAATGCCACACGTAAGGCGATGGATGGTTCCGCTGGTCCAGCCGACCCCGCTGTCCGCGAGGCCGCCGAGGTGGTCACCATCGCGCTCAGCCTGGTCGCGCCGTACGTCGCCGAGGAGATGTGGGAACGGCTGGGCCACGCCCCATCGGTGGCCAACGCCACCTGGCCGACTGTTGATCAAAGCTTGCTGGTGACCGAGTCGGTGACCTGTGTCGTTCAGGTTCAAGGCAAGGTACGTGGCCGACTGCAAGTACCTCCGGGCATCGGCGAGGATGAGCTGCGCTCGATAGCTCTGGCCGACGAATCGGTGGTACGCGCCGTGGCCGATCGCGAGGTTGCCAAAGTGATCATCCGCGCACCCAAGTTGGTCAGCATCGTGGTGCGGTAAGCGATCGCGCTGCATGGCTGCTTAGGAACTCTGCTCATCGGTGGCCGCAAGCGTGGCCAGCAAGCCGCGGTGGTCGCTGCCGGAAACCGTGAAGCTGGTTACCGATGTGGCCGTCAGGTCCTTGTTGATCATGACGTGATCGATCGGAAGCAACGGTGGGAACGGGCGGTTGGCCGGGTAGGTCGGAAGCCAGCCGGCTCCGGCGACGTCGGTGGCACTCTTCAATCCGGCGCGTTTCAATGCCTGCATCGGTCCATGATCGTCGACGGCATTGAAATCTCCAGCCACGACTAGCGGTTGGTCGACATTCTCGATGACCGCTTTGCGTACTACGCGGTGCTCGGCACTCCAGTGATCATCGCCACAATATGGATTGCATGGGTGGACGGCTATCAGCCGGATGGCGCCCACGTGCGGGATGCGCACTGTGGTCACCCATTGCTGGAACGAGGTATCGCCGATCGGCCTGCTGCGGCTCAGGGGGAAGCGGGAGTAGACCGCGGTGTTCGAGAAGGACCCGTCCCGCGGATCTCCCAACGAGTACGGAAACCGCCGGTCCCAGCCGTGTTGTTTCAGGGCCGCCAGGGCGGCGGACGTGGTCTCGACCAAGATCACGATATCGGCCTCCGCCGCCTGTTCGGAGACGTCGCCGGAGTCCGCTTCCCCGTCGTCGATGTTCAGGGTCATCAGTTGGAATTGGGCCGTCCCAGCGGCCCGCTGATCAGTGACGAAGACCGGCGCCAGCCACGCCAGATGACAGGCAGTCAGCACCATGACGGCCGCTGTGATCATCGCGGGCAGCAGGCGGCGTCTGGCACGCACCAGGGCGACAAGGAGGCAGCCGAGCGTCAGCAGATAGCCGAGCAGGCCATAGGGGACGAAAGCTGCTAGTCGGGCGGTCGCGTCATCCTCGGGTGGCAGCACCCGCATGACAGTCGCCGCGGTCGCTGGAATCAGCGCAAGCCCTGCGACAACGAAGAACAGCTGCTGGAACCGGGGGCGGGATGGCTGGCTGTTCCAGCTGACAGCCATCGGACGGAGCCCGGGACGGCGAGGAGTGGTTGTCGTCACCGGGCCATGATTCCTGGCCGCCGCAAGCTCGCGTCCTGGCGTAGAGCGCTAGGGGTGTTCGACATCAGCGGCTGCGCCGGGGTGCATGCGGATTCTTGTGCATCATCTGCAGCGACTCAGGATGCGGCGGGTGCTCCGATCTTCGCCGCTCGCCGGTCTCACTCCAACCGCGGGCGCGATAGAACGCGCGTGCGGCGTGATTCTGAACGAGCACCCAACAAAACGCCTCCCGGGCGCCGCCGGCGTAGATCTCCGTGCACGCAAACTCCAGCAGCGCGGAGCCGTATCGGCGCCGTTGATGATCAGGCACGACGCCGAGGTGGTGCACAGTGTCCCCGTTGAAAGCGACGTAGCCCACTGGGCGGTCCCGCACCTCAAGAAGGTAGGCATGCATCAGCCGATCACCGAGTACGCGCCGCCAGCGCCGGACGACTGCGGTGACCGGATAAGGATGCTGCGACGGCGGAAAGACATGGATCAGCGCCTCCTCGCTCGCTGCACGTTCCAGCCGGGCAAGCAGGCGGCTCTCGTCAGGACGCGCGCGGCGGATACGTAGCCCAGTCTCCTCATCCTCTACTGGGGGATCGTGCAGCTCCACGATGTCGAGCAGCTGGTTTGCAATCCGGTCGGCTCGCGTGAGGCGACCGCGCCGGCTGGCGAAGTTGGATTTTTGGACGCACCAGGCCTCGGCCGCATCGTCTTCCGAGCCGATCAGCAGGCCGTTCTCGCCGGGAGCAATCACAGTAATGTCGTCCCACTCGAAGCTGTGGCGGCGGAATGGGTTGATGATTTCGACACTCTGGTCACTGACCCGCAGCTTCGGGTGGAGCCCGAACCGCCACACATACAGCAACGCCAGCGCCGCCAGCACCAGAAGCAGCGCTGAGAGCCAGATCGTCCTGCCGTTCCGGTAGATCAGGTACGCCAGAATAGGGATGACTACACCAGCGACGAGAGCAAAAGCCGATACAAGTACCAGGGTCGCCGGCCCGGCACGCCACACGCGTCGGGTCTGATCGCTCACCGGTCTTCACTTTCTACCGACACGAGGCTGCGCCCCCGAGGTCTGCTATAGGCGGTTGGCCACGTCCTACGCTGAGCAGATGCCTGGCGTCGCAGTGGTGACTGACTCTACGTCCTCCCTGGACCCAGCTGACGCTGCCCGCGCCGACATCTCGATCATTCCATTGCAGGTCGTCATCGACGGCATCAGCCGCCCGGAATCCGAAGTCCGGCCGTCCGAGGTGGCGGGGGCTTTACGGGCCGGCCGCCAGGTCAGTACCTCGCGACCAACGCCCGAGGTGATCGGGAATACGTACGCCCACCTGGCCGCAGCTGGTTACGACGCCATTGTGTCGGTCCACCTCAGCAGCAAGATCTCTGGCACCTCTCAGGCCGCACAGGTGGCGGCCACCTTGGTCGACGTCCCGATCATCGTGGTCGACAGCATGACCTTGGCGATGGCAGTCGGTTTTGCGGTCTTGACCGGGGCAGAGGTGGCACGCTCGGGAGCTCCTCCCGACGAGGTGGCGTCGACCGTGCGTCAGCGGGCGGCGGCTTCAACGACCTACTTCTATGTTGACAGCCTGGAATACCTGCGGCGTGGCGGCCGGATTGGCACCGCGGCGGCGATGCTCGGTTCCGCACTGGCGGTCAAGCCATTGCTCACCGTGGCAGACGGTGAGATTCGACCGTACGAGCGGGTCCGGACCGAGTCGAAGGCGATCACTCGGCTGGAGGAATTGAGCCTCGCTGCGCTCGAGCGGGCCGCGGCAGCGCGCGACCTGGTGGATGTCGCCGTACATCACCTCGACAATCCCGACGGTGCACGGCGGTTGGTCGAGCGGCTGAGCGGCCAGGTTCATGTCGGGAACATCGTGATTTCCGAGGTGAGCGCTGTTCTCGGTGTGCACGTCGGTCCGGGCACCCTCGGGATTGTTGTGTCACCCCGGGTCTGAATTCCCCTTTTTTTGGGACTGCTCGCGCATCGCGCTTGGAATCTGTCGCCGTCGTCGTCGCTCGCAGAGGAAAGAACGCCTCCGCTCGCTCCCTCGTGCATTGCTCGCTCCGCTCGCTCCCTCGTGCATTGCTCGCTCCGCTCGCGAGGCTTGCCTCGTGAGCCGCTGCCTTCCTCACTCCCTAGCAGACGAAAAGCGGTCTGCTCTCTTGTTCGTCCAGGACAGCGGCGCGCCAGCCTGGCTCCCTGCGACGGCAGCGATTCCCGACGCACGTTGAGCCCTCCCAGCTGTTCTGGCCGAGCTGTCCGTTTCCCCAGGGCGGAGGCTGTTCAGAGCGCTGTCCACAGATTGCCGGTTGCGCGGACCACCTCGTGTTGGCGTCCTTAGCCTCCGACCATGGCACACCGACCGAAGGTGGATCTTGAGTTGGCTCGGCTCATTAGCGACCGGCTCGCGCTGGTGTTGGCCGAGCAGCCTCCACGCCGAGCGCGCGGGCCTGGTCAGGAATCCTTGGTTGACTCGGAGCTTTCTCCAGAGTCGGCCCTGGATCGTGCCGAGGAGGGAAGAGCCCACCTCCCAGCAGAGGCCCTCGACGAGTTGCCACAACAGCGGTTCAGCCGGATGCACCTCAGTGTGATCGGCGTATTGCTGGTACTCGGGCTGATCACGGCTGGATGGCTGCTACTGCGTGCCCGGCCGGTCGCGGTGGCGAGCCCCGGCGAGGTGGTGACGATGAGTACGCCCTTGCACAGTGCACCAACGGCTTCACCAACGACCGCTGAGCGCGCGACCCGGCTCGTCGTCCATGTGCTCGGCGAAGTCCGCCACCCGGGCCTGGTCAAGCTGGCCGAGAGCTCTCGCGTCCAGGATGCGATCGAGGCAGCAGGTGGGCTGACAGGGCGAGCCGACCCGGGTGAGCTGAATCTCGCTCAGCCGCTTGCCGACGGCCAGCAAGTGGTGATCGGTACCAAGAGCGATCCGGCGGGCGAGGTGCGAGACGGGGGAGAGTCTGGTGCGGGCAGCGGCTCGTCAGCCACGGCGACGCTCGATCTGAACCGCACGAACCAGGCGCAGCTCGAAGAGCTGCCAGGGGTCGGTCCGGTTACCGCCCAGGCCATTCTCACCTGGCGGCAGCAGCATGGGCGGTTCAATCGGATCGAAGAGCTGCAGGAGGTGGACGGCATCGGGCCCAAGACGTACGCCCAGATCGCGCCGCACGTCCGGGTGTGAGCATCTGGCTGCGGCAGCAGGCGGCGGCCGCGTGGAGCGCGGTCCGCGGGATCCTGCTGCGGGGCTGGCGGAAGCGGGACCTTGCCGATACGCACGTCACACGGGCTCCCTGGGCCGACCTGCGGATGGTGCCGCTCGCGGCAGCGGGCTGGGGAGCGGCGTGGGTCGGAACCTGGGGCGCTGCAGCCGGCATTTCAGCAGCGGTGGCCGGTGTAACCATCGCTCTGATCGTCGCCGCCGTGCGACGTTCGGCTCTGGTGCTGAGCGTCGCCCTGGTCACGGCGATGGTCGTGGGCGCGGGGGTCGTTGACGTGTACCGGCTCCGGCATGGACCTGTCGCGTTGCTGGCAAGCAGTGAAGCGATGGTCTCGGCGGATCTGGAGATTCGCGCGGACCCACATCGGGTGGCCGACAGGGGAGTGACGGCTGCTGCCGCAGCAGTCACGAAGGCGGCAACAGTGCGTGTCGAGGGCCGCGGCCAGTCTTGGCTGGTCCGGACTCCGGTGCTGGTTGTCATCAGTGGCCCGCAGGTCGGGCGATGGTTCGAGATCCCGGTAGGCACCCGTGTCGCGGTGGACGGTCGTCTCGAAGCACCAGATCGAGGTTCGGATGTGGCCGCAGTGTTACGGGTCCGTGGCGCGCCGCTCGTGGTCGAGCCGCCTTCTCCAGGGCTTCGCCTTGTCGAACGAGTTCGCGCCGGGTTGCGGGAGGCAGTTGCTGATCGTCGGCCGGAGCCGCGTGGCTTGGTGCCTGCCCTTGTGCTGGGTGACACGTCAAGTCTTGCCGCCGAGCTGGCGCAAGACTTTCAGACCACCGGCCTAACGCACTTGACGGCTGTGTCCGGAGCGAATCTCACGCTGCTGCTGGCGTTCCTGCTGACCGTTGCGCGCTGGATAGGCGTGCGAGGGTGGTGGCTGCGCATCCTTGGCCTGGCCGGAGTGATCATCTTCGTCGCCTTGTGTCGCACCGAGCCCAGTGTGCTGCGGGCGGCGGCGATGGGCCTCGTGGCTTTGGCCGCGCTGGGCTCGGGCAGCCGGGCAGCCGGCGTGCGCAACCTGGCCGTCGCCAGCATGATCTTGCTGCTGGTAGATCCGTTCCTCAGCAGGTCGATCGGATTCGCGCTGTCCGTTCTAGCCTGTGCCGGCATCGTGTGGTGGGCCCGAAGCTGGACGGTGATCATGAACCATCGGCTTCCTTTGATCATTGCCGAATCGATCGCAGTACCGCTGGCAGCCCAGCTGGCGACCCTTCCGGTGGTAGCGGCCGTCTCAGGACAAGTGAGCGTTGCAGGATTGGCCGCAAACGCACTGGCTGGTCCGTTCGTGGGTCCTGCGACAGTGCTGGGCTTTGCCGCCGCCGGCACCTCGTTGATCAGCGGCACCTTGGCCGCTGTCTTCGGCTGTGGTGCGGCCTGGAGTGCCCAGGTGATCATCTGGGTCGCCACGATCGGCTCGCAACTCCCCGGCTCGGAATGGCACCTGCCAGTGACTCCGGCGACTCTTCTCTGGTTGGCGATCAGCTCCCTGCTGGTTGGGCTGTCGCTGGCACACGTGCTGGCGCGTCCCTGGCTATCCCTGCTGCTTGCGGGTGTCATGATCATCTGCCTGGGCGCAGTACCACGGCAGCCGGGCTGGCCGCCTCGAGATTGGGTTCTGGTTGCCTGCGATGTCGGGCAAGGCGACGGAGTCGTGGTGCGAACCGGCCGCGGTAGCGCGATTGTGGTAGACAGCGGCCCCACTCCTGATGTCATGGACGGCTGCCTGGACCGGCTGCGGATCAGAAGGGTGCCACTGCTGATCATCACCCACTTCCATGCCGATCACGTTGCAGGTCTGGTCGGTGTTCTGCGGCACCGCCGCGTCGGCCAGCTGTGGATGAGCCCGCTAGCGCCGCCTACGCCGCTGACAGCGATCGTCAGAAGCCAGGCTGTGCAACAAGGGATTCCGATGAATGCGCCGCTGCGGGGTACGCGTGCGAGCGTCGGGGAGTCTGAACTGCAGGTGCTGGGACCGGTGGACCATGTGGCTCCCGATCAGGATGAGTCGTCGAAGCAAAATGACAGCAGCCTGGTGATCATGGTTGAGGTGGCAGGGCTGCGGGCGCTGCTCACTGGCGATGTCGAACCTCCCGGCCAGCAGGCGATTCTGGGCTCAGGGCCGGATCTTCGCGCCGATATCCTCAAGATTCCGCACCACGGTTCGGCCCAACAGGATCCGGCGTTCTTCGCCGCCACGCACGCCCGCCTCGCCATTGCAAGTGCGGGGGCCCACAACGACTACGGCCACCCCGCGCCGCGTACGGTGCAACTCGCGCGGTCGCTCGGTATGACCCTGCTCAGGACTGATCAGAACGGCTCGGTCGCGGTCCGGCTGACCGGCAATCGATTAGCTGCGGTGACGCAGCGATGATCATCATCAAGAGACAGATACCGGAAACCGGAGTGGTCCGCGCAGCGTGGTACCGGGCCGCATGGTTATCGGGCCGGCCTGCCGGATGCGAGGAAAGCGTTCTGCAAGGGCGCGGAACGCCCGGGTTAGCTCCAGGCGAGCAAGCGGCGAGCCGAGGCAGTAGTGGATGCCACCCGAGAAGGCGAGGTGCTCAACCGGGGACGGACGGGTGATGTCGAAGCGGTTGGGTGCGGGGTAGACGTCCGGGTCACGGTTGGCCGCCGCCAGGAGTGTGATCACCCACTTGTTCTTCGCGACGAACACATTCCCCACCTCGGTCGGCTGATGGGCTACGCGCGCGGTCTGCTGGACTGGCGGATCAAACCGAAGCACCTCCTCGACAACAGCCGGCGATCGCTCGGGGTCTTTGAGGAGCACCCCCCATTGCTCCGGGTCGGTCAGCAGCCACCGCATGCCGCTACCGATCGCATTGACCGTAGTTTCGAAGCCGGCGATGAGAAGGAGCCGCACGAGGGCCGACAGCTCCGCTGCGGTGATCTCCCGGCCCTGCTCAGCCACGAGCGCGGAAACCAGGTCATTGCCGGGGTCAGCTGCCCGGCGGTCGAGCAGATCGGCGAAGGTTGCCCGGAGCTCAGCGTCGGCAGCCGCAAGGGTACGGGCCTGGCCGAGCGACCAGATGCCATCCAGACCTCTCGCGATCGTCGAACCTAGCCGTCGGAACCTTTCCGGCTCATTGGGCAGACCAAGTAGGTGGGTCACCACCGCAATAGGCAGCGGCGAGGCGAAGGAGATCATGAGGTCGAACTCACGCTCGCGTTCGCATTGGTCGAGCAGGGGTTGGATCGCTTGATCGACCAATTCCGCATAGCCTGCCATCCGCCGAGGGGTGAACGCCGGTGCGGCGAGCCGGCGGATCCGGGTGTGGTCGGGCGGGTTGAGTTCGAGCAACGACAAGTCGAGCCCCACCTGGGTTGCGAGGTCCTCGCTGCCGTCCTCCGCAGCTACGCCAAATCGCCGACTTCGTAGCACCTCATTGCACAACCGATGGCTGGTGGTGCTGTAGTTGCCCAGCCGGGTCGGCAGCATCGGACCCAGTGCGCGCATCTCTTCATAGACCGGATACGGGTCGGTATGGTGATTCGGCAGAGCAAGGCGGCTGAACAGGTCACCACGGACGCGCGCCCAGTAGAGCACACGCGCTCGTTCCAGATACATCCCACCAAGGAACTTTGCGGTCTGGACCGCCTTCGTCGCTGTGCTCATGCGGGCAGCTACTCCATGATCAAGGCCCGGTCACCGGGTTGATGCGCACAATCTGGCCCTCGCAGCTCGCCACGACCTCGGGGGCAACCTCGCCTTGGGTGATGTGTCCCTCGGCCGCATTGTCGCCGCCTGGCACGTTGGCGAAGCGCACACCCATGGGCGGTCCATGCTCGCAGCTATAGCGCCAGAGCTCTGCGCTGTCGGACAGGCCGATGCCCAGAAGCTCGTTTGCATACGCATCGAACCTGTCACTGCCCGCGACGACGATGACGTCACCGTATTGGGCGGCGACGATGCGCCCTGAGATCGTGGCGCCGTCAGGTGTGTGTGCGATGACGGGGGCTAGCGAGACCGGGAGCGTGTGGGTCGAGAGCTGCTGGTATCCGGAGAAGGCCGTCACCGTCTGGCATGTGAAGCCATTGATGACCAGCGTCTTTGTCGGTTCCTGCTGGGAGCCAGCTGTTGGCTGGTCGAGGATCCACGAGCCGCAGGTGAAGTGCACCTCATCGGCCGGGCTGGCGTAGGTGAGCTCGTCCACCCTTTTTTCGGCGAGAGCCGTCGCTGGCCAGCCGACCGCGCCGGTAACGATCAGGATTCCGATCACAATCAGGCAGCGGCCGATGAATGCAGCGTCGCGGCGCGGCGGCCACGCCTGGTATGCAACCCAGACAGCGACACCGATCAGCAGTCCGCAGAGGTAAAGCAACGCGGTGCTGCTGGTCCATAGGGCTGCCAGCCGCAATGTCGTGTTGTCCTGGAGCGCTGCGGCCGCGTCGCGCAGCTCGGGCGCGAACAGCCAACGACCCACCGCCGTAGGAGCCGGGCCAATAATCGCGTACGCGGCGAGAAGCGGCAGACCACTGTGCCATGTCTTGGGAGGCATCGGGGCCAGGTTGTCGAGGAATCCATGAAGAGCGGCATAGCCAGCACTCCAGACCCAGGTGATCAGCAGCGCTACTCCGACCAGGGTGGATCTCAGCTCACCCTTTACGGCGAGCGCTATCACGCTTGCGAGGGCGGCTACCAGGCCGAGTGCTGCGGGGGCGAGCATCGCGGTGCGGCCGAGCCAATGCCGCGTACGGGAGAGCAAGAACAGTGCAAGGGCACAGACCAGCAGTACTAGCGCCGGGAGCCCCCACTGACCGTTCTGCGCCTGGACCTGCGGCTGGCCTTCACTGGTCAGGGCGGCTGAGGCGAGCGGAGAGAGCTGCGTGAGCCACAGTTCATGCGCCGGGAACGCGCTCGTCTCCGGGATCCAGTAATGGATGAAGAAGACCAATTGGGCGCCGAGGGAGATGACCAGCGGAATGGTGGCGGCCAGCCGAATCTTGCGGGAGTCCTCCGCTCGTTCGGCGTTAGATGGTCCGAGCGACCCCACATCCGGGCGCGCAGCGCGCGGGTTGGTGTACGTGATTTTGGTCACGACGGGGCGCCGCTCACGCTCATGGGATCAGCCCGTCGTGTCCGCCGCTACGAACTCGACCCGCTCGTGGGGAACGAGTTGCCGTAGGGCCTCTCGATCTGCTTGGGTGCCAACAGACAGACCTCGCGCCCGCTCCTCCGCGGATCGCAGCGCATGATCGACACCGATCCGCAGGATGGAGTCGTCACCTACCGATCGGACGGATACCAGTCGCCCGGGACTGCCGTCGACCTGCTTGAACCAGGCGCCCACCAGCTCCTCGTAGGAATCGGCCACGGCGGCGACAAAATGCACGTTGCGATCCTCGAAGTAGTTACCAAAGGCTTCGCGGAGTCGGCTTCCTTCATAAGCACCGGGCTCGCGATCCACGACGGCGACAACGGTTGCCGAATTGCCAACCTTGGCGCCGGCAATAGCGCGAAGCTCTGGTTCTGCGTAGCGGCGCCAGATCCGGCGCAGCCGGGCATCCATGGTCAACTCGGTAACGAATAGTGGGGGGGAGGAGGTCGGCGCTGAAGTCACGGCCGGTGCAGGCTTCAAGACTGACGCTGGCTGTTCCACTTTCGGTGCACTGGTCTGTGCCGGGGCAACCGAGACGACGTTGTCCTTCGGCCAGCTGACCTCGATGACCGCGAACTCGCGACGGATGAGCGCGCCTCCTGCGAAGGCTCTGGGCAGCCAACGTTCGGCCAGCACCTGTTGCACCGTCTGGCGACGCAGGTCGGCGAGCCGGTTCATCTTGACGGCGGCATGCATTTCCATCGCCACTTCGGTTTCGACCCGCTGGAGCAGGTACGCCTCGAGCTCGGTCCCGTACTCTGCGGCGAGACCAGCTACCGAGGCATAGTTGTCGCGATCTGTGAGCTGGACGGTTACCCGGACCAGGCACCGCTCAATCTCGTGGCCGTCCAGTGTGACGAGGTGGTCGACTGTCACATCAAGCTCGACGGGAGCGGTATTGACAGCCAGCACCTGAACTGGACGGAGCGAGGGAAGTAGGCCAGGCGTGAGGTACTCACCTGGAAACTTGAGCCGCGGGACGCTGTCCTGCTCGAAAACGACCACGACGGTGTTCGGCTGGACGCTCACAAGGCGGTCTAGGGGATGCGGATCGCCGGTGAGCTTCATGCCCAGCGCCGGCTCCGACACGGCACTCTTCTCGGGGTCGCTGGGGGTAGTCGGAGGCTGCCGATCAGTAACCACTCGACCGAACAGTGAGGACCACAACTTGCCGACCACCGACGCCCCTTTCGTGTCATATCCAGTTTCCCGGCTCATGTATATCAACACCAGTCATGTGGAGGCGGGAATCTGATTTGTGTTGCGGCACGGAAGATGCGCATATCTGTTGGCAGATGACTCTCGATACCAGCATTCGTTTCGCGAAGAGTGACGACGGCACCAGCTTCCTGGGGCGCCGCGCGAGCAGAGGACACCCTCATCGACCGTCGGAAAATCGCGCGCCGCCGCACGGAGGAGGGGTGAGCGGAGGTGCTCTTCCTCTTGCGAGCGACGACGACGGCGGGGGATTCTCGATGTTCGCGCCCATCTACAGGAGGGGATGGCGGGACAACGCTTTTCCGTTCCGCCAGATCCGACGAAGACGGCGGCAACCAGCGAACATCGCAGCGAGCGGAGCGAGCAATCGAATACAGCGCGATGCGCGAGCAGAGAACACCCTTTGCGAGCGTCGGAAAATCGCGCGCCGCCGCGCGGAGGGGGAGTGGGCGGAGGTGCTGTTCCTCTGCGAGCGACGACGACGGCGGGGGGATTCTCGATGTTCGCGCCGCCGATCTACAGGAGGGGATGGCGGGACAACGCTTTTCCGTTCCGCCAGATCCGACGAAGACGGCGGCAACCAGCGAACATCGCAGCGAGCGGAGCGAGCAATCGAATACAGCGCGATGCGCGAGCAGAGAACAACTGTGTCACTGGAGGCTGGCATGCTGTGCTGCGTGGCGGCATCGAGATCTCCGTTCGGTCGGCTGGTCCTGGTCCACGGGCCAGAGGCACTCCTTGCCGACCGAGCAGTCGACGCAATGCGGCAGCAGATGCGATCAGAAGCGCCCAGTGTCGAGGTTTCCGAGATCGAAGCGGCTCGGCTGGACTCCGGCAAGCTTGCCGAGATTACCGGCCCGTCGCTGTTCTCCAGCCAGCGCGCAGCCGTGATCACAGAGCTGGAGTATCTGGCTCCGGAGCTTGATGCCGACCTGGTGAGCCTTGCTACCGCTCAGGTGCCGGATCTTGCCGTGATTGCCGTACACCGCGGCGTGCCGAAGGGCAAAGCCCTCCTTGAAAAGCTGAAGTCCGCGGGCGTTGAGGTCGTCGAGTGCCCAGCGCCGAAACCGTGGGAGTTGCCGCAGTTCGTCTCAGCGGAAGTCAAGCGCGCTGGTAAGTCGATTGACGCGGGTGCGGCAACGGCGCTTGTGGACGCCGTTGGTCATGATCTGCGGGCTCTCGCAGCGGCGGTCGCACAACTCCTCTCGGACGGGGAGGGTGGTCCGATCACCGTCGATCACGTCAACCGGTACTTCGGTGGCCGGTCTGAGGTGACCAGCTTTGCCGTGGCGGACGCCGCATTGGCGGGCCGTCCCGGCGTTGCGATGGAACAGCTCCGCTGGGCGCTCGCGACCGGTGTGGCTCCGGTGCTGATCACCAGCGCCCTGGCGTCCGGGATCCGTGGGCTCGGCAAGTTGATCACGGCAGCGAGCGGGCAGCGAGAAGCAGATCTGGCTCGTGAAGTCGGGGTGCCACCGTGGAAGCTCAAGTCGATGCGGTCCCAAGCGCGCGGCTGGGATCAAGGCAGCCTTGCCTCCGCCCTTAAAGCCATCGCGACGGCGGACGCCGATGTGAAAGGCGCTGCTGACGACGCCTCATACGCGTTGGAGCGAGCCGTACTGTGCGTTTCCCGTTTGAGGCACTAGCCAGGCGGCGCTACCGACGCTCGCAGAGGATTAGCGTTTGGTCCGCTTCTTGGTGGGGCGATCAGCCAGTCCAGATGCCTGGGATGCAATCGCGGATTTGCGGTTCGCTGCCTGATTCTTGTGGATGACGCCTTTGGACGCGGCTTTGTCTAGCGCTCGCGAGGCGGCGTACGCCAGTTCCTTGGCCTTGTCGGTGTCACCAGCGGCTGCGGCCTCGCGGAACCGACGAATCGAGGTCTTCAGGGCAGACTTGGTCGCCTTGTTACGCTCATGGGACTTCTCGTTGGTCTTGATTCGCTTGAGCTGGGACTTGATGTTCGCCACGACAGGCCTCTGAAACTCTTCTGTGATGTTGGGTGGGGCGCTGCTGTGCAGGCGCGACGGACCACGCTACCAGCGGCGCCATCAGCGGGCCAAATTCGCCATATCAAGTGAGGATGTTGTTGTGAGTCCCGTGTCCGCGCCTCCGCCGGGGCGCACCGACCCGTCGATCATCCGCAACTTCTGCATCATCGCGCACATCGACCACGGCAAGTCCACACTGGCCGACCGGATGCTGCAGCTCACCGGTGTCGTCGACGAGCGCTCGATGCGAGCCCAATATCTGGATCGCATGGACATCGAGCGGGAGCGGGGTATCACCATCAAGTCCCAGGCCGTTCGGATGCCCTGGAGGACTGGCGGCCAGGTGGGTGAGCCTGATGCGGGCAAGACGTACGTCCTGAACATGATCGACACGCCGGGACATGTCGACTTCACCTATGAGGTATCCCGCTCGCTGGCCGCCTGCGAAGGTGCTGTGCTCCTGGTCGACGCCGCGCAGGGCATTGAGGCACAGACTCTGGCCAATCTCTATCTGGCCCTCGATGCCGATCTGCACGTCATTCCAGTTTTGAACAAGATCGATCTGCCCAGCGCGCAACCGGACAAGTACGCTGCCGAGTTGGCCAAAATCATCGGCTGTGATCCACGTGAGGTGCTTCGTGTCTCGGCAAAGACCGGCGAGGGCGTGGCGCAGCTGTTGGATGAGATCGTCGCCCAGATTCCGGCGCCAATCGGTGATCCCGCGGCGCCGGCCAGAGCATTGATCTTTGACTCGATCTACGACACCTACCGGGGAGTCGTCACCTACGTACGCGTGGTGGACGGCGCGCTGTCGCATCGTGAGCGCGTGTTGATGATGTCGACCAAGGCGGCCCACGAAACGTTGGAGGTCGGCGTGATATCTCCTGAGCCGACCAAGACGCCCTCGCTGGGAGTCGGGGAGGTCGGTTACCTGATCACCGGCGTAAAGGACGTCCGGCAGTCTCGCGTAGGCGACACTATTACGTCGCTGTACCGGCCGGCTTCTCACGATCTGGGTGGTTATCGGCCTCCGAAGCCGATGGTGTTCGCCGGCCTCTACCCAATTGACGGGGCCGATTATCCGGAGCTCCGCGAGGCATTGGACAAGCTGCAGCTCAACGACGCAGCCCTGAGTTACGAGCCGGAAACCTCAAGTGCGCTGGGCTTCGGATTCCGGATCGGCTTCCTCGGCCTGCTTCATATGGAAATCGTGCGGGAGCGCCTCCAGCGCGAATTTGATCTTGACCTCATCTCTACCGCGCCCAACGTGGTATACCGCGTGATCATGGAGAGTGGCGCCGAACTCGAGGTCACGAATCCCTCCGAGTACCCGACAGCCGGCAAGGTCGCCGAGGTGTACGAGCCCGTTGTGAAGGCTACGATCTTGGCTCCGGCCGCCTACATCGGCACCATCCTGGAGCTGTGCCAGAACCGTCGCGGCACCCAGCATGGAATGGACTATCTGTCCGAAGATCGCGTCGAAATCCGCTACACGCTCCCGCTGGCCGAGATCGTCTTCGATTTCTTCGATGCTCTCAAGTCCCGTACCAGGGGTTATGCGAGCCTGGACTACGAGCCGTCCGGCGAACAGCCTGCCGACCTGGTCAAGGTGGACATCTTGTTGCAGGGAGAGCCGGTCGATGCGTTCTCAGCGATCGTGCATAAAGACAAGGCCTATTCGTACGGCGTGATGATGACCGCGAAGCTGAAGGAGCTGATTCCTCGGCAGCAATTCGAGGTTCCGGTGCAGGCGGCTATTGGCTCGCGGGTGATCGCGCGGGAAACCATTCGGGCGATCCGGAAGGACGTGCTGGCCAAGTGCTATGGCGGGGACATCACTCGGAAGCGCAAGCTGCTCGAGAAGCAGAAAGAAGGCAAGAAACGAATGAAGATGGTGGGCCGGGTTGAAGTGCCGCCTGAGGCGTTTGTGGCTGCACTCTCTGGTGTCACGGAGGCGCCGAAGGCCGAGAGGAAATAGCCCTGTGCAAGGATCTCAGCGAGCGTCGATAGAAGAAGGAGTGGAATTAGCTTTGTTTGCACTTCAGTTCACCGAGTACGGCGGGCCCGAAGTCCTCAGCGTCGGAGAAGCGCCAGAGCCGCACGCAGGACCTGGACAGATTCGCGTCAAGGTAAAAGCCGCAAGCCTCAATGGGGCCGACCGGAAGTTCGCCTCGGGCATGTACGCGCAGGGCAAGCCGCTTGAGGGCACCGGTTATCCCGGCTACGACGCCGCGGGTGTGGTCGACGAGGTCGGAGAAGGAGTAACCGACGTCGCAGTCGGCGACGAGGTGTTTGGTCTAGGCAACCACACCCAGGCCGAGTATGCGGTCCTGGATGCGTGGGCTCATAAACCGGCTTCGGTGGACTGGGCCGTCGCAGCGGCGGCCGGCGTGGTGAGTGAGACGGCTGAGCGGGTGCTACGGCTACTCGGCGTGACTCAAGGCAGCACCCTCTTCATCGATGGTGGTTCTGGTGGAGTCGGCTCGACTGTGACTCAGATCGCGAAGGCCCGCGGTGCCACAGTGATCGCATCAGCGAGCGAGGCCAACCAGGACTATCTCCGCGAGATCGGCGCCATCCCCGTGCTCTACGGCGAAGGCATGGTGGACCGAGTACGTGCGCTCGGCCTCAAGATCGACGCCGTCCTCGACGCGGTTGGCAAGACACCGATTGAAGATCTGATCAGCCTCGCCCCTGAACCGTCTCAGGTCGTCTCCATCGCCAATTTCGCAGCCGCTGCAGCCGGCGCGCGCGCCACGGGCGGCTCGGCGGACAGCCAGCCCATGAAGGCTCTCGCCGAGGCGGCCGAGCTGCTGGAACAGAGCAAGCTGGTGATCAAGTTCCAGACGTTTCCCTTCGATCGCGCCGTTGAGGCGTACCAGATCAGCTATGACGGACACACTCGGGGGAAGCTGGTCCTCATTCCCTGACTCCACCTAACGCCGACTTGTCAGCGCCGGTGGTCGCCCTGGCAGCCATGGATGCTGACAAGTCGGCGAGGCCGGTCGCCAAATCGATCCGGGCTCGCCAGCCGAGTACCCGCTCGGCGGCCGAACAGTCGGCCGTGATGTGCCGTACCTCGCCTAGCCGGTATTCACCAGTCACGACCGGCGCTCGGCCGCCCAGCTCACGGCTCAGCTCGGTCGCAATCTCGCCGATCGTCATCACCCACGGCGTCCCGATATTCAGCGGTGTCAGCCCTGCCGGTAGCCGGGCCCGAAGAGCAGCGAGCACTGCCGCTGCCACATCGGACACGTGGATGAAATTGCGACGCTGGCAGCCGTCTTCAAAGACGCGCGGTGGATCGCCGCGCAATAGGCTGTCGGTAAAGATCGACGCCACTCCGGCGTACGGGGTATCGCGCGGCATCCCGGGGCCGTAAACATTGTGGAACCGGAGCGCAGCAACGGTGCCTCCTGTCTCCCTGCTCCAGATGTCGGCGAGCTGCTCCGTGGACCTTGGTCGCGGCATAGCTGTTACGCGGATCCAGCGTGGCCGACTCAGGCACCAGGTCGGGAATGAGATCGCCACGGCAGGTCGGGCACAGCGGGTCGAAGCGACCGCGTCAAGATCGTCCTGCCGCCGTGGCGGCGGGCGAACGTAGCCGTGGTCGGCACAGCAGTACCGGCCCTCGCCGTAGACGACCATCGAGAAGGCGTATACAAACCGTGAGATGCCCGCTTCGCCCGCAACGCACAGCGCCATCGCCGTCCCGTAATCGTTGTGCAGCGCGTACTCGTCGATATCGCGGATGTCACACCAAGTCCGACCTTGGCAGCTAGGTGGATGACGGCATCGCAGCCGGATGCCGCCGCGGCGAGCCGATCATGATCGATTATGTCGTCCCGCTGGTCGAGTGCCCGTCGAAGACCTTGATGGTGTCTCCGGCAGCCGCGAGTTGATCATGAACCGCCCGGCCGATGAAACCAGCGCCGCCGGTGAGCAGGACCTTCACGCTGAGCGGCTCGCCGGTTCGGGAGCCGGTAAGGCCACCTCAAAGCGGCAGCCACCCTCGACGTTGCGTACTACGATTTCACCGCCGTGCGACTCGACGACGCCGCGGGTAATGGCCAGCCCCAAGCCTGCGCCGCCGTCGTCGCCGCTCCGCGAGGGCGTGCCTCGCCAGCCGGCGTCGAATACTCGAGAAAGGCTGGTTTCCGGAATCCCGCCACAGCTATCGATGACGGCCACCCGAATGTGACCGTCGTCAGGACGTCGACATTCAAGCCTTACCAGCAGCCCAGGGTCGGTGTGCCGGATCGCATTTGTGGTCAAGTTGCTCAGCGCCCTGGCCAGATCGTCGGACGAACCGAGCACCGCCAACCGGTCATTGTCAGGAACATCGACGTCCAGACGTACGCCCTGTCTCCGAGCCGTTGCCTCCGACTCGGTCGCCACATCACTGATCAGCTCGGTCAGTGACACCATCGTCTGCGGTTTGGTCTCCCGCGTCCCCTGTACGCGCGAGAGTGCGAAGAGGTCGTCTACAAGAACGCTCATCCGCGCCACAGCGGCTCGCAAATGAGACATCGCCCGTGGCACGTCGTTGATCACACCGTCCTCGAGACCTTCCGACAGAGCCCGCAAACCAGCCAGCGGCGTGCGCAGGTCGTGGGACATGAAACTGACCAACTCCTGGCGGGACAGTTCGGCAGCCCGCTCGCTAGCTCGCGATTCGGCAAGGGTTCGACGGGTTTCGGCAAGATCGTCCAACACTTGTGCGAGCTCTCGCGGAGCGGCGGCACTATCGACCGGCTCCGCCACCACCGACGTACCAAGTGCCGAGTCCGAGACGAGCTGGTGCAACTCCGCCCCGACCCGCCGCGATGCACGCGAGATCCGACCCACCACCAGCCAGGTGCTGAGTGCAGCAAGCGGGAGTGAGACGAGCAGCGCGATCAAGATCACTAATGAGTCGTGGGCGGAGAGGAACATCAGCTGCACATTGATTAGCACTGTTGTCGCCACCGCAACGACCGGCAGCAACGTGGCGATCGTCAGTTGTTGGCGCAGCGACCGATAGCGCACGAGATGCAGCAGAAACACACCGATCAAGCCGATGGCAACGCAGCTGGCCAGTGTGAGCCCGATGATGATCAACAGATCTGTCATGATCGGCTGTCCTCACCTTCCAGTTCGTCCTCCCGTGCCATCCGGTAGCCAAAGCGTCCGACTGTCAGCACCAGCGTTGGATCGGAAGGAATCCCGCTCCAGCTTCTCCCGGAGCCGGCGCACATGCACCGTCACCGTGGAAGTGTCGCCGAAGTCCCAGCCCCAAACCCGACGCAGCAGTTCCTCCTTGCTGAAGGTTTGACCGGCGTGGCTGGCGAGAAATGTCAGCAGGTCGAATTCCCTCATCGTCAGGGCCAGCGGTGAACCGGACCGGCGTGCCTCGCGGGCGGCTGAATCGATGGTCAGCGGTCCCAGTGTCATGGTGGAATTGAGTAGCGGCATCCCCGCGAGCCGTTCGGTTCGCCGAAGCAGGGCCTCGACCCGCAACACGACCTCGCGCGGTGAGAATGGCTTGACCACGTAGTCGTCGGCGCCGGTCTCCAGGCCGACCACACGATCTTCCTCCTCACCACGCGCGGACAGCACGATCACGCAGGCATGATCACCGGCGCGTCTTCGGCGGCGCAGCACCTCCAGGCCCGACAGACCGGGCAGCATGATGTCCAAGATCACGACGTCCGGGCTGATTCGCTGCCAGAGCTGCGCGGCCTCGCCGCCATCGCCGCTGCACTCGACCTGGTATCCGGCTCTGGTGAGATAGGCCCTCAGCACTTCTGCCATCGTGACGTCGTCCTCGACGACCAGAACGCGCGCTGCCATGATCGTCAGCCTAGGCAGCCCGGAATGCCGCGACTACATTGCCGGCGGAGGTGGGCGAGGGCATAAGCGAGTCGAAGGCGATTCGCCCTGCCGAGCGGTTGCCGACGACCGTAGCGTCGAAGCATGGTCGGTGGGCTGCCCCCTGAGGTCGACGTCATCCTGCCGTGGCTCCATGAGGCCGAGGCATTCGACTGGGTCCTCGGTCGGATGCCGCCGGCGGTACGGCCGATCGTGGTCGATAACGGGTCGACCGACGGCTCTGTCGTGATCGCCCATGATGGGCGCGCGGCGGGCTGGCGCTGCGTCGCCGGATCGACGATCCGCTGCCCCCCGACCTCACTCCAGCCAGAGCTGCCGCGCACGGCTCACGCGTAAGTCGAGAACAGCAGGCTCGGCTGGAGTGAAGTTTCGAGGGAATCTGTCAGGAACAGCATTAGCCTCGAGGAATGCTCCTGCCTGAGGGACAGCCTGCGCCGAGCGACGGCTCGCTACCGGAGCAGGCGCGCTCGGAGCTCTCGCTCCGACCGCTCGGCATCTACATTCACGTGCCGTTCTGCACGACACGTTGCGGATATTGCGATTTCAACACCTATACCGCCACCGAGCTCGGTACCGAGCCAGGAGCCAGCCGCGCCGGCTACGTGGACACCGCGATCGCCGAGCTCCAGTTGGCGGCTCGAGTGCTGGCTCCGGACGCGCCAGCAGTCTCGACGATCTTCGTCGGCGGTGGCACCCCGACGGTGTTGCCGCCGGATGATCTTGGGCGGCTGATCACGGCGGTGCGTGACCATTTCGGGCTTGCATCCGACGCCGAGGTGACGACGGAGTCGAACCCGGAGTCCGTTGACTCCGCGGGTCTGCACCGGCTCCGCGAGGTCGGATTCAACCGGATCTCCTTCGGCATGCAATCCGCTGTGCCGCACGTGCTGGCGACACTCGACCGGACTCACACGCCCGGCCGTCCGCTGCAAGCTGTGGGCGAGGCCAAGGCAGCAGGATTTGCCAACACAAGCCTCGACCTGATCTACGGAACGCCCGATGAGTCTGCCAACGACTGGATGGAAAGCCTCGATGCAGCGCTCTCAGCGTCGCCCGAGCACATCAGCGTATACGCGCTGATCGTGGAGCACGGTACCCGGCTGGCGGCTCGGATCCGGCGCGGCGAGCTCCCGGCTACTGATGAGGATGATCTTGCGGACAAGTACCTGATCGCCGACGAGCGCCTGGCAGCCGCAGGCCAGACGGCATATGAGGTGAGCAACTGGTCCACCGGGCCGGCGACCCGCTGTCGTCACAATCTGGGTTACTGGCGCGGTCATCATTGGTGGGGGGTCGGCCCGGGAGCTCACAGCCATATCGGCGGCGTGCGGTGGTGGAACGTCAAGCATCCGCAGGCGTACGCGTCCCGGCTTGCCTCAGGCCAATCGCCGGCCCAGGCCCGAGAACTGCTGTCGGCGGAGGAAAGGCGGGTCGAGCGCATCCTGCTTGAGCTTCGTCTCGCTGATGGCCTCGCCACCTCGCTGCTCACAACGACCGAGAATGCTCGTCTTGTTGATCTTGTCGCTAGGCGCCTGGCCGTGGTCGAGAACGGCATGTTGATCTTGACACGCGACGGACGGCTGCTCGCCGACGGCGTGATACGCGATTTGCTGGAATGAGCTGGTGCCTTCGGCATCGGTAGCAGCGGTTGGAGGCCGGTGGTTGTCTGGGACTGTGGCGGTCCTGGCAATGTTCCCGCTGAATTCCGTGCTCTTCCCGTACATGCCATTGCGCCTGCATGTCTTCGAGGAGCGCTACTTGATCATGCTTGCCGAGCTGCTGCGGAGCGAGGAGGCACGGTTCGGTGTGGTGCTGATCGAGCGCGGTCCGGAAGTTGGCGGTGGAGAGCAGTGCTTCAATGTCGGCACGATCGCCGAGATCACCCAGCTTGGCGCCCAGGAAGGCTTTGTCGGTTTGGTTGCGCACGGCAGCCGTCGCTTCGAGGTGACTGAGTGGCTGGAGGATGCGCCACACCCCCGCGCCGAGGTACGCGAGATAGGGGAGCTGGAGTGGGACAGCGGTTTGTACCAGCTGCGCGAGGAGACCGAGCAGTTGGTACGCCGCACCCTTGCTGTCGCCAGTGAGTTCGCCGAGAACATCTGGCCGTCTGATGTCGAGCTGTCCACCAACCCAGCCGCGGCGGCCTGGCAGTTGGCCGCCATCGCACCCCTCAATGCTCTTGATCAGCTAGCGTTGCTCGGCTCGACTTCGTTCGCCGAGCTGCTGGCTCGGGTCTCGGAGCTGACATATGAGGCGGCGCTGAGCTATGTCGCCCCCTGGCCTGACAACGACGCCGAGTAGCGATCCTAAGAGCTCGTGGGCGCAGGGCCGGTGGTGGCACGCGCAACGAAGCTGATGGGCAGTAACACCTGGCGCGGCCTGGATTCCGAGTCGATCAACAACCGACCCACGTGGAGGCCCTTCTCGCGGATCGGTTGATGAACGGTGGTGAGACTGGCAGCCCTGGCGGCAGGGATGTCGTCGAAGCCACAAATCGACACGTCGGATGGCGTTCGCAGCCCGCGGCTCGCCAACGCCTGCAGCGCGCCGAGGGCCAGTACGTCGCTCAAGCCGACAACTGCCGTCGGTAGCTCATCACGCTCAAGCAGCCAGCTGACGGCGCTGTCACCGGACTCGATGGAGTTGTGGCCCCCGGAGACGATCATGACCTGCCCTGGGATCGCCTTCCGGAGACCGGCGACCCGGGCGGCGTAGTCAAGGAAGCTCAGCTCGGCTATGTCGAGGCGCTGCCCGGGGCTGCCTGCCGGTTGGTTCGTCTCTACGAGGACAGCAATGTCGCGGTGACCCAGGTTGGCTAGATGCTCACCCACCATGACGCCGGCGCCGAAGTCGTCGATGGCAACCCAGCTCGAATCCGGATCGTTGCTCGCACTGGTCGTCACCACCCGAATGCCGCGCGCCCGCGCCAACATCGCGGCCGGATGGTCTGCTGGAAGCGAAAGGATGGTGAGGGCGTCGATGTTTGCCTGCCTAACGGCGGTCATGTCACCCTGGTCCCGATCGGTGGCTGACGACCCCGCCCTTCGTCTGGACAAGGGCATCAGGACGATGCTGATCCCGTGTTCTTCCACAACCTCGCTGAGACCGGTCAGGAACTCGATGGCGAACGGATCGGAGAACGCGTACGAGAGCCGCTCGGTCAGAAGTACGCCAACCGCGTCCGCGCGACCCATTCGTAGCGTCCGGCCGGCCGCATCAGGACCCGGGTAACCGAGTTCCTCCGCTGCGGTGAGAATCCGTTCCCGCAGCTGTGGTGACAGCTGGTCTGGACGGTTGTAGGCGTTCGAAATCGTCGCGGGTGAGACTCCAAGAGCAGCGGCGAGGGTCTTGACGGTCATGCGCGCCATCGTGCCTCGCCTTAGTCCAGCTGCTGAATCGTTCTAGTCAGCCTAGCGGGCAGGACTGCCCAGTCGGGTACTTGGTCGCCGGCTTCTCAGGTCGATGCAGCGAACCGAGTCATGTGGCGGGTCCGTCGTTGCCCCGCCACACCCGCTTACTGCTCCCTCAGCGCTTCTTCTTGCCTTTTCTGACTTCCCAGGAATCACTTCCGGGGGTCCAGTTCAATATGCTGGCGCGCTCCATGAACTCGTCGCTCGAGATGTCGCCGCGGGCGAATCGCTCGGCCAGGATCTTTTTCGCCTCACTCTCGGGTGAGCGATTGCTTGCCACTGACGTGGGCCCGAACTGACCATGCCGAACCAGGAAGAACAGCAAAGTGCCCAGTACGAGCAGCATGAACAGGAAAAACATGACAGCTCCTAAGGAGGGTGCGAAAGGCGACACTGCGCCGTTGGCGAATGTCGCAGAGGGCTCACCGGCTCCCACGGGAGGGCCGTGGTAGTGGTGATGATGATGACCGAAGCCGCCCTCCAGCGGGATGAGTAGTGGGGTGGTCATGGATTCCATTGTGGGGGGCGGCCGCCCTTGGCTGCATCAGCTGAAAAGCGGCTCTTTGACTACGCTCCCTGACGTAGCCGGGATACCGCGGGCACACGATGTGCCGCGCGTGCGGCCGGTCTAGTGTCAAGAAGACCGCATCGGCAATCGAGCTAATTAGCTGCGAGCGTCGGAAATCGCGCGCCGCCGCACGGAGGAGGAGCGAGCAGAGGCGTTCTTACCTCTGCGAGCGACGACGACGACGGCGGATTCCAAGCGCGATGCGCGAGCAGCTCCAAAAAGAGTGACAGGATCGAGGAGGAACCATGCGGGTCCTGGCCCGGCGTGCTGTCCTCATCGACTCCGCCATCGGACTGGCATTAGCGGTGGCCGGCTGGGTGGCGTCGTTCTATGTGTCGGAGGGTTCTGAATTCGGCCGGCAGGAGTGGCGTCACGGACCACCCCGGCACATGGTGCTCAACGTCGATCCCTCGCCATGGGTGCTGCCCGCGATGATCGTCTTGGCGCTGGGGGTCGTCACCCGGCGGATCTGGCCTCGTGCAGCCTTCATTGCCACGGTGGTCGGGGTGGGCGTCTACCTCGCGACCGGGGCAATGTTCGCCCCGATCTTTTTGGGACCTGCCCTCGCCGTATATGCAATGGCAAGCGGCGCGTCCATCTTCGCAGACGAGAGGTCTGCCAGCGCCTCCCGACCAGCGATGCCGCCGGTTCGCAGCTGGGCGCCGCTGCTGGTTCTGCTGGTACCGATGATCATGGCCGGCCACTGGCAAGAAAACTACCTCGGCCTGCTCGATCCAGTCTTCTACGGCGGCTTGGTGAGCGTGATCGCGATTGCCGTCATCCCGGCCATGATCGCGCTGCTGGTGCGAGGCCGCCGGGAAAGCGAACGAGAGGTCCGTGAGCAGGAACGCCGTCGCTACGCCTACGAGGAACGCCTCCGGATCGCCCGCGATGTACATGACGTCGTCGGCCACAGCCTTGCTGTGATCACCATGCAGGCCGGGGTGGCGCTTCATCTGCTGGACAAGGAGCGGGCCGCTCACCCGCGTCCGGATCAGGTGGCCTCCTCTCTCGAGGCCATCAAGAGAACGAGCCGTGAGGCACTGGCGGAGCTTCGCACCACACTCGAGGTCTTCCAAGCGGACTCTGAGGAGCCGCTGAGCCCACTGCCCGGTCTGGCTCGACTCGACGACCTAGTCGATGGGCTGCGGTCGGCTGGCAGAGAAGTGACCGTGGTCCGCGAGCAGCCTGATGATAATGATCTTCGGGAGCTACCGGCGGCTGTCGACCAGGCGGCGTTTCGGATCATTCAGGAGTCGCTCACCAACGTCGTGCGGCATGCCGCGGCGGCTCACGCCACGGTACGCGTGATCCGCCAGGCCGGGATGCTGACCGTCGAGGTGAGCGACGATGGGCCCGCAGTGAGCGTGCCGCCCGACGGGAACGGAATCCGTGGCATGCGTGAGCGGGCCCGCGCGGTGGGCGGCACGGTTCGGATCGCCGTGGATGAGCCGAGCGGACTGGTCGTACGAGCCGACCTGCCGCTGGCGGAAGGAGAGGTTCGGTGACCATTTCGGTCGCTCTGGCCGACGACCAGGCCCTGGTCCGGATGGGCCTGCGCGTGCTGATCGAGTCCGAAGACGATCTTGTACTGGCCGGTGAGGCCGAGGACGGTCGGCAGGCCGTGGATCTGGTGCGGCGCACCCGACCAGACGTGATCTTGATGGATATCCGAATGCCGCGGCTCGACGGGATCGCCGCCCTGCGGATGATCGTGGGGGATCCCACGCTGGCCGGCGTACGGGTGATCATGTTGACAACCTTCGAGCTCGATGAGTACGTCTTCGAGGCGCTGCAGGCAGGCGCAGCCGGCTTTCTGATCAAGGACACCGAGCCGGCAGACATGTTGCGGGCCATTCGGCTGGTCGCCGCGGGGGAGTCACTGTTGTCACCGTCAGTGACCCGGCGAGTGATCGAGTCGTTCGCCTCTCGATCGCCCATCCGCAGGACGCATCCGCACCTGTCGGATCTCACCGATCGAGAGCGGGAAGTACTGGCATTGATCGGCGAGGGACTGAGCAACGACGAGATCGCCGAGCGGTTGGTAGTCAGCCGAGCGACGGCACGTACCCACGTAAGCCGGGCCATGATCAAACTTCGAGCTCGTGACCGTGCCCAACTGGTCGTCATCGCCTACCAGTCGGGCCTGGTGCGATAGTGCCGAGCATCCGAAGTCGCTTGACATATGCGCCGCCCAGGCGGCGCCCCGCTGCGTTCTCGTCGTCGCCCATAGAACACCGCTATGGGACTCCTCCTCGGCCTTGCGGTGCATCCACCTGGACGACGCCTATCGTCAAGGGACTTCGAGTGCACGACACTAGAGATCTCAGACCAGCGGGAGCGTTGGCCCTGGCGGCGTACGCTTTTCGGCTGCCTGGGCCGCAATCCAGCCCCGCTGCTCGAAGACGAACGCCCGACCCACCGGCTCCCCATGCCCGGGAATCGCGAGCGTCGTGGCCGTCATCAGCCCGATCACCGCATCCACGGTTGCCGGCCATTCATCAGGAACCGAGTCGGGGCCGAACGACGGCGGCCCGGCGGATTCCAGCAGGTCCCCAACGAACAGCACGTCGGCGTCCGGCACCACGACGACGAGGTCTCCGTCGGTATGTCCCCGCCCGAGATGAGCGATCTCCACCCGCCGGTCACCCAGGTCGATTGCCGTAGCGACCGCAATCTCGACGTTCGGCTGTCCCAGCTCATGGGGGTCCACGCTCAGCCGCTTTGATTCCCTGGCCGCTTCGGCGGACAGCAGCCTGGAGTGCACCGACTCGTGCGCGATCCGTGGAACGTCAGCGAAAGCAGCCAGTCCAAAAGCGTGGTCGTAGTGCCAGTGAGTGATGACGACAGCCGTCAGGGGCATATCCGTCACGGCGCCGACCGACGAGCGAAGCGTACGGCCCAGCGCGGGACTCGACCAGGTGTCCACCAGCAGCGTCCGCCGCGAGCCGACAATGAGTCCGAGGTTCACCGATTCGGGCTCGGCGACAGCCACATAGACGCCTGATCGGACTTCACGCCAGGGCCCGAGTACTGCCGTCACGTCGGATTCGGCAGCCGATGGCGGCTCGGTCATCAGGCTAGACTGGCACTCTGTTTGTGCGAGTGCCAAACGCCGTACGTCGCAAGCTCAGTACCCCGGCAGGGAGGTTCTAAGGAAGGAGACGCATGGACGACCGCAAACTGGAAGTGCTCCGCGCCATCGTCACCGACTACGTCTCAAGCCAAGAGCCCGTGGGGTCCAAGTCTCTGGTCGAGCGTCACGATCTCGGCGTCTCGCCCGCGACTGTTCGTAACGACATGGCTGCCCTCGAGGAAGAGGGCTACATCACCCAGCCGCATACCAGCGCCGGTCGCATCCCGACCGACAAGGGGTATCGGCTGTTCGTCGACCGCCTTGGCTCGCTCAAGCCGCTGTCCCCCGCAGAGCAACGCGCGATCCAGACCTTCCTCTCTGGAGCGCTTGATCTGGATGACGTCCTGCTACGCACAGTCAGGTTGCTGGCCCAGGTCACCCAGCAGGTCGCGATCGTGCAGTATCCGACGCTGAGCCACTCCATCGTCCGTCATGTTGAGATCGTGTCGATGTCGCCGTCTCGCCTGCTGCTGATTCTGATTACCTCTACCGGCAGGATCGAGCAACGCGCTCTAGAGATTCCAGAGCATGACGAGGAGACGCTTGCCGAACTGCGGGCGCATCTCAATGCGGCCGCGGTCGGGAATACCTCTCCCCAGGCTGCGGTTCGGTTGAGCAAGCTCAGCGGCACGCTGCCGCCGTCGCTGCAGATCATTGGCCAAGCGGCGATCGCGACGTTGTTGGAGATGGTGAGCAGTGAGGCATCAGGGAGGATGGTGGTTGGCGGTATGCCCAATCTGACCCGCTACGGCGCTGAGTTCGAGACCACCGTCAAGCCCGTATTAGAGGCATTGGAGGAGCAGGTGGTTTTGCTGAAACTCCTTGGCGAAGCGACGGCAGACCATGTCACCGTCCGGATTGGGCAGGAGAACCCGTTCAAGGAACTCCAGTCCACATCGGTGGTTGCTAGCGGCTACGGTAGTCAGGTCGACACGTTCGCGACTCTCGGCGTAGTCGGGCCGACCCGAATGGACTATCCATCCACGATGGCGTCGGTCCGTGCCGTTGCCCGCTATGTCGGCCGCTTCCTCTCCGAAGGATGAGAACAACTCGCATGAGCCCTGACTACTACCAGATCCTGGGCGTCCCGCGCGATGCGACACCTGAGCAGATCAAGAAGGCGTACCGCCAGCTTGCGATGAAGCTGCATCCCGACGTGGCACAGGAGGCGGATGCGGCTGAGCGGTTCAAGAGTGTCGCTGAAGCGTACGAGGTGCTGCAGGATCCCAAGAAGCGTGACCTCTACGACCGTGGCGGAGATCCGCTGGGCGGTGGCATGGGTGGCTTCAACGGTGGATTTGGCCCCGGAGGCTTCGACTTCACCAATCTGGTGGACGCGATGTTTGGCCAGCAGACCTCTCGCGGCCCGAGGTCGCGGGTGCGCCGCGGTCAAGATGCGCTGGTTCGGCTCGATCTTGAGCTTGCCGAAGCAGCCTTTGGCACCACCAAGCCACTTCGCGTGGATACCGCCGTACTCTGCCCGCTCTGCAATGGTTCCGGCGCATCGGAGGGCTCCCGGCCGGTCAGGTGTCCGACATGCCACGGGCAGGGTGACGTAACCCACGTTCAGCGGTCCTTCATCGGCGATATCCGGACCACACAGCCGTGTCCCACGTGCCACGGCTACGGCACAATCATCCCGGACCCCTGCATGGAATGCTCCGGGGACGGCCGGGTCCGCGCCACCCGAACCATCAACGTCAAGATCCCGGCCGGGGTCAGCACTGGGAATCGCATTCACCTTTCCTCCCAAGGCGAGATCGGTGCCGGTGGTGGTCCCGCTGGTGACCTCTACGTTGAGCTCCAGGTCTTCCCGCATGAGATCTTCCGTCGTGAAGGTGATGATCTTGAGGTCGTGGTCAAGATTCCGATGACCGCGGCAGCGCTGGGCACCGAGGTGATGGTGGCGACCCTCGAGGCGGACCTCGAGGATTCGCCGACTGAGGCCAGAGCAGTGCGGATTACCGTGCCATCCGGGACCCAGTCCGGCACCCGGATCCCGATCGACGGCAAAGGCGTCCCGCGGTTGCGGGGAAGCGGGCGAGGGCAGCTCGGCGTCACACTGCTCGTCCAGACTCCGACGCGGATCGATGACGAGCAGCGGGATCTGCTGCGGCAGCTGGCCGAGCTCCGCGACGAGACCCGGCCCGAGGTCACCGTTCAAAAGCACAGCCGCGGCGTCTTCGGGCGGCTGCGGGACGCGTTCGCCGGCCAGTGAGGCGGCCTGAGCCCCGGATCGTGCGCCGCCGTGCTGAGGAGCAGCTAGGGAATACGCTTTTCGTCCCCGAGCGACGACGAAGTAGGCGGACCACAGAGCGCGATCCGCAGCGAGCGGAGCGAGCAATCAAACTGGACGGCCGAGCATGACGGACCCGCTCTTCCTGACCGATGACCTGCCAGATCCGCTCCCCAAGGTTGGCGCCCACGTCGTGCTCGGCGGGGATGAGGGACGGCACGCCGCAGTCGTACGGCGCATCCGACCGCGTGAAATGATCATGATCGGCGATGGGCGGGGGCGTGCGGTACGCGGCAAGGTGGTCGAGGTAGGCACGTCAAACGTGGTTGTCGAGGTCGCGCACAACATCGCGACGCCTGCCGAGCCGCGACGCTTCGTTGCGGTGCAGGCGTTGGCGAAAGGCGACAGGTCGGAGCTGGCAGTCGAGATGCTGACCGAGATGGGCGTCACTGAGATCGTGCCCTGGCAGGCGTCTCGATCGATCGTGCGTTGGTCCGAAGGGCGCGGCGTCCGGTCCCTGAACAGATGGCGGTCGACCGTGCGCGAAGCAGCCAAGCAGTCTCGTCGGCTCAACGTGCCGCAGGTATCGGAACCGGTAACCACTCGGCTGCTTACCCAGCGGGTAGCGAGCGCCGACCTTACCCTGATGCTCCATGAGGAAGCGGACCACTCCATTGCCGAAGTTGATCTTCCCGCAGCCGGTACGGTGTTGATCATCATCGGACCTGAGGGTGGCATCTCTGCCGACGAGCATGACGAGCTGGCTCGAGCCGGCGCACACCCGGTATCGATCGGCGACGGCGTGCTGCGCACATCCACGGCGGGCGTCGTCGCTCTCGCCGGACTCAAGTTGCGGCGGGAGCGCACCGGTGCGCCCTGACATTTCTGCGATGCGCCCCGAGCCGGTCGAAGGGCGCAGGTCGGGCTTTGACAACCTCAGCCCGCGTGATGGCATGGGCCCCGAACCCGCCGAAGGGCAGCTCGGCTTCACCCCAGGTGCGTCGCTGCCAGGACGGCTTGGCCGCACGGGAGTGATCACGACCCCGCACGGGACGATCAGGACGCCTGCCTTCGTTGCCGTGGGCACCAAGGCGACCGTCAAGGCCGTGCTTCCCGAAAGCGTCGCAGCGCTCGGCGCTCAAGCCGTGCTCGCGAACGCCTATCACCTCTACCTGCAGCCGGGCGCTGACGTCATCGAGGATGCCGGCGGGCTGGGTCGTTTCATGAACTGGCCGGCACCGACCTTCACCGACAGCGGCGGTTTCCAAGTGATGTCGCTCGGGGTCGGCTTCAAGAAGATGCTTGCCATGAACACCGATGGCCTGGAAGACGATGATGTGATCGCCGAAGGCAAGTCCCGGCTCGCGCACGTCGACGAGGACGGCGTGACCTTCACCTCCCACCTGGACGGGTCGCAGCATCGCTTCACACCCGAAATCTCGATGCAGATTCAGCACCAGATAGGCGCGGACATCATCTTCGCCTTCGACGAGTGCACCACATTGATGAACACCCGCGACTACCAGCTGCGATCGGTAGCCCGGACGCAGCGGTGGGCCGCTCGCTGCCTAGCCGAACACCGGCGCTTGACCGCCGAGCGCAAACCGCCCCATTACCAAGCCCTCTTTGCCGTGGTGCAAGGGGCCCAGTATGAGGACCTGCGGCGGCTGGCGGCTCGTGATCTTGTTTCGCTGGTCATCGACGGGTCGGGGTTCGATGGCTACGGCATCGGAGGTGCGCTGGAGAAGGAAAACCTCGGGACGATCGTGCGCTGGGTGTCTGAGGAGCTGCCCGAGAACAAGGCTCGTCATCTGCTGGGCATCTCAGAGCCAGATGACATCTTCACCGCGATCGAGAACGGCGTCGACACCTTCGACTGTGTCTCGCCGTCGCGCGTCGCCCGCAACGCCGCTGTCTACACCGTCCGCGGCCGGTTCAATGTGACCGCCGCAGCTTGCCGACGGAGCTTCTCACCAATCGACGAGGACTGCGACTGCTACACCTGCACGCACTACACCCGGGCATATCTGCATCATCTGTTCAAGGCCCGCGAAATGCTGGCATCAACGTTGTGCACCATCCACAACGAGCGGTTCGTGGTACGCCTGGTTGACGCCATCCGCTCCAGCATCGAGGCCGGAACCTTTTCCGACTTCAAGATCGACTTTCTGAGCCGCTACTACGCGTCGCATTCTCCTCTAATGGGGTAACGGTCTTCGACGGCTGACCCGTGGGTTGAAGAAAGCGTGCCGATGCGTTGCTGCGGATGCTTGGCGGGCCGCCGCGCAACTGCCAGGGAAATGGTGGTCACCCACCTCGACTGAAGCTCGCGCCGGCTCCTCAGTGAACCACCGCCTTCTCGGCTCCGCTCCCGGTCAGCGACCGTACGGACAGTTCGTCGTAGCGCTCCGCAGGGTGGGTTTCCTTGCTGATCAAGGTCCCGATAACGCCGCACAGGAACCCGAACGGGATCGAGATCAGCCCGGGGTTGCGTAGTGGGAACCAGTCGAAGTCGGCACTCGGGAACAGCGACGTGGGCGTACCGGAGACGACGGGCGAGAAGGTCACCAGCAGCACCGCCATGATCAATCCGCCGTAGATGCTGAAGATCGCGCCCATGGTGTTGAACCGCTTCCAGAACAGGTTGTACAGCAGCGCCGGCAGGTTGGCAGACGCCGCGACGGCAAAGGCCAGCGCCACCAGGAACGCGATGTTCAGCCGCTGTGCGGGAATCGCGAGCAAGATCGCAATCGCCCCGATCCCGAGGGCGGCGATCCGGGCCACGATCAACTCACTTCGCTCCGACGCCTGTCCCTTCTTGAACACGCTGGCGTACAGGTCATGGGCAACCGAGGATGCCGAGGTCAGGGTCAGTCCCGCAACCACTGCGAGGATCGTGGCGAAGGCGACCGCTGAAATGAGGGCCAGCAGGACCGATCCGCCGAGGGTGCCCTCGCCGCCGCCGACCGCCTGTGCCAGCAGAGGCGACGCTAGGTTTCCGGCCGAGGTCTGAATCTGGCTGCCCTTGCCTGTGTCGACCAGAGCTGCAGCACCGAAGCCCAACACCAGCGTCATCAAGTAGAACGAGCCGATCAGCCCGATCGCCCAGAGCACCGACTTGCGCGCCGCCCGCGCGGTGGGCGTGGTGTAGAAGCGAATCAGGATGTGCGGCAGGCCAGCGGTGCCGAGGACCAGGGCCAAGCCAAGCGACAAGAAGTCGAACTTGCCGACCAAGTCCTTACCGTAGAGCTGCCCCGGCTGGAGGAAGGCTTCTCCTTTGCCCGACTTCTCGGCTGCCGTTCCAAGGAGGTCGGACAGGTTGAAGCCGAACTGGACCAGCACCAAGAAGGTGATCAGCACGGTGCCGAGCATCAACAACACGGCCTTGACAATCTGTACCCAGGTGGTGCCCTTCATCCCCCCAAAGGTGACGTAGATGATCATCAACACGCCGACCAGGACGATCACCAAGTTCTTCAGACCTGGGCTCGTGACCCCGAGGAGCAGACCGACGAGGCTTCCGGCGCCGACCATCTGGGCCAGCAGGTAGAAGATCGAGACAACGATCGTCGATGTCGCTGCCGCGCTTCGGACCGGCGTCTGGCGCATTCGGTAAGCCAGCTGGTCGGCCATGGTGAACCGGCCGGAGTTCCGCAACAGCTCCGCGATGAGCAAGAGGGCTACCAGCCAAGCCACCAAGAATCCGATGGAATAGAGAAAGCCGTCGTAGCCGTAGATGGCGATCGCGCCGGAGATGCCGAGGAATGACGCGGCTGACATGTAGTCACCGCTCACCGCCAGACCGTTCTGGAAGCCGCTGAAGGAGCGGCCGCCGGCGTAGTAGTCCGTGGTGGTCTTGCTCTGCCGCGACGCCCAGAAGGTGATGTAGAGGGTGAGCGCGACAACAGCGAGGAACAGGGCGATAGTCAGGGTGTCGCCGGAGACGAGCGGCACCAGCATTGCGGGGCTCATCGGCCGGTCTCCTGTTCGAACTCATCTTGCAATTTCGATGCCAGCGGGTCCAGTGACTTTCTGGCGTGCCGGGCATAGAAGTAGGCGATGGCGAAGGTCGAGACGAATTGCAGCAGTCCCCACACCAGCGCGATATTGATGTTCCCGACGACCTTGGTGTCCATGAAGTCGCGGGCCCAGTTGTTGCACACGATGTAGAGGATGTACCAGGCCATGAATGCGATGGTCGCCGGAAAGGCGAAGCTGCGGTATCTGCGGCGCAACTCCACAAAGTCGCTCTCCTGAGCGATCCTGTTGTAGACCTCGTGATCACGAGCGGGAAGCCGGTCGGCTTCTCCTGAGTCATAGACGGGGGCACTGCGGTCAGCCATGACAAACCTCCATTGCAGGGTCCTACTTGACCAGAACCCTCACTTAGGAGGGCGCGGTCACGTCGTCACGAAATCTCCACCTACCCAAACTCGCGGAAGTGACACAGCCTGCTCGTTGCTCACCGACGTGCTGCGCTCGTACGGCGGACCGGTCCAGCACCGAGAGTCAGGACCGGAGGAACAGAAGTACCGCCAACACCCGTCGAGACTCACTTCCGGTGGCGGGAATACCCAGCTTGTTGAAGATGGTCGACACGTACTTCTCAGCCGCGCGCTGGGTGATCACCATCGACTCGGCAATGCCGGCGTTGGACGCCCCGGTTGCCATCAGCTCCAACACCTCGCGTTCCCGGGGAGTCAGAGAGTCGAGCGGGTCTGAGCTGCGATGCCGCTTCAGCATCGTCGAAACGATCGTGGGATCCAACGCGGAACCTCCATCGGCGACCCGGCGGAGCGCCGCAATGAACTCCTTGACCTCGCTCACCCGATCCTTCAGCAGATAGCCCACCCCTTCAGCCGAGTCGGCCAGTAGCTGCATCACCAGTCCCACTTCGACGTACTGGGAGAGAACAAGTACGCCCACGTCGGGATACTGCTGTCGGATCGTCAGAGCCGCCCTCATCCCTTCGTCGGTGTGAGTCGGGGGTAGCCGGATGTCGACGACGACCGCATCCGGCAGGTCCCGCGCAATGCGTGCCAGTAATTCATCGGCTGTGCCGCACCGAGCGGTGACTTGGATGTCTGCGTCGGTCAGCAGTTGCGCGAGACCCTCACGCAGCAACACGCTGTCCTCGGCAATGGCTACCCGCACGGAATCTCCGCTCGTACGCGCGTGCCGTGGCCGGAGGCGCTCCAGATTCGCAGCCGCCCATTCAGGGCCTCGACGCGGTCGGCCAGCCCGCGTAATCCCGTCCCACGTTCGGAATCGGCTCCACCAATGCCATCGTCGACGATTTCTGCGATCAACGTCTCGTTGGTGACTCCCACCTCCACCGTGACGCGGCTGGCCTGCGAGTACTTCGCCGCGTTCGTAAGGCTTTCTGATATGACGTAGTAGGCGGCTACCTCGAGCTGCTCCGGAAGGCGGGGAAGTCCGTCGGTCTTCAGTCGCACCTCGAGTGGCGTGACGGCCACCAGCGACTCCAAGGCGACGGCGAGCCCGTGCCCGCTGACGACCGCGGGATGCAGGCCGCGGGCGATGTCTCGCAGCTCATTCAGCGATTGGGCGAGCTCACCACGCGCGCGTTTCAGCCTGCTCTGAGTAGTGGGGTCACTGTCCGCCTTCTCGGCGAGCATGCCGAGTTCGAGGGCTAGGGCAACCAAGCGCTGCTGTGCACCGTCGTGTAGGTCGCGCTCCAGGCGCCGACGCTCGTTCTGCTGGGCTTCGACCACCCTTGTACGCGAGCCGTGCAGTTCCTGCAGCCGGGCCCGTAGCTCCGCCTCGAGTCGGCCATTTTCCAAAGCGATGCCAGCCGCTGCGCTGACCGCCTCGACCAGTTCCGGCTCCTCGCCGAGCGTGGCGTCGTACACCAGTGCTGCGACGTGCTCGCCGTTCTGCTTGACGAGCGTGACGTGGCGACCGCTGTTCGGCTCGGGCAGATTCGTCGGATTGCCGTCCTGATCAGCCCAGCTCCCGTACTGCGGCAACCAGTAGATCAGGGACAAGGTGGGGTCGCGCAGAGCCTGCGCCAGCAGCGCCCGGAGCTCCGGGGCAGGATCAGCCCGGAGCTGGACCATCAGCTCGCCAACACCCCCCCTGGCGAGGCGAGCATCGAGAAGTCCTGCTAGGAAGGCGAGTGGCGCCAGCCCTGCGACCGCGAAGGTCGCCAGCCGGAAAACTTCGAAACTTGGAAGCTCAAAAGCTCCGGCAACCAGCAGGGCGGCGAGCATCACCAGCGACAGGCTGAAGCAGTTGATCAGAATCTGGGCAGGTCGCCGCCGCTGCCACCGCGGCAATGCCCACCAGCGCCGCCAGAGCAGCACCACACCAATGAGCGCGAGCGCACTGAGCGTGAGGAGCTGCACGTCCTGCACGGCTTCCGCGGCGGTTTGCCGCTTGACCACGGTCAGCAGATGTCGATCGTTGAAGCCGCCCAACATCAGGATCACGAGCTGGAGTCCTATCGCGGCGACGTATCCAATGATCACCACCGCTCGCTCGGCCCGCCCAGGAAGTCGACCTGTCGGGTAGGCGAGGAAGACGTGCAACCAGAGCGCTGCGACCAGCAGGTCGCTCAGCTGTCCGACCGTATTGAGTAGCGGCTGGCTCGTCCACTGCAGAGTACTGAGCTGGGTGACGAAACCCGCCAAGATCAGCAGCGGCCCGAAAAAGCTGTCGGGCCGCCTTCGCCATGCCACGATTCCGGCGAAGATGAACGGAAGCGAGACCCAGCTCACCAGGAGAACGCGGAGGGCGGGCTGGTAGAGCTCCTCGTTAACTGACGCCAGACCAGCGGTCACTGCGCAAGACGCCACGGCCGCCAATCCCAGAATCCACAGTAGGGCTGGCTTGGGTGCCGCTCTGTGCCGTTCCGGCAAAAGCGGGAAGACTGCAGCCATCCGAACCTCTCCTCGCCTGCTGGTGGGGGAGTGCCTGCAGGACGTCGAGGCATTTCCTGAAACCGCGGGAGCGCATTGACCACGCGCTAGCGGCGAGCCGTGCCTCAAACCATAGTGCCGCTCGCCGGCCGAATTACAGCCCACGCCGGCTGATTCACCAGAAAACCGTCTCCCCGGTCACCGGTCTGCTGTCTGGCATGCCGTCGTGCGGAGTGGAAGTTTGTGGAGCACAACGAGTATCGAGGGAGCTGGCATGAAGACCCGCATTGAGCAGAACGAGCCGAATGATCCCGCGCTCGCCCAACAATCGACAGCGCCGACGAGGCGCGCCGTTGACCCGACAGCAAGCCCGCCGAGCACCGGGTGGACTGCGTTTCGAGGCTTCGTCCGCCGCTATGAACTGGTGATCTTCTTCGCACTCTCGTACCTGATCGCCTGGTCGACCCTGCCGTTTGGGAGCTTCCTCGCCTTTGCGCCGATCGTGTCGGCGATCGTCGTCGTGCTGATCGCAGAAGGCTTGCCGGGGCTGGCTCGGCTGGGTCGGCGCCTTATCCGGTGGCGGGTGAACTGGACCTGGTACGCGGCCGCGATCTGCCTGCCGCTGCTGGTCCACGCGGTGGCGATCGGTCTGAACATGGCGGCAGGCGCAACAGCCCCGTCGCTGACCCAATTCCAGCCGTGGTATGCCGTGCTGTTGCTGTTCGGCCTCCGGATGGTGAATTTCACCGATGGGCCGCTCGGGGAGGAGCCGGCGTGGCGCGGCTTCGCTCAGCCGCGACTCCAGTCAGGGTTGTCACCTTTGGCGTCGACCGCCCTCCTCGCTGTGCTGATCACGGGCTGGCACCTGCCACTGGTCTTCATGCCTCAGTTCGATCTCGGTCTGCCAGACATCGCGTCGACCATGGCAGTCACCTTCTGGTATGCCTGGTTGTTCAACCGAACCGGCGGCAGCGTGCTACTGCCACTCATCGCTCACGTGACCGAGGGCTGTATCAATACCCAGGAGCTCTGGCCCGCCGGAGCCGATGCCGACCGTTTGGCCTGGACCTGGTTGCTGGCCTGGATATTGCTCGCCGCAGCTCTATTGATCTTCGATCGGAAGGCCTGGCGTACGGCACCCGAGTCGGCGATTGATCGGGTGCCGGGCCGGATAAGTTGATCGGCTGGCGGACAGCGCTGTGACTGTCGACAGACTGCGTCCCGCGGATCGCGCGATTGCACGCTGCCGACAGTCCGCTGGGGGCCTGGCTCTCAGTCGGGCGCTGCCACGTAGCGATTCAGCCAGTGAATGAGGTCGGAGCACATCTCAAAGGTCTCGACGACGAAGGTGCGGAGTCGGGGGCCGTTCTGCAGCTCAGACGACGGCCGAGTGCGCATCGCAATTAGCCCCTTCTGACGCAACAGGTCGACTCGAGGATGGTCCCGCGGGAAGCCTCGCGGCGCCGTCTTCAGCGGCTCGGCTCCGCCCGGACTCAGCTTGAGCGAGCGACGCCTTCGGAGCGCGGCAAGGATTTCAGACATCTCCTCGCCGCTGGAGTCGGCGGCGACCGCCAGCCGGTAGCGTTCGAGCTCATCTGGCTGCATCATGTAGCTCCCGCACGCAACCATCAAGCCCGACGCATCGAGGTGTAGGTAGTAGACAGCCCCCGGCACGCCGTGTGCAGCGCCATGCATGGTCTTGTACGGCGACTTGTCAGCGGAGAATCGCACATCCCTATTCATCCGGAAGACCTTGAACGGCTGGTACTCCTCCGGAAGGGAGTCCAGCAGCGCGGCCATCGGCTCACGAACCTCGCGGTCGAACACGTCCTTGTTGGCCAGCCAGAACTCCCTGGTGTTCTGGTCTTCGAGATCTTCGAAGAATTGTGTTGCCGCCGGGCCGAAGCCGCTAGCTCTTGTCGGTGTTGTCATGATCACTCCCAGCATCCCCTGTCGTCCCTTGCTCGGTGAAGATCGTCAGTTGCACGTCGCCCGGACCATGCAGCCGTGCATTGAGCGAGCGCCACGGTGTCACCGTGGGCGGCGCGATCAGCTCAGCGCCCGCGGAAACTAGCCGATTTGTGACGCTTGCCGAGTCGTCGACCTCAAAGGCCAGCCGATACTTTCCGCTCACTCCCGTCCGACCAACCTCCACAGTGTCGATCAGGTCGATCTGTGGTCCATTGGAGAGCTCGAGCGTCGCCCGACCGGCACCCAAGATCATCACCTTCGCCTCATTCTCACCCTCGTAGGTTTCCTCCACGAGGAGGCCCAGCTCATCACGATAGAAGCGCACCGCGCGGTCGTAGTCGTCCACCGCCACGACCAACCGCATCTGACGCACAGAGGTCTCACCGTGTAGCTGGGCCGCCGCCGCGTACCCAGGCTCCCGTTTCTTGATCGCTCTGATCACGGCGTAAGTCACCGGCAGCAAGATCACTTCCACCATGACCTTGTAGATATAACCCGCAACGGCGTAGCTGATCAGGCCGCCCCAGGTTGGAAAGACCCCGACGAAGGCGATGAAGCAGAACAATGCTGTATCGGCGAACTCGCCGACTACCGTCGATCCGATGAGCCTTGCCCACAGATGCCGTTCTTTTGTCCGCTCCTTGATCTTGACCACCACGTACGCGTTGAGGAACTGACCGGCGAGGTAGCCGGACAGGCTCGCTAGCACGATTCGCGGCACGAACCCCAGCACCGCTAGGAAGGCTTCCTGGTTCTCATATCCGGGTCCAGGCGGTGCCGCACCCACGGCCAGGAAGGTAAGGGAGGCGAGGGCGCCAAGCGCAAAGCCAACCCAGATCGCCCGCTTGGCCTGGCGGAGCCCGTACACCTCGGCGAGCACGTCACCGACGATGTAGGTCAGCGGGAACAGAAACGCGCCGCCGTCGGTGAAGATGCCGCCACCGATGGCTGCAGGCAGCCCGTCGACGACGGTAATGGTCTTGGTTGCCGCGATGTTGGAGATCAGCAGCAGGCCGCAGAAGACTGCCACGATGACGGCGTACGTGCCGCTCGGCGCAGTCGCGAACGACACCGTGGATCTAGCCTCACGATGCTGAGTATCGCGCAGGGTGGTCACGCCGAGCGATCCTAAGGGCGGTCATGGCAGGCTGGCCACATGACTGACTACCCGAACGAGGTCCCCGACGAGTCCGAGCAGCTCGACCAGATCCAGCCAGCCGATTCGTTGGACGATCGTGGCGTTGACGACGTACTCGATGAGGGCTATTCACCACCCGAGCGTTACTCACAGCTGATCCGCGAGGGCGAGCACGAGACGCTGGACGAGCGGCTTGAGGAGGAGATTCCCGATCCCGACCCATACGCGCCCGAAGACGTGGAGGTCGTCGATGACGGGGAGGTCGGACGCGAACGGGCGGGCCGGTTGGTCGACCCCAACGAGGGCATTGGGCCGGACGTCGAGAAGGACCTCGTCGCCACTGATGTAGGGATCGACGGCGCCGCGGCCAGCGCGGAGGAGGCTGCGGTCCACATCGTCCCCGACGATGAGCAGGCCCTCTAAGCAGCTCATCGAGAAAGTGGTCGAGAATGACATCGATTTCGCCGAAAGGCGTGTTGCTCGCGAACCACTTTCTGAGGGAGAGGGCAGGAGGAGCGCAATTGCAGGAGCACCAAAGTAGCGATCCGCTCTATCCACCGATCGAGCCGTACGCCACTGGGATGCTAGATGTCGGCGATGGCCAGCAGATCTATTGGGAGGAGTGCGGGAACCCCTCAGGCAAGCCTGCAGTCTTCCTACACGGCGGGCCCGGCGGGGCCGTTCAGCCCAAGGTCCGTCGCTTGTTCGACCCGGCACGCTATCGCATCGTGCTCTTCGATCAACGCGGCTGTGGCCAGAGTCGGCCGCACGCCAGCGAACCGGGAGCCGATCTGAGCGCGAACACAACTTGGCACTTGGTTGCAGACATCGAGCGGCTCCGCGAGCACCGCGGCGTCGAGCGGTGGCAGGTGTTCGGTGGCTCCTGGGGCAGCGCGCTTGCCTTGGCGTACGCCGAGGAGCACAACGACCGTGTCACGGAGCTTGTGCTGCGAGGAATCTTCACGCTCCGTCGCAGTGAGCTCGACTTCTATTACAACGGGGCCGCTGGGCAGCTGTTTCCTGAGCTCTACGAGGCGTTTCTCGCTCCACTGGGCGGTCGCTCCTTCAGTGGTGATGCCATCTCCGCCTACCACGACTTGCTGTTCGACCCCGATCCCGCCGTGCATGGGCCCGCCGGTGTGGCCTGGAGCACCTGGGAGGCTGCGACCATCACTCTCGAGCCTGACCAGGACCTGATTGCCGACTTCAGCGATCCGGCATTCGCGCTGGCTTTCGCGCGCATCGAGAACCACTATTTCTTCCATCGTGGCTGGTTCATGGAAGGCCAGCTGATCGCGAACGCCAGCCGGCTGACTGGCATTCCGGGGGTCATCATTCAAGGTCGTTACGACGTCGCCACCCCCGCCGTCACGGCATATGACTTGCATCACGCCTGGCCGGAGGCCGAATACACCATCGTGCCCGTAGCCGGTCACGCATTCTCCGAAGCTGGCATTCTCGAGGCACTCGTCGCGGCCACCGATCGGTTCGCGCGCCCCTAATTTGGAGCTGCTCGCGCGCTCCGCTCGCTGCGGATCGCGCTGGGTAGCCGCCTATTTCGTCGTTGCTCGCCGACCAGAAGCGTGTCGACTCGCTCCACCAAGACCCGCTCAGGCCGCTACGGCGTTAACGCTGGTCAGCTCCGTATTCGGGGCACTGGAAAGCTCGGAGGAAAGCAGCACAAGGGCCATCTCAACCGACGACCTGGGGTGGAGTCCTGACAACCCAGACAAACCCAGACAGGACCCAGACGTCTAGGTTCCACCCAAACCCAGACACCCAGACAGACATGTACATATGTCTGGGTCGTCTGGGTCGGGGGAGGAGTGCTTGTAGAAGGTGCTCGGAGAAGGTGCCGGATAGAGCACTGGGGGGCACACCAGCCCCACCAGTAACAGCCAACCAAGGAACGAGAGTGCTCTAGACTCGTGCCCAGAACGTATCCATCCGTATCAATGTGAGGGTCCATGGGACGCACCAAGGGAGCAATAACCATTCGGGCTTGGAGGATGGAATCACTGATCCAGGACATGGCTGTTGGGGACCGGACCGATGCTGATCTGGCCGAGCAGCACGGGGTTGAAGTCCAAACTGTTGCAGCCTTCCGCCTACGTCACAAGGACGACATCAGTGCCGTGGTTCAGGGCATGGTTGATCAGGGCACTGAACTCGTGCGGGGAAGTGTTAGTCCGAACCCGCTTGAAGCATTGCCTGACGAGCGTGCACGTGGCTGGGCCTCGTCGCGGTCCCGGTAGTAGCACAGTGTGGACACCTACGACGATTTGGACGAAGTCATCTCCTCCGCTGCAGACCTGCCCTAGTTAAGTCCCGATCTCTAACCGGCACACCACTTGATCGTGTATCAGATGGGTGCGGAATTGAGGCCGTGAGGCACTAGGCCAGTAGTCTGTGGGGATTCGGCTTCGATCCTGGTAGCCGCCGACGAACGGGACCTGATGAACGGCAAGAAGAAGGCACGTACGATCAAGGAGCTCACCGCAACGAACAAGGAGCTGAAGAAGACCCTGTCGGGCGTGCGGGGTCAGCTGACCAAGACCGAGACAAAGCTCACCAAGGCGAACGAGAAGGCGGAGCGCTGGAAAAAGGAAACGGCGGCGCAGCGCACGGCCGCCTCACGCTCCGATGCCCGGGTGGAGAAGCTGCAGAAGAAGTTGGACCGCGCCGCGGCTGCCCTGGAGCCGGTCCAGGCCGTTGGTCCGCTGGAGGCAGCTGCCTCGGGCCGTACGGTGGGCGAGCCGACAGCGGCCGATGGGCTCACCGTCCCAGACCAGACGTGGACCGTGGTCCAGCTCCGGGCGGAGGCCCGCGCGCGTGGACTCGTGGGGATGTCGGACAAGTCGAAGGCAGAACTGCTCGACGCCCTGTCCTGAGCCGGGACGTCGATGACCATGCCGTGTCGTTTTCGCGTCCGGCAGACCGGCGCGAGCCTTGTCAGCCCTTGCGTCGCGTCCGGCAGACCGGCGCGAGCCTTGTCAGCCCTTGCATCTATGGTGAGACCAGGCAGCTCGTCCGATAAGCTCTCCTGGGCACCAAAATCGCATCGCTCCTCAGACAGCCGATCCTTCAGACAGCCGATTCCCCAGGAAGAGAAAGGAGCGACCCATGCCCATCTATGTCATCCTCGGCAACTGGACCGACCAAGGGACCAGGGACTTCGGCGGCGCCGTACAGCGAGGCAACGGCTTTCGTGAAATGGTCGAGCAGGCCGGTGGCCGGGTCCGGGAGTTGGTCTGGACCATGGGATAGTACGACTTCATCATCGTGGCGGAGGCACCCGACGACGAGACGGCCGCGACGCTGGTGTTGCGGGTGGGCGCGGCCGGGAACGTGCGCAGCAAGACCATGCGGGCCTTTGACGCCGACCAGATGAGCGACATCATCGCTCGAACAGGCTAAGACGTCGTTTCGTTCCCCTTGGGGTAGGTCTGCGCTCGCCGGACCACGGCCGAGTTGGCTGTCCACTTACTCGGCTGGTGTGTCGATTCGGTTGATCTTGAGAACGGGCTTGCTCGGATCGATGCTGTCCTCGCTGATCGTTTGGCGGACATGCTGCTCGGGGCCGTCGACTTCGACCAGTGCGATTGGACCGGCGGAGGAGGGACGTAAGAGGAATTCAGGCCGCACTCACAGTGCACACACAGTGTAAAATGGGTGCCTCTGACCAGGGGAAATGGAGTGGACCCCTGTCAGATGGACAGGTGTTTTTCACTTGGTCAATGCGCGTGCAAGTAAGCCGAGATTTTCATCGGCATGCCAGCGGACTCATTCAGATGGCCGCTCCCTGACCGCAGCGGTTGCAGAGCGGTCGGCGGGCATGCCGGCGACGATTAGGAGCGACATGCCCTGATGCGGGTTCAGGCCAACGAGGAAGCTGCGCCTCTGATCTACCATGCCGAGCCTTCTATCAGTGAACATGTCTATTACCGCGGCGCCGGGTGAAAGATATTCGGAGACGACCCGGTCAGATATCGGATGGTTCGAGAAGTTCAGGGCGGCCACCTGAATGAGTCCGCTGCCAAGCCGATGGACCATCACGAGCAGAGCCTCATTCGACACGGCTGGTACGTCAACTTGCGTGCTTGTGGCAATGCCGTAGCTCCGGCGGACGGCCAGAATATCGCGCAGCCGCGAAACGAACGAGGTTCTATACTTCAGCTGCTCGGGTAGTGATCCGTACAAGCTGCGACCACGGGGCATCTTGGACGATGACTCGCTTGCCCAAGGTTGATAGTCCATCAGGTCGTAGGCCGCGCGATGGATCCAGCGGGTGTCACCAGTTTCGAGGAGCCGTGCAACCTGGGATCGCTCGAGCGTCAGCATCCCGCAGAGGTCCCAGCCGGAAAAAGCGAATACGCCAGGTTGCAACGCGTTGAACATCGCCAGCAGCAGGTGCGCCCGTTTGACTTCCTCGATGACTTCCTTGTTGAGCTCGGATATGTCGGTGACGCCCAGTGAGGCGAGGACGATCGTCGCGGTAGTGGACGCTATGCCGTTGGTCGTGAAGATGTCGTTGTATGGAGCCGCGTCGCCGGTGAGTCGCTCGATGAGCTCGGCACGAATTCTGATCGCCAACTCCGCACCGGTCACCTCGGTGCCGCCGAAATGGAAGATCTCATCCCGGTGTGTTGCGGCGAAATGCACCAACTCGTACGTCAGCTCGTCGTGGTTCTGCAGAGCATGCACCAGAGAGATTGGTTGCAGTCCATGCCGCAATGCGGTGTTAAGTGTCAGCCGCAAGAACTCGGTGTCACCGGTGGCCAACGCATGGTGGTATGCGGGGCGGTTGACGAAGTCGTAAGAAAGATCAGCCCCGCGCTCGCCAGTGTTCTTGATGTCGTCGATGGCCAGGTTCAGCTCCTGGAAGGTGAAGCCACCGACCTTGCGCACCATGCTCGCGATCATCTGGTTGGCGGCCTCCGAGAGGGGATGTCCTTCTGACCAGGCGGGAGCGCCGCCCTCGCCACTCTCCAGGCCGAGGAAGCCGTTGGCATCCAGCCTCAGCGCACCGGCCCCAAGGTCATGCAGCGCGTGCAATGCGTCACCCATCACCAGCCGCATGCCGGCGCTCGTGGGGTCCAGCCAGTTGATCGATGGCTGACCACCCTTGAAGTAGTGCAAATACACCCAGCGACGGTCCACTCCATCTACACCAGTGACGGTCGCAGTGGCGCTCCAGTTCGTGTCCTTGATGCCGGGCTCGTGGAAGATAACCCGCTGCATCTTGCCGATGATGTAACCGGCCTTTTCCAGTCGATCCTCGGCCTCCATATCGAGATTGATCGAGTCCTTTCCGGGTGGAACCGGCGGCAAGAGATGCCAGTCCTCGGGCGGGATCTCCACCATGTGGTAGATGCCGGGGTAGTCACCAACCTTCATCTCTGCCAGACGAAAATCTGCACCCTTGCCCGTGTGGCCCGGCACGATGTCATCGATGATGGTGCCTCCGTGCGCGGCTGCCACCTTAGACATCAATTGAAATTCCACCTCAGTGCCGAACGTGTCGTCGATCCGAGTGCTGATCCGGTCGAAATGCCCGTCCACACTAGGGGTTACATCCCAGCCAGAGATGCCACCGGCCCGCTTGACCGGTCCCGTGTGCACCGCGTTGACCCCGATAGCCTCGAACACACGCCACAGGTCCTCGCTTGCCAACGTACGGAGGAACGACTCACCGGTCCTCGTGATCATCGAAGTGGGGTACGCCGTGAACCAGACGGACGCCTTCTCGATTGCGGCCCGGGGATTTGAGTGGGCGAATGGTCTCTGCGACATACCGCCCAAGCCAGCGAACTGGGAAACAACCGCGGCGCCGCGGGCCAGCATCGACTCCTGCTGCAACCAATCGACATAGCCCCGCTCTATCGCGCTCCCACTCACCAACTCTCCCCGTTCTCCACCCCGAACCCAGACCAGACCCTGACGGCCCGGCCGCGCATACCCATAAGGACGCCGAGCAAGATCGTCAGGGCGGCGATCGCGACCAGCGGCACGCGGATCCTCGCGACGAACGTTGCGAAGCGATTTCTCGTCAGCGGCACACCTGGACCCTTACCCGCCGGGGCGCCAAAGTTATCAGCCGAAGACGGTCGGACCGGCTTTCGTCGGCGTGATCCGGATCAAGCAGCGGCGCTGTTTGATCATGGCGGTCCGGTAGTCGTCCCAGTCCGGATGCTCCCCGGAGATGGAGCGGTAGTACTCAGCCAGCGGTTCCATCGCCTCGGGCAGGCTAACGATCTCGACATCGCCACTGAGCTGCGCCCAGTCGCCGAAGAACCAGTCATTGAGCACACACAACCAGGCTCGGCGGTCGCGCCGGACGTTCAAGGTCTTCATTGCGGTTTCGCGGGTACTGACGACCAGACGATCCTGCGAGTCGACACCGACGAGTACCGGTGACAACTGGGGAGTGCCGTCGCGTTTCATGGTGGCAAGAACGGCATGTGGGTTCTTACGGGCGAACGCGAGCGCTTCTGCTGCATCCATATCATCGGCAAGTCAATCAGAATACCGCCGCCGCGAGAGATGTCTTGTGACGGTTGATGTGCTTCATTTTTGTGCCAGCTGATGTGAGACAGCGGGTCTAGGTTTTTGTGGCCGTTCGTGGCGGCCTGGACTTGATCGTAGTTACCGCCATCGTGGTGGTCCGGCGGGCCACGTGGGTGTCCCCGTCACCGAGGTCGACAGTGATGGTCGTGTCGGACACATGGACGGTTAGGGTTTGTCGGGCAAACGCCCGGCCGAGCCCGATCCGCTGCCTGGTGACGCAGATGGTTCCGGTGCAGTCGGCGAGCCGCTGGACTGGGCTGCCCCGCGTTTTCCGGACGGGTTGAATTGTGTTATTTCATGCTGCGAGCTGCTCGTTTAAGTATTCGGTGCGGATCTCGTGGGGGGTTCGGTAGCCCAAGGCTGAGTGGAGTCGCCGCCGATTATAGAAGATTTCAATGTAGTGGGCAATATCTTGTTTCGCTTTATTCCGTGTCGGATAGACGGTGCGATGGACCCGCTCATTCTTAAGGGCTGCAAAAAAAGATTCGGCTAGCGCATTGTCGTAACAACACCCGGTGCGGCCCAGCGATTGCCGCATGTGCAGCGAGGCGAGTTTCGTACCGAATTCGGTTGAGGTGTATTGAGTGCAATGCCGCTTAGTTAGGCGGCCGCTGGCTGCGTGATGAGTAGGTGTGGTCTGTAGTGTTGCTGACGATGTTGGGGTGTCTTGGTTGGGAAGTTGTGCCGATTTCCGGCTTTGTGGACGCGCGGGTAGCTTCGGGGTCGTCGCCTGTTTTGTCTTGCGATGGTTTCGCGGATGTCGCGTTCATGAAGAGCCTCGCGGGCGGTGGGGGGAAAATTCCGCCGGATCGGTGATCCGTCGACGGATGATGTGGAGCGTGCGCGTGAATGATATTCGGTCCGGGTCGATGTCGACGGTGTCGGCTGCTTCAATCATGAAGGCACGGATGGCGTAATGGGTGATGAACAATCCGTACAATTCTTGGCGGACCATCGCGGGGGTTTTAGATCGTATGCCTTCGCCTTGGCGTAGATATGTTTCTATCTCCCGGAATGCTGACTCGATTTCCCATCGTTGATGATAGGCGTCGGCGAGTTCGACCGCGGTGACCTGTTCGGGGTCGGTGATGCTGGTGATGATCCGGAACGTCTCTGAGGGCTTGTCGGACTGGGTGGGTCCGGCCACCTGGTACTCGACGACGCGAACTGGTATGTGGGTGGCGAGCCGGATGTCGGTGATCTTGGCCGCGGAGATCCGGGTCTTGCTGCCCCGGGGTTGGTTGGTGATCTCCGACAGATATGACCCGTCGGGGAACCTATTCAAAACCGGAAGTCGAACGCCGGCCGACAGCCGCCACAGCAAGTCCGCCCCGGTGAAGCGGTAGTCCCGCCACAGGTCGAAAGAGTAGAAGCCGCGGTCAGCCACGACCAGCATGTCAGGGGTGATGCTGTCCAGCAGAGCTTGAGCAAGCTCTCGTTCCCCGGTGCGGATGGTGCCGATCGTCACAGCGATCACGGCGTGAGTACCGACCTCGGTGAGCCCCACCGTCCGAGACTGCGGGAATGGCCGACGAGTGCCGCCCTCGGGCTTGTGGAAGACAGCCCGGTTCTGTGGAGTGTCGGGCATGTCGATCATCACGCCGTCGAGGGCCATCAGCCGCCAATTCCGCAGCCAGGCACCTGGTGTGCCCGCCTTGGCAAGGGGCACAGCCACTGTTTCGAACAGCGCCTGCAGGGGTTGCTCACCCAGCCGGGCCCGGGCCTGAGACAAGGCGCCGGTGGTCGGGGTCTGCCATTCCTTCGACCAGGTTCGGGCGAAACGTAGACCATGAACGAGTTTCCGAATGACCTCTTCGTATCCGTCGGTGAACAACGACAAGGCCAGCACGAAATACACCACAACGTGCGCTGGCAACAGTCTCGACCGTTTCTCCACCCGGCCCGTTTCGGCGATTACCTCGTCGACCACATATCGGGGGACAATCCTTGTTAAGACGCCTAAAGAAACATGATCGGTAAGCTTACCTCTATCGTCGAGATTCATAAATCTAACTATATTTTGACGGTTGCCGCTTATCGATGATCTCCGGCGATGACGCGCCGAGTCGAATTTCTCCTAAGTAGGCTCAAGATCGAAGAAACCCAAAGTCCAATCGTTTGTACAATCCACGGGGATTAGCAGGAAACCATTATCAGGAAGCGATGCTCCGGATATCGTGAGGGAGGGCTTCTGAATCGTTAACTAAGCGGCATTGGTATTGAGTGCCGCGGTCAGAATGGAAAATGCAGCCGTCGACCAACCGATGATTTCGGGCAGCCATGCCCAGCGCGTCGCTGACCAGGCTAGTGCGCATATGGTCAGCCATCGCATAGCCGATGACTTCTTTGTTGAAGCAGTCGATCACCGTCGCCAGATACAACCAGCCGGCCCAGGTGGGAATGTAGGTGATGTCGCCGACGAGTTTGCATCCCGGCGCCTCAGCGGTGAAGTCCCGGCCGACCAGGTCCGGTGTGGCTGTCTGCTCGCCGTCTTGGACGGTCGTGGTCCGCCACGGCCGCGGCTGGCAGGCGACCAGACCCAGCTCGCGCATCAGCTCCCGAACCAGCTCCGGGCCGACCCGTTCGCCGCCGCGGACCAGCTCCTGGTGCAGCCGCCGATATCCGTAGGTGCCATCGGAGGCCCCGAACAACGCCTCGATTTTGATCTTGAGCAACTCCCGCCGCTGCGCGGTCCCGCTCACCGGCCGGTGCAGCCACTCGTAATACCCAGACCGCGACACCTGCAGCCACCGGCACATCCGCCCGATGCTGGGAGCACAGGCCGCAGCGTACTCGGCGTCAATGAACGCGTATTTGTCGCTCACCGAGGCTCCCGGGCAAAGTACGCTGCCGCTTTTTTCAGGAAAGTGTTTTCCATTTCCAGTTCCCGATTCTGCCGCTCCAATTCCCGCAGCCGCGCCCGTTCCGACAATTCCAACGGCGGATCGTCGGTGGCATGGGTTTCCCGGTAGGCCCGCACCCAATTCCCCAGGCTGGTTTCGCTCAGCCCGAGTTCGCGGGCCACCTGGGCAATAGCCCGCGACCCCTCGACCACCATTCTGGCCGCTTCTTCACGAAACTCCGGCGAATACTTCTGATGTTTCGCTGACATTAATTCCTCTCCTTTCGAGAATGGACCCTAAAGGGTCCGCAGTCCGGAAGGGGGAGGCACGCCTTAGCCCGAATCCACCGACCAGCTTTCGTATGTTTTGTAATTGATCTTGGTGGTTGTTGGTCTTGGCGATGGCGTGTCGGGTGGGCCGGTCTGCCCGGCGTTTCCACTTCCGGTTCCTCGGGTTGGCGACGGTCGGCTGCTGGGCGGGTTCAGGTGATCGCGGCGATCACTGCTCGCCAGGGGTGTTCCCACCGCCAGCCAGTGGGCAGGTGCAGGGTGAGCCGTCTGGCCGAGGTGGCGATCCGGGCCGGCAGGTTGATCAGCTGGTCGCGGATGGTGGCCGGTCGGGCGGTGGCGTGGAACACCGAGGCTAAGACGCCGGCGGCGCGGGTCAGGTTGTGCGCCACGCCCGCCAGGGCCAGCCAGGCGGCGTTGGCGGCGAACTTCCCCGACGGCAGGTGGGCCAGCGGCCCATTCTTCAGGTCGGCGATGACGTGTTCGACGATGGCGTGGCCGCGGTGGCAGGTTTCGGCTTGCAGCATCGTCAACGCAGAGTTGGTGAATACGGCGTGGTGACGGTAGCCCTCGACCAGGGCGGGCTGGTCGGTGCCGGCCGGCGGCAGCAATTTCACTCGGCGCACGATCAGCCGGGCCGTCACCGCCCGCTCCCCGCGGGAGGTGAAGGCGGTGTAGCAGGTTTCGGCGACCTCGGCGTCGGAGACCCAACCGCCGGCCTGGTCATCGAAGATCGCGTTCGGGTAGTGGATGGGGGTCCACGCCTGCTCGGCGATCGTAGCGATCGCGGCCCGCACCGAGGCGTTGAGCCGGGCGGTGATGGAAAACTTGGCGCCGGCCCGGCCGATGGCGGCTACCACGTCGGCGGTGTAGAACGCGGAGTCCATTCGCGCCAAGACCAGCCCGGTCGCACCGCACCGCTTCGCCACAGCGAGCGTCGAAGCGAGGAACGACGCAGCGCCGCGCGGGGAGCTGGTCGAACCCTTCCGCAGCCGGGTGGCGGCAATCACCGGCGCCGAGGTCGGGGTGGACAGTGTGCCGATCAGCGCGTTCAACCCCTTGATGTGGGTGTAGCCGTAGCCGGCGCCCTGCTTGGCGTAACCGTAAGTCGGCTTCACCGTGTCGTCGACATCGACCAAACAGATCCGGCCGGCGTCGCGCAGTAGCGGGGTATGGCCGGCCAGGTTGATCAACAGCTGAGTGGCGACCTTGTCGAGCTGGCGGACGTGACCGAAGGTGAACGAGCGCAGGAAGGTGCCCAGCGTCGACGGTGCCCGGATCCCGGTGAACAGCCGGCTCATTCCGCCGTGCCGCAGCCGGTCCAGATCCTCGATCGAATCCGCCCCGGCCACCATCCCCGCCACCACCGCGGCGACCTTGATCGCCGCGTTCGGGTTCGGCACCGTCAACGCGGCCCCGGCCGTCTCGTGCAGGCCGCACCGGCGGGCCAACGCCAGCACCGGAACCAGCCCAGCCGACGACACCAAATTCGGATCGTCAAACGCCACTGACCTGGCCGAAACAGTATGAGAGAGTTGCATCTCAGAGATGTCCTTACTGATGCGGCGAACAGAACCTTCAGACAGTCCTATTCTCCAAGTCAGCAAGGACATCCTCGCGTTACGGCGCGCTCACACCACCCATCTCATCGGTGGATCGAGGCTTAGGCGTCGTGGGTTGGTGGTGGCCCGGTGTGGAATCGGTGCCGCCGACTCATTCGGGATGAAGCAGTGTCCGGGTGGCTGCCCGATCAGCGGTATCGCGGTGCTGGTGGATCGGCAGGGTCTGCATGGACCGGTGGCGTCGGATGCCGACCACGTGGCGGGTGTTGGGCACGGGTCGAGGAACGGGGGTTCGTGGTCAGGTGGGCCGTGCCTCGACGATGTGCATGGAACTCGACGTGTCGATAACGCGAGCAAGATCAAAGCCGGCACCTTCGAACAGGTTGCGTAACTGAGCCACTGTGCGCTCGCGCCCTCCGGTCATGGTCAGCATGATGACGTCCAGGGTGCTAACGCTCGGGCCAGATTGCTCTTCGGGCATCAGATCTTCGACCACGAGCACCGTTGCGTTGTCGGGCGCAGCGTCTGGAATCGCGCTCAGGATTGCGCCGCACTGCTTGTCGGGCCAATCATGCAGGACTTCCATGAGAATGTAAGCATCGGCACTGGGTAGCGCGTCGACGAAGAAGTCACCCGCTTGCAGGGTGAGGCGTGGCTGGTCGTCGGCGTCGAGGGTGTCGATCACCATGGGCAGGTCGAATAGGATGCCTTCGGCGCCAGGCGCCGCCTCGATTATGGCCCGCAACAGATGCCCACGTCCGCCGCCGATGTCAGCGATTTGCCCCAGCGTGCGAAATCATAGGCAGCGATTACCGCATTGACGTCAAGAATGGCCTTCGCTGTCATTGCTCGTGCGAAGATCTCGGCTTCGTCGGGCCGGTCCTGGAGGTAGGCAAAGGCGCCCTTGGGTTCCAAGACTTCGAGGGCGGGTTTGCCGGTCAGGAGCGAGTGCTTGAACTCGGTCAGGCTGCCCCACGTGAATGGCATGCCCATCATTTGGGCGAAGGCGCGCATTGTCATGGGATGATCGCTGCGCAGCAGGAGTGATGAGGGCGTGTGGCCGTAGCTGCCGTGCTGGCGCTGGAAGATGCCATGGGTCGTGAGTAGACGCAGGACTCGGTCGAGCCCATCGGGGTCGACCCCACAGGATGAGGCGAGCTCACCGATCCTCACTGGCTGATCGCCGATGTGGTCGGCGACTCCCAAGTCGGATACGACGTGGAGACACCGGGCTGCGAAAGCCGCCGTAGAGAGTGCCCAAACGATGTCGGGCGGTGATGGCTGTTGTGCGCGTTCATGACCTTCCAGAACCAGGCTGGCCAGCGTCTTGAATGCGACGGACCGCTGGAGTGTAGCGATATCTCGGTAGTTCTCGCCCTGCCACTGAGGTCACAGCCGACAGTCTGCGCAGTTCGGGAAACCGTGCAACGGCATACGACGGCCAGGCACCGATAGCGCTAGGACAACCGCTCGTCGGCGTACCTTGACATCCATGAGCGATCAGGAATCGGCAGCAACAGAGCCGAGGTGGACCAGCGAGGCCGCGGAGAAGTGGCTCTCCCGCGTGGACGGGCTGGAACGGTCGGGAGCTCCAATCCGGGAGCTGCTCCTGGAGCGGGCTGACCTCCAGCCGGGAGAGCGAGTGTTGGATGTGGGATGCGGATCAGGACCCTCCACAGCGGCCGCAGCGCGAGCGGTGCATCCCGGCGGAAGGGTCACCGCCATCGATATCGCAGCCCCCATGATTGCGGCGGCCCGACAACGTGTTCGAGACCGCGACATCGAGTGGATCGTCGGTGACGCCGAAAGCTATCCCCTGCCCGAAGAGCGTTACGACGCGATCATCTCTCAGATGGGGCTGATGTTCTTCACCAACAATGCAAAGGCCTTTGCGAACCTGGCTCGGGCCTCCCGAGCAGGAGGTCGGCTGGTTGGTGTGGTCTGGCCCACGAGGGACAAGATCAGCATGTTCAATTTCTTGTTCAACAGCGTCCGACAGACCCTGGATCGGCTGAATATTGCCTATCAGGAGCCGCCGCTTGATTTCGGGCCGTTCTCCCTAGGTGACGCTCCATATGTCGAACAGCTCCTCAGCCAGAGCGGTTGGACCGACGTACGGATTGAGGAGGTCGAGCGACGCATGACCATGGCGGAGTCGGAAACCTCTATAGATCAGGAGTCAGCGGCTGATTGGCTGCACCAGGGCCCAGCGAACGCGCTACTCGAGGGACAACCCAAGGATGTGTATGCAGAGGCTGCGAACGACTGGGTCCAGGCTGTCAAGCAACGCGCTGCAGATAAGGGGCTGCAGTTCGACGTGCTGCTGCAGGTGATCACCGCTCTGACGTCGCCGCATATCTGAGCGCTCGATTGACGAGGGTGAGGAACTATCGGAAGCGTGGTCACTGCAGGCATCTGATTCCACGCGACGGCAACCTTAGATCACGACGACCGTAAGTCGGTCGGCCTCCGGAATACGGCGTCCTGTAGACAGGGCAGCCCGTGGCCGAAGTATCCGACGGCTCGACCGGGTTCAGCCAGCCAGGGGTGGACCTGCCAGGAGACGCCGAACCGGTCATGCAACCGCGATCCTGCATCTCCTTCCGCTTGCGAAGCGTCCAACCCGTTCGCTGGCTGGTCCTCCACGGCATTAGCATCGCCGTGTGGAACTACGGGCGTACACGGCAGGCGACGCCCAAGCCACGTCGGTGATCTTCCTCCGAGCCGTACGCGAGACGGCTAGGGCCCACTACTCGCCGGAGCAGGTCGAGGCGTGGGCGGCCAACGATGGGGACCTCGACTCATGGGCCGCGGCCCGGGCAGCAGCGCACACCCAGCTGGCCATCATCGATGGCCACGTGGCCGGGTTCACCGACCTGGATGACCACGGCTATATCGACATGTTGTTCGTGGATCCCGATTTCGGCCGGCACGGGGTCGCGTCGGCGCTCCTCGCATCGGTGGTCGCCCTCGCCCGACAGCGCGGCCTACCAGCACTGACCACCTTTGCCAGCCTGACATCCCGGCCAGTGTTCGAAAGGCATGGGTTCGTGATCACGGGCGAACGCTACTTCGGCGAGGGTGACCGCGCGGCCAAGACGTATGCGATGCGCTGTGTCCTGGCCGGCACGACTGCGCCTTAGGAGTTGGGGCGTGATCATTAGTCCCCCGCGTCAGGACGCTAGGAGTGGTGGTGCTCGTTGATTCGTCAGGGGTCGGGTCCATGCGGTGGGTCGTAGGGGTAGGTGCTGCAGGCAGTGTCGAGGGCTTAGTCGCATGTCCCGAAGGGGTTCAGCTTGCGGACGCTGAAAGTTCCGCTTCGGACGACCGGTAGCCGGTCGGCTTGCGGACTCGACCGGTACGACCGCTGCTTCGTGGCGGTTCCCCGCAGGCGCGCCGGTATGGGCTCCGGTAGCCGGTCGCCCTTCGAAACGACGTCGCCGAGGCGGTGAACGGCACCCGCAAGCGAATCCGCGTGTGACCCGTCGCGTATAGGCCGGACTCGTCTCAGTTACCGGATCGCCGCTCGTCGGTTGGCGAAGATGCGCAAGCTGGCCACTGAGTCGGCCGAGGCGGCCGGAGTTGACGAGCTCATCGTCGAGCTCCGCGAGAGGCACCGCCGTCGCCCCCGGCTCCGGCAGGAGTTCGATAACGTCGGCCTGCCCTGAGCTGACTCACCCGAGAACGCCTGCGCGCGACCCGCCAGACGATCGGGATACGGCCGCAGCATCCGCAGCATACCGACGAATGCCTGTACGGAAGTGTGCGGCCTGACTTGGGCCACTCGGAGGGGCTGAGTCGGACGAATCTTGCTTTGACTAGGTAGTTCGCTTCGTCCTCGGTTGAGAATTGCGCACTAGCCGCGGGTTGGTGAGGGTGGGCTCGTGGCCTATGTGCGGACGGTGCGGACCTCGTCAGGGGCTGTCGCTGTCCAGGTGGTGTGGAAGATCCTCGCGCGGGTCACGGGATATCGAGCACCTCGGTTCGGCTCACACCGAGGCTGAGGTGGAGGTGTTGAAGGCGGTCGCGGCCCAGCGGATCGCGGCCGGCCAGGACGCGTTGCCGCTTGACGTTGCGGCTCCGGAGGAGCCGGTGGCGTTGGAGATCACCTCGTCTCGGATGGGTCGGTTGCTGGATGCGATCGCCGCGGTGTATCGCCAGCTCGGGTTCGACCGGGCCTGCGGCAAGGACGTGGTGTTCGAGCAGTTGGTGACCGCCCGGATCATCGAGCCGACCAGCAAGCAGGACGCCGCCCGGGTGCTGGCCGAGGCCGGGGTGCGGGCCTTGTCGTATCGGACGGTGAAACGGCGACTGCCCAGCTATGCGAAGCCGGAGTGGCGGGACCGGCTGTCCGGGGCTGCGCGGCCGCCGCCCAGCTGGGCCCGTCGGCGTTGGTGTTGTACGACGTGACGACGCTGTGGTTCGAGACCGACACCGGTGACGGGTTCCGGGAGCCCGGGTTCTCCAAGGAACGCCGGCTGGACCCGCAGATCACCGTCGGGCTTGCTCACCGACGCGACGGGGATGCCGTTGATGATCGACGCGTTCGAGGGCAACCGGGCCGAAACCAAGACGATGATCCCGCTGGTGCAGCGGTTCGTGGCCGCGCACGGGATCGCCGGGGTGACCGTGATCGCCGACGCCGGCATGATGAGCGAGGCCAACCTGGCCGAGATCGAGGATGCCGGCTGGAGCTTCGTGATCGGCGGGAAGCTGCCCGAGGTGCCGTATGTGATCAGGCAGTGGCGGCAGAACAACCCCGACTTGGAGCCGGCCGACGGCATGGTGCTGACCCAGCCGGTGATCATGGGCCCGAAGGCCGATCAGCGGCGCCGCACGACGCTCTACCAGTACAAGACCGACCGGGCCCGACGCAGCGTGCACGGCATCGACCAGCAGGTCGCCAAGGCCGAGAAGGCCGTCGCCGGGCAGGCGGCGATCAAACGGAACCGGTTCGTCACCCTGACCGGCGGCACTCGGACCGTCAACCGCGACCTGGAAACGAAGGCGCGGGCGCTGGCCGGCTGGAAGCCCTACATCACCAACCTCGTCGACGCGGACCCGACCTGGGTGATCGGGGCCTACCACCAGCTGTGGCGCATCGAGCACGCCTTCCGGATGTCCAAACACGACCTGCGGGCCCGGCCGGTCTACCACCACAAACGCGAGTCCATCGACGCCCACCTCGCCGTCGTGTTCGCCGCGCTGGCGATCTCTCACCGCATCGAGACCCGAACCGGCTGGACGATCAAGAAGTTCGTCCGCACGCTACGCCGCTACCGCACCATCAAGATCAACACCGGCAGCCACACCCTGACCGCCGAAGACCCTCTGCCCGACGACGTCCGCCAAGCACTCGCCGCGATCCACC
>CAVXAP010000005.1:0-47089 GCA_963759635.1 uncultured Actinomycetota bacterium
CCTTGCGGGGTGCATATGTATCTCGGCGGCGGCAAAAAGCTCGAGCTGCTGCACTCGCCAACCCAGTCGGTAACCGGTGAGTAGATGCAGGTTCAGTCGGGTTTTGATCACCTCAGTGAGACCGGCGATCGGATCGATAGCCTGCTGAGCGCTCTGGGCACGGCCGGGCCAGTGGCCCAACAGCGAGGAGAGGACCTCGTCGCGCTGGTCTCCAACCTCTATGGGGCCGGGCTGGAGCGGCTCCTCGAGGTGCTGGCCAACGCCGGCCGGCTTGATGCCGTGGCTCTTGACGCGCTGGCTGCAGACGAGCTTGTCTCAGGCCTGCTCCTGGTGCACGGCCTGCATCCGCTCGACGTGACGACGCGGGTCGCAGCGGCGCTGGACAGCGTGCGGCCGTACCTGGGCTCACACGGCGGGGATGTCGAACTGTTGGGAATCGACGAGGCTGGGGTGGTCACGCTTCGGTTCCTCGGCACGTGCGACAGCTGCCCCTCGTCCACGGTGACGCTTCAGCTCGCCGTGGAGGGCGCGATCCAGGCTGCTGCGCCGGAGATCACAGCAATCGAGGTCGAGACGGCCGCGCGATCGGCGCCTGGACTGATCTCGATAGAGTCGCTCCGTGTTCGGCTTGGCGAGGGCGAAATCGGAGCCGCCTGGCTGCCAACTCCCGAGTTGGCCAACCTGGAGCCTGGCGAGATCGGCGGGTTCGAGAAGGACGGCCTTCCTTTCGTTGCCTGCCGTCTGGGCGACGACCTATTCGCCTATCGGGACCAGTGCCCGGCATGCGGTGAAAGCCTGGCCGGCGCAATGCTCCAGCGCCGGCTCGGTGACAGCGCCGCGAACCTGATCTTGGTCTGTCCGCACTGCCGGGCTCGCTACGACGCTCGGCGAGCCGGGGTCGGCTTGGATAGTGATCAGCATCTCGAACCGTTGCCGCTGCTGCGCCGTGACGGAGTACTCAGCGTCGCCGTCCCGGTGGGCGTCTGAGGGCCGAACGGTGCCAGTCGAGCCGCAGGCGCCGAACCCGTTGTCGGTGCCGCCCCGCGGAGCCGCGGCGCTGTCTGTCCTACGCCGGATCGCAACGCGCCCGCCGCCTGACCCCAACTCGCAGACCTGCGACATGTGTGCCGAGCCGATCACCAGTGATCATCGGCACGTAGTCGATATCCAAAGTCGCCAGCTGATGTGCACGTGCAGGGGCTGCGGCTTGCTGTTCACCGCCGAGGCGGCACACCAGCGCTACCGCGCCGTGCCGGACCGCTATCTGTCGTTTCCTGACTTCGACATCAGTGAACCCGGGTGGGACTCTCTGGATATACCCGTGGGGCTGGCCTTCTTCTTTTCCAGCTCTGTCTTGGGCCGGGTGGTGGCCTTCTATCCCGGCCCGGCCGGGGTGACAGAGTCGGAGCTGGGACTAGCGGCTTGGACGGACGTGCTTGAGGCCAACCCTGAGCTGGATGTGCTCAGCGAGGATGTCGAGGCCCTCCTGGTGCGCGGCCCTGACCGTGATCACGGAGCGCAGTGCTATCTCGTACCGATCGACGCATGCTACGAGTTGGCTGGACGGCTGCGTACGGTTTGGCGGGGCTTCGACGGCGGACAGGATGCGCGTGCGGTGATCGAGGACTTCTTTGCCACGGTTGCAGCGCGCAGCCGAGCGATGAAGCGGGAGGTCAGCGCGTGATCGACCTTGCCTTTCGAATCGAGGACGTGGTTTCCGAACCGTACGCGGCAGTGCCCCAGCTGACTGCCCACCTCGAAATCAGCGAGCATTCGGGCGAACGTGTGCATGCCCTGGCACTTCGTTGCCAGGTGCGGATCGAGCCGCAGCGTCGGGCCTACGACGCGGAAGAGACTGCGGGACTGGCCGATCAATTCGGACCGCGGGAGCGATGGTCGCAGACCCTCAAGCCGTACCTCTGGATGAACTGCTCGACCATGGTCCAGGGCTTCAGCGAGACGACACACGTTGATCTGCCCATGCCCGTGACCTACGACCTCGACGTAACCGCGTCGAAGTACCTACACCAGCTCACCAATGGTCACGTGCCGCTCGTTTTCATGTTCTCAGGGACCTGCTTCACGCGGGGCAGCGCCGGGTTCGGCGTCGAGCAGGTTCCATGGCATCTAGAGGATTCCTACCGGATGCCCGTCGCAGTGTGGCGAGCATGCATGGACCAGCACTTTCCCGGCACCGGATGGCTGCGGCTCAGCCGCGATATCCTCGCCGAGCTGACTCGCTACAAAGCCGACCACGGCCTCACGAGCTGGGACTCGGTCTTGGAGCGGCTGCTCAGTGCGGAGCGGGTGAGTGAGCCGTGAGCCTCCAACGAACACGTACTGGTCCAACCGGTCTCGACCGGATCCGTGCCGTGGCGGACGCGGTGCTGTATGAGGGGTACCTGCTGTACCCGTACCGGGCGACGTCGCGCAAGAACCAGCTGAGATGGCAGTTCGGGGTGCTGGGACCACCAGGCGCCGAGGCGGCCGGCATGGGCGAGGATTCGCACCTGTCGATGCAGTGCCTGCTCACCACGCGGGCAAACGAGACACCCCAGAAGACCCATGCCGCTCTGCGCGTCCACGTCCGCTTCTTGCAGCTGCAGCAGCGGCGTACCGAGGTGACCGACGAAGGTGGGGGATACGTACCAGTCCCCGAGCTGCGGATTGACGGTGAGCGCTGGTTCAGCTGGGACGAGGCCGTCGAGGTGGAGTCCACCCGCACGGTGCCGCTAAGGGATCTGCTGCGAGGTCAGTCCTGGACCGTGGCGGCCAAGGCCGCGGAGACCACCGAGCAGGTCCATGATCAGCACGGCAATCCAGCCGGTCGACTCGTGCGGCAACGCTGGGCAGTATCGGCCACCGTCTTCGCTCGGCTGGAGCCGATCGACGGGCTGCACCGACTTGCGGTGTCCATCGACAACCAGGCGTCCGAGGGCTTGACGAGCAAGGATGAGGCCCTTCGCCGTTCGCTGCTCGGCACTCACATGATCATCGAATGTGGCGACCCCGACGTCGCGTTCCTGTCAGTGATCGATCCGCCCGATTACGCCCGGCAGGCGGCCCAGCAGTGCCGGCAACATCGCTGCTGGCCAGTTCTGGCCGGTGAGCCAGGGGAGGTGTCGACAGTCCTGGGTTCGCCGATCATCCTCTACGACTATCCCGAGATCGCCGGTGAGAGCACCGGCTCCCTGTTCGATGCGACCGAGATCGACGAGATCCTCATGTTGCGGGTGCTGACGATGACCGACGCCGAGAAGGCGGAGGCGCGGGCGACCGATCCCAAGGCGGCCGAGATCATCGACCGCTGCGACGCGATGTCACGTGAGGACCTGCTGCGGCTTCACGGCACGTTTCGCGATCCGGGCCCAGGGCCAACGTGGAGCGACGCCGCCGATCCGTTCGCGATCTTCAATGACCACGATCCCGACACCGGCGAGGTCATGATCTTGGGCACGACGATCCGCAAGGGAAGCCTCGTCAGGCTGAACCCTCGGCGACATGCCGATGCACAAGATCTGTTCTATGCCGACCAGGTGGCCCGCGTCGCCGCGATCCATCGCGATCTCGATGACGAGACGCACGTCGCCGTGGTGCTGGTCGACGACCCCGCCGCCGACCTTCATGACTGGTACGGCCGGTACCTGTACTTCTCCCCCGACGAGGTTGTCCCACTCGCAACGAAGGAAGGTGAGAGCAGATGAAAAACATCGGGATTGCTGCGGTGGTCCTGGCCGCCTTGGCATTCGCGGTCGGAGTCTTCGTGGGCGTTCGGTCCATCCCAGACGTCAAGCGATACGTCGAGATGCGGCGAATGTGACTCGCAACCATGAACCTGGCCAGAAGCCGACCATCCTCGTCGCCGGGGTCGGAAACATCTTCCTCGGTGACGACGGTTTCGGACCGGAGGTCGTCCGCCACATAGCCGCTGAGGCAGAGCCGCTGCCAGCGCAGGCCCGGCTGGCCGACTACGGGATACGCGGCATGCATCTGGCCTACGACCTGCTCGAGGGATATAGGGCGCTGGTGCTGATCGACGCTCGTCCCGGACCCGGCGCCCCTGGTGAGCTGGTGGTTCTGGAGATCGGTGCGGATGATGTCCAGGGCGGGGAGTTCGACGCCCACGGGATGGATCCTGTCGCTGTCCTCGCAGCACTACCTGACCTCGGTGGCCAACTTCCACCGACGTACCTGGTGGGCTGCCGGCCCGGCGACCTCACCGAAGGAATCGGGCTGACGCCAGCTGTGCATAACGCGGTGGCCGCGGCCGGACAATCCGTGCGCCGTCTGGTCCGACAGCTGATCGATCATCCGCAGAGCGTCGGAGAGCGGGTGTAGCGACATGTGTCTCGGCATTCCCGGGCAGGTCGTCCAGCTGCTTGAGGGCTACGGAGGGCAGCTGGCCCTGGTCGACGTGTCCGGCGCGCCTCGCAAGATCAACATCGGGATGCTCGAGCTTGACGAGCAAGACCTGGCTCCTGGTGACTGGGTGCTGATCCACATGGGTTTTGCGCTCGAGCGGATCGACGCCGCAGAGGCCGAGGAAGCTCTGCAGGGACTTGAGTTGATGGGGCGGCCGCGCGATGACCTCACCTAAGCCAAAACCGGCAGCCCTCGAGGTTAGTGGGCCGGTGCTCTTCGCCCGATACGCATTCCCGCCCAATCACTACGGTTACTGCGGACCGGCCGACACCGCGGGCTTCCTGGAACTCGGAGTGGCCGGCGACGACCGCGGGCTGCGTGCGATGGAACGGGAGTTCGCCGGCGCCTGGCCGTACCTGGAGCTGATCGCGCACGGTACTGGATTGGACGACCCGCTTGACCGGCGGGTGGTGGAGGCGTACTGGGTCGGCAGCCCGCGGCTGGACCGGATCGGTGTGCGGGCGATCGGCAACTCGATGGAGAACCGGTTCCGGCGTCGGTCCGCCCCGCGGTTCGGCAGCCTGGCTGAGGGGGTGCTCGCCGGCGGCGTTCCCCACCACAGCTTCGCCGTCTTCTGCATCTATCCCTGGGTTGGCCTGCTCGGTGACGACCGGCGGGCTGCGCAGGCGCTGACCGTGCTCGACCGCTGCCGGATTCGCTGGGGCCGGGTGCTCGGTGTGGCCCTCGACCAAGTGAGTGTCGAGTCTCGGCCGCTGACTTGGGACGGGCGGCAGCTCAGCTACGGGCCGGCTGAGGTAGAGACCGTGGTACGCGCGCTCGACGGAGTCGGGCTGGCTTCGGCGCCGGCCGTCGGCGACTGGGTTGCACTGCACTGGGACTGGATGTGCGACCGGATTACCGAGCGGCAGGCCCGGCTCCTCAAGGCCTACACCGATCGTCACCTGACCATCGTCAACACCGCCGGCCAGCCCGCCGCCATGCTGGGCTAAAACGCTCAGCCGAGTGGCCAGGTCCGCTCGAGCGACCACGTCACTGTTGCTCCCACATTCTCCTGCGGCGGTCCGGCCTGGCGGACCACGACCTGTCCAAGATCAGTACTGAGTTGGTAGTCAGAGTGCGGGCCGGCGAACCGTACAGCGTCAACCCGGCCGGAACGATCACCGCCGAGGCGGGCCCAACCGGGACGAACCAGCATCCGGCCCTCGCCAGGGACGTCCAGCACCGACATCGGGCCGGTCAACTGCGCGGCCCACAGGTCCACCGGCTGCTCGTACACCTCCCGCGGCGAACCGATCTGCACCAGGCGCCCGCCGTTCAGTAGCGCCACCCGGTCCGCCAACCCAAGAGCCTCCTCGGCGCCATGCGTTGCATACAGAGCGGCCGTGCCCGCGGCTGAGCGGCGGGCGACCAGCTCATCCAGGAACACCCCACGTACGTGGGTGTCCAGATGCGCGGTCGGCTCGTCGAACAGGTACAGCGAAGCCTGCCGCGCCAGCGCCCGGGCAAGGCCGACCCGCTGCTGCTCGCCGCCAGACAGCTCGCCGGGCCGCCGGTCGGCGAGCTGCCCGATGTGCAGCAGGGTCAGAATTCGCCGGGCTTCAGCCCTGGCCTCGGCCGTGGCGGCGCCGCGGCGGCGCATCGGGTACGCCACGGTGTCGATTGCGCTCAAGTGCGGCCAAAGGGCGTAGTTCTGGAACACCACCCCGACATCGCGGCGCTCCGGCGGCTCGGACCGCCGTGCATCGGCTACCACCCGCTGCCGCAGCCGAATGGTGCCGCGCGCGGGGCTCAGGAAGCCGGCGACGGCATTCAGCAACGTCGACTTCCCTGAGCCGGACGGCCCCAGCAGGGCCACCACCTCACCTGGTTGCACGGCGAGCGAGACCCGGTCGAGCGCGGTGACGGCCCCGTACGCGACCGTCACGGCATCCAGCTCGAGTATCGGCTCAGCGGGCATCAACCGACTCCGGGGCGCGAACCTGCAGTCGTCGGACCAGCAACCACACCGGCATCGCGGGCACCAGCACTACGAGCGTGACCAGCACGGCCAGTGCGGCCGTGTTCTGCACCTGACCAAGATCGGCGCTGTTCAGCACGACCACGGCCAGGGTCTCGGTGCCGGGCCCGTACAGCAGGCTGGACATGGTCACTTCGTGCATCGCGGTGACGCAGACGATCAGCCATGCGGTCAGCAGGGCTGGCGCTAGCGGCCGCAACGCCACGGTTCGGACCGCGGTAATCGCCCCCGCTCCGCTGGCGCGCGCGGCCTGCAGCTCACCGGGCGGAAGTCGGTCAAGAGCGCCGGACAGCGGCCTGTGGCCGAAAGCCCAGAGCTTGGCCAGGTAGGCGAGCAAGATCAAGACCAGGGTGTCGGCCAGCCAGCGCCCGTAACTGATCAACAGGGCTACTGCCAGTGTGGAACCTGGCAGCACCAGCGTTGTGGTGACAAGCGTGGCGATCAGACGGCCACCCTGGCGTTGTTCCAGGCCAGCCACCGCAGCCCCCAGTCCGGTCAGCAGCACGGCGGCTGTGACGGCCAGCAGTGCGGTCCGGCCGAACGCGGCTATGGTGCGGTCGGTGATCACGGACGCGAAGTTGTCGCCCGTCCAGTTGCCCGGGGTGGGCGGTACGCCGACCGCGGAGGTGACGGCGGTGCCGAGCAGCGCTATCAGTGGCAACAGCACGCCGAACAACAGGAAACCGCCGAGCGCCAGGGCGACGGCAACGCCAGCCACGCTGCGTGGCCGAACCGTTACGGCCGGTTCGGCGACGGCCGCGCGCCGCACCCGCATCCGGGGTCCGAGCCAGGCGTCGGCCGGTCCCACGATCAGAATGGTGATCAACACCAGCAGCAGGGCGAGGACTACGGCGGCCACGAACGACTGTGGATCGCTACCCAACGAGAGGCTGCGGTAGATCTCGGTGGTCACGGTGCGAAAACCGCCCGGACTGCCCATCACTTGCGGGATGGCGAACGCCCCCAAGCTGAGCGCGAAGCAGAGCACGGTCGCGGCGGCGATGGCCGGCCGCAGCAGCGGCAGGGTGACCGTCCACAGGACAACCGCCGGTGCAGCCCCTGAGGCCCGTGCCGCTCGCACCAGGCTCGGCTCCGCGCGAACGGCAAGACCAACGGTGATCACCAGGTAGGTCAGCGGTACGGCACCGACTGTCAAGGCGGCCCACACACCAACCGCAGAATTGACGCCGGACCACGGCCGGTCGGCCAGGGCATCGGTGAAGCCGCCGATCCCGTACGCCTGGGTCCAGCTGAAGCCGAGCACGTAGTCCGGCACGACGACGGGCAGCAGCAGCGCAAGTCGCCAGGCGCGCCGACCGGGAACGTCGGCCCGCGCCAGGCCCAAAGCGGCGGCGGTGCCCATTGGGACCGCGGCGAAAGTGACGGCGGCGGCCAGCAGGATCGTATTGATCACAGCCCGGCCCAGTCCTGGCTCGGCCGCCAGGTAGGACAGGATCCCGTGGCCCTCTGTCCAGGCCACTGCGGCAAGCCGCCCGATGGGAATCACGACCAGCACGGCGACCAGCACCCCCAGTGTCAGGGCGACGATCGCGCGCCCTGGCGTCGCCAATCGCTTGCCCATCGGCTAGCGCCCTAGTGGCCGAAGATCGTCTGGTAGTCCTTGAGTAGAACGTCTTTGGTGCTGGCGATTCGGCTCCAGTCGGGGTAAGCGATCGGTGCGTCGGCCGGGATCTTCGGGCCGCTGATCCCGGGACGGGTCGGGTAGGAGCCGGCGTCTGCCAGCACCTGTTGGCCGTCCTGGCTGACCACATAGGAGATGAAGTCCTTCGCCAGCGAGGAATCCGCGGAGTGTGTCGCGAGCGCGATCGGGCCATAGATGGCCACCGCTCCCGGCTCGGGCCAGGTCACCTCGATGGGAGAGCCCTTGCTCTGAGCCAGATAGGCGGAGTTGGCAATGGTGATACCGGCCCGGTATTGACCCTGCGCGACGCCAGTGGTCACGTTGTCGGGAGTGCTCACTTGCTTGGCGCCCTGCTGTTCGAGTTGTCTATAGAAGTTCAGGCCGTAGCCGTCGGCCTGGCTGAAGTAGCCGAGTGCCCCGAGGGCGGAGGCGGCCACACCAGGGTCCGGTACGGCGACCGGGGCGTACGCCGGCTTGGTCAAGTCCGACCAAGTCTTCGGTGCGGCCGTACCCTCGGCGTGGATGGCAACCAGGTAGAGCACGGCGACCCCGACGTCGTCGCCGGTACGGAACTGCTCCGGCACCTCGGCGGCTTCCTGCGGCAACCAGCCACCCACCAGCTGCTGGTCCCGGTACCCCTGCATGGTGAGGGGGTCGCAGGCCCACACCACATCCGCCTTCAGGCCGCCCGAGCGGGCGTCGCTGGCCACCCGAGCGTTCAGCTCGCCCGTTGGTGCCCGAAACAGCTTGACCTCGCTGCCGGGATGCGCGGCCCGGAACTTCTCGAGTATGGGCTGGACGGTCGTGTCACTGACGCAGGTGTAGAGGGTGATCGACTCGTCCTGCGAAGTCGCAGGGCCGGAGCCGCATGCAGCCAGGAGCAGTGGGACAGCCAGCAGCAGCCAGCACGACGGTCGCCGGGGCACCCTGAGCCGCATAGGCCGGAGCATAGTCGCTGCGAGTCCGACCGCGGGCCAAGGCGGACGCCTTGTCGTTATGGTTCTCTCTTGGTAGCCAATGGGGCAGGTCTCCAAGAAATGCCTCGCTGCTCCGGACATACCAGAAAACCGCCCCCGTCGTACCGGCGCACCCTCTGTCGCCGCGAGCCGATGGCGGCAAGGCTGGTTGTTGAAGTGATACGCCAGCTAGTGTCCACGGCACAAGGCGGAGGTCGGACATGTCCGGAGTCAAGAGGCGGATCAGACATCACCCACTGCTGCCCTTCTTGACCCTCATCCTCCTACCTCGGCAGTGGAGGCCTGCCGTCGACCTTCTGGCTGATCAGCGGATTGACGGTGCACTGGGCAGTCCCTATCGTGACGATATTCGGAACGCCGAATCCTTCGCGAAAGGATCGTCAGCAAGCAGATACGCCCACCGCCTCACCGCGCAATACAGCGCTCGATTTCAACCGAAGTAGGCAGCCCAGGAAGGCGGATGGTCCGACATGTCAGGAATATTGGCTCTGGTGAAACGCCATCCCCTCACCACGTTCTTCGTCCTTGCTTACACGCTGTCTTGGTGGGCCTGGATTCCTTATGCTCTCGGGGTTTTTCCGAATCCGGTTGCAAGCTTCGGACCTTTTCTCGCCGCAGTCGTCGTGTTGGCGATGACGGAGGGGAAAGCTGGACTGCTCGGCCTCTTTCGCAGGATGCTGCGGTGGCGCGTGGCGCCCGGATGGTACGCGGTGGCGTTGTTGCTCCCTGCTGTGCTTACCGCAGCCGCAACGATGCTTAACGTTCTGCTGGGTGCCGAACCTCCTACTGCGACCGAACTCAGCAAATGGCCCGGGCTGTTTTCGACCTTTGCAATCGTCCTTCTCATTCCGGGAGTCGGCGGGGCATGGGAGGAACCGGGCTGGAGGGGCTACGCCCTTCCCCGGCTGCAAAGCCGCCGATCGGCGCTCATCGCGAGCCTGATTCTCGCCGCCCTCATCGCCGGCTGGCATCTGCCTCTCATGGTGGCTGGGCAGGTTCACTACTCCGATATCGTGCTGATCTTTGCCGCAGTGATCGTCTTCAACTGGGTCTTCAATAACGCCAAGGGCAGCGTGCTGATCATCATGCTGATGCACGCGGCGAACAACGCCGTCTCGGGCAGCTTCTTCTCCCCCATGTTTTCGGGAGCAGACTCCATTCGCGAGTCCTGGCTGCTGGCTTTGGTCTGGGCCGTTGTGGCGGTCTTGGTGATCGCAATCTCGGGTCCGGCGAACTTCTCGCGTACGCACCGAAAGCAGGAGGAGCCAATTCCCGAGTCAGATCCAGCACCGGCCAAGTCAATTCCTGCTTGAAACGAGAGGGCCGGAGCCTGGCTGAAAACCAAGCAAACTTTCAAGGAGTGTGATCATGTCCTCACAGGTCAAATGGGGCGGAATAGCGGGCGTGGCGGCAGCCGCGCTCTTGATCCTGTCGGCCATCATCTACCAGCTAAATCCCGTTCAGCGAACGTACGATTCCGCCTCCAGCTATGTCTACCTCGTCGTCGGACTGGCTGCCTACATCGCAGTGATCATTGCCCTGCGGGGTATTCACGCGCTGCACAGCGGAAGGCCCCGGTACGGCCGCTTGGGGACGACCGGCACCGTGCTGACCATCGTCGGATACGCGATCATCGCTGTCATGACAGTGATCAGCCTGGTGCAGGGATATGCATCGTTCCTCACCGTCCGTCTAGCTGGCGCAGGTGTGTTGCTCGTCGGCTCCGTCCTTCTCGGCGTGATCATTCTTCGCGCCCGGCTGTTGCCCTGGTGGTGCGGCGTGCTGCTCATTGTGACTTTCCCATTGGGCCATTTCGCGAACGCGATCTTCGGTGCTGCCGAGAATCTGCTGCTGGCCTTGCTCTGGGGCTCCATGGGCATTGCGCTGCTGTCACGGCGTGAAGGAATCGCAGACCCGGTCGCGACGCAGCCTGCGCAGGCCGGCTGACTCCTGAATGGTGGTGAGGGGGTTGGTGAAAAGGCATCCGCTGATCGCCTTCTTCGTTTTGGCGTACCTGCTGACGTGGTGGATCTATCCGCTGTTGAAGTTCTCTCCGCTTCTCGGCATCTTTGGGCTCTTCGGGCCGGCACTCGCCGCGATCATCATGGCCGCGGTGACTGGCGGCAAGGCAGGAGCTAAGGCACTGCTCAGCCGTGTCGTGCGGTGGCGGGTCGGACTGCGGTGGTACGTGATCGCGCTCGGCCTGCCGACCGTTCTGTCAATCGCCACCGCTGGTCTGAGCTATCTGCTCGGCGCCTCCGACGACATCCAAGTCGGCGCGCTGACGGTCCTCGAGTTGGTGCTCTTCGTGCTTGTGGTCGGCGAGGAGCTGGGTTGGCGCGGTTACGCCTTGCCACCGTTGCTCGAGAAGCGATCCGCCCTGACGGCCAGTTTGATCTTGGGCGTGCTGTGGGGCCTGTGGCATCTGCCGACCTTCGTGGTGCCCGGAACCCCACAGTACGGACTGCCTTTGACGGCGTTCGTCCTGCTGACCATCGAGTACTCGATCTTGATGACGTGGGTTTTCCTCCATACGCTCGGTAGCGTCCTCATCGCCACGTTGTTCCATGGCGCGATCAACCTCTCTCAGGGAATCTTCCTGGGCGGTGTTGACGGTGCCAGCCGGTATTGGCTGCTGTGCATCGTGTACGGCGTCGCGGCGGTCATTGTGGCCGTCGTGCTCGGGCTGACCGTGTTACGAAAGCGGGCGGTTTCCGGCCCAGCTCCAGTCGAAGCCACGGACGTATGACAATCCAGGAGGGATCTCCCTGATTTCGCAGCACCAGTGAGCCTCGAGGACCACGTTGCTGCCTTCCTGACGCTGCTGGTGATGCGGAATCAGAGCGTGGGCCGACTACTTCTTGATCAACTTCCCGGAGCCACTGATCTCTTGGGTTACCTGAGGGTTACCGCTGTAGGTCAGCGATCCGCTGCCGCTGATCTCGACGTCAAGCACGTCGGCAGCGGCAACGCTTGCGGTACCGCTACCGGAGATGCGTGCCTTTACGGCCTTGCTCGTCAGTCCGTCGGCTAGGTAGTGGCCAGAGCCGGAGATTTCCAAATCTTGATCATTGACGTTGCCATCGGCGGCGATCGCTCCTGAGCCGCTGATCTTGATACTGAGTGAAGTCGTCGTGACATTCGACACCCGAACGCTGCCGGATCCTGACACGGCTAGACCGGTGAGGTCCTTCACGGTCAGTGAGTACGTGATCGGTTTGGTCGGCACAATTGAGCTGTTCGGTTTGGTGCCGAGCGTGAGTGTGTCTCCTGCGACCTCGCTAGTCAGCAGCGGCAGAATGTTGTCCTCTGCCGAGATTGAGAGAGACTCGGTGCCCGTCTTCTCAATGGCCAGCTCACCCGTTCCGCTGAGCTCGACCTTGGTGAAGCCGCTCACCGGCCGGGATTCGGTAGTGAGCTGGCCGGATCCTCTGGTCACCGAGCACGCGGTCACCAACAGCGCGACGGTGATAAGGGCCAGGGCAATCCGCAAGCGCATCGAAACCCCTCCATGACTAGTGCGAACGAAGGCCATTGTCAGATGCCCACCTCAGCTCTCGCTCGCCGCACGTTTGATGGTCTCGCACTACACCGTCGTGAGTCACTATGCCAAGGCGCGACGGGCCTCCGCGTGCGAGACGAAGCCCAGTGCCGTATTGCGGATCGACTCGCTTGCGATGGCGTCATCCTCGGGTCCGTAGGTGTCCCATGTTCGTCACACGTCCAGGGGCTGCCGGGTGAAGGTGGTAGCTGATCATCTTCGCGGACGCATCCGAAAGGCGGTCATGGCTCAACAGCGTCGGCTCGCTGGTGCGCTTCTAGCCCCACCAGTTGGACGGCAGGTCTGTCAGGCTGATGCGGCGACCCGTCACGAGCCCAGGCGTAATGCGGATGTACTGAGAACGATCACCAGGTGCCCACGGCAGGAGGGGAGTCTGATTGAGCTCCGCCAGTTCGCTGGGATCCACGACCACGCGCGCGCGGCCACTGAGGACCACGCTCCAACCCGTTCTCTGGCGTTGATCAATTCCATCTATCTCAAATGAGACGGGTGTATCCCGGAGCGCACTTCCTAACTTGCTGTGCGGATCGGTCCGACACACCACGGTCTCGGCATGCACGAGGTAATTCAGCGGCACGATCACCGGAGGGGCGCCGGCCCGCTCGACGAAGGCCACTCGACCGAAGTGATGTCCCTCGAGCAGGTCAAGGCACTCACTCTCCGCCAGGTCTTCAATCCGGCTGTCCGCCATTGGGCCTCCGATCCCTATCGTGGGTGATGATGCCGTACACCGCGCCGCGAGTGGAACCGTACACCGTCGGATGCCTGCATTGTTGTGCCAGCCGACCTTGTCATGTCCCGGGATATGTTGCACGGTGTCAAGGAGCGCACGGAGCGCCCGATCTTGCCGAAACGAAGGAGTGAGAGCCGATGAGCGGTTGTTGCGACCGGCCTGGCTACCAGACTGTGTTCAGCGACCGATTCGCCAAGCGGGTCGCGCGCGCATATCGCAAGCGCGGGCTCGGCCGCACGCAGCGCCGAATGGTGTCTTTTTTGACCGACCGCGGCATCAAAGACGCGTCAGTGCTCGAAATCGGCGGTGGAGTGGGTGAAATTCAGGTTGAGCTGCTGTCCCGTGGCGCCCGCGAGGCAACGAATCTGGAGATTTCGCCCAGTTACGAGACGCAAGCGGCAGCGCTGCTTGAACGGTTCGGGATGACCGATCGAGTGAGACGCCGATTCGTGGACATTGCGACCGCGCCCGACGAAGTTGAGCCGGCTGACGTCGTGGTCCTGCACCGAGTGGTGTGCTGCTATCCCGACTACGAGCGGCTGCTTTCCGCGGCCGCCAGTCGCGCCAAGCGGCTTTTGGTGTTCTCCCACCCACCAAGGAACGTGTTCAGCAAGGCGCTGGTCGGCTGCACGAACCTCCTGCTGCGGATACGGGGCAACGACTTCCGTGCCTTCGTGCATCCGCCGGCCTCGATGGTTGCGGCGGCGCAGGCGGAGGGGCTGTCAGTCAGCTACCGGCACCGCGGGCCGGCCTGGCAAATTGTAGGCCTCGAGCGGTTGGCTGCGGTGATTTAGGCGGCGGTTCGCTCGTACGCTGTGGCTGCTCTCGTCAGCTTTCGGCGAGCGGGCTGAATTGGATGCCGGCCAGTTGCCACCTCCCGGACTGGTTGACCCAAACCTGTCCGACTCGGACGACGTACTTGCTTTCCTGCCCGTCGTGTACGCCGGTGTTGCGCTGCACGTTGCGGACGATGGCGGCACCGTCGTACAGCCTGACCTCGTGTTCGCTCGTCTCCAGCAAGGCGTAGTGGAAGTGATCATGACGATTGGTCCACTGCTCCTTGTCCAGTACGAAGCCTCTGGGTCCGATTGATCGAAAGTCCTCGGCGATCAGCCGGCGTAGCGCATCGCGGTCGTCGTCGAGCTCGGCGGTATCGAACTCCTGCTGCAGCTGGAGGATCTGCGTTTCCTCAGTCGTTGGCATGACACTCTCTCCTTCAATAATCGGAGACCTTTCCTCCATCTATAATGCACAGCGAGCCGTCCACAGACAAGACTAAGCGGAGGAAATGTCTCCAATGCGCAGGTGCAGAGTCAGGAGCCATCAGGCGGGTGGGTGACCAGGTGAGCGAGGAAAGCAAGCGGCCGTTGAGGGCCGACGCGCGACGCAATGAACAGCAGCTGCTCACTGCGGCGCGAGACTTGTTCATTGAACGAGGCGCGCAGGTTCCGCTCGAGGATGTCGCGGCCGCCGCCGGCGTCGGCATCGGGACGCTCTATCGCCGCTTCGGTGACCGCCGCGGCCTCGCTCGCGCCGTCGCTCTTGCAGCTCTTGAACAGACATATGCGGCCGCCCAGTCCGCGGGGGCCTCCCAACAGGACCCATTTGCGGCCTTAGCGGACTACATGCACGCAGTACTTGATCTCCGCACGTCCGCCGTGATGCCAGAGCTCCTCAACCAGCTGGCCGAGGACGATCCCGATCGGCTGAAGATCAGCGCAGCGATCATCGAGGCGGTCGAGGAGATGATCAACGACGCCCGCAGCGAGGGGCTGATCCGTGAGGAGCTTACGCAGGCGGATATGGGGCTGCTGCTCGTACGGCTGTCGCGTCCGCTTGTTGGCCTGCCGGCTGCGCTGCAGCTGCCCTACGCGCACCGCCACCTCGATCTGGTACTAGCGGGGATCCGCCAGGTCGAGCCGCCGCTCGGCGGTCCGCAATTGACATTGCCGGAACTGCGTGATGCGCGGTGATCAACAACGTCGACCCTTTGGCTCCCGCCTTGCTGGATCAGGTAGATGATTCCGCTCTCTCCCGTGGAATACTCATCAGCATTCGTTCCTGCTGAAAATGTGTCTGGTGCGGGGGGCCACAAGGAGCCCGTGCGGCAATGGTTGAGTACGTCTGCGACAGATGCGGTGAAGTAAATCCGGTTGGGATCCCTCGCTGCGTCTCCTGCCACGCCTTACTTGCCTGGGATCAGGTCGAGCGTGGGGCGAGGCTCGAGGGCCAAGTGCCCACAGTCAGCAAGTCTGGCGAGCCGTCCTCAAAGGCTGAGAATGTGGAGACCAGGGTCGTTCCGCGCATCCGGGTTCCAGCCTCGGCTCCCGAGACCGAGACGGGCGCGGACTTACCCGTCCGCCCTCACCCTGAGCCGATTGTGCGCGGCGAGGACCCGATGGTCACCCTCGAGGTCGAACCGAGTCTGCTGCGCGTACGCGACAGCACCGTCGGTCTTTCCCGGGTCATTGCTGATAATCGTCGAGGACGCGGCTGGGCGCACGTACGGCTCAAGAGCAGCGATCCGGAACGACTGGTCCGGGTGAGCCGGGCTTCACCAGTGCTCCATGTGCCTCCAGGGGGGACGGCGCAAACCGAAGCCCGCCTTGAAGCGCCGCTGCCCGATCCCGGCACCGAGGTGAGCCGAACGGTCACATTCAGCGCCACGGATGGTCGCCGCACGTCGACCGCAACCGCGACCTTCGTGCAGGTCGCAAGTACGTCACCGATGTCCACATTGGCCGTACGCATCGAGCCCGGCATCGTACGGGTGAGTGATGTCGACAGCGCCTCACTGCAGGTCATTTTGGACAACCAGCGAGGAGATTCCGGAGTGCGCATCTTCCTCGACGGCAGCGATCCTGAACGGGCCATCCGGTTCACGTTCTCCCTGCCGGTGGTGGAGTTGGGCCCCGGGCAGGTCGTGGAAGTCTTCCTGCGGCTGGATTTCTGGCGTCCGCCACCGGGCCAGGAGTGGACCCGTCAGTTCACTGTCACCGCTAGCGACGGCGACACCGCGGTGGACGCCTCGGGGTCCCTGGTGCAAGCCTCACCACGCGCGGCGATGAGGCTGCCCGCAGTCAAGCCCCAGGCTCGGACTCAGGCTGAGGGAAGTCTCATCCAGGCTTCGGCGGAACGTCGGGCACTGGCTCGGCTGCTGCTAACGATGTTCGGCGCGCTGGCGATGATCTTGGGGGTCTTTCTTCCCTGGCTGGCCGTTAGTGGCCAGCGCGGCGTCGACCTGACTGTGGCAACGCTGGCGCAGATATTTGGATTCAGTCTGAACCTGAGGGGTGCGGCGTTCCTGGTCTCAGTGGGGCTGGCGATAATAGCCCTCGCCATGCTGATGATCTTCGGGCTGTCTGGTCGCTCGGGACGGCTCAGTCGGCTGTCAGCGCTGATGGCCGCCGTGCTGCTTGTCGGAACATTCGTCGCAATCGCTGGTGCCGGCGGCGACCTCGGGCCGGGCCGCGGAGCGATCTTGGTACTCGCAGGCTGCATCGCGGGCTACGTCGGCGGATTGCTTGCACGACGCTGAAGGCCGGCGGGCGGACAGCGGGGTTGAGATCCGAGCACTCGGGTATGTGCCGGACGTCACGGCCATCCCTGCAGTGATTTTGCTGGCAGGCCGTCGGAAACTCGGCTCCCGAGGAATTGGAGGGTTCTATGAGTGAGTCAACATTTGGCGGCGATACCGGGTTTGAGGAAGAAGAGACCTCGTTCAGCAGCGACGTACGGTCTGGCTATGACGAGGACCAGCCGCCGACTCGGGTTGTAGAAGAGATCAGCGAAGATGATGTCGATTCACATGCCGCCGACATAGCCGCCGGGTACGAGGACGACGATCTGGAGGACGACGAGGACGACACTCTCGGGTGATGTCGGGTCGAAGAATCCTGGCTCCGTGGTTGGGAGGTGCGCTACTCAAAAGGTACATCGCTGGCGTCACGATCAGCACCAGCAGTATCTTTCGAGCAGTAAACCCCGTTGGACGATTCGCTTCCGGGACAACCAGAGAGGGCCGAACCGATGGGAATCGCGCTTCCAACCTTTACAGCGGTTGAAGACAGCCTGCTTCTGACGCTGTACTGCAGGGCGCTCGACAACCGCTTGCCGAAGCCAGTCCTCTCCGACACAACGAGTGAGGAGATTGTCCGCAAGCTCGATTACGACTTCGATCAGTTCAAGGTAAACAAGAATTTCATCCTCAACGTCGCACTCCGAGCCAAAAAGCTTGATGAGGTGGCGTCGGGGTTCATTCGCCACCATCCAGACGCGGTGGGGCTTGACCTGGGCGCCGGGTTGGACACCCGGATGGTCCGCATTGCGGCACCGGCCACCGTCGACTGGTACGACGTCGACTACCCCGCCGTGGTCGCCGCTCGAGAGCGCTTGATACCGGATCGCGTCAACGCTCACAACATCGGCGCCGACGTGACGGATCCCGACTGGCTGAACACCGTTCCCAGCAACCGACCGGCGGTGATCGTTGCCGATGGATTGATGGGGTTCCTCACCAAGGAGGACTTCATGTCTCTGCTGAACCGGCTCATCGACCACTTTCCCAGCGGAGAGATGGCCTTCAACAGCTACACCAGCTTTGCCGTCTGGGCCAGCAAGCACGTCCCCGGCACCTCGTCGGTCGCCGGCCTCCTGAAGTTTCCCGGCGTCGACGACCCCAGGGAACTCGAACACTGGAACCCGAAACTGAAACTGATCAGGGAAATCCTTCTCACCAGGGAACCCGAGGTCGCCGAGTATCCGACCGCCGTGCGGCTGTACAACCGGTTCTTGGCGACCAGCACGACCTTGTCCCGAAAGGGGACCATCGTTTTGCACTACCGCTTCTAGGCCGGTCATTCGGCTTCCAGGAGAGATCATGACGACGACTGCGCCATCCTCAGGTCCCACCGCCGAGCATGCGCGACTCGCTCAGGCCACGGGCCGGGCGGAGGACGGCCTCTCCGAAGCGAACCCGTGGTATGAGTGGGGCCCATATCTCTCGGAGCGCGCCTGGGGTACCGTGCGGGAGGACTACAGCGACAACGGCGACGCCTGGAGCTTCTTTCCACATGATCACGCGCGATCCCGGGCCTACCGATGGAACGAAGACGGCATGGCCGGTCTTTCGGACATTCACCATGATCTTTGTCTCGCCTTGGCCTTGTGGAACGGCGCCGACCCGATCGTGAAAGAGCGCATGTTCGGCCTCACCGGCCCGCAAGGCAACCACGGCGAGGACGTCAAGGAGTACTGGTGGTACCTCGACGGACTCCCCAGTCACGCTTGGCTCCGTTGGCGGTATCACTACCCGCAGGCGGCGTTTCCCTATCAGCAGCTGATCGACGAAAACGCTCGACGTTCTCGTGATGAACCCGAGTTCGAGCTGATGGATACCGGTGTCTTTGATCATGGACGGTACTGGGCCGTCGATGTCGCGTACGCCAAAGCGTCGCCGACTGAGGTTCTTGCCAAGATCACGATCAAGAACCATGCATCCGAGGAGGCCACACTCTCCGTGCTGCCCACCCTGTGGTTCCACAACACCTGGCAGTTCGACGGCATTGAGGCCCCAGTGTTGTTCCTGGATGGGGACGGCATCGTCGTCGATCATCCGCGGCTCTCCGGCTACAGGTTGGATGCCGCTCCGACGGCCGGCGGCACCCGCCCGCAGGCCTTGTTCTGTGACAACGAAACCAACAACCCGCGGCTCTTCGGAGCGGCCCCGATCACCGATTACCCGAAGGATGGCATCAACGACCACGTGATCACGGGCGCGAACACCGTGAACCCGAATCAGCGTGGTACCAAGGCTTCCTGGTGGTACCAGATCACGGTTCCTGCCGGAGGCCAGGCAGAGGTTCGTCTCAGGCTGCATCGAGGAGATCAAGACCAGGCTGGTGTGAATGACGCCTGGCACGGCAGCGACTTCGACACGGTTATGGCAGACCGGGAACGGGAAGCTGACGCCTTCTACACCGCCCTAGCGCCCGACGACATCGGCGAAGAAGAGATGCGGGTGCTGCGCCAGTCGTGCGCGGGTCTGATCTGGAGTAAACAGATGTATCCGTACCAGGTATCGCGTTGGCTGGACGGCGATCCGGGTCAACCTCCTCCACCACCGGGACATCGATCCGGTCGCAATTCGGGATGGCGGCACCTTGATTCCTTCGACGTTTTAGCGATGCCAGATCCATGGGAGTATCCCTGGTTTGCAGCCTGGGATCTCGCGTTTCACACCATTACGTGGGCACATTTGGATCCGGCGTTCGCCAAATATCAGTTGCTGGTGTTATTGCGGGAATGGTTCCAACATCCAAACGGGGCCCTCCCGGCGTACGAATGGAGTTTCGACGACGTCAATCCTCCCGTCCATGCCCTGGCCGCACTTCGGGTGTTTGTCATTGACGGTGCCACCGATCTCGACTTTCTCGAGCGCGTCTTCCAAAAGCTGCTGCTCAATTTCACCTGGTGGCTCAACCGTGAGGACCCGGAGGGCAACAACATCTTCGGCGGCGGTTTCCTGGGACTTGACAACATCAGCCCTCTCGATCGTTCCCACCTCCCCCCAGGCGTGAAGCTTGACCAGGCAGACGGAACGGCATGGATGGCCTACTACTCCGTCGCGATGCTCGCCTTGGCCGTGCTTCTTGCCAACCGGGACAGCGTCTATGAGGACATGGTTGTGAAGTTCCTTGAGCAACTGGTTCTCGTAATGGATGCACTCGAAGACTCCGGTTGCTATGACCCAGGCGACGGATTTTTCTATGACCTGCTTACTGACGGCTCCGGAAACAGGGAGCCGGTGAAGGTACAAACCCTCGTCGGGGTGATTCCCGCCCTACCTGCCATGACGGTGCCCGCTCGAAATACCGAACGAATCCAACGCTTGCAAAAGCGATTTGCCCGCAGAATGGAAGCACAGAGTCGGAAAATCTTGGACTGGCGGATGCGCGGCACCGGAAATAGCCGCCGGGGGCTGGTATCCATTGTCCCACCCGACCAACTCAAGCGGATTTTCGCGACATTGTTTGACGAGGATGCGTTCTTATCTCCACATGGATTGCGCGCCATCTCAAAGCGTCACTCCACGCCATATCAAGTGCCTGGCATGCCGGGTGCAACTATCGAGTACGAGCCTGCCGAATCTCGCACGGCAATGTATGGGGGCAATTCCAACTGGCGCGGACCGGTGTGGTTTCCAGTCAATTATCTGGTCATTCGCTCGCTGCTGCAGTACGACCAATTCTTTGGGCCGGAATTCACGATCGAATACCCAACCGGATCCGGCAAGTATTTGGCCCTGCGAGACATCGCGGGTGACCTCGCCGACCGGCTGGTCGGTATCTGGCTTCCAGGCCCTGACGGCCGGAGGCCCGTCTACGGCGGCGTCGAACTTATGCAGACCGACCCTGCCTGGAAAGACAACCTCTTGTTCTATGAGTACTTCCACGGCGACAACGGCGCCGGGCTCGGCGCCATGCATCAGACGGGCTGGACGGCCTTGGTCGCTGATCTGCTGCTCGACCCGCCGCGCCGGGTACATCGGATGGTCTTCTACGACGACGCCAGCAGAACCCCAGATGTGACTCCGCTCGCCGCAGGCCCTGCCGGCTGAGGACCGGGTGCGGGAGCGGCTCCATGGCATCAGATCTGAGCAAGATCGCTCACCCATTCATCTACGAGATCAACACCTGGCCCTGGCTGGAAGCGATCAGCAGCAACGAGGAAGGGGCTGTCGATCTTGGATCGGTACCCGATCGGTATTGGGACGACATCGCCGATCTCGGCTTCGACGCTGTGTGGCTGATGGGTGTCTGGCAACGCAGTCCCGCTGGGGTCGCGATTGCATTGTCCAATGACAACCTGCTGGCAAGCTTCCGAGCCGCTCTTCCTGATTGGCAACCAGACGACGTCGTCGGATCCCCCTACTGTGTACGCGGCTACGTCGTCGATGATCATTTCGGTGGACGGAACGGTCTTGCCAGCGCCCGTGAAGCGCTCGCCGAGCGTGGCATCGGCCTCATCTTGGACTTCGTGCCGAATCACGTCGCACCCGATCACCCATGGACATCACTCAAGCCGGAGGTGTTCGTGTCTGGCACCAGCGAAGACCTACAGAATGATCCGGCATCGTTTGTCGAGATCGCCGGTCGAGTTCTTGCCAATGGGCGAGATCCCTACTTCCCGGCGTGGCCAGATGTCGTCCAGCTCAATGCGTTTGCTCCCGCACTGCGCGCCGCGGTGATCGAGACGTTGATCGAGATCGGCGAGCAGTGCGATGGAGTTCGCTGCGATATGGCCATGCTCGTCATGAACGAGGTCTTCGCGCGAACGTGGGGCGATCGCGTCGGACATGCGCCGGATTCGGACTATTGGACGACCGTGATCCCTGCGGTCCGCGCGGCGCATCCCGGGTTCTTGTTCTTGGCGGAGGCTTACTGGGACCGTGAGTGGGCCTTACAGCAGCAGGGCTTCAACTACTGCTACGACAAGAGACTGTATGACCGGATTCTGCAAGGTTCTGCAGAGGAGGTGCGGCTGCATCTGCTGGCCGACGACCAGTACCAGCACGGCCTCGTACGGTTCGTCGAGAACCATGACGAGCCGCGGGCTGCATCGGCATTCGGATCGAGGAGATCGCAGGTCGCCGCCGTTACTGCGCTCAGCCAGACCGGTGCGCGGCTCGTCCATAACGGCCAACCCGAGGGAGCGACGGCACACCTGCCGGTGTTCCTGGGCCGATACCCGGTCGAGCCGACGGACTCGGTGCTGCTCGCGTTTTATCGCTCGTTCCTGCCAGCCCTGGCCGATCCGACGTTCCGGTACGGACATTGGCAACTGTGCGATCGATCGGGATGGCCTGGAGATGATCGTTACCTAGACCTTGTCGCTTGGTGCTGGGAGGGTGATTCGCGGTGGCTCATCGTGGTCAATCTCAGCGACGGCACAGCAGCAGGCCTGGTACGAACCCCCTGGGCTGACCTGCGGGGACGCCAGTGGCATCTCACGGATCCGACGCACGACATCACTTTCGCGCGTGCCGGTGATGATCTTGTGGATGGATTGTTCGTGGAGCTCGATGCCTGGAACTGGCACCTGTTCCGCATCGATGCGACCACCGAGTAGCGTGCCGGGGTGAGGTTCAGCCGGTGAGACGGAGCAGGGCCGTTCTCCTGGTTGCGACGGTGATGGGGTCAGCGGCAGCAGTTCAGCAGGCGCTGACGGTGCGCGATCGTCGGCGCTATCCGGCGCCGGGGTTGCTGATACACGTCGATGGCCGTCAAATGCACCTGCAGGTTCTGGGACCTGACACCGGCGGACCGACAGCAGTGCTCGAGGCCGGAATGGGCTCGTTCTCACCGAACTGGTATTGGGTCCAGCAGGAGCTTGCTGCAACCGTCCGTAGCGTTGCCTATGACCGTGCAGGGCTCGGCTGGAGTCGGCGCAGCCGCCGGCCACGGGATGCCCAGACGATCGCCGTCGAGCTGCGCAACGCGATGCGGGAGGCCGGGATTGAGCCACCGTACGTGCTCGCCGGACACTCCTTCGGTGGCCTGCCGGTCCGCGCTTTCGCAGATCTCTATCCCGAGCTGACGGCGGGGTTGATCTTGGTGGACGCCTCCCATCCCGACCAGTGGGTGCGCTGGCCGACCCCGCACGCGGACCGGATTCTCGAGGTTTCGCAGAAGATTCTCGGTTGGCTCGGCTGGTTCGGCCTGCTGCGGGCGCTTCACCTTGCGCGGGGCATCTCTGCTGGATTGCCGGCACGCCAGACAGCGGAGCTGCGAGCCGGTGCGGCGCTGCCAGGCTTCGCCGCCACCGAGGCTGCGCAGATCCGCTCATGGTCGGTAAGCCGCGAACAGCTGAACGCTGCCGCGCCGCTCGGCGACCTGCCGTTGGCCGTGCTCGCGGTCACTGAGCAACCAATCGGGGGTGAACTGCTGACGGCTTTACAGCGCGAACTGGCGGAATTGACCGAAAACGCCAGCTTCGAGGTCGTGCAAGGCGCCAGCCACGAGTCGTTGATCTCCAATCGCGAGCACGCCCGGGTCGTCGCAAAGACCATTCAAGCGGTGATCCAGGCGGCCAGAGATCGCGAGGACGCCCAGCTCAAGAGACCGTAATCATCGGCTTGGTTACAGATGTAACTTGGCCGTTGTGACAGATATTGCTGAGGCCAGGGCTCGCGCATGGATCGTGGTGCTCGCGCGCCTGCCGGCTGAACCAGCGCGTCACCGGATGGCGGTGTGGCGAGAACTGCGACGTTCGGGCGCCATTCCCCTAGGGCAGGCAGTGTGGGCCATCCCAGACCTGCCCGCCGTGCGGCCCTTGCTGGAGCGGCTCGCCGACCTGGTCGAAGTCGCCGGCGGCACCTTGCTGCTGCTGGCGGCCAAGGGGTGCGCGGACGGTGACGCTGCCAGGCTTGAGCAGTTGTACTCAGCAGCGCGCGAAGAGGAATGGGCAGAGTTCGACGCCGACTGCAGCAAGTTCCTGGCTGAGCTTGACAGGGAGGAGCGGATCGGCAAGTACACACTCGCCGAGCTTGAGGAGGAGGAGCAGAGCCTCGACCGGCTGCGTCGCTGGTATCGCGAGCTGCGGAGCCGGGATCTGCTCGGCACTCCCTCAACCACACAGTCAGCTACGGCACTCAAGTTCTGCGAGGAACGGTTCGAGACGTACGCAAACCACGTGTACGCGGCCCTTAGCAGCCCCACAGGCTGATCGTCCGAAACTCCCAGAGGGCTCGCTCGCTTTGCCGAAGGTAACGATGTTCAAACCCAAGGACTGGCTGGACCGCATCTTCGAGATCGGCATCATCGTCAAGGGCGTCAACGGCCTGGCCGAGTTGTTGGGCGGCCTGCTTCTGCTGCTCGCGACCCCGGGGAGCATCCATCATCTGGCGGTGGCGCTGACCCAGGGTGAGCTGTCGGAGGATCCGCATGACTTCGTTGCCCGCTACGTACTGCATACCGCCAACGGACTCACGGGCAGCGCCGTGCTCTTCGGCGCCGTGTACTTGTTGCTGCACGGCGCTGTCAAGGTCGTCCTGGTTGTGGCGTTGTTGCTGAACAAGCTGTGGGCGTATCCCTGCATGATCGTTGTTCTGCTGATCTTCATCGGCTACCAGCTGTACCGGATTGCGCTGCATCCCAGTGCTGGCCTGGTTGCGCTCACGGTGTTCGACGCGCTGATCGTCCTATTGACCTGGCGGGAATACCGCCGGCAGCGGCGGATTCCGATCGACCGCTCATCCGGCACGGCTGGCGTCACCTCGGCAGCGCAGGTGACGGAGCGGTGAAGAAACCGACGACCGGGCGGCCGATGGCTTCTAGTGATGTCGTCTCATCGAGCGCCTCCAGTACTGCTGGGTGGTCTTGGTCGCCGTGGCGTACGGTCGTCGGATTTGGTGTGGTGAGCCTGTCCGCCGACATGGTGTATGAGGGAGCTCGATCGGTCACCGGGCCGTTGCTGGCGTCGCTCGGCGCCTCCGCGGTTCTGGTGGGGCTGGTCAGCGGGGCGGGCGAGGCCACGGCCCTGCTGATGCGTCTCGTTTTCGGATCATGGGCCGACCGCAGCGGGCGCTACTGGTCGCTTACCTTCGCCGGCTATGCCCTTACTGCGGTCTGCGTGCCGGCTCTGGCCATTACACCGTTCCTCGCCGGCGCTGGGCTGGCGGTGGCATGCATACTCATCCTCGGGGAGCGGCTCGGCAAGGCGGTCCGTAGCCCAGCCAAGACGGCATTGCTGGCTCACGCCGCCGCCGCAGTAGGACTCGGACGGGGATTCGGCGTACACCAAGCGCTCGACCAGATCGGCGCCGTCGCCGGGCCCCTTCTGGTGGCGGCAGTTGCCGCAGCGACGGGAACGATCTGGCCGGCCATGGCTGTGCTGATCATTCCCGGCGCGGTGGCGATGCTCATGCTGGTTCGGCTCTGGCGAAGCATGGGCAATCCGATTGTCAGCGGCGAAGAAACGGGACCAAGGGAGACAACTGGTCCGGCACGTCGGGAGTCACTCTTCTCGAGGTTGCACGGTCGACTGCCCGACGTGTTCTGGTTGTTCGCGGCTGCCTCGGCAGCAATCAGCGCAGGGCTCGTCACGTTCGCGATCATCGCCTACCACCTCACGCAAGATCATGTCGTGTCCCTCGCAGCCGTTCCGCTGATCTACGCCGCAGCGATGGGCGCGGAGGCGCTAGCCGCGCTGGGATCTGGCTGGCTCTTCGATCGCACCAAGGGCGGCGCCCTGCTGGGTCTGCCACTCCTGGTATCCGCTGTGCCGGTTCTGGCTTTTGCGACGTCGCCGCTGGTCGCCATCGCCGGTGCACTGCTCTGGGGCGCGGCCGGCGGCGTGCTCGACTCCACCGTCAAAGCGCTGGTGGCCGACTTGGTCCCAGCTTCGAGACGGGCCACCGCGTACGGCGTGTTCGCCGCAGTTCAGGGCGCAGCCGCCATCGCCGGTGGAGTCATGGCCGGTGCACTGTACGAGCGATCCCTCCCGATTCTGATAGCTGCCGTCGCAGCCAGCCAGATCGTCGCCCTCCTACTGTTGATCGCAACCTTGCATCGGTATCAAAGGATCCGAGGGCAAGCAGCCTCGAACGTTCCGTAACGCGGATCGCTTGTCAGTCCTCAGTGTGATCGACATCGTCGAGATGATCTTGCTCGTCGTTCTGCTTGGCGAACGCACGACGCCAAGTTGTGCCGGCTGGGAGCCCGCGGAACGACGGCCGGTCGGGGTGCGGAAGAGCCGCCTGAACGATCGGCGGCAGCTGGGAAAGTGGCCTGGTCCGCTGCTCATCCTTCCACTGCCGGCGGGCGCGGCCACGATCCTCGAGATTGAGCTCGTCGAGCACGTGCTGGACGGCTGCCAGGATTGATCCTCGCAGCAGCCACGAGGACTTGTTCTCCTGCGGGTCGACAATGAGCAGCTGAGTCAGTACCGCCTGGGTTTCGCGAAGAATCTCGAGGCTCTCATCAAGGTGGCGCTCGGCCTCCTCTTCACGTTCCTCCACCTCGGCAAGCACGAGGCTGCCGAACGCGCGAATGCAGTCGGCGGCATCGTGCAGAACTACAGCAAATGCAGCCCGAAGCTCCTCACCGTAAGGGTCGTCAGGCCGGTCCTCGGTAGGAACTTCCGCGAGCATCACCGAGAAGAGGGCACGGATTGCCAGTAGGCAGCCTTCCAACGTACGCAGTCCGCTGGCCAGTACGGGCTCGATGTCGGTGGTGCCGAGCGCCCGCGGATTGAGGCGCCGGCTGTCCTTCAACGACGCGACGGTTTCGATTGCCAACGTCAGGCGCCGGTTGCTGGCATGTACGCGGTCAAGCCAGTCCCGTACCTGGTCACGGTTGATAGGCCCCTTCGCCAGGGCATTACTGGCCGCATCGAGCGGAGCGGCCGCCGCCTCAGCGACGTCAATAATGGCTCGACCCGCCCGTCTGGTGGGCAGCGCCGGCGGGTAGATGAGATTGAACGCGACGCCGACCCCGGCACCGATCAAGGTGTTCAACACTCTGATCTCTGCCGCCACATTGGGACTAGTGACGCCGAGGATCAACATGGCACTGATGGGCGCCTCCATGGCCTGCTCGCCCAGCCGGAGAATCTTGGCGATCACCAACGAGGCGGCGACGACAGCGCCGAGGCTCCACCAGGTGAGGCCGATCCAGATCGACACGAACGTCGCGACCAAGACACCCGCCAGAACTGCGCCCACGCGGACCGCGCCCATCTTGAGCGTCGAGAACGCTGAGGCCTGCATGACGAGCAATGCGGTGAGAGGCCCGGTGAGATCGATCGCGCCACTTGTCACGGCCAAGGTGAGCAAATAGGAGACCACGGCCGCCGTTGTCAGCCGGACTACGTTGATGATTGTGGGGTGTAGCCTGCGCGGAACGTCTCGCCACCGCGTTGGCCGTCCGGGCCACGCGAGGCTGGCCAGGCGTTGCCACCGGACGTAGCGGAGTGCCGACTTGATCATGCTTGCTCGGGCCGCCTCTCGTTCATCGGCCGTCAGTGCCAGCCCAACCCTGAAGACTCCTCACACTCAGGCGCCTTTGGTCGGCAACCTACGTTGACATAGCTTGCTGGCGCTCTGCACACGTTGCAACCTGTGCAGACCACCAACAACCAATGTGAACGTAGGTTTCATCACTACCCCTGCATCTCCTCTGTGATCACCGAGGGTAACTGGCGCGGGATGCCTTTGAGAGTGGTCGAGGTACGAGCTCAGGCTGAATCGACTCTGGTGAGAAAGTCAACTGGGACGCATCCTCTTCGATGAGGCTGTTGAGCTGTTGGTTGGAGAAGACTCCGTAATCGACGCGGATATGCGCGTCGGAACTGGCCTCATCGAGGTACTCCTCGAAGACAAAGAACTCACGCGGGTTGTCGCGTTCACGATAGACGGTGAACTCAGTGTTGCCAGGCTCGCCGCGCACCTTCTCGGCCAGATCGGAGATGAGAATCTGAACCTCAGACTCAGAGCCCGGCTTGGCAGTGAATTCGGCGTACAGAAGCACGGGCACGTCCGACTTCTTACCATGCTCTGCTCTTCATCGCCCGACTCGGCTTCATACCCGATCAAGAGTGAACTGCGAGGTCGAAGGCTTTGCCCTTTCGAAGCAGGAATGACACAGCAAGCCGCAAAAAGCGGAGTCAGGCAGCCATCAGCCATTAGGCTGACCAGCGGCTGTGTCCGCCGACGAAGTCGGACCAGCCGCCTGCGGCCTCCCGTTCCGCGACCGATCCTCCCTTTGCACAGTGCCGAAGGACAGCCATGCCCCGCCCCGCCGGTTCCGAGGCCCGGTACCTCCCGGGTCTTGACGGTGTTCGAGCCCTCGCGGTGGCTGCCGTCGTTGGTTATCACCTCGGAGCGCCGTGGCTGCCGGGCGGCCTGCTCGGGGTCGGTGTGTTCTTCACGCTGAGCGGCTATCTCATTACGACGATCTTGATCACGACGTGGAATCGCAGAGGCGATCTGGATCTGAGGCATTTCTGGCTCCGGCGTGCAAGACGGCTGCTGCCGGCGCTGATCATGGTGTTGATCGTGGTGCTCGTCGCCACGCCCGTCCTCGACAACGACGTGTTGCCCGAGCGCGGCATCGAAGCCCTGGCGGCACTGCTTTTTGTCAGCAACTGGATCACCATCGCGTCGGATGTCTCTTACTTCCAACGGTTCAGTGGACCTGGACCGCTCGACCATTTGTGGTCGCTGGCGGTCGAGGAGCAGTTCTACCTGCTGTGGCCACTGCTGCTGCTCCTGCTCTTGAAGACACAGCGCGGCCGGCTCGACCGAATGGCGCTGGTGACACTTGGGCTGGCCGCCGTGTCGTTCGTGCTGATGTTGCTGCTGTCGGCTCCTGGCTTCGACAACTCGCGTGCGTACGAGGGAACTGACGCGCGCGCCGGTGGTCTGCTGATCGGTGCCGCCCTAGCCATGGTCTGGCCACCTACTCAGCTTGCCGGCAAGATCACCGCGAACCGGCGGCTGATCGTCGACCTTCTGGGCGGGGCTGCCCTGGTGATCATCGTCGCGATGTTCGTCCTGACGAACGAGTACTCCATGTGGCACTACCGGGGCGGCATCTTGCTGCTGTCACTCGCGACCGCAGTCCTCGTGGGAGCGGTAGTGCATCCCGCATCGGTGGTTGGACCCGTCTTGGGAGTGCTTCCGCTGCGCTGGATCGGTGAGCGCTCGTACGGCATTTATCTGTGGCACCTGCCGGTCGTGGCGTTCATGCCCCAAGCCGTCTTGGCTACCCGTCCGCTGGTCCGGGCGGGTGTGCAGCTCGCGTTGATCATTTTGCTGTCGACCCTGAGCTGGGCGCTCCTTGAGAACCCAATCCGACGCCACGGTCTGACCGGTGCGCTCGGTCAACGTCGATACGAATTGCTCGCCGCCCCGGCCGACGCGAATGGCTCCGACACGCCCCGAGTGCGTACCCGCGCGCCAGCCATAATTTCGGGTTCTGTAGCTCTCCTCTTGATCGCGACCGCAAGCCTGACCGCGACCGCAGCGCTCCGGCCGCCGGATGTGCCGCAAGCCGAGGAGCCGCCGGCCGAGATCAGCCTGGAGGCGCCTCCGCTTCCAACCGACACTGGGGACGACCAGCAAGACCTACCTGATCAATCAGTCCTGTCTGAAACGCGGGCGGGTGGCCATGCGGCGAGCCTGGTGAATGACACGCCCAAGGCTCGAGAGTTTCAGACCTCATGTAGTCAAGTGGTGCACATCGGTGACTCGACCTCGATAGGCCTGATGTCGTCGGCATACCAGCCGAACAAAGAGAATTGGGTCGACGCGCAGTACCGCAAGGTGGGCGTCGACGATGTCAAGACCGATATCGCCGGTGCGCGGTCGATTGTGGAACGGTGGCACCATCAGCCGAACGCTCCGGACGCCGTACAGGCAGAACTGGACCGCGGTTATCAGGGCTGCTGGGTCATAGCGATGGGAACCAACGAGGCCGCCAACCAGGCGGTCGGCGGACCGGTCAGGTCGAACGAACGCATCGATCTGATCATGAAGCAGATCGGCACTCATCCAGTGCTCTGGCTGACCGTCAAGACTCAGAAGTCGCGGGGTCCGTACGCCAATCGTGAAATGCGGAAGTGGAACGCCGCGCTGCTTGACGGCTGCAGCCGGTATCACAACATGCGGGTGTACGACTGGGCCGGCCAAGTCGAGGACGGCTGGTTCATCAATGACGGCATCCACTTCACGACCCGCGGCTACAAGGAACGAGGCAAGCGGATAGCTCAAGCGCTGGCCACGGCGTTCCCGGAGCAGGGGAGCAGCCCTGACGAGTGCCTGATCACGCCATGATCAGCGGATGATCTGTCGATAGCTCGCGCTGCTGTGCTTGACCACGCGACACACCCGACGCAAGCATGGCAAGCCACACCTGAACGCTCCCAAGGAGCTGCAGTGAACGTGACCCGGGCGAGTGCCAAGGCAGAGCCGAGCGACAAAGCTAGGTCGAGTCGCAAGATCAGATCGAGCGACAAGGCCAAAGTGCCGCGCTCGTGCTCGGATGTGTTCCGGTTCTGGGTGTCGATTGGGCTGGGACTCCTCGTCGCACTCGGGTTCGAGATCGTGGTGATTGTGCTGCAGGTCACCGGGGCCCGGCCGGTGCCCACCGACGAGCAGTTCAATCTGGAGTTCGGATTCGGTGCGAGGCTGACCATCTGGATTGGTTTTGCCGTTACCTACCTTGCTCTCGGACTTCACGCCTTCTCCCGCTGCGAGCGAGCGGAGCTTGTACGACGGGTGCTGGCGAAACCGCTCCCGGCATCTCGTGTCAAGAGGTGGTTGCTGGCCGGCGGAGGCGGTCCTGGCTGGCCGGTCGCCATCGCATTGGTGGCTTTCGTGACGATCATTACCGCGTTACTCAGTCGTGGTCACGCCACCAACCTTGTCTTGGCCCTTGCCGCCGGCACCGTAGTGACCTGCTGGATGGTCATCACCTTCAGCTTTGCCTTGCAGTACGCCCGACGCGACATCGAGCAGGGCGGGCTGAAATTCCCAGGCTCGCAGGAGCCGGTGTTCGCTGACTACAACTATCTGGCAATCGGGTGTTCGGCGACATTCGGTACCACGGATACGACCATCGTCAGCACCTCCATGCGTCGGCTCGTCAGTGTGCACAGTGTGCTCGGTCTGCTGCTGAACACGGTCGTCGTTGCGGTGCTGCTGTCGATCATCGTCAGCTGATCATTTGAGTGTTGTGCCCTGAGCTCGTCGAAGGGCGTGATTCGGTCGGATTTGCCTGTGACCCGCTCCGGCTCTGAGTTGATCACGGCCTGCTTCCGTCTTGGTGATCACGACCTGTTCCCGGCTGGTGGGAGTGTGGCGTCGTCCTCGCCGGCGTCAAGACCAAGCCCTGCGGGTGGCCTACGGCCAGCCTTGACCCCGCCTCCGGGCAACACCAGAAAGGTGGTAGCCGGGAGCAGGTCCGAGGGTGCGCAAGATCAAGAGAGTTCCGGGGGAATGTTGTGAAGGGCGCGTGGGGTTGGGTGGGCGGTTCGGTGCAAGTTCTAGGCCGTAATTTTCCTTATATTGTTGGGAAAACGACTTGTCATCGAACACAGATTCGAATAGAATTGGTGCATGGAACTCGGGGAACCATCAACAACCCAACGCGACCGTTCGGTGTTGGCTGTGGCCCTGGACACTCTCGAGACCGCCCTCACTGATGTGATCGAAAAGGTCGAAACCGGTGGGCTTGATCAACTCACGCCGGAACAGAAAGTGGAAGTGTGGCAACGGTTTGAAACCTTCCGGAACCGGCTGCCGCTGATCGACCACAGTTTGATCGCCGACGCCGAAGCCACCGACCTGCCCGAAAGCTACTGCTCCTCCACTGTGACCCGGTTTCTGGTGCAGGTGCTGCAACTCTCCCCCACCGAAGCCGCCTCCCGGGTCCGAGCCGCTGCAGCGGTCGGACCCAGGAAGTCCATGCTCGGTGAACAACTGGAACCGGTGCTGCTGCGTCTAGCCGCGCTGCAACGTTCAGGTGTGGTGACAGCTGAAAAAGTGCAGATTGTGGAACGGGCCATGCACAAACTCACCCGCCCCAGCCTGCACCCCCACGATGTGGAGACTGCAGAGCAGCTGCTCACCCAGTACGCCCCCGTATTGGGGCCCGCCGAGCTGCGCCGCTACGCACTACAGGTGGTGAATGCTGCCGATCCGGACGGCCCCGAACCAGTTGATGACCAGCTGCAACAGGACTGGCGGCATCTAGAACTCAAACAACGCCGCGACGGCATGTGGCACCTGCAGGGCAAACTCACCAACACTGTGGGTGCCCAACTGAACGCCATCCTCGACCCGCTCAGCAAACCCCGCACCACCACGGTAGAAGACGGAGACGGGCAGACCACCCCGATACCCGATGAGCGGCCCCACGGGCAACGGCTCCATGACGCCTTAGATGAGGCCTGCGCGCGGCTGTTGAAGATGACGGATCAGCCGGTCTCCGGCGGCACCCCAGCGTCGGTGATCGTCACCATTGGCCTCGACGACCTCCTCGCCAAGGCTGGGCTGGCTGAAACCAGCGACGGCAGCCAACTCAGTGTCTGATCAGTTGCTGCGGATTGCCGACGAAGCCGACATCTGGCCCACCATCATCAACCACAAAGGCGTCCCCTTAGCGTTAGGCCGCAGCCAACGGTTGGCCTCCCCCGGCCAAACCATGGCACTCATCGCACGGGATTCTGGGTGTTCCTTCCCCGGCTGCACCCACCCACCCAGCTACTGCGACCGACACCACATCCTGGATTGGATCAACGGTGGGCTAACCGATCTTGACAACCTGACCCTGCTCTGCAGATACCACCACACCCACTTCCTGCAAAAAGGCTGGACCTGCCGCATCAACACCGACCGACTACCCGAATGGACACCGCCCTGGTGGATCGACCACAACCAACAACCCCAAATCAACGCCCGCATCCGACGCCTCCACGCCCAACGACCAACCGGAACGTCGCCGGCGGCGACGACCACCCGAGGCTGCATGAGGCTAGCAATAAAGACGGACACATAGAGCAACTCAACGGCCCATACCGAGGATTACCCACGAGCTCAGATTGTCGTCAGCATTTTTGACTCAGGGCTTACTGCACAACCGTGAGAGAATTTGCCAGATATCGAGCGTCCCACGACGTCCCCTTTGTCCCCCAATTTCGGGATAACTGGAGAGCGAGCACATATGGCTGTTGATCTCAATACCTCTGCGGAGCGAACGCCCAGCGAAGCAGAGACGACTGCACAGAAGCCTGCCTTCGTCCAAGTGCTGCGTGATGATCGCTGGCCTGATCGACTGGCCACGGCGATGTTCGCGTTTGCGGCGCTTGTTGTGGTCGCTACGTTGATTCCGCCATTGAGGCGGTACTTCTTGCGGTGGGACGACGTCGTCTCGATGTTGACGATCCCGATCGTCCCGAACCTCGTGTACGCGGCGGTGCTCGTCTCGGTCGGCATCGCCTTGCGCCGCCGGCTACGGGCAGCCTGGTGGATCTTCGTCGTCTGGTGGATCATCCTTCCTCAGCTGGTGCGGATCTTTTCGATCATCAGCGGTGGCTCGCTGCTGCAGATCGCCGGGCTAGTGATCATGAGTGCTGTCCTGGTGATCCTCTGGCGCGCCCGACCACAGTTCCAGGCCCGCGGCAAAGTGCGAAACCTCCTGGCCGCGATCGTCTGCTTCCTACTTGGCAGCGTGGTGATCTTGGTTTTTGGTACGTGGCTGGTCAACACGTTCGGCACCACACCGGATCTCGCTACGGCGACGCTTCATGTCATCGACAAGCTGTTGGGCGAGGTTGGCCTCGTAAGGGCCGATGAGGTCCGGTCCCCACTGTGGGTCACGATCTTGTTGGACGTGATGGGTGCGGCAGTCATCCTCACATCCACGTACCTGCTCTTCAGGCCGCCGCCGGAGACCCACACCCTCAACGCTGTGGATGAGGCTCGGGTGCGGACTCTGCTGCGCACCTTCGGCGATTGGGACTCGCTGGGCTACTTCGCCACTCGGCGGGACAAGTCCATCGTGTGGAACACCGGCGACCCGGCGACTGCACAAGCAGGCGTTTCCTACCGAGTGATCGGCTCGGTGAGCCTGGCCAGTGGAAACCCAGTGGGGGATCCTGAGCACTGGGGATCAGCCATCGAGCAATGGCGCTCCAAGGCCCGTGCCAGCGGTTGGTCCCTGGCCGTCATGGGGGCTGGCGAGCTAGGTGCCGCAGCCTACGTTGATGCGGGATTAACGGCGTTCGAGATCGGTGATGAGGCAATCCTCGATATGCGCTCGTTCTCGCTCAACGGCCCAGGCATGAAGTCAGTCCGCCAGTCCGTCAGCAGGCTACAACGCCGCGGGTACACGACAACCGTGGTCCGTCACGGTGATGTCGACCCTGCCCGCTTCGAAGAGCTGTCCACCGACGCCTCCCGATGGCGAGGTGACGGCGGCGACGAACGAGGCTTCTCGATGGCGCTCGGCCGTCTAGGGGATCCGCTCGATTCGCAGTGCGTGCTCGTGGAGGCGCACGATGCCGACGGCCATCTTCGAGCCTTTCTCAGCTTTGTGCCGTGGGGCCGAAATGGTCTTTCGCTCGACCTGATGCGCCGTGATCCCAGCGCTGACAACGGTCTGGTCGAACTCATGGTGGCCTCGCTCGCGGAACGAGCTGCGGCCTTCGGTGTCGGCCGGGTGTCGCTGAACTTCGCAATGTTCCGCGAGGCGTTCGAGCGCGGCGCTGAGATCGGCGCCGGACCGATTGCCCGTCTCTGGCGGCAGGCACTGCTGGTCGCCAGCCGCAACTGGCAGCTGGAATCTCTCTACCGATCGAACGCCAAGTACCAGCCTGAGTGGCAGCCTCGATACATCTGCTTCGAGTACCCCTCAGACCTGCCCCGTGTGGGCACGGCCGCTGGCAGCGCTGAAGGTTTTCTGACGCGGCCGTCGCTAGCGATGTTGAGCCGGCACGGCAAGGAACCTGCCGCAGGTGCCCTTGAGCGGGCAGGCGAGGAATATGTGGCTGAAGTGACGGCTCACATTCCGGAAGAACCTGACGCTCTGGCTGAGGTCATGTCCACTGAAGGGCTGCCGGAACAGATCCGGATACGCCGCGAGAAGCTGGAACGGCTGCGCGATCATGGCGTCGATCCGTATCCAGTGGCATATCCACGGACCCATACGCTCGCGCAGGTCCGGGAAGAGGTCGGTGAGCTCCCGCGCGATACGCGTACCGGTCGTCGGGCTTCGGTCGCCGGACGCGTCATCCTCAACCGGGATGGCGGCAAGCTCTGCTTCGCTACTCTGCGCGACGGCACCGGCGACTTGCAGATCATGATCGCTCTCGACGCCGTTGGACCCGACATGCTCAAGCACTGGCGGCACGACGTCGACCTCGGTGATCACGTGGGCGTGACCGGCGAGGTGATCACCACCAAGCGCGGTGAGCTGACCATCCGTGCGGAATCGTTCAAGATCACCAGCAAGTCGATCCGGCCCTTGCCCGACAAGCACAAGGGCCTCACTGATCCCGAGGCTCGGGTTCGAGCGCGCTACGTCGACTTGATCGTGAGGCCCGAAGCCCGAGACGTGGCCTACACCCGCGCGGCCGTCGTCCGGAGCATTCGGGACTCACTCCACGCTCGAGGCTTCACGGAGGTCGAGACCCCGGTTCTGCAGCTGATCCATGGCGGCGCGAATGCCCGACCCTTCGAGACCCACATCAACGCCTATGACCTTGAGCTTTACCTACGCATCGCCACCGAGCTGCACTTGAAGCGGCTGATCGTCGGTGGCATGGAGAAGGTGTTCGAGATCGGCCGGCAGTTCCGAAATGAAGGCGTGGACTTCAAGCACAACCCCGAGTTCACCTCGCTGGAGGTCTATGAGACCTACGGCGACTACAACACCATGCGGGTGCTGACCCAGGAGCTCATCCAGGAGGCCGCCACCGCGGTCTACGGCTCACCGATAGCTCGCAGGGCAGATACGGACGGCAAGATCACGGAATACGACTTTTCCGGCGACTGGCCCGTCAAGACCATCTGTCAGGCGGTCTCCGAGGCACTGGGCGAAGAGATCACCGTGGATACGCCCGTCTCGGTGCTGTACCAGCATGCCCAGGCGATCGGGCTGGAGATGGAGCCCAACGCGAGCTGGGGCTATCTTCTCGAGGAGATCTACGGGGAACTGTGTGAAGGCCAGACCACGACGCCTACGTTCTACACCGATTTCCCCAAAGAGAATTCACCGCTCGCGCGTGCCCACCGCGACGACCCGCGACTGGCGGAGAAGTGGGATCTGGTGATTTTCGGCTCCGAACAGGGCACCGCCTACTCCGAGCTGATCGATCCGCTCGAGCAACGGGAGCGTCTGGTGGCCCAGTCTCTCCGGGCTGCCGCCGGGGATCCGGAGGCGATGCAGGTCGACGAGGATTTCCTGCAGGCTTTGGAGTACGGAATGCCGCCGACGGGCGGTATGGGCCTGGGTGTCGACCGGCTGGTCATGAACCTGACCGGCTTGGGAATCCGTGACACGATTTTGTTCCCACTGGTGAAGCCGCAGGCCTGAGCGGCCCCAGCTGCCCCCGAGCCTGTCGAAGGGCGCTTCGACAGGCTCAGCGTGCATGAGTTCAGAACGACGCCGACCGAGCGATGGCGTCCGAGAGACGGCCGGCCAAGCCCTTGTCCTCTGCGATGTCTGTCCGCGCCGAGACGGCGAGGTCTGGTCGGTCTGTGATGATGCCATCGACCGCAGCGTCCATGTAGTCGCGCATCTGTTGCTCGTCGTCGACCGTCCAGACGATGACGTTGTAACCGTCGGCCCACGCCTGACGTACGAATCGGCTGCTGTACGACTGCTGCTCGATGACGATGAAGTCGGCGTTGACATTGGGTACGCCACCAAAGTTGACCGGCACGATGAAGCCCACGACCAACTGCGGGCGCAGTCGCTTCAGCCCCTCGACCACCTCACGGCTGAGCGAGTGGTAGGTGTAGTGCTCTGTCACTCCGGCCCGATCGAGTACGGCAAGCAGCCGCGGCACCAAGTCAGGGGTCTCGCCGCCATGCAGCTTGATTTCGAGAAGCTGCGGCAGGTTGAGCTGAATGGACAGCTGGATCCACTCTTCGAGCGAGGGGATCTTGGCTTCCATCCCTCCAGCCCTAACGGTGATCTTGGTCAACTCGTCCTGTGTGAGGTCTTTGACATTGAGGTTCTTGCCTGCCAGCCGTTGGAGATTCGTATCGTGCATCACCACGAACCTGCCGTCCTTGGTTTCCAGGACGTCGAATTCGACCCGGTCAGCCCCTGCCTTGGCCGCGGCTTGCAAGGCGGGAAGGGTGTTCTCCACTCCGCCCTGGATGAACCCGCGGTGGGCCAACACCTCGGTTTCCTCGCTGTCGACCAGGGTGACCATCGTCTTGTGGTTCAGCACAGCGGTAACGCCGAGAGCCACCACCATCAGGCCGGCGGCCAGGCCCCACAAAAGCTTCTGGCGGCGAGCTGTGACATGCGAGGGCTCGGAGTAAGAAACGACGGCCGAGGCCGGCCGATGATCTTCGGGGAGGCGGTCCAGCCAATCGCGCATCATCGCGGTGAGCGACTGCACGATCATGATCGTCAACAACGCTGTGATCACAAACATGCCGATCTGCCAGACGCTGAGTCCGAACGCGGCCAACCACGGTGATGTGGCGGGGGCCAGGATGTCAGTGGCAATCGTCGGTGCCAACGTCAGCGCACCCAAGATGAGCGCGGCCAGCCCTGCCAGGAACGTGACGACGAAGACCAGACCGAGAACCCGCAGCGAGCGCCAGCGCGTCAGGCGCCAGCTGGTGACAAAGGCACGCCAGACACCCCCTGTCGTGGTGCCCAGCAGCGGCACAGTGAAGATCAAGCGGAGATTCAGATAGGTGATCACCAGTAGTACCGCGCTGTAGATCAGGCTTGACGACGGACTCTTGCTGAGCTCCTCACTGACGAATGGTGGTACCGCTACCTTCTTGGTCAAGATCGACGTCAGTCCCAGCTGGCCGAGAGGCAGCAGCAAGATCAAATAGACGATCATCAGCAGGCCCTGCGGATGGACCAGTTTCTTGATCACTTCCCAGAGCTGCCACAGCACCAATCGGAGCGATATCGCATTCCCCGATTGGTGGTGCGATGCCAGGATGAACAAGGTGACCAGCTCGCCGGTTATCGCGATGACAGCGACAATCGCGATGATCAGCAGCGTGACATCGGCCAGCGGATTGCGCAGCACATGCGAGATTCGGTCGTACGCGATGCTGCCCAAACCAGTTTGGACGAGCACCAACCCGTAGAGCAGTCGGATCACCGGAATGGCGATCACAACCAAGAGCAGCTGCATGGCGCCGACGACCAGAACGTAGAACTGAGGGCTCTGCCATGTAGTCCGACGTGCGATATGGATCGCGCGGAAGATGCCCACGGCCTTCTCAGCGGGCTTGGTTGCTGGCCGTCTTTCGTCCTGCCGGCTCGCGCTCGCTACGCGCGTCAAGACTGTGTCTTCCTCACTCGCTCGCAGACGAGAAGCGTCTCTGCTCGCCCGCTCGTCCAGACATAGCCAGCGCTTCGCTACCCGACGCTCGCCAGCTCTCCCCGAGCTCGCTTACTGCCACCTGGCATTACTTACGTGGACTCCGCATCTGCCGATCATGCCAAGTCCGAGTAAAGAAAGCGAGGCCCGAGAACGCGCCTGACTGTGCACGGCGAGCGTCGGGTCGCGCGAGCAGTGCCCAACAAATAGCCTGCCGAAGGACGGAGTAAGTCGCACTAGCACTAGGTAGTGGCTGGAGCCTTTCGCCGAATCCCGAACAGAGTGAAGAGAAGCGCAGCGCCGGCAGTAATCGTCAACAGCACCAATCCGAGCGTGTAGCTGTGCTGTGTCTCGTTGTAGGTCGCACCCATGACGAGCGGTGGGAAGAAGCCACCGAGCCCGCCGGCGGCACCAACGATCCCGGTGACGGCGCCGACTCGCTCGGCTGGCGCCAACTCCGCAACCCAAGCAAAGACCCCGCCGGTGCCGAGTCCGAGGAAGAGGGCCATCAGGACGAATGACGTGCCCGCTGGGATCTCAGGCGGCAGGCGGAGCGCGATGATCAGCGACATGACCGCCGCCCCGGCGAGGGAGACGGCGACAACCTTGCGCGGGCCGATCTTGTCAGCCACAATGCCGCCGATCGGTCGCGCGACCACGGCTGCGATGGCGAAGCCCGCGGTTCTGGTGCCGGCGCCGGTCAAGCCGAAGGCGTAGACATTCTTCAGATAGGTCGGCAGGTAGGTCGAGAAGGCGACGAAGCCACCGAAAACAACGGCGTAAAGGAAGGCCATTTGCCAGGTGACCGCCAGCTTCGCGGCAGCGGCCAGCTTGGGTACAACTGGTGCGAGATTCGGCTTCCAGGCAGGTGAGTCCCGCATCAGCAGCCAGAGGACGGCACCGACGACGACAAGGGCTAGCGCAATGAGCAGATGCGTCGGGATGTAGCCGATGGTCCGCACGAGCCGTGGAGTGAAGAAGGCAGACAACGCCGTGCCGCCCATGCCAGCGCCGAAGACGCCTGTCGCGAACCCCCGTCGCGCTGGTTCGAACCAGGCGTTCACGAACGGGATGCCGACCGCGAAGGTCGTGCCGGCCACGCCAAGGAAGAATCCGAACACCAGCAGCAGCGGATAGGACTTCAGCGATCCGGCAAAGGCGACCAGCAGCACGGGGATCGCCGACGCGAGGGTGAGCACTGTGAACATCACGCGACCGCCATAGCGGTCGGTGAGTGCTCCCACCGGTACCCGGCCCAGGGATCCGACAAGTACGGGCATGGCGACAAGGAGCGAGGCCTGCGAGGGATTCAGGCCCAGTTCGCCGGTGTATCGGACACCGAGAGGTCCGATGATGTTCCAGGCCCAGAAGGTGATCGTGAAGCCAAGGAGCGCCAGGATCAGGTTCTTGGTCTGACCCGTCTCAATGGTGGTGTCGCTTGCAGCGGTGCTGGTCACACTCGCTCTTCCTCTCAGGCGTCTGGGCCGCGATCTCGGGTGCCCACAGGTGCCCAACCTCGGTGTGTAGGCGCGGCTCCCGGAGCGGGCAGGTCATCACGGCTCCGGTAGACGATGTAGGGGCGGAACAAGTAATGCAACGGGACGGTGAAGGCATGCACCAAGCGCGTGAACGGCCAGATGGCGAACAGCAGCATCCCGATGAGCGTGTGCACCTGGAAGGCCAGCGGAGCCGCCGCCATCGAGTCGATCTTGGGCGAGAAGTAGAACAGCGAGCGGAACCACGGGGACACAGTATCCCGGTAGGTCACGTCGGAGTGTCCGCCGAACACGCTGAGCACGGTGGTGGCCAGCCCAGCCACAATCGCCGCCACCAGCACCACATACATCGCCTTGTCGTTCCTTGTGGTGGCCATGAACACCGGCCCCGTAGTGCGGCGGCGGTAGATCAAGATCAAGATCCCCACCAGCGTGCAAACGCCGGCAAGGGTTCCCCACAGCAGCGCATTGACGTGATACATGTTCTCGCTGATTCCGACCGCCTCGGTCCACGACTCCGGGATCACCAGCCCGCCCAAGTGTCCGACGATCACGACCAGGATCCCGAAGTGGAACAAGGGCGAGCCGATCCGCAGTAGCCGTGACTCGTAGAGCTGGGAGGAGCGGGTGGTCCATCCGAACTGGTCGTAGCGATACCGCCAGATGAGGCCCCCGATGAGCACGGCCATCATGACGTACGGCAGGACACCCCAGAGCAGGACATTCATCGTGACCCTCCCATCGGAAGTAGTCGAGGATCCTTCGGCTCCAGGCCGACCGTCTCCGTCGGAGGGCCCGCAGCCGCCATCGCCATCACGGCCTTGCGGTCGGCGGGTGAGGGACCGGGCAGCGTGCTGCACACTGCCGTCAGCACTCCCGCGTACGGCGTGCCGCGTTCCACCAGTGCTAACCGCAGTAACTCCACGCTGCTCCGGTACTGCTGCAGCAATGCGGTCCCATCGACGGGGTCAACGATCGCCGCGTACTCCAGGACCATCGGCAGGTAGTCGGGCAACTCGCCCCTCGTGTCGACCAGGAAACCCGAGCGGCGGTAGCGCTGCTTGAACGCGGTGAGTACCTCGCCTCGGCGACGGGTGTCACCGTCGGTCCAGTACGACAGGTAGAGGCTGTGCTTGCGGGACAGATCGAAGACATCGACATAGTGGGTCTGGATAGTCGACGCATCGGCGGTCTCCCAGAAAGCGAGCAACGGCTCAAAATTCTCGGCCTGACGTGGAGCCTCCTCAGCAAGGGCCGCGTACAGTAAACCCGAGGTTGAGATGACCTCCCGCTCGGGATAGTCAAGGCAGACTCCGGCCGCCTGGCGAATCACCGGGATTGCCTCCCGGCGCCGGGCTCTCACGCCGGCTCCTTGGGTTTGGGGAATATCCCGTCGGGCGTCCCCTTGCCGTCCCAATTGAGCAGGTTCACCCGACCCTGGAGCTCTTCCCCGGAAACACTGGATTCGGAGGTCTGCCGTTGCCGCAGCGCGTGGAAGGTCTCCACGGCCACGGGAGACGGGCGGCCACTCGCCTCGCCAAACGGCCCTTGCTCGTACGGTCCGCCGTCGAAGTCGAGCGAGCAGCCGAGCTCCTCGAGCTCGTGGGCCTGCTCCACATGAGCCTTGGGGATCACGTAACGCTCGTCGTACTTCGCAATCGCCATCAACCGGTACATCTCACGCACGCTCAGGTCGGTCATTCCCACCGATGCCGCAATCGAGTCGTCCTGGGGCTGTTCGAGGGTGATGTTGCGCATGTGCGCGCGCATGGCCGCCAGTATCGTCAGAACCCGCTCGATCTCGCCGACATCACCAGCGGTGAACAACTCGGCCAGATATTCCATCGGAATCCGCAGGGCTCGAATCGCGCCGAACATGACATCGGGGACTCGGCATCGTGGCCCTGATCACGAAGCAAATCCACAATGGGTGAAAGTGGTGGGATGTACCAGACCATCGGCATGGTCCGGTACTCCGGATGCAAGGGAAGCGCCACCTTGTAGGTCTTCGCCAGCGCGTAGACGGGCGAGCGCCGCGCCGCATCCAGCCAGTCGGCCGGGATGCCCTGCTGCCGAGCCAGAGCGATCACCTGCGGATTATTGGGATCCAAGATCAGATCCAGTTGCGCGGCGTACAGGTCCTTTTCGTTGGGTGCTGCCGCGGCCGCGGTTACCCGGTCGGCGTCGTACAGAAACAAACCGAGGTAGCGCAACCGTCCGACGCAGGTCTCCGAGCACACCGTCGGCAGCCCGACCTCAATCCGGGGGTAGCACAGGTGGCACTTCTCGGCCTTGCCCGTCTTGTGATTGAAGTAGATCTTCTTGTACGGGCAGCCAGTCACGCACTGCCGCCAACCTCGGCAACGGTCCTGGTCCACAAGAACAATGCCATCCTCGGCGCGTTTGTAGATCGCGCCTGACGGGCAGGAGGCCATGCAGGATGGGTTCAAGCAGTGCTCGCAGATGCGCGGCAGGTAGAACATGAAAGTCTGCTCGAATGCAAACTTGATCTTGTCCTCGGACTCGCGGCGTACCCGCTGCACGATGGGGTCGAGATGGCCCTGTTCGCTGACCCCACCGAGGTCGTCGTCCCAGTTGGCTGACCAGGTGATTTTGGTGTCCTCGCCGGTGATCAAGGACTTGGGTCGGGCCACTGGGAAGTCGTCGCCAAGTGGTGCATCGATGAGCGTCCGGTAGTCGTAGGTCCACGGCTCGTAATAGTCGGCAAGCTTGGGTTGTACCGGCGACGCGAAGATCCCGAGCAGCTTGCGGACCCTGCCACCGGCCTTGAGCTTGAGCCGGCCACGGCTGTTGAGGGTCCATCCGCCCCGCCAGGTTTCCTGATCTTCGTACCGGCGCGGGTAGCCCTGGCCGGGCCGGGTCTCCACATTGTTGAACCACACGTACTCGGTGCCGGCGCGGTTGGTCCACGCCTGCTTGCACGTCACCGAACAGGTGTGGCAGCCGATGCACTTGTCAAGGTTCATCACCATGCCCATCTGGGCCATCACTCTCATCAGTCAGCACTCCTATGGCATCGCGCTGCGAGCGTCGGCAAATCGCGCGCCGCCGCACGGAGGAGGAGCGAGCGGAGGCGTTCTTTCCTCTGCGAGCGACGACGACAGCGGCGGATTCCAAGCGCGATGCGCGAGCAGCGCAAACATCAGAACTGCACCTCCTGAGAGCGACGCCGGATGGTGGAGACGATGTCCCGCTGGTTGCCGGTGGGACCGAGGTAGTTGAACGTGTACGACAGCTGGGCGTATCCACCAATGAGGTGGCTGGGTTTCACCAGCAGCCTGGTCACCGAGTTGTGGATGCCACCCCGTCGGCCGGTTGCCTCAGACTTCGGCACGTCGATGATGCGCTCCTGAGCGTGGTGCACGTACACCACACCCTCCGGCATGCGATGGCTGACGATGGCACGCCCGACGAGGACGCCGTTGGCGTTCACGCACTCCATCCACTCGTTGTCTGTCACACCGATCGCCGCCGCGTCCGCCGGGCTGAGCCAGATGGTCGGTCCGCCGCGTGACAGCGACAGCATGAACAAGTTGTCTTGGTACTCAGAGTGGATCGACCACTTTGAGTGCGGAGTCAGGTAGCGCACAGTCACCTGCTTGGCCCCGTCCGAGCCGAGAGTGGGCTCACCGAAGAGCCGGTGCATGTCCAGCGGCGGACGGTAGGTCGGCAGCGCTTCACCAAGATCACGCATCCAGTCATGATCAAGGAAGAAGTGCATCCGGCCGGTCAGCGTGTGCGAAGGCTTGAGTCGCTCGACATTGACTGTGAACGGGGCATAGCGGCGGCCGCCAGTCTCCGATCCCGACCATTCCGGCGAAGTGATCACCGGAACCGGCGCCTGCTGAGTCTGAGCGAACGTGATCCGTTTCTCCTCAGACCCCTCAGCAAGATCAGCGAGGTGGACCCCGGTGCGTTGCTCCAAGGACCGGAATCCCTGGACGGCCAGCTCACCGTTGGTGGTCCCTGAGAAGGTCAGAATGGCCTCCGCCATTTTGGCGTCGGTGTCGATGGCGGGTCGACCATCGGCCGCGCCGCCAAGCATCACGCCCCCCGAGGCGGCCAGCTGCGCAATTTGATGCTCGAGCTAGTAAGTGATGTTCTTCACCGTGAAGCCGAGCTTGTCCGCCAGTGGACCGATGGCGGCGAGTTTGTCAGCGATGGCGGTGTAGTCACGCTCGACTATCTGGAAGCTCGGCATGGTTGTGCCCGGCACGCCGACGACCTCCCCGCGCTTCCAGTCCCGCACCACCCCATGCGGCTGAGCAGTCTCGCCGGGAGTGTCGTGCTGCATCGGAACAGCAACCAGGTCCCGCCGTGTGCCCAGGTGCGTCTGGGCCTGGCGGGACAGTTCCTGGGCAATGAGATGGAACATGTCGAAGTCGCTCTTGGCCTCCCACGGCGGGTCAATGGCCGGAGTGAATGCATGCACGTAGGGGTGCATGTCGGTGCTAGAGAGGTCGTACTTCTCATACCAGGTGGCGGCCGGCAACACGATGTCGGAGAGCAAAGTCGTCGACGTCATCCGGAAGTCAGCCGACAGCAGCAGGTCGAGCTTCCCCTCCGGAATCTCTTCCCGCCAGGCCACGTCACGCGGACGTACCTCGGCCGTCCCTCCTCGGCCATGACGTTGGAGTGCGTGCCGAGAAGGTACTTGAGGAAGTACTCGTTGCCCTTGGCGGAGGAGCCGAACAGGTTGGAGCGCCACAGCGTCAGCGTCCGGGGCCAGTTCTCGGGCGCATCGACGTCCTCGATCGACATCTTGATCGTGCCGGCCGCCAGTGTTAGCGACATACGCGGCGGCATCGGAGCCTCGCCGGCGGCGACCGCGGCGTCGGTCTGATCGGCGAGATCCAAGGGGTTGACATTGAACTGCGGGTAGAACGGCATCCATCCCAGACGCGCCGACTGAGCGATGGTGTCCGCGGTGTGCATGCCGGCAATGTGTCCTTCAGCCAGCGGCGAAGCGAGTGCATCGGGGCGACCGTCGAAGCGCCACTTATCGCATGCATGTACCAGTACGCGGTGCCGATCATGGTACGCGGCGGCCGCGACCAGTCGAGCGCATTGGCCAGCGAAATCCAGCCGGTGATCGGCCGGCACTTCTCCTGGCCGACGTAGTGGGCCCAGCCGCCGCCGTTGCGACCCATACAGCCGGTCAAGATCAACATGCTCAAGATCGACCGATAGGTGGCGTCGGCGTGGAACCACTGGCAGATGCCGGCGCCCATGATGATCATGGACCGACCGTTGGACTGCTCGGCGTTGGTGGCGAATTCGCGGGCGATCCGGATGCAGGCTTCCGCCGGCACGCTGGTGATCTCTGCCTGCCAGGCCGGCGTGTACGGCGACATCGAGTCGTCGTAGCCGTCGGCCAGTTCCCAGGTAGATCGGCCGGGCGACCGATGCTGGTCGAGATCAGGTCGAACACCGTAGTAACCAGACGAACGCCCACCCGAGAACCGGCACGCGTCGGCCAGCACCCAGCCGATCCGTCCGCCGCCTCGAACAGGGGAGCAGCACCTCGACGACCTCGTCGGCGTCGACATCGCGGATCGAGAGAGCCGGGGTCATGCCTTCGAGATCGAGGTTCCAGCGACCGACGCCGAGTCGGCGAGCGGAAGCCCATTGAACCGTTGGGAACAACCGGCTTGCCGCTGGCGGCGTCCAACAGCACCGTCTTCCACGCCGCCTCCGGCTCAGCGTCGGCGCCCGCCGCCAGGTCGACCTCGGTCAGGAACTTGCCCGGCACCAGGCCACCATGCTCGGCGTTGTCGGTCAGCGTGATCAAAAACGGCAGGTCGGTGTAGGTCTTCACAAAGTCGGTGAAGAACGGCACCCGCCGGTCGACGAAGAACTCCTTCAAGATCACATGAGTCATCGCCATGGCCAGCGCGGCGTCCGTGCCCGCCTGGGCCGGCAACCACTCATCGGCGAACTTGGTGTTGTCGGCGTAGTCCGGGCTCACGGTCACGATCTTGGTGCCGCGATACCGAACCTCGGCCATCCAGTGCGCATCAGGGGTTCGAGTCACCGGGACGTTGGAACCCCACATCATCAAATAGGTGGCATCCCACCAGTCGCCGGATTCCGGTACGTCAGTCTGATCACCGAAGACCTGAGGGCTAGCTACCGGCAGGTCGGCGTACCAGTCGTAAAAGGACGTCATCACCCCGCCGATGAGCTGGGTGAACCGTGTCCCGACGCAATGGGAGACCATCGACATCGCCGGAATCGGTGAGAAGGCGGAGATCCAATCCGGCCCGTAGGTCTTGATCGTGTGCACCTGAGCCGCCGCGATCATCTCCACAGCCTCGGCCCATGACACTCGTACGAGTCCACCCTTGCCGCGCGCCTGCTGGTAGCGACGCCGACGCTCAGGGTCGTTGACCACGTCGGCCCATGCCAGAACAGGGTCGCCAACCGCTGCTTGGCTTCCCGATACATCTCGAGCAGGACTCCGCGCGCATACGGGTACCGACTCGGGTGGGCGATAGGTGTACCAGGAGAAGGCCGCGCCGCGGGGGCAGCCGCGCGGCTCGTACTCCGGTCATCGGGACCGACCGACGGATAGTCGGTCTGCTGCGCCTCCCAGGTGATGATCCCGTCGCGGACGTAAACTTCCAGGAGCAGGAACCCGTGCAGTTCACACCATGGGTGGACCGGACAACCTTGTCGTGACTCCAGCGATCGCGGTAGAAGACATCGCCAGCCCGACCGCCCTTCGGAAGGCCACCCGACCGTCGTCGGATTCCTCCCATCTCGTGAAAAATCGACCGATTTTCAATAGCGCGTCGGAGGCTTTGCCGTCGACCCCAGCGGGGACTGGCGGATTCATGATTTGACGATATCGATCGTTCCATCCGCTGGGGAAGTGACCAACGTCCCCCTTGTTTAGAGCTGCTCGCGCAATCGCGCGGTGCGCGGCCCGCCCTCGTTAGAGTTCGTGACACGCACTAGGTCAAGCCGGCAAGCGGGATGTCGGGACTGGCGAGATCGTCAATGTTGAGCGGGCGTGGTGACTGGACGAGTCGTTCGATGTCGTCGGCAACGTCCCACATGTTGATGTTCATCCCGGCCTGGACGCGTTGCTCATGGAGCCAGAAGACGATGATCTGACGGGAGTCAGCGTGCCGGCGTGGGCGGCTATCAGGGTGAAGAACTCGGCTCGA
>CAVXAP010000006.1:0-36374 GCA_963759635.1 uncultured Actinomycetota bacterium
GTGGTAGCGGGGATTGGGGCGGGGGCCTTCTTACGCTATCATGACGTTCCTTAGCGAGCGCGCGCCGACCGACACCAATTACTCGCTCGGCATCATGATCTGCTTTTACTACGGCTTGACCGCGCTCGCCTGCGTCTGGTTCTTCCGTCACCAGCTGTTCAGAAACTTCTACAACTTCATCTTCAAGTTCTTGTTCCCGCTGCTAGGCGGACTCGGATTGTTCTTTGTCTTCATCATCACATTGCGTGACAGTGCGAGCCCGGACTATGGCAGCGGCGCGAGTATCGGAGGTGTCGGACTCGTGCTGATTCTCGGTCTTGGGTTGATCTTGCTCGGTATTGTGTTCATGTTGATGATGCGCGCCCGTCAGCCGGAGTTCTTCCGTGGCGAGACTGTGATCCACGAGTCGGCGCACGAGCACATGGCCAGGCACGAACATCTCGTGGCGTGATCTTGTCGGGAAGCGAGTGACCACATAGAAAGCGAGCAGCGTCATGACCCGTTACGGCGCTCAATTCGGTCCCGATTTCACCTTTCTCGGGGTGCCGGAATGCGACCTGGAAGACGAGAGTAGCTACGCCGACGCGGACGTCGTGATCTTGGGGGCGCCGTTCGACGGCGGCACCTCCTATCGGGCCGGCACGCGCTTCGGCCCGCAGGCCATTCGGATGACCGACTACCTGCCACACGACGGATCGCGGCCCTCGCTGGCATTGCGGACCGACGGCTTGCAGGACATCAAGGTCTACGACGCCGGTGATGTGGAGATGTATTCCGGTGACATCGAAGTCGCACTGCCGGCGCTCGAGGCCGCGGTTGAGAGGGTGGCTCAAGCTGGCGCGATACCACTGTCGCTTGGCGGGGACCATTCGATCGCCTACCCCGACGCCAAGGGCTGTGCCAATGTCATCGGCGCCGGCCGAGTATCGATGATCCACTTCGACGCTCACGCCGATACCGGCGACATCGAGTTCGGCTCACTCTGGGGTCACGGGCAGCCGATGCGCAGACTGATCGAGTCAGGCGCCGTACGCGGCGATCGGTTCTTACAGATCGGGCTTCGCGGCTACTGGCCGCCTCCGGAAACACTGGACTGGATGGCGGCGCAGAACATGCGCTCTTATGAAATGACCGAGATCGTGCAGCGCGGACTTCGGGAATGCCTGACCGAGGCGTTCACCATTGCCACTGACGACTGCGATGGGGTCTTCCTGTCAGTCGACATTGATGTTTGCGATCCAGGACATGCACCCGGCACCGGCACCCCGGAACCGGGAGGGTTGTCCGCGCGCGAGCTGCTGGACGCGGTGCGAAGAATCTGCCTCGAACTCCCAGTGTGCGGCATCGATGTCGTTGAAGTCAGCCCGCCGTACGACCACGCCGACATCACGGCTGCGCTGGCAAATCGAGTGGTTCTGGAGGCTTTGTGCGCCATTGCCCGCAAACGTCAGGATCTCCGGGAGGGCACGCGATGGGATCCGTTGCGTCCGCTGCTCAGTGAGCGAGCGGCGCCCGTTCCCGACGGAACCATTCCCTCGCATCATCACACGCATCTCGGTCATGATCGGGAGAGCTGAGGACGACCATGAGCGACACATCGCAAGCAGGCGTTGGCACAGATCTCGAGTCGCCGGGTACGTCCCGAGCTCCGGAGGTGACGGTCGGCACCGATGCCGCATATGCAGCTCCGGCCGCCCACGGCCTGGGTCGGCCGCTGCGGAACATCTCTGAGGTGCGGCACTTCTTCCGCACCAACGAGGTGCCGATCTACTTCGTGGGTGCAACGCCGTTCAATCTGCTCGGACTAGACCGTTGGGTGCGTAACTTCTCCTACGTCACCTACTACGACGGGTGGGACGGTGCTCATCCGCGCGTCTTCACACCGAAGCACAAACCGTATATCGAATTCGAGTCGGGCGAGGAGATCAACAACTGGCTGCTCGTCAATCCCGAGGTGCGGGCTCATATGTCCCGGCGAGCCCCCGGTGGTCAGCGACCAAAGGTCGCCATGGTCTTCTTCGACGCCGAGACCGAGAGGATCTGCGACGAGCTCGGTTATGACCTGATCCTTCCTTCAGCCGAGCTACGTGAGCACTTGGACTCCAAGCTCGTGACGACCCGCCTGGGCAACGATGTCGGCGCAGCAAGCGTGCCCAATGTGATGGTGACGGTCGAGGAGTACGACGAATTGGTCGGGGCAGCGACGGACGCCGGCCTCGGCACCGATCTTGTCGTCCAGACCGCGTACGGCGACTCGGGCAAAACCACCTTCTTCATTGACGATGAAACCGGCTGGAAGCGACACCGTCGCGACATCATCGGCAACGAGGTGAAGGTGATGAAGCGGATCAACAACCGCCCGGTCGCTGTCGAGGCGGTCCTGACCCGCAACGGCACAGTTGTCGGCCCGTTCATGTCGGAGTTGACCGGACACCGACAACTCACTCCGTATCGTGGTGGCTGGTGCGGCAACGAGATGTTCCCAGAAGTCCTCGATGAGGACCTTCGCCTCAAGGCAGGTGATCTCGTCGGGAGGCTGGGCAATCGTCTTGGCGCCGAGGGCTATCGAGGATTCTTCGAAGTCGATGTGCTGATCGATACCGACACCGACGAGGTCTATCTCGGTGAGCTCAATCCCAGGATCAGCGGGGCCTCCTCCATCACGAACGTCACTGCGGGCGCGTACGCCGACATCCCCCTCTTCGCATTCCACCTTCTGGAGTACTTCGATGTGGATTTCGAGCTCGACATCGAGGAGATAAACGCTCGGTGGCGGGAGCTGGCTGCTGCGGACCTGTGGAGCCAGATGGTCATCAAGGAGACCTCGCCCATTGTGCAGTTGATCACCTCTGCCGCGCCGACCGGCCAGTACTCATACAACGCTTCTGGGACGTTGGTCTATCGGCGGGCTGCACTGGACTGGCATCAGCTCCAAAACGAGTCCGAGGCGTTCTTCCTGCGGATTTACGGAGCCGGGGACTACCGCTGGAAGGGTGCAGACCTAGGGGTCGTAGTCACCAAGGGGCGCTTGCAGCGCCGAGCAGGTGATGGGACGGATACGCTGAGCATCCGTGCGAAGCATCTCATTGATTCGATCCGCGAGCAGTACACCGGCCAGCCCTTGGCCGGCGCCGAGGCAAGCGCCACGCCAGTGGCGAGGGCAGCCTCAATGGCAAAGTGAGTGACGCGGCGTGATCGGCTCAACAGCGAGCCGTCCGCCTTTCCCTGTCACGCTGGACAACTGGCAATCAGCGGAGCAGGTCGGCTGGACGTTCTGCCATATCGCGGAGATCTTCCCGACCGCGACGATCTCGCGGGGGTCAAAGCGGGCGGTTCCCCTTTCTCGGCGCATCACGCCGTTTGCCGATCTGACCTGCCGAGATGCCGACGGAGAGTCCACGACGGTCGGCGCGATCATGAAGGCCACCGAGACCGACGGGTGGATGGTGGTGCACGAGGGCGAGCTTGTCGCCGAGCAGTACGCAGGCGCGATGGAGCCCGACACACTGCATCTGCTCATGTCGGTCAGCAAATCCGTCGTCGGCATCCTCGTTGGCGCGCTGGCCGGGCAGGGCGTACTCAATGTTGACGAGCAGGTCACGGCGTACGTACCGGAGCTCGAGCGCAGCGGCTACCGCGGGGCCACGGTGCGCCACTTGCTCGACATGCGATCCGGCATTGAATTCTCCGAGGACTACTTGGACCCAGACTCAGGAGTCCGGCAGCTGGAGCAAGCGGTGGGTTGGGCACCCCGCCGCTCACTGCACGTACCTCCGGCACTTCGGGGCTTCTTGCTGACACTCCGCCAGGCCCGCGAGCACGGCGGCCACTACGAATACCGTAGTTGTGAGACTGATGTCTTGGGTTGGGTGTGTGAGGCCGCAGCTGGTCAGCGCTTCCCCGAGCTAGCGGGGGAATTGATCTGGTCGCGGCTTGGGGCCGATTTTGACGCCAATATCGGGATCGACAGTGAGGGCGCCGGCTTGTTCGACGGCGGTATCTCCACTGCCCTTTGTGATCTTGCACGGTTCGGCATGATGATTGCCCACGAGGGCACATCAATGACCGACCAGCACGTAGTTCCGGAGGCCTGGATAGGAGACAGCTTCGCTGGTGGGCCGGACTCTCGTGAGGCCTTCGCGTCAAGCCCGGACGACACTCGGATGCGCGGTGGTATGTATCGCAATCAGTTCTGGTTCCCATGGCCTGACCGGCAGGTGTTGTTGTGCCTGGGAATCCACGGGCAAATGATCTACGTCGACCGTGCGACCGGCCTGGTGGGCGTCAAGCTGTCGAGCTGGCCGACGCCCCAAGATTCCTGGAAGCTGTTCTCGACACTCGCCGCTTTCGACGCGATCAGCGCCGAAATGACGACGAGCCCGGGCTGAGACTCCGTCAGCATCCTGGGTTAATCCGCCTTGCCCACAGTCTTTCGGTCCGTAGATGTTGGCGTGGTGTCGGTGACTCGGTCGCGTTGCGTGGACACCTACGACGAGTCATGTGACGATGGCCTAGGAGGCAGACGTGAGCGACGGAAAGAGCCCAATCTCGAAGCTATTCGGATCCCGCAAGCTCAAGGGAATCTCCGATATCCGAACGTTCTTCAGGACAAATGAGCAGCCGATCTTTTTTGTCGGCCCCACGGCGTTCAACCTGCTCGGCATCGACCGGTGGGTGCGCAATTTCCAGTACATCGTTTATTACGACTCCTGGGCTTCGGGCCACCCACGGGTGTTCACACCTGTGAACAAGCCGTACGTCGAATTTGGAAGCAGCGAGGACATCAACAACTACCTGCTCCGGGATCGCGAAGTGCAGGAGTTCATGGAGTCGCGCTCACGATCGGGCCTCCGTCCGATGGTCGCGATGGTCTTCTTCGACCAGGAAACCGAAGAGATCTGCAAAGAGCTCGACTACAACCTGATCTTGCCATCAGACGAGCTGCGTCGACGCCTCGATTCCAAGATCGTCACCACGCAGCTTGGGGAGGAGGCCGGCGCACCCTCGGTGCCCAACGTGCTGGGTCGTGCAGACAGTTACCAGGAGCTCAATGAGCTCGCCAGCAATGCTGGACTCGGCTCCGACCTGGTCGTCCAGACCCCCTACGGGGACTCGGGCAAGACAACCTTCTTCATCACTTCCGAGGCCGAGTGGGAGCGCGACAGCGAGAACATCATCGGTGAAGAGCTGAAGATCATGAAGCGGATCAACAACCACGCGGCAGCGGTAGAGGCGGTGAACACCAAGCACGGCACTGTCGTCGGTCCGTTCATGACCGACCTGACAGGTTACCCGGAGCTTACGCCGTACCGTGGTGGTTGGTGCGGCAACGATCTGTTTCCCGAGGCTCTCACCGAGGAGCAGCGCGCGACGGCAATCAGGCACGTGCAACGGCTCGGCGACCGGCTCCGTCAGGAGGGTTACAAGGGCTTCTTCGAGGTCGACGTCCTGGTCGATCTGGATTCGGATGAGGTCTACCTCGGTGAGCTGAACCCGCGCATTTCCGGGGCGTCATCAATGACCAACGTGACCGCCGGAGCCTATGCGGACATCCCGTTGTTTCTGTTTCACCTGCTTGAGTTCATGGGGATCGATTACACCGTCGATGTCGAAGAGATCAATGAGCGATGGCGTGAGCTTGCTGCAGTCGACGTCTGGGCCCAGCTGATCATGAAGGAGCCGAACGACTCTGTAGAGCGGATCCTGGCAGCACCCCAAACAGGCACCTATCGGCTTGACGAGGACGGCAACCTGATCTTCGTACGTATCAGCAACGACTGGCATGAGGTCACCCACGAAGACGAGTGCTTCTTTATGCGCGTATACGGACCAGGTGACTACCGGTTCAAAGGCGCCGATCTGGGGATCCTCGTGACCAAGGGGCGGATGCAGACCCCAGACGGCCTTACCAGGCGTTGCCGCAGCTACATCGAAGGGATTCGCTCGACGTACAGCAGCGAGGCGACGCCGGAGCCCCCACTGGTCGTACCCATCGGCTATGTCAAGTGATGACTTGAACGGATTCCAGGGCGAGGCGCCAAGGTGCACTCAGTTTGATTGCTCGCTGCCGCTCGCTGTGGATCGTGCCGGGAAGCCGCCTACTTTGTCGTCGCTCGCCGACGAAAGGCGTGTCGGCTCGCTCCTCCGCAGCACGGCGCCGCGCGATCCGCTTCGCCACCTTCTTTACCTCAACTACGTCCGCGCTCGCGGCCCTCGACGAGACCGATCGGTCCTCGCACACTGCGAGCATCGGCGGATCCGCTAAGCCCAGCCAGGTGACGCCCCGCCGCGACGAATGCGCGGATGGTGTCGAGCAACACTGCAGCATCTTGGGCAGACGGCCATGAGGACAGCTTCACCGAGACCGTCCGCGTTGCCCGATCGACCAGCACCATCTGGCCGTGGATGCCCAGGCACAGCTGCAGATCTCCCAGCGGCCCTGGCACGAACCAGAACTGGTTGCGATACCAGCCACCAGTGAGGACTGACTCCGAGTCAGATGCCGCGAAGGCACCTCTGATGTCCGGATCGAGCGTGCGAGCCTCGTGTAGCCACCGTTCCGGCACGATCGAGGTGTCGTGCCTATAGCCGTCTTGCAAGACCAGTTGACCGAACCGGGCCACGTCTCGCGCTGGAGCCGACATTCCACCGTCATGGATGGCCGAACCGAGGGCGTCACAGGTGATGTCGGCGTCAAACTCTGCGCCCATCGGCTGCCAGATCAATAGCGAGATGAGGTCGGCCATTCGGGCATCCGCGGCACGCTCACAGACCCAGCCGAGCATGTCGGTGTCTGCTGATCGGTAGGCGAACGGTCCACCGTGATCGGTGTCAGCGCCTAGCTTGGTGAGGTAGAAGTACATCCCGCGCGCGTCGTCATGTTCCTCGCCCGGCCGCCAGCCCATGTATCGCTCCATCACCCGGACCTCAGCGTCACGGTTGGTGTACTCCTCGCTAAATGCGACCCCCGTACGCATATCGAGTAGGTGACGAACCGTTGCACCGTCATATCCCGAGCCGACAATCTCGGGGACGTAGCTGCTGACCTGCTTGTCCGGGTCGAGCAGGCCTTGTTCGACCAGGATTCCGGTGATGCAGCCGACTACGGACTTCGTCACCGACATCAGCAAATGTGGGGTTTCCTCGGTCATTTCCTTGAGATACTGCTCGAACACGATCTGACCGTCGTGCAGCACCACCACCGCATCTGTCCATGTCTCCGCAATCACCTCGGCGAAGCTCGACGTGTGTCCCGCGAGCCGGTACACCGTGATGTCGTCGAGGACCGGTGAAGCAGCGCGTTGCACCAAGGTGGGCGAAGGAGCAGGCCCCCGAGAGATCCGCTGGGTCGGTATCAGCTCGCGCAGGTGTTGAAAAGACCATCGGTTGTACGGGGGGTCTTGCCAGTTGGCCAGCGTGACTCGCGACTCAGCGGGGGGTGGGAAACCGGACATCAGTGGCTCTCGCACCATGCCGGGGACCCTACCTCTGACCTGGTTTTCGAGTGACGAAATCACCGAGATCGGCGCGATTCGTACGGTGGACGAGGCTCTTGGGTGTGCTGTGCTCGGTGCTCGCGGCAGACTGTTTCGGAGGCAACGATGAAGGGTGATGGCGTGGCGCTGCCGACCGTGGCGAGCTTGTGCCGCTCATTGCGGAAGGACCTCCACCCAGCCGACGGTTTCGTGGCTCCTGAGACGCCGGTCACTGCCGTGCATGTCTCAGAGCTCGTCGACCCGACGTTGTACGTGTCGGGTGGGGAGCTGTTGCTCACTACTGGTTTGATCCTTCCGACCAGCAGGATCGGGTGGAAGAGATACGTTTCGCGGCTCAAGAGCATTGGGATTGCCGCGCTTGGTATAGGCCTGGGGCCCCGCTACTCCGAACCTCCAGAGGCGCTGGCAGAGGCCTGCAAGGCGGCTGCGCTTACGCTCCTCATTGTCCCGGCTCCAACACCGTTCCTGACGATCTCGAAATCTTACTGGACGGCGCGAACGCGCTCCTCTGAGCAGCACCTTCAGGATTCGGTCGCGGCGCACCGCGCGCTCATCGACGCCGCTGCCTCGCCGGATCCGCCGGCCGAAGTGCTTCGACGGCTGGCGAGGGCCGTGGACGGGTGGGCGGCCACTCTCACGCCCACCGGCAAGCTCGATCAGATTCATCCCGCCGGCCTGGTCGAGGAGGCGGACGCCCTCCAGTCAGAGATTGAGCGTTTGGAGGTCGCCGGTATCCACGCAGCCGCGTCGTTCGTCGCGCGCGATCGGTACGTCGCGATCTTTCCCCTGTCGGTCGAGGAGACAGTGGCGGGCTACCTGGCCGTCGGCACGACGGAGCCGCTGTCTGCTGCGCGCCGCCGGGTTGTGCTCACCGCAGTGGCGCTGCTGAGCATCGACTCGATCCATCTGCAACGCGCGGCGCATGTGCATGAGGCGACGGTCCGCTGTGTGGCGAGCCTGGTGGACCTCGGGCACATCGAGGCGGCCCGCCAGCTCGCTGTACTGGAAGGGCTGCCCATGCTTCAGCGTGAGGGCCGCGTCCTTCTTGTGCACGCTCGGGACAGCGAGAAGATGGTCCGAGTGGTCGAGTCGTGGTCCGCAGACGTGCTGGCCGTGACCATAACGCGTGCCGAGTCGTGGTACCTGCTTGCAGCCGGACACCCCCGACTGGCAGACCTGGGTCGGTCCCTGTCGAAGGCGGACCCCACGGCGTCTGCGGTCGTCTCCGAGCTCGTACGCCTGGAGGACGTCGGCACGACTCGGTCCCGGCTCGGGGACCGGTTGCGCGGACTGTCTCGGGGCGAGCTGGCGCTCGACGAATTCCCACTCGGCGACGCCCGCCTGATCGCTACCAGGCTTGATGACTTCCTTGAAAAGCAAAGCGAGGACCTCATCGCGGCAGTGGCCGCATACTTACGCCACCATGGGCAATGGGCACAGGCTTCGCGTGACCTGGGCGTGCACCGCAACACTTTGCGTTACCGCCTCTCGAGAGCCCGCGAGGCGCTCGGTGTCGACATCGACGATCCAGACATCGCGGCCCGGCTCTGGCTCCTGATGCGAGAACGCGGAGCGGCCTAGAGCCTCGTGAGGGAGCCCAATCTGGCGGATGGTTCGGTGGTCAGAATGCACAGGCGTCGCTGGTTCATGGGCAGATCGCACCAAGACTCGGGCACTGATTCTTCCTAGGGTTGCAACAGCCCACCAGACGGAGGAATTAAATGTCGCAGCCGAAGCAGCACCGCATCTTGGCCACCAGCATCCCGGGCCCTAAGTCGCAGAAGCTGCAGGCGCAGCGCGTTGCTGAACTCTCCGGCGGTCTGGGCATCACCATGCCTGTCTTCATCGAGCGAGCTGGGGGCGGCATCCTGGTCGATGTCGACGGCAATCACATCATCGACTTCGCGTCTGGGATCGCTGTGACAAGCGTCGGTGCGTCTGATCCTGCCGTGGTCAGGCGCATTGCGGAGCAGGCTGAGCGCTTCACCCACACCTGCTTCCTGGTCACAGAGTACGAGGGATTCGTCGACGTAGCCGCCGCGCTCAACCGGCTTACCCCGGGTGACCCCCCGAAGCGGACGGCGTTGTTCACGACCGGTGCGGAAGCGGTCGAGAACGCGATCAAGATTGCTCGTACGGCGACTGGTCGCCCGGCGGTGATCGCGCTCGGACACGCCTACCACGGACGCACGCTGCTCACAATGACCATGACGGCGAAGAACGTGCCGTACAAGCAGGGCTTCGGTCCATTCGCTCCGGAGGTCTACCGGGTTCCCTCGCCGTACCCCTACCGGTGGCCCAGCGGCCCCGAGAAGTGCGCGGAAGAGGCGCTGGCCGCCATGCGCGACACGGTGATCACCGAGGTCGGTGCGAACAACATCGCCGCGATCATCGCCGAGCCGATCCAGGGCGAGGGCGGCTTCATTGTGCCGCCGCCGGGTTACTTGCGGGCTGTCCAGGAGCTCGCGCAAGAGCACGGCATCGTGTTCATCGCTGACGAGATTCAGACCGGACTCGGACGCACGGGGGCGATGTTCGCCTGTGAGCACGAGGGGGTCGTACCCGACCTGATCACGACCGCCAAGGCATTGGGAGGCGGCATGCCGCTGTCGGCTGTGACGGGCCGTGCCGAGCTCATGGACGCGGTTCCGCCGGGGGGCCTCGGCGGCACCTATGCCGGCAACCCAGTCGCCTGCGCCGCGGCGCTTGGTGCTTTGGAAACCATCGAGCGCGAGCAGTTGGTCGGCAAAGCGCAGGAGATCGAGGCAGAGGTGATGCGGCGGCTTGGCTCCTTGACTGGAGCTGACTCAATCGTCGGTGAGGTCCGCGGGCGCGGCGCCATGCTGGCCGTTGAGTTCGTCCAGCCCCGGACTCGTGAGCCTGCTCCTCCAATCGCCCGCCAGGTCGCGTCGCAATGCCACAGCGAGGGTGTCCTCGTCCTCGTCTGTGGCACCTATGGCAATGTCGTCCGGCTCCTGCCGCCGCTCGTCATCAGCCAAGAGTTGCTGTCCGATGGCCTGGACGTGCTCGAACGCGCTATCAAGGCGGCGTCGTGACCATCACGTCATACAACCCGCGGACGGGCCAGGCGAACGGGACGGTCGAGGAGATGTCGCCTCACGAGGTTCGCGCAACCGTCCACCGCGCGTCCGCCGCCAGCGCGGCCGTGGCGGCAGCCAGCCCGCGGCAGCGGCGCGGCTGGCTGCACGCAGTCGCTGCGGCCCTCGTGGCGAACACTGCGGAACTGGTCGAACTGGCCGAGACGGAGACCGCGCTGGGTTACACGCGCCTCACCTCCGAGGTATCGCGCACGGCCGGTCAGCTCCGCTTCTACGGCGATGTGGCCGCCGAGGGTTCGTACCTCGCTGCCACGATCGACCGCCCGACCAGTACTACGCCGGGCCTGGCACGGGCCAACCAGCCGCTCGGCCCTGTGGCCGTCTTCGGCGCAAGCAACTTCCCCTTTGCCTTCGGCGTGCTGGGAAACGACTTCGGGTCCGCTCTCGCAGCCGGATGCCCAGTAGTCGCCAAGTCCCACCCGGCGCATCCGCTGCTGAGCGACCGACTGGCAGGACTCGCGCGGACGGCTCTTGTCGACGCCGGGGCTCCCGACAGCAGTCTCGAGATGGTGGTCGGCTACGACGCTGGGGTCGCGCTCGTTCGGGATGAACGCGTCGCCGCCTTGGCGTTCACCGGCTCACAGGCAGCTGGCCTCGCGCTCTGGCGCATCGCGAACGAGCGGCGAACGGTCATTCCGACGTACGCCGAAATGTCGACGGTGAATCCGGTCGTGGTCACCAGGGCGGCGGCGGCCACCCGGATGGAGGAGATCGCCGAGGGGTTCGTGGATTCCTTCACGCTGGGCTCAGGTCAGTTCTGCACCAAGCCCGGTCTCGTGTTCGCGCCAGCGGGTGCAGCAGCAGTCGACGCCATCGGTAAGGCCTTAAGGCAGGCCTTGCCTGAGCCGGTCATGCTGACCGAGGCAATCGCACGATCGGCAGCCGACGGACTCGAGGAGTTGAGTTTCGCCGGTGCGCGCGTCGTTGAGCTCGTCGAGCCGTCCGTTGAGGGCTGGTGCGCCCCGGCCGCGGTCCTTGAGGCCCCAATCGATGCCCTGCAGGACGGCAGCAGGCTACTCGAGGAGTGCTTCGGTGCCGTCGCCCTTGTCGTCGAGTACTCCGACCTCGCCGAGCTCGCTGCTGCGATCGATCGGCTTCAGGGCTCCCTCGCCGCCAGCGTGTTCACAGCGGATGAGGATGACCCGGATGGTGCGGCCTGCCTCGCGTTGCTGTCGCCGAAGGTGGGTCGGTTGTGCGCCAACGACTGGCCGACCGGCGTCGCATACACCTGGGCGCAGCAACATGGCGGCCCGTGGCCGTCGACCTCGGCTCCGTCGGCCACGTCGGTGGGTGCTGCCGCCCTGGACCGGTTCGTGCGGCCGGTGAGCTATCAATCGCTGAGGGACGAGTGGCTGCCCCCGGCGCTGCAGGCGGCAAACCCCTGGAGCCTTCCCCGTCGGGTCAACGGCGTGCTTCAACCGCTTGGGGCGACGCCATGAGGCTGCCCCTGGAAGGTCTGCTGGTCGCCGACTTCAGCCAGGTCCTGGCCGGGCCCCTGGCCGCGACGATGCTCGCCGACCTCGGCGCACTCGTCATCAAGGTCGAGCGCCCACAGGTCGGTGACGATACCCGGCGATGGGGGCCTCCATGGACGGACAACTCCAGCTCCTATTTCGAGGCAGCCAACCGAAGCAAGAAGTCGGTCGAACTCGACTTGTCCGATCCGAAAGATCAGCGGCTGGCACGGGAGCTGGCACGGCGGGCGGACGTGCTGCTGGAGAACTACCGTGACGGCAGCCTGGCGCGCAAGGGTCTGGGCTACGACCAGGTCGCAGCCGAGAACCCTCGCATCGTGTACGCATCCATCACCGGGTTCGGAAGCCGAGAGGGAAGAGACCTGCCCGGGTACGACTTTCTCGTCCAAGCGATTGGCGGCGTGATGAGCATCACTGGAACTCCGGGAGAGCCGATGAAGGCCGGCGTCGCGCCGGTGGATGTACTCACGGCGAAGGATGCGGTCATCGGCATTCTGGCGGCGCTGCGAGCCCGAGAGCCCGACGGAACCGGGCAACGGGTCGAGGTCAATTTGCTGTCCAGCCTCCTCGGGTCGCTGGCCAACCAGGCCTCGGCCTACCTGGCGACCGCAAAGACGCCGGCGAGTATGGGCAACCGGCACCCGTCCATCGCTCCCTACGAGACTCTGGCCGCCACGGACGGACATCTCGCCATCTGTTGTGGCAATGATCAACGGTTCCGAAAACTGACCGTGGTCCTGGGAATCCCGGGCGCTGCCGACGACGCGCGCTTCGCCAGTAATGGTGCCCGGGTAACGAACAGAGCCGACCTCGTGCAGGTTCTCGAGGCGGCACTGGCGGTCGACACTGCCGACGCCTGGACCACCCGGCTCGCCTCAGTGGGCGTTCCCGCTGGACGGGTCGGCTCCATCGCCGACGCCTTTGATCTGGCCGAGCGCCTCGGTCTCGAGCCCACCGTGTCCGTCGGCCCGGGGCCCCACCACAGACCCGCAATCCCATCACGTTGAGCAAGACGCCACTGACCCGCTATTCGGCTCCGCCGCGACTAGGCGAGCACAACGACGACGTCCGCCGATGGCTGACAAAGGAGATCGACCGATGAGTACCTCCACCGCCTCCCGCCGTTCGTGCCGCTCGATCCCGCGCGGATAGGCGACCTGTTTCTCGATGTTCGCGCCGCCGATTTGCAGGAGGAGATGGGCGGAACACTCTTTCAGCTCCGACGAAGGCGGCGCCAATCCAGCGAACATCGCCGCGAGCGAACGCGAGCAGTCAAACGCAACCTGATTGCGCGAGCGGTTATCTAAGACGGAGTTCGTACATTAAGACGGAGTTCGTACATGTTGAAGATCCTGGACAGCCGATAGCCCAGTGCCTCGTTCACATTGATCATGAAGGTGTTGTCGGCGTTGTTCCAGGTCTCGATGATCTTCAGCTGCGGTTCCACCTCGGCCAGCCAGCGCATCATGTCGATCTTGAGCAGCAGGCCGAGCCGGTGGCCTCGGTGGTGGCGTGCGACGGCCGTGTCAGCCTGCCCGCCGACCTCGGGCTGCAACGGGTGCGTGGCCACCATCGTGTGCCCGCCGATCTCACCACTGTCACGATGCCGAGCGATAACGCGATAGACGCAATTCCCGCGACGCGCCAATGCCGTCTCATTGTCGCGGAGCCGCCGCAGATCGAACTTCTCGTCCTCATACGTCAGGTCGCCCATCGGCGCATCGTTGATGGCCGCGGTTACCTCGACCAGCTCGTTCAGGACTTCGTCGGTAATCGGTGGCCGCAGCCGTTCGAGACAGTAGTCGGATGCCGCCGTCTGGGCTTGTGCCCACAGCCGCCGTACCTCGCTCCGGTCGACGTCGGCCAGCAGCTGCCGCCTACGGGCGTCATGGCTCGCGTAGCCGAAGCCGAAGCCTTCGACGAACTTGCGGGCACCTTGATCATCTTCTGCAGTGCCCATCCAGATCGTGTTGCGGCCCGCCTCTCGTGTCCTCCGCACGGCATCGTTCATGATCACCGAGCCATGGCCGTGCCGGCGATGATCGGGGTGCACGGTGATCTGGGCCCATACCAGATGCAGGTTGTCCCGGGTCGGCATATCCAGCACAAGCACCCCGACAGGGTCTGCTGTCTCTTCAGGTAGGTAGAGATAGTGCTCTTCGGGCTCGAGATCCCAGCCGTAACGTATGTGCCCGGCGAGCATCTCGGCGATTGGGGGAAAGGCGTCGGGATCGTCGACCTGTCGTGCCGCCTCTTCGATGGCGGCGACAGCGGTGACCTGGCTCATGTCGTCGGGCTGGACGCGTGCGAAGGGCATCACAACAGGGTGCCGTACTCAGCCTCCGTCCCGCCACGTGATTTTCGCGCCGCCGTTTGGCCACCGCATGATCGACGGTGTTACAGTGACGACGTGGCTAGCGCCCAGCGCCGTAGTGCGCTCCTCCTCCGCTGCCGCAGCGAGGCCCACTAGGGGCCGGCCTCCTCGCTGCGGAGTTTGACGCGCTTCCGGTCCGCTCCGCATCTAACAGCGAGGAATCATGTCAGACATCACCACATCCGGCGCTTCCACGAGTTCACTGCACGGAGAATCAGGGCCCGGGGATAGCAGCGCGACAACGTCGTTCGGAACGAGAGCCCAAAAGGTACCGGTGCAAAAGCCCAGCCCGATGCCCTTCCACCGCTATCGGCCGTTCACCCCTATCGATCTTCCGGATCGGACCTGGCCCTCGAGTGTGATCACCAAGGCGCCACGGTGGCTGTCAACTGATCTTCGCGACGGCAACCAGGCGCTCATCGATCCGATGACCCCCGCCCGCAAGCACAAGATGTTCGATCTACTGGTCCAGATGGGCTACAAGGAGATCGAAATCGGGTTTCCCTCTGCCAGCCAGAACGACTTCGACTTCGTCAGGCAGCTCATCGAGCAAGACAAGATCCCCGCCGATGTGATCGTCTCGGTGCTGACCCAGGCACGTGAAGACCTGATCGAGCGCACCGCGGAGTCAATAGTGGGTGCCAAGACAGCTACCATCCACATGTACAACGCGACTGCGCCCTTGTTCCGCCGCGTGGTCTTCCATGTCGACAAGGCCGAGTGCATCGCTTTGGCGACGCGTGGCACCGAGCTGGTGATGAAGTACGCCGAGCAGTATCTGGGCGACGTCGAGTTCGGCTACGAGTACTCGCCGGAGATCTTCACCGGTACCGAGATGGAGTTCGCCGTCGAGGTCTGCAACGCGGTGATGGACGTCTGGCAACCGTCGGAGGGCCGCGAGATCATCTTGAACCTGCCAGCAACCGTCGAGATGGCGACACCGAACGTCTACGCGGATCAGATCGAGTGGTTCAGCAGGCATGTCCACAACCGCGAGCACGTCGCAATCTCGCTGCATCCCCACAACGACCGCGGCACAGCCACCGCGGCGACCGAGCTGGCCATGATGGCCGGCGCCGACCGGGTCGAAGGCTGCCTCTTCGGCCACGGTGAGCGCACCGGCAATGTGGACCTGGTCACTTTGGGTATGAATCTGTTCTCACAAGGAATAGACCCCAAGATCGACTTCTCCCGGATTGACGAGATCCGTCGCACCGTGGAGTACTGCACCAACCTGCCGGTCCACCCGCGCCACCCATACGCGGGCGACCTGGTCTACACCGCGTTCTCAGGAAGCCACCAAGACGCGATCAAGAAGGGTCTGGAGGACCTGGAGAAGCGGGCGCAAGCGCAAGGCATCAGCGTCCGGGAGATCGCTTGGCAGGCGCCATACCTGCCGATCGATCCTTTCGATGTCGGCCGCACGTACGAAGCGGTCATCCGGGTGAACTCCCAGTCGGGCAAGGGTGGGGTCGCCTACATCATGAAGTCCGAACACAACCTGGACCTGCCGCGGCGGCTGCAGATCGAGTTCTCAAAGGCGGTACAGGCGCACACGGATGCTGGCGGCGGCGAGGTCAGCGCGAGCCGGCTGTGGGAGATCTTCCAGTTCGAATATCTCGAACCTGACACCCCGCTGCGCTTGGTGAGCGTCGCGACGACCTCGGCGCAGAACGGCCAAACCTGCCTTACCGCGCAGGTTGTGGCCAACGGCTCAAGCCAAACGATCACGGGCGAAGGGAACGGCCCCGTGTCGGCATTCGTCGACGCCATTTCCACGCTCGACCACCGCGTACGCGTGCTCGACTACACGGAGCATGCCCTTTCGGCAGGTGGTGATGCGCTCGCCGCAGCGTACGTGGAGTGCGAGGTCGGTGAGCGCGAGAACAGCGTGGTCGTGTGGGGAGTGGGGATGGACGCAAACATCGTCAATGCCTCGCTCAAGGCCGTCATTTCGGCTATCAACCGAGTGGCCTAGTCCCGTCGCCACGCGGGTACGCCTCAAGCGGGCGCTCCCGAAGACAAATTTCCGACCGCTGCGGGCTATTCGATGCTGGAGCACCGCACTGAGGGTTAAGAACCCGCATTGGTCGGAAATTTGTCAACTCCCCACCTACGGGCGATCATCGGAAGCCGTTGGCTGCTGTCCGAGCTGGAGCCGTCGGCGAATAGATCCAGGCCCGGAAGAACGGTCCAAGATCAACAGTGGTGGACGACTGCGCAGCGGCCATCCACTCCTCGAGCGTGCGGCTTCCTGGAGCCTGACTCCAGTCTCTGGCCAGCCTGAAGAACGCCTCGTCCCCGATGACGTTGCGGAGTGCCTGAAGCGCCATCGGACCCCGCAGGTAGACCGCATCGAAGAGGTGCGCTCTGCTGGGGTCGATCATGGTGATCTTCCAAAAGTCATCGTTGTTGGCAAGTCGCTCGTACGCGCGATTCAAGGAGTCATTCGCGTTACGTCCGCCCCTTCGCTCCCTGGCTCCCCATTGGGCCCAGGACGCATACCCCTCGCTTATGAAGATGTCGTTCCATTGCCGCACGGTGACGTTGTCGCCGAACCACATGTGGGCTAGCTCGTGGTCGATCAAGCCAGACTCGAAGTCAGCGTTCAAGATCGACTTGGCGTCGTAGACCGGCCTCGTCTGGGTCTCCAGCCCACCGAACGGCAGCCGGTGCACCGGGACGATGCCGCCTAGCTCGCTGAACGGGTAGGGGCCGAACATCGTCTCGAGCGTTCGGATCCGCCCACCCGATGTCGTCAATGCAGCGAACGCTTTCTTCCGGTCCTCTCCAGACAGCTGCTCAGACACCGCATAGATATAGGGCAGGCCATGATCAATGCCCTGCTTCAGCTGGTACTGACCAATGGAAACGAAGTTCAGATAGGTCGCCATCGGTTGCCGCGCGATCCAATGCCAGGTGTCGAAGTCCTTTTCGTTTCCAGCATCGGCCGACTCGAGCCGGCCAACGCTGATGGCCTCCATACCAGCGGGCACTCGGATCGAGACATCCATCAGGGCTGGATCCGACGGGTGATCGTTGGAGGGGTACCACCACGCGGCGCTCTCCGGCTCGCCGGCCACGGTCCATTCGCCGTTGGCTGACAACCACGGCCGCACGTCGCCCTGCCGGATGTCGCCGGGTTTGCCCGAATAGGCGATCACCAATTGGAACGAGCTTCCGATCGGGATCGGTTGTGCTGGCTTGACATAGACGTCGGAGAAGCCTCTCGCAATGGAATTCACGGGCACGCCATTGACGGTGACCTTGTCGGTGTGCAGGAGCAGGTCGAAGTAGAACGAGTTGAGCTGCTGGGTAGCCCGCGCACTGATGGTCGTCGTACCGGTGATGGACTGGGCCGTCGGATCCCAGTTGATCATGATGTGATACTTGGTCACGTCATAGCCGCTGTTGCCGGCCTGTGGGTAGTAGGGATCGCCGAGGCCGGGCTCGCCATCAGTGGCGTCGGGGTTAAGCGGGGGTGGCGTTGTCACGCTACTCGGAGCGTGCCGCGCCCTGGCGATCGTCCAGGCCACGCCGATCGGAACGACCATCGCCAGAAGCAAGATCACGGGCATGATCGCAGCGAGAACATACGCGACCCGGTGCGGCCGCTGCAGTGGTGGTTGCTGCGGCGCGGCTACCCACGTCTGTGACTCGTGCGGCGGTGGCCACCTCGGGTCAACGCTCGACATGCGCCAGTGATCTGAGGTTGCGGTCCAGATGCCAGGCCACGAAGGCGGCGGTGATCCCGCTGGTCTCTCGTGCCACACGATCAGGCACTTGGCGCGTATCACTCCAGCGACCCTCGAGCAGCGCACCCAGCAACGCGAAGGTTTCGGGGGCAGGGCGCGCGGCCCCGGCCGGACGACATCGCTCGCATACTGCGCCACCCAAGGCGGGGGAGAAGGCTCGGTGGGGTCCCGCGACACCACATCGTGCGCAGTCGGAGAAGGAAGGTGCGTAGCCTGCGACCGCCAGGGCCCGCAGCAGGTAGGAGTCCAAGATCAACGTCGGGGACCGACGTCCGTCGGAGGTGCCCTGGTTGAGCGCGCGCAAGGCCCCCACAAGGAGCAGGTACTGCTGAAGTGCGGGCTCGGATTCCTCGACCACCAAGCGATCGGCCGTCTCGAGCATCACCTGGCCGGCCGTGTAGGCGGGATAGTCATCGGTCAGCGGTTCACCAAAGGCATCCAACGACTCGACCTGCGTGATCACGTCCAGTGAGTGTCCGACGGCGAGCTGCAGGTCGATGTGGGAGAACGGTTCCAGCCGAGCGCCGAACTTAGAGGTGGTGCGCCGCACCCCCTTGGCGACTGCGCGTATCTTGCCACGGTGCCGGCTCAGCATGGTGATGATGCGATCAGCTTCACCGAGCTTGTGCGTGCGAAGAACCACTGCTTCGTCACGATAAGTCGGCACCTCGATATTGTCCCTGACGTGGCCAAGCTTTCGAGGACTGCGCCGCGCCGGACTCGGGGTCGCAAGAGGGATGCGACGACGGAGCCAGATGTCCGTCCGCGACAAGCGCCTACCCCACACCCAAGCGGCGCCCGTCCGCCGCAGATACCTCAGGATCGGCTGCCGGCCCACGTGGCGATCGTGATGGATGGCAATGGGCGCTGGGCGAAGGCACGTAACCTGCCGCGCACCGAGGGCCATGCACGGGGTGAAGCGTCGCTGTTCGACGTTATCGAGGGCGCTATAGAGATTGGAGTGAAGTACCTGTCGGCGTACGCGTTCTCTACCGAGAACTGGAATCGATCACCGGACGAGGTCCGCTGGCTCATGGGCTTCAACCGCGATGTGATCAGGAGGCGGCGGGACCAACTGGATGCCATGGGGGTGCGGGTGCGCTGGGCCGGCCGATCGCCACGGTTGTGGCGAAGCGTGATCACCGAGCTCGAGGATGCCGAGCGTCGCACGGTCGACAATGACGTACTGACCTTGCAGTTCTGCGTCAATTACGGAGGCCGGGCCGAGATCGTGGATGCCACGAAGCGGATCGCTCAGATGGCGGCCGAGGGACGGCTCGATCCACGCAAGCTCACCGAGGACCGATTCCGGCACTTCCTCGATGAGCCCGATATCCCCGACGTCGATCTCTTCGTCCGCTCGTCAGGCGAGCAGCGGACATCCAACTTCCTGCTCTGGCAGAGCGCGTACGCGGAGCTGGTGTTTCTCGATCGATTGTGGCCCGATTTCGACCGTCGTGATCTGTGGCGGGCGATCGAGCTGTACGCCGCGCGCGACCGGCGCTACGGCGGTGCTGCTCCGAATATTGTGGCCAGCGATGGGGACTAGGCCCTGAATTCTCGGACATAGCTACAACCCAGCGTTCTTGCCGAGCCAAGCGAGCGCTGGACCGACCGTTGGGGAGTACGTGCTGAAGTTGTGGCCGCCGTTCGGCAGCACGATTTTGCTCACCCCGGGAATGCCGCTCGCGGCGGCGACGGCCTTCTGGGCGTCGGCATAGTGCACGCCGTTCCATGACTCGCGGTCACCTTTGCATGTGATGATCAACAGATGAACTGGATAGGTCAGTGTGTGCTTGATCAGCCACAGCGGAGAGTTTTGGTTGCGGAGCACCCGGCTGTGATTGAACAGGTTGCCGGTGGAACGGTCCTCTTCGGGGCTGAAGTAACCACCAATGCTGACCGCGGCTACAAACGAGGTCGGGTGGCGTAACAGCATCTTGCTCGCGCAGAAGGCGCCAGTACTCCAGCCAATCGTCGACCAGTGCGCGGGAGTAACGCGGAAGTGCCGGATCACCGTCTCCCTTACGTCCGTAGCTAGCCAGGAGTCGGCCTGAGGGCCTCGCGGAATGTCAGTGCACTCGGTGTCTCGCGGCTGCGCGATCGACAGTGGCGCTATCACGGCCACGAATGGCTTGACCTGACCGGACTTGATCGCCTGCATGGCGTTGGTTCCCAGGTCCAGCGTCTTGAAGATGCCTGCTGGGGTGCCGGGCTGTCCAGGCAGGGCCATAAGCACCGGGAATCTCGTCCCGGCCTTGGCGCCGGCGTCGTACCCCGGTGGCAGCCAAACAAGCACCTGCTCGGCGGCCCCAGACACCTTGCCATGCACCGTCAGGATGCTGATCCTCCCCTGACTGCCGTCAGCTGGAACCAACTCTCCGTTGTCCGTGACTGCAACTGCACCGGCCTCGCTCTGGCTGTGTCCCAGAAGCTCACCCCATGAGTCGTAGAACAGGAAGGTGCGGTTCAACGCGACTCCCGCTGCAAGGACAGCGACAGCCTCGCAAGAAAGAATCATGCCAATCCGTAGCATGGCGCCGGCGACTCGACCGGGAAGCCGTCGCCAGGCCACCGCCAGTGCGATCGGCAGGCCGACGGCGGCGATGATGAGAAAGATCGTCAAGGGAGTCCCGGTCAGACTCACAATTAATAGCACGGCTAATGATCTCGTTGCGTTCCTCGATCAGTCCTCGCCGGCGTGTCTTGGGTGCTAGCAGGACATGTCTTGGGTGCTAGCAGGAAATGCCGCATCGCCTAAAGTGCAGCGGATTCGCTAACAGGTATCGCAGGTGCCGAAGATCTCCAGGTCATGGCTGATCTCCCGGAAGCCGTACTGCGCGGCCACCGCATTGGCCCAACGCTCCACAGCTGGTCCAGAGACTTCGACCGTGCGACCACAGGTCCGACAGACGAGATGATGGTGGTGCCCGGTGGAGCAGCGGCGGTACGCAGTCTCACCGTCGTTGGTTCGGATGGCGTCGAGATCGCCTGCCTCGCTCATGAGTTGCAGGGTTCGATAGACCGTGGTCAGGCCGATGCGTTCGCCGTGATGTCGCAGATCGTCATGGATCTGCTGGGCCGTTCGGAAGTCGTGCCGATCGGACAGGATCTCCTTGACTGCCGCTCGCTGCCGGGTCCTGCGCTGAGCACCTGACGGCCTGGCCGTCGCCTCCGCTTTCGTGACAGGCCTGGTCGTCATCTCGGTGCTCCTCGGCAGTCGCGGCCGGGTGGCTCAGTGCTCATCGTAATGATCGGCATGGGCTGCATGTCGATGTCCTTCATGGATGAAGTCGGTGTGGTCGCCATGCTGCACTGCCGGATGCCCGCAACCCGGTGCGTGCTGGTGCGGGTGGTTCTCGGTGATCGTGTGCGGGGCCACGAACTCGTCATCATCGACCACCTCCGGGAGTACAGCCGCGGCGCGGCGCCGTCGGAGCAGATAAGGGAACGGCCAACTCAACATGAAGACCGCGATGGCCAGCAGCACGATGAACGCACCCGGCGCCGCGTCTATGTAGAACGAGCCCAACGCGCCGCCAACAGCTGTGGTGACGCCGATGGCGATTGCGCAGACGAGCGCCGCGGTGAAACCGCGTACCAGATTGCGCGCAGCCGCGACGGGAACCACCATCAGTGCGCTGACCAGCAGTAGCCCCACGGTTCGCATCGCGAGCGCGACGGTGACAGCGGCGAGCGTGACGACAGCGATGTGATAAAGCCGCACCCGCAGGCCCTGAGTGCGGGCAAACTCTTCGTCGGTGGCTACGGCATACAGCTGCGGCGATAGCCCCAAGGTGGTTACCAAGATCACGATGGCGAGCACTCCGACCAGTTTCAGATCGTCTCGCGTCACGGTGGTGAGTGAGCCAAAGAGGTACTGCGCCAGCCCACCGGCTCCGACGCCGGAGATGCCGGACAGGAACACCCCTGCTGCGAGGCCACCGTAGAACAGAACGGCCAGCCCTACGTCCCCGGTAGCCTTGCCGCGCTGACGGAGCACCTCGACGACGACGGCGCCCGCGACGCAGGCCGCCACGGCGATAGGAATCGGTGCTGAGCCAGTCAGCAGCGCCAAGCCGACACCTGCGAGGGCGACGTGGCCGAGCCCGTCACCCAGCAGGCTGAGCCGACGCTGGACAACGTAGGTGCCGATGGCGGGCGCGATCAGACCGGTCAGCAGAGCTGCGATCAACGCGCGTTGCATGAAGGGGTACGACAAGATTTCGATCATGGTTCCACCGCACCCCCGAGCCAGCTGTCCGCCCCTTGACTCTGATCACCAGCGACTGTCCGACCATGATCGAGATACTCATGGCCGCCGAACCGATGATGGTGCTGCCCAAGATCACCGAGGGGACCGTCATAGGCCACTCGACCGTCGCTCAGCACCACAGCGCGATCGATAAGGTCGCCGAGCGCGCCGACCTCGTGCAGCACGACGAGCACTGCGGTGCCTGCCGACAACAACTCGGCCAGCACCTCTGCGAGCACCCGCTGATGCTCGAGGTCGACGCCGGAGGTGGGTTCATCCAGCACCAGAAGGTCTGGCTGACCGGCAAGTGCCCGCGCAACCAGCACCCGTTGCTGCTGACCGCCAGACAATGCGGCGATATCGGAGTTGAGGTGTTCGGACAAGCCGACCAGCGCGATGGCGTCATGAATGGCCTTATGGTCCTGTCGCCTCAGCGGCCGGAAAGGCCGCCTGCGCGCCAACCGTCCGGCTGCCACGACCTCCTTCACCTTGGATCCGCCGAGCATCGCCACCGAGCGTTGTGGAACGTAGCCAATGCGCGACCACTGCCGGAAGCCGGCCAATGGAGAGTCGAACAGGCGTATGGCACCGCGTTGGTGGGGAAGCAGGCCGAGCAGCGTACGGACCAGGGTAGATTTCCCGGAGCCGTTGCCGCCCATCAACGCGACGGCCTCTCCGACCCTGACCGAAAGGCTGACGCCGCGCAGAACGGGCAGGCCACCCAGTTCGACCGTAAGATCTTCGGCCGCCAGCACCGTACTCGCATCTAGGAGCATTCCCCCGCCTTTCGGAGCGCCGCGAGGTTGGCTGACATGACCGAGAGGTAGTCCTGCCCGCGCGATTGACTCGTGATCCCCTCGATCGGATCCAGTACGTCGGTCGCAAGACCAAGATCACCAGCGATCGCCTGCGCGACGGCCGGCGAAACCAGCGTCTCGGAGAAGATAGTGGTGAGTCTGTGCTCGCGTGCCACGCGTTGCACCTCGGCGATCCGCGCTGGCGAGGGCTCAGAGTCAGGATTGATACCGCTGATTCCGATCTGGGTCAGGTGATACCTCTCAGCCAGGTATCCGAAGGCGGCGTGAGTCGTGATGAACTCGGTCCGTACACAATGGGCCAAGCCGGAGCGGAACGACCGATCAAGACTCCTCAGCTGTCTGTTGAGCGAGTCAGTGTTGCGCGTGTAGTCAGCCCCATGATCGGGATCGATGGCCGAGAGTCGCTCTTCTACCACTCGAGCGATCCGGATGAGCGACGTCGGATCCAGCCATACGTGGGGATCGAGGGCTGAGCGATCGGGTCCCGCTCCCTGTCCATGACCAAGATCATCACCCATCACCACCAGCGGCCGCAGGGGGGCGATTGCCGTCGTGTCGATCACCTGTGGGTTTTCGCTCTGGGCCACGGCCTCGTCGACTGCCGGCTGGAAGCCTTTCTCATAGATCACCAGACTCGTGGTGGTCAGGCTGGCGACTTGCCGAGGAGTGAGCTCCAGGTCGTGCGGCTCCGCCCCGGACTGGGTCAGGTTGGCAACGGTGGCATGACCCTCCGCAATGCGCTCAGCGACGAACTGCAGTGGATAAAACGCGGCCACGATGCTGAGCCGACCCGGCTGCCGGCCTTCGATGGTGCCAGCCGGTCCGACGGCTACACATCCCGCAACCGCCACCAGAGGTAGCAGGCAAGCGAGAATGCCCAGCCATCGAATCTTAACCAACATGAGAACCATTTTCATTAGCGTACCCGCTCGAAGTCAAACAACCCGGTACGCGTGGTCGAGCCCGTGGTGGCCAGATCTCCGGTGTCGATCACCGGGTGAGACAGTCTGGGGCGTGACCGTGTGGGCCCTAAACCGACTGGATTAGAGAGGGCTGAGTTCCCGCTCGGTCGCCTCGGCCAAACGCTCGAGCAGACGGTGGAAGACGTGGCCACGGTCAAACTGGCGGGCGTGTACGCGGGCTCGCTCGGCCATCATGATCCGTTCATCATCGGGCATGGTGATGGCCAGATCGAGCGCGGCGGCAATCGAGCTGGGAGCGCCGACCGGGACGATCATCGCGGTGTCGCCAACAGCCTCGCCGATCCCGCCAGTGTCGGTGGTGATCACGGGACCGCCGCCGGCCAGCATCTTCTCCACGAGCGCGATTCCAAATGTCTCCACAAATTCTGGCCGCGGCTTGCTCGGCAGTACGTAGGCTGCGCAGCCTGCCATCAGATGCGGCTTCTCGTCGTCGTCGACGTCATCGAGGAACCTGATCCGGTCCGCTGCCGACGACGCCGCGGCGAGCTCCCGTAGGTGCGGCGCTTCTGGCCCGTTGCCCGCGATCACCAGCGTGAGGTCCTGGCATGCTGCGCTCGCCGTGAACCCAGCGATCAAGTCGTCCACTCCCTTGGCGCGAGCCAGCCTGGACAGGAACAGCACGTAGCGATTGCGCAGCAGTCCACGTCTATCGAGCACCTCGGCCGTTTCTTCGGGACGGACATCCAGATAGTCCGAGGTGTTGATGGCTGGGTAGGAGATGGCGACCCGTTGTCGGCACCGATCGCTGAAGCACGTGCCATGTCGAGCGTCGATCTCCTCAGCTGAGGAGATGATCAACTCCTTGGTGTATTCCGACACCGCGACCGGCAGATCGCTGTCGAGATAGGCGGACAAGACCTGCGCCCCTGCACCGAAGCGCCCGTCGGCTGCACAGGAGCGGACCACGTTCGTGACGTCGGAGCCAACCGCTTCCGCGATGGTGGCAACCGCGACCGGCAGACCGGTGGATCGGGCGACTCGAAGCGCTTCCGTCACGGCGAGTGTGTGCGGGCTGAGGTAGAGCGACATGCAGACAGTGGGAACGCCGTCCGTGAAGAGTTCGACGAGGCGTCCTGTCATCCCCGCGAGGTAGCGACCGTCGAGCACCTTGTAGTCGCCGACCGGTTCCGGGCGTTCGACTTCGATGCCCTTGCTGTAGGGGAGTATGCCGTCGAGCGGTTTCAGCGGCAGACCGGACGTCGCGAGCAGGTCCAGGGGCCAGGTGACGATCCGTACGTCGGTGAAGCCGCGCTGTAGTGCTACCTCGGCCAAATTCCGCGCTTCACCCGAGTGCCCGCAGATCACCGGGTCGGCTCGTACGACGATGACGAGTCGCCGTGGAAGCGCCCGGTCGCCGGGTGTCTTGCTTGCAAACGCCGGCATCATCGAACCCCCCGTGGTCTTGATCATCTGTGCCGATCCGTGGTGTTGGCTGAAGCTGGTGCGCCCGCAGCGGCCGGTAGCTGCATCGCGTCTGGTCGTGAGGCGGACGGCGGTCGGGTGGTTGTGCCCCACGCAGACGGGCTCGATCCGAGCTGCAACTGGAGGTGGCCGCCGCGGTGCAACTCGCGGGCCGTCAGCCAGGTCCGATTCAGCCGCTCCCCGTTGAAGGTCGCATTCTGCACGTACTGCACGGGTCCACCGGCTACCGGCTCGACGAAAGCGGGCGCATCGATCACCAGCTCGTCCTCGGCGATGGCGATCCGGGACTTGGCGAACGACGGCGCATTGAGCAGATAGAGACTCTGGCCAGCGATGGGGAAGAGGCCGAGTGAGGCCCAGACGTACCACGAGCTCAAGCCGCCTGAGTCGTCATTGCCAGGCAACCCGCCTCCGCCGAGACCGAACATGTTGTTGACGGCCGCGTGCACCACCTCAGCCGTGCGATCCGGCCGACCGGCGTAGTGATAGGCCCAGGGAGCCTCCATATCAGGCTCGTTGTTCAGCCCTTCAAAGCGATTCAGCGCATATCCGGCTGCCAGTTCTGCTGCGTCGGGCCGTTCTCCCAGCTGCTTGACAGGATCGGCACCGTATCCGAAGAACTGATCCAGCAGCTCTATGAACGGAGCTTCCCCGCCAGCCAGGGTGATACGCGTCTGCATGTCGTGCAGCACCCGGAACGAGTAGTTCCACTTGCCACCCTCGTAATACGTCGAGTCCAGAAGCAGTCCGTCGTCGGGATTGAAGGCGTTGACCCACTGGCCCGCCAGGCGTTCAAACTGTGTCGCCAGGTGGTTGTCGCCGACGTGGCGAGCCACCTTCGCGGTGCACTGATAACCGAGGGCGAGGTCAAGGGTGTGCGTGATCGGTTCCGCGAGCCCGCGCAAGAGGTAATCCTCGCCGTAGCTGCGGCGCAGATCGGTGTCCATATGGCACAGCGCCCAGTCCCAGTCGATGCCAGGCAGTCCGAGCTGGCAAAGATCGGCAAGAAAGGTGTGGGCGAGTGCGCTGCCTTGCCGTGAAAACCGGTCGGCGCCCTTGGCCATCCGGTAGCCGATCGGAAGGTTGCCCTCTTCCTCACAGATCGCCAGCAGGGCGTTGGCCAACTCCACGGCCCGTGCCGGAAACAGAGCGGTGATCAGGGGCAGCTGGGTGCGATAGATGTCCCACATGGTGCAGATGTCGAACACGAAGGGCCCGTCGGTGGGCCACATGTGGCTTTCCTCCGGCGCGAAGCAGGGCTTGATCAGCGAGTGGTAGAGAGCTGTGGAGAAGATCGTCTGCCGGGTGAGGGAGGGTGTCTCGATCTTGATCTTGTCGAGACGCTGGCGCCACACCGTCGAAGTCTTCGCGCGCCGGCTCTCGAAGGCCGCGGTGCCGGATCCGCAATCAGCATGAAGATTGTGTTTGGCCTGCTCCACGCCGCGCAGTGAGAAGCCGAATCGCAGCTCCAGCACCTGGCCCGGCTCGGTTGGCCCTCGCCACATCAAGCCGAAGGGCCGCAGCGTGGTAGGTCGGATGCGGTCGAAGTCAAGCCGCGTACCGCCTGGCATCAGCCGCCGGTCGTACCACAGCAGCTGCCTCAAATCGCCAGCGTCGCACTCCAGGTGCACCGCAAGAGGTGCGCCCTCCACGACGATCTCGGCCTGGGCGACGCCGGATCCGATGGCTTCGATGTGCGCGCGGAGTGGGACTGTTGTGCCGTACGGAATCGCCAGGCCGCCCATCGAGAAATCGATCACCAACCGAGCGTCCTTGTCCGCCGGGAAGGTGTAGCGGTGTACCGCGCTCTTGGGTCCGACGGTGAGCTCGCAGCCGATGCCGGAGCTGAGGGTCGCGGAGTAGTAGCCCGGCTCCGCCCGTTCGTCGCGGAGCTCCCAGGTGTTGCCGAGGCTGTCGAGCGGCTCCAGCATCGGCGTAACCCGGAAGTAGTTGTAGTACTTGCGGATCGCTCCGGTGCCGGACTGCTGGAAATGGGTGAAACCCGAGGCGATCTGGCTGTCGTAGAGCTGGGAGGGCACGCCCTCGGTATTGAGCTGATACAGCCCGTAACCGGTGGGATAGGCGCCGGAGTACGCGCAAACCGAAACCATGCCGAATGGATACGTCGCACCAGGATGGGTATTGCCGACCTGCGGTTTGGGCCACCACCAGGTTTCAGCCAAACCCTGCGGTGCGGGGAGATCCGTTACTGAACTGCCGATGAACGGATCTACGTGCTCGATCATGGTCGGCCTCCTGGGGCGGGGGGCGGCGCTCCCCCGACCGTAGGCGCGTCGCGTTTCAAACAGGTTTCGCAGGCATCACAGTCTCGTGGATTGGAGCTGTCACAGCTGGGCTCGCTCTGGTCGGAAACCTACGTCCACGTTGGTTGCACTCGCTCTGCACAGGTTGCAACCCATGCAGACCGCCAGGAACCTACGTGAACGTAGCTTTCGGCAACCGGGCCGAGGAGTCTTGGGAGGTTGCGCTTCGGGGCCTGGGCGTCGGCCGGCCAGATCCCGCCAACGGTCTGGCCGGGACCTCTACGCTGAGGGCGATAACCTTGTGCGCTGACTCCATCCCAGCCGGGGATGGCGCAGCACTATGTCTGGAGAAGTGTTCGTGACCTCGACCAGCCGACTCGACAATGTCATCAGCTTGTGCAAGCGCCGTGGCTTCGTCTTTCCCGCGGGTGAGATCTACGGCGGGACACGCTCGGCCTGGGACTATGGCCCGCTCGGGGTCGAACTCAAGGAGAACGTCAAAAAACAGTGGTGGCGCTCCGTGGTCACCGAGCGAGACGACATCGTCGGCCTTGACTCTTCGGTGATCTTGCCACGCCGAGTGTGGGTGGCCTCGGGTCACGTCAGTGCCTTCAACGATCCGCTGACCGAGTGCCTGTCGTGTCACCGGCGATTCCGAGCCGACCATCTGGAAGAAGATTTCGAGGCGCGGAAGGGCCGTAAGCCCACCGGCTTGGAGGAGGTCGCCTGTCCTCATTGCGGCACGCGCGGCCAGTGGACCGAGCCGCGGGACTTCAACATGATGCTCAAGACCTATCTGGGCGCCGTTGAGGACGAATCCGGGTTGCACTACCTGCGTCCGGAGACTGCGCAGGGCATCTTCGTGAACTTCGCCAACGTTGTTCAGGTGACGCGGAAGAAGCCGCCCTTCGGCATCGGCCAGATCGGCAAGTCATTCCGCAATGAGATCACCCCGGGCAACTTCATCTTCCGTACCCGCGAGTTCGAGCAGATGGAAATGGAGTTCTTCGTCAAGCCCGGCACGGACGAGGAGTGGCACCAGTACTGGATCGACGAGCGCACCCGGTGGTACACCGACCTCGGCCTCACACCTGAGAACCTGCGGCACTTCGAGCACCCCAAGGAGAAGCTCTCGCACTATTCGAAGCGGACTGTCGATATCGAGTATCGATTTGGGTTCCCCGGCGGGGCGTGGGGTGAGCTCGAGGGGATTGCCAACAGGACGGACTTCGATCTTTCAACCCACACGGAGCACTCCGGTGTGGACCTTTCCTACTTCGACCCGACGACCGGCGAGCGGTACGTGCCGTACGTCATCGAGCCGGCGGCAGGGCCCAATCGGGCGATGATGGCCTTCCTGGTCGATGCGTACGACGAGGACGAGGCTCCCAACACCAAGGGCGGGGTGGATAAGCGCACGGTGCTGCGGCTCGATCCCAGGCTCGCTCCGGTGAAGGTTGCCGTGCTGCCACTGTCGCGCAACGAGGCCTTGTCGCCCAAGGCCCGAGATCTGGCCGCTCGGCTCCGGCAGTCGTGGAACGTCGACTTCGACGACGCCCAAGCGATCGGCAGGCGCTATCGCCGGCAAGATGAGATCGGTACGCCGTTCTGCGTCACCGTCGACTTCGACACCCTCAACGACCAGGCCGTCACAGTCCGCGAGCGCGACTCGATGACTCAGGAAAGGGTGTCGGAAGACAAGGTGACCGAGTACCTCGCGCAGCGGTTGGTCGGTTGCTAACGACCACCCTCTCGCACCCCGACATGCGCTCTGAGCTTGTCGAACGGCCGGAAGCTGGGCTTCGACAGGCTCAGCCGGCATCACTTGTCATCGGGCAGGTCGCGGTTGATCCGCCGGTTGTGCTCGCGCCGATGGCCGGCATCACCAACGCAGCGTTCCGGCAACTCTGTCGTGAACAAGGCGCAGGACTCTACGTCTGCGAGATGATCACCTCGCGCGGACTCGTCGAGCGTGACCGCAAGACCTTGTCGATGCTGCAGTTCGACTCGGGGGAGCGGATTCGGTCAGTGCAGCTGTACGGCGTCGACCCCGCGATCATGGCGAACGCGACGGAAATCCTGTGCAACGAGTACGGCGTCGATCATGTCGACTTGAATTTCGGCTGTCCGGTTCCAAAGGTCACCCGCAAGGGTGGAGGCGCTGCGCTGCCGTACAAACGCGACCGGCTTCGGATGATCTTGGAAGCCACCGTCAAGACGGCCGCACCATACGGCGTACCGGTCACGATCAAAACCCGGATCGGTATCGACCATGATCATCAGACCTTCCTCGACGCCGGCCGGATCGCTGAGGAATCCGGCTGCGCGGCTATCGCACTCCACGGCAGAACCGCACAGCAGGCGTACGCCGGCGAGGCCAACTGGGACGCGATCGGGGCGCTCAAGGCACACGTCTCCATTCCGGTACTGGGCAACGGCGACATCTGGGAGGCCGGCGACGCACTGCAGATGATGCGGCAAACCGGAGTCGACGGCGTGGTCATCGGACGCGGCTGCCTCGGCCGGCCTTGGCTCTTCCGCGACCTGGCCGATGCCTTCGCGGGTCATCCGACTCGGACCCTTCCGAACCTCGGCGAGGTGACGGGCATGGTACGCCGCCATGCCGATCTGCTCACAGCCCTGTCAGACGAGCTGCACGGCCTGAGCGATCTGCGCAAACACATGGCCTGGTACTTCAAGGGCTTTCCCGTCGGTGGTGAGTTGCGCCACCGCCTGTCGATGGTGTCATCGCTCGCCGAGCTCGACGGCCTGTTATCTCAGCTCGATCCCGATGTCGGCTTTCCCACCTCGGAGTTGGGATCGCCGCGGGGACGGCAGGGCGCGCCGCGCGCCACGGTCGCACTGCCCGACAGCTGGCTGGCCGATACCTCCGGTTGTGATCTTGATCTGGCGGCTGCGGAGGTGGGCATCTCTGGTGGCTGACGAGGTCACCCCGCGGGCCAAGGCTTGGGCCGACACTATGGCAGGTCACCCTGACGGTGATCTGGTACGCGCTCACTCAGGTTCGCAGGCCAGACCTGGGCCGGGGCCCGTCGTGCATCGTGTACTCCGGGAGCAGCGCGAAAGAGCGACGCTGCGACCCGGCGCGGCATTTGCCGTGGGAGCAGGAAATCGGGCGATCGCGGAGGAACCCGATGACGAGCGCACCTGCTTCGAACGTGACCGCGATCGGATTGTGCACTCCACCGCGTTCCGACGCCTCGCCGGCAAGACCCAGGTGGTTGTCTATCCAACCGACCACCAGCGCACCCGTTTGACGCACGCCCTCGAAGTGGCACAGGTCGCAACCTCGATCGCCCGCGGTATCGGAGTAAACGTGACCCTCGCCGACGCGATCGCCCTTGGGCACGACTGCGGTCACGGGCCCGGCGGACACGCGAGCGAGGACGCCTTCGACGTCTTCATCCCCGACGGATATGATCACGGGCCCTGGGGTGCCGACGTCGTGCTGCATGGCCTGAATCTCTGTGCCGAGACCCTGGACGGGATCCGAAACCACTCCTGGTCACGGCCTGCGCCGCTTACCGTCGAAGGTCACATCGTCAGCTGGGCGGACCGGATCGCCTACTGCGCGCACGACCTCGAGGACGCCATCCGTGCCGGGATCGTGGTGCCAGATGATCTTCCCGACGCAATCGTCGACGTTTGCGGGCGAACCCGGCGGCAGCAGCTGAACACCTTCGTCCGGGCAGTCGTACGAGCGGTGGAGGAGCACGGAGAGGTCGGGATGCCTCCGAACGAAGCGGCGGCTCTGGCAGCTCTCCGGACGTTCAACTATGAGCGCATCTACGTCCGGCCCGCCTCCCTCGCCCAATCTCAGGCGGTCATCGATGTGCTACGTGCCCTGGTCGAGTACTACATCGATCGGCCAGACCTCATGCCCGACGGACGGGAGATCCCAGCTCAGTCCAATTCCGCCGTACGCGCCGCTGTGACCTATGTGGCTGGGATGACTGACAGATACGCCTTCGATATGGCCGTACGCCACCTCGCTTGGCCACCTGAGCGGCTGCCGCGCGGCATCGACCGGGACGCCTAGTGTCGTGTCTCCTAAGAGGCTTAGGAGACACGCGTAGATTCCTGGCTGGCCCGGGAAGGTCACAGCTCAGCAAACCGCCATACAAGCGGCCCGGATCGTGCTGTAATCGCCCGGTGGGGCAGCGCGTGCGCGGCATCAGCCGGTCGTCGTACGCCTGGCGTATCGCCGCCACTGTGCTGGGAATCGGGCTGCTGCTCAACGGTTCGTTGCGCATGAGCGACGACGCGTGGCCGTTTGGACCGCTCTCCCAATACGCCTTCTCCCCAGCTGGGGACTCCACCATCGTGATCACCCGCGTTGAGGGCCTGCTCGCTGACGGACGTCGCATCGACCTGCCGCTGCGTGTCGAAACAGCGGGGATCAGCCGCGCCGAGATTGAAGCGCGCATCCCGCAGATCACTGCTGATCCGTCGCTGCTTCGATCCGTGACCGACGGGTGGAGGTCCCGCCACAGGGATGAGCCGGCGCTGTTGCGGGTGTGGCTAGTGCAAGATCAGACCCGGTTGGTTGCCGGTCGCGTTGGGCCGATCCGTTTGGTCGAGCTCGCGACGTGGGAGCTGCCCTCGTGAGGACGTTGCGGTCGGTGGTCTCCTGGTTCATGCCGCTGGTTCCGGAGTCGCGGGTCGCCGTCCTGCGTACGGTGCTGTACCTGTTCGTGATCATCGACATCCATCTCTTCGTGCGCGACCCCATTCCGCTGAGCAGGCATCCGGAGCTTTACCAGCCGCTGCTGATCGAGCGCCTGTTTCGGCTGCCGCCGCCCAGCCTGCCGCTCACGATCACGCTCTACTTGATCCTGGTGGTCGGATGTCTCGTGGCCGCGGCCAATGTGCTGCCCCGCCTGGCCGGTGGTGTGGTGGCTGTTGCCTTCACGTGGTGGACGGCCATTGGCATGAGCTACGGGAAGGTCGACCATGATCATCTCGCACTGGTCGTTGCACTGTGGGTGCTGCCGACGGTGGGCGTCATCGCGGATCGGTGGCGCAGCGTCGAACGCTCAGCGCAGGCCGGATGGGCACTCAAGTGCATCCAGATCTCAGTCGTCTTCACCTACTTCTTGTCCGCGCTCACCAAGATCCGCAGTAGCGGCTGGAGCGTCACCAGCTGGCCCGACAGTTCGATCTTGCTTTGGGCGATCGTCCGGCGGCCTCATGGGCTGGGACAGTTCCTTTTGCCCTATCCTGAGCTGCTCCACCTGATGCAGTGGTTGTCCTTCACCGCCGAACTGACAGCTGTGGTGGTCTTGTGGCTGCGGGGCCGTGCCCTGCTTGCGGCGGCGCTGTTCTGGATGGGGTTCCACGTTTTCACCGTGGCGATCTTGTACATCCACTTCGCGCCGACGGCGATTTGCTGGCTCGCCTTTGCGCCGTTAGAGCGCCTTGCTCCCTGGCTGCGCCGGGTCAAAGCCAGGCGGAGGGAGCGCGCAGGCGGGAGATCCGCCGGGCATCCGGTGTCGGTTCTTCGCGATCACGCGGTAGACAACGGCGGCTAGTGCGCGTACCACGGGCAGGTTGATCACACGGCCAACCACCCCGTACGCGCCGCCCCGGAACTTGAGCCACTCGGCGAAGGCTGCTGCTCCGCCGTAGATGGTTCCGTCACTGGCAACCCACAGGGCCTCGCGCTGGGCACGCTCCGCCGTTGTGCCAAGGGCCGCCAGATCCGTGAACTGCCAGGGGACCAGCCGCGCGTTCGGCCCCTGCGAACGATGCAAGCACCGGGCCAACCAGTGTGCGCTGGAGGTGCAGAATGCGCAGTCCCCGTCGAAGATGAGCCAGGGCAGCTTTGTACTCGCTCGCGCATCGTGCGCTGTGTCCACGCCTTCAACCTACCGGCGCCTGGATCTCTCGCTGCCGAGCTGCCGAAACCTACGTGCACGTACGCTGCAGTCGCTCTGCATGGGTTGCAAAGTATGCAGACCGTCAGGAACCTGTGCAGACCATCGGCCCTCAGGACGCTTACTCATGTGGCGCCGTTTCAGTGACGACCACTTTTTGGGGTAAGCCCGTCGCGTGGTCGGGACCTGAACATAGACTCCCGTCCGTGGCAGGGCGGATCAATGAGGAAGACATCGCCGCCGTACGCGACCGGGCCCGGATCGAGGAGATAGTCGGCTCCTACGTCACCCTCCGCAGTGCGGGCGGGACGATGAAGGGCCTCTGCCCCTTCCATGACGAGAAGACCCCGAGCTTCCAGGTCACACCCTCCCGCGGCTACTGGTACTGCTTTGGTGCCTGCGCCGAGGGCGGTGACGTGATCGACTTCATGCGCAAGATCGACAACCTGAGCTTCGTCGAGGCGGTCGAGCGGCTGGCTGATCGCGTTGGTATTCAGCTGCGCTACACCGACGACACCGGCGCGCGGCCCGAGCCTGGTGCCCGAATGCGCATGGCGGAGGCACTCCGGTTGGCCGCGGAATTCTTCGCAGAGCAGCTGGGCAGCTCGGACGCGGTTGCGGCTCGGCAGTTCTTGAGCGAACGAGGCTTCGACCGGGAGGCGGCAGAGCGGTTCGACGTCGGGTTCTCACCCCGAGACGGCCGCGCGCTGCTGCTGCATCTGCGTGGGCGCGGGTTCCGAGATGCCGAGCTGATATCGGCCGGGCTGGCCCGCGAGTCTGGCTGGGACTTTTTCCAGGGGCGCGCGATGTGGCCGATCCGCGACTCAGGGCGGCAGGTCGTCGGCTTTGGGGCCCGCCGGCTGTTCGAGGACGATCGAATGCCTTCGAAATACGTCAACACCCCGGAAACCCTTCTCTACAAGAAGTCTCACGTGCTCTACGGGCTGGAACTTGCTCGCACCGCGATCAGCAAGAAGAGCCAAGCCGTGGTAGTCGAGGGCTACACGGACGTGATGGCGGCCCACCTATCCGGGGTCGACACGGCAGTCGCGTCGTGTGGCACTGCCTTCGGTGATGATCATGCCCGATTGTTGCGTCGGTTGATGGGCAATCATGACGCGTTCCGTGGCGAGGTGATCTTCACCTTCGACGGCGATGCGGCGGGACAGGCGGCAGCGCTGAAGGTGTTCGCAGGTGACCAGAACTTCGTGACCCAGACGTATGTGGCGATTGAGCCGACTGGTCTCGACCCCTGCGACCTGAGACTGCAGCGCGGAGACGCGGCCGTACGCGAGCTCGTCGCCCGACGGGTGCCGCTGTACCGCTTCGTGATGAGCAACGTGCTGAAGCAACATGATCTTGATCGTGCCGACGGGCGACTTGCAGCCCTGCGCGCGGCTGCCCCGCTCGTCGCAAGTATCAGGGACAACGCGCTGGTCTCTGGCTACGCCCGCGAGCTGGCCGGCTTGCTCGGCATGGACGTCGAAGAGGTGCGAGCAGAGGTGATGCGCGCCGCGGCCAAGTCAGGTCGCCGACCAGCCATGGGAAGGCCCACGACCGCTGATTCCCAGGCCGCAGCCGATCCGGCGGGAAGCCCGGCGCTTCCATTGCTGCCAAGCCCACACGATCGACTGCTCGCCACCGAGCGGCAGACCGCCAAGCTGCTGATTCAGAACCCGGATCTGTTCCCCGACGCGTGGGATGGGCTCACCACAGCCGACTTCACACACCCCGCGTACGCCGCCGTTTTCGCCGCTGTCGATAAGGCGGGGGCTGAGCTGGGGGGCGCCGGAGTGGCTGCAGACAGCGAGTGGGTGCATCGGGTGTCGGAGGCCTGCGACGCAGATGAGATCCGATCACTGGTCGCATCACTGGCCGTCGAGCCGCTGCCAGTGCACGGCAATGTGACGGAACGCTTCTTGATCGCACACTCAGCTGGACTGCAGCTACTGACCGTGATGCGTACGATCACGGCGTTGAAGTCGCGGCTGCAGCGTACGAACCCCGTTGAGGAGCAGCACAAGTACAACCAGATGTTTTCCGAGTTGGTGGTGCTCGAGGCACGCCGTAAGGCGCTGCACACCCGCAGCATCGGCGCCGAAGACTAGATATGAGCTCGCCGCAGGCCATGCGGTGCCCTCGGCGGATTCACGCCACAAACCGACTTATCCACAGATCTGCCACGAGTAGGTGTTGCTGGCGGCACCGACTGCCTCAGAGTGTGGGGCATGACCGAGGTCTTCGACGATGTTCCCACCGAATCCCTGTTGACGCATGCCGAGGTTGTCGAGCTGCAGTGTGTGATCGAGGCAGGCCTGCTGGCGCGAGAGGCTCGAGTATCGGGTGCCGGTTTCGCTGATGCGACAGATCAGGAGCTGATATTCCTCGAAAGCCAGGGGGCCTCGGCGAGGCAGCGGTTCATCCAGGCCAACCTGGGTCTCGTCGGGATGGTCAGTCGCCAGTTTGCGGCACGGTGCCAGCTTCCCGATGCCGAACTGTTTCAGGAAGGATGCGTC
>CAVXAP010000007.1:0-32546 GCA_963759635.1 uncultured Actinomycetota bacterium
CCCGCCTATCGGCTCGCCCCAGGAGAGGCACCCGTCAGCACGCGTGCAGTCCGAAGACAGCGCGCACTCTCCTCACCCATTCGTCCTCCTCGCCCGGGACCTTCGACCCTCGCACCACGCCATCGGCGGGCGTTGACTGATAGCGGATCACCCCAACGTGAGGAGGAAGCGCAATGGCCGAGCCGCGGGTGCTCGTGACCTATGCGAGCAAGATGGGCGCAACACAGGAGATCGCCGAGGTCATTGGGCGCGAGCTTCAAGGCTTCGGCATGCAGGTCACTGTCGCCCCTTGTGCCGACAACGTCAGCCCGGAGGGTTTCGACGGCGTAGTCATCGGCAGCGCGATCTATACGCGGCGCTGGCTCAAGGAGGCGACCAAATATCTTAAGCGACATGCGCTCGGGCTTGACCGACAAAGGACCTGGCTGTTTCACAGCGGCCCGTGCGGCGAAGGAGCACGCGACGAGCAGGTCCAGGCTCCGAAGGCTGTTGAGCGCGTCCTCGTTCCCCTCGGACTGCCCGCTCCGGTCACCTTCGGCGGCCGCCTTGACCTCGAACATGCCATCGGCCCCGTGAGCCGATGGATGGGCGCGAAGGGACCCCTCTCCGGCGACTTTCGCGACTGGGACCGAATCCGTGCCTGGGCCTCCGAGATTGCTCACCAGCTCGATCCTGCGACCGCCGGCCAGCAGCAATGATGGCTCGACAAAGATTCACCGACGAGCACTCGACTGATGCATTCACCCCGATCAGTCCGATTCGCTGCCAAGAGCTTCTGAAGAGCCAGAACATCGGGCGGGTCGTCTGGCAGGCTGCCGATGGCCTCCAGATCCTCCCGGTGACCTACGCCGTCCACGATGGAACGATCATCTTTCGGACTTCGCCGTACGGAGTGTTGTCAGAGCTGATCCGCTCAACCGACGTCGCCCTGGAGATCGATGAACTGGATCAGGAGAGCCGCCGCGGATGGAGCGTGGTGTTACACGGCCGCGCTCAGGGAGTAGCCGAGCCCGTCCAGCTCGTAAGAATGTGGACCGTTGGTGGTGTCGTTCCGTGGGCCTCGGGGGTCAGGAACGTGTTCATCCAGATCGTTCCCCACCGGATAACCGGGCGTGAAGTGCCAGCACGGTCCATCTGAGAACAACCAACCAACCATCAACTCTGACAGCTGGTTGCGTGAATCCGCTTTGCCGGGAGGGACTTTAGTCCCAATTCTTCGGGACCTGCCCCCCTTTCGACAACTCCTGGAGAGGCACACAATGAAAGTGGAGGATAGGCGAAACTCGAGGAGCTGATCATGCCAACTTTTGGCGGCCGCGTTTCGCCGGGCGAGCGCACGCGCAAGCTTTCAACGCACGAGTGCAAGGCATGGCTTTGCAGCCATCACGAGGGGCGGCTGGGATACCAATCAGGCAAGGGTCCTCGCTCGGTCGTGGTCTCCTACGCTGTTGCCGAGGATCAGATCTTGGTCCGGCTGCCTGACTACAACGACATCGTGCATTACGCACCCGGCTGTGAGGTTAGCCTCGATGTAGATGGCGGCACTCCCGCTGCCCATCGCGAGACCGTCGTGGTGACCGGCAAGGCAGCCTTGGCCGATGGCGGTCAGAAGCCGCTGATCGATCAGACGGCATTCCACGAGGATTGGCCTCCCGACATACGGACGTCGATCATCTGCGTGCCGCTCACCGCCATCGAAGGCTTCGAGCTCAGGGATCCATGAGCTGAACCGAACTCGACTTGAGTCCCTCCCCCTGAAAATGGTCACGGACGACCGCGAATCTCACGCAGTTTCATGTCGTTCGTGGCCACTTTCAGGTACGGGATCATGACACGGCGGAGGTGAGTGACAGCTTTGTGGTCAGCATCTAAAGTCCATGATCATGGCCTCATCTGGATGGACCGCGGCCGACCTTCCGTCACAAGTCGGTCGCACCTTCATCGTTACGGGCGGCAATAGCGGGATCGGGCTGCCCACCGCGCGGGCACTCGCGGAGGCAGGTGCCCGTGTCGTACTCGCCGTACGCAACGTCGCCAAGGGCGAAGCCGCCGTTGAGTCCATTCCTGGAGACTGTGACGTTCGGCAACTAGATCTTGCCCACCTCGCCTCCGTACGCGCTTTCGCGAACGGATGGCAGGGTGAGGTCAGCGTGTTGATCAACAACGCTGGGGTGATGGGAACTCCCGAAAGGCGGACGGCGGACGGCTTCGAGCTACAGATCGGTACCAACCACCTCGGCCACTTCGCGCTGACCAACTTGCTGCTACCCCAGGTAACCGATCGCGTGATCACTATCTCGTCCAACGCCCATCGCGGCGGCTACATCTCGCTGGATGACCTCAACTGGCACCGACGGAAGTACCGGCGCTGGGCCGCATACCAGCAGTCGAAACTGGCCAACCTGCTGTTCACACTCGAACTGCAGCGACGGCTGACCGCTGCCGGCTCAGCGGTCCGAGCCATCGCGGCACATCCTGGCTATGCGGCCACAAATCTTCAGTTCCGCAGCGAGAGCCGGCTAGAGGACCGGCTGATGGCAATCGGCAACCGGCTGTTCGCACAAACCGACGAGGCAGGCGCACGTCCGACCCTGTTCGCAGCAAGCCAGGATCTTCCTGCGGCAAGTTACGTCGGTCCAGACGGTCGCGGGGAACACCGTGGCTATCCCACCCTGGTCGGTCGCACGGCGGCGGCCTCCGACGTGGAGATGGCGAAGCGGCTGTGGACACTTTCCGAGGAGCTGACAGGGGTCGGGTTTTCGCTCGGCTCTGCGCAGTCCGCCTAGCTTCAGCTACCCGGAGCCCTGACGCGGCCGCGGGCCTCGAGGAACGTGAGGACGGCGAGGACCCGGCGATGACCGCCGGACTCGTCGACGATGCCGAGCTTGTTCAGCAGGTTACGGATGTGACTCTCGACGGTCCGCTCGGTGAGCCAGAGCCGCCGGGCGATCCCAGCGTTGGTCAGCCCTTCGGCCATCAGCGCGAGCACCTCCTGCTCCCGGTCAGTCAGCGCCGCCAGCACACCGGAGTCGCGGTTTGCAGCGACCAGCTGGCCCACGACTTCGGGGTCGAGGGCCGACCCGCCGCGTGCTACCCGATCGAGAGCCTCCAGGAAGTCATCGACGTCGAGCACTCGATCCTTGAGCAAGTAGCCGAAGTATCCCGCCGTCGCCAGGCTGACGATGTGGCGTACCTCTACATGCTGGGACAGCAAGACCAACGGCAGCCGCGGGTGGTCCTGCCTCAGCTCGGCGGCGAGCTGTGCGCCATCGTCATCGTGGCGGGGCGGCATCCGTACGTCGAGGATGACGAGGTCGGGGCGCTGCGCGGAGACCGCCTGCCGCGCTGAATCGGCATCCTCCGCTGTAGCGACGACCTCATGCCCTCCGTCCTGCAGCAGCAGGGTCAAACCGTGCCGGAAGAGTGCGGCATCCTCGGCGATCACGATGCGCATGGCAGCACCGCCTCCACTAACGTGCCCCGGTCGACCTGACTAACCACCGAGAGCTCGCCACCGACGGCCCGCACCCGGTCCTGCAGTCCGGCGAGGCCCGACCCGTGCCGGACCACCGCGCCGCCCCGGCCGTCGTCGCGGACTTGCACGACGACACCGCCCGGAGCCGGGTTCACGGTGAGCGCGATCGTGCGGGCGGACGCGTACTTGATCGCATTGGCCACCGCCTCGCTGGCCACGAAGTATGCGGTCGTACTGATCGGCTCGGGGAGGTTGTGGGTGGCGACCTCGATCTGCAGCGGAACCCCCAGCCGCGTTCGCAGCGAGTCCAGCGCCGCGGACAGCCCGTCATCCAGGCTGCTCGGCCGGAGGCCGTGGGCGATCTGGCGCAGCTCGGAGACCGCGGCCTGCAGCTCAGCCACCGATCCGTCGAACACCTCGGCCAAGGCGCCATCCCGCTCTGGGAGTCGTCGCTGAACCCGTCGCAGGGTCATGCCGAGCGCCACGAGCCGTTGTTGGGCCCCGTCGTGTAGGTCGCGTTCCAGGCGGTGCCGCTCCTCGTCGTGTGCCGCCACGAGCCGGCGGCGGCTGGCCTCAGCCTCGTGCAAGGCCTGCGCGGTCTCCAGCCGGAGACGGACCAGCTCGCTGAGAAACCCGACCGTGGTGGCAATCTCCGTCGACCAGCCGAGCACGGGGCGGCTGCTCACCACCGTGGCAATCCGGTCACCGGCCATCTGAACCTCGAGCCCGGGCCCGTGAGATACCAGTGGGTCGCCATGCTGGTCCAGGTAGTCCGTACGGCCCGGCAGTAGGTATCCCACGCGGAGCGCTGGATCACGCAGGGCGTCCTGCAGGGTCTCTTCGAGCGCCTCCGGCGGGCGTACCCCGGCGTGCACATCGGCCTGCAGCCGTTCGAGGCTGCGCAACACTTGCTCGCGGTCCGGGAACAGCCAGGCGGCGACGCGCCGTTCGGCCCGTCGCCGCAACGGGAGACAGCCGAGCAGCACCAAGACGGTGACCGCAACGGCAAGGACCACCGAGTCCCGGCCCAGCCACCAGCCCGCGAGTCCCGAAACCAGGCCGAGCGCGGTGACGAGCATGACGGCGAACGCTGCATACACCGCTCCGCGGATGAGCAGCTGGTCAACATCGAAGAGCGTGCTCCGCACGATCGCTATGGCTGTGGCGGCTGGGATCGCAAGGTACATCGCCACCAGGCCGAAACCGACCAGGTCCGCCTTGCCCAGCAGCAGGTAGCTCAGCCAGCACAGCAGGAGAGTCAGCGGCACCGTGAGGCCAGCCACGGCCATCCAGCGCAGCTGAACCTTCTCTTCGATGCCGGCCCGACGGTAGCGCTGCACCATGCTCACGACGCTCGCCACCAGGAGCGCGAGAAAGACCGGAAGGCAGGCGATGCTGACGAAGCCCGCGACGTCAGAGGTCCCGAGGACCTTTGAAGAATCCGGGAACGGCTCGGTGTACGGACCAGGAGCCATCGCGGCCGTCAGGTTGAAGATCACGACGACCAGCGGCAGGCCGACCAGGACTGCCCGCCAGCGGGGGGTCAAGAGATGGCCAGTCGGAAAGATCAAGATCAGCCAGGCCAGCGGGAGGTAGTAGAGCATCCAGGCGCCCTGAGTTAGCGCGATCACCCACGGGTTCGGCGGTGAAGACCCGATCGGAAAACCCGCTTGCCACAGGTCTGAGGTCGCGGAGGCACACATCCAGCAGCCGGCGAGGGCCAGCACGGCGGCGCACCAGTTGCCTGGAGCCTTCCAGGCGACGAGTACTGCGAGGGCCGTATTGAGCGCTCCGATGAGACCGGCTACCAGGAACGAGGCCAGCCATGACCCGACTGGGAGCTTCGCAGCGGCCACGACCCCGAGCACCACAGCCAGCGCTGCGAGCCCGGTCAGTACTGCGGTGACCGCGCGTACTCGGGTCATGCTCGTCAGCGTAGATCTCGGCCGGCACCAGCGCATCAGTGCTGGTACGCAGCCCCCACGTAACTGGCACACAGGCCGATGTTCCGCGTTAGCGCCGATGTGCCGAAGGGCGTCCTGAGGACACGTTGAAGGAACCTACTCACCGAAAGGACTGATCATGACCCTGATCAGCACCAAGTCCACTACGTCGCCGGCGGAGCCCGAGACTGTGACCGCACGTGACCCACGCACGTTCTGGCGGGTCGGCCTGGCTCTGGCGCTTCCCGTCGGCCCACTGCTGGTGACCTTCGCCCGCGCGATCATGCCCTACTGGACGTCGCAGGACGATGCCACCATTGCTGCCAATATCGCGGCCCACCCGAAGACCATGGAGTTGATGAACTGGATCGGGCTGCCAGTCCTCCCGTTCATGCTCATCACCGTCCTGGGGTTGGGCTACGTCGCGCGGCGCGGTGCGCCCGTGCTGGCCGCCGTCGGAACCATCCCGGCATTCTTCGCGTACGCGATGTGGAACTCAGCGGGTCCCTCGGACTACCTGGGCTGGGTGATGAGCACCCATGGCTATTCGGTGGCGCAGATGGTGACCCTGTCCAACCAACTGGGGGACACCGCGATGGCCACGCTCGTCGGAATGTTCTGGGTCGTCGTCCACATCCTCGGCATGGTCATCGCCGCCATCGCGCTGCGCCGGGCTCGGATACTGCCGCTGTGGGCCGCGATCCTGCTCGGCCTGTCGCAACCGCTGCACCTGGTCGCAGCGATCATCGTGCCCAGCCGATGGTTGGACGTCTTCGGCGGCTGGGGAATGACGACTCTGATTTGTGGCTATGTCGCACTCCAGGTGCTGCGTACCCGCAATGAAGACTGGGACCTGCCGCGGCTCCCCGCCTGACCGTGGGCTGCAATTCGTCGCGTAACACCTGCAGGGATTGGTCAGAATCTCAGCACCATTTTGGTGCTGAGATTCTGACAACGAGCTAACTGGTTACTTGTAAGAGACCGTTGCGCCGGCAGTCTCGAGGGCCTCACGAGCCTTGTCTGCTGTCTCCTTGTTGACCTTCTCGAGAACGGCCTTCGGGGCGGCCTCGACCAGGTCCTTGGCTTCCTTGAGTCCAAGGCTGGTGAGTGAGCGCACCTCCTTGATCACCTGGATCTTCTTCTCGCCGGCGGCCTCGAGGATGACGTCGACCTCGTCGCTCGCCTCTTCCTCGACTGCTCCTGCGTCACCACCCCCGGCGGCCGGAGCAGCGGCAGCGGCGGCAACCGGAGCGGCAGCAGTCACGCCGAACGTGGTCTCGAATTCTTTGATGAACTCGCTGAGCTCGATCAAGGTCAGTTCCTTGAAGGCGTCAAGGAGTTCTGTTGTGCTGAGCTTCGCCATGATGGGCGTCCTTCCTAGTTGTCTTCCGCAGCGGGTGCTGCCAGTGGTTCTGCCGCGGGCGCGGTACCCGCATCAGGTGCAGCTGACGCTGCGTGTGTTGCCGCCTCGGCGGCGAGTTCTTCGTTGGTTGGCTCCGGAGTCACCTCTGCGGCTAGCTCCTCAGTCGTTGGCTCACCAGAGACCTCTGTGGCCAGATCGTCAGCTGTTGGCTCCCGAATCTCCTCGGCCGCCAGCTCCTCGTTGGACGGCTCTGCACTCGCCTCGGGTGCGGGCGCGAGCAGTGACGGGTTGTCACCGGCCGCCTGCTCCAGAGCTGCGAACAACCGGGCGGCCTGGGAGAGCGGCGCAGAGACCAGAGAGATGGCCTGTTGCAGGACCCCCTGCATGGCGCCGGCAACCTTCGCGAGCAAGACCTCGCGCGATTCAAGATCGGCCAGCTTCCTGACCTCGTCGGGGGTCACGAACTTCCCGTCCAGCACCCCGCCCTTGATCACAAGCTGCGGGTTCGTACGTGCGAAATCGCGCAAACCCTTTGCCACGAGTACCGGGTCGCCGTTGATGAAAGCGATCGCCGTGGGGCCGACGAGCTGCTCCTCGATCGCGTCAAGACCGGCTTCGCGGGCAGCGATCGTGGTCAGCGTGTTCTTCGAAACGGCATAGCTGGCATCATCACCGAGCGAGCGGCGCAGCTGCATGAGCGCCTTCACCGATAGTCCGCGGTACTCGGTCAACACCACGCCAGCCGAGCTGGAGAACCGGTCAGCCAGTTCTGCGACAGCGGCTACCTTGTCCGACCTCGCCATGTGTCTCCTCCACTTCGTCGCGCGCTACGTCTGAAGCGCTCCGAAGGGCTGGCTGGCCGTCGAAAACGAGAAAGCCCTTTGCGCGCACGGCGGCAAAGGGCAACCGGAAGCCGGACGGCTTCCACCACACTCTCACTCACCTGCGCGGGCCGCCCGTCACTCTCGTACGGACACTTCGGGTCGAACCTGATGGATCAACCAACCAGCGGTCTTCGGCAGCGAACACTCTACCGGCGGTACAAAGTGCCAGCCAAATCAGCGGCCGGACCCTCACACCCCGCCATCCCGCGGACTCACGAGCGTGACCAATTGAGATGAATTCTGTCAACCAATGGGGGGAATGTCTCGATTGATAACGTACGGACGCCGACCGTTTCAATCAGGCTGGTGTTGTCTCAAGTTCCGTAAGTCCATTGGCCTCAAGCCGCTCTAGTCGGCGGTCGGCGGGCCTGGAGCGCCTTGCTGGCGCGCGGCACAACGCCACACCTGGGGAGAGGTGATCGGCAAGGGCGTTGTTCGGCTTCAACTGGCGCTGCGGTCCGCCGGTTTCGCCAAGGTGCCGGCCACGGGCAAGCACGGTGCCGCGACCGTTCGCCGTAGTCAAGATCATCCAGAAGCGGCGCCACCTCAAGCGGACCGGGGAAGTCAACGCCGAATTCTGGAAAGCGCTGCAAGCCGGCAAGATCATCGCGACAACGGTCGTCGTCAGAAAGCCGGTCGCAAAGCCGGTCCGAGCGCCGCAGGCACGAACCAAAGGTGAGAAGGCACTCGCCCATGCCAAGAAGCAGCTCGGTGATCGGTACGTGTTCGGCGGCGCCGGCCCCAATGGCTGGGATGCTCCGGCCTGACCATGAAGGCTTGGAAAGCGGACGGTGTGACATTGTCGCATTCGGCCGGGCAGCAGTACCGCATCGGCAAGAAGATCTCCAAGTCCAACCTCAGAATTGGCGACCTGGTCTTCTTCTATCGCGGCATCAGTCATGTGGTGCTGTATGCGGGCAATGGCAAGGGCATCCACGCACCACGGCCGGGTGAGAAGGTGTCCTACATCAAGGTGAGCAACATGCCGTACATGGGAGCCCGCCGGCCCGGCTGACCCAGTCGGCGGCCGCACGGGGGAGAAAGTGGTCGCAGACGACAGCGGAATCGCCCGGTTCGTGTCGATTGCGGCCACTTGCTGTGAGGATGGGTCGATGCATCCTGGCGTACGCGAGGCCCGGGAAGCTGATCTCGACCAGATCCGGCAGCTGATCATCGAGCTAGCCAGGTACGAACGGGCCGCCCACGAGGTCAAGACGACAACCGAACAGCTCCGGGTCGCGCTCTTCGGGTCGCAGCCCGCGGCGTACGCCCTGGTGGCCGAGAGCGGCAGCCAGATTGTCGGCTTCGCCCTCTACTTTCGGAACTTCTCGACCTGGGAAGGAGTCCACGGGATCTATCTCGAGGACCTCTACGTGATGCCTGAACACCGCGGTTCGGGGCTCGGCCGGGCATTGCTGATGTCCCTCGCCGGCCTTGCGGTCGAGCGGGGGTACGCGAGGCTGGAATGGGCTGTTCTCGATTGGAACCAGCCCGCAATCGACTTCTACCGCAGCCTTGGTGCGGTCGCGATGGACGACTGGACCGTCTATCGACTGACCGGCGAGGCGCTGACTACGGCGGGCGCGGAGGTCTGAGTGTGCTGTGATCGACTGCCTACTCACTCGGCGAAGCGGCTGAGCGACACCGCCCCACCAATGGCAAGCACGAATCCGCCTATGGCGAGGGGCATGCGCCCGGGTTCGATGGCATCCCCATAGAGCGCGATACCGATCAGTGAAGGCCCCACGACCTCGAATACCAAGGTGATGGCCGTTACCAATGTGACGGCGTCTCGCTGCAGAGCCACGGTGAAGAAGCTCATGCCGATGGCACCGTGCACGATGATCGCCCAGAGCAGCGGATTGAGCAGCAAGGACCATGAAAGGTCGTCTGCGCCGATGCCGCGGGAGGCCAGAGCCACCCCTGTGAATCCCAGACCTGCTGCGCAGGACAAGACGATGGCGGAGGCGCGACCCTTCATTCGGAAGCCGGTGAGCCCGACCACTGCCGGGACGATCGCAGTGAGCAGGATGATCCAGTTCTCGATCACCGGAATCCGCACTGCCGCGGTCGGGATCGCTGTCACGCTGAGGAAGATCAAGCCGACGCCCATGACAGCGAGTGAGGCCCAGTCCTTCCAGGACAGGCGTGCGCCGCGCAGACTGGCGATGACGGCGGTGACCCCGACACTTCCGGCGACGATTGACTGAACCAGGAACAACGGAAGTCGCTGCAGAGCCACTACGTTGCCGGCGAAACCCAGCGCGTCGCAGGCCAATCCCAGCAGATACGGCACCTGCTTGATGATCAGGGCCAACCCAGTCAACCCGACGACTTCTGCGGCGCGCTTGGCGGCCACTGACTGGAGAACCGACGCCACCCCGTACCCGAGGCAGGCGACGATGGCCCCCACCCAGCTCAGCACCACCATGCGCAGGACCTCCAAACAGACCGAATCCGGTCCCCGATCACAGCAACTGGGCGGTGGGAGCCGAAGCTAGGAGGATTCTGGACGCGTCTTGTTGGTGTCGAGCGCGATTCCGGGGCCCATCGTCGTCGACAGTGTGATCTTGCGGAGGTAGCGGCCTTTGGCCGCGCTGGGCTTCAACCGAACGATTTCGTCCAGCGCCGCGAAGTAGTTCTGTGCCAGCTGTTCAGCGCTGAAGGACGCCTTGCCGATGATGAAATGCAAGTTAGCGTGTCTGTCGACCCGAAACTCGATCTTGCCGCCCTTGATATCGCTCACTGCTTTCGCCACGTCCATGGTGACGGTTCCGGTCTTCGGGTTCGGCATCAGACCTCGGGGCCCGAGAATGCGGCCGAGACGGCCCACCTTTCCCATCATGTCCGGGGTTGCGACGACGGCGTCGAAGTCCAGGTAGCCCTTCGACACCTTGTCGATGAGCTCATCGGAGCCCACCTCGTCTGCCCCGGCTGCAATCGCGGCCTCGGCCCGATCACCGGTAGCGAAGACGAGCACCCGTGCCGTCTTCCCGGTGCCATTGGGCAGATTGACAGTGCCGCGGACCATCTGGTCCGCCTTGCGAGGGTCGACGCCGAGCCGTACGGCAACGTCCACTGTCTCGTCGAACTTTGCCTTGCTATTGGCCTTGGCAAAGGCCATGGCCTCAGGAGGTGTGTAGAGCTTTCCCGGATCGACCTTCTCCGCGACGGCCGCGTACGACTTGCTGCGCTTCATGCTGCTGGTCCTTTCTATGGCCAGTTGTGGTCAGAGCCGCGCGCGGCTCCCCCACGGTGTTCACTTTGCCGACCTGTCAGAATCTGTGGTTGCTTTTGCGACCACCGACGCTGACTAATCGGTGCGTTAGTCGGCGACAGTTACGCCCATGCTGCGGGCGGTGCCTTCGACAATCTTCATTGCTGAGTCGAGATCGTTGGCGTTGAGATCGGGCAGCTTGGTGGTGGCGATGTCACGCACCTGGTCGCGGCTGATCGTGCCAACCTTCTCACGATGCGGCACGCCCGAACCCTTCTGCACGCCAGCAGCCTTCTTGATCAACTCTGCTGCCGGCGGCGTCTTGGTGATGAAAGTGAAGCTGCGGTCCTCATAGATCGTGATCTCGACCGGAATGATGGTGCCGCGCATCGATTCGGTCGCAGCGTTGTACGCCTTGCAGAACTCCATGATGTTGACGCCGTGCGGGCCGAGGGCGGTGCCGACGGGCGGCGCTGGCGTCGCGGCGCCCGCGCTCAAGGCGATCTTGACCAGCGCAGCAACCTTTTTCTTCTTAGGAGGCATTTCTCTTTCTGGATCCTTCTTGTAATCGTGTTGTGGTCAATCCGACCGTGATGGTCAGCGTGCTGTCGTGAGGCTCAGACCTTCTGGATCTGCGGGAAGGTCAGATCGACCGGGGTCTCGCGACCGAGGATCTCCACCAGCGCCTTGAGCCGCTGGTTGTTCACGTTGATTTCGGTGATCGTTGCATGAACACCTGCGAATGGTCCGTCGACCACCATGACGGAGTCGCCGACAGCGAAGTCGGCGACCTCGATCTTCTTCTTACGACGGGCCGGGCCTTCGCTGGATGCAGTTGCCGCCGCGACCACAGCGGGCGCGAGCATCTTCTCGACCTCGTCGAGGCTAAGTGGCACGGGGGAATTCGAGTGGCCAACGAAGCCGGTAACCGAGGGGGTATGCCGTACCGTCGACCAGGATTCGTCGGTCAAATCCATACGCACCAGGACGTAGCCGGGCAGCACTGTGCGCTTCACCTGCTTGCGCTGACCGTTTCGGATCTCAGTGACCTCTTCGGTGGGCACGACGATCTCGTAGATGTAGTCCTCCATGTTGAGAGAGGACACCCGGTTCTCCAGGTTCTGCAGCACCCGGTTCTCCATGCCGGAGTAGGTATGCACCACGTACCAGTCCCCTGGTTTAGCCCGCAGTTCTGACCGGAACGCCTCAAGGGCATACTGGGCAGCGTCGGACTCTTCCTCGGGTTCAGCCTCGGCTTCTTCCGGTTCCTCGGTCGTCGCGAGGCTGCCGAAGTCGAGTTCGAAGTCGTCTTCCCGTGGCTCGTCGGTGGTGGCGCCGCCAAAGTCGAGGTTGATGTCGACATCGTCCTCGCGGCTCACCTGATAGCTGCCCAGGTCGACGTCGAAGTCGTCCCCTGGGGTCTCGGTCGCAGTAGAGGATGCAGGGCTTTCCAGCGGCTCCGCATCCTGTTGCGGTTCCTCGGCTGAAAAGTTCTCTGGCACGTCGGTGTCTCCGTTGTTTGGTTCGTTGGGGGTCATCAGCTAAAGATCTTGAAGATTACCCAGCCGAGGCCGAGGTCGAGCAGGCTCACGTAGGCGATCACAAACAGCACAAAGACCAGCACTACGACGAAATAGTTGATCAGCTGCTGTCCGGTGGGGTACACGACCTTGCGCAACTCGCCAATCGATTGCCGGACGAATTTGACGGGCGTCGTACGCTCCGGCTTGACTGGCCGATCGCGCTTGTTGGTCGGAGCGGCTTTCGGAGCGCGGGCGGGACGACCAGATCGCGCAGTCTTGGCCTTGGCACCTGAAGCCGCTGCCGCCACGCCTGCCGGTTCCAAGACTTCCTCCGACTGAGAGCTCCGGCTCCCCTCATCCTTCGTCGCCTTCGCGCCGTTCACGCCGGTCCGTCGGGACTTGAGATCCGCACTGGTCTCGCTGGCGTCAGGCGACTCGGCAGGGCTCGCCTCCGAAGGCGGCTCCACTTCTTCCTTCTCTGCCACGCTATGACCTTTCCTGCCCTCATCCGTTCCGTCTCGCTGCAGGGCAAGAGGGACTTGAACCCCCAACCTTCGGTTTTGGAGACCGATGCTCTGCCAATTGAGCTATTGCCCTCCGGAGCCAGTCACCGGATGCTCTCGTGGACCGGCATACCGTTCGAGGGCACACGAAAACAATGGTGACTGGACACCAAGACAAGAGAGTCTAACTGAGGATTGCGACGAGAGTCGAACGAGCCGTACGGGTCCGGACGTGCCTTGGGCGAACGCCAGGTTCATCCAGGGATGACGCGACTCACGCCCTAGGAGCTTGAGGCCGGCAAACCTCGCGAAGCCGCCATCGCCGCAGGCGCAGGTTGCCCCATTCTCGACGGCAAGCGCAACCAGGTATGCGTCCGGGACACCATTGGCACGTACCCCGCATCGCGCAGCAAGCGGGTGAAGATCCCCCGTACGGTCGACAATGCGGGCTGTCGACGCGCACTGCACGGAGCAGCACGTTGACATCGCAGATGATCACAGCGGCTTTGATAACCGTTTGCGACGAGGAAATTGCGGGTGAAAGGGTGCTGATCATGTCCGTCGTCCTGCATCCTTTGTCGCTGGCTAGCCGAAACAAGCTGCGCCAGCACACCGGTCGGCGACGCGGTCATGCGCACACCCGACGATCATGATCAGCGACTTCGTGTCGGGCGCGGTCGCCGGTTTGGCAGTAGCGATGCCCGTTGGAGCTGTCGGAAGTTACCTCGTCGGTCTGGGAGCCCGCGAGCGGATTCCGGTCGCAACGGCCGCTGCCCTCGGCGTCGCCTCGGTCGATGGCGGGTACGCCGTCATCGCTGCCCTCGGCGGCGCGGGGTTGCAGGCGCTGCTGAGCGAGGTCTCTGACTGGCTGGAATGGATAGCGGCGATCATCCTCAGCGTGATTGCCGGTCGCACCGTGCAGCTGGCCATCCGCCGCTATCGCGTCAATGTCGGTACTTTCGGCCGCCTGAGGGAACTAACTCCGACGCGGGCCTACTTGAGTCTGGTTGCTCTCACGGCCCTCAACCCCTCCACTCTGATCACCTTCGCTGCCGTCGCGGTCGGCCGATCCTCGAGTGAGGGCGGAGCGACGTGGCCAGCGGTGGCTCTGTTCGCCGTTGGGGCATTCATGGCTTCAGCGGTCTGGCAGCTGCTGCTGACGGGAGGCGGAAACCTGCTCGGCCGACTGCTCAGTGGTCGCCGAGGTCAACTGGGTGTGTCGATCTGCTCAGCTCTGATCATGCTGGGCTTGTCTGTGGGCCTGCTGCTGCGCTCACTTTGATGAACGCTGAGCTTGTCGAAGAGCTGTCCGGCGCCTGTCGACAAGCTCAGGGCGCATCATTCGCCGAGGAGCTTTTCGGCGGCGGCCAGCAGGACACAGGTGGCAAGTCCATCGATAGCAGCGGACACCTCCTCTGGCGAGGGGAAGGTGGGCGCGATCCTGATGTTCCGGTCGCGTGGATCTTGGCCATAGGGAAAAGCCGCGCCTGCTCCCGTCATCGCGATCCCTGCCCGCTTGGCCAGCTCGACCACGCGAGTCGCCGTTCCGTCGGCTACGTCGAGGCTGACGAAGTACCCGCCGTCAGGATCGGTCCAGGTAACGCCCTGGTAATCCCCAAGCCGCTTGCTGAGGATTGAGGTCACCTGGTCGAACTTAGGAGCAAGAATCTCGCGATGTCGGCGCATCAGTGAGGTCACACCGTCGGCCCCCTTGAGATACAGCGCATGCCTCAGGTGATTGATCTTGTCCGGGCCAATGGTCCGCTTGCTCAGGTTTTTCAGGTACCAATCAACGTTCGAGGGCGAGCTTGCCAAGAACGAGACACCAGCACCGGCGAAGGTGATCTTGGACGTCGAGGCGAAAAGAAACACCCGGTTCGGATGGCCGGCCTCCGCCGCCATGGCGAGCACATCGAGCGCCGGTGCCTCAACGTCGGTCAGATGGTGCACCGCGTACGCGTTGTCCCAGAACATTCGGAAGTCTCCCGCTGCCGGCATCTCGAGGAGTGCGCGGGTGACCTCCTCGGTGTAGATCGCACCGGTGGGATTGGAATACATCGGCACGATCCACATGCCCTTGATCGACGGATCGTCGGCGACCAGCTGCCCTACCTGGTCGAGATCGGGCCCATTCTGGCCGAGCGGAACCGGGATCATCTCGATGCCGAACTGCTCGCACAGTGCGAAGTGCCGATCATAGCCCGGCACCGGACAGAGGAACTTGATCGGCGTCTTCGACCATGGCTCGACTGAGTCAACGGTGCCCTTGAGAAGGGCGTACACGAGCGTGTCGTGCATGATCGACAAGCTCGAATTGTCGCCGGCGACGAGCTGGTCGACGGGGACGTTGAGCAGCGGCGCGAAGATCGTGCGGATCGCGGGCAGTCCCTGCGTGCCGCCGTAATTCCGGCAGTCGGTGCCTGTGGAGTCCATGAAATTCCCCTCCCCCGGCAGCGTGAGCAGCTCGTTGGAGAGGTCGAGCTGGGCTGGCGAGGGCTTGCCGCGAGTCAAGTCCAGCTTGAGCTCTTTGGCCAGCAGCACGTCGTACGCCTTGGTTTGCTCCTCGTGCAGCGCCGCCAGCTCGTCATGGCTGAGGTCGGACAAAAGCATGATCAGTTCCGCTCCGGTAGGAGATTGGCCGTCCGCGAGTCTAGTGCCGGACTCGATGGCACCTCCGTGTCTTGGCGGGGAGAGCGCGAATGCGCAGAGCATCGGAGGCGGATCATTCGCGCCGCCGATCTCAAAACAAAAGGCGCGAGCGCAGCGAGCACCAGCCCCGGCGAGCTGTGTGCAGGAGGAGATGACGGAACAACGCTTTCCCGGTTCCGTCAACTCAGACCGAGGCGGCGGCAACCCAGCCAATATCGCCGCGAGCGGAGCGAGCAAACAAACACAGCGATGTTCGCACCGCCGATCTGCTTTTCCGTCCCGCCAGATCCGACGAAGACGGCGGCAACCCAGCCAACATCGCCGCGAGCGGAGCGAGCAATCAAAACACAGCACGATGCGCGAGCCGCTGCGAAGTAATGTGCAGGTCATGACAACGACGTCGAGCCACACGTCCGCCAATATCGCGAGCTGGGTCAGCGAACGAGCGGCCGACGACCCGGGGCTACCAGCGATCAAGCAGGGCGAGACGGTCCTCAGCTACGCGGCTCTGGAAGCGGCTGCGGCGCGGTTCGCGACCACCCTGAGCGGCCATGGTGTCCGACCCGGCGATCGGGTGGCGATGATCATGCCGACCGTGGTCTACTTCCCGGTCGTCTATTACGCGATCCTGCGGATCGGAGCGATCGCCGTGCCGATGAACCCGTTGCTCAAGGCTGGCGAGATCTCTTTCGCGTGGAACGATTCCGGCGCGAAGGTTGCGGTGGTCTTCCCGCTCTTCGCCGAGGAGGCTGCCAAAGCGGCAAGCGTGACCGGGACCGAGGTGATCATCACTGTGCCCGGCGAGTTCGATGCCGAGTTGGCGCGTACCAATCCAACCGAGCAGATCGTCCAGCCGACCATCGACCAGACGGCGGTGATCCTCTACACCTCAGGGACGACGGGCCAGCCGAAAGGAGCCGAGCTCACCCATGCCAACCTGAGCAGCAACGTGCGCACCACGATCGAAACTTTACTGCCGATGGGACCCGGCGACGTGATCTTCGGCGGGCTGCCGCTCTTCCACTCCTTCGGCCAAACGGTCGGCCTGAACGCTGCGATGGCCGGCGGCGCGTGCTTGACCCTGCTGCCGAAATTCGACGGCGAGCAGGCGCTGTCGATCATCGCCGACGACCGAGTGACCGTGTTCCTCGGCGTGCCGACCATGTACATGGCCTTGCTGGCGGTGAAGGACCGGGATCGGTTCGACACTGCGACGCTCAAGGTGGCAGCTTCCGGCGGCGCGTCGCTGCCGGTCGAAGTGCTGCACGGTGTGGAACAGGCATACGACATCACCTTGCTCGAAGGCTATGGGCTGTCGGAGACCTCGCCGGTCGCCGCGTTCAACCACCCGGATCGGCCCACCAAACCCGGCTCGATCGGAACGCCGATCCGCGGCGTGGAATTCGGACTACGCGACGACGACGACCGCGAAGTCGACGATGGCGAGATCGGAGAGATCGTGATCCGCGGCGAGAACATCATGAAGGGCTACTGGAACCGGCCCACCGCCACCTCCGAAGCCATGCGTGGCGGCTGGTTTCACTCCGGGGACCTGGCGCGTCGGGACGAGGAGGGCTATTACTACATCGTCGACCGCAAGAAGGACATGATCAACCGCAAGGGTTACAACGTGTACCCCCGAGAGGTCGAGGAGGTCCTCTACACGCACCCGGCCGTGGCAGAGGCAGCCGTCTTCGGCGTGCCAGATGCGGAGAGCGGCGAGGAGGTCGCAGCGCTGGTGACTCTCAAGGAGGGCTCGTCGGCGACACCTGAGGAGCTGCGCGACTACGTGAAGGATCTGATCGCGGCATACAAGTACCCCCGGATCGTCCGGTTCGGCCCCATCCCGAAAGGCCCGACCGGCAAGATCTTGAAGCGGGAGATCAAGTTCGAGCCGTGAAGCCAGGGTCTTCATCTGGCTGACCCTGAATGTGCATCACTGTGCGTTTGCCAAGCGCAGAACCCGCACTTTAGGCCCACTGGTAATGCGAAATCAGGGAGTCGGGCAGCCCAATTTGCCAGTCGTTCGGGCACTCGTGATCAGGAACGATCTCCCGATGAGCCCTGAACCGTGACATCGGGGCGCGGATGAGCCGAGAAGACCAGATCCTGGGTAGCGTCGGCAGCTACGGCACTATGCGGTCCCAGCCTGACCACGTCGCCGACCACCTCGATCTGCCCGATGGTGATTACCGGATCCACCGCTCGCCCGAGATCTACCTCGGTCGGACGGTCATGGAAATTGACCACCATGATCATGTCGCCGCGCTCGAGCAAGAGCCAACCATCCTCGTCATTCGACAACGCGCGTCCCTCGTCGAAGCTGGGATTCGTGAAATCCGGATAAGTACGCCGGATGGTGATCAGTCGTCTGGTCAGAGCCAGTAACTCGGCGTGCTGAGGCTGCTCGAGCTCGGACCAGTCCAGTCGCGATACTTCAAAGGTCCGCGGGTCCTGCGGATCAGGTACGTCGCTGGTGTCCCACTCCATCTGCGCGAACTCCTCGAGCCGCCCGGCGCGGACCATCTCGGCGAGCTCCGGCTCGGGATGAGAGGTGAAGAAGCGCCACGGCGTCGCGGCTCCCCATTCCTCGCCCATGAAGATCATCGGAGTGAAAGGGCTGAGGAGGGTCAGCATTGCCGCAATGGCCTGCTGTGCCGGGCTGATCTTGCTCGAGAGCCGTTCGCCCTTGGCCCGGTTGCCGATCTGATCATGGTTGTCCGAGCAGACAACCAACCGCCAGGTCGGCGTCCGCCAGGTGTCAATCGGATGTCCGTGGGTTCGGCCTCGGAAGCTGGACCGCGTACCGGTATGGAAGAACCCGCTTTCGAACACTTTGCCGAGGGCGGCAAGGGAGTCGAAATCGGCGTAGTAGCCGCTGGTATCGCCGGTCAGGCTCACGTAGAGGGCGTGGTGGAAGTCGTCGCTCCACTGCGCGGTCAGACCGTAGCCGCCGCCCTCTCGCGCGGTGATCAGTCGAGGGTCGTTCAGGTCCGACTCGGCGATGAGCGGCATCGGTCGACGTAGGAATGTGCTGCGCGCGGAGACGTCGATGTTCAACTCCTCGAGCAGATGCGTTGCTCGGGTGTCGTGCAACGCGTGGACGGCATCCAGGCGCAGCCCGTCCACGTGATAGTCGGTGAGGAACATCAAGGCGTTGTCGATGATGTAGTGGCGGACCTCGTCGGACTCCTCGCCATCCAGGTTCGGCGAATCACCCCAGATATTGGCGCCGGAGTCGTGCCTCAGGTAGGGCCCGAACTGCGGCAAGTAGTTGCCGCTCGGACCGAGATGGTTGTAGACGACGTCCTGGATCACTCCCAGACCGGCCCGGTGGCAGGCATCAACGAACTGCATGTAGCCGAGCGGGCCTCCATATCCCTCGTGTATGGCATACCAATGCACGCCGTCGTAGCCCCAATTGTGTGGACCGTTGAAGGCATTCACCGGCATCAGCTCGACGAAGTCGACCCCGAGCTTCACCAAGTGGTCGAGGTGGTCAATCGCCGCCGTCAATGTGCCCTCAGTAGTGAATGTTCCGACGTGCAGTTCGTAGATGATGCAGCCGGCAAGTTGCTTGCCGGTCCACATCTGGTCTGACCAGTGGAACTGGTCCGCGTCGAAGGTCCGCGACCAGCCGTGCACGCCATTGGGCTGGCGGCGGGAGCGTGGATCCGGAAGCACGGTGTCGGAGTCGTCGAGCACGAAGCCGTAATCGAATTCGCCGATGCCGTCGTCCGGCAGCGGCTCAGCCGGGATCCACCATCCCTCGTCGTCTCGTTCCATCGCCACCTTGACCGGCGTACTGTTCCCGATCTTCTTGATCATCAACGTGACAGCCGACCGGTGTGGTGCCCAGACGACGAACCGCGCCAAGCTCACAGCTCACACCCTACGAGAACCGGCTCAGGGACCAACTCGATGCCGAATTTCGCCTCCACCCCGGACCGGATCTCGCGCGCCAGACTCAGCAGATCCTCCGCGGTGGCTCCGCCTCGATTGGTCAGTGCCAGGGTGTGCTTTCCCGACAGCCGGGCGGCGCCGTGGCCGTATCCCTTGGCAAACCCGGCCTGCTCGATGAGCCAGGCGGCACTGGTCTTCACCATGCCATCGGGCTGACTGAAACGCGGTGCGCCAGCGGGGAGCGCGAGAGCCGTATCCTGACTGACGATCGGGTTGGTGAAGAACGACCCGACGCTCCAAGTGTCATGATCATCATCCACGAGCACCATGCCCTTCGCGTTACGCAGCTCAAGCACGGCTTGGCGGACGTCCGCCGCTGGAGCTCGCTCCCCTATTTCGACGCCTAGTGCCCGGGCTAGCTCGGCATAGCGGATCGGTTGCGACAGCGATCCAAGGCGGAGCTGGAAGGTCACCGACAGCACCACAAAACGTCCCGGACCGGACTTGAAACGCGACGTTCGGTACCCGAAGCCGCATTCAATCGGAAAGAAAGTCTTGAGGTGCCCGGTTGACCGGTCGAGCGTACGCACCATTGAGATCATCTCGCTGACGTCAGCCCCGTACGCGCCGACGTTCTGGATCGGTGTGGCACCGATGAGGCCCGGGATGCCGGACATCGCTTCGAGACCGCTCCAGCCCTGCTCGATCGTGTGGCGCACCAGCAGGGTCCCATGGTTCGCCGGCTGCCACGGTGATCACTGCACCCGAACAAGCCGCCGTGTCCTGATCAAGGCCGCGCGTCGCGATCTTGACGACCGTGCCATCGAACCCGGCGTCACTGATCAACAGGTTCGAGCCTCCACCCAGGACCAGCAGTGGCTGGCTGGTGGCATCCAGGTCTCGTATGGTCTGGACCAGCTCGGTCTCGGTCTCGACGGTGATCATCCGTGGTGCCGGGCCGCCCACCCGCAGCGTCGTATGGTCGGCCAACACGACGTCGGTCGCCTGTTTTGTCAAACTCATTTCAGCTTTCATGATCACGATGCGGGACGCGCACGCCAAGATCAACTTCCGCTCGCGCCGCCCCGAGCACCTTCTGACCATCGCAGACCGCTTCGATGCTGACGGTCACCAGCGATCCCTCGATCCCTGAGACGCTGGCAGTGAACTCCACCTCGACGCCGTCCGCATCGTCAGGTACCACCACCGGCCTCGGAAACCGGGCGGAGTAGGAGGTGACCCGGCTTGGATCGCCGACCCAGTTGGTGACCACACGAAGTGCGGTACCCATGGTGAGCATCCCGTGAGCAATGACACCGGGCAGCCCGGCCTGCTTGGCAAAGTGTTCTGAGTAGTGGATTGAATTGAAATCAGTCGATGCCCCGGCATAGCGAACCAGCCGCTCCCTGGTGAAACGAACGGTGAGCGACGGAAGCTGAGTACCGACCTCCACGGCTTCAGCCACAGTTGCCTTCATGCCGCCTCCCGACCGTGATAGAAGGTGGCTTGCGCGGTACAGAAGGACTCTCCATCGCGGCTTGTAATGTCCACGGTTGTTGAGATGAGCTCCGAACCCGAACGCACCCGCACCTTGTCAATGGTCACCGTCGCGATGACGACGTCGCCAGCCCGGATCGGGCGGAAGAAAGTGAAGCGGTGATCGCCGTGCACAATCCGCGCCAGCGACAAACCCAGTTCCGGATCGCCAAAGACCTGATCCCAGGCACGTTCGGCGATGGCTGCGGCGAAGGTGGGCGGTGCCATCGGCGCTTCACCGCGATATCGAGGGTTGTCATCATCACCCAAAGCCATCGCAAACTCGGCGATCTTCGGAGCTGACACTTCGTAGGGATCGCGGGGCGGATAGCGGCGGCCCGCGTGAGCCTCGGTGATGGGCATGAACGCAACGCTAACGGAATCGAGCTGCCGCATGCGCGGTGTCGTAACGCTTCCGGACCAAGTCAGCCGCTCGTTCTGCAAGCGGCTCTGCCATCCGCCAACCGTGATGGAAGGCGAGCTCGCGTACGGGTGAGAGCAGCAAACCCTCAGCGAGAAACAGCGGGACGATCGCGACCGGCTCGGGCAACCCGTCGAGCACCTCGGCGACGCCTGGGGGGCAGGTGCCGAAGCAGCCGCGTACGGGACCGCGACGGCCGTATCCGAGCCGAGCCGCAAGATCAAAAACAGCCTCGTTTGCCGCAGGCCTGGACGACCCGACACCAAACAGCAGGACTGAGCTCTGATCATCGATGCCGGCTGCGACTATGCCTTGGCGAAAGCAGGTCTGCGACGTCGTCGCCAGTACCCAAGATGTCGGCCACGACCAGGTCGAGCGGGAGGGACCCGGTGACGTCACGCACCGTCTCGGGGACGTCGACGGTGGCGTGAAACGCCTCGGTGAAAAGCAGGGGCACCACGACGGCGGTGGTATGACCTGCCTCGGCGAGCTGCCGCGCGGCCGCATCGAGGTCTGGCTGCGCCTGGTCAAGGTAAGCCGGCACAGCGGTGATCTTTGCCTGATCGGCGACTGCGGCCATGAGCCGCTCGATGCCGAGACTGCCCCCCGGATGCTTGCTGCCGTGGGCGAGCCCGATCAGTGGGGGCTCGGGATGTTTCGTCAGCGGGTCTCGCGGTGTGGCGTGTGCGTCTTGCAGCGCGGGCAGAACTTCTTCAGCTCGAGGCGATCCGGATCGTTGCGCCGGTTCTTCTTCGTGATGTAGTTCCGCTCCTTGCACTGGGTGCAAGCCAGCGTGATCTTGGGCCGTACGTCGACGGTCTTGGCCATGGCGTGTCCTTAAGTCTTCGTCGGTGCTCGTGGTGCAGGTAGCGGGAGCGGGACTCGAACCCGCGACACAGCGATTATGAGCCGCTTGCTCTACCGCCTGAGCTATCCCGCTGTGGTCTCCCCCTACCAGTTTCCCGGTCAGGCAACGGTCCGGAGGACCGCTTATTCCGCCGGTGCGCGGTGGCACCGAAGACGGAGTCCGAGCCCCCATGCGGAATCGAACCGCAGACCTTCTCCTTACCATGGAGACGCTCTGCCTGCTGAGCTATAGGGGCGCGCAAATGGCGCGCGTCGGGCGGCACCAACGGACCAAGATACACACTGGTCGGCGCGCTCGGCGAATCCAGACGGCGTCACTTCTCTTCCGGATAGACGAAGTCGTGCAGTGCCTCGGGAACCATGCCGCTCAAGGGGCGCCGATCGTCCTCACTTCTCGTCAGCGACGACGTCGAGAACGACACAGCACCGATCCGGTGCGGGTTCCAGGCGTGCAGCAAGCCCAGTCTCGCCAACTCGGTCGGTGGCCGCTGCCAGCATCTCGAGATTCATGCCACAGACGAGTTGGGTGTGTTCCCGGGCCAGGGCGTCGAAGGGGCAGTTGCACAACACGATCGTGTCGCCGACGCGGTGTGGTTCGTATCCGTACTCAGTCAGGACTTCGCAAATGGAGGTGAGAAGCCGTTCTCGGCCTGGTCGCGGGCCGGCATCTGAGCGAGCCTGGTCTCCGACGACGCGGCCCCGGTGGACGGCGGCCGCCTTCAAGGCGTCGGTGACGGTGGTGCCGTCCGCCGTGGCGTTGTCGATAGCGCTGGCCATCAGTTGGGCGGCCAGGTCGTATCGGCGTTCAGGCAGCGTCACCGACAGTTGTCGGCTGGACCGCCGGTACAGCTTGGTCGGCCGACCGGCCCCGGGGCCCCGACGTTCGGAGAGCCGCTTGAAGTCGGTGTCGAGCAGACCTTCATCGGCCAGCTTGTCGAGGTGGAACTTAGCCGTGTGACGCGCGATGCCGAGGGCGTCGGAGGCTTGGTCTCGGCTGACCGGCGCCGATTGAGCGCTCACGTAGAGGTAGAGGTCCCGCCGGATCGGGTCGGCGAGTGCCGCAATGCCAGCCACCCGTTCCGGGAGATCGCCGTGGGCCATCAACGCTACCTCTTCTAAAAAATACTTCTATTGACGAAAGAAGTTTCGAGATCTAACGTTAACACTACTGTCCTTTAGAAGAGGGATCAACAATGGCGTCACACTTGCTGTCCGTGACAGCGCCACCTCGCCGCCACAGCCGGGCCGCGCTGCGGGTAGTCCAGCCGCCGAGTGGAGTTGATCTCGTGGCCGCAGAGCAGGCTGCAGCCGCGTTCCTGGTGGCGCTCAGTGTCGACCTCGACACCGAAAGTCTGGCCGCCACCCCGCCAGGATGGCCCGCGCCTACGCCGAGATGTTCAGCCCTCGCCCTTTCGACCTGACCACATTCCCCAACGACGCCGGGTATGACGAGCTGATCATCGCCCGGTCGATCCCGGTGCAGTCGGTGTGTGAGCATCATTTGTTGCCGTTCGTCGGGGTGGCTCATGTCGGCTACCTACCAGGGGAGGGGATTCTTGGTCTCTCCAAGTTGGCTCGGGTAGTCGAGTTGTTCGCCCGCCGCCCCCAGGTGCAGGAACGGCTGACGCAACAGGTAGCTGACTGGCTCCAAGATCACGTTGCGCCGCGCGGTTTGGGCATCGTTGTGGAGGCCGAGCATCTGTGCATGACCGTGCGTGGCGTCGGAGCATCGGGGACCAGTACGGTCACCTCCGCACTACACGGCCAGCTCCGCAGCGATGCCGCCTCTCGAGCCGAGTTCTTCACCCTGATAGCCGCCCACGCCGGCACGCTGACTCCCGTCAGATCATCGTCTTCTGGCTCCATGAGCAACGCGTCCAGGCCGGGATGAACATCAACATGTGGGACGTTGCCGACAACATCGAACGACTCGTCCAGTCACCACGCCCGCTCAACATTGACGATCTCGCCAGTCCCGACATCCCGCTTGCCGGCTTGACCTAGTGCGTGTCACGAACGTCTAACGAGGGCGGGCCGCGCACCGCGCGATTGCGCGAGCAGCTCTAAACAGGGGGACGTTGGTCACTTCCCCAGCGGATGGAACGATCGATATCGTCAAATCATGAATCCGCCAGTCCCCGCTGGGGTCGACGGCAAAGCCTCCGACGCGCTATTGAAAATCGGTCGATTCTTCACGAGATGGGAGGAATCCGACGACGGTCGGGTGGCCTTCCGTAAGGGCGGTCGGGCTGGCGATGTCTTCTACCGCGATCGCTGGAGTCACGACAAGGTTGTCCGGTCCACCCATGGTGTGAACTGCACGGGTTCCTGCTCCTGGAAGATCTACGTCCGCGACGGGATCATCACCTGGGAGGCGCAACAGACCGACTATCCGTCGGTCGGTCCCGATCGACCGGAGTACGAGCCGCGCGGCTGCCCGCGCGGCGCGGCCTTCTCCTGGTACACCTACTCCCCCACCCGAGTCAGATACCCGTACGCGCGCGGAGTCCTGCTCCAGATGTACCGGGAAGCCAAGCAGCGACTTGGCGATCCGGTTCTGGCGTGGGCCGACGTGGTCAACGACCCCGAGCGTCGGCGTCGCTACCAGCAAGCGCGCGGCAAGGGTGGACTCGTACGAGTGTCATGGGCCGAGGCAGTGGAGATGATCGCGGCGGCCCAGGTGCACACGATCAAGACCTACGGGCCGGATCGGATCTCCGCCTTCTCACCGATTCCAGCGATGTCGATGGTCTCCCATTGCGTCGGAACACGGTTCACCCAGCTCATCGGCGGGGTGATGACGTCCTTTTACGACTGGTACGCCGACCTTCCAGTGGCCAGCCCTCAGGTGTTCGGTGATCAAACTGACGTGCCGGAATCCGGCGACTGGTGGGATGCCACCTATTTGATGATGTGGGGCTCAAACGTCCCGGTGACTCGAACGCCCGATGCGCACTGGATGGCCGAGGTGCGGTATCGCGGCACCAAGATCGTGACCGTGAGCCCGGACTATGCCGACAACACCAAGTTCGCCGATGAGTGGTTGCCGGCCCAGGCGGGCACGGACGCCGCGCTGGCCATGGCGATGACTCATGTGATCTTGAAGGAGTTCTTCGTCGACCGGCAGGTGCCGTTCTTCACCGACTATGTGAAGACCTACACCGACCTGCCCTTTTTGATCACGCTGACCGAGAACGCCGAGCATGGCGGTCTGGTGCCAGGCAAGTTCTTGACCGAGGTCGATCTGGAGTCGGGCGCCGACGCTCAACCGGAAGCCGCCTGGAAGACGGTGCTGTTGGACGCCGCCAGCGGCAAGCCGGTGGTTCCCAACGGTTCGATGGGCTTCCGCTACGCCGACTCAGGGGTCGGTCGCTGGAACCTCGATCTCGAAGGCATCACCCCTGCTCTCTCGATCCGCGACGTCGACGACGACGAGGTCGTCGAGGTGCTGCTCCCGTGCTTCGAGGCGGCCGACGGATCAGGCTGCGTGCTCCGCCGCGGCGTGCCAGTTCTCAGGATCGGCGATCACGTCGTTACTACGGTGTTCGACCTGATGCTCGCCCAGCATGGAGTCGCCCGGCCCGATCTACCTGGGAACTGGCCGACCGGCTACGACGACTCGACGTCGCCGTACACGCCGGCCTGGCAGGCAGAGATCACCAGCGTGCCGGCGGAAGCCTGCATCCGGATTGCCCGCGAATTCGCCAGCAATTCCGAGCAGTCCAACGGTCGTTCCATGATCATCATGGGCGCCGGCATCTGCCAATGGTTCCACGCCGACGCCACCTACCGGTCGATCTTGAGCATGTTGATCTTGACCGGCTGCATGGGTCGCAACGGCGGCGGCTGGGCCCATTACGTCGGCCAGGAGAAGTGCCGGCCGATCACCGGATGGATTTCACTGGCCAATGCGCTCGACTGGTCGCGGCCGCCTCGCACCATGATCGGCACCGCGTACTGGTACATGCATACCGATCAGTGGCGCTTCGACGGGTACGCCGCCGACGCACTCGCCTCACCGCTGGCTGAAGGAAACCTGGTCGGCATGCACACCGCGGACACCGTCGCCCAGTCGGCGCGTTTGGGGTGGATGCCGTTCTACCCGCAGTTCAATGTCAACCCCTTGGATCTCGCCGATCAGACCGAAGCCGCGGTCGCCGCCGGCGAGGCTCCTGATGCCGCCGCGTACGTTGCAAACGCACTAGCCGCCGGCACCATCAAGATGTCGATCGAGGACGTCGATGCGCCCGAGAACTGGCCGCGCACGCTGACGCTGTGGCGCTCCAACCTGTTCGGCTCCTCCGCCAAGGGCAACGAGTACTTCCTCAAGTACTTGCTCGGCACCCACTCCAACGTCATGGCCGAGGAGGGGGCGGCGGAGGTGCGTCCCCGAGACGTCGCCTGGCGAGACGAGGCTCCGGAGGGAAAGCTCGACCTGCTCCTGTCAGCTGATTTCCGGATGACGTCGACGACGTTGCTCTCCGACATCGTGTTGCCGGCCGCCACGTGGTATGAGAAGTACGACCTCTCCAGCACCGACATGCACCCGTTCGTGCATGCCTTCACACCGGCCATTGACCCGCCCTGGGAGGCCAAGAGCGACTTCGACATGTTCCACCTGATCGCGCAGGAACTGTCCCGCCAGGCCAAGACTCATCTGGGCACCCGGCACGACCTGGTTGCCGTACCCATGCAGCACGACACTCCCGGCGAGACAGCTCAGCCGCACGGGGTGGTGCGGGACTGGAAGCGCGGGGATGTCGTCGGCATACCGGGCACAACCATGCCGAGCTTCCAGATCGTCGAGCGTGACTACACCGCTATCGCTGACAAACTCGCCGCCGTCGGTCCACTGGCGGACAAGCTCGGCTTCACGGTGAAGAACGTCACCTATCGGCTCGAGCATCAAATCGCACAGCTGGCTGCCTCGGGCGGCGTGATGCTTGGCGGCGCGGCCGATGGTCGACCCGCCATGGACACCGACGCCAAAATGGCGGAGGCCATTCTGACCTTCTCAGGGACCACCAACGGTGAGCTGGCCGTCCAGGGATTCCGGTCCTTGGAGCAACGCACCGGGGTCCACCTCGCTGATCTTGCTGAGGGGTCTGAGGAGAAACGGATCACGTTCGCTCAGACTCAGCAGGCGCCGGTTCCGGTGATCACTTCGCCGGAATGGTCGGGATCGGAGACTGGCGGCCGCCGCTATGCCCCGTTCACAGTCAATGTCGAGCGACTCAAGCCTTGGCACACCCTGACCGGCCGGATGCACTTCTTCCTTGATCATGACTGGATGCGTGATCTTGGTGAAGCGCTGCCGACCTACCGTCCGCCGCTGGACATGCACCGGCTCTTCGGTGAGCCCACTCTCGGCTCGGACGGGGCCAAGCAGGTGACTGTGCGCTACCTGACTCCGCACTCAAAGTGGTCGATCCACTCTGAGTACCAAGACAACTTGTTCATGCTGTCGCTGTCACGCGGCGGACCGACCATCTGGCTCAGCCCGGCGGACGCGGCGGCGATCGGTGTGACAGACAACGAGTGGATGGAGTGCGTGAACGCCAACGGCGTCCTCGTCGGGCGTGCCATCGTCAGCCATCGCATGCCGGAGGGTGTGGTGTACGTGCACCACGCTCAGGAGCGCATCATCGACGTGCCGAAGTCTGAGGCAACCGGCCGACGGGGTGGCATCCACAACTCGGTGACCAGGCTGCTGGTGAAACCCAGCCACCTCATTGGTGGATACGCACAGCTGTCGTACACGTTCAACTACCTCGGTCCCACCGGCAACCAGCGGGACATCGTCTCCACCATCCGGCGTCGCTCTCAGGAGGTGCAGTTCTGATGTTTGCGCTGCTCACGCATCGCGCTTGGAATCCGCCGCCGTCGTCGTCGCTCGCAGAGAAAAGAACGCCTCCGCTCGCTCCTCCTCCGTGCGGCGGCGCGCGATTTGCCGACGCTCGCAGCGCGATGCCATAGGAGTGCTGACTGATGAGAGTGATGGCCCAGATGGGCATGGTGATGAACCTTGACAAGTGCATCGGCTGCCACACCTGTTCGGTGACGTGCAAGCAGGCATGGACCAACCGCGCCGGCACCGAGTACGTGTGGTTCAACAATGTGGAGACCCGGCCCGGCCAGGGCTACCCGCGCCGGTACGAAGATCAGGAAACCTGGCGGGGCGGATGGACCCTCAACAGCCGCGGCCGGCTCAAGCTCAAGGCCGGTGGCAGGGTCCGCAAGCTGCTCGGGATCTTCGCGTCGCCGGTACAACCCAAGCTTGCCGACTATTACGAGCCGTGGACCTACGACTACCGGACGCTCATCGATGCACCACTTGGCGACGACTTCCCAGTGGCCCGACCCAAGTCCTTGATCACCGGCGAGGACACCAAAATCACCTGGTCAGCCAACTGGGACGACGACCTCGGTGGGGTCAGCGAACAGGGCCATCTCGACCCCATCGTGCAGCGGGTACGCCGCGAGTCCGAGGACAAGATCAAGTTTGCATTCGAGCAGACTTTCATGTTCTACCTGCCGCGCATCTGCGAGCACTGCTTGAACCCATCCTGCATGGCCTCCTGCCCGTCAGGCGCGATCTACAAACGCGCCGAGGATGGCATTGTTCTTGTGGACCAGGACCGTTGCCGAGGTTGGCGGCAGTGCGTGACTGGCTGCCCGTACAAGAAGATCTACTTCAATCACAAGACGGGCAAGGCCGAGAAGTGCCACCTGTGCTACCCCCGGATTGAGGTCGGGCTGCCGACGGTGTGCTCGGAGACCTGCGTCGGACGGTTGCGCTACCTCGGTTTGTTTCTGTACGACGCCGACCGGGTAACCGCGGCCGCGGCAGCACCCAACGAAAAGGACCTGTACGCCGCGCAACTGGATCTGATCTTGGATCCCAATAATCCGCAGGTGATCGCTCTGGCTCGGCAGCAGGGCATCCCGGCCGACTGGCTGGATGCGGCGCGGCGCTCGCCCGTCTACGCGCTGGCGAAGACCTACAAGGTGGCGCTTCCCTTGCATCCGGAGTACCGGACCATGCCGATGGTCTGGTACATCCCACCACTTTCACCCATTGTGGATTTGCTTCGTGATCAGGGCCACGATGCCGAGTCCCCCGATGTCATGTTCGGCGCGATTCGAGCCCTGCGGATTCCGATGGAATATCTGGCCGAGTTGTTCACTGCTGGTGATGTCGGCGAGATCGAGCGGGTTCTGACGATACTGGCGGCCATGCGCGCGCACATGCGCAACATCACCCTCGAACAGCCCCAGGACGACTCGATTGCGGCATCGGTGGGAATGACCGACCTGAGCGTGCGTGAGATGTACCGGTTGATGGCGATTGCGAAGTACGACGAGCGTTACGTGATCCCCAAGGCTCATGTGGAGCAGGCCCACGAGCTCGAGGAGCTCGGCTGCTCGCTCGACTTCGACGGCGGACCGTACGAGCAAGGGCCGTTTGGCGAGGCGAGTGGCCGCCCGTCTCCCGTGGCCGTGGAGACCTTCCACGCGCTGCGGCAACGGCAGACCTCCGAATCCAGTGTTTCCGGGGAAGAGCTCCAGGGTCGGGTGAACCTGCTCAATTGGGACGGCAAGGGGACGCCCGACGGGATATTCCCCAAACCCAAGGAGCCGGCGTGAGAGCCCGGCGCCGGGAGGCAATCCCGGTGATTCGCCAGGCGGCCGGAGTCTGCCTTGACTATCCCGAGCGGGAGGTCATCTCAACCTCGGGTTTACTGTACGCGGCCCTTGCTGAGGAGGCTCCACGTCAGGCCGAGAATTTTGAGCCGTTGCTCGCTTTCTGGGAGACCGCCGATGCGTCGACTATCCAGACCCACTATGTCGATGTCTTCGATCTGTCCCGCAAGCACAGCCTCTACCTGTCGTACTGGACCGACGGTGACACCCGTCGCCGAGGCGAGGTACTCAACGCGTTCAAGCAGCGATACCGCCGCTCGGGTTTCCTGGTCGACACGAGGGGCGAGTTGCCCGACTACCTGCCGATGGTCCTGGAGTACGCGGCGATCGTCGACCCCGTCGATGGGACCGCATTGCTGCAGCAGTACCGGAGCAGCGTGGAGTTACTGCGGTTAGCACTGGTGGAACGCGGCACGCCGTACGCGGGAGTGCTGACGGCAGTGTGCAGCACGCTGCCCGGTCCCTCACCCGCCGACCGCAAGGCCGTGATGGCGATGGCGGCTACGGGCCCTCCGACGGAGACGGTCGGCCTGGAGCCGAAGGATCCTCGACTGCTTCCGATGGGAGGGTCACGATGAATGTCCTGCTCTGGGGTGTCCTGCCGTACGTCATGATGGCCGTGCTCATCGGGGGCCTCATCTGGCGGTATCGCTACGACCAGTTCGGATGGACCACCCGCTCCTCCCAGCTCTACGAGTCACGGCTACTGCGGATCGGCTCGCCCTTGTTCCACTTCGGGATCCTGGTCGTGATCGTCGGACACTTGGGCGGGCTGGTGATCCCGGAGTCGTGGACCGAGGCGGTCGGAATCAGCGAGAACATGTATCACGTCAATGCGCTGCTGTGGGGAACCCTTGCCGGCGTTTGCACGCTGGTGGGGATCTTGATCTTGATCTACCGCCGCCGCACTACGGGGCCGGTGTTCATGGCCACCACAAGGAACGACAAGGCGATGTATGTGGTGCTGGTGGCGGCGATTGTGGCTGGGCTGGCCACCACCGTGCTCAGCGTGTTCGGCGGACACTCCGACGTGACCTACCGGGATACTGTGTCCCCCTGGTTCCGCTCGCTGTTCTACTTCTCGCCCAAGATCGACTCGATGGCGGCGGCTCCGCTGGCCTTCCAGGTGCACACGCTCATCGGGATGCTGCTGTTCGCCATCTGGCCGTTCACGCGCTTGGTGCATGCCTTCACCGTCCCGTTGCATTACTTGTTCCGCCCCTACATCGTCTACCGGAGCCGTGATGACCTGCCCGCTCCGGGAGCGGCGCCAACACACCGAGGTTGGGCACCTGTGGGCACCCGAGATCGCGGCCCAGACGCCTGAGAGGAAGAGCGAGTGTGACCAGCACCGCTGCAAGCGACACCACCATTGAGACGGGTCAGACCAAGAACCTGATCCTGGCGCTCCTTGGCTTCACGATCACCTTCTGGGCGTGGAACATCATCGGGCCTCTCGGTGTCCGATACACCGGCGAACTGGGCCTGAATCCCTCGCAGGCCTCGCTCCTTGTCGCCATGCCCGTACTTGTCGGATCCCTGGGCCGGGTACCGGTGGGAGCACTCACCGACCGCTATGGCGGTCGCGTGATGTTCACAGTGCTCACCCTCGCGTCGGCGATCCCCGTGCTGCTGGTCGCCTTTGCCGGATCGCTGAAGTCCTATCCGCTGCTGCTGGTGTTCGGATTCTTCCTTGGCGTGGCCGGCACGACCTTCGCGGTCGGCATCCCGTTCGTGAACGCCTGGTTCGAACCAGCGCGACGGGGGTTCGCGACAGGCGTCTTCGGCGCTGGCATGGGCGGCACGGCGTTGTCTGCCTTCTTCACTCCACGGCTCGTGCGGACCATCGGCGACACCCCGACACATCTGCTCATTGCGCTAGCCCTTGTCGTCGTCGGTGCCGTCCTCTGGCTGCTGATGCGGGACTCACCTGCCTGGAAGCCGAATCTCTCACCAGTCGAACCCAAGCTGGCCGCTGCCGCGAAGCTGGCGGTCACCTGGCAAATGGCCTTCCTTTACGCCGTTGTTTTCGGTGGCTTCGTCGCCTTCTCGACCTACCTGCCGACCTATCTGAAGAATGTCTACGCCTTCCGGCTCGACCGGCGCCGGCACCAGAACCGCGGGCTTCGCCATCGCAGCCGTGGTCGCGCGACCGATCGGCGGCATTGTGGCTGACAAGATCGGCCCGCGCAAGGTTGTCGCCGTCTCCCTCGCCGGGGCGGCGGTCATGTCGCTGATCATCGCGTTCCGCCTGCCGCCTGAGATCCCAGCGGGCACCTCATTCGTCCTGATGGCCATCTTCCTCGGACTCGGCACCGGCGGGGTCTTTGCTTGGGTTGCGGAAGTCGGCGCCAGCCGAGCGAGTCGGCGCCGTCACCGGGATCGTTGGTGCCGCCGGCGGGCTCGGTGGCTTCTTCCCACCGCTCGTCATGGGTGCGACCTACAACGAGACACAGCACAGCTACACGCTCGGATTGGTGCTGTTGACGATTACTGCCGGCGCTGCGCTTCTCTTCACTCTGTTCGGGATTCGGCGAAAGGCTCCAGCCACTACCTAG
>CAVXAP010000008.1:0-418398 GCA_963759635.1 uncultured Actinomycetota bacterium
GACTGATCTCGCGGTTCAAGAACGAGAACATCTCCGTCAGGCGGTCGGACACGCGTTGATCGGCCGTGCCGACGACAACCAAGGGCGGGTTGAAGAAGTCCGCAACGCCCGAGCCTTCGCGGAAGAACTCCGGACACATCGCCGTCCCCACGGCGCGGCCAGCCATGCTGGCGAAGGTCGTGCTGACCAGATCGTCCCCCGTTCCCGGAGGGACAGTGCTCCTCACCACGACCGCGTGGAAGCCCGAGGCGGGCGGTGTGGCGACGGTCAGTCCACGACGAATGTCATCCAGCGCACGTCGTAGGTACCTCAGGTCCGTGCCGCCTTCTGGCACCGACGGCGTACCCACGCACACCAAGGAGACATCGGCCCGGTCCAGAGCCACCATCGGATCTGTGGTCGCGCTGAGGTCGCCACGCTCGACGGCGGTCGCGATGAGTTCTTCGATACCTGGCTCGACCACAGGACTTCGCCCGGCTCGGACGTGGTCGACCTTCACGTCGTCAACGTCGACAGCGCATACCTGGTGGCCTCGTGAAGCAAGACCCGCGGCCGTCGCCGTACCGACGTAGCCCAGCCCGAAGACGGCGATCCTCATTGTCCCCCATAGGATCAGAACTCTTCCGGAGCCAGGATCGTAACAGTCTGTGACCTCCGAGATGGGCAGGTTCTCTGGCGAGTCTCGGTGTTCCTCTCAATCGGTTCCTCCGAGTCGAGCGGTAAGGCCCTCTCGCCGGCGCCGCGGAGCCCCGCTCGGGTTTCCGGGCGACCATACGACCAACAACGACAGCCGGAGGCAACCAACAACACGGAGATGGCGAGCAAGCCACCTCCGACAACGTCTGTGAACCAGTGGGTTGCTTGCAGCAACAGGCAAGCTCCCATGAGGCCGCCGCCGAGAGCCGGGATAAGCCAGATCCACCAGCCAGCAGGAGGTTGTGCTAGCAGGACAGCCAAGCCCAGGCCGACGACGACGGCAACCATGTGACCGGACGGGAAACTGCCCCCGTAGCCGTTGGTGACTAATCCGTGCGGATCTGGACGACCTACCGCCGTCTTTGCTGCAACGGTCAACGCCACGGCCACCAGAGCGACACCGCCGACGAACATGATCGGTCTCATTGACCGACGTTTGACACAGCAAACCACTGTGAAAGCCGCCAGGAGCCCCGCAACTACGGCAGGGCGCAGACCATGGACGACGAGGTCGGCTCGGACCTGGGCGCTGCCCCAGACGTCATGCGGTCGCGCCCATGCACGGACGATCCAGTCGAACCGATTGAGCATGTCCATATGGACCGAAACGGCCAGTACGGCGAAGGCGCCTGCCAGTCCCACCGCGATCCACGACCGCGTCAGCCCGCGAACCGCTACATTGTCGGCGCGCGGCTTCAAGCGGCGCCACGCCTTGCCATCACAGCAAAGATCGTCTTCCACAGAATCTGCAGATCGAGGGTGAGCGACCAGTTCTCGACATAACGAAGGTCAAGGCGGACCGCGTCACCGCCTTCCAGGTCGGAGCGTCCACTGACCTGCCAGAGCCCGGTGAGGCCCGGCGTCACCAGCGATCGCCTGCTCGCCTCGATCGGCATTTGTGCGAGCTCGGACGCCAGGTGCGGACGTGGGCCGACTAGCGACATCGAGCCAGCCAAGACGTTGAAGAGCTGTGGCAGCTCGTCGAGAGAGAAGTCTCGCAGGAACTTGCCGAAGGGAGTCACCCGCGGGTCATTGCTGAGCTTGAACAAGCCACCCTTGCCCTCGTTGCTCGCCATCAAGTCGAGCTTACGATCCTCCGCGTCCACGACCATGGAGCGGAATTTGAGCATCGTAAATGGCTTGCCGTCGCGACCAATCCGAGCCTGACGGAAGATCACCGGCCCGCCGTCTTGAAGCTTGACGACTGCTGCGATGCCAAGCATGAGTGGAGAAATGATCACCAGCCCGATCGAGGTCAGCACGAGGTCGGTCGCGCGCTTGACGAGCCGCCGCCAGCCAGTGAAATGCGGTTCTTCGACATGGAGTAGCGGAAAGCCCATGAGCGGCCGGATGTGCATGCGCGGTCCGGCCACCTCGACCAGGCCGGGATCCACCAACAACTCGACTCCGGAGCCTTCCAACGACCACGCCAGCTGGCGTAGGTTGCTGTATCTCGTGGCGTCGTCACTGGTCACCGCCACAGCGTCGCAGCCCATCGCCTCAACAACCTGAGGCACCTGGTCGAGGTTGCCGAGTACCGGAACCCCGGCGATGACGGGCCTGGGCAGTTGGTAAGAGGGCAGGCACAGGCCAATCACCTTCATGCCGGCATCCGGCTCCCGTTGGATCCGTTCGCTGAGCTGCTGCGCGGCGCCGAAGCTGCCCGCCACGACGACATGTCGGAGGCTGCGTCCATGGCGCTGCAACAGATGCAGGATCTTCCGGGCAAGGAAACGAACGAGCAGGCTGACCAGCACTGCGAACGGAGCGCCGGTTGCCACCAGCTTCAGCAATGCGTAGAACGTCAGGACGCCCGTCGGGTTCGGCACGGCCATGAAGGCGGCTGGAAGCGCACCTGCTACCACGACCACCATTCCTGCTCGAATGACGGCACCAGGTTCGTCGAAGCCGATGCCGATCCGGTGACGGCGATACCCGCGGCACAACGCGATTGTGGCAGGCCAAACGATTACGCCTACCAGGCAGAGCAGCGGTACCGCATGCTGCCCAGAGAGTGTGTCGCTGATCGATGCGGGAACGGCTGCAGAGAGACCGCCGACCAAGGCGTCGGCGCTCGCGACCAGCATGAGATACCGCCGGCTCCAGGCCGTGAAACGCTTGGGCGCCGGCACCGTGACAACAGAATCGGCCCGCGGGCTGAGTTGATCATCGCGTGCAAGATCGAGCCGCTCGAGGCGCAGTGTCGGCGCGTCTTCCAGGAGGTCGACGGCCTCCCCGACGTCCAGCCGGGACGACGCATCAGTCATGTGGGAATCAGGGTGCAACTCGCGCACGTCGTGGCGCATCAGGCCCGCGAATGTTGGTTCAAGCGCAGCACGCCTCGGCTGAGGTGCAGCGCGTCTCCCAGCTACGCGCAGTAGGTTTACTGGCCTCGCCATTCCCCCACGACCCACCTTCGACACTCGCCGGCTCCCGACGAGTTGACGTGCCCGAACGACAACGTTGGGGTGACAGACAGTGGGGGAAGCTAGGACGCTGTCGGACACCCCGAACGACAAGCACTCGAAACCTATCGCGCGACTCGGCGCGGAATTGGGACCTAGATCCAATCGTGATCTTGGGTTCTACTGTGATGTCTATGGGATTACAGTAGTGACAACCGGTTGTACAACGTGAGTCCAATAGCGATCAGAGGTTTACTTCGCGATCTTGAGTGTTGGCTCAGGAATCCGTTACGAACAAAGAAGATCCTCGGTTCCGGACCGTGGGCCAACATCATTACAAGATTGTCTTTTGTGCAATGTCGGTGGGGTTTCCTCTTCACCGCTCAGCGTTGCCGCTGGGCTCGTGATTAGCCGGGTTATCGAGTTGTCGCTTTCGGCGTGTCGCGGGGCGAAGTCACCACCACGACCGTGATGATGCGAATGCCGGATGCGGTCATCGAGGGCTGGAGGAACCAGGCATCCGAACCGATACCAGCGAGCCTGCTTCGATCGCCGACCAGTCGCCTTCGAACTCCACCTGGGCAAGGGCGGCAGCCGGGAAACGACTCTCGATCGCGCGAACTGCCTTCGAGGTAGAGCTGGCCGGGTCTGTGAGCTCGTGCACGAGACTAGGCACAGCCGGAGCGTGTCCGATGAGCAACGCCACGCGGCAGTCGTCGGGAAGCTCACGGACTGCGTTGATCAACGTATCGCCGCCCGCGTTGTAGAAAAGGTCGGCGATCTCCACACGATCCGGAGCCGGAGTATCACCCAACTTGAGAAGCTCGAGTGTTTGCCGCGCGCGGGCTGCGCTGGAGCACAAGACTGCGTCGATCGTGATGCCTTGACCGCGCAGGTAGTCGCCCACTTCGAGCGCATCGCGTTCGCCGTCGGGGGTGAGCCGGCGCTCACTGTCCTTGCTGCCCGGTCGTATGTCTTCGGTCTTTGCATGGCGGAGTACGAGCAAGGTGCGTCGCCGGTCCATCTCTGCAGCCTATGGTGTCTGTGCCGACGAGGAATTCCCGCTGGCGCGTTTGAGCAGCAGCGCGCGTTCGCGCTCGTTTGGGTCGTCGTCGCGGCCCGGGTGAACTCTGCTTGTGCCTCCTCTCACTGCCCGAGCTTGTCCAGCAGGTCACCGCGCACGCTGGGCAACAGGTGATAACCACTCAGCGGCCGTTTCAGCGCGGCCCTGGCGAGCGGATTGGCCAGGATTTCAGGTCAACTGCCGTAACTACCTCGCGTGGACGGACCGTGTGGACATCGCGCGGGGTTGCATAAGGTTCGCTGGGATCTTCAGAATGCGTGGGTGGATTGGGTCGACGGCTGCTCAGTCCGTAGCCAGCGCAGCGGCAGCCAAAGATAACGGTTTGGTTGCGGGGCCTCGAGTGTTTCGCCCAGGCAATCACGATTGAGCATCAGCCCCGGAATTGCGCATTTGGCTACTTACTGCTGCGTTAACGTCATGGTATCCAGCCAGTTCCATGCAGTGTTGCCACGGCGCCGGGACTGCCTTACTTCCCCCGACTCGGCCCGTGCGGCGTCGGCCTCTAGCGGAACTGGCGGATGAGAGCCACAGCTCCGCGGTAGGCGGAGATCTAGATGGGGAGTCGGGGGAAATGTTAAAGGTGGACTCGCTGGCTAGCTTGTTGGCGTTCGGCGCCAGACGAAGGGGTGCCCGCAATGGCCATCTCTGAGGGATTTCATCAAGCTCAACCTTCATCTCAGACGTCGTATCCGAGACGGGCTCTATCTCAGGTCGTAGAACCGTCTCCATCACGACCTTGGTGGGCGCCACTGTTGCGGGGCGGAATCCGGCCCTTGTTACTTGCCGGTGACCTGGTTGCCTGCGTGGTAGCCGGCGCCCTCTCTCCAAGTCGCTCCCCACTGGCTATCTATTTCGCGATCGTCCTAGTGGGTTTTCTCTACGTTGTCGATCTTTACCGCTCGAGGTTGACGCTCTCTCTTCTCGATGATCTTCCGCGCCTTGTCCAGGCCTGGTTGATGGCTGTGGCACTGATGGAAGTTGGGGCGCAGATCATTCTCGGAGAATTCGTCGGGATTCAGTTGGCGGCAGTAGCGGGCGTCACTCTGGTCACGTTCCGCGTACTGAGTTACCAGCTCGTGCGATCGTTGCGCCGGAGTGGGCTGGTCTCTCACCCCACTGTCATCGTCGGCGCCGACCAGACCGGCGAAGCGATAGTCCGGCAACTCAACAGGAACCCCCAGTGTGGTCTCAAGTCGTTGGGCTTCTTGGATAGCTACGTGTCCCAAGCTGGGGATACCCGGTTGCCGGCGCCTCTGCTTGGCGGTCCCTGGGAGCTGAGTAAGGTGCTGCGGACCTACGAACCTCGAGCCTTGATCATCGCTCATACGTCGATGATCGAGAACGACCTGGTCGCGGTGATTAGGGCGTGTCACCGGCACCACTGCGAGATGTTCATCCTGCCTCGGCTTTACCAGGTGACCCATGTCGGAGACGACATGGACGCGCTCGGAGACATGCCGCTCATTCGGTTGCGCCGAGCCGCATATCGAAGCTGGGGATGGCGCTGGAAGCGACTTTTTGACATAGCCGGCTCACTGGCGGCGATCGTGCTGCTCACTCCATTTTTGCTCGTCTGCGCGATAGTTGTTCGGCTTGAAGGCGGTCCTGGCGTGATCTTCCGACAAGAGCGTGTAGGCGTCGATGGCCGACGCTTCGAGCTCTTGAAGTTCCGCTCACTCCGTCCGGTCAACGAATTGGAGTCGCAGACCAACTGGAACATCGCCCACGATTCCCGGGTCAGCGTGGTCGGGCGCACCTTGCGTAGGTACTCCTTGGACGAGCTGCCACAACTGTTCAACATCCTGCGCGGCGACATGAGCCTCGTCGGACCGAGGCCGGAGCGCCCCTATTTCGTCGCGGAGTTCGACCGGCTCTACGGCGATTACGGAGCGCGCCATCGAGTCCCTTGTGGACTGACTGGCTGGGCACAGGTCCACGGCCTCAGGGGCAATACATCAATTGAGGACCGCGCTCGCTTCGACAACTTCTATATCGAGAACTGGTCCCTGTGGCTTGATCTGAAGATCTTGCTGCTGACCGTCGTCTCGGTCTTCAAGTCGCCGGGCGCGTAACGCTTCAGATCCACACCGAACTGAGGAGGAAAATGAGCCTTCAGATAACCAATCCCGACTTCAACCCCGCGGAGATTCCGGTCGTCATCCTGTGCGGCGGTATGGGCACCAGGCTCCGAGAAGCGAGCGAGAAACTGCCCAAGCCGCTCGTGGATGTTGGCGGCAAACCAATCCTTTGGCACGTGATGAAGATCTACAGCCATTACGGCTTTCGCCGGTTCATCCTCTGCCTGGGCTACAAGGGCGATCAGATCCGCCGCTACTTCCTTGACTATCGCGAGCACATGAACGATTTCACCCTGGAGCTCGCGGCCGATCGTCCGCCACGTTGGCATGGTGATGGGGTAACAGAGGATTGGGAGATTACTTTCGTTGAGACCGGTCTTCTCACCGGAACCGGGGGACGGGTGCGACGAGTCGCGGATCACATCGATACTGACGTCTTCATGCTGACTTACGGTGACGGCATCGGCGCCGTCAATATTCCGGGTTTGGTCGAGCAGCACCTGAACTCAGGGCGCGTTGGTACCGTGACCGGCGTCCACCCGGCGAGCCGCTATGGCGAGATGCACGTCGACGGCAACGACGTCGTCGAGTTCAACGAAAAGCCGACACTGGCCGCCGGCTGGGTCAGCGGCGGATTCTTCGCCTTCAACCGGATCATGATCGACAAGTACCTCACCGACGAGCCGGGCCTGCTGCTAGAGAAGTCCCCGCTGCAGACGATGGCGAGCGACGGGGAACTTGGGGTCTTCATGCATGAGGATTTCTGGATGGGCATGGACACGTTCCGTGACTGGACTGAGCTCAATGAGCTTTGGGATAGCGGCAATCCACCCTGGAACATCTGGGACCACTGAGCAACACCGAACCTGCCCAGCATCAAAGACCCACCTAGAGATCACATGGCGGCCCGGTATCGTCCTCGCTGCGTCATGCCATCAGCGAGATCGCGATAAGGAAGTCATGAAAGTACTTGTCACAGGCACCGACGGTTACCTCGGCTGCCTGCTAGCCCCTGAGTTGATTCGGGACGGCCATGAGGTGCTCGGTGTCGATACCGGCTATTACAAGCATGGTTGGCTGTACAACGCGCTCGATTGCACACCACTCACGCTGGCGAGAGACATCCGCAACGTCACTGCTGCGGACCTCGAGGGCGTTGAGGCCATCGTGCATATGGCCGAACTGTCCAACGACCCCCTCGGTCAGCTCGCGCCAACTATCACCTACGAGATCAACCACCAGGGGTCGGTTCATCTGGCCACACTCGCCAAGCGCGTCGGCATCGAGCGCTTCGTGTATATGTCGTCGTGCAGTGTGTACGGCGTGGCCGAGGGGGAGGTCGACGAGACCTCCCCAGTGAACCCGCAGACTGCGTACGCAGAGTGCAAGACCCTCGTCGAGCGTGATTTGAGCCGAATGGCCGATGAAGACTTTTCGCCGACCTTCATGCGCAATGCGACCGCCTTCGGCGCTTCCCCCCGGATGCGGTTCGACATCGTCTTGAACAACCTGGCCGGTCTTTCGTGGACTACCGGCAAGATCGCAATGGTTAGTGACGGCACACCTTGGCGACCGCTGGTTCACGCGCTGGATATCGGCCAGGCGATCCGCCGCGTGCTTGCGGCGCCCCGTGATCTGGTTCACAACGAAGTGTTCAATGTGGGCTCCAGCGAGCAGAACTACCGGGTTCGGGAGATCGCCGAAATCGTCGGAGACATCTTCGGCGGCGAGGTGATGTTCGGCGAATCCGGCGGTGACAACCGGAGCTATCGTGTCTCCTTCGAGAAGATCAATAACAAGCTGCCGGGTTTCGCCTGTGACTGGGATGCCGTGAGCGGCGCAAAGCAACTGCACGCCGTGTTCAGCCGAATTGCGCTCGACGAGCAGACCTTTACAGGCCGCGGCCACACGCGGCTCAAGCAACTGCAGTATCTTATTTCCTCCGACCAGCTGGATGAGAAGCTCTTCTGGAGGAGTCCATGATTTTCAACCGAACACCCATTGAGGGTGTTGCGGTCATCGATCTTGAGCGGCGTGAGGATTTTCGGGGTTTCTTCGCCCGAGCGTTCTGCGTTGCCGAGTTTGAGGCCGCCGGGCTTGATCCGCGCGTGGAGCAGTGCAATATGTCGTTCAACCATCGCGCAGGCACGCTACGTGGCCTCCACTACCAGGTGGCTCCGCACCCTGAAGCGAAGCTGGTCCGCTGCATCGCGGGCTCGATCCTCGACGTCATCGTGGACATGCGACCGGACTCGCCAACTCGCCTTCAGCACGTCGCCGTTGAGCTGACCGCGGCCAATCGGCGTTCGCTCTACGTGCCGCCATATTTCGCTCACGCGTACCAGACGCTGCAGGACGACACCGAGGTGTTGTACCAGGTGGCAGGTACCTACGAGCCCACGGCGGAGCGGGGACTGCGCTATGACGACCCTGCTCTCGGGATTGTGTGGCCGCTACAGGGATCAGTGATCAGCGACAAGGACGCGTCCTGGCCGCTGCTGGACGAGACTGCAGGCGCCAGTCGGGAGGCCCTGACCGAGGTCCTGATGTGATCCTTGTCGACTCAGCGCTCGCACAGTGCGCTGCTGAGGCGCGACCGGTTCGCGTGGCCTTGGTAGGCGCAGGCTTCATGGGCCGTGGCCTGACCAACCAGATCATCAACAGCGTGCCCGGCATGGACCTTGTCGCAATCGCCAACCGCACACTCGGAAACGCCGAACGTGCGTACCAGGAGGCTGGCCGGACCGATGCCCAATCCGTTGCCAGTGCCGCTGAGCTCGACCGCGTAGTCAACTCCGGTGAGTCTGCGATCACTACCGACTACCGCACGGTTACCGACTCTGCAGTCGTCGATGTGATCATCGAGGCCACGGGGGCGGTGGAGTACGGGTGCCATGTGGTCCGGCGTGGGATCGAGCACCAAAAACATGTCGTGCTGATGAATGCCGAAGTCGACGCCACCGTAGGCCCCATTCTTGCGAAGCTCGCCAAGGAAGCGGGGGTTGTCTACACGGGCTGTGACGGCGACCAGCCGGGCGTGCAGATGAACCTCGTGCGCTTCGTGCGGGGCATCGGTCTGACGCCGTTAGTCTGCGGCAATATCAAAGGCTTGCAAGACCCTCACCGCACCCCTACGACGCAACGAGCATTTGCAGAGCGGTGGGGTCAGGATCCGCACATGGTGACCAGCTTTGCGGATGGCACGAAGATCTCTTTTGAACAGGCGACAGTAGCCAACGCTACTGGGATGTCGGTATCCGGACGTGGTATGCGTGGCGGAGATCATCACGGTCACGTCGACGAATTGACCAGCACCTGGGACGTCCAAGACCTGCGAGCTCGCGGTGGTGTGGTCGATTACGTGGTCGGCGCACAGCCCGGGCCGGGCGTTTATGTGTTAGCGACGCATGATGATCCCAAGCAGCGGCACTACCTTGAGTTGTACAAGCTGGGCAAAGGCCCGCTGTACAGCTTCTATACGCCGTACCATCTGTGTCACTTCGAAGTGCCGCTTACTGCAGCTCGTGCTGTGCTGTTCGGGGACGCGACTATCGCACCGCTGCAAGCGCCAACGGTCGAGGTGATTACCACGGCTAAGCGCGATCTCCCCGCCGGCACATGCATCGACGGTCTCGGCGGTTATGACACCTATGGACAAGCCGAGCGAGCCGACATCACCGCCGCTGAACGGCTACTGCCTATGGGGGTAGCCGAGGCCTGCCGGTTAGTGCGCGACATCGCAGCAGACGAGGTCATCACATATGACGATGTCGAGCTGCCGGAGGGCCGCCTTGTCGACGAGCTCCGCGAGTAGGCAAGCACAAGAACTGCCGGTTCAGACATTTGCGGCTAGCTGTAATTAGATATTTTGTAAGGCCCTTCGGTTCACATTGTCAGGGCCGACGCCATCAGGGCAAGGCTGGTACGCACATCAAGGATCCGTATCGCTGTTTCGTGACCAGCCGCCGCCACCTGGTGCGCGGTTTCCTCGGATGTTAAGAGCCGCGCGATGTGATCAGCAAAATCAGCTGGCGCGTCAGCGACGAGCAGGTCGTCACCCACCCGCAGATCGATGCCGGCCATGCCACGGCTGGTGCTGACCACCGGCACTCCCACCGACAGGTACTCCACCAACTTGATGTTGACCCCCGATCCGGACACCGCCGGGTTGACGGCGACTGAGGCTCGGCGCAGATACTGTTGAGGATCCGGAACATCCGCGTGCAATTCCGCGTCAGGTGTCTTCTCCACGAGTGCACGTACCGCTGGCGTTGGAGCGCGGCCTACGACCTGCAACCTGGCGGCGGGCACGCGTGTCTTGACTGAGGGCCATACCTCGTGGGCCAGCCAGGCGATGGCGTCATTGTTGGTCGGGACGTCCAGCGCACCAACGAAAACGACAACTGGCGAAGGAGGTCTCTGCCAAGGCGGATCATTGTCACGATTCGCTACACCGAGAGCAAAGGATGGCACGTGGATCACGAGGACCTTAGAGCGCTGTGATCTGATGCGTGCATCTGCCGCAGAAATGTCTGCGATCGCGGTCAGCCAGCTCGCCCGTTCCAGGCGGCGCTCATCTCGATCGATTCGCCAGGCTTCCCAGTTGATCACCCATGAGCGAGGCGGGCTTCCCGAGGCAGCGAGTGCCTTGTGGTAGTTGCCTTCAAGATTGTGATGTCGCAGCAGGGCAGGTAGCCGCAGTTCCTGCGCGAGGACTCGGCCCAGCTCCGATACCTTGTAGGAGAATGCAACGACGGCGTCGGCGTCGGGAGCCAGCTGTCGGACCTGAGAAGCCAAGCCCCTCGGCGTTGGCCGGGAAGCGACAACGTACGGCTTGCGCGCTAGTGCGGCCCCCAACCCGCGGCGGCGTGGTGTCGTGATCAAAGGTGCCGGCGCCACCAAGCGCTCGATAGCAGGGATATCGTCCTGACGTCCGCTGGCGGCGGGGTCGCGGTCAGCCGGTACGACGAGTGCGGCTAGTTGGCCTGCGCTCGTCATAGCCTCGATGAAACCGAGGTGCTCGCGTTCCCCGCCCCCGTGGGCGGGCAGAAAGGGGGAGTCCGCCACAACGATCCAGCGTTGGGGGTGGTGTCGAGCCGTCATTCCTTGCTCCCGACAGTGGCCATTTGTCCCGAAAGCTTCGCAACGATCCGGTCAGCGCTGGTGCTCGTGAGTACGCCAAGTCGCATGGGAGGCACCGAGGTCGAACGCCAAGTCGGCTTCGTTCGCGATCAGCTCTGCGATCGCTAGCGACGCGGTTGCTGCGGGACTTGGAGCGTTCAGGACGTGGAGGCTGTCAGGCCCCGTCGCAAGCTTGAAGTCGTCCACGAGAGTCCCGTCCGGTGCCACAGCCTGGGCCCGCACACCGGATGGGCCGAAGGCAAGCTGATCGGAGCACACCTCGGGGACATAGCGCTGGAGGTCTTTGACGAAGGCTGTCTTAACGGCGTCGCGCCATACTTCCACAGCCCCGACCCGCCAGTAGCGCCGCGCCATTCGCCGGAAACCCTTGTACCGGACGGTTTCGATCAAGTCCCGGACGTTCAATCCCAACCTTGAGTACCCCTCGCGCTTAGTAGCGAGAACGGCGTTGGGTCCCGCCCAGACATCGCCGTCGTAGCGCTTTGTGAAGTGCACGCCGAGAAAGGGTAAGGCTGGATCCGGAACTGGATAAATCAAGCCCTGACATAGGTAGCGCGCCTCCGGGCGCAGCGTGTAGTAGTCGCCGCGAAACGGAATGATCTTGACGTCGGGCTCGCTGTCCATTGCCGCGACTCTGTCGGACTGCAAGCCGGCGCAGCTGATCACTTTGCGCGCCCGCACCTCACCTGCCGTGGTCGTGATCACCGTCTCGCTCGACCCACGCTCGATCCTGAGTACCTCACACCCGAACGTGAGATCCACTCCCTGATCAGCGAGCAGACGGGCCAGCGTAGAGACCACTCCGCCAAAGTCGATGATTCCGGTACCCGGGGAGTGGATGGCGCGGATTCCGGCCGCATGGGGCTCAATCTCGCGGAGTAGTTCCGCTCCAAGCATGCGTAGGCCCGGGACGCCGTTGGCCTGGCCGCGGCGGAACAGCTCGTCAAGTCGACCTAACTCGCCCTCATGGAGAGCGACGATCAACTTGCCACAGCTCTCGTAAGAGATGCCGTGCTCCTCGGCGAACGCTTCCATGCGGGCCTTGCCGTCAACGCATAGCCGCGCCTTCAGTGATCCGGGCGTGTAGTAGACGCCGGCATGCAAGACACCGCTGTTGTGGCCGCTCTGATGCTGCCCAGGTGCTGTTTCCTTGTCGATGATGGCCACGCTGAGTTGTGGGTGCCGCCGCTTTAATTCGTACGCGGTGGCCAGCCCGACAATGCCTGCCCCGATCATCACCAGGTCGAAACCTGTCTTCACAATCTTGTCCCCCAATTCAGCCACCTGCTGCGGCGCGTGCTAGACGATTTCTTTCTTAGATCTCAGGATTGGCCCGTTACCAAAGCCGCTTGTAGACCTCTGCGGACCGCGGCATCTGGGCTGGGTCCCAGATGCTGTTCGCTAGAGATGTCTCCGGTTCACTGAAGTAGCCCTCGAGCACGAGTATGTCAGCGTTTGCCTCGAAGAAAGACCGCATCTTTTCAATGAAGTACGGGTTGTCGCCTGCTCCACTCTCCTGATGACTGGCGAGTCCCCATTCGGGATAGCTGAGTCCCTTGCCATGTGCACGTGCGAAGTCGGCAACATCTTGGATGCCGACAGCATTCCCGGGGTTAATGGATCGCATCCAACTCGCCTCGTCAGTCGAGGTGGTTCCGTACCAGTCGAAGAAGTCGCATCCAACGAGATCAACCACGTCGTCACCGGGATAGAGAAGGTTCAACGCATCCAAACGGTCAGTCTGGCCGCTCAACGCAGTGCCGCAGGCGAGATCAAAATCGATCACCAGATCCGGCGCGACCCGGTGCAGCACACGAACGATGTGCCGGTAAGCGGCTACATAAGGCGGTGCGTCGGTGGCGGGGGCACTCCAAGGGAACCAGTCCCCGTTCGCCTCCCACCCGATTCGCACGACCGAACGGCCGCGGTCGTTCGCGAGCAAGTCGCGCGCGACATCCTCGTACACCCAGTCGTACTCGCCTTGAACGACTGCTGCGAAGTCGCCCCTGGCCTCCTCCGGCAACATTGGCAAGCCGAAGGACAGAACCCCATCAAACCCGTCAAAGGTGGTGACGTGCCAGTCGGATTCGTAGATCTCCTGCCAGGTGTCCGTCTCGGTGTACACCGTCGCTGCATCTGCCGGTGTGCCCCGCCAGGAGCCGAAAGCGGCGACTCGCTTGGTCGAAGCATCCTCACCTGCCGCCCAGGCCCCCGAGAACCATCGCCCCCCCGACGGAGGTGTACCCAGCAGCTTCCGCGCGCGGAGGTCAGGGAGCCGGATAGGTTCAGTGGTCAGCGGCCCGAGGGGTTTGACCGCATCATCCTTCAAGGAGCCGAGCACCGAGCGGCTCCACGGGAGAACAAGCACCGACGCCGTAACCAAAGCCGCACAAATAACGGCAATAATTGCCCCCCGGCTCCACCGGCTTCTTTTTAGATCGGGTCTTTTGGCAAAGCTTGGGTCACCGCCGTCGGCTGCCGCCCGCTTCACCTTGGCAGGCGCCGAATTTCTCATACGATGCCGCTCAAACGTTCACTGATAGCCCTTGAGGAGGCATCCATCCTGCTTCTTCTCCCGCTGGCGGATCCTTTCCGCAACCTTGCCGCAGCGAGGCGCGCACCATGCCCGATCGCCCAGTTGACCGTCCTACCATTCCTCTGATTGATCGCGTGATTCTCCGCTGGACTGGGACCGTCGTTGACAAACACTGGATGTGCATTCCTTAACTGCTCAGCCGCTGGGATGGATGAGATAAGCATGAGCATCGGTGAGTTGTGGCATTGTCGCCTCTTCAGGTTCTCACCGCCGCGCAACCGGTACACAAGTCGGACTGTCATATTCGTGCACGTTCATTCATTCGCCTCGATGTGTCTAACTCACTTACAGACGCGCCTCGAACGGCGCCACCGCGACTCCTGTCCGCGGACCTCACAACACGCTGCATGGTAAGAATCCACGCCGGCAACACAGCCGCCTCAGTAAAGGCAAGACCCCAGGCGGCACCAACCGCACCCGCCGCCCAAGTGCCGAAGACGACAGCCACCAATAATACTGGCCCCTTTGCCAAGTTGATCCGGAACGTGGATCGCGCTTGCGAAATACCGTATAGGACACATCCCGGCCCGTACGCAAGAGATGAGCACAGCGAGCTGATCCCCATGGCGAGCAAGACCGCCGCGGCCCCTGCCCAGGAGGCTCCAAATAGTGCAGCGCCCCAACGATCGGGAATAAACAGCAGCGCTATGACATAGGCCACAGTCACAGACCCTAAGACGGTGCTCAATCCCGCTCCTAGCACGGTGAGGGTCCGGGCCTTGGGATCGTGTCGACGAGCGATCTCGGGCACGGCGAACTGGAAAGCGGCCACACCGAGGATCCCGATCGGGCCCAACAGCACCTGAGCGGCCCGCAAGGCGCCGACGGCATCCGATGCCGCAATCACCCCAAGGAGCAGGATTCCCAGGTGCATGGCGCCGAGTCCGAGAAAGTACTCTGCGAACATGTAACGCGCGAGATCCCATTGCTCGCGCAACCAGCTTGTGGCCATCCGTGGGAGCGGGCGCACTTTCATCAGAAGTAGACCGAGTACGCCTGAAACGGCAGCGCCAATTCCCCACGCGATGGTGAGCCACTGCACCTGATCTCGCTCGAGGGCGACAAGCAGAATGAGCAGCACGACCATGACGGCCGTCCATACTGCGTCGATGACTGCTGCTCCTCGCGGCCGGGCGAGGGCGAACAGTGCCATCCGGCAGCTGTCTTGCACAACAAGAGCCGGTAGCACCACGGCGAGGGCCAGCAGTGCGCGCTGAACTCCCTGGTGGGTGAGCGGAGCAGTCACTGCAACACCGCCGGCAGCGAGGAGACCAATCAGCAATGCTGCGCCGAGCGCACCCTCGATGGCCGTTTTCTGCTTGTCAGCACTTGCACCACTGAACCGCATCTGGAGCGGCTCTCCCACTAGCGACTTCGTCACAGCAACGAAGGTGCCGAATACGAAGAACGCGATCGCGAATGCGCCGAAGTCGCCCGGGCTCACCGAACGCGCCACAATGACGGTCAATATTATGTTGCTGAGTGCAGACAACGCCTGGTCGATGACGTTCCAGCTCACATTTCGCAGCAGCCGACGAGGAACGGTGCTCACGCGATGATCCTGCCCCCGAGCCGGTTGATGCGCAGTTGAGTTGATGCGCAGTTGAACGGTCCGAAACGTTCACCATTTCGTCCTTGCTTGGCCAATCTATCAGTCGGCCTCTGCGCCCGCTCAGTCTTCGATGCGGAAAGCCGGTACCTTCGCCGGTGCAGCACCATGCTATGACGCCGCTGGAAAAGCCCGAGATTGGACTCGCCGCGGTCCGGTCCCTAATAGGTTACGATGGCTGCCGGTCTAAGCCTGCTGGCCGAGGTCGAGCAGCCGGGAAAAGGTCGCCCGGCGTGTGGTAGCGGGAGGGTGACAGGCCCATTGGCGCTGTCACAACTGCCGGATCTTCCGGCAGTGAAATCCCATCACGTGAGTACGGGGTCGGAGATGTCGGGGGAAGAGGGCATGACGACGCTGCGCGGCGTGATCCGTGCGGATCTGGAACGGATGGCCGAGGGGAGGCCCCTGACCCGCTTGCGACTCCTGGCGCGGCTGACCGTCCATGCTCGTTGGCGTGCGGTCGTTGGCTGGCGCATCGCCCAACACGCGATCCGGAACCCGATGAGTAGACCATTCGCACTTTGGCTCACCGATCGAATCTTGGCCGCTTCCGGCGCCGAACTACAGCCCGCGAGCACAATCGGGCCCGGCGTGCTCATCAAACACACGACTGGTCTCGTTGTTGGCGGCGAGGTCGTTGCCGGAGCGCGATTGACGCTGCACCAAAACGTCACCCTGGGTGACCGTCGCCCATACGGGGGGCAACCCCGACTGGGAGACGACGTCACGATCGGCGCAGGTGCCTGCCTTCTCGGCCCGATCACGATCGGCGACCGAGCTGTGGTGGCAGCCAACGCCGTCGTTCTGGATGACGTGCCGGCCGACTGCCTGGTAGCGGGAGTACCGGCCCGGGTCATCCGCACGAGAATGTCCGCTCCATTGGACCCGTCGGTTCCCGCCAGCACCTCTTACGAGGTCGTTAGGAACTGACTCTCACCCGTGCAGGGCCGGCAACCCCCGGCCGTAGCCCGGTGGAATCAACGCAAGGAGACGCAATGACCGCAGAGCATGCGAGACGGTCGAACGCTTCGTCCCGGAACCGCTTCGCACCACGTGCTGCGCGCCGCTGGATCGCTCTTCCGATCCTTCTTGCCCTTCTAGGTGCGGGTGCGGGCGTTGCGGTGGGATACACAGCTAAGCCAAGTGCGGAGGCACTGCTGCTCGTGCAGACCGACGCCACGGACGCTGGTGGATCAGAGCGAGCTGTCGAGAGCACGGCCATCCAGCTTAAGACCAGCGGCTTCTTCAGTGCCGTCGTACGAGGAACCGGCAAGGATCCGAGAGACCTGGAGGCGCGTACCCGGATCGCCGTCAAGCCGAACTCCGACATCATATCCATTGTCGTAACGGCGCCTTCGAGCGTTCAGGCGGTGGCCGAGACCAAAGCGATCGCCGATGAAGCCCTCGCTATCGCGTCCAACCGTGTTCGGGCTGCTCTAGATCAGTTGACCGAGGCGACGGGAGACCTCATAGACTTCCAGCCACTGATCGGCTCGCACGCTGCTGAGCGTGCGCGCGTGGCCCGACTTGGCGACGAGCTTGGCGCCGGTCAGGCAGAGCTTCTTTCCGACGCCAATCGCCTGCAATTGCTGCAAAGTGCGGAACCGGTGCGCCGCCTCCCAGCTACGCCGGTTCTCGGATTGATGGGCGCACTTGCCGGTGCCCTGCTGGGTATAGGGCTGGCCCTCCTGCTCGGCCGTCGCGGCACTGTCAAGTCGGAGCGGGAACTGGCAGAGCTTTACCCGGAGACCGCGGTAATCGACGCAGCCGACATCAATAACGTGATCACCATGGAGCGAAAATCGAGCACCGTGATCCTGGCTGGTACCCGTGGCGTGGATGTGGCAGGCGTCACCGAGGTCATCCGGCAAAACCTCACCAATAGCGGTGGCCGGGACGTCGTCATCGCACGCAGGCTGGCGGACGTGCCGGTCAACGCAAGCGCCAATGGCCACATCCACTTGGTGCCGACGGCGCTTACGGAGAGTGTCGTGCGTCGGGCAGCCCGGGATGAGCGCTCGCTCTTGGTGGTTCCTGTACGACCGGGTGTTACTAGGCTTGAGACACTCGACCACTTCGCTTCACGGCTTCCTGATCGCACCTATCTGTTGATCAACGAACGCGGGCACAAGTGGAACTGATGCAAGAGCGGCCGTCGGCCGGGCAGCCTGTAGGCTTAGCCAGCTCGTTTCGAGTCAAGGATCCCGTCCCGTGGGTGGCTGGGCTCTTCCTAGCGACAATCCTTTTTCAAAGGATCGCAGTCCCGGGCTTACCGATCCCGATCACCGTGCCACTAACGATGGCCTGGATGGTCATTGTCTGGTCGCTAGGCATTGTCGAACTCAATCGCACCCGGCTGCTGGTCTGGTTATTCGCCGGGGCCATCAGCGGTCTAGTGATGGCCGGCCAGGTGCTCCTCGTTGCCCGGCCGTACATAAGTTTCAACAGCTGGGCCTTTTGGATGATGACCTGGGTTCCCGTAGTGATACAACTCAAGGACCGAACCAGGCAAACATATCTTCGGTGCGCGCGCGCGATAGCTGTTATCGGCATGGGACTCGCAGGCCTGACGATTCTCTTCCTCGTCATAGAGCTCGCCGGAGTCCGCTACTACGACTGGTTAGGCGCATTTATACCGAGGCAGCTGCTGGTCGACGGTTACGTCACCACCTATCCAGTTGTCTACGACTCACCTATCTATAAATCGAACGGCTGGATTGCCCTCGAGCCGTCGTTCATGTCGTTCTACTTGGGCGTCAGCCTTGCGTGTGGCTTGGTGGCTCGGGTGAGCCTACCTGGTGTTGTGCTCCTTCTGACAGGACTGTTGAGCACGCTGGCAGGCTCCGGGTTAGCAGTGATCGCTGTCTTCCTTGGCGTCTTGATCCTTCAGGGCCAGACATACACGGTGCGCCGATATGCCGTGCCGATCATCCTGACCACTGTCTTGTTCGCTGCGACAAGCCTTGGCCGCTCTGTCTTCACTCGGGTGACCGAGTTGGGCTCAAGCAACTCCTCTACCGCTTTGCGCGCTGTTCAACCATATGTTGAGCTCTGGCCGTATTGGATGGCCGATCCGGCTGGAATCTTTTTAGGCTATGGCGCGGGGTCATCCAGTGACATCGTCAGAGGACTTGGCCTTGACGGCCTGCTCGTGCCAAGCATCGCCAAAGTGATCTTCGACTATGGACTTATTGGTGGTGCACTGTTGATTGCTTTGATGGGGGTCACTTTCCTGAACAGCCCATCACCGGCGTTTGGATTCGCCTTAGCCGCCTCCATGTTCTTTTTGCAGGCTGCCGCCCAACCGTTGGTGATCTGCTGCATTCTGCTGACCGCCATCTGGGCTCCAGCGGTTCAGACAGTGAACCTAGGATCACCGCGGACCCGACGATCCTCCGACCAAGAGCTCCTTCCAATTGGGGCGGCAGCTAAATGACACGGCTTTCGGTCTTCATGCCGGTACTCAACGAAGAAGCTTCCGTGGGCGTGGCCATTGAGTCCGTCGTGGCCCAGGCAGCCGATGATCCCAACCTCGAAATTGAGGTTCTGGTCGCCGACGGTTATTCCGCCGACAACACTGCGCTGGTCGTTGCTGAACTCTCGAAGGCGGACTCACGCGTTCGGCTGCTGTGGAACGCCTCGGTCACCATCCCTGCGGGCCTAAATACCTGCTTGGCCCAGAGCACGGGTGAGTACATCGCTCGAGTCGATGGCCACTCCGAGATCGACCCTCTTTACTTCACAAGGGCCCTGCAGTGGCTGTTGAAGGAACCGGAGCTGGGTGGCGTCGGAGGTCACCGAATCGGTGTGGCTTCCACGCCGATCGGTCGAGCGATCAGCCTGGTGCTGTCAAGTCCCTTTGGTATAGGAAATTCGATCAACCACTACTCCAATCAGCGACAGCTGACCGACCACGCGAGCTTCGGGGTGTACCGCGCCGCGGCCGCGCGGCAAGTCGGCGGTTGGGACGAGGCGCTGCTGGTCAACGAGGATGTCGACTTCGACCATCGGCTAATTGCAGCCGGTTACAAAATTGGCTACGAGCCAGCAATGGTGTTCCGCTGGCACGTTCGAGAGACGTTACCCGAGCTATTCAAACAGTTCCGACGATACGGACGTGGAAAGGCTGCAATGGTGCGCAAGAACGGCAGGTCGGCGGTCCGGCTGCGTCATCTTGTGCCACCGGCTGCCGTGGTTTCCGGCCTTCTTCTGCTGAGCGGATCTCTTATCCAACCCTGGCTCCTTGTCGGCACGCTGCCATACCTGTGCCTGGTCTCGCTTGCCAGCGTCCTCGCCTACCGGCGACGTGTACCCAAGGAAAAGACTTCATGGTGGGCCCTTCCGGCCGCCTTCGCCACCACGCACACGGCATGGGGTCTGGGCTTCCTGGAGGGAATTGCGTTCAAGCTGCCGCCGGCGCATGCGAGCGGGCGTGCCGACGTGCGGTCATCCAAACCTTCTGACCATCCCGGACGTCAACGTGGATCGCCCCGTCGGTGCAACGCCGCCGGCATGGCTCTGATGCAGTCTCGATGAAGCGCGATCGGGCGACTTCCACTCCCCCGACGTAGGCCCGTCGCGTGATCGTGCCCCTAACGAGGGCAAGATTGAGCCGGGCATCTGCCCGATTACCCTTAAGCATGTGGAGACCGCCGCGACCAAGCGCGCCAGCAGCCAAAATGCCCCGCATCGTTAGGGCTGGCACCAAGCGGTGATATCGCATGACGTAACCGGCAAATGAGGCACCGCGCAGCCGCAACATTTCCGCCGATGGTGCTCCTGATCCTCCTGAGCTGTGCGGCACGGAGATATCGGTGCGGAGGACGCTGCGCAAGCCCATGTTGCGCGCTCGCCTACCAAAAGACATATCCTCGGCATAGACATAGAAGGTCTCGTCAAAGCCGCCCATTGCGAGGAATTGTTGGCGTCGCACTGCCATGCAGGCACCGCAGACCCAGTCAACACAAATTCGCTTGTTCGGGGTGGGTCGCGCGAAAAAGCCGCCGTGAGGGACCAGCTTCTCCAGCCCTGAGGAATACACGAGCACCCGTCGGATGCTCGGTTCCCACCCCCCGGCACCAATTTCCAGCTCACCGCTGGGGACCATCGGGGCCCCAGCATGCGTAGCCGCTGAAGGATCAGAACGAAGTCCGCTGACAAGGGCGACGAGTTGTTCTGCGGTGGGCCGGGAATCCGGATTGACGAAAACCACAAATTCCGCAGTGGCGTGCTGAGCGCCGAGATTCGCCGCGCGGGCAAAACCTTGGCCGCCTCCGTCAACGTAGCGGACGGAGGTCCTCGCTGGCAGCGAGGTCCCGAATGCCATCCGAATTGCAGGAGTTGTCAACGATAGTCACGGCGAGGCCGCTGGGCCAGGAGGCCAGCAGGTCTGCCACATGATGACGACTGCGGTAACTGACCACGACGACCTCAATATCAGTCAGCTCGCATGGCAGTGACTGGGACATTTCAGATTGTTTCATGACGCTAAGTCAGCCACTGGAAGTTTGGGACGCAAGAGTAGGCGACTCATCCAATCAGCCAGTAGCAAATCCTTCCAGTGCTGGCTCAGCTGTCGCCGGCAGAGAGGCTCAAACCTTGGCTACCAAAGCTTGGCATAGGTCGCGCTAGCAGCAGGATTCTGCCCCGTTCCGTACAGACTGTTAGCGATATAGGGCGCCGGCTCGTCGAAATAGCATTCGAAGGCCACCACATCCTTGTTCTTGTTGAAGAAATGGAACATTGCCTGGATGTAATAAGGATTGTCGCCACCGCCGTTGCCGTTACTTGGTGTGGCGAGACCCCACTCTCCGAATGACGCGCCTTTCCGATGCTCGCGGGCGAAGTCGACGACATCTTGAATTCCCGGTCCATGAGGCGCCCTCAGCACATTCGGCCACGTGGCGTCGTCGGTCGCATGCGTACTCCACCAGTCGTAAGTGTCGCAGCCGATGATGTCAACTACGTCGTCGCCGGGATAGGGCACGGTCAATGGAGCAAGTCGGTCCGGAGGCACCATCCAGTCCAGATCCACATCCCACCCCGAACTCGAAGCTCAGTCCCGGGGCTTCTGCACGCATGACGTTGACGATCCGGCGGAAGGCTGCCTTGAATTCTTCAGCGTTAGATGCGGTCACGTGCCAACGCCAGTCTTTGAGATTGCTTTCCCAGCCAATCCGAACGATCGAGTCGTCGCGGTCATGGACTTTGAGGTTCTGAGCAACCTTGCGCCACACAGCATCCTGCTCTCCGGCAGCAATTGACTCGAACGACCCTTCTCCGCTGTCTGGCAGTGGGGAAAGCCCGTAGTTGAGCTTGCCGGCGAAGCCTTTCCATGTGCCGATCGACCAGGTTTCCCCCGTCATCGCTGCATAGCTACTGTTTTCCGCGTACGCGGTAACGACGTCAGTCGGCCGCCCGCGCCACTTACCGAAACCGTTGATGGTCTCAGTATCGAAGCGACCGCCTACCCAGGCGCCCGAGTGCCACGCCAGGCCAGATCGCGGCGTCCCCAGAATCCGCTCGGCTGCGCTGCCAGAACCGCTCTCGACGCCTGCGCTCCTTCTTCTGACGTCATGGTGTCGAACATCTCCAGCGTGGTGTGGGGCGGTTCGACGGCGCTGGCTACAAGGACCTGGGACGCTCCAGCCGATAACGCAAGAACGCAGACTGCGGAGAGGAGTCGCTTCCGCAGAAACAGCATGAGAACCCCCGAGTTCAGGCGGCGACGCCGCATAGAAGCTGATGAGTGTCAGCGCTCGTGACGCCGTTACCCATCCGTGATCTTTCCAGCCCAATGTACGCGTAATAGCGTTCATCAAGACTCCGCAAGTCTCAGCATGGAGTCAATGTGTGGTCCACGACCGACCATCTGACAAGCACAGCTGCGCGGGCTGGCTGGCGGGAGCGAAGTCGCGGTCAGCGCTGAGAGGCCATCCGTTGCGGCTGATCATTTGGCGGCGAGCTCGGGTAGCTCAGCTCTCGCACGCACCGAATCCGCCGGGTGGTCAGCAGGCGGCTGATCAAAAAACGAACGGATGCCATCGATTACACGATCCAGAGTTTCCTGTTCCATATACGGGTGTAACGGAAGTGTAAGCACCTGGTCGCATACTCGATCCGTAATTGAAAGATCTCCTCGCCGGCTATTCCGGTAAAAGCTGAAATTGTGAGCACCGAGGAAATGTATACCTGTCGAGATACCGAGGGCTTTGAGGTGATCGATGAGAGCGGCTCGTTGCAGCGGATCGCGAACTCGGACAACGTAGATGTACGGCGCCACACCGTTCCAGTCGGTGTCAAAAAGCTCTAAGTCTGGCAGGTCACGTAATCCACTGTCGTAATAGCGGCAATAGTTTTGTCGATTGGCAATAAATTCGTCAACGAGATCCAGTTGGGCCAGGCCAATGGCTGCGGGCACTGATCCGAGGTGGCATCGATATCCCTGTCGCACCACATCGAAATCCCAGTTGCGCTTGATTGCGGTAGCGAGCCTCCGTATCAGAATCGATCCCCAGGTGGCGCAACTCATGCAGAATCGGGACATCGGCCGGGTTCGGCGTGATGACAGCGCCTCCCTCGAGCGTCGTGATCATCTTCACAGGACCGAAGCTGAAACACGTGATATCGCCGAATGAGCCGACCGGTCGCCCTAGATTACTGGTGCCGAACGCATGCGCCGCATCCTCGATAATGCGGAGATCATGCTCGCGGGCGATCTCCATTAGATCGTCCAACCGGCATGGCAGACCCAAGTAGTCGACCGCAAGGATTGCCCGAGTTCGATTCGTGATCAGATCGGCAACATTATTGGGATCGATGCTCAGGTTCTTTGGCTCGATGTCGCAAAACACGATCTCGGCGCCGGTCCGACTCATAGCCTGATGACCAGCCACATAAGTAAAGGCCGGGCAGATCACCTCATCACCCGGCCCCAGCCCAATGAGCCGAGCCGCGATATGCAACGCTTCCGTACAGGAATTGGTCGAAACGACCTTCCGCTCCTCTAGTCCGAGGTAGTGCTGGATTCCCTCCTCGAAAGCTTTGCTGAGCTTTCCCATGCCAAGCCATCCGGCCGCAAGCGCGTCGTGAGCGGCCTGTTGTACCTCGGGTCCTAGGTACGGCCGATATACGGTATCTCCGCAGGCGCGGACATCGATCCAACCATGAACGTCTCCCCACTTGATGATCCGGCTTCAGCGATAGTAGTCCGCATGCCGGCACCTCAGCACGAGTTCTCGAGGATATATGCCCCTCTGCCGCCGCGCTTGATGGTCCGTGGATTTGGGCCGGGTGCATCCAACGAGTGGCATGCCTGTGCCACCCTCGACTCAATCACCGCACTGATGCTAGCGGTCGGCTTGATCCTCGTTCAGGCAGCGACTTGACCGATCAGCCAACGGCTGTCGATGCGCCGCTATCTCGTTGCTCGTCACGTTGGAAGGCGCTGGTGAGCTCCGAGTTCTCCATGAGCGCGTGGTCTATGTGACGCACCGCGAGAGTAAGAAACCCAACAGCAAAGCAAGCGGCCGCGAAGAGCTCAAGCAGCTCCTCCTCCAATACGAGAGCCTCGGTTGGCAGCAGGTCAATAAGCTGTGCAACCACAAACTGCGCTACGCCCGCACCCATCCAAAGCTTGGCGGACCGGTACGGCCGCAGGAGATCGCGGATCGTCCACGCAAACGCGATCACGCCGACTCCGTACATGGCCATCAGGAGGTCATCGGGATGGTCAGACAGGGGCAGGGCTCGTAGGAATTCCAAATTCAGCCCGGCTGTCTCGTGAAGCGCCAGACCCTCATCCAGGGCGGCGAACAGCGCCGCCGCGGTGGCGATCGCGAACGATCGCGAAATACGACGAGGCGCCCGAGTCCAGCCGCGCAGCAGCACGCCGGCGATGAGGGTCACCCCCGCGAGAACGGCGAGCACAATCGCGGTGACAACATCCACACGGTCCATAGCGGTGTCTATAAAGAAGTCACGGTTTAGGAAGCGCACCTGGTTGACGACATTGTCGGGCGACCACTCGACCAGGTGTCCGTGACCGACGATGGTGGCCTCTCGCCTCAGCCACAAGGCCGCCAAGCCTAAGAGCACGATGCCAACGGCGATCAGCAAGGGAGTCGGCCCGGTAACTGTCCAGTAGGGACCGACACGACGGCGCCGAACAAGTAGCTTGCGGAGGACATTCCCCTGTGGGCTTGTGTCCATCGGCACAGCATGGCATGGCTGGGCTCCGCCTAGGGGCAAACCGGATGAAATTCGATGCCGGGTTCAGATCAAGTCGTTGAGACAGCGGCGCCGCTCAGGCCAACTCCCTGTCACGAGGTCTTGACCTCCGCCGGGCGGCGAGAGGAGATGTCGTTGAATGCCAGGTCCGCCAAGGCCGCCGACCAGCCGTCGGCCATGAGTCTGCGCGTCAAATGAGCGGGCATGTTCTGGACCTCGCTCGGCCTTGATCCGAAGTGGCTCCGGATTGAGGAGATGAGCTCGTAAGGCATCTGCAAAAGCCGCAAGGTCGTCCACGGGTACTAGATCCCCCACCCGCCCGTCGCCGAGAGCGGCTCGGACCCCGTCGGAACAGTCAGCCGCGATGCAGGGCACCCCTAATGCGACCGCCTCCAGAAGAGCCAACGGCAGACCTTCGTGACGCGAGGGCAGGCAGAAGACGCTGGCTCGGGCAACATAGGGAATGACTTCGATTGAGGGATCGAGAAACTCCACGGAGTCTGATACCTGAAGTTCTTCTACCAGCGCCCGGATGCGCTTCAGGTCCGGCCCATCGTTATAGATCCGGAGCCTATGAGGCACCGTCCGCACCACGTCAGCATGAGCCTTAATGAGGACGTCATATGCCTTCTGCCAGGCGACCCGAGCTGTGGCGATGACAATCGGGACTCCCGGCCGATTGAAGTCCACCGGAGCCTGAGCCGCCGTACGAACTGCCTCGATATCAATTCCGTTGCGAACTACGCGGATGCGCTTCGGCGGTAGACCATTGCGTATCAACGGCGTGACGAGATCTGGTGAAACACAGATGGCACCGGCCACGTGGCGATGTAACCAATAAAAGAGTGGATGCGATTTGTCCAGGTATCCATTCGTTCAGGGCAGCGTCGAGGTCTGCGTGCACAGCAATAATCAAGGGTTTTCGCGCCAGCCGTGTCGCAATCCAGCTGAGAACAAGCCCCACTCCAATCTCCGAGGCGTTCACGACGACATCTGCCTGGCGAGCCAAGGCGACCAGGCGGGCTGTTGCAGGAAAGAGGGCGCTACGAAGGCGGCGACATCTGGGACTGAGCGACTCGATTCGCGCTTCGGGGGGGACTTTTACCTCCTTGTTGGACTCGAGCCTTTGGACGATGGCCAGGCAACCTTTGGGGGCGAAGCGCCGCGCAAGTTGCACAGTCAGGTGGACGGCACCGTTCCGATACAGGGCATCAAGCACCCAGACAACGCTGGGTGGTGTTCTCTCTGGCAAGTGACGACCTTTCGGTGAGCGGTACTGGCTCGTGGAGAGACCCTAATGCTGAAGAGAGCCGTCGTTCCACCTGACCGGCTAACCCGGGGGGCTTCTGCTCGGCCGGCATACGGGCTAGGACCGATCCACATATCCCGGTCAACATCGCGTTCCTCCGTCAGGATTGGCGATGGGCCTCGAAGACGTCAGCGCCTCGTAGGCTGGCAAGCACGGACCTCAACGTCCGGGTGAACCTGGTATTCGGACCGACACCAGCGAGCCTGCTTCGATCACAGACCAGTCGCCCTCGAACTCCACCTGGGCAAGGGCGGCAGCCGGAAAACGACTCTCGATCGCGCGAACTGCCTGCGGGGTGGAGCTGGCCGGGTCTGTGAGCTCGTGCACGAGACCAGGCACAGCCGGAGCGTGTCCGACGAGCAACGCAACGCGGCAGTCGTCGGGAACCTCGCGGACTGCGTTGTCTTCGGTCTTTGCATGGCGGAGTACGAGCAAGGTGCGTCGCTGGTCCATCTCAGCAGCCTATGGTGTCTGTGCCGACGAGGGATTCCCGCTGGCGCGCTTCAGCAGCAGCGCGCGTTCGCGCTCGTTCTGGGTCATCGTCGCGGCCCGGGCGAACTCCGCCTGTGCCTCCTCTCGCCGCCCGAGCTTGTCCAGCAGGTCACCGCGCACGCTGGGCAACAGGTGATAGCCACTCAGCGCGGGTAGCCCTTCCAGCTGATCAAGCAAGGCCAACCCGGCCTCAGGCCCGTACGCCATGCCGAGCGCGACCGCGCGGTTCACTTCCACTACTGGCGAGCCGGTGAGTCGAGCCAGCTGCTCGTATAGGTCGGCTATGCGTACCCAATCGGTGCTCTCCGCCGTCTCAGCTCGAGCGTGGCACGCTGCAATCGCAGCCTGGAGGGCATAGGGGCCAAGCTGGGTCGTCAGTGCCTCGGCGCGCTCCAGAGCGGCGAGACCGCGCATGATGTGCACTGCGTCCCATCGCGTCCGGTCCTGATCAAGTAACAAGATCGGCGACCCGTCCTGGGCGGTGCGCGACGCCAGGCGAGACGACTGGAGCTGCATGAGCGCCGACAGGCCATGCACCTCGCTCTCTCGTGGAGCCAGCGCGGCGAGGATTCGCCCGAGTCGGAGCGCCTCGTCACACAGAGTCGGCCGCATCCACTCAGTGCCGGCAGTGGCCGAGTACCCCTCGTTGTAGAGCAGGTAGATCACGCTGAGCACGGCGGTCAACCGCTCCGCGCGCTCGGCCTCGCTCGGCTCCTCGAGAGCCGCTCCGGCCTCGCTGAGGGTCCGCTTCGCTCGAACGACCCGTTGTGCGACGGTGGCCTCGGTCGTCAGATACGCGCGCGCGATCTCTCGGGTGGTCAAGCCGCCAACCAGCTTGAGTGTCAGCGTGCACTGCGCCTCCGGTGTTAGCGCCGGATGGCAGCAGACGAACATCAGCCGCAGCACGTCGTCTTCCACGTGATCGACTGCGGCGAGGAAGTCCTCGTCAGACACATCGCTTCCTTGCCCATAAGCGATAGCGGCATAGAGCTGATCACGGCGGTCGCGCCGCCGGAACTGGTCAACTCCCCGGCGCTTGGCGATCGTCATCAACCAAGCGCCGGGATTGTCCGGGACGCCGGTTCTGGGCCATTGCGTCAATGCAGCGACCAGGGCATCCTGAGCGAGGTCCTCGGCCAGCCCGACGTCTCGCACGATCCGGACCAGCCCGGCGATCAGCCTCGTCGACTCCAGGCGCCAGACCGCCTCGATAGCCTCCTGGGTGGTCTGATCGGTCACGCATTCGATCAGATCACGTATCACCTAGCTGGCGAACCTCGCAGCTGCCTTCCCAACCGGGCCAGTGATCCTTGTGAATCTGCATGAGTCGCTTTGCCAGCTCGACCGCCTCTGCCTTGCTCCGAACCTCCAGCACGGCGTACCCGCCGATCAGCTCCTTGGCCTCGGTGAACGGGCCGTCAACGGCCTTGATCGAGCCGTCGACCAGCGACACGATGGCACCCGCGGCGCTTGGCAGTAGGCCGCCCTGATCAACCAGCGTGCCGTTGCGGGCGCCCTCGGCGGCGTACTCCGCCATCGCCTCGAACAGTGCCGGCGGCGGGGGTCCCGCTGGCAGCGACTCGTCGAACTTCAGCATCGCCATGAAGCGCATGGCTGTCTCCTTACTCTCTGGACCGGTCCTGATGGCCGGCCGTCACCCTCGCGTCGTGCCGCCCTCCACGATCTCGACACGCTCGGCCGAGATTTCTCGCCAGAACTTTCTCAGCTCCATGTCGAGAACACGTCGCCGCAGTCGACGCACAGGCAAAAGCCACCTATCGAAAGGACGTGTTGATCATGACAACCATCACGACCGCAACCAGGATCACCGATGTCACCCGAACGCTACTCGGCGCGGGAGTTGTCGCTGGACCGCTCTTCGTGACTACTGTCGTCCTGCAGGCGTTGACGCGGGACGGCTTTGATCTACGGCGCCACCCGCTCAGCATGCTGGCCCTTGGCGAGCACGGCTGGATTCAGGTGATCAACTTCATTACCGCAGGCGTACTCAGCCTGATCTTCGCCGTAGGCGTCGCCCGTCGACTGCAAGACGGTCCCGGCAGCACGTGGGCACCAAGGCTGCTCGCGCTCTTCGGCGCTGGTCTGGTCATCGGCGGCATCTTCAGAGCCGATCCAGCTCTCGGCTTTCCCGCCGGTGCGCCTGCAGGCTATCCCGAGGCGTTGAGCGTCCACGGCACGATCCACGCATTCGCGCCGCCACTGGCCTTCCTGTCGGTGATAGCGGCCTGCTTCCTGATCGCCCGCCGGTTCACAGCCGAGGGGATGCGTCGGCCGGCTGTGCTGACTCGGATCCTCGCGGTGGCGTGCTTTGTGCTGAGCGTGCCTTTCGGGCCGGGTGCCAGCGTGCGCCTCTTCGTTGCGGTTGCCCTCGCGTTCGCCTGGATCGCCGCGTACGCCGTGTACCTGCGGCGACGCTGAGCGATCCTCAAGGCTTGATCGCGATAACGATGTCGCGCCGGATCGAGGAGTCGACTCGGTGCTCGAAGTCGCGGTACGGACCAAAGTCGAGCGGTTCCAAGCCTGCTCCGGAAAGCATCTCCAGCAGTCGCTCCCGGCGCAGGCTGATCGCGTTCCAGGACAAGCCGAGAGCACCGCCGGTCTTCAGCTGCCGAGCCCAGACCGGCAGTGCATCGCTGATCAGACCGGCGGCGGAACGGTCCCGCTTTCCGCTGACGCCGCGTAGATCCGTTTGGCTGCCATGGACCACGCCGTACGGCGCGTCTGCCAACACGGCATCAAATCTGCGCTTTCCGAAGAGCGCCGCCGACTGGCGTGTGTCACCCGAGAAGACCGTGAGGGCAATGGGCCGATCCCGGCCGACCGGCATCACGTCGGCCTCCAGACGCTTGCCAATGATCTTGCCCTCACGCCGCACCGGGCTCAGCTCGAGAGAGTGCTTCAGCCGCTTGCGACGCCAGTAGGTCCGCAGGTACGCCGCGTAGGCTTCGACGGCCTTCAGCTCCGCTTCCACGCCGGCCGCGTTGCACCCCAGCATCATCGCGGTGCTCAGCGTGGTACCGCGGCCGCAGAGCGGATCCAAGATCGAGACCGGTCCGGCGGCAGGACGTCTCATCGAGGCCAGCGTGACATTGATCAACAACCGGGTGAACTGCTCATTGGTCTTGCCTGGGTACTTCGGGATGGTGACCAGATCGTCGTCGAAGAGGTCCGGCGTATTCACCTCGATCGGCAGTAACCGATCGTGCTCTCGCTGGAAGGCGGCGTAGAAGCCAGACAGCCGGCCCAGGGCCCACATGATCTGCTCGTCGAGGGGGTCCTGTGTAATTGCCAGGTACTCGATCCCAGCCAGGTTGGCTGGCTCGATCGGCGGATGATCATGTGCGCCGAGCATGATCTTCAGTTCCGCTGCCACCAACCGGTTGGCCTCGGAGGCGTAGACGCGATTAGCCGAGGGCTCAAGCAAGATCAGATGGTCAGCCATTCCCGCCTGATCACGGGTCCACGACAAAGAGGGTTGTTAGTGGCGATGGCCGGTATAGCCGTGCTCTTTGGCCCGGGCGAAACTCGCCTGAATCTCTTCCTCGGCTTCGTCTGCGTTGACCCAGGTTGCGCCCTCCACAGACTTGCCGGGCTCGAGGTCCTTGTAGACGGTGAAGAAATGCTCGATCTCAAGGAGCACCCACCGGCGCACGTCCGTGAGATCGCGTATGTGGTCGCGCCGGGGATCGGACGCTGGGACGCAGAGCACCTTGTCGTCGCCACCCGCCTCGTCCTTCATCCGGAACATCGCGACTGCCCGGCACGTGATCAAACAGCCTGGAAATGTCGGTTCGGTGATGAGCACCAGCGCGTCCAGAGGATCGCCGTCCTGACCGAGAGTTCCCTCAATGAAGCCGTAGTCGGCCGGATACTGGGTCGAGGTGAACAGCGTACGGTCCAGCCGGATGCGACCAGTGTCATGATCGACTTCATATTTGTTCTTCTGACCCTTGGGGATCTCAACAGTCACATCGAAGGTCAAACCGCTCATCGGCTTCAGACCTCGCTCGACATTGGGTTCGGTCACGCGACCTCCTTACGATTGGGACTGACTTCTGCGAGAGTGCAGATCAGTGACGCTCCGCAGGCTTGAGCCTAGCGTGAAGGAGGTGCCCGGAGCCTTTGGGTCCCAAGCAGATTGCGATCGTAGTTCTCGCCGTTCTTACGGCGATCGGTCTCGTGATCACCGTGATCGCGGGAGCTGTTGCCGCGCTGCCGCGAGAGAACCGATACGTCGTTGGGACGCAACCAGGGGATAGCGCATCCACGGCGCCGGCCAGCCCTCCCAGCACGCCAGCGCCAACCAGCACCAGCTCGGCAACGGCCACGCCGACGCCTCCAAAACTCGACCTGCCCAGCCCCGTACTGGCGGCAGCCTCGCCACGCGGGGTACCCGACAAGGCCGCAGTGGCGGCCAGAGTCCGAGCGATCAAAGTCAAGGGGATGGGGGGGTCCTACTCCGGTTCGGTCGTCGAGGTCGGTACCGGAAAGGTGCTCTACGCCCACAACGCCACTCATGGCTACATCCCGGCCTCCACCATGAAGCTGCTCACCTCCACGGCGGCGCTGTCGATCTTGGGGCCTGATCACACCTTCAAAACCTCAGTCGTCAGTCCGAAGCGGGGGCAGATCATCCTGGTCGGCGGCGGGGATCCCTACCTTGCCGGGAAGGCCCGGGGCCACTATCCAAGACGAGCCACGATCAGCGGGCTGGCGCGAGCGACCGCGAGCCAACTCAAGCACGACAAGATCAAGAAGGTCAGCCTTGGCTATGACTCGTCACTGTTCAAGGGACCGGCCTGGAACCCGCGTTGGCCCGCTTTCTACGGCGATCAGGTCTCGCGAACGTCCGCCCTCTGGGTCGATGAGGGCCGGGTAGGGCTGGGATCGCCAGGCCCACGTTACCGGGACCCCGCCAAGCAAGCAGCGGTCACTTTCGCAGCCGCACTGTCCAAGCAGGGGATAACCGTGACGGCAACCCAGCGGGCGCGAGCGCCGAAATCCGCACCCGCGGTCGCCAGAGTCTCCTCAATGTCGCTGGAGCGGATTGTGGAGCACCTGCTCATGGTCAGTGACAACGATGCGGCAGAGGTGATTTTCCGCCAGGCGGCCATTGGTGCTGGTAAGCCGGGCTCCATTGCCGAGGCCAGGAGGGTCGTACGCTCCGAGCTCACCCAGCTGGGAATCTGGGATCCCGATATGGCCATCAACGATGGCAGCGGCCTGGTGCGTCAGACCAAGGTGCCAGCCGACGCGATGGTCAAGATGCTTCGGCTGGCCGCCGGGCAGAAGCATCCCGAGCTGCGTGCGGTGATCACCGGATTGTCCGTGGCCGGAGTCGAAGGCAGCCTGAAGCGCCGCTACTTCGACGACAAAAGCCTGGCCGCTCGCGGGTTCGTACGCGGCAAGACCGGCACGCTCAACAAGGTGCGCAGCCTCGCCGGGTTCGTACGGACCTCAGACGGCTCACTCCTGGCATTCGCCTTCTTGATCAACAAGCCCAAGAACGAGTACGCCGCCATGGTCTGGCTGGACCGCGTGACGGCTGCCCTCAGTACCTGCGGATGTCGATAGGCCCTCACTGAGCCTGCCCACGCGGAGCGCCCACATAGACTCGCTCGCGTGACAACCTCGATGGTCGACTGGACCGTTGCCCTGAACACGGCTACCAAGCTGGTCAAGCCCGGCCCGGAGATCTCCCGCGAAGGTGCCGCGGCAGTCGTTGCCGAGCTGCACAGCTTTGCGGCCCGCGCGGAGGCGTACGTCCGCGAGGTCACCGGAATGGAAGCTGCCAGCAGTACCGCCCCCGTACTGGTTGTCGATCGACCACGCTGGATTCAGGCAAACCTCGACGGGTTCCGCCAGATCCTACTGCCGCTCAACGCCAAGATGATCGAGCGAATGAAAGAGTCAAATCCCACCATTGCCAGCCTGGGCCCTCGAATCACGGGCGTCGAAGTGGGTGCGCTTCTCAGCTATCTGTCGTCGAAGGTGCTCGGTCAGTTCGACCCCTTCTTCCCCGGAGCCGACGGCGATGCACCCGGCGGTCGTCTGCTCCTCGTCGCACCGAACATCGTCGCGATCGAACGCGAGCTCGATGTCGATCCCGCCGACTTCCGGCTCTGGGTCTGCTTGCACGAGGAAACCCATCGCGTGCAGTTCGCGGCTGTTCCGTGGCTGCGGGGCTATCTCAACGCCCAGATCGCCCACATCGTCGACTCGGCCGAGCTGGATCCGACGATCGTGGCCCAGATGTTGCGGGACGCGCTCAGGCGTGTCATCGAGGGGGTCATGCAGAACCAAGAGGTCTCGATCATCGACCTCGTCCAGACACCGGCGCAACGGGAAACGGTCGACCGGGTGACAGCGGTGATGTCGCTGCTGGAGGGTCACGCGGATGTCGTCATGGATGGGGTCGGCCCCGAAGTCATCCCCACGGTGGAAACCATCCGGGCCAAATTCACGGTACGTCGGCAGGGCCAGGGCTTCGACAAGATCATCCGCAAGCTGCTGGGGCTGGACGCCAAAATGCGTCAATATCGCGACGGCGCCACTTTCTGTCGCGCGGTGATGGCCGAAGCGGGCATGTCGGGCCTGAACAAGGTCTGGACCTCTCCGGACACCCTGCCAACGGCCGCAGAGATCTCCAACCCGGGGCTCTGGCTGGCGCGCATGCACCCTGAGCTGACTACCGGCTGAGCCGCAACAGCGGTGGCTTATCGCGAGCTCGGAACGGCCAGCCTGGTGGTCGTCCAAGCGGTCGACGCAGCGCTGAGCAATGAGGACAAGCATCTCCTCGTCGCTTGCTCGGGCGGGACTGACTCACTGGCACTCGCGTTCGCTGCGCGTTACGTGGCGATTCGCCGCTATCTCGAGTACGCGGCAGTTGTGATTGATCACGGACTCCAGGACGGATCCGCCGATGTTGCCGCGAGCGCCGAGCAGCAGCTCGCCCGGCTCGGCTATGACGACGTGACCGTCACCCCAGTTGAGGTGGACGAGTCGGCGGCCACCGGGCCCGAAGCGGCAGCCCGAGAGGCTCGGTACCGCGCCCTCGACGCCGCGGCCCGAGCGCGTTCCGCCACCGTGTTGATCGGTCACACACTCGATGATCAAGCCGAGACCGTGCTGCTCGGCCTGGCTCGTGGATCGGGCAGCAGGTCATTGGCTGGGATGCCACTCCGGGCAGGGCACCTACTGCGGCCATTCCTTCACATCCGCCGTGAAACGACCGAGCAGGCCTGTGCGGAGCAAGGACTCGACCCGTGGCAGGACCCCCACAACACAGATCGCCGGTTTACGCGAGTGCGCGTACGCGAAACCGTGCTGCCCACGCTGGAGACCCAGCTTGGGCCCGGCGTTGCCGAAGCCTTGGCCCGGACTGCAGAGTTGCTGCGCGACGACACCGAGCTGCTCGATCGGCTTGCCGCGGAGGCGTACCGGACGGCGGAAGGGCTCGGCGGCACAGACACGTTGGACTGCGCCGCGCTGGAATCCCAGCCGCCCGCGCTGCGCCGCCGGATCCTCCGGCTGTGGTTGCTGTCTCATGGCATCGTCGACCTCACGCTGCGGCACATCGGCGCCGTGGAATCTCTGGTGATCGGCTGGCATGGCCAGAAGTCGATCCAGGTGCCCGGGGCAACTGTCACGCGTCATGCGGGACGCCTTCGGGTCAGCTGATCGGCGAGTAGCAAGGCCGCTGTCCGGTCCGCGGGGCCACCTATCCTGTGGCAGGCTGAGGCTCGTGGACGACAGCCAGCTCGACCGTGATTTGATGCACGTCCTCGTGACGAAGGAGGAACTAGCCGCCCGGATCAGCGAGCTCGCGATCGAGATCGATCGCGACTATGCGGGTAAGGACCTGCTCATGGTCGGCGTGCTCAATGGAGCCGTCATGGTGATGGCTGATCTCTCCCGTGCGCTCACGATCCATTGCCGGATGGACTGGATGGCGGTGTCGTCCTATGGTTCCGGCAGCCAGTCTTCGGGTGTGGTGCGGATCCTCAAGGATCTGAGCACCGACGTGACAGGACTGCATGTACTGCTGGTCGAGGACATCATCGACACCGGGCTGACCTTGTCGTACCTGGTCGGCAACCTGAGCTCCCGCGGACCCGCCAGCCTGAACGTCCTGACCCTGTTCAGAAAGCCCGAGGCGACGCGGAATCCGGTCGATATCGCCTACGTCGGATTCGACATTCCCAATGAGTTCGTGGTCGGCTACGGCCTGGATTACGACGGGCTCTACCGCAATCTGACCTCGGTGGGTGCGCTCTCACCTCACGTTTACAGCTGACCTCGGTGGGTGCGCTCTCACCCACGTTTAGAGCTGAACTCGCTCGGTGCGCTCGCTCACTCTGACAGCCGACCCCGGCTCGTAGCCTCCCGCCATCGACTGGATGTTCGACCCGGCCCGCCGCGCTCCCGTCGGAACCTACGTGTACGTAGCTTGCGTGCGGTCTGCACTAGTTGCAACCTATGCAGACCGCGGGGAACCTATGTACACGTAGGTTCCCGGCCGAGGCGATGGTAGCCCCGCAGCAGATCTGATGACAGCCAGGCTCCCGACACGCGCCAGCTAGCTTGGACGCGAACGATAGCCTTGGCAGGAGGATCTCCCAGATCTCCATACCTCACTAGGCAGGTCATGAACCTACGACGGATATTCCGCTCACCCCTCGCGTGGATCGTTATTGCGGTCATCGCGATCGGTCTGCTGATTGACTTCAGCCAGCGAGTGACGAGCGGATACAAGGAAGCGCCGACCTCTCAGGTGGTCTCGATCATCGACGGTAACGAGCCGTTGAGCGAGGTCATCTTGATCGATAAAGAACAAGAAATCCGCGTCACCCTGAAGGACGCGAACAAGACCGGCTACAAGGCAACCTGGGTCGGCAACCAGAGTGACCAACTGATCACCCGTCTCAACCAACGGGTCGCCGAGAAAACGCTGGATCAGTGGAAGGGCGAGAACGCCACTCCAGGGTTCTTCAGCTCGCTGCTTGGCACGCTGATTCCGTTCGTCATCATCGGGGTGCTGTTCTTCTTTCTGTTGAACTCCGTCCAGGGTGGCGGCAGCCGGGTCATGCAGTTCGGCAAGTCGAAGGCCAAGATCGCCAACAAGGACACCCCGAAGACCACGTTCCGCGACGTCGCGGGCTGCGAAGAGGCGATCGAAGAGCTGGAGGAGATCAAGGAGTTCCTTGCCGAGCCGGCGAAATTCCAGGCCGTCGGCGCCAAAATCCCCAAGGGTGTGTTGCTGTACGGCCCGCCCGGCACCGGCAAGACGCTGCTGGCGCGAGCGGTCGCCGGCGAGGCCGGAGTGCCGTTCTATTCGATCTCCGGCTCTGACTTCGTGGAGATGTTCGTCGGTGTCGGAGCCTCCAGGGTCCGCGATCTTTTCGAGCAGGCGAAGGAGAACGCGCCAGCGATCGTCTTCATCGACGAGATCGATGCCGTCGGCCGGCACCGTGGTGCCGGAATGGGCGGCGGCCACGACGAGCGCGAGCAGACCCTCAACCAGCTGCTGGTCGAGATGGACGGCTTCGACGTACGAGGCGGCGTGATCTTGATCGCCGCCACCAACCGGCCGGATGTCCTCGATCCCGCACTGCTGCGCCCGGGGCGGTTCGACCGCCAGATCTCGGTCGAGGCGCCCGACCTGAAGGGCCGCTTCGACATCTTGAAGGTGCACGCCGAGGGCAAGCCGATGGCCCCGGATGTCGATCTGGAAGGCGTGGCTCGGCGTACGCCCGGGTTCACCGGCGCCGACCTGGCCAATGTCTTGAACGAGGCCGCATTGCTCACCGCGCGGCAGAACGCCCGGATGATCACCGACGAGTTCCTCGACGAGGCAATCGACAGAGTGGTCGCCGGCCCACAGAAGCGCAGCCGGCTGATGAACGACAAGGACAAGCTGATAACCGCCTATCACGAGGGCGGCCACGCGCTGGTCGCTGCGGCGCTGCCCGGCACCGACCCGGTGCAGAAGGTCACCATCCTGCCGCGCGGCCGGGCCCTCGGCTACACCATGGTGCTGCCGGAACAGGACAAGTACGCCAACACTCGCGCGGAGCTGCTCGACCAGTTGGCCTACATGATGGGTGGCCGGGCGGCTGAGGAGCTGGTCTTCCACGACCCCACCACGGGGGCCAGCAACGACATCGACAAGGCGACAAACCTGGCGCGCGCCATGGTCACCCAGTACGGGATGACCGAGCGCCTAGGAGCGATCAAGCTCGGATCCGGCGACGCGGAACCCTTCCTGGGCCGCGACATCGGTCATGGCCGCGACTACTCCGAGGAGGTCGCCGCGATCGTCGACGAGGAGGTCTCCAAACTGATCAGTAACGCCCACCAGGAGGCGTTCGACATCCTCAACGAGAACCGGGATGTCCTCGATGACCTCGTGCGCGCGCTGTTTGAGAAGGAGACCCTGGATCGAGAGGAAGTGGCCGCGGTCTTCCAGCCGTTGCGGCTGTGGCCGAAGCGACCCCCCTGGACTGGTTCGGACGAGCGTGTTCCCTCGGCCGTCCCGCCGGTAACCCCTCCGCCGCCGTCGATCAATGGCCAGCAAGGCGGAAACGGTCGGGGCACGGGTCAGGCGCCGGGCTCGGGCCATCAGATTCCAGCCGGCGGCACATCACTACCTCCCGGGCATTCTCCGGTTCCCTCGCAGCTGCCAGCCACTGGTGATTCCGACCCGCAGCCGCAAAGAGGCCCGGACTTTCGGTGACCGAGCTCGACGAGGCCGCCGACATTAGTCGTAACGGCGGCGGCAGCATGAGGAGCATTGACCCGATTCACTTCCCGGAGCGGGTCGGTGAGTTCGACCATCCACGCATCGTCGCTGCGGTACGCGAGATCCTGATCGGAATCGGCGAGGATCCGAATCGGGAGGGCTTGCGCGAAACGCCGGAAAGGGTCGCGCGGGCGTACGCCGAGATGTTCGGTGGCCTGAGGCAGGATCCGGAGAAAGTCCTGGCCACTGTCTTCGATCTCGGCCACGATGAGTTGGTCCTGGTCAAGGACATCGAAGTCTGGAGCTGCTGCGAACATCACCTCGTGCCGTTCACCGGGGTCGCCCACGTCGGCTACATCCCCAACCGAGAGGGCAAGATCACCGGGCTCAGCAAGCTAGCTCGCCTCGTTGATATCTACGCCAAACGGCCACAGGTGCAGGAGCGGTTGACGACCCAGGTCGCCGACGCCATCAACCGCATCCTGGAGCCGCGCGGAGTGATTGTGGTGATCGAATGCGAACACCTCTGCATGACCATGCGCGGTGTCCGCAAGCCGGGCTCCAAGACGATTACCAGCGCCGTACGCGGTCAGCTGCGCAACGCTGCCACCCGCGCCGAGGCCATGGGCCTCATCACCAGCTGACCCCGGCTCTGCTCCTATAGGGCCCGCTCCACCACAGCTCCTCCCCTTCCGGAAGTGGTCAGAAACAACACGAATTTCGGCCGACATTTCTGTTGTTTCGGAACACTTTCGGGCAAAAGAGGAGCTGCGCCTGAAGAAAGGACGCGGACCTACTTGACCGATTTCTTGCTGGCCTTCCAGGTGTTGCAGCGGGCGAAATCAGCCGAGTCCAATCCACGGTTCAGCCAGCGAATCTGCGCAGCACTGCTGCCGTGGTCCGGCTTGCGACTTCTCGGCGGGTCCTCATCACCGGTGTAGGCGTGCCAGGTCCTGAGCTGATAACGGTCATTGCTGCCGAGTCCGGTCGAGCGGGCGGTCGCAGCAAGGAAGATGCCCTCAAAGCACTGCGCCTGAAGCTCGAGCCGACGGCTTAGCAGATACCGCTCGCGGCGGCTCTTGGTCCGATAGGCGCGCCGCCCGTAACCCCTGAGCATGCCGCTCTCGGCCTGCAAGTGGTGACCGAACTCGTGAGCGACAAGTCCGACGTAGCCGAGTCGCGCGTACGTATAGGCCTCGGGGCCGTCGTCACCGGTCACCGGCCAGTAGATGGTCCGTGTGGCCGAGCAGTAGTAGGCAGGGGCTCCCCGCTGGGTGAACCGTCCGCACGGAGTCTTGATCGTGCCGCGGTACGCCTTGAGCTTCGGCGTGCTCAGAGCGATGCCATGCGCGGCCAGTGGCTTGGCAAACGTCTTGACCAGGCACCCAACCAGCTTCTTGCCGTACGCGGTCAGGTTCGCATCCTTCAATGGCGGCTGCGGCGAACGGACCTTGACTTTGCAGGCGATCTCGGCGCCGCCTAGATCGATGGCATAGATGGTGTTCTTTGCAAGCGACCTGTTGGGCCGCGTGGGCGTACGACCGGCGCCAGATCCTGCTGTGCTCGCAGGCTCCGATGGCGAAGGCACAGGGGTGGGACTCGCTGCCGCGCTTCCCGTCGATGCAGTCGGGTGTGCTCGTGGCGCCTCCAGCCCCGGTATCTGACCCCCTGACGTGTGGCATCCGCCAAGCGCCACGACGCCGAGCGTAAGCGCGAGCACCAGCAGGGCCCTCGGGCCAAGGATCAGCCGATGCCATGGCGGGCGGACTGGTGAGGCCCGGTTCTGCTGCGAGGGCGCAAACCCGTACGGCGGAAGCGGCACGGTGGAGAGCATAAGGTGATCCGCGTGAGTCCGCTGCATGTCGTGCCTGACCTACCGCAGCCGGGTCGCACTTTGGTCATGGGCGTGGTCAACGTCACACCAGACTCATTCTCCGACGGCGGCGAGTGGTTGGACCCGACTGCCGCCATTACCCACGGCATGGACCTGCTGAGCGAAGGCGCCGACATCATCGATGTCGGCGGCGAGTCGACCAGGCCGGGCGCGATCCGGCCAGAGGTGTCCGAAGAGCTGCGCCGGGTGCTTCCCGTGGTGCGCGAGCTCGCGGCTGCTGGTGCCTGCGTCAGCATCGACACCATGCGCGCGGCGGTGGCCGAGCCGGCGATTGCAGCCGGCGCGCGTCTGGTCAATGACGTCTCCGGCGGCAGGTCCGATCCAGGCATGCTGGGCCTGGTGGCCGACGCCGGCGTCGCCTACGTTTGCATGCACTGGCGCGGCCATTCCGACGACATGCAGAGCAAAGCTGCCTATGCCGATGTCGTGGCCGAGGTCATAGCCGAGCTGCGCACCCAGCTCGACGAGGCCGACCGCGCCGGCGTCGCCACCGACAAGTTGATCATCGATCCAGGTTTCGGGTTCGCTAAGACCGGCGAACACAACTGGCAACTGCTGGAGCGCCTCGAGGAGTTCGACGTCCTCGAGCGACCGATGCTCGCCGGTGTCTCCCGCAAGACATTTCTCGGACGGCTGCTCGCCGATGCTGATGGCAGCCCGCGGCCTGCCAAGCAGCGCGACGACGCGACAACCGCGCTCACCACGGTGCTCGCGCTGCGAGGGATCTGGGGGGTGCGGGTGCACTCGGTCCGCGCGAGCCGGGACGCCGTAGCCGTGGCGCAGCGGCTGCTGCAGCAGTGACACGCAAAGAACGTCGGGAAGTGAGCGGCATGTACGCCGAGACTGTCGAAGCTCGCAGAGCGGTCCCTTCGACAAGCTCGGGGCGCATCTGGCCCGAGCGTTGAAAGTGCGGGAGCGAAGCGGTCTCCAGCCCCTTGCCAGGTCAGATAGGGTCGCATGCGTCAGGAGGTGATATGGCGGCACACACAGTCGTTGACGCCGGGCGCCAGCCCACGGAGGGCGGCCGCGATCGCATCAGCCTGACTGGAATTACCGCCTTCGGCCATCACGGCGTATACGAGTCCGAGCGCGAGCAGGGCCAACGTTTCGTCGTTGACGTGAGCTGCACGCTGGATCTCTCGCCGGCAGCCAGCGCTGATGAGCTTGGACAGACGATTGACTATGGAGCCCTGGCGCAGGCGGTCGCTGTCGATGTCGAACGGGACCCGCTGAACCTGATCGAAGCCCTTGCCGAGAGAATTGCCCTGACATGCCTGCGCTATGACGCCGTCCAGTGCGTCGAGGTCACCGTGCATAAGCCGCAAGCGCCGATGCCGGTCGACGTTGCCGATGTAGCGGTCACGCTGACAAGGAGTAAAGGATGTGAGTAGCCCCAATCCTCATGCCATCGATGCGGACACCTTGAGCGGCATGAAACCGTTACGCAAGGTCGTCTACTCCATCGGCTCGAATCTCGGCGATCGGCTCGGCAATCTGCAAGGAGCCGTAGATGCCTTGAGCGACACCCCCGACGTGATCGTGGTCGATGTCTCATCGGTATACGAGACCAGGCCCGTCGGCGGCCCGCCTGACAGTCCGCAATTCCTCAACATCGTGGTGGTCGCGGAAACCACACTTGAACCTCCAACCCTTGTGGAGCGGGCATTTGCGATCGAGGAGGCCTACGGTCGGACTCGGGACGGCGTGCGGTGGGGGCCACGTACCCTGGATGTCGATTTGATCATGGTCGGGAATGCCGTCGTTGATCAAGAAGATCTCAAGTTGCCACATCCGCTCGCGCACGAACGCGCGTTTGTGCTGGTGCCGTGGTACGAGGTCGACCCGACCGCAGAGATTGCGGGCAAGGGAGCCGTTGGCGACCTGCTCAACAACGCAGACGCATCGGGGGTAGAGCGGCGAGATGATCTTGTGATCGACCGAGACTGAGGATCATCGAGCTTGGCTCAGCAACCTTCTGGCGGCTCAGTCAAACTGACACCGCTGCGCGCTCTCGCGGTCGCCGCCCTCTTCGGCGGTCTGGCCGGCTGGCTTCTGGTCGTGACCGCAAACGCTTTTGACCTCATCCCGCCTGAAGTGCCCTGGACCGCTCCTATCGGTTTGATCTTGGTCGCAGCGCTGGTTGGGGCACTGGCGTACTCCACACATCAGCGAATCCAGGTACGCCATGAACGCATCGATCCCCAACGTGCCGTTGCTTTCCTGGTGCTCGGCAAGGCGTCCGCGCTGGGTGGTGCCCTGGTGGCGGGTGGCTACTTAGGATTCGCGTTGATGTTTCTCACACGGCTGGACGCAGCAGCTCCGCGTGATCGTGTGATCCGATCTGCACTGGCGATCGTCGCCGGGGTGGTCCTCTGTGTCATGGGCCTGCTGCTGGAGCGGGCATGCAAGGTTCCCACCGAGCCCGACGACGGCGCGGCTGCTGGCGAGGACGACGACTTGGGGGCAGACACTCGCGACTGAGCATTGAAATCCACGGCCGCCAGCAAATCGAGCAATATGGTGGCCAGCGTGACGTCGCCAGCCACTGCCAGCCGCGGGCTCAAGGCCTCGCCGCTTCGGCGCATTTCCGAAATCGTTCTGGTCGTTGGCACAGTGGCGGCGACCGCTGCCGCCTCCTCCGAATCCGTCTGGATTGTCCGCCTGGGAGTCGCTACGGCCATTGCAGCGGCCTTGGTAGCATGCGCCTTCGCCTGGCGCGAGCTCAACACGGCCAGACGCACTCATGCTCAGGCCATACTCGAGGTCACACGAAAGCATGGTGCGGCGCTGACCGAGGAGCGGACTCGGAACGCCGCGGTCGTCCAGACCTTGAGGCTGCGAATCACCGATGCCGGCAAGATGATCGAGAAGCAGCGTGTGACGATTGCCAGGCAGCAGCAGCTGATCTCCAGTTTGAGGGACGATCGGACCTACCTGAGGGGGGAGGTCCAGCACCGCGAGAAGGTCATTTCGGGCCTCCGCGAGACGGTACGCGAGCGTGAAGCGGAGTTGATCGCGCTGCGTGACGAACCCGACGCCGAGGTCCACCACATGCCGCGCCGAGTGCTGGCCGAGCATGAGTCGGTCTGGCGGGAGCTGAACGACGCCGACGGATTGCGCGCCACACTGGAGGACCTCACGGTCATCGAAATGGTCATGCCGAACTACGAGGCAGATCGCCAGTACGCGTGATCGGGCGGCATATTGCGCGCTGCGCATGCCAAAGCGCGGCGTATCTGGCCCTTCGGCCGGCTCAGGGCAGAGCTACTTGTCGATGTCCCCGACCACGTAGCCAATAGAGGCGAGTGTTGCCTCCAATGCCTCCGTGCGTACGCCGACCAGCACCTGCTCGAGACTAGAGATGTTGTTGAACGACGGCGTCCGCAGCTTGAGCCGCCACGGAGTCTTCTCGCCACGGGAGACCAGAAACACGCCTGCCATGCCGAGCGGTGCCTCGATCGCCAGATACCCCTCACCCTCCGGTACGCGAATGATCTTGCCCAGTTTCACCGCCACCGGTCCAGGCAGTTCCTTCAGGCGGTCGATGCAGGCGATGATCAACGACGCACTGATCACCAGCTCCTCGGCGAGCACGCCTAGTCGCGACTGGGCGTCGCCCGAGCGGCGTACTGGGGGAACGATCAGGCCAGCCAACTCCCGATAGGCCAGATAGGGCGTCTGGAGGCGCAGATCAAGATCGACCCCGCTTGCTCGTGCTGCCGGGCCGCTGACTCCGAACTGCTTGATCGTCTCGAGGCCCAGCGGACCAACTCCCCTTGTCAAGCCGGCGAACGCCGGAGAGTCGATCACGGTCAGAACGGCCTCCGATACTCGTGCCGCCTGCGTCGCTGTTTGTCGTTCGGCTTCTAGCCAAGCGACATCGGCGTCGACGGCCAGGCCGCCGACACGGGTCGCCATCGGGTGGATGCGGTTTCCGGTCAGTCGCAGGGTCTGGTTACGCAGCGCCTCACGTAATGCATGGAGTCCAGGATCACTCGGAACCCGATGCGCGACGTAGCCGAGGTACCCGCAATGACTGAGGATGCGGGTGTGCTCGGCCAGCAGGGTACGCAGCCAGATGGCACGTTCTGGCACCGCAAGCCCCATCATCTGCTCGCAGATGAGGGCGACTACGAGCTCTCCGAAGAACGGAGCCTGCCAGTCGTGGCGGTCCGCCAACATCAAGATCTGCCGGTAGTCGCGGACCTCGAAAAGCTTCTCTGCGCCTCGGTGCATCGCGCCGACAACGACGCGGGCCGTGGTGATCACGTCGTCCTCGGTCCACAGCCGTAGCTCGATCAGTCCGGCCTGACTGGGGTGCTCGGGTCCGAGGTCGAGCAGGATCGTCCCCGTCGACATCTTGGCTGATTTCGGGGAGGGAAGGACGCCAGGGGCCAGTGATCCGACCAGGACGCGGAGGGGCCGATGAGTCATCAGTGGCGGGACCCTCTGGCGTACGTTTTCGCGACTGTGGTGGCAAACGCACGCCTGACAGGCCCCTTGGCTGCGCGTTTTAGCACTTCTGGTGGGAAACGTACGCAGTAGGAGCTGCGCGAGGAGTTCAACACTGCAGCAGCCACCAGTGTGAGCCCCACACGTACTGGGAGCTGAGCGCTGAATGCTGGCTTCGCCGATCGAGATCAACCAGCGGATCGGGGTGGGACTCGGCCTGCAGCAGCTCCGGCACAACCTCGCTCTGCAGCCCACAGAAGGCGGTGGTCGCTCCCACCTCCTCGCCTGCGGCGCGGACGGCGTCGATAGCAACGTGGGCCGTAAGGTTCACGCTGGCCCCGGGTACAGGGTCGAGGGCCCGACCGTCCCGGTAGGCGGCGAGCGAACCGGTGAGGGGGCGACGCCCGACAACATGTCCGTAGTCGATCATGAGCGCGCAGCCTCCACGTTTGATGATCATCTTGACCAGCTCGACCCACGCCCGGTCTCTCGTGAGACCGATCTCGCCACGGTCACCGCCCGCCCACCACCGGTCGGCCCACGCGAGCTGCTCGCCCTCCAATCGTGGCCCAGCCTGTTCTTGGCCATCATCGTTGATGATCACTTCCCGCCAGCCGTCGGCATGCCGCGCGACGACCGGGCACGGCAGGTCGTCCAGCCACTCGCAGCAGATGATCATCACTGGCTCGGGGTGGGCCAGCGCCGCGCTTGCCTCGCCGCTGGTCCAACACCCGTACCGCACATCCCAGAGATCCTCGGCCCAGCTCACGTGCGCCGGCAAGCCTTCGGGCCTCTTCCGAAGATCAATTCCCAGCAGCTGTAGATCGGGCCGGATCGCTGAGAGCTCCTCCAGTAGGCGACCATTACCGGCGCCGACGTCGACCACGCCGCTGATCTGATCGTGGCGGTCGACTAGCGCAGCCAGCATCTGGGCGACCACCGGCCCACTCGCAGCTGCGGTACGGAAATGTTCGTCAGGGCTGTGAATGCGCCAGAATCCGTCCGCACCGTACGCCGATTCGACCCAGGCGTCGAACCAGGTACGCCATCCCCGCGCGGGGGGATTAGGGGGGCCCGCTCCACCCGACGACGAATGCGGGAGCATGGCCCTATGGTGCCTGATGCCGCGTCGCTGACGTCCAGCACCGCCCAGGCAGCCTCGTTACCGTCGTTCCCCCGACTACCCTCAATGCCGGCCCTGCCGCGGCGGCTCTCCGCAGAACCGCCCGGGTGGATACGTGAGGTAGACATTGTCGTGGTCGGATCGGGCATCGCGGGTCTGACCGCTGCTCTGGAGTGCCGGGATCTCGGGACGATCATGGTCGTCACCAAGGATGAGGTCGCCGCCGGCTCGACCCATTGGGCGCAGGGCGGGATCGCCTGGGTACAGGCCGAGGGGGACACCCTCCAACAGCACATCGACGACACCTTGGTCGCGGGTGCGGACCTTTGCATCGAAGAGGCGGTACGCGTCCTGGTCACCGAGGGGCCCGACGAGGTGGCGAAGCTCATCAACCGAGGCGCAGAGTTCGATCGCGACCTCGCAGGCCGGCTTGAGCTGACCCGCGAGGGCGGCCACAAGCGGAGCCGGATCGCGCACGCCGGAGGCGATGCCACCGGCGCTGAGATCGAGCGCGCACTCATCTCTGCAGTCACAGCGGATCGCGGGATCGAGATCGTCGAGCACGCGTTGGTCCTTGACCTGATTCCGGCCGAGGTCGGCCCGGATGAGAGCCCCGCCGTTGCCGGAGTGACGCTGCACGTCTTGGGGGAGGGAACTCGCGGCGGTGTCGGTGCTGTGCACGCCCGGGCGGTGGTGCTAGCCACGGGCGGCATCGGCCAGATCTATGCCGTGACGACGAATCCTCCGGTTTCCACCGGAGACGGGGTCGCGGCCGCGCTCCGCGCCGGGGCCCGATTACGCGACATCGAGTTCATCCAGTTCCACCCGACAGTGCTCTACCTCGGTGCGGGCGCTCGCGGCCAGCTACCGCTGGTCAGCGAGGCCGTACGTGGTGAGGGCGGCCAGCTGGTCAACTCTCGCGGCGAACGCTTCATGGTCGGCAAGCATGAGCTTGCTGAGCTAGCGCCTCGCGATGTTGTCGCCAAGCAGATCATGAAGGAGATGGCAGCAGACGGTGTTGATCATGTATACGTTGACGGCCGGATGTTGGGGGAGGAGACCTGGCGGGTGAGGTTCCCCACGATCTGGCACAGCTGCCGCCAGGCCGGAATCAACCCGGCCACGGATCTGATCCCGGTCGCGCCCGCGTGTCATTACTTCTGCGGAGGCGTGGAAACCGACCTCGATGGCGCCACCAACCTGGTCGGCCTCTACGCCTGCGGAGAGGTGGCATCCTCCGGCGTACACGGCGCCAACCGGCTGGCCTCGAACTCACTCCTGGAAGGGCTGGTCTTTGCTCGTCGGATTGCGGTACGGCTGCAGGACGCGCCACCACTACGCCGACCTCCGGCGCAGGATCGCCGGCAGCCAGGACTGATCGATCGATCCGTGGTTTCGGCGTTGCAACAGGCGATGAGCCGGAACGCCGGAGGGTTGCGAGATGCGGCAGGGCTTGATCGATGCGCCGATGAGTTGGCCAAGCTGGCCCGACTGATGGGCGCGGAGCCCGGCCTGGAGTCCTGGGAGGCGACGAACCTGATGACAGTGGCGGCGGCCATTGTGGCCTCCGCCCGCCTTCGTGAGGAATCGCGGGGGGCTCATTGGCGCGATGATTTCGAAGGCCGTCGCGAAGCCTGGCGTGGCCACCTCCTCGTCGAGCACGATGATCAGCAAGGTTTGCGGCAACAGTTTGTGCCGGCCCCGCTGATCACCCCTGATGGGCACTCAGACCGTCAATGATTTGCACGACGCTCGCCGAGATCGAAGCCCTGGTTGCAGCTGCGGGCCTCGATCTACATGCTCTTTCTTTGATCATCTCCGAGGCACTCGATGAGGATCTTGGCGGCCGGGGCGTACTGCTACCGGGCGCCGGCGCCGGGCTCGACGTCACGTCCTATGCCACGATTCCAGCCACACGTACCGCGCACGGCGATTTCGTCGTACGCCAGCCAGGTACCGTCGCTGGTCTGCCGGTGGCGGCGTACACCGTCGCGTCGGTCTGCTCGCCGGCGGGTGACTTCGAACTCGCGCTGCATGCAACAGACGGCGACCGCGTCGCACGCGGCGACGTGCTGATCTCTGTCACTGGCAATGCGCGGGCGCTGCTGAGGGCCGAACGGGTCGCCCTGAATTTGATCACCATGATGTCGGGTGTGGCGACGGCAACTCAGGCTTGGGTCGACGCGCTCGCGGGTACGAATACCAAAGTGCGAGATTCACGCAAGACCCTTCCGGGTCTGCGAATGCTGCAGAAGTACGCGGTCCGCGTTGCCGGTGGCATCAATCACCGGATGTCATTGGCTGATGCCGCACTGATCAAGGACAACCATGTGATCGCGGCCGGAGGAGTGGTGGAGGCTTATCGCGCGGTCCGGCAGTCTTTTCCAGACGTTCCGGTCGAAGTGGAAGTGACCTCGGCCGAGCAGGCGCGTCAAGTCATCACAGCGGGCGCTACGGAGATCTTGCTGGACAATATGAGCGTCGATGCCATGGCCGCTATCGTCGCCGAGTTCGCGGATCTCGCAACTTTTGAGGGGAGCGGCGGTCTGACATTACTGAACGCGGCCGAAGTTGCCCAGACCGGTGTCAATTTCATTGCGGTAGGAGCGATCACCCATTCCGCACCCGCTTTAGATATTGCTCTCGACTTTGCTTCTGGAAACTGAAGAACGCGAGTAATCTCGCTCCTGTCAGGTACTCTCACTTTCAAACCGGAGGAACGTATGGCGCAGCGAGTGCAGATCATTCTCGAAGATGATTACGACGGAGGAACTGCCGACGAAACGGTCAGTTTCGCACTGGACGGAGCCGAGTATGAAATCGACCTCTCGTCAAAGAATGCGAGTGGGCTCCGTGACGCGTTGGCGCCATGGGTGGCGCATGCGCGCAAGATTGGTGGCCGGCGCAAGCGGGCCACGAAGTCCACGGGCTCGGCCAGCACCAGCGACATCCGGGCGTGGGCACTCGCCCAAGGCCACGACGTCAGCAGCCGCGGCCGAGTCTCGGCAGAAGTACGGGACGCTTACGAGAAGGCTCATGCTTGATCTGAGCGACGAGTCGCCTGTCCTAGCCGCTCTCTCGAGGTTTCGCCGGTAGGCCCCACCGGCGTCGAGCGATCGTAGTCATTGCGCCCTGGGCGAACATGTTCGCCCAGGGCGCTCGCTGTTCAGGGCCAGGTCGCGATGGGTATCTCGCCTGGTTGCCGGCTATCAGCCCCACATTGACGCGGCCTCACAAAACGTGATCGGCAAGGGGGAATATCGGGCGGCCCTATGACGGTTGTAAACCGACACCGCACCCTTGTCGATCAAGCCCAGCAGGTGCACCCCTGGTGTCCGACAGCCGGATCGGCGACGAATCAGGAACAGGGCAACTGAGGGCGTGGCCGACTAGAGTGAGAGACGTCGGTGGCCGGTCCGAGCCAGCAGGGCGGGAGCCGCACCGAGAACGAGGGAGCAATCATGTTCGAGCGGTTTACAGACCGGGCCCGACGCGTCGTGGTGTTGGCGCAGGAAGAGGCCCGCATGCTGAACCACAACTACATCGGCACTGAGCACATCTTGCTGGGACTCATCCACGAGGGCGAGGGCGTAGCTGCCAAGGCTTTGGAGTCCCTCGGTATTTCCTTAGAAGCTGTCCGGCAAAAAGTCGAAGAGATCATCGGCCATGGGCAGCAATCTCCAAGTGGACACATCCCATTCACACCGCGAGCAAAAAAAGTACTGGAACTGAGTCTGCGCGAAGCGCTCCAGATCAATCATTCTTACATCGGCACCGAGCACATCCTGCTCGGTCTGATTCGTGAAGGTGAGGGCGTTGCGGCTCAGGTTTTGGTGAAGCTTGGCGCCGACCTCAACCGGGTCAGAAATCAGGTCTTGCAATTGCTCAGCGGCTTCCAAGGTAAAGAAGCGGCTACTTCAGGCGCCCCTGAGCAGGGCAGTACTCCATCGTCGTCGATGGTGCTGGACCAGTTCGGTCGTAATCTCACTCAGGCGGCTCGGGAGAACAAGCTTGATCCGGTTATCGGCCGTGAGACCGAGATCGAGCGTGTGATGACCGTGCTCTCGCGGCGTACGAAGAACAACCCGGTGCTGATTGGCGAGCCAGGTGTCGGCAAAACGGCCGTAGTCGAAGGCCTTTCACAGGCGATCGTCCGTGGCGACGTTCCAGAAACACTCCGAGATAAGCAGATTTACACGCTCGATCTTGGCGCGTTGGTTGCGGGCAGCCGTTATCGCGGTGATTTCGAGGAGCGCCTGAAGAAGGTGCTAAAGGAGATCAAGACGCGCGGCGACGTTGTGTTGTTCATCGACGAGATCCACACTCTCGTCGGCGCCGGCGCCGCCGAGGGCGCTATCGACGCCGCCAGCATCCTCAAGCCGATGCTGGCCCGCGGTGAGTTGCAGACCATCGGCGCCACCACATTGGACGAGTACCGGAAGTATGTGGAGAAGGATGCCGCGCTGGAGCGGCGCTTCCAGCCGATTCAGGTAGCTGAGCCCTCCATCGCACACACCATCGATATCCTCCGTGGGCTTCGCGACCGCTACGAGGCGCACCACCGGATCACCATCACCGATGAGGCATTGGTCGCTGCGGCTCAGATGGCTGACCGGTACATCTCTGATCGTTTCCTGCCGGACAAGGCAATCGACCTGATCGACGAGGCCGGGGCCCGGCTGCGGATCCGCAGGATGACCGCTCCGCCGGACCTGCGCGAATTCGACGAGAAGGTGGCAGCCGTACGGCTGGAGAAGGAAGCCGCGATCGACGCCCAGGACTTCGAGCGCGCTGCTGGTCTCCGCGATGACGAGAAGAAGCTGCTGACCGCGCGCGCCGAACGTGAGGCGCAGTGGAAGTCTGGTGATCTTGACGTCGTTGCCGAGGTGGATGAGGAGATCATCGCCGAGGTGCTCTCCACGGCAACCGGCATCCCGGTGTTCAAACTGACCGAGGAAGAGTCGGCCCGGCTGCTGCGGATGGAGGAGGAAATCGGCAAGCGCTACATCGGCCAGCACGACGCGGTCAAGGCGCTCTCCCGATCAATCCGGCGTACGAGGGCTGGCCTGAAGGACCCGAAGCGGCCCAGCGGCTCGTTCATCTTCGCCGGCCCATCCGGTGTCGGCAAGACCGAGCTGACCAAGGCTCTGACGGAGTTCCTGTTCGGCGACGAGGACGCGTTGATCCAGCTCGACATGAGCGAGTACTCCGAGAAGCACACCGCTTCTCGACTCTTCGGCTCACCGCCCGGCTATGTCGGATATGAGGAGGGCGGCCAGCTCACCGAGAAGGTGCGCCGCAAGCCGTTCAGTGTGGTGCTCTTCGACGAGGTCGAAAAGGCTCACCCGGACATCTTCAACTCCTTGCTGCAGATCCTGGACGAGGGTCGGCTGACCGACGCCCAAGGCCGTCAGGTGGACTTCAAGAACACGGTGATCGTGATGACCACGAACCTGGGCACTCGCGACATCGCCAAGAGCGTGACGCTCGGGTTCAGCCAAGGCAGTGATACCGACGGCGGCTACGACAAGATGAAGGCGAAGGTGTCGGACGAGCTGAAGCAACACTTCCGGCCGGAGTTCTTGAACCGTGTTGACGAGATCGTGGTCTTCCGCCAGCTGACGCAAGAGGACATCGAGCGGATCGTCGATCTGATGGTCGGTCAGATCGAGATCCGGCTGAAGGACAAGGACATGGGCATCGAGCTCACGCCTGCGGCGAAGACGCTGATCGGCAAGCGCGGCTTCGACCCAGTACTAGGCGCTCGGCCGTTGCGCCGGGCGATTCAGCGCGACATCGAGGACCTGCTTGCGGAGAAGATCTTGTTCTCCGAGCTGAAGCCAGGCGAGATTGTCGTGGTCGATGTTGCTGATCCGGGTTCAGAGCACCCGTTCACCTTCACCGGCACGCCGCGTTCGGCAGCTCCGGACGTACCGCCAGTGGAGTTCGGCGGCATCGTCGAGGGCTTCAACGAAGGCTCCGAAGCAACCAACGAGTAACCCGTAGGCGAGCCGGCCGCATCCCACACGGGGTGCGGCCGGTTTCGCGTGGGCGAGTCCGCGGCGCCTCCACCCTCACCCCCTCTCGCCGAAACCTACGTGCACGTAGGTTTCGGGCGGTCTGCACAGGTTGCTACCTATGCAGACCGCCAGAAACCTGTGCAGAGCTACCTCCGTATTCGAGGCCGGCGTAGGTCTGGCAGAGTGGCGCGGTGCGACTGCCAAACCGGATTCCGGCCGTCTGGCTGGTGATCTCCGGCATCGTCTCGGTGCAGTTCGGGGCTGCGATCGCCAAGGACTTGTTTACTGTGATACCGCCGACTGCCATGGTGTGGCTGCGGCTCATCACCTCCGCCATTGTCTTGCTGGTCATGGCGCGACCGCGACTGACCGGCCACTCGGGTCGTGACTGGCTGATCGTCCTCGGCTTCGGCGTGAGCCTGATGACCATGAACTGGGCGATCTATCAATCCTTCGCGCGGATCCCGCTCGGCATTGCGGTGACCATCGAGTTTCTCGGGCCGCTCACAGTTGCCGTGATCGGGTCCCGTCGACTCACCGATCTGATCTGGGTCCTCCTCGCTGGCGCCGGCGTCGCACTGCTGGGTGTATCGAAGACGACCCTTACCCTCGCTGGGGTTGCGTTCGCCCTCCTTGCGGCGATCGGCTGGGCTTGTTACATCCTGCTGAGCGCGCAGACCGGCCGACGCTGGCCGGGTCTGACAGGCCTTGCCATAGCCAGCGTGGTGGGAGCCATTGCTCTCGCTCCGCCCGCGGTTGTGGAAGCCGGTAGTCGGTTGCTTGACCCGACAGTGCTCACTCTCGGGCTAGCGGTCGGCATGCTCAGTTCGGTCATTCCTTACAGCTTCGAGTTAATGGCATTGCGCCGCATTCCGCCGCGGGTCTTTAGCATCCTGATGAGTCTGGAGCCTGCCGCCGCAGCACTTGCCGCGATGATCGTGCTGGGCGAGTTTCTGACGGTTACTCAGTGGCTCGCTATGGCTTGCGTGGTGATTGCGAGTATCGGTGCAACGCGAACCTCACAGCCACCGCAGGAGCCGGTCGCAATATGACCTCAGAGTTCAGTGACCGAACTCGTCCGAGTCGGTCACAACCGACTCGCCACGGTCCAATGCGCCTATCTTGCTCATTTCCTGCTCGGTCAGTTCGAAGTCAAAGATGTTGATGTTCTCCGCGATCCGGCCGGGATTGGACGACCTTGGAATCGCAACCAGCCCGAGCTGTATATGCCATCGCAATACGATCTGCGTCGGGGACCTTCCATGATCGTTCGCGATCGCGGTGATCGTAGGATCCTTCCTCAGTTCCTGACTCGACGCGCCAAGCGGGCTCCATGATTCGGTGACGATGCCGTGTGCGGCATGGTACGCCCTGCTCTCGCTCCTGGTCGCATTAGGGCTGAGCTGGATCTGGTTGACATCGGGGATGATGCCGGTCTCATCGAGCACCCGCTGCAGGTGGGCCGGCTTGAAATTCGAGGTGCCAATGGCGCGGAGGCCGCCGCTGTCCAGAATTGCTTGCAGGCCTTGCACTGCCTCGACATACCGGCCCTGATCAGGATTCGGCCAGTGCACCAGCATGAGATCGATGTAGTCGACACCCAGCCGCTTCAGGCTCGCCTCGTATGCTTGGCGAACCCCATCGATGCTGTGCCACCGGCGGTTGAACTTTGTGGTGATGACGACCTCAGACCGATCAATGCCGGAATCCCGGATGGCCTGTCCGACCGCGTCCTCATTGCGATAGTTCTCGGCCGTGTCGATCAGTCGATAGCCGGCCTCGAGGGCCGTCCGGACCTGAGTCGCCGACTCCGCTCCCTGGAGCGGTGATGTGCCGAGTCCAAGCACCGGGATTTCGGCACCATTGCGGAGTGGGTACGTCGGCGCGAGTCCGGACATTAGACAGATGCCTCCTGATCAAGGTCAAAACCTAGCCTGGCAACGACCATCGGTTACCAGAGGGGACCACCAGCCCGTCCTGTACGAGCGAGGTCAGCGCGCGGCTGCGCTGCTGAGAATCTTGCCACGCCTCCGCCAGATCGCTGTGTGGGACCGGCTCGTCGCTGGATCGGAGCACCGCGAGTAGGGCGCCCCGGCACTGCCGGTCAGTCCCCACGTACGGCTGACCGTGCCTCGGCGCCCCGACCGACGCCGGGTACCCGGCCCGACGCCACGCACACAGTGTCCTTACGGGGCAGGCATCGCAGATGGGATTGCGGGCGCGGCACACCAAAGCGCCAAGCTCCATCGAGGCGATTGCCCAGCGCGCCGCGCGCTGCGGTGATGGGGGAGCCAGCTCCTCGGCCAGGGCGCGCTCCCGCGCAGTCAGTGCGGAACTAGGGTAGGCCACGCCCCATGCGAGTCTGCTCAGCAGACGGCGGACGTTGGTGTCCAGCACCATCTCGCGCCGACCGTACGCGAAGCTTCCGATTGCCGCCGCCGTGTACGAGCCAACTCCAGGCAGCCTGAGCAGGGACTCGTGATCTTCAGGCACCTGGCCGTCGAATTCGTTCATGATCATTTGGGCCGCCTGATGCAGCCGCAGGGCTCGTCGCGGGTAGCCCAGCCGGCCCCAGGCTCGCACGGCGTCACCAGGCGGCGCGAGTGCCAGCGATGCGGGCGTCGGCCACCGCTGCAACCACGCCAGCCACGGGCCGCGTACCCGCTCGACCGGGGTCTGTTGCAGCATGAACTCGCTGACCATGATCGCCCATGGCGTTGCGTCCGGGCGTCGCCACGGCAGATCGCGAGCGTACTCGGCATACCAGCCCAGGATTCGCCGAACCACGGTCCGGGCTCTACCGATCGGCAGCTGCCGGTCCTCGACGCCTTCGGGCACGTGCGCTACCGTACCGGTTTAGATTGCTCGCTCCGCGTCTGATTGCTCGCTCCGCTCGCTGAGGATTGCGCCGGTAGCCGCTGCCTACTTCGGCGGCGTGCCTCCAGGTCGGCCGGTGCGATCCTGCCTAGGCTCGGCTGCATGAGCGGCCTGCTGCGTCCGGTCGGGCCGGAGGCTGCGTCGACTTACTGGGTACGTCGCGTTCTGGCCTTCGGCGCAATTACGGTGCTCGCGGTCGCCGTGGCCTTGATCATCAACGGCACCAGCAGCGGCTTGGCTGTTCAAGCGAATCCGTCTCCTCCGGCCGCCGGATATCCCGTGCCGAGCCCCGCGTCGGCAAGCTCAATGCAAACTGCCACGCCTACGCCAGCCGCGGTGGAGCCCTCGGCTTCAGCAAGTTCGACGCCAGCGCCGAAGGCCACTACCCGGAAAGCGTCAACGAAGAAGACTGACCGGAGTGGCTCGGTGGACTGCTCAGCCGAGGAACTCCGGCCAACACTGACTGCCAAGCAGCGCCTGAAACCGAAGACGCCCAACACCTTCCAGTTGTCGTTGATCAACGGTTCGGATCAGACCTGCATTGCGCGGGTGACCAGGAAGAACTTCGCATTGACGATCGATTCGGGCAGGGACCGGGTCTGGAGCACCGCGGACTGTCCATCGACCATCAAGCCGATCAGCCGAAAGCTCGGTTCCGAACACGCCGTCGCGTGGTCCCTGACCTGGGACGGCAAGCGGTCCAAGCCCGACTGCAGGTCAGCTCGCAAGGTGCCGCGTCCTGGCACGTACGTCGCGACGGCCCAACTGGCCGGTGCGGAGCCGGTGCAACTCCGGATGATCTTGGGCGAATGAGGCGCGATTTCCGACGCTCGCAGCCCTTTTGAAAAGCTGCTCGCGCATCGCGCCCTGGAATCCACCGCAGTCGTCGTCGCTCGCAGAGGAAGAACGCCTCCGCTCGCCCCTTCTCCGCGCGGCGGCGCGCGATTTCCGACGCTCGCAGCCCTGTTGAGCTATCAGGAGATGCGCTCCGTGTACGCCGATTCGGCGACTCGGACCAAGCCGTCTCGAATAACCCGGGCACGGCTTTCGCCGACTCCCTCGACCGCCTGCAGGTCAGTGGCGCTGGCACCAAAGAGAGCCTGGAGCGTGCCGAAGTGCTCGATCAGCCGGTCTGCGAGATAGGACGGCAGGCGGTTGATCTGCGCCATCTGACGGAACCCGCGGGTTGTGACGTGAGTTTCCAGGTGCACGTTGTGCGAGAAGCCGGCGGCGCGAGCGACAGTGAGCGGATCCAGGAGCTCCTCGGTGTTCAGATTCTCAAGACCAGCGAGGCCGAACCCTGGTGACTCGGCCGGGCAATAGTCCCGCTCCAGCAGACAGCGCAATTCATCGATCCCCGCGCGGAGCTCGTGCAGCTGCAGGGTGAGCAGGCGGCCGTCACTGCCCAGCTCGACGACGTAGGTGTCGAGCTCCTCCTCGAGCCGCCGCACCATCTCCAGTCTCTGGGCCACAAGGGCGAAGTCTCTGACCGTTACCTGATCTTGAACCTCCAGTGAGGACAGCCGGGTCGTGACCTCCCAGAGCCGCCCTCGGTAACGTTCCAGGGTTTGCAGTGCCTGATGTGCCCTCGTCAGGATCTGGTCGGAGTGCTCAACGAGATGGCGTCGATGATCTAGATACAGCGCGATGGTCGACATGGATGCGGAGATTGAGACCACCGGGAGCCCGGACTGGCGCGACACCCGGTCAGCCGTGCGATGTCGGGTCCCAGTTTCCACGGTGTCGATGTCCGCGTCGGGCATCAGCTGGACCCCGGCGCGGATAATGCGGTCGTTCTCCCAATCGAAGATGATTGCCCCATCCATCTTTGCGAGCTCACGCAGCGCAGTCGGTGTGTAGGCGACATCCAATGCGAAGCCGCCGGTCGAGATCTGAGAGATGATCTTGTTTCGGCCGAGCACGACGAGGGCGCCGGTCCGTCCCCGGAGGATCCGCTCACAGCCGTCGCGGAGAGGCGTTCCGGGTGCGAGCATTGCGAGGTAGTCCAGCAGCCGGCGGTGCTGATCGAGGTCCGACGCCACAGTCGCTCCCCTCCGTCAGCCTCATCAGGTTCAAAAGCGGGGGCGGGTCCTGCCGCGCCGTTGCGACCAGACCCACTCCCTCGGCCGACCGTATCAAGTGCTCCGCTCACTGGACGCGCAGTGTCGCAGCAGGGTCGAGATCCCGCCGTTTACGGCGTGCTGGCGTAGGCAGTCCATCGGACTCAGCTCAATGGGCAGATCCCCGGCCGTCGTCATCAAAGTCCCTCTGATGCTGCGCCATCCCGCACACACCCACGCCCTGCGGGCTTTGCGGCCTACGGCCACACAGCCCAGAGGAAAAAGGCGATGATCAAGATGGCCACGACAAGGGCCCCGTCAGAGCTAAGCTCCAGTGCAACGAGCATCAGCTCCACTCAACGGCTCCCATCCGACTCAGCGACGCCAAAATCGTATAGGCAAGCGAACGCCACGGGCAGTAGTCAATCTCGGCGTGTCGGTTGGTCCTCGTGCGTCCCACCAGGGCTTTGTCATCAGATCCCGGGGGACGCTCTCGCCAGCGTGGCTCTCAACATTCATCGGCGGAGCATTAGCCCGGTAGAAAGGCCATAACCGCAAGCCAGTTACGCGTTACCGCGGCGACGCAGGGTCAAAGTGATCTTGATTCGGCCGCGGATGCTCATGGGGTCTCGATTGCGAACGAGTACTTTTGGACTTCCGGCGGTCCGGGATCCAGAGTCTCAAGATTGATCTCCCCGGACAGTCCGCGGGAGCAACGCCAGAGCCGCCAGCGCCTGCTCGACCGTGGTCACCGAATGCACCAGCATTCCCGCATGAACTGTCATGATCTGTTCTCCCGAGTCCCGCAGCTCGGCGGGAACGACCGCCTCGGCGGAGCCGAGCCTTGCTGCCTCGTTGAGCCTCCGATCGGTTCCGGGCACGCGGCGCAGTTCGCCGGCGAGCCCGACCTCCCCCAGAGCGACTATGCGTTGCGGCACTGGCCTGTCGCATGCCGCTGAGGCGATCGCGAGCGCAGCCGCCAGGTCGGCTGCCGGGTCGCTCACTCTGGCCCCACCGACAGTCGACACGTAAACGTCGCGGTCGTTGAGCCGCAGACCGCAGCGTTGTTCCAACACAGCCAGGACCATGGCGATCCGCCCGGATTCGACACCGTTCATGATGCGCCGCGGCTGTGTCGTCGAGGGCTTGGCGACCAGCGCCTGGATTTCTGCAAGTAGCGGTCGGCGGCCCTCCATCGTGACGGTCACAGCAGTGCCAGGCACTGGCTCGCAATGCTGCGAGGTGAACAAGCCTGAAGGATCGGGCACCTCCAGGATTCCCGAGTCGACCATCTCGAAGCAGCCGACCTCATCGGCCGGGCCGAATCGGTTCTTGGTTGCGCGTACCATCCGAAAACCGGAGTGGCGGTCACCCTCAAATGCGAGCACGACATCAACCAGATGTTCCAAAAGCCGAGGACCAGCAATGGCGCCGTCCTTGGTCACGTGTCCGATGATGATCACCGCCATGCCGCGTCGCTTCGCCACCCGCACCAATGCACTCGTCACCTCGCGGACCTGAGTCACGCCACCAGGTGACCCATCGGCCTCAGCGGTCCCTATTGTCTGCACCGAGTCGAGCACCATAAGCGAGGGCCGCACCTCCTCGATGTGGCCAAGGACGGTGCTGAGGTCGGTCTCAGCCGCCAAGTAGAGCTGATCGGCTACCGCGTTAGTGCGTCCGGCACGCAGCCGCACCTGCGCGGTCGACTCCTCACCGGTGACGTACAGAGTGGTATGCCCACTTCGAGCCCAGCGGGCCGCGACCTCAAGCAGCAGTGTGGACTTTCCCACGCCGGGCTCCCCAGCGAGCAGCACCACAACCCCTGGCACAAGGCCATCGCCCAGCACGCGGTCCAGCTCGGCGACGCCGGTGCGGGCATGAGTCGCCAGCGTGGCGTTGACATTGCCGATTGGGACCGCCTTGCTGACCGGCACCGATGAGGAGATCTGGCTCAGCTTGGGCGCGGCGTTCTCGACGACGCTGCCCCACGTTTGACACTCGCCACAGCGGCCGACCCAGCGACTCGACCTCCAGCCGCATTCGGTGCACATGTGGCTTGGTCTGGTGCTCGTCTTGGGCATGCGGGACACGCTAGATCCCAGGGCTGACACTTCTTAGGCTTCGCTGACGGAGTGCTCGGGCTACTCTGACGACAGCATCGTTCGTCCCTGGGAGCGTCATGACCATCGAGCCTGCTCGCGACGTGCGTCGGGGCACAGTGGACGAAACAGCCTGGTTCGTCGCGGCTGGGTTGCTGATCGCCGCTGGCCTGACGACAGCGGTGGCAGTCATACGCCAGTGGTCGCTATGTGGTGCAAGCCCGGCATCCCAGGCGTGTGTGACGTTGAAGCAGACCATGAACCTGCTGCCGATCCAGGCCGACACGATAGCGCTACGAGTGCCCTGGGCAGCTCCATTGGCGGCGTTGGCGCTCACCCTAGCGACCAGCGCCTGGATCGCTTTCCTGCTTCTGCACCCGTTGGCTCGCGGCATCAAGATCTTCGGTGCCTGCCTCGCCGTCACGTTGGTGATCATGAGCATCGGGGGGTGGTTCGGAGTCTGGTCGGTTGAAAGCTGGGTCTCTCACGCCGGCGCCTGGATCGTCGTCGGGACGATCTCAGAATTTGTGGCCATTGGCTTCCTGGTCTATGCGACGATGAGCCGCCAAGCGGTCAACCTCGTCACCACACAGCGGCTGGCGGTCTTGCTCTTCGGAGTGACAGCATTCGGAACGATGCATCAGTCTGCCGAGTTCATCCTGCTCGGTCTGCCCGACCAGACGGCCACGGGTGTGCCGCACTACCTGGGGCTGGGCACGGCGCTTACCCTCGTCCTGACCGGCGCGGGTGTCATCTGGATGACGCTACGTGCCCGCAAGAATCCTCAGTCCCACGCGATTTCTATCGCTGGCTAGCGGTCGGTCCCACCAGCGCTGCGGCCACCTCCAGCACGCGGGTGTTCGCAGCCGGCTCGCCAACGGTGATCCGCAGACCATCCCAATCACCGCCCGAGGCGTATGGCCGCACTGCCACCCCAGCATGGGCAAAGGCGGCCGCGTACGCCTCGGTCCGGGAACCGCCCGGCAGCCACACGAAGTTGCCTTGAGCGTCCGGTACCTCAAAGCCAAGATCCCGCAGGCCGACGGCTAGCGCGTCCCGGGCTTTGACAAGATCGGCGACCCGGTCGAGCAGCAGCGACTCCGCCTCCAGCGAGGCGATCACCGCTGCTTGGGCGGCGATGGATACGCCGAACGGCAGCGACACGGCGCGCACAGCAGCGGCAACCTGATCATCGGCCACGCAGTAGCCGACGCGAAATCCGGCAAGCCCGTACGCCTTGGAGAAGGTCCGCAGCACTACGACATTGGGTCGTCCGGCCATGGTGTCCAAGGCACGAAGCCCCTGCGGGTCAGTGACGAACTCTACGTACGCCTCGTCGAGAATGATCATGATGTGATCAGGTAGCGAGTCGATGAAGTCGATCACTTGTTGCTGCTGTAGCGCCGGACCAGTCGGGTTGTTCGGCGTACAGAGCATGATCACCTTTGTAGCCGACGTAACCGCCCGCCGCATTGCTTCAAGATCATGAACGGCGCCGGCGCCGAGCGGCACCGGCACTGGTGATGCGCCCGTGAGCTGTACCGCGATCGGATAGGCCTCGAAGCTGCGCCATGCGTAGACGACCTCATCGCCAGCCTCACAGGTGGCCTGCAACAGGTGGTAGAGCACCGCCACTGATCCGGTGGCGAACGCGAGCTGCTCTCCGGGCACTCCAAGCCGGCTACTCAGAGCGTGGGTCATCTCGCTGTTGGCAAAGTCGGGGTAGCGGTTCATCCTCGCCACGGCCGCGGCGGTGGCCTCGACCACGCCCGGAAGGGGTGGAAAGGGGTTCTCATTGCTGGACAACTTGAACGAGGACACATGACCCGTGTGGGGCGCCGGCTTGCCGGCGGTGTACGTCGGCAGGCCCGCGATGGCAGACCGCAACCGAATCAAATTCGTACCTCACCGCGGGGGGTGCTGAAGATCGCAGCGGCGAGCCCGGACCGGTCCCGCGGCGGACACCAGTCGATGTCGACGTCGGACAAGATCTGTTTGCTGCGTCCACCCAGCCATTCATCCACCCGCTCTTGATCACCGGCGATCTCGATCTTGAGGAGCTCCACCTGGCGGCCACCCACAGAAGGGTGGATCGCATCGCGCGACCACTGCACGAAGAAAGGAAGCTGGGGATCGATCTGAAGATCCTTGACTCCCAGCTGGTGCCAGGTCAACACTGTGCCGTCCGGCAAATGCCGATGGCCCTCGATGGCCGGCCGACCAATCCGCAGCTCGATGGGAGCAAGATCGTCGACAGCAATCACCCAACCAAGCCAACCACCACCCTGTGCCGATCGCGCCCGGACCGCCTGACCAAACGGCGCCTTATCAGCCGCCGGGTGATCCAGAACGCCAACCACCTCGAGATACTGCCCACCCGTCAGTGGCAAGATCCAGTTGCGGGTGCCGAACCGTGGATGGAATCCGCCGTCGAGAAAGGGCACTCCCAGCTGCGCTCCGAGTCGGTGTGCCGTTGCCTCCAGACCGTCCGGTCCGGCCGCGAACGACAGGTGGTCCAAGTGCATTCCCACATTGTTGCCGGGGGCCATCGCCGCAGAGCAGGGGGTCCTCTTCACCGGGGCTAACGGCCGAGGCGGCCTATCGGGTGGGATCGGCCGGATGTCGCATCGCCCTACCGCGTCGGGACTCGAAATCTTGACACATCTCGACGAGGACGTCGTACGCAGCCTTGCCCATCAGCGCGAGCAGCTCAGCCCGATTTTCCAGGTATACCGGGCGTACGCCGTGGTGCGCCTCGGTGTTGGACGAGCAGTACCAGTCGAGGTCGGCTCCACCGGGCCCCCAACCGTCGCGACTGTACTCGCCAATGGTGATCTCGGTGTAGGAGGTGTCGTCGGTGCGGGTCACAGTACGAAACTGGCGGCGGATCGGCAGCTGCCAGCACACGTCGGGCTTGGTTTCCAAGAAATCGCGACCCTGGCTGAGGGCGAGCAGGTGCAGCGCGCAGCCCTGGCCGGCCGAAAAGCCGGGACGGTTGAGAAAGATGCAGGCGCCATCGATCACCCTCGTCTTGCGGCCAGGCAGCTCCCCCTCGGCAAGATGATCAGGATGTTCCTCCTCGGCCCATCCGCCGACGCGGGCGTCCTTCTTGTACTGCCATTGACTGGCCTTCAGTTCCCGGACCGCCTTGCCGACGCGTTTCTCGTCGTCGGCGTCGGCAAAATGGGCGCCGAGGGTGCAGCACCCGTCGTTCGGTCGGTCGGCGTAAATACCACGGCAGCCTTTGCCATAGATACAGGCCCACCGGGAGGTGAGCCAGGTGAGGTCACAGCGAAACACTTGGCCGCTGTCGGCTGGATCGCTGAACTCGACGAATGCTCGCGGGAAGCCGATCAGCACTTCTGGCACGCGCGCCAGTGTATGCCTGCTGCCGGGCCGTGAGCGTCGGTAATCGCGCACCGCCGTGCTGAGGCAGGCTGGCGCGCCGCTCCCCTGGACGAGCGAGCGAGCAGACACGTTTTCGTCGGCGAGCAAGTGAGGAAGGCAGTGGCTAGCAAGTGCCAGCCTCAGCGAGCGGAGCGAGCAATGCAAAACGGAGCGAGCAAGCACGCCTTTCGTCTGCGAGCGACGACGAAGTAGGCGGATTCCACGCGCGATGCGCGAACGGCCCTACAAAAAGCGGGTCTAGGCTGGGCGCGTGCCCGCACATGACTCGCCCTTGTCGACGGCGCGGGGAGCCGAGCTGGTGCAGAACTCCGAGGGCCAGCTGATCAAGATTCCGCCCGCCCGGATCGGACTCTCCACATCGTCGGTGTATCCCGAGAGCACCTCGAGCGCGTTCGAACTTGCGCGGCGGCTGGGATACGACGGCGTAGAGATCATGATCGGCATCGATCCGGTGGCCGCAGACATCGATGCGGTAGAGAAGCTCCGTGACTACCACGGCGTACCCGTTCTGGCCATCCATTCGCCCTGTTTGTTGATCACTCAGCGGGTGTGGGGGACCGATCCTTGGTCGAAGCTCGAGCGATCAGCCGAGGCGGCGCGCAGGCTCAACGCCGACGTCGTGGTTGTTCATCCACCGTTCCGCTGGCAGCGCGATTACGCCAGAGGTTTCGTCGAAGGAGTCCGGCGGATGGCGGAGAGCACCGGCATTCTCATATCTGTCGAGAACATGTATCCCTGGCGCACACCAGGCGGTGAGCTGAAGGCATACGTGCCCGGATGGGATCCCACTGAGCTGGACTACGACGATCTCACGCTGGATCTCTCTCACGCCTCGACCGCCAACCAGCAGTCGATTGATCTTGTTCGCTCCTGGGGGCCGCGGCTACGGCATGTCCATCTCACCGACGGGACGGGGTCGGCCAAGGACGAGCACCTCGTGCCCGGCCGGGGCGACCAGCAGGCCGGGCGGGTATTGCAATACCTGGCCGAGCACGATTTCTCCGGCCACGTGGTGCTCGAAGTCAATTCGCGCAAGAGCGGCACCCGGGCCCAGCGGGAAGCCGATCTGGCCGAATCACTGGCCTTCGCGCGACTGCACTTCGCCGCCCCTATTCAGGCCTCGTACGCCGTGGACGCGGCTGGAGTTGCCAGCGAGCTATAGCGGAGCAGCACGGCACCCGAGATGAACGGCCGCGCCTCCAGCAGTCGCAGCGGCACGTCCACGGACTCGAACAACTGCGCGCCAGCGGCCGACGACTACCGGGAAAACGAAAAGCCGGTACTCGTCGACCAGTCCTGCGGCCACCAGTGCGTGGACCAGTTGCACGCTGCCAGTGGCGACGATGTCGCGCGCCCGGTGCTGCCTTCAACGTTCGCACCTCCTCGACGAGGTCACCGCGCAGGACAGTGGTGTTCTGCCAGCCCGGGTCGCCAATTGTGCGAGAGACCACGTCCTTGTTGACGCGGTTGAGATAGTCGGAGACACCGGTCGGATCGCCGGTTTGCTTCGGCCAGAAGTCTCGGAATGCCTCGAAGTGTTGCGACCTACAAGCAGCGCGTCGGCGGCAGCAGAGTGTTCCGCGTTCGTGGCGATGATGTCGGACTGATCGACGTCCTTGGCGAGCGGGTCGAACCAGCCTGCGGCCATGTCGATGACTCCGTCGACGGTGATGTTCTCAGTGACAACGAGCTTGCGCATGGGTCTCCTAGCCGATCGGTCGGATCTTCTCTGGCGGGTAGACCGAGCGGCGGCGGTGACTCATCGCGGGCGGCCCACGGGTCCGGTGAATTGCTGGTTACACAGGAGACCATCCCCACCGGGTCACGCAGCAAGATCCAGCCGCGGCCCGGTCCGAGCCGCGCAGCCCAGCGCCGCCGACCAGAAGGTTGGCGACTCCTCGGACACGTCGATGAAGACGTGCAGCCATTCGGTTTGCTCGGCCAAGGAATCTGATCTAGTGCCGTGGAACCCAAGTCTCTTTACGCTTCGCGCCGCCCAGGCACGCACCTCGCGGCGTTCTCCTCGGTCGACATACGACCCGGTATCCCTCCATCGTCGGCCTTGCGGTCGAGGCCGCGCGTCGCCTTGCGACGACAGGCACCACCTGAACGACGCCAAGCGCAGAGGAGCTTGGGTTCCACGACATTAGCGAGGACCATCCACGCGGTAGCGCAGATGGGTGACGTTGGGCGCATCGATAACGCGGATCTTTGTCAGATGCCATGTTTGATCGAAGCCTTCGAAGAGGCGAATACCGTTTCCGATGATGAGTGGCACGACGTGGAGCTGCACTTCATCGACAAGCCGACCTGCGAGGCACTGCCGGGCGATGTCGGCACCGCCGCCGATTGTCACGTAGCCGTCGGCGGCTGCCTTTTTCGCCGCAGCGATCGCAGCTGCAACGCCGTTGGTGACGAAGACGAACTCGACCGTGCGGCCCTCCACCGGAGGCGGCACCTGATGAGTGATCACGAAGTGCGGCACCGCGTACGGGGTGTCCTCCCAACCTCCAGCCTCCTCTCCCGTAGCGAACGCGCCCCGGCCCATCACGATGGCGCCGGTTGTTGCGACCAGATCCTCGATCACTGGCCGGCCGACCTCCGACGGACTGAAGTACCAGTCATACAGGCCCGCATCGGCCCCGCCGGGTCCGGCGACGAACCCGTCGAGCGAGATCGCCATGTCCAAGAGGACGTTGGCCATCACAACACCCCTCTCTGCCGTTGACGACCGTGGATACGGTCACCGTCTCAGGATCAGACTTGCGACGCGCGATCGACTCATCGTCCTGCATAAGGTTCCCCTAATCGCAGGACGTAAACAGCTGTCGACCGCGGATCAACGGCTGGAGCGGGTGGCCGTAGCGGGCTGCGCCGAGTGCCCTGCATTCACACTCTCGTCATCGTCCGCAAGCCCAGGGCGCGCCCAGACCGCAGCGGCGGCGAGTTGAAGCTCTACTCCGGGTCGGACATGAAGTCGAGGAGTAGGTTCGCAACGACTTGGGGCTGCTGAACTCGCCAGCCTCGGCCTGCCCGCGGCACGACGCGCAGGTTGCCGAGCGGCAGCGATCTGGCCAGGACAGCGCTGGGTCCGCGGTTGGCGACGTCTCGCTCGCCAACGATGACGAGCGCAGGCGCTTGCACCCTTTCGGCAAGAGATCGGGAGTCCGCTGGCCGCACCTGGTCGAAGAGATCGAGGACTTGAAGTGCCCGGGCACCGAGTCGTTGGATCACCGCGGCGGGAAGCAGGTTCAGGACGCCGTAGTAGAGGGAGCGGAGCGGGATGGTCTCGAGGCGGGCGTTGGTACTCAGCATGAGTGCGGCGACGTGTTCGCCATGAGTGGCGGCGATCTGCAGCGCGACCATGCATCCCCAACCATGGCCAACCATCACCGCTCGATCGCTGCCGGCGCCTGAGATGGCGCCGAGCACGGTGCGGGCTGGGTCTTCCAAGATCACTGTCGAGGTGCTGCTGACACTGATGTCAGGAGTGAGCACCTGGCTGACATCGGCCAGCGCCGACTTCAGAGCTGTCGTCTGGGCGCTGGTGTCGTGCAAGCCTGGCAACAGCACGACCGTGTGGCCGATGCTCATGAGCCAAGGTTAGAGTCGGGGCAGGTGGCAGAACGTGAATCGCAAGGCATCCGCGAAGGGAGGACGCGAATGCTGCGTCGCGCTCTGCTTCAAGTCTCTCGCAGCCAAAAGATCAAGAACCTGGTCACCACGGCCGCAGTGACTGCCAGTGTCGTCAGGCGCTTCATTGCAGGCGAGACCTCCGGCGAGGTCGTGGCGGTGACCCGACGATTGGTCGGTAGCGGGCTGCTGGTCAGCATCGACTACTTGGGAGAGCACACCACCGATCCGACGCACGCCGACGCGGTGGTGGTTGCCTATCTCGATCTGCTCACCAGGCTTCGGGAAGCGGGTCTCAGCTCCTCGGCTGAGGTCTCGATCAAGCTGACCGCATTAGGACAGCAACTCCGGGACGGGCCACAGCTCGCACTGGAGAATGCCGAGCTTATTTGTCGCGCGGCGCGCATGGCCGATACTGCGGTGACCCTCGACATGGAAGATCACACCACCGCCGACTCGACTTTGGAGATCCTGCACAGACTCCGCAAGGAGTATCCCGACACTGGAGCGGTATTGCAGGCGTACCTATACCGGACCGAAGATGACTGCCGGGATCTGGCGGTAGCCGGATCGAGGGTGCGGCTCTGTAAGGGGGCGTACGCGGAACCTGAAAGCGTGGCAATCCAAGATCGGCGGGAGATCGACAGGTCCTACGTACGCTGCATGAAGATCTTGATGGCGGGCAGGGGCTTCCCGATGCTGGCGACTCATGATCCCACCTTGATCGACATCGGCCTCAAGCTGGCCGGTGATCATGGCCGCGGGCCAGGAGACTTCGAGTTCCAGATGCTCTACGGCATCCGGCCGACTGAGCAGCAACGACTCGCCGAGCTCGGCCATGCCGTACGCGTGTATGTGCCTTACGGCACCGACTGGTACGGGTATCTCGTACGGCGCCTCGCCGAGCGGCCCTCGAACCTGCGGTTCTTCGCACGGAGCTTGCTCACCAAGAATTGAGCGAAATCAGAGCCAATTGACCCGGGGTGCGAGCAGGGCATATCCAACGAAGGCTGTGATGTCGAGCAGGGTATGGGCGACGACCAGAGGCCCGACACGCTTCCAACGCAGATAGATCAGGCCGAAGATCACGCCCATGATCAGATTGCCGACGAAGCCGCCGATGCCTTGGTAGAGGTGGTACGAGCCACGGATGACCGCGCTGAGAGCAATGATCGCAGCGGCGTTCCACGCGAGTTGGCGGAGTCGAGTGAACAGGTATCCGATCACGACGACCTCTTCCAGCAAGGCGTTCTGGGCAGCTGACAAGATCAACACAGGAACAGTCCACCAGTGATCAGCCAGCCCCGACGCCTGTACCTCGGTGTTCATACCGACTGCGCGGGCGAGGGCATAGAGACCAAGCCCGGGTATGCCGATGACGATGGCGATAAGGACTCCGAAGCCGAGGTCGAACCGGGGCTTGGTCAGGTCGAAGCCGATGGTTCGGCCAGCCGGCGGATCGGTGAGGTTCAGCAGATACAGTGCAAGCAGCACAGGCATGAGGCCGATGCAGATGGCGACGATCTGGTACGTCAGATCGAGCCAGGGCCGATCCGGGGTAATCGAGGCATTCAGGGTGGACGTTTGCTCCGCCAACGGCACATTGCGGGTCAGCCGCTCAATGATGCGCAGCACCGAATAGACCGCCGACTGTCCCAGCGAAAGACCGAGCACGATCACGACCTCGAGGCCCATACGTGTTCGGTCAACCGCTAGCTCAGGCGCGCCCAGCTGTGTCATGAGATCCATCCTGCCTTTCGCTCAGGACCTGGAATGACGGAGTGACCGCAGATGGATCGCCGGGCGCGCATGATCATTGCTTTCGCACTCGGTAGTGCAGGTGCGTTACGCGGTCGACTTGGACGATCTCGGGGTTCTCGAGAAGTAGCGGGGATTCGCTGTAGTTCCCGAAATATCGGACGCCGGCGCCTAACCCGACTGGTACCAGATCGATCCGCACTTCGTCGATCAATCCGGCCTGGAAGGCTTGTCCGAACAGCGGTCCGACTTGATCGTTGGTGTCAGCGATGAAGCCGTCCAGCGACATGGACGCCTGGACAATGACTTTCCCCATGTTTCCTGCCTTCCGATCTACAGGTGTTTGTGGAGCCATCATGATCTGTTCTGCCGCGACGAGTTCGGATGCCGAACGATCGACAAGCGCTAGCAAGGAGCGCCAGTTCACGCTCGTCGGCGTATGCGGAGCGGTTCCCTTGCGCTCTCGCGGTGAGGGCGAGGAGACTGAGCCTGGGTTGTTTCGGACATCGCTCGCTCAGGGAGGGTGTCCTTGTCCATGTCCAAGCCGAGCGCTGAGGACCACAGCCGGCTGCTGCGCGACTACGCCGACGCGACCGAGCAGTTCAGGGCCACCAACGAGGTGCTCACCGCGCTCGGCCGGTCGACCTCCGATCCCGACGCGGTGCTTGACACCGTCGTCGAAAGCGCTCGGCGGCTCTGCCGGGGCAACACCGCCGCGATCTACCTGATCGAGGGTGGCACCTTCCGGCTGGCGTCCTCCGTCGGTCTGTCGCAGGAGTTCGTCCGCACCGTGACCGACTTCCCGATGGAGGTGAACCGTGGCACTGTGATTGGACGGGCGGCTCTTGAACGCCGGATCCAGAAAGTCCGCGACGTGCTCACCGACACCGAGTACATGCGTAGCGACGTGCAGCAGATGGGCGGCATCCGGAGCTCGATGTCGGCGCCAATGCTGCTCGATGGCGAGGTAGTTGGGGGCCTTGCCATATTCCGCACTGAGGTCGACCCTTTCGACGACCGGGAGGAGGCGCTGCTGGAGGTCTTCGCCGCACAGGCGGCCGTCGTGGTCCACAATGTCCATCTGGTGAGGGCGCTGGAGGAGCGGGGTGCGGAGCTGGTTCGGCGCGTCGAGCAGATGGAGGCCTTGAGCGACGTCGGCCAGATGGTCGGCTCCAGCCTGGTGCTCGACGAAGTGCTGTCCAACATCATCAAGAACGCGGTTCGCTTCTCGGGCTGCGACAGCGGCTCGATCATGGAGTATCTGGAGGAAGAGCGGTGCTTCTCAGTGCGCAGTGCGTACGCGAGCAGTCCCGAGCTGCTGGCGCGACTGCGCAGCACTCGGATCGAGCTGGATAGCACCCTGGTCGGCCGAGTAGCGCTGGAAGGCCACCCGATCGCCGTCCCCAACCTGGACCTGGTCGATCTCGACCCTCACCTCCAGGTCTTGTACGACGACGGCTGGCGGTCCGTGCTCGCTGTCCCGGTCCTTCGCGATGGCCGCATCATCGGTGCTCTTGTGGTTCGCCGTCGCACTCCGGGAGAGTTTTCCGAGGAGACGTTGGAATTCCTCGAGACGTTTGCCAGCCAGTCGGCGATGGCGGTCTACAACGCCCAGCTGTTCCGCGAGCTGGAGCAGAAGAGCGCCGAGCTGCAGGTGATGAGCCAGCACAAGTCCGATTTCCTGGCCAGCATGTCGCACGAGCTGCGGACCCCGCTGAACGCGGTGATCGGATTCTCCGAGGTGCTGCTTGAACGCCTCTTCGGTGAGCTGAACGACCGGCAGGACGAGTACCTCCGTGACATCCTGAGCTCGGGCAAGCACCTACTCGCCCTGCTCAACGAGATCCTCGACCTGTCGAAGGTCGAAGCGGGTCGAATGGAACTCGAGATTTCCACAGTATCGGTGCCGGCGGCGATCGAGCACGCGATCTCGATGGTGCGCGAGCGGGCGGCCCGGCACCGGATCACGATCAACTCCTCGATCGATGAGACCATCGATCGGATTGAGTCCGACGAGCTGCGACTGCGTCAGGTCCTGGTGAACCTGCTGAGCAACGCGGTCAAGTTCACCCCCGACGGCGGGCGGGTAGACGTTAGGGCTGAACCGGTCGGCAACGAGCTGGTGATCACGGTCCGTGACAACGGTCCCGGCATCGCTCGAGACGACTGGGAACCGATCTTCGAGTCGTTCCAGCAAGGTCGTCGCGGTCCCCCGCGCGAAGAGGGGACCGGGCTCGGACTGACGCTTTGCCGCAAGATCATGACCTTGCTGGGTGGACGAATCTGGCTCGAGTCCGAGGTCGGGGTGGGCAGCGCCTTCCACGTGGGCATGCCGTTCGAGCGGACCGTCGCCGAAGTCAGTACCGGCGCGGGCGAGCATGTGGACGGCCGCCGATCCGTGGTAGTGATCATTGATGACGACCGGGCGACGCTGGAGCTGCTGACGGCTTACCTGGTCGGAACCGGCGTGCAGGTTGTCCGCGCACGTGACGGGGTCGAGGGCCTCGAGGAGATCCGCCGGCGACGGCCCGTGGCCGTGGTGCTGGACATTCGGCTGCCGGGTATCGATGGGTGGGCTGTGCTCGATGCGCTGCGCAGCGACGAGACCACCCGAGACGTGCCGGTGATCATCGTGTCGATCCTGGATGAGAGGTCGCGCGGGCTCGCTCTCGGTGCGGCGAGCTACCTGACCAAGCCGGTGAGCCGGGAGGACTTGATCGAGGCGCTGCGCAGTGTGAAGGTGTTGAGCGCATGAGCTCGGCGCGGGTCCTGATCGTGGAGGACAACCCGCTCAACCTCAAGCTGGTACGAGACGTGCTGCTGAAGGCTGGTTTCGGCGTGATCGAGGCACGTACTGGCGAGGAAGGGGTGGCGCGGGCCCAAGACAGCCGACCGGACGTGATCTTGATGGATCTGCAGCTGCCGGGAATCAACGGGACGCAGGCGCTTCGGCTGATCCGGAACGACCCGAGCGGAGCCGACGTTCCCGTCGTCGCCCTGACTGCTTTTGCGATGTCGGAGGATCGCGACCGCGCCCTGCTGGACGGGTTCGACGGCTATCTCAGCAAGCCGATCAGCGTTCGTGATCTTCCGCATCAGGTCGCCAGGTTCTTGCGCGAGAAGCGCGACGATGACTGAGCCGGTGACCATCCTGGCAGTGGATGACCAACCGGCGACTCTGGAGCGATTCACCGGGGATGGCCTGATGGTCTTCTTCAACGACCCGATCCCGCTCGACAAGCCCGCCCAACGTGCGGTGGGGATGGCGCTGTCGATGCGTGACCGGGTGCGGACTCTGGCCGAGGGCTGGAGCGGAGTCGGCCATTATCTCGGCTTCGGTGTCGGCATCGCTCAGGGCTTCGCCACCCTCGGCCGCATCGGCGATGAGGGCGTTTCGACTATGCGGCGGTCGGCAGCGTCACCAACCTCGCCGCCCGGTTGTGCGCCGAGGCTGGCGCTGGGCAGGTGTTGGTATCGCAGCGAGTCTTCAGCGCGGTCGAGGACGTCGCCGCCGGCGAGTTGGTCGGCGCCCTGCAGCTGCGAGGGTTCAGCCGCCTCATTCGAGCGCTCAGCGTGTCCGGCATGATCAACAGCTCAGTGGAGGTACCTTCGTGACTCGGCTTGAGACCGACCTCGAGACGCTGGCACCGCGTCTCTCCGATTTGCACGAGCCGGAGCGGGACCGTCTTTTTGCCAGGCTGCAGGAGCGAATGCCGGCAGTTTGGGACGCATGGCGACTCAATTTCGAGGATGAGTCGGTGATTGTCGTGCCGTCGGTCACTCTCGACCGCGCCGTGCCCGGCTCAGGGAGTTTGGCGCAGGCATTCGAGGAGCGGTTCTTGTTCCTGCTCCTGCTGCTGCGTCAGCCGCGGTTGCGCATGATCTACGTCACCTCGATGCCGATCAAGCCAAGCATCGTGGAGTACTACCTCGCGCTGCTGCCCGGAGTGATCCCAAGCCACGCCATGGCCCGGTTGACCCTGGTCTCGGTCGACGACTCTTCGCCTCGGCCGCTGAGCGAGAAGCTGCTTAGCCGTCCTCGGCTGCTTGCAAAGATCACCGCAATGATTCCGAACCGGCAGCGCTGCCACCTCATCCCGTACAACACCACCAGCCTTGAACGCGACATCGCGTTGATCCTCGGCATCCCGATGTACGGCGCCGACCCCAGGCTCGCTGATCTGGGCAGCAAGACAGGCTGCCGCCGACTGTTCGCCGAGGAGGGAGTACCACATCCGCTCGGCGTTGAGGACCTGCACAACTTCGAAGAGGTGATCGACGCGATCATGGGCATGCTCGAGGAGCGGCCGAGCATCGACGAGGTGATTGTCAAGCTGAACGAAGGCGTGTCGGGAGCCGGCAACGCGCTGGTGGATCTGCGGGGTATTGCCGACACTGGTGATCTGGGTCGTCGCTCCCTTGTGGCACAACGAGTCCGCTCGATGCAGCTCGAATCACCTATAACACCGATGGCCGCGTACGAGGCGAAGTTCGAGGAGCACGGCGGAATCGTTGAGGAGCGGATCGTAGGTGAGCAGCTGCTCAGCCCAAGCGTCCAGCTTCGGGTTCGTCCTGACCAGAGCGTCGAGCTGCTGTCCACTCATGATCAACTTCTCGGCGGCGCGGGCGGACAAAGCTACCTCGGCTGCATTTTCCCGGCCGACCCGGCCTATTCGCGATTGATCAGCGAACCTGCAATCACCATAGGTGAGCGGCTGGCCAGAGAGGGCGCCCTCGGTCGGTTCGCACTTGACTTCGTGGTAATGCAAGATACCGCTGGCGAGTGGTTGGCGTACGCCATCGAGCTGAACCTACGCAAGGGCGGCACCACGCACCCGTTTCTGACCCTCCAGTTTCTGACCGACGGGTCGTATGACGGAGCGTCCGGCCGGTTCCTACTCCCGAACGGTCAGCAGCGGCATCTGGTGGCAACTGATCATCTTGAGAGCGATCAGCTTCGGGCGCTGGCTGTTGAGGACCTGTTCGATATCGTGGCGCGGCACGGGTTGCACTTCGACCAGTCACGTCAGACCGGTGTCGTTTTCCACATGATCAGCTCGCTCACTGAGCACGGGCGAATCGGGGTGACCGCGGTGGGGCAATCACCCGCAGAAGCAATGCGCATCTATGAAGAGGCGAAGCAGGTGCTGCTCGCCGAGGCGGCGGCGGCCCGGGAGGAAAGTAGGCTGCCAGTGTAGGGAGGAGTCGTGCAGCACATCTGGTACGTCGCCTACGGGTCGAACCTGAGTTGGGACCGGTTCTGCTACTACCTCCACGGCGGCCGACCGCAGGGCAACGATCGCGACTACCCCGGGTGCCGGGACCCCAGCGACCCGATGGACAGCTTTGGCTTGCTGATCGCGGGTGGCGTCTACTTCGCTGGCCGCTCCTCGGGTTGGCGCGCTGGGATGGCGTTCTACGATCCGGAGGCTCCGGGTGAGGTGGCTGCTCGGGCGTACCTGATCACCGCCGAGCAGTTCGTCGACGTCCTCGCCCAGGAGACCCTGCGGTCACCCGGGATGCCCCTCGACCTGGCGCCTGCGTTCCGTGGTGACCGCTACAGCAACGGCGTGGGCGGCTATCCGATCCTGGTAAGGGTTGGTGGCCGCTGCGGTGTGCCGCTGGTGACATTCACCCGCGACCGCCGTAGCGCCTCGACCCTGGTGGAGCCGTCCGTGCTTTACCTGACGGCCATGGCAACTGGCCTGCGCGAGGCCCACGGGTGGTCACGGACACAGATCGATCGCTATCTGACGGCGTTACCCGGGTGCAGCCTCGAGCATCGGCTACAAGACGCCGCAGTCTGTTGATGACCACGCGATGACCACCTACGGGCCGCCGCTGCTGCGACGGGCCGGCATCGAAGGTCTCTCCCCTCCATTCGATGAACGAGGCGCCTCACGTGGCGCCATGTTGCGGATTAGGTGAATGATGCAGCTGAGCTGGGGCTCCCTCGAACTCCCAGGGGTCAGGCCCATGTCTGGAATAGAGAGGCCGGTCTCGGCGCAGGACTTAGGCTGGGCGTCATGCGTGTTGGGGTATTCGGCGCCACAGGTCAGGTGGGCGGTGTCATGCGGAGGCTGCTCGAGCAGCGCCCGTTCCCGATCGACGAGGTGCGGTTCTTCGCCTCGGCCCAATCGGCAGGCCGTCATCTCCCATGGGGCGATGACGAGATCGTCGTCGAGGACACCGCCATCGCAGACTTCGCTGGCCTCGACCTCGCAGTCTTCTCCAACGGCAAGGCGGCCTCACTCGTCACGGCGCCGAAGGTGGCCGCAGCTGGTGCCATCGTGATCGACAACTCCTCCGCCTGGCGTATGGATCCGGACGTTCCGCTGGTGGTTTCTGAGGTCAACCCAGAGGATGCGATCCGCCCGCCCAAGGGCATCATCGCTAACCCAAACTGCACCACGATGGCGGCCATGCCGGTACTCGCCCCCCTGCACCGGGCTGCGGATCTGGTACGCCTCCAAGTTGCCACCTACCAAGCGGTCTCAGGCTCCGGCGGCGTCGGTGTCGAGGAGCTCGATGGCCAGATCAAGGCCGTGGTCGATCGAGCCAGCGAGTTCACCTACGACGGTCACGCTGTTGACTTCCCCGTGCCCAACAAGTACCTCAAACCCATCGCGTACAACGTCCTACCTCTGGCGGGCTCGCTCGTCGAGGACGGCACGGGCGAGACCGACGAAGAGCAGAAGTTCCGCAATGAGTCGCGGAAGATCTTGCATATCCCTGATCTTCGCGTCTCCTGCACGTGCGTCCGCGTGCCCGTCTTCACCGGACACTCGCTTGCCATCCATGCAGAGTTCGCGAAGGATCTCAGCCCTGACGAGGCGACCGAACTGCTGGCTCGGGCTCCAGGCGTCCGGCTGATGGATGTACCGACGCCGCTCGATGCGGCTGGTCAGGATCCGAGTCTCGTAGGGCGGATCCGGGCTGACCAAGCTGCGCCAGCCGGCAAGGGACTGATCATGTTCATCTCGGGCGACAACCTGCGCAAGGGCGCAGCGCTGAACGCCGTGCAGATTGCCGAGCTGGTGAGCAGCCAACTCGTCGCCGGCGGGCAGGCCGGAAACCTGTGACATCAACGAATTCGACGTTCGGCGGACATCCGCTGGCCATCCTGGGCGCGGGGGTGATGGGCGAGACTGTGCTCTCCGGTCTGCTCCGAGCCGGTTGGCACGCCGATCAGATCGTGGCCACTGATCGCAGGCTGGAGCGGCAGCATGAGCTCAGCGCCCGATACGGAATCAAGATGCTGGAGAACACCGAGGCCGTGGCCGAAGCTGAGACGGTGATCTTGGTGGTGAAGCCGCAGGACATGAGCGACTTGCTCGAGGAAATCGCGGAATCGATCAAGCCAGGCACGCTCGTGGTGTCGCTCGCCGCCGGCGTCGACACCAGCTTCATCGAGTCTCGCTTACCGGAAGGGGTTGCCGTGGTCCGGGTCATGCCGAATACACCGGCTCAGGTGGACGAGGGGATGGCCGCGATCTCACCGGGATCGCACAGTACTCAAGATCATCTTGATCGCGTGACGGAGATCTTGTCGGCGACCGGTCGTGTGATCACTGTGCCGGAGCGGTACCAGGACGCCGTGACGGCCATTTCGGGCACTGGCCCCGCGTACCTGTTCTTCGTGGTCGAAGCCATGATCGAGGCGGGGGTCCATCTGGGACTCCCGCGTGACACCGCCACCGAGCTGGTGGTGCAGACCATGCTCGGCTCAGCCAAGTTGCTGCGTGAAACCGGTGAGCACCCCACGGTGTTACGCGAGCGCGTCACTTCGCCTGGCGGTACCACGGCCGCAGCCGTACGCGAGCTCGAAGATCACAAGGTACGAGCTGCCTTCCTGCGTGCCATGGAGGCTGCACGCGACCGCAGCCGTGAGCTCGCCGCCGCCGCGCGAGAGGACAAGCAGGGTACGGGCGGCCGCGGATGACGGGGCTGCTCGTCTTCTCTGACGATCTGACCAAATATGACTTCGGAAGTGATCACCCAATGGCGCCGGGCCGGGTCACCAACACCATCTCGTTGGCCCGTCAGCTCGGTGTGCTGGACCGGCTTCGGATCGTGCCACCGCCCGAAATCGATCTTGCATTACTGCAGACTGTCCATACGCCGGACTACATCGCTGCGGTGCAGCGAGGTGAGCCGAATCAGCGGTACGGGCTAGGGACGAGTGACAATCCGGTCTTTCCCGGGATGCACGAAATCGCGGCCAGGGTCACAATGGCAAGCGTCGAAGCGGCCCGCAGAGTCTGGAGCGGCGACGTGCAGCGCGCTTGCAACATCAGCGGCGGCCTGCATCACGCCATGCCCAGCACAACCAGCGGCTTCTGCGTCTACAACGACGTCGCCGTCGCCATCCGCTGGCTTTTGGACAACGGCTGCGAGCGAGTGGGCTACGTCGACGTGGACGTCCATCACGGCGACGGCGTACAGGCGATCTTCTACGACGAGCCGCGAGTAATGACGATCAGCCTGCACGAGACGCCGGCGTACCTGTTTCCGGGCACGGGGTTTCCCGAGGAGATCGGCGGACGAGGGGCCGAAGGCACCGCGGTAAACGTCGCCCTTCCCCCTGGCAGCACCGACGCGGACTGGCTTCGCGCCTTTCACGCCGTTGTGCCACTGGCCCTTCGAGCGCACGAGCCGACAGTCCTGGTGACTCAACACGGCTGCGACTCCCATCGACAAGATCCGCTGGCCGACCTCAACCTTTCCCTCGACGGTCAGCGCGCGTCCTATTTGGCGCTGGCGGGCCTGGCCGACGAACTGTGCGGCGGGCGCTGGGTGTCCACGGGCGGCGGCGGATACTCGGTGCTCAATGTCGTGCCTCGGGCCTGGACCCACCTGCTTGGCATCGTCAGCGGGCAGCCTGTCGACCCCAGCACACCCGTCCCTGAGAGCTGGCGCAGAGAAGTTGGGGAGTCGGCGCCGCTCACTATGTCTGATGGCGCCGATGCCAGTTTCCGTCCGTTCGATGGTGGCTTCGCGCCGCACAGTCGCGTTGATCAGGCGATCCTCGCCACGCGACGCGCGGTATTTCCCGACCTAGGTCTTGATCCAAGCCTGTGACGTAAACCGGCCACATTGGCGTGTCGATGAAGATTTCCTAGGTACCTGCTGTACCAACAGCATCGTTTGCCACTATTCTCACTTCAGTACCTACGACGCCGGAGGGGAAGCCGGCGCGGACGAGGTGCGGATTGAGAGTCGCAACATGAACGACGAATCGAGGTCGGCCGAGTCAGCACCGGGGGGCGTGACTCCGCTGGCCAGCAATCTCCAAGCCGGCAAGTTCCTCACTGTCGCCGAGGTGGCTGGAATTCTCCGGCTGTCCAAGATGTCGGTCTACCGCCTGATTCACTCGGGCCAGCTCGAGGCTGTGCAATTCGGCCGGAGTTTTCGGGTGACAGAGAAGGCACTCAACACCTACCTGGAACACGCCTACTTCAGCGCCGGCTGATGTTACGGCTGGTGGAACTCCACCCCGAACTCCCGCTGACCAGGCCGCAGCGCGTGCTCGGGTAGCACGTCCACACCGCAGGAGCGCGAGCCGATGCCGTGTACCGCGTCGTCGAGAAACAGGTAGACGCGATCGCTGGGAACAAGCTCGTACGGATGGCGCGCCTGATCGAGTTGCTGCGGGGTGTACGCGCTCAGGGTGAAGCCAGGTCGGTGCCGCTCCCGGTTCGGCCACGTGGTGAGGCGTAACCGCTCGGCCGTTCCATCGGAGATCACCAGCGAGCGCAACTCACTGCGATGGCCGGTCTCCTGGGGTCGGGAGTAAGCCACATTGAGCTCATCGATGTCTGCTGCGAAACGGCCGACCCGCGCTGCCTGCCACGTGTCGGGATAGGACTCATTCGGACCCGTACCGAACCAGCTTGCGTGGCGCAGCTCACGCGGCAGGTCGAACCGTACGCCGACGCGCGGCCAGGTGCAGTCCCAGCCGGGTGAGGGCACGACGGTGATCAGCAAGGCAAGTCCGTCGGTCAACCGCCACTGATAGGTCACATCAACGAAGAGGTTGGTTGCGGCTGCCGATGTCCGCACCATTGCCAGCAATTGATCATGATCACGGAAGATGTGATCCAGCCGGTGCACGAGCCGGTCGAGGCCGCGCTCTCGCCAGCGCTGTTCCGACGATGGTCCGAGTACGCCCTCGCCGTGGGTCTCCTCGGGACGACTCAGCTCGAAGGAGCCTCGGGCACTACTGCGGTCGTTATCGGTCGGTCCACGCCACAGCTCGAGCCTCGGCCCGTCGACGTCCATCCCGTAGAGCCGCAGCAGCCGACCTGTGTAGGCGTCGAACTGCGCAGGACCGAGCGTGATCACCGGGTCCTGCGGCTCAACTGTCGCCTGAGCCGGCCAGGCGCGCAGCGTGGCGATCGTTTCGGGCTTTGTCAGCTCGAACTGGCCGAGCGCCACCTCGTGGCCACGATCGGCCCATTCCGTCGCCGCTGCCAGCTCGGCTCTCAGCGTTAGCCAGGCCTCGCCAACGCCAGGACTCACCAACTCCTCGGACAACGCGATCGCTCGCTGTTGACCCGGCGGAATCGCTGGCACCTCTACTTTCTCCTCGGCGACCGGATGGCCATTCACCTCCTTGACAGCGACAAAGCGAAGGTGCTCGGTCGAGAGCGTGTGGTAGCGATTGCGGAGTGTCACGACAGCGCCGTCGAGATCGAAGAGGATGGGTTGGTTCACCCGGGTGAACTCGGCCAGGCTCGGCGTCGGGGCGCCGTCCGGCAAGAGCATGCCATCCATCACGAAGTTGCCGTCGTGCACCACCTCGCCGAAGTCGCCGCCGTAGGCGTAGAACTCGACGCCGTCGGGTGTACGCGTCAACAGCCCATGATCACGCCATTCCCAGATGAAGCCGCCGTGCAGCCGCGGATAGCGCTCAGCTAGCTCGTCATAGATGTTCATACCTCCTGGGCCGTTGCCCATCGCATGCGCGTACTCGCACATGACAAAAGGCTTGCTGCGGACTCGCTCGGCGTCTGCGGGGGCGTTGAGGTAGAAGATGAAGCCGCTGTCCGAACCGATCGCCTCGGTCTCGAGGTAGTTCGGATACATGCGTGAGTAGATGTCTGTGTAGGCACAGGTGTGGTCGCCCTCATAGTGCACCGGCCGTCCTGAATCACGGCGTCGCACCCAGTCGGCCATCTGTTCGAGATTGCGGCCGGTTCCGGCCTCGTTGCCGAGGGACCAGATGATCACCGACGGGTGGTTCTTGTCGCGCTCGACCGTGCGTTCCATCCGGTCCAGAAGGGCGTCCGTCCAGCGCTGATCATCACTCGGATTTCCTTGCCAGCCGCAGAATTCAAACCCGTGTGTTTCGTAGTCGCACTCATCGATCACCCAGAAGCCGATTTCGTCGGCAAGATCAAGTACGCGTGGATGCGGTGGATAGTGGCTGGTTCGGATCGCGTTGATTCCTGCCCGCTTCATCGTTATCAAGTCGCGCCACGCGTACTGCTCGTCGAACATTCGGCCCCGGACCGGGTGGACCTCATGCCGGTTGACGCCGCGGAAGATGACCTGCCTTGAGTTCACGCTGAGGACGTCACCATCAATCCGAACCCGCCGAAAACCCAGCCGCAGGCTCAGCGTCTCGCCCGGCGAGATGACGCGCGCCTCATAGAGCCTGGGTACCTCCGCACTCCACGGCACGACCAGACCCACCGGGAACGCTCCGACATCGCTGGGTCGCATGAAGCGCTGCTCGATGCCGAGTTCGGCAATCTCGATCTCGAGGGGAAATGCCCGCTCGGAGGCGGTGATCTCCGGATCAATCGATCCCGTTCCGTCCGTCGCGTACTCGGTGCGCAACCAAACATCGTCCACCGCTCCGTACGGGCGGCCCAGCACTGTGACGTCGCGAAAGATGCCCGGCAGCCACCATTGATCTTGATCCTCCAGATAGCTCATCGACGACCACTGGTGCACCCGAACCAAGATCACGTTCTTGCCCGTCTGCACCGCCTCGGTGATGTCGAACTCCTGCACCAGCCGGCTGCCCTTGCCAACCCCGATCTCTACGCCGTTCAACCACACGCGGTAAACCGACTCCACACCGTCAAAGCGAAGCAAGATCCGTTCCGCCGACCAGTCCGGCAGCTCGAAAGTTCGGCGATGATCAGCAGTGGGGTTTTCGTCAGGGACGTGCGGCGGATCGATCGGGAAGGGATACTGCACGTTGGTGTAGATCGGCCGGCCATAACTGCCTTCACTGGCCTTGGCGGACGTGCCGGGAAGCACCCAATGCGACGGTACTGGAATGGTGTCCCACGCCGCGTCGTCGAAATCCGGATCGGCGGGTCCGTCGTCAAGGCCGCGTGCGACTGGCGACCACCGAAACTTCCAGTCACCATTCAAGCTGAGCATCGGAGCGTCGCTTCGCAGCCAAGCCCGAGGTCGGCTGCGTAGACCATTTCCAGGAGAAAAGTCATCGAGATAGCTGTTCACAAGGACCAGTCTTGTGGCGAGTCACCTCGCGGCGCTATGCGGGCTGAGCCTGTCGGGCCGCCGGGTGCCCTTCGACAAGCTCAGGGCAGATGAAGTCCCCTGACTCGCATCGCAGGTCATGGCCGGGTAGCATTCGGGAGTTGTCTGGCGACAGGCGCCGGCAGTGATCAAGTCCGGGACCGGAGCGACGTCTCGGGAGCGAGAGGTTACACAGTGGGTTCGGTCATCAAGAAGCGCCGCAAGCGGATGGCGAAGAAGAAGCATCGCAAGCTGCTCAAGCGCACACGGATCCAGCGCCGCCGCGCGGGCAAGTAGCCTCCCGACTGGACCTTGATGGCCACGAAGCGGGTCGTCCTCGTCACCGGAGTCTCGCGTGACCTGGGTGCCCGGTTCGCCCGCTCGCTCGCCACCGAGGAGGATGTCGAGGTGGTCGGGCTTGATGTAGTCCCGCCTCGTCACGACCTGGGTTCGGCCGATTTCGTACGCGCCGACATCCGCAATCCCGTGATCGCCAAGGTGATTGCTACGCGCCGCGTCGACACCGTCGTCCATCTAGCGGTGGTGGCGACTCCGGGTAGGGCTGGTGGCCGCTCCTCCATGAAGGAGATCAATGTCATCGGCACCATGCAGTTGCTCGCTGCGTGCCAGCGGGCGGAGAGCTTCCGGAAGCTCGTCGTACAGAGCTCGATATCGGTGTACGGAGCGTCCCCGCGAGACCCGGCCAAGTTCACCGAGGAGATGTCACCGCGCGCCCAGCCGCGTACGGGTTTCGGCAAGGATTCGCTCGAGATCGAAAGCTATGTCCGCGGACTGGCCCGGCGCCGGCCCGATGTGGTTGTCACGATTCTCCGACTGGCGAACCTGATGGGTGCAGGCGTGGACAGCCAGGTCACGCGCTACCTGTCGCTCCCGGTCGTACCGCGGGTCATGGGTTTCGATGCCCGGCTCCAGTTCCTGCATCCCAGCGATGCGGTGGAGGCAATGCTGCTGGTGGCACGCTGCGATGTGCCGGGGACTTTCAACGTCGCAGCGCCCGATGTGGTGACGCTCTCCCAAGCGCTCCGCAAGATGGGGCGGCCGACCGTTGGCGTCCCAAGGGCTGCTGCGCCGTTGGTTGCCACCCTGGTACGTCAGGCGCGGCTGGTCGACTTCTCCGCCGACCAGATCGACGCACTCACCTACGGTCGTGGCATGGACACCTCCCGTTTCACTGCTGAAACAGGATTCGTCCCAAAGTTCACCAGTCGTGCTGCGTTGCAGGAGTTCGTCACCGTAAGCGAGGCAGGGTTGCTGAGCCCGAAGAGGGTTGACAGCGCGCTCGAGGCAGTGACCCGGTTGCTCAGAACGCCAGTGGTGCGCGATGGCTGAGGCGAAGATCATCCAGTTCGGCAACCGTCGCCAGGGCGATCGCGCGCGACGCCGTGCCAGCCGCGCCGGTCCTGCGGCGGAGCCCCAATCCGAACCCACTCTCGGTGATGCGGATCCCGGGTTCGAGTCTGAGGACATCCCTCCGACCTCAGCGCTTGGCTCTCTGCTGAGTGAGCTGGCTCGACTGGCGTCACGATCGCTCGGGAGCCTGAGATCGGTGCCGATCACACAGGTGGGCGGGCCGAGTACCGAACCGCTGCGCACTCTGGCTTCATGGGCGCAGACGCTCGGCGTCGACTGGGAGGACTCGCTCGAGGAGACGGTCGCGTTCCTCCGTAAGCGCCTGAGTGGCGATTATGCAGTCGACGAGTTCGGATTCGACCCCGAGTTCACGACCAAGATCTTTTTGCCGCCGCTGCGGCGACTCGCTGAATCCTGGTTCCGGGTGGAGGTCCGAGGGGCGGAGAACCTTCCAGCTGATGGCTCGGCGCTGCTGGTTTCCAACCACGCCGGCACATTGCCGATCGACGGGATGATCTTGCAAACGGTGGTCTATGACGAGATCGGCCGCCATGTCCGGATGCTGGGTGCGGACTTGATCTTCAAGATGCCCTACTCACATGATCTTGCTCGCAAGACAGGCACGACCTTGGCTTGCCAGGAAGATGCTGAACGCCTGCTCGCAGCTAACCAACTGGTGGCGGTCTTCCCCGAGGGCTTCAAGGGCCTCGGCAAGCCGTACGCAGACCGCTACAAGCTCCAGCGGTTCGGCCGCGGGGGGTTTGTCTCCGCCGCCCTGCGAGCTCAGGTGCCGATCATCCCGACCGCGATCGTGGGCTCAGAGGAGATTTTTCCGCTGATTGCCAGGGTGCCGGCGCTCGCCAGGGTGCTGGGCCTGCCCTACTTCCCGATCACGCCGCTGTTTCCCTGGTTGGGCCCGCTCGGCATGATTCCTTTGCCAAGCAAGTGGATCATTCAGTTCGGCGAGGCCATCACAACCGACGAACTCGGTCCTGGTGCAGCTGACGACCCCATGATCGTGTTCAACATCACCGACCAGGTGCGAGAGACCATCCAGCAGACCCTGTACGCGCTGTTGATGCAGCGGCGGAGCGCCTTCTTCTAGCGTCCCGGAATCATCCTCCACGCCCCGGTGTCCGAAACCTACGTGAACGTAGGTTTCGGTCGCTTTGCACAGGTTGCAAAGTATGCAGACCGTTAGCAAGCTGTGCAGACCTGGCTTGGTGGCAGAGAAGAGCGGCTGGGGTGCGCAGCTAATCTGTGCCACGTGTTCTGGGCCCTGGCGGTGATCTTGCTGGCCTTCGCCGGCTTCACCGTGATCGTGGTCAGGCTGCGCCGCTCAATGAGCGCTGCGGATGACGCGAGTGTGGCTACGGCGAGCTCCGATTTTGGGCGGCGAATTGATCTCGAGCAGCTCAGGGGCTTCGTGTACGTCGGTGCCGGCGCCTTGGCGCTACTCGCGGTGGCCGTCATTTTGATGGGCCTGTTCGCGAACCGGACCGGTCGCGCCGAGGGTTTGGCCGTCCTTGGGTTCTTCGGCTACGTGGCCTACCTCGTCGCCGCGACCGTAGTGCTGTACGTGATGAGCCGGAAGAGTTAGTTCCAGGAACTATCCCCTCAGCCGACGACGCACGGCAAATCCGGTTGCCACGGCTCCGGCCGTGGCACCAGCCGCCCCAGCGCCGAGCAGCCCCAGCCGCGCCGCCTTGCGACCGCTTCGGTAGTCCTGAATCTGCCAGTCCTGCTCTTCAGCATGCGCCCGCAGCCTGCTGTCAGGGTTGATCGCGCACGGGTGGCCGACAAGCGACAGCATGGGGAGGTCGTTGTAGGAGTCGGAGTATGCGAAGCAGCGGGCAAGATCAAATCCGTGCTCATGTGCCAGCGCGCGTACGGCCTCCGCCTTGGCAGGGCCGTGAAGCAGACGGCCCTTCAGCCGCCCGGTATAGACGCCGTCACGGTGCTCCGCCGTGGTGCCCAATGCACCGGTCAGTCCCAACCGTGCGGCTATGATGCCTGCTACTTCCACCGGCGCGGCGGTGACCAGCCAGACTTGCTGCCCGACGTCGAGATGCATCTGAGCAAGCGCCCGGGTGCCCGGCCAGATGCGTTCAGCGATTGACTCCTCGTAGACCTCGTTGGCGATCTCTGTCAGCTCGGCGACGGTGTGACCCTCGATGAACCCCAAGATCGCGCTTCGCGCATCCTCGATGTGGCCCGGCTTCTCTTGCCCCACCATGCGGAAGTAGACCTGCACCCACAGGCCCCTCACAATCACCCGGGTGGGGAAGAAGCCCCGGCGATACAGACCCTTGCCGAGATGGAACAGTGAGGCGCCCTGAATCACCGTATTGTCAAGATCGAAGAATGCGGCTGCCGTCGGATCTTCGTGAATCAGCGGCTCCTGGTGGAAGTCGGCTGCAGGCCGGTCGCCCGGCGCCTCGTGTAGGGGTCCGGCTGCTGCATGAGGATCGTCGTAGTCGACCGGAATCGCCGATGCGTCGCTGCCCGGCAATGACTCGACACGGTCTACCTGGGCCCGCGACGCATCCCCCGGCTCACTCACTGCGTTCTCCGGTCCGGTCACGTCATCACCATAATGTCCAGACCACGATTTCGCGTGCCAGACTCAGGTGGGTGAACGACCTGGACACGGAGGTCCGGTTGGTCGACGCTGGACCCATCGACACCAACCTTGCTGATCTTGTTACCAACCAGGCTGAGACGCAACCTGAGGGCGTGGCGCTTGTTCAGCCAGGGCCGGTACGCCGCACCCTGACCTGGGCCGAGCTCGACCGACAGATCGATGGGGTCGCAGCGGGTGTGGGAGCGCACGGACTGGTAGCGGGGCATCGAGTCGCGATCCGTGGACCTAACAGCATCGAGTTCGTCGTGGCCTATTTCGCCGCCCTGCGCGCCGGCTACGTCGCTGTGCCAATCAATCCGGAGTCCACCGCCACTGAATTGCGCGCAATGATCAACGACTCTGGCGCCCGGGTGCTGTTCACTGCTGATCCCCAGCCCACCGAGGGCGTTCATCAGATAGCCCTAAACCCGGATGGGCTCGGTGAGTTGTCCATGGCGGGGGCGCTGCCGGTCAGCTCGCCGAAAGATCCTGAAGCACTGGCCGTCCTGCTCTACACGGCCGGCACGTCCGGCGAGCCGAAGGCCGCGATGCTCAGCCATCGCGCGCTGCTGAGTCACCTGCACAGCATCGCGTCCTTCAAGATCATCGACCGCGACAGCGTGGTGCTGGCCATGCTTCCGCTCTTCCATGTATTCGGCCTGAACGCGGTGCTCGGGAGCTGGGCGGCCTCAGGCGCCCGGTTGGTGATCATGGATGGTTTCGACGGCTTCGCCGACGTATTGACAACCGAGCACATCACCAATGTGCCGCTGGCGCCCCCGGTGCTTGCACGAATCCTGGAGGACGAGCGGGCCCTTGCCAGCTTGAGGTCGGTGACCACCGTCGTGTCGGGTGCTGCGCCGCTGGCCGTTGATCTTCGCGAGCAGTTCACGGGGCGTACCGGACTCCGAGTCGAGCAGGGTTACGGACTGACCGAGGCGGCGCCGGGTGTCTCGGCCACGCTGGGCGGGCAACTGCTCGGTCCTGGTCACGTCGGTCGCCCGTTGCCTGGCGTAGAGGTGAGGATCGGTGACGGTACCGAACCGACCGAACCTGGCGAGATTTGGATCCGCGGTGACAACTTGTTCTCCGGCTATTGGCCGGACGGCGACGGCGGTCCAGGGGAGCTCGGCTGGTTCCCGACCGGCGACATCGGCTACCTGCTCGACGGAGAGTTGTTCCTGGTCGACCGGGCGCGGGAGTTGATCATCGTCAACGGCTTCAATGTCTATCCTGCCGAGGTCGAGGAGGTAATCGCGGAGCTGTCGGGCGTTGAGTCGGTGGCTGTGGTTGGCCGGCCCCACAGGCGTACGGGCGAGCAGGTTGTCGCATTCGTCAGTGGAGCAGGCCTGAGTGTCGAAGCGATCAACGAGCATTGCGCCGATCGGCTCGCGAAGTTCAAGCGGCCGAGCCAGGTTCAAGTGGTCGATGAGCTGCCCAGGGGAGTAGCGGGGAAGGTGAAAAAGGGTGTCTTGCGGGACATGCTCTGGACGTAGGGTCCTGGCGCCGACAAGCTGCCGCCCCTGCCAGTCGAGCGCTGGCTGCCGGTCCTTTCCTGAGCTATACGTGACCAGGCATCCGTTCTTGCACGGTCGCCAACATCGTGTACACGGTGACGGTGCTGTGTACGACGATCTATCTGCAGGACGGTCGCGGACTCAGCCCAATCGTTAGGGGTCGCGGTCGCTGGGCCGGAACACTGATCGAGCTAGTGGCGGCCGGAACGGCTGACGTCACCGGCACTACCAAAGGGGTGTTGCGGCTGGTCTCGCTGCTGTCCCTCATCGGGGGTGCCGATCTGTTGGACATCACCCTGATGGACGGGGCATCCGCAGGGCCTCCGAAGTCGCATCGCCCGCGTCGTGAAAGATGGTGATTGTGGTCGAGTTCGCCGAGCGGGCGGAGCGGGTGGTCGTACTCACGCGGCAGGGCTGTCACCTGTGCGACGACGCGATAGCGCAGGTGGCTGCCATTTGTGCCGAGACCGGCGAGGCTTACGCCGTAGTTGATGTCGACAGCGACCCCGAACTGCAGCAGCGCTACACCGACCAGGTGCCAGTGACGTTCGTCGACGGCGCGCAGCACGACTTCTGGCGAGTGGACCCAGCGCGGCTCAGGGCGGCTCTGCTGCAGACTCGCTGAGCTCTATGTTGTTCACCGCTGCCACGCTGCGTGGGCTCGCCGAAGGTCGCGTGAGTTGCACGTACCGACGCTGGGAGGTCGTACGGCCCAAGGTCGGCTCCAGATTCACTACGGCAGCGGGCGTCGTCGAGGTCACATCCATAACGCCTGCGGACGATCGAGAGTTGACCGAGCAGGACGCTGCGGACGCAGGTTTCGACTCGGTCGCCGCCTTGGTCAAGTGGACGAGCGCGAAGGGCAGCGGCGATCTCTACCGGATCGGCATCGTCTTGGCCGGACCAGACCCGCGCGTCGCGCTCCGCCGTTCAGACCAGCTCGCTCTCGCAGATGTGTCAGCGCTGACCGCAAGACTTGAGCGAATGGATCGCGCAGCTGAGCAGGCCTGGACCCAGAGCACGCTGCGGCAGATCCAACGGCTGCCCGGAGTTGTGTCGACTGAACTCGCCGCGGAAGCTGGTCAGGAGCGTCGCGCGTACAAACTCAGGGTCCGCCGGCTCAAGGCGCTCGGATTGACCGAATCCCTGGAGAGCGGGTATCGGCTCTCGCCACGTGGCCAGGCATATCTCGCGGCCTTGGATGGCACCAGCTAAGCAAGCGACTGCAGCCGGCGGCGGATCCACAGCGCGATGCGCGAGCAGCTCAAAACGTGCCGCGGATCCGAGCGTTTGCGCAGGTTTGGTGGGAAATGCGCACCTGAAGCGGGATTCCGGCAACCTTTCCGCACATTTGGTGGGAAGCGTGCGCCTCCGGCCCGGCTGAGATGTTTGTGCGGCGGTTCACAAACATCCTAGAGTGGCGCTGTTTGGACCAGATCCGAGCGCCGATTCAGGAGTTGTGTGTCGCATACCTTCCCAACCGATCCTCCGTCGCGGGAGGCAGGTCAACACTGGCGAACGGTCGCCACACTCAAGGGGATACCGGATGCGACCGTTGCCCGGCTGCCTGTCTACCTTCGAGCACTCAACCACCTGGCCGAGCAACAGATCGACACGATCAGCAGCGGCGCACTATCCGAGGCCGCCGGCGTCAACTCGGCTCAGCTCCGCAAAGACCTTTCCTATCTGGGCTCGTATGGCACCCGGGGGGTCGGTTACGACGTCGCGTATCTGCGGCTCCAGATCGGTCGCGCCGTGGGCTCCGCTCACGACTGGCCGGTGATCATTGTGGGCCTCGGCAACCTTGGCACAGCACTGGCCAACTACTCAGGTTTCTACTCCCATGGGTTTCGTGTCGTCGGCTTGATCGATACTTCGCCTGATCTGGTTGGCAAGCGGATTCATGGCCTGGCGATCTCTGACCTGACCGAGCTCGAGGACGTGGTCGCAAGCACCGGCGCGGTGATAGCCGTTATCGCGACTCCGGCTGAGGCCGCCCAGGCTGTTGCCGACAGGCTGGTGTATCTGGGCGTCACCAGCATCCTCAACTTTGCGCCGACGGTGCTCGTGGTGCCCGAGGGCGTCAACGTCCGTAAAGTCGACTTGGGCCAGGAACTGCAGATCCTCGCCTATCACGAGCAACGCAAGACAGACGACAGCCGCCAGATCTGGGCTGAGAGCGGAGGGACGAGGTCATGAGCATTCTGGTGGTCAGCGTCTCGCACAAGTCGACATCGGTCTCCCATTTGGGTCAGCTCGCCCTGGATTCAGCCGCGTCGGCCAAACTCGCTGAACAACTGGTTGGATCCGAGCACATCGACGAAGCCGTGGTGTTGTCCACGTGCAACCGGACCGAGCTTTACGCGTCCGTTGCGCGTTTTCACGGGGCCTTGGATGATGCGACCCAGGTTCTCGCCGACATCGCCGGGATACGTGGCAGCGAGCTCCGGTCATTGTGTGCGGTGTTCTTCGACGAGGGTGCGGTCGCCCATGCATTCTCCGTGGCGTCCGGTCTTGACTCGCTTGTGATCGGTGAGAGCCAGATTCTCGGGCAGGTTAAGGGCGCATTGACCCTTGCCCAGTCTCACGAAACTGTGGGTACGGTCCTCAACTCCTTGTTTCAGCAGGCGATCCGGGTCGGCAAGCGGGTCCACACCGAGACCGGTATCGGCTCAGCCGGTCGTTCCCTGGTGAGCGCTGCCTATCAGCTCCTGGCCGGCGAGCTGGGCGCGCTCGACGGCCGGCGGGTGCTCGTCGTCGGCGCCGGCGCTATGGCCGGGCTGGCAGCGAGGACTGCGGCGGCAGACGGTGCATCCGTCACCTGCGCCAACCGCACGTTGACCCGTGCCGAGCGGCTGGCCGAAGCGGTCGGCGGCAAGGCAGTCGCGCTCTCAGATCTCGCCCAGGCCCTCGCGGAGACCGATGTTTTGGTGACCTGCACGGGAGCACGGACGTTCACCATTGGCGTCGAGGGACTTGCGGGTACGCCGGTGCGCGGAGTCGTCGATCTCGCCCTACCAGCCGACGTAGCACCAGAGATCGTCGAACACGGTGTTTGCCTGGTGAACCTGGACCGCCTCGTCACCGAACAAAGGGATGCTGCGAGCGCCCACGAAGTGGATGACGCTCGCGCCCTGGTTCTGGAAGAGGTCGCGGACTTCCTTGGACTGCGCCGTGCCGCCCAGGTCGCTCCGACGGTCGTCGCGCTGCGTTCGATGGCATCTGAGGTGGTGGCCAGCGAACTGCGCCGGCTGGACGCCCGGCTGCCCCATCTTGATGATCATGAACGCGATCAGATCCAGCACAGCATGCGACGTATCGTCGACAAGCTGCTGCACGCCCCGACCGTGCGAGTGCAGGAGCTGTCGGCGGAGCCTGACGCAGTCGACTATGCAGCCGCGCTGCGCGAGCTCTTCGCACTCGACCCGCAGACCGTCGCCGCAGTGATGTCACCAGAGGTCGGGCCCTAATGCTGGGTCGGCCGTGATGCCTACAGACCGCTTGACCCGGCCGATCAGGCTGGGTGCGCGTACGTCGGCGCTTGCCCGCGCGCAGGCCACCCAAGTGGCCACCGCGCTGGGGGACGGCGGGATCGGCACCACCTTCGTAGGCATTACGACTGCCGGAGATCTGGATCAGCGTCACCTCACCGAGATCGGAGGAACCGGGGTCTTTGTCAGCGCCGTACGCGATGCCCTGCGCCGAGGGGAGATCGATGTCGCGGTGCACTCACTCAAGGACCTGCCGACTACGCCGGCAGATGATCTGGAGATCATCGCGATCCCCGCGCGCGAGGACACTCGAGACGTGCTGGTGGGGCGGCGACTCGATGATCTGTCCGACGGCGCCCGGGTCGGTACCGGAGCTCCGCGGCGCGCGATGCAAATCCTCGACTGGGCTGCTCGCCGTAACCTTCGGCTGGAAGTCATGCCGATTCGGGGGAATGTCGAGACCCGGATCGAGCGTGTACGCGAGGGCAAGGTCGACGCGGTGATCTTGGCTGCGGCCGGCTTACGCCGGCTGAGCCTGCTGCCCGATATGGATGCCGTCACTGACGAGGTCATGGTCAAGCAGCTCCCAGCACAGATTCTTGATCATCGGGTGATGCTTCCAGCACCCGGACAAGGTGCTCTCGCGCTAGAAATTCATCGTTCTCTCAGCATTGAGCTGCGAGAGCTGCTGGCAGTTCTCGACAACTCGGTTGCGCGAGCAGAATCCCTTGTGGAGCGAGGTTTTCTCGCAGCACTGGAGGCCGGTTGTACCGCGCCGGTAGGGGCCCGTGCCGAGGTCACGGCAGTCCGTGGTACAAGCCTCGATTTGACTCTGACGGCAGTAATTGGGAGAACGTTACTGAGCAACTTGTCAGAACACACCAAAGCAGGCTCGGTCCTACGGCTGGAGGCGCACGGATCGTCGGATGATCCGGAGCAGTTCGGGGTCGCCCACGCTGGTGCGGTGCTGGCGCAGTTGCGGGAGCAGAACGTTTGAACCACCTGAGGCTCCGGCCGCCACAAAGGCGGCTGAGCTGAACAACAGAACGCGAGAGACGTCAGTGAGCACATCCTCGGCTCGTAGGCCCCGGACCTCCACCTCAGCCACTCCAACCTCTCCGATCGCCAAAGGTCGGGTGATCTTCGTCGGAACTGGACCTGGTGACCCCGATCTGCTGACACTGGGCGCCATTGCGGCTCTGGCCGACGCCAGTTCGGTGATCTTGGACAACGATCGGCAGCGAGAGATTCTGGCTCATCCGGCCATCACGCTTGCCGAGAGTGCCGAGGTGATCACGCTCGGGCTGACCGAAGCCCGCAAGCCACTGAGCCCTTCCGCGCGTGCCAAGATCGTGCTCAAGCAGGCCTCGACCGGTACGCGGGTGGTAAGGCTCGTCAGCGGCGATCCCTTCTTGGACAATGCTGTCGCCGACGAGGCTGCAGCGTGCGTCCGCGGTGGCATCGACTTCGAGGTCGTGCCCGGCGTCTCCAGTCTCACTGCAGTGCCCGAGTACGCCGGCATCGATCTGATCCATGCTGGAGGTGTGCAGTTCGCCTCCGTCACCGACGGCAAGTTCAGCAAAAACGGAACGGCTCAGTGGGGTGCTGCATCAACGATTGTGGTGAGCACCGTGGTATCGCTGATTGGCGGTTTGGTCGAGGCCGCCAAGGCTGCAGGGCGGCCGGGAGATGATCATGTGGTCGTCACCCTGCACGGGGGGAGCACCGAACAGATCACCCTGACCACCAACGTGGATGGGTTGGCGGCCGCTGTCCGGTCGGTCAAGGCGCCGGCATCCGACCCGGTCCACGTCATCATTGGGGCCGCGGCCGAGCAGCGCCACGAGCTGAGCTGGTATGAGACCAAGCCTCTCTTCGGCTGGCGGGTGCTGGTCCCACGTACCAAGGATCAGGCAGCAGCGATGGTGGCGCGACTGCGCACCTACGGTGCTCACAGTGAAGAGGTGCCCACCATCTCAGTCGAGCCTCCTCGCAGTCCGTTGCAGATGGACAAGGCAATTCGAGGACTGGTCGAGGGGCGCTACGAGTGGGTGGCGTTTACCTCGGTCAATGCCGTCAGGGCCGTACGGGAGAAGTTCGAAGAGTACGGGCTGGACGCTCGCGCCTTCTCCGGCCTCAAGGTCGCCGCTGTTGGTGAAGTAACCGCCAATTCTTTACAGGCGTGGGGAATCGAGCCTGATTTGGTGCCACAGGGCGAGCAGTCCGCCGCCGGTCTGGCCGCTGAGTTCCCGCCGTACGACGACGTGCTGGACCCGATCAACCGCGTCTTCTTGCCCCGCGCCGACATCGCCACCGAAACCCTGGCCGAAGGTCTGAAGGACTTGGGCTGGGAGGTCGAGGACGTCACCGCCTACCGAACTGTACGGGCCACTCCGCCCCCCGCACCGGTACGCGAGGCGATCAAGACCGGCAAGTTCGACGCTGTGGTGTTCACCTCCTCATCGACAGTGCGCAACCTGGTCGGCATTGCGGGGAAGCCGCATGCCTCGACGATCATCGCGGTCATCGGGCCCGCGACGGCGCGCACCTGTGAGGAGCATGGCCTGCGCGTCGACGTCATCGCCGCCAAGCCGTCGGTGGTGGATCTGGCAGATGCGCTGGCCAGTTTCGCCGCGCAACGCCGAGACGCCTTGCTGGAAGCTGGCGAGCCGGTCCTCAAGCCGTCTCAGCGCCGCCCCGGCACCCGTCGCAGAGTCTGAAGCCAGCTCCGTGGTTTCTTGGCACAATAGTGCGGGCACGTTGCAGGTTCCGGGCTCGGGAACCTGCCTTTTGCCAGCACTTTCTGGAGGGGCAAGGCAGTGAAGCACCGGCCGAGGCGGTTGCGGACGACCGCAGCCATCCGAGCCATGGTTGGGGAGACCAGCCTCGAGCCGCGCCAATTGATCTTGCCTATGTTCGTAGCGGAGGGCCTGCGTGAGCCGCGCCCGATCGGCTCTATGCCCGGCGTCGTTCAGCACACACTCGATACGGTCCGCAAGGCGGCGGTGGAAGCCGCCGACGCAGGGCTGGCCGGCGTCATGCTCTTCGGCGTCCCCGAGCACAAGGACGCGCGTGGGACCGGAGCGCTCGATCCTGACGGCATCCTGACTGCTGCCATTCGAGCGGTGCGGGAGGAGGTCGGCGACGAGTGCCTGGTCATGTCGGACATCTGCCTCGACGAGTTCACAGATCATGGACACTGCGGCGTACTCACCCCCTCGGGGGCGGTCGACAACGACGCGACTATTGAGATCTACGCGCAGATGGCGGTGCTCCATGCCCAGGCTGGCACCCATGTGGTCGGACCCAGCGGCATGATGGACGGCCAGGTCGGCGCCATCCGGGAGGCGCTGGACGCAGCGGGAGCCTCCGATGTGGCGATCCTCGCCTACTCCGTGAAGTACGCTTCGGCGTTCTATGGCCCCTTCCGCGAAGCGGTCGCATCCACCCTCAGCGGCGATCGCAGGACGTACCAGTTGAATCCGGCCAACATCCGAGAAGCGCTCCGGGAGGTGGCACTCGACGTCGAGCAGGGTGCCGACATCGTGATGGTCAAGCCTGCGCTCGGTTGCCTGGATGTCGTCCGTGCGGTCCGGGAGGCGGTCGATCTGCCGGTTGCGGCGTACAACGTGTCCGGAGAGTACGCCATGATCGAGGCCGCCGCGGCCAACGGTTGGATCAAGAGGGATGCTGCGATCAAAGAGACGCTCACCTCGATCCGCCGTGCAGGCGCCGACATGATCTTGAGCTACTGGGCGCTCAACTGGGCACAGTCGCTGCGCGACGAAGAGCGTGGAGAGCGCAAGCGCTCGCGCCTTGTTGGTTCCGCCGAACCAAGCCCTCCTTCGTCGGGGCGGCTCGACGGTCGGACTTCGTCCGAGGCACAGTCGCTGCGCGATGTGCGCGATGAACGTCGATGACTGTCCGATCAGCTTCGGGCATCGTTCGCAGCGAGGCTGCCTTCGAGCGGGCCAAGACTGTGACGCCTGGCGGAGTGAACTCACCTGTTCGGGCATTCAGAGCCGTCGGCGGCACGCCGCGGTTCATCGCCAGCGCCAAGGGCCCATACCTGTATGACATCGACGGCAACGAGCTGGTCGACCTGGTGTGCTCCTGGGGTCCAATGCTGCTCGGGCACGCCCATCCCGAGGTCATCGGCGCGGTGGCCAATGCGGCCCAGCGCGGAACCTCGTACGGCGCGCCCACGGTGGCCGAAGTTGATCTTGCTGACGAGATCATCGGGCGGATGCCCGTCGAGCAGGTGCGCCTGGTCAACTCGGGCACCGAAGCCACCATGTCGGTGCTCCGCTTGGCCCGGGGCGTCACGGGCCGTAACAAGATCATCAAGTTCGCCGGCTGCTACCACGGGCACGTGGACGCACTGCTCGCTGCAGCCGGCTCGGGAGTAGCAACCCTCTCGATTCCTGGCACCCCAGGCGTGACCGACGCCACCATCGCAGACACTCTCGTCCTCAGCTACAACGGCAGGGCCGCCGTCCGGGAGGCGTTCGGCACCTTCGGCGACGAGATCGCAGCCGTGATCACCGAGGCCGCGCCTGGCAACATGGGAGTCGTTCCGCCCGGTATGGAGGATGGCATCGGCTTCAACGCCTTCCTGGCCGGCATCGCACACGAGCACGGTTCCTTGTTCATCTCCGACGAGGTGATGACTGGCTTCCGCGTGAGCCGATCGGGTCAGTTCGGCCTCGACGAAGTGCAGCCAGACCTGATGACCTTCGGCAAGGTAATGGGCGGCGGGTTCCCCGCCGCGGCGTTCGGGGGTCCCGCCGAGCTGATGCAAAACCTGGCCCCGGTCGGCACGGTCTATCAGGCCGGCACGCTCTCAGGCAATCCCATCGCGACAGCCGCCGGTCTTGCGACGCTGCGACTGGCAACTCCGCAGGTCTACGAACATATCGACCGCACCGCGGGTCAGCTGAGGGCCGAAGTGGGATCGGCGCTCGACGCGGCTGGTGTGCCGCACGTCATCCAGAACGCGGGGAACTTGTTCAGCGTTTTCTTCGTAACCGAGGGCGTGACCATCGTGCCGGACTACGCAACCGCAGCACAGCAGTCCACCACGGCTTACGCGACGTTCTTCCATTCGATGCTCGACTCAGGCGTCTACCTGCCGCCGAGCGTCTATGAAGCTTGGTTTCTTTCCGCGGCGCACGATGATAGAGCGATGAATCGGATCGTCGAAGCGCTACCTGCCGCTGCGGCCGCAGCGGCCAGCGCCTCGGGATAGCACGAGGGGACCGAATGGGTCAGAACCGGACGATTGTGCATCTCGTGCGACACGGAGAGGTGGACAACCCCGCTGGCCTGCTTTATGGACGGCTGCCTGACTATCACCTCTCCGAGCTGGGCAAGGAGATGGCTGAGAGGGTCTCAGAGCATTTCCGCGGGCGCGACGTCGTGCATCTCAGGAGTTCGCCCTTGGAGCGGGCACAGGAGACGGCAGCACCATTGGCCGAAGCGCTCGATCTGCCGGTGGTGATCGATCCTCGGGTCATTGAGGCAGCGAACTATTTCGAGGGCTTGCGACTTTCATTTAGGGGCGGCGCGCTGCGTCATCCGAAGAACTGGCTCTACTTCCGAAACCCCATCAAGCCGAGCTGGGGTGAGGCATATTCCGAGATCCTGGCCAGAATGATCCTCGCGATGAGAGACGCCGCCAATGCCGCGCTCGGGCATGAGGCAGTGATCGTGACCCATCAGCTCCCGATCTGGATAGCGCGTAGCAACGCCGAGGGTCGCAGAATGGCTCATGACCCCCGGAAACGCCTGTGCACGCTGGGCAGCGTCACATCATTCACCTACATCGACGCCCACGTCACCTCGGTCAGCTACGCCGAGCCAGCTGCTGAGCTCCTGCGTCCGCACCAGACCAAGAAGTTCGTTGCAGGGGCCTGATGGTGCGGCGTACGGCGGTCCGCACGGCAGTCGCTTTGGCCGCGATGCTGATGCTGGCAGCCTGTGCCGGCACGGGGGCGGACGAGCAGACCCGGAGTGCGGGTCAGGTTGGCTATCCGGACGTGGCTCGCAACCTGACGCGGGTGCCGCCCGACCAGCGCAAAGAGTTGCCGACCATATCCGGGCCCGCTCTCGGCAGCAACAGGACAATCTCGACTCAGGAGTTCCGTGGCAAGGTCGTGGTGATCAATGTCTGGGGCTCTTGGTGTCCGCCGTGTCGCAAGGAAGCACCCGATCTACAGGCGGCGAGTGTCGAGACCAAGGACATCGCCCAGTTCGTCGGCATCACCAGCAAGGACTACGATCCAGCGCCGGCTGAGGCGTTCGTCCGGAGCTTCAAGATCACTTATCCCAGCATCTACGACCCGACCGGGAAGACACTGCTGGCCTTCGCGGGTGAGCTTCCGCCCAGCGCCATCCCATCGACCATGATCATCGATCGGCAGGGCCGGCTCGCCGTCCGCGTGCTGAGCGAAGTCTCCAAGATCACCCTCGTAGACATGATCAACGACGTCGCGGACGGTCGATAGATGACCCCTCTCGATCTGGCGAGTTGGGCAGAAACCGCGGTCGGCGGCTCGATGGTCTTGGCGTTGCCGGTCGCGCTGCTCGCTGGCCTGGTTGCATTTTTCTCGCCGTGCGTGGTGCCGCTGTTACCGGGCTATCTCTCGTATGCGACGGGTCTGGGAGCTGCCGAAGTTGTCGAAGGATCGCCCCGTCGCGGCAGGATGCTCGCCGGAGCCTTGCTTTTCGTACTCGGATTCGCGGCGGTTTTCGTCACGACTGGTGTCATCGCCGGTTCGGCCGGGCGCCTGCTGGCGGAATATCGCGACGTCATCACCCGAGTGCTCGGTGGGTTGATCATCCTGCTTGGTCTGATCTTCGCCGGTGTGCTGCGAATCGGCCAACGCGACCTACGGATACACCGCATTCCGGCGGTCGGCGTGGCAGCGGCACCACTGGTCGGCGTGGTGTTTGCGCTCGGCTGGACCCCTTGCCTGTCACCAACGCTCGGAGTGGTGGTCAATCTCGGCTTCAACGAGGGCACTGCTGCACGCGGCGCTCTGCTCGGCTTCGTCTATGCACTCGGGCTTGGCATCCCGTTCGTGATCGCCGGGCTCGCCTTCACCAAGATGGCCCGCGCCGTCGCGTTCCTCAGGGAGCGCCAGCAGCTGATCATGCGCATCGGTGGAATCCTGATGATCATCGTGGGGCTGTTGCTCGTCACCGGCACCTGGGACACGCTGACCGCGCTTCTGCGACAGTGGGCCTCAAGCTTCGAGACGGTGATATGACCACGATCAAGACTCGCGATTCGGCGGCCGAGTCCAGCAGGCCGGCTCCGCGAGCCGAGCTGCCCCGCTTGGGGTGGCGCGGCGGACTGCGGTATCTGTGGACCCAGCTCACCTCGATGCGTACGGCGCTGATCCTGTTGTTCGCGCTGGCGCTTGCGGCGATTCCCGGCTCGCTGGTACCGCAGCGCAGGATCTCGCCGGTCCGGGTATCCGACTTCATCAACGAGCATCCAAGGCTTGGGCCGCTCTACGACACGATCGGCCTGTTCGCCGTCTACAGCTCTCCATGGTTCTCCGCGATCTACCTGCTGCTATTTGTGTCCTTGGTGGGCTGCATCATTCCGCGGACCCTGGTGTACGCCAAGGCGTTGCGTGCTCGCCCACCCAAGACGCCGCGGAACCTCGTCCGGCTGCCCGCGTATGCGGCGGCAGAGATTGCCGATGGTGATCATGACGTTCTCGACCGTGCCGTGGCCGCGCTGCGCAGCAGGCACTATCGCGTCGACGTCCACGCCGACAGCGTGGCGGCAGAACGCGGCTACCTCCGCGAGGCCGGCAATCTGGTGTTCCACGTCAGCTTGATCTTCGTGTTGATCGGGGCGGCGATCGGCGTGCTCTTCGGCTTCCGCGGCACCAGCGTCGTGATCGTCGGTCAGGGCTTCTCCAACAACCTCACTCAGTACGACGACTTCTCGGCCGGCGCTCGGTTCACTGACGCGGATCTCGTGCCGTTCAGCGTCACCCTGAAGAACTTCGATGTGAAGTTCGAAACTGGACCGGTGCAGCGCGGTGCGGCCCGGTTGTTCAGGGCCGACGTCGAGGTGACCGACGGCGCCGGCGGGGTGCCTCGGCAGGAGACTCTCGAGGTCAACAAGCCGCTCCACATTGGTGGCACAACCGTGCACCTGATTGGCCATGGCTACGCCCCCAAGGTCACCGTCAAGGACGCTCAGGGCAACGTTGCGTTCTCGGGGCCTGTCGTGATGTTGCCCCAGGACGGCAACTTCAGCTCGATCGGCGCTATCAAGGCTCCGGACGCGCGACCGGAGCGTCTCGCTTTTGAAGGGTTCTTCTTCCCGACTGCCGTGCTCAACGACGAGGGGCCGCACTCGATCTTTCCTGATGTCCTCAACCCTGCACTGTTCATGAACGTCTGGTACGGACCACCGAAAGTGGAGACCGGAAAGCCGGAGAACGTCTACGCCCTCGACACCACCGGCCTCAGCCAGCTGAAGGAAGCCAACGGGGAGCCGGTGCGGATAGGCCTCAAGGTCGGAGACGGTGTGAACCTTCCCGACGGCAAGGGCTCGATCCAGCTGGACGGCTGGGTTCGCTGGGTCAAGCTGCAGATCGGAGCCACGCCGGGCGTACCGATTTCCTTGATCGCAATCGGCTTCGCCGTCACTGGCTTGTGCCTGTCGCTGTTCATCCGTCCCCGCCGGGTCTGGATTCGGGTTCGCAGTGGCGAGGCAGGCCGTAGTGTGGTGGAGGTTGGCGGCCTGGACCGTGCCGACGCTCGGGCCGGCCTCACCGACGACGTGGCTGAGCTGGCCGCTGAGCTGTCCCGCAGGCCTGAGGATGTGAGCCCAAGATGACCTACGAGTACTACTCCAGCCTCGCGCTGGTCAGCTCGGTGGTTGTCTATGCGCTCGCGATGTTTGCACACGCTGCCGAATGGGCTGCGGCCCGGCGGCTAGGCGTGGCAGCGCCCGATGCTCGCAAATTGGTTGAAGTCGCGGCTGCCGAGATTCGCAATCCGGAGCTTACGCGCCCTGGGCTTGTCGAACGGCCGGATCAGCCTGGCACCGGTCTGGCCGCCGAACCGGGAAACGATTCGGCCGCTAGCGGGCGAGTCGAGCAGTTCGGCCGGATTGGTGTGGCGCTCACCATCGTCGGCTTCCTGTTGAGCGTAGTTGGCGTCGTGACCCGGGCGCTGGCCGCGCATCGGGCACCGTGGGGCAACATGTTCGAGTTCACGATCACCGCGATGGTGCTCTTCGTCGGCGTGTACCTGATCTTGGTCTGGCGAGCTGGAGTCCGCTGGCTCGGACTTCCCGTCGCGCTGCTTGCCGCCGTTGGAAACGGCCTCGCGGTGACCGTGTTCTATGTCGCGGTGGCACCGCTGGTACCGGCGTTGCATTCGGTTTGGTTCCTGATCCACATCGTGGCAGCGGCCATCTCTGGGGCTGCCTTCACTGTGGGCGGAGTGATGTCGATCCTCTACCTGATCAAGAAGCGCGCCGAGGAGCGCGGGACCGTCCGCGGCTACCTCGGGCGGCTCCCGGATTCGCGCCGGATCGACTTGATCGCGTACCGCTTCCTCGCTTTCGCTTTCCCGATGTGGACCTTCACGGTTGCCGCAGGAGCCATCTGGGCCCAGTACGCGTGGGGACGTTACTGGGGCTGGGATCCCAAGGAGACCTGGGCCCTGGTCACCTGGGTGATCTACGCGTGTTATCTGCACGCTCGCTCAACGGCCGGCTGGCGCGGAACCAAGGCCGCCGTGATCGCGATCATTGGCCTCGCGTCATTCTGGTTCAACTTCGTCGGGATCAACCTGTTGGTCTCGGGCTTGCACTCCTACGCAGGCATCTAAGTGGTGCGCTTATTTCGAGCTGCGCGCGCATCGCGCGTCGGATCCATCGCGATTCTCGACGCTCGCAGCTGTTGCTTAGCCTCGTGAACACTTGGTGTACGTTTCGCGGTCACAGCACATGGCGCCAGGCGGCGTAGCCGCCGATCACGTCGGTCGCTCGACGAATTCCGAGATCCTGCAACGAGGCGGCGGCGAGGCTCGAGGTGTAGCCCTCCTGACAAATCACGATCACCTCCAGGTCGTAGTCGGCGATCGGTAGACGAGCATCGCTTGCGGGATCGAAGCGCCACTCCAGGACGTTGCGCTCGATGACCAAGGCTCCAGGAAGCCCGCCATGTGCGTCCCGCTGGGCCGCCGGTCTGATGTCGACCACGACTGCGCCAGCGTCAAACTCATTCTTGGCCTGGCGTGGAGTCAGTCTCGCAATGCGCCTTCGGGCCGATTGGAGCACCTCGTCAATGGTGCGTCGACCGGTCGTTACTGTGCTGTCCGATAGCCCAGAAGCGCTCACCAATTCACCCCGACCAGCTGTGAGTTCGCTACATGGAGCAGATCGCCTCGCGCCTGGTAGTAATGCATCTCAACGAGCGACGGTGCATAGACGTGTACGCTCACCGCTGGTTCGACTCCGCGGTTGGCGACCTCATGAACGTGTCGCGAACCGAAGGAGCGCAGCGTTCCAGCCACCAAATCTCGACCGCCTGGCACGATTCGCGGAGGGCCGTAGCCGACCTCGGCATGCCGCTCGGTCAGCACGCCACGAAGGGTGATGAATGCGCCGGCACTGCCACCATGATCGTGCCAGTCGGTGCCCTGGCCGGGCAGCCAGGTCAGCAGCCACGCCTCGAACTCCTGCTCGCGGGCGAGGCGGACGTGGTAGCGAGCGACCGGATCGTAGGACACCAGTGGCTCCCACAAAGCGCGCTGGTTGGCCAAGCCGGTGGCGATCTTTACCAGGTTGATCGGACTTCTGTTCTTCTTTGACATGGAAGCTTCTTTCGATGCAGGACAGATGATCAAGTAGCCGCAGACCGCGGCCGCGGAGGGATGGCTGAGGGTCTCTCAGATCAGCGAGAGCGCGATGACCGCCTGAGCCCCGAGGCTCGCGGCGTCGGCCGCCGCTCAGCGCGGCAAGGGACAGGCCGAGCTCGCGGTGCGCCGCAAGTCGAGGTGGATCCTGCGGTACAGAAGGGTGTTCACGTCGAGTCCTATGGCACTTACGGGCGTATCGAACGGCGCGGTCATTGCCCGGCACTCCCGCCGTCGCGGCGCCGGCCAGCAGGTTGGTGCGCTGGGCAAATGACCTGGATCAAACGTAGGCAGACTGGCCCACAAGGGGCAATCCCCTGTCTCACTATAGGAAATATATGATTTCCGAGAACATGGAAGCCGCCATGTCCGGTCATGCGCACCTAGCCGTGCTGTCAGCACAAGAGTCAGCAGCTCGTGGCATCGTGGCGATCATGGACGACCTCGTACGGGCCATGGACGCTGCCGCCAGCCCAGAAAATGCACGGGCACTCTCCAGGTACTTCAAGGTGTCGCCTGGCAGCTACGGGGAGGGCGACATCTTCCTCGGTCTCAAACTTGGTGAGCTCCGTCAGCTGGCAAAGCCATACCTCAGCTCATCCTTCGACGCCGATCAGTGGCTCCCGATGCTGCGCAGCCCTATCCACGAGCATCGGCTGATCACTCTGATCGTCATGAGCGAGCGAGCGAAGAAGCTTGTCAAACGCGGCGACGATGACGAATTGCAGCTGATCTATGACACCTATCTGGGCAACACCAGCTATGTGAACAACTGGGATCTCGTTGACATCAGCTGCGGCCCCGTCGTCGGGGGTTACCTGCTCGATCGCGACCGGTCACCGCTCTACGAGCTGGCTCGCTCGGACCTGCTGTGGGATCGCCGGATTGCGATGGTTGGGAGTCAACGCTTCCTGGCCCGCGGCGAAACGTCCGACCTCTACCGCCTGGCCGAGATTTTGCTGCCCGACCGGCATGACCTGATCCACAAGGCCGTGGGCTGGTCGCTTCGCGAGGCGGGCAAGCGCGTCGATGCGGACGAGCTGCGTCGCTTCCTTGATCAGTACGCCTCAACCATGCCGCGTACGGCGCTGCGCTACGCGATTGAGCATTTCGACGCGGCCGAGCGTCAGCACTACCTAACCCTCCCTCGTATGCCGGCTCCAAGTGGTAAGCGCGAGCGAATCTAGTGCCCTGCCCCAGGGCACTAGTCGCGGTAGCCGCGTCGTCGGGTACCGGGCGACATGACTGTCGAGAGATCCGGCGCGGTCAGAAAATGACGGTGCTCGGCGGCGAACGCAGCCAGGATGCCCTTCTTGTTCCGCGTACGACCGGGATGCGGGATGTCGTGGAACTTTTCGTTGAACTGGATGGCGGCCTCGGTGGCACGATCTTTGAAGCCTCGCAGGCTGCTCGAATCGACACGCAGCAACTCGGCGACAAGCGCCATGTCACCAGCGGCGTCGCGGATTGCCCGCCAGATCCTCACCCACGATGCGTCAGCGAGCAGGTTGTCGATCAGCGGAGCCCACTGGAGCCGCCGCTGCCAGGGCACCGGCGTCGGGTTGATGCCGTTGCAGATCGATTCGCGGTAGTGCACCAGGGTGCCGGGATCGTTCTTCGTCTTGTCCATCAGCGCGGCCGCCTTGAACCAGTGATGAGCGGCGGCCGCATAGAGCGTCCGCCCGCTCTCAGTGAACTGGCTATAGGTGACGATCTGGGTGGCCGGACACTCGTGGTGAAGGCGAAGCAGGGCGGTCAGCCCAGTGCTGGTCTGTGAGCTGAGGTTGAAGTCAACAAAGGCGAGCTCCCAGACCAGACCCCTGCGCAATTGCTCGTTCAGCTGGTCGATCGAGGGAGCCACCGTCAGGTCACGTCCGAACGCGTGCTCGAAGTTCGCCCGCTCGCCGGGCACGTCGTCCACCAGTAACACGCCTGCGGTCATGGCTGGTCCCTGCTGCACTTGATCATCTGTCGACGCCTGATCCTCTGCGGACTTGATCACTCACTTTCTGGTAGCCAGCTGGCCGTGACAGTCTTGGTAGCCCCGTTCTGCATCGAGGTCAGCGACCCGGAGAGGCCTCCCAGACGAGCCTCTAGGCGCGCCGAGCTTGTTCCGGGAGTCTTCCATACTCCGTGCACCATTGGCGGAGCATCATCAGTCACTGAGATCGCCACCTTTGCTCCATCAGGCGCGACCGCTACCCGGATAGCACCGGCTCCCGCGTTCAGCGCATTGCCGACCAGGTCGTTCAGCACCAAGCGCGCAAGATCACGATCGCCGGCCGGCAGCGTATCGACACTAATATCAATATCGGCCTTGGCCCCGACGGCCCGCGCCAAGGTGAGTATCGGCGCCTCGAAATTCTGCACCTCCCTCGAATTGTCACGGCCGAGCTGCCCCAGCGTCAGCGTCTCCCGCAGCCGGCTGTTGGCCGAGACGGCAAGTTCGTAAAGGGACGGATCGACCTCGCGGATCTCACGGGCCCGCTGTTCGATGAGCCGGAGATTGGTGGAAAGCGCGCCGTGCGTCTCACTGAGCACTAGTTCGCGTCCCGCGTGCGACTCCTCCTGAACGAGGTCGGGCAGCGCCTTCATGATCAGGTCAGTGTCCGAGATGCGGGAGCCCACGACCGCGAGCGGCATCAGCGAGATAGCCAGTGCGGCAAGCCATCCGTTCGGTCCCCAGTCGGCCGGCAGCGCGATCAAGCAGACAGGCAACGCGGTGATCGGCCCCGCCAGTCGCCGGAAGATCTCGTGCCAGGCTGGAGGATCGGTTTCATCGGGATTGAACCACGTGTGGTCGTTGAAGATCAGCAAGGACGTTGTGATCAAGAACACGGTGGCCGCGGCCAACATGACAAGGCGTGCCCAGAGCGGATCATCAGTCGCTATCCATGCAGGGATCGCGATCAGCACGAAGGCCTCTGGAATCTCAAAGTAAGAGCCCAGACTGAGTCGATGCCGACCATCGGTCTTGATCATGTTCCGGAGATATGCCTGCGACAACCAGAACCGCGGTTGGGTACCGCGCCGCAGGTGCCGCTCATTGACCCACAGCAGAAAGCTGCCGAGGGAGGCAGCCAGACACAAGGCGATCGCCAGCACGCTGCTGCTACTCCCAATGGACAAACCGGCGATGATCACCAAGGTGACCACTCGGAGGTACCACGCGTGCATGACGTAGTCGCTGCAGCGCCGCGCCAACGCGAGGTAGGAGATCCGGTTGCGCCGATGACGGCTCATCCTGCCGCCGAGGCTTTTGCCAACCACGCCTTATGGTGCTCCGATTTTCCGGTACGCGGCAAGCGCTACCGAGCAGTAATGCTGGGCCATGCTGGCACGATGGCTGGGTGCGTCATTTCGATCTCTGCATTATCGGCACCGGATCGGGAAACTCGATCGTCGACGCCAGGTTCGACAACCTCACCGTGGCATTGGTGGAGATGGGCACGTTCGGTGGGACGTGCCTCAACGTCGGCTGTATTCCGAGCAAGATGCTCGTCCACCCGGCTGATCTTGCCGCCTCCACAGTTGAGGCGATCAGGCTCGGGGTTGATCTTGAACTCCGCGGCGTTCGATGGCGAGAGATCCAGGATCGGATCTTCGGTCGGATTGACCCGATGGCTGCAAACGGCCGCGGCTATCGCCAGCGAAGTGACAATGTCACCGTTTTCGACGCACGCGCCCGCTTCGTCGGACCGCGAGAGTTGGACGTCGGGGCGGCGGAGACGATTAGCGCCGGCCAGGTCGTGATTGCGGCCGGCAGCCGCCCGATCGTTCCCTATCTGCCGGGCTTGAGCTCGGTGGAGTTTCACACCTCCGACACGGTGATGAGGCTGCCCGAGCTGCCCCGATCCATGATCATTATCGGCGGCGGATACGTCGCGGCCGAATTTGCTCACATCTTCTCCGCATTCGGGACGTCGGTGACGGTGTTGAACCGCTCTGACGTCTTGCTGCGCCGGGAGGACGCTGACGTTGCGCAGCGCTTCACCGAAGTCCTCGGCCGCCGAGTGGATGTCCGCCTGGAAACCAGCGTCCAGGCGGTCGACAGCACCGACGACGGGTGCGTACGCGTGCATACCGTGGGCCCGGAGGAGAAGCGCGAAGACCTCGAGGCGGAGGTGCTCTTGATCGCCACCGGGCGGGCGTCGAACAGCGACACGCTCGACCTCCCGCGAGGAGGGATCGAGGTCGATGACGATGGGTTGATCGTTGTCGACGAGTTCTTGAGGACGAGCGCCGTGGGAGTCTTCGCGCTGGGCGACGTGTGCTCACGTGAGCAGCTCAAGCACGTGGCCAACAAAGATGCTCGAGTCGTCCAGCACAATCTGCTCCATTCCGACTCTATGATCACCAGTGACCGAAGGATCGTGCCCCACGCCGTCTTCTCCATGCCGCAGGTGGCTTCGGTAGGCGTTACCGAGGAGCAAGCTGAGGAGCAAGGGCTCGACTACGTCGTATCCCGCCAGGACTACGGGGAGACTGCATTCGGCTGGGCAATGGAAGACACGGACCATTTCGTCAAGATCATCGCCGACGCCAAATCGAAGATCATCCTCGGTGCCCACGTGATCGGCCCGGAGGCGCCATCACTGATCCAGCCGCTTATCCAGGCCATGACCTTCGAGCAGCCCGCGCTCGAAGTGGCCCGCGGCCAGTACTGGATCCACCCGGCGATGACCGAGGTGCTCGAAAACGCCCTGCTAAACCTCGAGGACTGAGCCCGCTCCCGGGTCCGCTCACATTCTGTCGGCAACCTGGGTTAACTCAGGTTGCCGACGCTCTGCATAGGTTGCAGCCTATGTAGACCACATGGAAGCTGGGTTAACCCAGGTTTCTGACGGAGGCCTGACGGTCGTTGAGTTGGCGGTATGGCGGGCGCTGACGCCTATTCAGCGCACACAGGCTCAGCGAGGCTCGGTCAGCCGTTTGATGGTCTTGGCTACTCGATCAGCGCGGGTTTCAGGTTTCTTCCCTTCGTCGATCCACCGTGCGTACTCGTTGCGGTGGGTGAAGGGCAACTGCTCGTACCCGGCCTTCGCCGTTGGGTTGTCTGCGAGCGCCTGGGTGAGCTCGGGTGGTTCGACGACGACTCGTTCCTGATGGTCCTCAACGAGTTCAATCTGAACCACGTCGCCGACCGCCACATCAAGCAACCGGAGCAGATCTTTGCGGAGGCCGAGATAGGTTTGACCGCCATAGACCATGAGCCGTGAGCGGTATTCGACGCCGTTGACATGCGCCAGGACCGGAGGCCGTTTGGAGCTGAAGGCTTGGGCAATCTCCTTGGGAACGACCACCGTGTGCCCGCCACCTTGGCCAGCCGACAGGACTTCGGCCGTGAACGGCATGGTCTGCGGTCTATGAGCTACGCCGGGAGTTGATCAGCTTCCACGTGCCGGGCAAAAGCCCAGCGGCCAGCAGAATCTTGATCGTGTCGCCGATCAGGAAGGGCAGCACTCCTAAGGTCAGCGCGGTGCCAAGCGACATCGGTTTGCCGGTCAAGTTCGGCACGAGCACCATCAAGCCAGCCACTCCGAAGGCGTAAATCACCAGGTTCCCGAGCGCCATCATGCCGATGGTTGGCACCACGCGCCGGTCAGCGCCACGCTCGGCAAGCCACCCGACGAGCCATGCCGCCGCAACGAATCCCAGAACATAGCCAAAGGAGACGAAGGCCCAGCCGCTGCCCTGCTGCGCGAACCAAGGCACGCCAGCCACTCCGGCCAGCAGATAGAGGGCCATGGAGGCCGCCCCGCGCACGCTGCCCAACGCGGCACCGACCAGCAAGACGGAAAAAGTTTGCAGGGTGAGGGGGACCGGCGTGAACGGCAAGGGGATCGAGACCTGGGCAGTCAGACCGACGAAAATAGCCCCGCCGATCACGAGGGCGATGCTGCGGACCAAGCCGCCCGGAACTACGTCGGCCAGAGTGCGTGGGCTTACGCTGGAAACGCTCGACATGGGGTTGTCCTCCAAACCGTGTGGGCGTACGGGGGTGGCTGCGCCGCTGCGTCCTCCCCGCGATGCGACAACCCTAGTGTCCGGACTGCTCGGGCTGCCAACAGACCGGGCGGTGAAGTGACGGGGATTGAGGTGCAGTGCATCCAGCGACGACCGGTCAGCGCGTGTGGCTCGTAGGCTGCGCGCTGATGACCATAGCCGCACTTGACGGGTGCGGCACAGTGCCCACTGCCGTGCCGCCCATTGCCGCAACCCCGAGCACGCCGAAACCGCAGAGTGCCACGTCATTGCCCAGCGGTCCGACCAGGTCGAAACCTGCCGAATCGTTCACTGCGGACCAACCTTGCATGGAGCTCGTCAGCAAAATGAGCCGGTCTGAGCAGGTTGGCCAGCTGCTGATGGTAGCTGTCAGCTCAAGCGGGATTAGCCCATCAGAGAAGGAGATTGTCGACCAGACTCGCGCAGGAAGCGTCCTCCTGCTTGGCAATTCCACAGCAGGGATGCAGGCGATCCGAGCCGTCGTTCGTCGCGTACGAGACGCCGCCCGCAGCCCCGAAGGCGTCGATGTCATGCTCGCGGCGGACCAGGAAGGTGGGCTCGTCCAGCGCCTTAGAGGTCCGGGCTTCACGAGGATTCCGTCGGCAACTGTCCAAGCCAAGCAATCTGATGCCGAGCTTCGTGAGAACGCCTACGAGTGGGGCCGCCAACTCAGGTCGGCCGGGATCGACGCCAATCTGGCGCCCGTCGCCGACGTCGTGCCAAGCGCGATGGTCTGGATGAACCAGCCAATCGGTCAGCTGCGTCGTGGCTATGGCTCCTCACCGAAGACAGTTGCTGCAAAGGTGACCGCGTTCACCGAAGGCATGAATCGGGCCGGCGTCGCGACGGCGGTCAAGCACTTTCCTGGACTGGGTCGCGTACGCGGCAACACAGACTTCATGACGCGGGTGGTCGACCGCGCCACGACGCGACACGATGATGCTCTCGCTGGCTTCAGCGCAGCCATCGACGCTGAGGTGGACATGGTGATGGTGTCCTCGGCGTTCTATCGCAAGATCGATGACGAGCATCGCGCGGCATTCTCGACCATGATCATCGATGACATGCTGCGCAAGGATCTTGGATTCTCGCGGATCGTGATCTCAGACGATCTGGCGGCTGCTGCTATGCGAACTCTCCCGCCCGATGAGCGCGCGCTCCGCTTCATTCAGGCTGGAGGTGACCTGCTGATCATCGGCGACGCGAGCCTGGCGACCACCATGGCTGACGCGATCAAGGACGAGGCATCGGACGACCCGGCTTTTGCCAAGCGGGTGACCGAGAGCGCAGCACGCGTGGTAGCTATGAAGGAGCGCCGCGGCCTCGCGAGGTGCTAGGCCCCTTTTCTGGGGCTGCTCGTGCATCGCGCTCTATGTGATTGCTCGCCTTTCCCAGAAACTGTTGGCAGATTGCAGTCCGGCGCGACGGAACCTGCAGGCTGGCCGGGGTTTCCATGCATCGATCGATTCGGCGACGACGACAGCGGCAACTCAGCGAACATCGCCGCGAGCAGTAGCGAGCAGGCAATGCCGCGCGATTTCGCGAGCAGCCCTCAAGAAGGGGGTGTCAGCCGTCGACTTGAAGTTGCGCCAGGGCGTCGCGGGCCGGCTGGACAAGCTCTGGCACGGTGTCGGGAATCGATGCGTAGTAGAGACCTGACCGGTTGCCAGCCGACACAATCGCCACAATAAGCAGCTCGCCCTTCGTCTTCAGGCCGGCGATGTCAAAGGTGAGGTGAGACTCGACAAGCCAAGCATCGTGGCCGTCGATGGTCGTCTTCTCGTTCACCTTGACGTCGCTGTTCACTGGGTTGTTCCCGTAGAACGCGCCGAGAATGCACTTCACGACGATCTGTGAGCCCTGCTCCGGGGTGAAGAAGCCATCACCGGCCTGCAATTCCCCAACGAGGACCGATGCGACCCAGTCGTTACCGCCGCCGTCATAGTTGATTTCCACCCCCACGACCTGGCTCTGCACGTCGGTCCCGAACGGTACGCGGTTCTCACCTTGCGGCGGCCCCCAGGGCGAGCCGAGCCGAGGGTAGGACACCGGTCCGCCGTGCACCCGGCCATCGGCCGGATCGGGTGCGGCGTCAGGGCTCGCGGTGATCTGCGGCGGGCACACGTCCTGCGACGGCTGCCCGACTGGCCCGCCACTGGTGCCAGTGTCGGTGCCGCCGGTCACGGCACGGATGGCGATAACGGCCACGATGATGATGCCGATCACCAATGCGGCGCCGGCGATCCACCAGCCGATAGGCGACTTCTTCTTCTCTAGTTCCTGATAGTTCGTGTATGCGCTGCCGTAGTCCTGGCCGTACGGCGACTGGCCGTACGTGGGCTGTCCACCCTGCCCGTAGGCCTGGCTGTCCTGCTGCCCATATGCTGTGCCGCCCGGCTGCGTTGTCCCACCGCCAATGAGGCCTTGCCCGGGCGGAGGCGCACTCGGATTGGGCGAGACTGCTGCCGACCAGGCCTTGCCGTCCCAGTACCGGAAGAGACCTTGTCCGCCGCCCGGATCGGGATACCACCCAGGGTTCGCGCTCACGGGCCGAGTCTATGTGGGCAGGAGACAGAAGACGGATGACAAAGTCGGTCGTTATCAGACGCACAGACTCTGCCTATCTCCGCCAGCTGTCCTCAGCCAAACCTTCCGGTGATGTAGTCCTCGGTCGCCTTCTGGTCCGGGTTGGAGAAGATCTTCTCGGTCGAGCCAATCTCGATGAGCCTGCCCGGCTTCCCTTGGGCCGCGAGGTTGAAGAACGCGGTCTGGTCGCTGACCCGAGCAGCCTGCTGCATATTGTGGGTCACGATCACCACCGTGTACTTCTCCTTCAGTTCACCGATCAGGTCCTCGATGGCAAGTGTGGAGATCGGATCAAGTGCCGAGCACGGCTCGTCCATCAGCAGCACCTGGGGCTCGACGGCGATGGCGCGAGCAATGCAGAGTCGCTGTTGCTGGCCGCCGGAAAGGCCAATGCCGGCCTTTCCAAGTCGGTCTTTGACCTCGTTCCAGAGGTTGGCCGCGATCAGTGAGCGTTCCACGGCGTCGGTCAAGATCTTTTTGTTCTTCACGCCGTTCAGTCGTAGGCCGGCGGCAACGTTGTCGAAGATCGACATGGATGGAAACGGGTTGGGTCGCTGGAACACCATGCCGACAACGCGGCGCACCGCGACCGGGTCGACTCCCTGGCCGTACAGGTCCGTGCCGTCGAGCTGCACACTGCCCTTGACATGCGCGCCGGGGATCACCTCGTGCATCCGGTTCAAGGTGCGCAACAGGGTGGATTTTCCGCATCCCGACGGGCCTATAAAGGCCGTAACCGTACGCGGTTCCACCGTCATCGAGACATCCTCGACCGCCTGAAACCCGCCGTAGTAGATGTCCAGATTCTTGACGTCGATTCGCCTGGCCATGGCTCATTTCTCCTTCAGGGTGGTGACCCGAGCGATGAACCGGGCCAGCACGTTCAGCAGCATCACAATCATGATCAAGGTCAGGGCTGCGGCCCAAACTCGCTCATATCCAGGCATCTGTGAAGGCTGGTCCCGACCAGCGTTGATCATTGTCGGCAACGCACCCATGGTGTCAGCGACTGGCGAGAAGTTGATGCCGACCGCGTACGAGACAAGGATCAGCAGCGGTGCTGTCTCGCCCATCACCCTCGCCAGGCCGAGCATGACACCAGTGATGATGCCGCCGAACGCTGTCGGAATCACCACCTTGACAATCGTCTTCCACTTCGCGACTCCGAGCGCGTATGACGCTTCCCGCAGCGAGTCTGGTACGAGTTTGAGCATCTCCTCGGTGGATCTGAGGACCACCGGGAGCATCAGCAGCACCAGGGCGCAGGAGACAGCTATTGCGGACCGGCCCCACCCGAAGATCGTGATGAACAGTGCGTAGATGAAGAGTGCCGCGACGATCGAGGGAATGCCGCTGAGGACGTCCACCATGAAGCTCACGCCGCGGGCGATCTTGGTGCCCTTGCCGTACTCGATCAAGAAGATCGCTCCCAGAACCCCAAGCGGAACTGCAATCGCAGCACAGATCAAGGCCATCTCAACGGTCCCGACGATGGCGTGATACGCGCCGCCACCCTCACGTCGCGGCGTGACGCCGCGCTGACTCTGCAGCCACCAGGTTGAGCTGAGGAGCAGTCGGTAACCCTTGATGATCACGGTAGTGAGCACCCAGGCCAACGGGATGATCGTCATCAGCGTAGCGAGCGTCACGAATATGGTGGCCAAGCTGTTCTTCACTGTTCGGACGCCACTGGGGCGACCGAAGGCCAGCGGGGTGTCAGTCGTTGTCGCGCTCATGACTTCACCCCTCGCTCTGCGATGATCCGGGCAATTGCGTTTACGGCGAAAGTGACTACAAAAAGCACCAGCCCTGCCGCGATATAAGCCCCGGTCTTGGACGGGCTGTCGAACTCGGCAGCGTTGTTGGCGATCTTGCTAGCAAAGGTTTCACCGCCGGCGAAGATCGACGGACTGAACGGGCTGCCCTGCGATGGCGTCGTGAGGATGATCATGACAGCGATGGTCTCTCCAAGCGCACGCCCGAGGCCGAGCATGGATGCGCTGATGACGCCCGACCTTCCGTGCGGAAGTACTGCGGTGCGAATGACCTCCCACCGTGTCGCGCCGAGCGCCAGCGCTGCCTCAATGTGATCTCGTGGTGTCTGTGCAAAGACATCACGAGAGATCGCAATCACAATCGGCAAGATCATAATGGCGAGCACTGCCGAGGCGACAAAGACCGATCCTTTGGGATCGACACTCCTTGCGAAAAGCGGGATCCAGCCGAGCTTGCTGATCAGCCACGCTGCTGCCGGTGCCAAGAAGGGCCCCAATACGGTCAATCCCCAGAGGCCGAAAATGATTGACGGTACGGCGGCGAGCATGTCGACGACGAAGGAAACCGGGCCAGCGACTCGCTTGTGTAGATACTGCGTCATGCAGAGAGCGACCCCGACGGCCACTGGGACGGCCATGACCATCGCCAGGATCGACGACAAGACGGTGGTCCAGAACAACCCTGCGATCCCAAACCGAAGCTCGTTGCCAGCGACCGTCCACTCACGCGAAGTGAGGAAGTTGCCTTGATCGGCTCGCAGGCTAGGCAGAGCAAGAGCCAACAGGAAAATGCCGACGAAAAGTACGAGCAGGACGATAAGCAGACCGGAAGTGGTTGCGAGGCTACGGAATATCCGATCCCCGGTCCGGCTGATCTTGGCGAGTTTGACGCCACGGGGTGCCTGTTCCACGCGGTCGATCGTTCTTGGGGCAGTGGCAGGGGCATGGTGACCCACTACGGGAACCGGTGAGTGCATAGTCTCATGGTGGACCGGAGAGATGCTCGGATCCTGCGTTGCGCCAGGTTCAGGCTCGACCCTCTCGGTCGCATCCGTATCGGTCAATGCCATGGCTCTTCCTGCTCAATGAAATGGGGCGGCGGGTCACCGCGGGTGCGTCGCCGCGGTGACCCGCCCCTCGGGGGAGGGTGATTACTGGATTGCCGCGACCGCCGTCTTCACTTTCGACTGCAGATCGCTGGGAAGCGGCGCATAGCCGAGGTCCTGCAGTTTGCTCTGCGCGTCGTTTGAGGAGAAGTAGGTCAGGAGATCCTTGACGATCGCCGTCTTGTCGGCCGCCAGACCCTTGCTGCACACGATCTCGTAGGTCACGAGCAGCGCCGGGTAGGCGCCGGCCTTCGTTCCGGAGTACTTCAGGTCAAGGCTGAGGTCATTGCCGCTGCCCTTGATCTTGGATTCGGACACAGCCTTGGCTACGGATTCGCCCGTCAGCTCCACCGGGCCACTGCCGCTATCCAGCTGAGCCATGCTCAGGTTGTTGTCTTTCGCATAGCTCCACTCGATGTAGGAAATGGAGTTCTTCGTGCTAGCGAGTGCCTCAGCGACACCGGAGTTCTTGTTCTTGCCCTCGCCGGTACCTGTCCAGGTCTTGGACGGCTCGTCCTTCCAGGCGCCGTTGCCGGCCTTGGAGAGGAACTTCGCGGTGTTCTCCGTAGTCCCAGACTCATCGGAGCGGAAGAACACCGTGATGTTCGCGGTGGGTAGCTTGGCATCCGGGTTGAGCTTGGCGATCTTCGGGTCATTCCACGTCTTGATGGTGCCATTGAAGATCTCGGCGAGCACCTCGCCATTCATTGCCAGCTTGTCGACGCCGTCGACGTTGTACGCGAACGCGATCGGGCCGACCACCATGGGCAGGTTCCACGCCGGGTTGTTCTGGCAGCGTTCCTTGGCCTTGTCAGCCTCGATGACCCCGTCCTTCTCCTCGGTCTTGAGTGCGGAGTCGGAGCCGGCGAAGTCGACGAGGCCGTTGTAGAACGACTTGATGCCGGCCCCTGAGCCCGTCGGGTTGTATTCGATCGTGGCCTTGTCGCCGCATTGGGCGTTGTAGTCAGCGATGACTTCGGTGATCGCGTTCGCCTGGGCGCTCGAGCCCTCGGCGGAGAGTTTGCCAGCGGGGCAGGCGAGGCCTGACGCGCCGGCGCTGCTGCCTGGTTCGGCTCCGGCAGGCTCGCTGGCGCTGGTCGGGTCGGAGCCGCAGGCGGTGAGACTCAGGGTGGCCAGAGCGGCCAACGCTGCGAGCTGTGCGGCTCGCGAGCTCACGAGGCGGTTCATGGTCATGCGTGTCCTTCACAGACGGGGGGTCGCTTCCCCTGGGTGAACCCGGAGGCATGGTGCACGCCGGGTTGTCGGAAGGACGCACGCAGTGGCCTCCCGTTGCGGCGAAATTACGCCCGGCACGTGTCCTGATGGACCTGCGAAGGTAAACAAGGGGTGAACGATCGATGCCGCACTGGCGGTACTCTCTCATGGCGAACAAAGAAAGACTGGCTGAGCCTCGACGACTCAGGGTGTCGGCGAAGCTCGCTTGTCCGAGCTGGGCAAAGGTAGCTGAGTGCCCAGAAACCGTCGATCCGGCAACCGTCGGCCTAGCTCGATCCTGGCGCGGCGTAAACGCCGGTGGAGGCGGTGCCAAAGAGTTGGCTTCGGTGGCGGTTGCGGCGCTGGCAGACTGCCTGGCAAGCCGAGCCGGGTTAGCCTCCGGCGTTTGAAGTAGCGGGAATTGCCTTCGTAATGATCGGCGAGAAACGCCACGACCTCCGGGCGCCGCACCGATAGCCGGAGCGGCTGCATGGCATAGCCCACGGAGACGACTAGTGCCGTGACGTCAGCTCGGTCGAAGCGGGGATGTTGCTTCTCGTGCGAGATGAGCGACGTGAGATCGGGTACCAGCGCGTCCGCAAGCGTGGCCGGAATCCGGTTGCTGTTCTGGAATGGCGTCAGCCGTTCCAACATCAGCTCCGTACCGAGCCGCGCCACTGGCAGGCCGTAGAGCTGGGAGGCGGTCAGCAACGCCGTCGAGAAGCATCCGACAACGAGCTCGACACCTCCCCGCTCGAACCACGCTTCGGCTAGCTCTCGCTCGTCGGGCAATATCAGCTGGACGCCTCGGGTACGCGCGACATGGTCCAGCCGCGCCAGCTGACTGTTTTGCGCGCTCGGATGGGGCATGAAGGCGACGGAGGTATACCCAGCACCCGCACAACCCGAGACCATCGCGGCGTACAGGTTGAGTTCCTCGTCCTCGTTGAGGGACCCACCGGCTGAAAGGCACTGCCCGACGATCAAGGCGACACGGTCGTTGCCGGTGAATGCAGCGCGGTCGGCGACCATGATCTTGACCACAGAGCGGAAGATCTCCCGGCCTCGGGCGCCAGATCGACGGATGCTGAGGCTCAATGCATGCGTTGTAGTCGTAGACCGCATCGAATTGGCGGATGAGCTCCGGCGCGCCCGCAATGTCGCGCATCGGTGTCGTGGCCTCAGGCATTGCTGTATTGCATGTGATGACGAGGATCCGGCGTTCGCAACGGGCCAAGAGGCCGTTGTCGTACGCTGCAGTCACGGTGGCCAGCCCGAATGTGTGGATGCCAGCACGATCTGAGTCGTCACGCGCCCTCCCGCAGGAGGCTCTCGACGGTAGCCGCTCGCTCAGCGTCTAGCCCCGCGATCGTCCTACGCAGCGGCTCGGCTGGCAGTTGGGCGAGCGAAGCTACAATCTCGGCCAGCAGCCTGTGCTGCAGTGCCGGCCGGTAGCGATCACGTTGGCTGAGGTGATGGCAGGCAACGGCGCAGTAGGTGTGTAGGGCCTTCGGCAAAAAGCTGGCGGCGTCGCGATCGGCACCTACCCGTTGCAGGATCCGTTCGAAGGCCGGGACGAAGTCGAACTGCCGGTCGTCGCTGAGCCGCGTGAGCGACGCTGAGACATCCCTCCGGTATCGCACGCCGTGGAGCCCGACAACGGCAAATGTGCTTGCTTGCAGGTGCAGATCCCAGATCCACGGGCGATCCTCGCAGGTGCGCAGATCCTCATCGAAGCGCAGTAGCCCTGCATCCAGCAGCCGCCGATGATAGACCCCAGCCCACGCGTGCGGAGCGTCTACCGAGCTACGCTGCCCGGCCGGCCCGATGCCCGCGCGTGCTGGGCAGACCACCCCTCGCGGCCCGTGGTTGACGCGTCGTAGCACCCGCTGCCGACCGTGAACCTGAACATGATCCGTTCGGACGAAGTCGCAGCCCAGCCTCTCGATCACATCGACCAGGGCAGCGAAGTGGCTCGGCGCCGCGACATCGTCACCGTCGAGAAAGCTGAGATAGCGGCCGCGGGCCGACATCAAGCCTGCATTTCGGGCGGTCGAAAGTCCCGAGTTTCTCCCGAGCCTGACCACATGGGCGTCCGGCAACCGTTCTGCAGCATCGGCAAGGATCGATGAGGTCGCGTCCGTCGAACCGTCGTCCACCAGCACGAACTCAATGCCGGGTGCGGCATTCCTTGCCAGGCTCCTGAGATTTTCGGCGGCGTATCGCTCAACGTTGAAGAACGGGACGATGACCGACAACATGATCACCTTTTCGACCATAGGAAGGTCGGCGGCGACGCTTGATGATCATCAGGTAAGTGGCTGGGCAACATTGGGTGAACTTCAGATGATCACGTGGACGCGTTGCGCAGTGTTTGCTTGATGTTCAGCTCGCAATGCCCGCCTGGCAATATCTGCTGCCTACGGTCGGGATCATGAACAGACTCGGGACGAAAGCCGTCACCACCCTCACCTGGGAGACGTGATGGCAAACAAACCATGGCTCATGCAGAGCCCGTCGCGCCAGCTCGGCGATCTTGTGGTCGGTGCCGCGTACCCCGTCTACATCACCGGGGAGATCGGCATCAACCACAACGGCTATCTGGCGAATGCGATCGCCTTGATCGACCAAGCGGTCGACGCTGGCTGCGATGCAGTCAAGTTTCAGAAGCGGACGCCGGAGATCTGCATCCCATGTGAGCAGCGGGACATCGAACGCGACACGCCCTGGGGGCGAATGCGCTACATCGACTACCGGCACCGGGTGGAGTTCGGCCTTCAGGAGTACGCGGCTATCGACGCGCACGCGAAGCGTCGAGGGATCGCATGGTTTGCGTCTCCCTGGGACATCAAGTCGGTCGACTTCCTGGAGGCGTTCGACGTGCCGGCACACAAGGTTGCGTCGGCCTGCCTGACCGACGACGACCTGCTGCGTCGGTTGCGCACCACCGGTCGCACGATCATTTTGTCAACTGGTATGTCGACCATGCGCCAGATACGGCACGCCGTCGAGGTGCTCGGCAGTGACAACATCATCCTGTGTCACGCCACGAGCAGCTACCCGGCGCCCACCGAAGAGCTCAACATCAAGATGATCCACACCTTGCAGGGCGAATTCCCCAACGTGCCGATCGGATACTCCGGCCACGAGACGGGCCTGCAGACGACGCTTGCCGCGGTCGCTATGGGTGCGGTCTTCGTGGAGCGCCATATCACCTTGGACCGTTCGATGTGGGGCTCCGACCAGGCCGCTTCGGTCGAGCCGCAGGGGCTTGGGCAGCTGGTGCGCGACGTTCGGGTGATCAGCGAGGCGATGGGCGACGGGGTGAAGCGGGTATACGACGGCGAGCGAGCTGCAATGAAGAAGCTCCGCCGAGTGCCCGGTGAGCTGGCCGATCAGGCTGACCTGGTGGCTGTGTCGTGACCTTCTATGCCGGACCAGTACACGGTGCGTTGGCGTTGGTGGAAAGCCCCGCACAGTTGCTCAACGTCATCGAGTTGGCGCAGCATGAGGATGACCTCGCAGGGGTGAAGATAGCAGTGCTCGCACCGAGTGCCGGCCTCACACGAACCCAGCTGCGGTCGATGATCACCCTTGCGCGTAGTGCCGGCCACCCGGTTTCCTGGCACGAACCAAGGCTGGGCGGCATGAGTGTTGCTCGAGCGTACGTGCATTGGCTAGCGAGCTGACCGGCGTGCAGCGGTTGGTGGTTGGCGACCCGTACTCAGGCGTCATCCAGGTGATCATCAGCGTGACGAAGCTATCCGAGGTCACCGTCGTCGACGACGGTACTGCCACGCTCGAGTTCGCACGCCAGTGGTCGACCGGGGAGCAGCTGTCGCGCTGGCACCAGGTAGCAACGCCCAGCCAGCGGCGGCAAATTGCCACATTCGCACGGGATCAGATTGCCGGGACGGTACGCCGCCGGCTGTCTCCGGATTCGGATTGCCGGCTCCGGCTGTTTACCTGCATGCCAGTAGAGGTACCGCGGGTTCGGATCATCCGCAATGACTTCTCCTGGGTGCGCGCCGGGCACCCGGCCCCCCAGCTGAAGCCAGACGCCGACCTGGTCGGCACGCCGCTGGTCGAGAACGGTGTGGTCAGAGCGGACGCCTACCTGGAGGGAGTGGAGACCCTGATCGCTCGTTATGAGGCGGATCGATACTTTGCCCATCGCAAGGAAGCTGACTGGAAGCTCGATCTCATCCAACGGATGGGGATCGACGTCATCCGGCCAACCCTGCCGCTGGAGATCGTCGCTCGGCGCGGCCCGATCGGCCGGACGATCGTCAGCTTCCCATCGACGGTGGTTCACACACTCCCCACGGTGTTGGCCGAATCGGATGCGCAGGTCGTGGTCTGCGAGATCGCGAACGAGTGGTACCAGCCAAAGGTCACGCTGCGAGCCGATGACTTCCTGGGTCGAGTCAGCACCTCGGCGCGGCAGAGCTATGGCCTGGCCGCCGTCGCTTTCTGAGGCATGGCCGTGACAGGCACAGGACACCTGCATCCGAGAGTTATCGCGATCATTCCGGCTCGCGGAGGTTCGAAAGGGGTGCCCGGCAAGAACCTTCGGCGGGTCGGCGGACGAAGCCTGATCGAGCGCGCCGTGAACGCGTGCCGTGCCGCGCGCCTTGTCGATGGGGTCTACGTCAGCACTGACGATGCCGAGATCGCGGCAAGCGCCGAGGTCGCCGGCGCGAAGGTGATCATGCGGCCCGCTGAGTTGTGCACTGACACCGCCCCGTCGGAATCTACGTTGCTGCACGCTCTCGATCAGCTGATCATGGTCGGCGAGGAACCGGAGATCGTCGTCTTCGTGCAGTGCACGAGTCCATTCATCGCGCCAGATGATCTTGATCGCGGAGTCGAGCTGGTTATGGGCAACCATGCCGACTCGGTCTTTTCTGCCGTTACGACCTATGAGTTCCTGTGGCGGGCCAGCGGCAGCTTCGGCCTCGTCGTCGGTCAGAATCACAACCCTGCCGTACGACCGCGCCGCCAGCATCGACAGCCGGACTTTCGTGAGACGGGCGCGTTCTATGTCATGTCGGCAGCCGGGTTTCGGGCGGCGCGGCATCGCTTTTTTGGTCGTACCGCCGCGGTGCAGGTGCCCGAACTGACTGCGGTTGACATCGATCACGTGCACGACCTGACCTTGGCGGGCGCGTTGGCGCAGGTCATGGAGCCACCGCATGAGATCGACGTTGACGCGGTGATCACCGACTTCGATGGTGTCCACACCGATGACTCGGCCATCATCGCGCAGGACGGCCGCGAGTCGGTGCGAGTCACTCGGGCCGACGGGCTCGGCGTCGAGCGGCTGCAATCGGCGGGAGTACCGCTGCTGATTGTGTCCAAGGAGATCAACTCCGTCGTCGTGGCTCGGGCGGCCAAGCTGGGTGTCGAAGTGCTGCACGGTGTTGAGGACAAGCGCGCGGTGGTGCGCGACTGGTTGACGCGGCACAGCATCCCCGCCGACCGTGCCGCCTATCTGGGCAACGACGTCAACGATCTTGGTCCGATGGGTCTGGTCGGCTGGCCGGTTGCGGTTGCGGATGCCCATCCAGCGGTCCGGCAGGCAGCGCGACTCGTGCTGGCCCGGTCAGGCGGTCACGGCGCGGTCAGGGAGCTCTGCGACCTGGTCGTCGAGCACCGCCAGCAAGCCTTGCGTGCCGCTATTTCCGATGTAGGAGTGCGTGCGTCATGGGTGCTGGAACGGTCATGACCGACCCGCGCCCAAAACAGCCGTGGCAACACCATGCAACCCGCGAAGGTGAGACCACAGCCGGGCGGGAATGATCAGGCGGAGGCGCCGCCGTAGCCGCCTCCAGAGCGAGGCTCGCGACCGGGGGCCGCGGAGGCAACTGTCCAGCTGCGCGTACCGCGAGCAGCTGCGTGAGCAGTTCAAACCAGTTGTTCTCTTCGGACGCATGGAAGTAGTTGGCCTCCAGCCACTGCGGATCCGGCTGGCAGAGTCGGCCGGCGCGAAGATCATCTAAGGTCCCGAGGCACCCCGACTCCTCGAAGGCGAGATTGATCATCTCCGCGGAGACGCCGAAGTCGGAAATGATCAACGTTGGTCGATTCATCGCCATCGCCTCGAGGGCTGCGGTGGATGACACCGTGACGAAGCCGCGTGAGGTGCGGAGTGCGTCGTGCATCGAGCCTCCGACGAATCTGACGGCGTCGGCCGAGATGCAACGCTGCGTAACCAGATCCTGCATGATCTCCGCATAGGACCACGTCTCTTTGTGGGTCTGCTGTTCCTCCCAGCATGCGCGGAGTTTGACCACGGCGGACCCGGCATCGGCTAGCGCCAGCAAGATCTTTTCTCGGTCCGCTCGCTCGACTGGCACCTTTGCCTGCGCAGCGAACACCAAATTGCGCCCGAGTTCGGTCTCAGCTGCAGCCTGTTGTGTACGAGCAGGCAAGAAAGGCAGCGGGGCCAAACCGAACGTGAGCCGTGGCCCCGCCGTGCGCCGATTTCGGTGAATTCTGCGACTTCGCGCTTGCTGTGGAGCAAAACAGGTCACACGCGGCCCGCGATGTCACCGCCCGTCGGGTCGCGCGCACGCTGATCCCGGGAAGACCGGCTACCAGCACGGGTCGCGCTCGTCCCCAGAAGACCTTCTGGGCCGTCAGCGTCGCGACCACCGGTCCAGTGCAGGCGAGCAGAACCACATCAGGGCACCACGTGCGAATCAGGCGTACGAGGGCAGCGTGGGTGAGGACCCCCACCGGCCTCTTGCATGTCGCTCGAATCTGCGTTGCGGACGGCATGACAGGGTTCTCAACGAGCACTTGAGTCGACTCCCAGGAGTCGGGAAGGGCCTCCAAAGTTGCCGCACTCCACTTGAGGTATGAGTCGGTGTCCGCAATCGCCAGTACGCGCACTGCGGCTCGGTCGGGGGCGGCGGGGTCAGGATGCACAGATGTCTCGCTCGCTCATGATCACGAGGAACCTATGAGGGCCGAGTGTCGAGATCCCCGATCTGTGATGAACGTCGAGTGAACTCCTGGCTCGGTGATTTCGCTCCGGCCTCTGGCACAGACCATGCACCAGCTCTGCCCATGCCATGACGTCTGAGTAGCGCCAACAACACCCCAAGACCGCAGTCAGGCCTGAGGCCGGTGCCGTTCCAGCGCGTGCACCGCACCTTCGGCCGTCAGGTGCGCGACCAGGAATTCCCCGGTCACCAAGGTCGTCGGCGCAATATCGAGCGCAGCGAGAATGTGCGGCAGCACCGGCCGGTGCACGCAGATGGCAGTCGGCTCACCACCGGGGAGTGCCGACGCCCGAATCTTATGTGCCAGGCTGCCGACGCCGTTGGGGTCGTTCTCGCCTTCCTCCTCGCTCAACAGGCTGTACGTCTCGATCGTCAGTTCGCGCTGATGAGCGTATGGCAGCACTGTCGCCGTGCAACGCGTGGAGGTCGAGCTGACGAGATTGCTCACTCCGTACGCCGCCAACATCGGGACCAGCATCTTGGCTTGGCGCCGACCGCGGGAATTGATCGGCCGGGTCGAATCCTTTCGTGACCAGTCCTTGCGATCCATTGCCTTGGCATGCCGCAGGATGATCAGCGGAGTGGTGGGCGGCTGCTCAAGATACTGCTGTACCAGGAAATGATCATGAGAGTACGTGAGCCGGCCGAGTGCTGCGCGCACCGGCAGCCAGGAGACAACGTCGACCTCCGCGTCTGGCGCCCGGCGCACCGAGTCAAGGACAACACCTCCCCAGTAGTCGACCCTCTTGAGGCCGGCGCTGCCGGCCTCGTAGGTGATCGAGTCCAGCGGCACGCTGAGCCGTATGGTGACGCCTGTCTCCTCTCGCACTTCCCGCACCGCACATGCCGGTAACGACTCGCCGACATCGAGCTTCCCCTTCGGTAGTGTCCAGTCGTCGTATCGCTTCCGGTGGATGATCACTACCTCGGTACCCCGAAGCGGATGTTCCCGGGTCACCACAGCGCCGCCCGCAAGGACCGCGCGCCTGGAGGACAGCGCCGCGTCGGTCCGGTTTCGGGCGGTGCTCACCGAAGGCACTGAACGCTACTTTGAAACAGTCCGGCGCCGGCTCGTGGCGTTGATCAAGTACTCCTGCATGTCCAGCAGCGGCTCACCATTCGGGTCCGTGGTATGCGGAATCCAGGTTCCGTCCGGCTGCAGATGCCAGGACGCCGTGCGGTCGTCGAAGGCCATGTCGAATAGCTCCTCGATCTCACTGACGTGTGTGGGATTGGTGATAGAAACAAGTACCTCCACGCGGCGGTCGAGGTTGCGGTGCATCAGGTCTGCGGAGCCGATCCCGACCGAGGGGGATCCGTCGTTGGCGAACCAGAAGAGCCGGCTGTGCTCGAGGAAGCGGCCGAGGATGCTGCGCACTCGGATGTTCTCGCTGAGACCCGGCACACCGGGCCGGATCGTGCAGGTGCCACGTACCCACAGATCCACCGGCACTCCAGCCCGGGAAGCCCGGTAGAGCGCATCGGAGGTCGCCTCGTCCACGATCGAGTTGACTTTGATCTTGATAGCTGCAGGCTTGCCGTCCTCGTGGTTCGCGATCTCGTGGTTGATCCGGTCGATCAGCCCATTGCGGATACCGTGCGGAGCAACGAGCAGCCGCTTGTACTGGATCTCTTGGGCCATTCCTGAAAGATGGTTGAAGAGTCGGCCGATGTCATCGGTGACGATGGGATTGGCAGTGAGCAACCCCATGTCCTCGTACAGCCGAGCGGTCTTGGGGTTGTAATTCCCGGTGCCGATGTGCGCGTAGCGGCGAAGGCCGTCCGGCTCGTCGCGGACCACCATCGAGAGCTTGCAGTGGGTCTTCAGCCCGAGCAACCCGTACACCACGTGACAGCCATGCTGCTCGAGCCTTCGGGCCCAGGCGATGTTGGCCTGCTCGTCAAAGCGAGCCTTGATCTCAACCAACGCCAGTACCTGCTTGCCGGCCTCGGCCGCCTCGATCAATGCGTCAATGATGGGTGAGTCACCGGACGTGCGGTAGAGGGTCTGCTTGATCGCCAGGACGTGCGGATCGTCGGCTGCTTGCTCGATGAACCGCTGCACGCTCGTCGCGAACGAGTCGTACGGGTGGTGCAGCAGCACGTCGCGCTGCTTGAGGGCGGCGAACATATCGGCGGGCTTTGCCGTTTCGACCTCGGCGAGGTGGGGATGAGTGTGGGGAAGAAAGGCGGGGTATTTGAGTTCGGCCCGATCGAGGTCGGCAAGGGAGAACAGGCCGCGCAGGTCGAGCGGTCCGGACAGGTGGAAGACTTCCCTCTCGCTGATGTCCAGCTCGCTCATCAGCAGCTCGAGCATCTTGGGGTCTATGTCGTCCTCGACCTCGAGCCGAACCGGCGGCCGTCCGACTTTGCGGCGGAGCAACTCCTTCTCCAGGGCTAGCAGCAAATTTTCGGCGTCGTCCTCCTCGACCTCGACGTCTTCGTTGCGGGTTACCCGGAACGTGTGGTGTCCGACCACCTGCATGCCGCTGAACAGCTGATCAAGATGATGAGCGATCACGTCCTCCAGCGCGACATATCGGCCTTCGGCCAGCGGGATGAAGCGGGAAAGCATGGTCGGTACCTTGACCCGGGCGAACTGGCGAATGCCCGTCTCGGGATTGCGTACCAGTACAGCGAGGTTGATTGACAGACCCGAGATGTAGGGGAAGGGATGTGAGGGATCGACCGCAAGTGGGGTGAGCACCGGAAAGATCCGCTCGGCGAACAGCTCGTCCATCCGATCCTTCTCGGCGGACGTCAGTTCATCCCAGCGAAGGATCTCGATGCCTTCCTTGGCCAGTGCGGGCCGGACGTCCTCCTGGAACACCTGCGCCTGCTCAGTGACCAACTCGCGAGTCCGGTTGAGGATCGCTGAGTGCACCTCCCGGGGCATCATTCCGCTCACAGTTGGGACCGCGACACCCGCTGCGATGCGGCGCTTCAGCCCGGCGACCCGGACCATATAGAACTCGTCCAAGTTGGAGGAGAAGATTGCGAGGAATTTCGCCCGTTCCAGCAGCGGCACCCGTTTACCGTCCTTGGCCAGATCGAGGACTCGGTTGTTGAAGGCGAGCCAGGACAGCTCCCGGTCCAAGAAGCGATCAGGTGGTAGCTCCGGTGCTGGAACGGGAAGCAAGTCCTCCATCACGGCTGACACTTCGACTGCTTCCATATCTATCTCCTGAGTTGCTCCGTTATCCGTATGGCGTCCAGGTGGACCTGATGAAGCTCAACCCCGCGCGTACATCACATCACGGCTGACTGTGACGAATCCATAGGACAGATATAGCTCGATTGCGACCCGGTGGTCTGCCTCGACGTAAAGCTCTACGCGGGTGCTTCCTCGCTGCTGCAACGAGCGCAGCCCGGTCAGCAGCAGCGCTTTGCCCAGCCCACGGCCAGCCGCCGCCGGTGCGATACCGAGTACGTAGACCTCGCCAAGCTGATCTTGGTGCTGTTTGGTCCAATGGAAGCCGACCATGGTGTCGTTGATCGTCGCCACAAAGAACCCTGCTGGGTCGAACCATGGCTCGGCCATCCGGTCCGCGAGATCGTCATCGTCGATCAGCGCCTGCTCGGGATGATGCGCGAATGCGGCAGCGTTGACACGCAACCACTCGTGCTCATCCTGTCCGGGCACGAAGGTGCGGATCTGTACCCCGGGGGGAACCACAGGCTCTGTCAACTCATCATCGAGCCGCCGTTCCATGATCAGCAACTCGCGCTGACGAGTCATTCCAGCAGCGGCGGCGAGAGCCCTGGCCCTCGGGGTATCACCCATCGCCCAGACTCGCAACGGACTGCCCGACTCCATGATCAGCCGCCGCAGCAGCTTGGTGCCGATGCCCTGCCGCCGACGGGCAGGAGAGACCACGAGCTGGCCGCCGCTCCACTCGGTCCCCGACTCGAGCTGGGCGTAGCCCACCAGTTCATCGCCCTCGCTCACCAGGAGGTGATGCGTGGTGGAGTGTGGACGTCGCAGTCGCAGCAGTGCGGCCTCATTGAGAGCCGGCTTGTGGTCGACAGCATCGGCATCGCCGACCAACCGCAGCACGCCGTTGATCTCTGTTTCGGTGAGCTCGGTTGCTACTGCGATGGTCAGCAGGTCCGACATACACCCACGCTAGCCTGGGGGACATCGGGGAACAGGCCGGATCTATGCTGCCGTCCATGAGCCACGATGAGGACCCGTCGAGGCAGATCGCTGCGTACGGCGCCACGGCGCAGCCAGCCATCGCGGCGCGAATGGCGCCGCACCTGCGGCTCACCCAGATCGGGGCCGTGTGTGCTGCTGTTGCGGTCATCGCAGCCGCCGCAGCCGTCATCATGTTTCCGTCGTTCGCCGGCGCCGGACCCGGACTCGCCTGGGCGGTGGGTGCGCTCGTTTCTGCGGCCCTCATGCTGGTGATCTGTGTTATCCAGGTTGCCGTCTGGCGGCGGGCGATGGCCTCATGGCTCGGTAGGCGCGTACAGGATCTGCATGGGGAGAAGCAGCTCTCATGGATCGCGCACCTGGCGTCCTACGCAGTGGCTTTGGCTGCACTCTTTACGACCATGGCGGGCAGCGCCGCAGCTGGCTGGTTATCCGCCTCGGCTGTTCTGCTGGGGATCACCTTGCTCTTCGTCCTGGCTGCCCAGGTCCTTGCCGGGGTGCAATTTCTGCGTTCCAGTGGCCCTCCGGGGACACTCCCGGCACACATCCGGCGCCTCAAAGTCCGGTCTCGCTACCGCAACGATTGACGCAAGATGGCTGCCTGTTCAGGGACTAGTGTCCTGGCGCAAGGCACTAGCCGGTGAGGCGCGCTGACTCCTCGACGGGCGTGACGAAACGGTATCCCACATTACGAACGGTGCCAATGACCGACTCGTACTCCGGGCCGAGTTTGGCGCGCAGCCGCCGCACATGGACGTCCACGGTGCGCGTACCGCCGTAGTAGTCGTAGCCCCAGACGTCGCTCAGCAGCTGCTGGCGGCTGAACACGCGTCCCGGATGTTGTGCGAGGTACTTCAACAGCTCGAACTCGGTGTAGGTCAGATCGAGCTGGACACCGTTGAGCTTGGCGCTGTAGCCGGCCTCGTCGATCATGATGTTGCCGGACTGGATAACCGGGTCGACATTAGTTGCGTGCGTCGGCGTCATGGCCAACCGGAGCCGTACGTCCACCTCGGCGGGCCCGGCGGTCGCAAGCAGCAGATCGTCGAACCCCCAGTCCGCCGACAGTGCGGCCAACCCGCCCTCATGGGCAATGACGAGCAGCGGCGCCTCTTTGCCGGTCGTCTCGATGAGTCGGCACAAAGACCGGGCGCCTGCAAGATCCCGTCGGGCATCGAGCAAGATCACATCCGCGGCCGGTGCATCCAGCAGGGCGGTTGCTTCCGCCTGGGCGACTTTGACTTGGTGCGGGAGGAGCTCAAGCGCGGGCAGGATTTCCGCGGACGAACGCATATCGTTGGTGAGCAGCAGCAAGGTGGCCATATCGGTCTCCTCACCTCGGGGATTGCCGGTGCTAGCCTTCAGCCCACCTCGTGAAATGGCCTGAACGCATGCTTGAGACTAACGCAGTCGTGCCCGTTTCCCTTCATTATTGGGCTGGGGCCAGGGCCGCAGCGGGCGTCGCCGAGGAGGAAATCAAGGCCCGATCCGTTGCTGAGGCACTCCAATTGGCCTGCGATAAACGGGCTGATCCGCATTTCGACAGTGTGATCAAGGCAAGTTCGGTGCTCATTGATGGATTGACGGCTCATCACGAAGATCTCGAACGATTGCTGACGGCGCCCGCAAGAGTTGAGGTCCTTCCGCCTTTCGCAGGCGGCAAGTAGTGCGGTTGGCCGCGACTGATCGGGCGCAAAGATTCGACGCCAGCTATTCGATTCGATCTCCTATGTGGCCGAAGTCACATAACGAAACATGACGAACTGCGACAGGTCGCCCATTCGAGCGCGGTTTGTCCAATATTTGGAACTCAATCTCGTAATTCGAGACGCACTGTTGGGATGGACAGGACTCCACCCCTAGTCTTCTGCTCGTGACCTCGACGAACGCGTGGGCGCCGCCGCTTACTCGCCGGCGTGCTGTAGACCACTGCCGCATGCGTTCGTCTTTGTGTCAGCTTCGGCGAATGTAGAGGCGCGCTCCCGTCGTCTCGAGTCTGACCCGGTTGGGCTCGTGATTGCTGACGCCTCATCCCGCCCCCGTACGGTCACCCGTACCCCCACCCTCGGCTGTCGAGCCATCAACACACCAGGAGAACCCACAACATGAGCAGGCAACAAGTACTCGTCGACGCTGACTGGGTCGCCGAGCATGCCGACGACGAGAACACCGTTCTTGTCGAGGTCGATGAAGACACCACCGCGTACGACGGGGGTCACATCTCTGGCGCGGTCAAGCTGGACTGGAAAAAGGACCTGCAGGATCCCGTCCGGCGTGACTTCATCAACAAGGAGCAGTTCGAGAAGCTGTTGTCCGAGCGAGGCATCAGCAACGACGACACCGTCGTGCTCTACGGCGGCAACAACAACTGGTTCGCAGCGTATGCGTACTGGTATTTCAAGCTGTACGGGCATGACAAGATCCTGCTGCTCGACGGCGGCCGCAAGAAGTGGGAGTTGGACGCGCGCGACCTGAGCAGCGAAACGGTGACGCGACCGGCCACGAGCTACACAGCTACGGAGCCGAATCTCAATATCCGGGCTTTCCGTGACGAGGTGGTTGCAGCGATCGGCTCCAAGAGCCTGGTCGATGTGCGGAGCCCGGACGAGTACGCCGGGCGCCTGCTTGCCCCCGCCCACCTGCCGCAGGAGCAGGCACAGCGTGGCGGCCACATCCCCACCGCGGTCAACGTGCCCTGGAGCAAGGCAGCCAATGATGACGGCACCTTCAAGTCCGATGACGAGCTGACGGAGCTGTATAGCGGCGCGGGCCTCAACTGGGACAAAGACATCATTGCTTACTGCCGGATTGGGGAACGCAGCGCGCATACGTGGTTCGTGCTGCACCAGATCCTCGGCCAGCAGAACGTGAAGAACTATGACGGTTCTTGGACGGAGTACGGCTCGCTCGTCGGCGTGCCGGTGGCCGTCGGTGATGAACCTGGCAACGCCTGACATCCATTCCCGCATCAGCTCAAGAAGGAGAAGATCATGTGCGCAGCAACTAAGGGCGGCCTCAGTCTGGCCGGCGTCGACGTCACCAAAGAAGCCGTGGTCCAAGGCCGCGTGCTGCGCGGCGGGAATCCAGTCGCGGGAGCATACGTGCGGCTACTCGACTCGAGTGGCGAGTTCACTGCGGAGGTCCCGACGTCGGCGACCGGTCACTTCCGGTTTTTCGCCGCTGACGGCAACTGGACCCTCCGCACTCTTGCACCAGGTGCGACGACCGTCGATCGCGCCGTCGTGGCTGCACGTGGCAGCGTCAAGGAGATCGACGTCGACATCGAAGCTTCTTGACGCTGGAGAAGTGACGTAAGTCGGACCCTCGCAGGAGCGTCTCGACGCGGCCAGCTCAGCGTTACCGTGGGGGTCTATGTCTCAGGTGTCAGGCAGCGAGCCTTTGCGTCCCCGGATGGGCGCAGCTGACCTAACCAGTGATCCCGACCGCGACGCACCGGTCCAATCGGAACACCGCTGGTCCTCGCCCGATCCGGGCACTGTGAGTCCACAATCACAGCACCACGAGCCGACCTCTGACGTGCCCAGTGTTGGAGACGACTTTGCCTGGCTCTATCGTCAGGATGCGTCTGCTTCGGTCGTAACGGGCGGCGATCCGCGAACACTGGTGCTGCCGCTGGACTCGCAACCGTCGTACGTCTCCAGCGACCAGCCGGTCACCGCGCCCACGCCCTCGGCGCCGCACGGTCGCAATCCCATGATCATCATGAGCGTCATCCTGCTGTGTCTCACAGCCGGAGCAATCACAGGGATCGCATTGCTGCTGCGATCCGACTCGGGAACGACAACTCCGAGCTCGGCGGAATCCAGTGTGGCGAGGACCGCGTCCCCTGACGCATCGCAGCAGGTGGCATCGCTGACGCCGGCCCAGGTGAGGGTCGGTTGCCAGGCCCCGCAGACCACTGATGGCGCCGGTAATCCGGTCACCTACGCGCCGGAACAGATGTATGACGGGAGAGCGAATACGGCATGGCGATGCAATGGGGATGGCGTAGGCCAGCTCGTCACGTTTGAGTTGCCGGCTAGAGCCACCATCGTCGAGGTTGGCCTGGTGAATGGATACGCCAAGGTGGACCCGGCCACCGGAGCCAAGCGCTACGGCGAGTACCGCAGGATCACCAAGGTGACCTGGACCTTTGCGAATGGCGCCTCTGTCCAGCAGTCGCTGAGAGATGGCGTGACGACAATGCAGAAGTTGAGCATTCCGTCCCAGCCGGGCGACCGTGTCACGCTCACTATCGAGGCGAGTACGGATCCTGGATCCACGGCAAGAGGTCGCGATGCTGTCGTGATCTCCGAGGTAATCTTTGGGAACGCCTCCTAGTGCCGTGGAACCCAAGTCTCTTTACGGCTTCGCGCCGCCCAGGCACGTACCTCGCGTCGTTCTGCGGGCCTGATCGATAGATCAAACCAATGACTCGGTCGACATACGACCCGGTATGCCTCCCTCGTCTGGCTTGCGTGTTGACGCCGCGCGTCCCTTGCGACGACAGGCACGCACCTGAACGACGCCAAGGACAATGGAGCTCGGGTTCCACGACACTAGCGATCGGAGTCGAGGATCAGCGTTACGGGGCCGTCATTGGTCAAGGTGACCTTCATCTCGGCGCCGAAGACACCGGTCGCGACCTCCGCGCCCAGCAGGCGCAAAGAGGAGACGAAGGCTTCGATCAGCGGTTCGCTGATATCCCGCGGCGCTGCCGCGCTCCACGACGGACGCCGGCCCTTGCGGGTGTCCGCGTACAGCGTGAACTGGCTGACCACCAAGATCGGCGCGTTCTCCTCCTGACACGATTTCTCGCTACTGAGGATGCGAAGCGTCCACACCTTCTCGGCAAGGCGCTCGACAGTCGCGGGCTGATCGTCATGGGTGACTCCCGCCAAGATCAACAGGCCGGGCCTGTCAATCGCACCCACGACATTGCCGGCTACCTCGACTCGGGCTGTGCTCACTCGCTGAATCACCAGACGCATAGCTAGTGTCGTGTCACCTGATCCGCAGCCGCTCGTGCACAGCAGTCAGTCTTCCATTGTGGAGATCGGGCTCAGCTTCCGACGTACGCCTCGACCTCGACCTCGACCAGATGGGCAGGATCGGCAAGCCGCGCCACCTCAACCATGGTGGCCACTGGTCGTATGTGGCCGAAGACTTCCTGGTGTGCGCGTCCGACCTCTGCTTGCGAGCTGATGTCGGTGACATACAGGCGCGTACGGACAACCTGCTCCGGTGCTACACCTGCTGTCTGCAGCGCATCGAGCGCGATCCTGAAGGCCGCCAACGTCTGGCGGTATGGGTCACCTCGATGCAGCACTCCTTCCAAACCGGTCGCTGTCGTGCCAGCTGTGAGCGCCCAATCACCGGCGACGACCACGCGCGAGTAGCCGTATGTTGTCTCCCATGGCGCCAGTCCGGCGAATCTTGTGATCAACACAGCAATACCGTCTGCCACAATGAGAGGCGATGTCCAGCGAAATGACCCCACGCTCGCTCTTGATCAAGATCACTTGTGGCGCTGAGGCGGCCGAGCGGGCGAACCAGGCGTGGACGGTCGCGGCGATGGGCGTCGCTGCCGGAGCCTCGGTATCGGTCTGGCTGACCGGCGAAGCGGTGTGGTTCGCGGTGCCTGGCCGGCAGCCCGATCTCGAGCTTCCGTACGCGACGCCAGTTGCGGAGCTCGTGGAGACCGTCAGGCTTGGCGGGGCGCTCACCGTGTGTACTCAGTGCGCTGCCCGGCGCGAGCTGGTCGAGGGAGACCTGGTCGAGTCGGCAACGATCCAAGGCGCTGCGAGCTTCGTTGAGGCAGCGCTCGCTGAAAACGTCCAGGCTCTGGTCTATTAGAGTCGCTGCTGCTGGAGGAGGTCGGCAAGCTGCTCGGCGCTCAAATCGCCGGGCTTGGCTCCAGTTGCAGCCGCCTGCCGAGCCAGCGTGGCGAGTCGCTCGTTGATCGGCGCCTCGATGCCCAGGCGGTGCGCGATCATCACGATTTCGCCGTTGAGATAGTCCGTTTCGATGTTCCCCGTGCCGCGTTGCAAGGACTGCCACGTCGATCCACCGACGAACTGAGGAACCCCAGGCACCGGCTTCATGGTGAAGCCGGCTGCTCGTGCAGCGGTCTCTTCCACCTCACTGGTGTATCGAATTCCGGCCGCATCGAGCACCCGGCGCGCCTCGGCCTCGGCATCGGTGACCAGCGGACCCCAATCTCCGTTGCGACCAACAAGTGCCTGGAAGACGTTGCCGATGTTGCTGATCAACTTGCGGTACTTCCACGGCATCACATCGTCGGGTAGCGGGACGTCGAAGTTGGCGGCCACCAGATCGGCGGCAACCTTCCGCAGCACCTGATCATGATCGTCAGCGCTCGCGGGCACACGCCCGATATGGAGCATCCCCGATCGGGGAGTGCTGCGAATGATCACTTCCCCAGGTACGAGATGCACAGCCGGCGTCCAGACACAGACCCCGTAGACCCGTCCAAAGTACCGATGTGCGATCGCCTCCGCCGCGACGCCGTTGAGCGCGATAAAGATCGGCAGGCGCTCGCCCGCTGTGCCAGCCGGTCGCGCGTCCTGGCGCACCAGAGCGTCAGCCCACGTCACAAGCACCTCGTTTGCCTGCTGCGTCTTGGTCCCCAGGATGAGAACGTCGTCAACATCGAGCTCGATCTCCTCGGGTCCGCCGATCGCAGGGACTGACTGGGTCACGTCTTCGTCGGGCGTACGCATCCGGAGGCCATGCTCACGCAGGGCCGCCAAATGCTCGCCACGAGCCACGAGCACCACGCTGCGTCCGGCCAATCCCAGTCGACCACCCAGAGCTCCGCCCACCGCTCCCGCACCCAGAATGATGTAGCGAGGCATGTTCCTCACCGTAACCTGGCACAGTGGTGGCCCATGGACGTGCGGCTGGATTTTCGTGATCTTGCAGCGGCCGACCTGAGCGATCTGGACTGGTCAGGCGGGTCGGCGCATCTGCGCGCCGTGGCGGCGGCCCTGGAGGCCTCGTACGCTGAAGAGGTCGCGTTGTTGGTGGGTTGCCTGCCGAACGACCGGCTGATCGCCATGGGTGGCGTAGACTTCCGGCCATCGGAGGATGCCGGCACTATCTGGATGCTTGCGGTGCACGAACGCCTGCAATCCCTAGGAATCGGAGCGGAGCTGATCGCCGCCCTGGAGGACAAGATCATTGATCATGGTCGGCCAGTGGCCAGAATGCTGGTTGAACATGATAACCCGCGAGCTAGGGCGCTCTATGAGCGTTTGGGCTATTCCGAGGTGGGAGCGGCGCTCGACAGCTGGCCGGTGGCAGGGGGCAAAACGTACGTGACAGCGTGCACGATCATGGAACGCAGGCTGGTCGAGTTCCAAGGCGAGGATGCTGCGCGGCACTAGACTCCCAGCCATGTCGCTGTCCTTCACCTTCGCGGTGCTGTTGATCTGCGGTGTCGCCGCCCTCGGCCTGGTGTTGCTGATCATGCTGATTCGGTTGGTCGTGCGCTCGCCAGCCGCCCGTTCCGACGGTTGAGACATGTCGTTCGAGCTCTCAGCGGACCTGCATCCGGACCTAGCACCCGTCGCCTGGATTATCGGTCGTTGGGAGGGTAGCGGAAAGGCGACATATCCGGGCACCGAGGACTTCGACTTCGGACAGCAGATCGACTTCGCCCACAATGGCGGGAACTACCTGCACTATCTCTCACAGATGTTCGAGGTCGATAATCACGGGCTGCCGATCAGGCCGCTCGGCATGGAGACCGGCTTCTGGCGGCCCCAGCCGGACAGCAGTCTGGAGGTCGTGATGTGTCACGCAGCCGGGTATGCGGAGATATGGTACGGATCGATCAGCGGAGCCAAGATCGAGTTGGCGACCGACGCAGTGGTGCGTACCGCCTTGGCTGAGGATTACGCAGCGGGTCAGCGCCTTTACGGCAACGTTGCGGGGGATTTGTTGTGGACTTTCGACAAGGCTGCGCATGGCCATGGTCTGCAGACACACATGTGGGGCCGGCTGCGCAAGGTCTGACGCACATGCGAGGCGGGGGCTTTCGAAGCCTTTCGCTTGCGTGGCGTCGGTACCGTGACAGAGGTGGGTATGACAACCCGAGTCGCGGTAGCTGCGACTGCGACCGCGACGGCGCTGGTTGTCGGAGCGGTGGGGGTTGTGCTGGCGGTCGACGACCGTCGGCATGCGGCCCTGAATCTCACTAGTTCTTCCCCCAGCGGTTCTGCGCCGAGCGCGACAGAATCAACGCCGGCACCCACCTCAACTCGGACTATCCCTCAGCCTCCTCCGCTGCTGCTCCCGAACATGAGGAGTCTGGGTGCGAGTGATCTTCAGATCGAGGTTATCGGTAATACCCGTCGGCTGCGGTTTGCCGCCTCCCTGGCCAACCTCGGACCTGGGCCACTACTCCTGCTGCCTAGGGGTCGCGGCGGATGCCGGACGGAGCAGCACGAGGCCGTCCAGGTGCTCCATCAAGATGGCAACCGGGACGGGAAATTTCAGCGTTCCCGCGACCGTGAGGGAACCCGGCGGGTGACCGGGTGCATGCTCCGCCATCCCGGGCACAAACACTGGCACTTCGACGCAATGGCGGCTTACTCTCTGCGACGCGCGGATTCATCGCGAGCGCTGGTTGCCCGCAACAAGGTGAGCTTCTGCCTTCGAGACAACCTCAAGGTGCCTGGCCGGCGGGTAGTCGTCCCACGCCGGCACTTCGGTAGATGCTCTCGGAACAGCCAGCAGGGAATCTCACCAGGATGGGTGGACCTTTACAAGGCGGACCTCTCCGGACAGTGGTTGCGCCTGCCGGGCAATGTGGGCTCAGAGATCCTCTGCCTCGACCTCGAGGCCGACCCATTTGGCCGGCTGATAGAGACGAACGAGACCGACAACGCGACCTCGGTAGCGATCCGGATCGATGGTACGAGAGTGCGCAAAGTGAACTCGGCTGCCTGTCGCTGACTCCCCCTCCCTGGACTCTCGTGCGGGCGCTGTCGGCCAAGTACGGCGGCTCACGACGGCCAGCCCGGTGCCTGGCCGGGTGCTGCTGCTGTGACTAAGGCGCTTGATGGGCTTCGTCCCAAGCTGCGCGGATCTCTGGTGGAATCCGTCCCTTGGCAGCCACATCCAATCCGGCCTGCCGCGCCCATTTCCGGACGGCAGCCGGTTTCGGCTGAATCGGTGGCGCGGTGGCGTACGCGTCCAGGGCGTGGCTGAAGCTCTCCTCCAGTGCAGATGTGCCGGCAGCGAGCTCAAGTTCGTACTGGCATGCGCCAAGCCAGCGATAGGTCCATTCCTCGGCGAGCGGTCGGGTCTCGCAGAACACGATCGGCACGGCGGGGAACTGGGCCTGGATCTCAGCCAGTCGCTCGGCGGCAACCGAGCTAGCCAGATGCGGGTGCTTGAAGATCTTGCTGTAGCCCTCTTCGACCACGACTGCGGCGCGAGGCAGCGCGGCCAGCTCAGCCATCAGGAACCTCATCCGCCCGCTGATCATCGACGAGATCAAGTCGTTGGCCGTCTTGCGCTCGACAGCTGCCACGACGCTGCCTGCAAGCTGAACCGCATAATCGCCGCAGGCCAGCCGCTGGCGAACCGTGGTTGCTTGCTGGCCGCTGAATCGGTACGGATACTTCTCGCCCGAGTCGATCAAGATCTCAAGCACCTGCCCACGAGCGCGTGCAGTCGGAATGTGAACGCCTGGCCGAGCCTGCCTGGTCGTCTTGGGTGACTGCCAGAAGATCATCTCTCGACCGCGGGCTCGGGTGATCACGAATTGCGACCTGTTCTCGCGAGCTCGATCGAGGACCAAATCGATGGCGGCGCCACGGCGCGTACAGCGGCGTACCGGGACTCGAAGGATGACCTCAGCATCGGGGGGCCAGCCTGCGGCCCGATGGCAATAGACCTTCGAGGTTCGAGGCCAGGTGTCTCTGGTCTTCAGCACGATGCCGGCCGCGCCGAGCGGGATTCGTACGAGGTAGGGGAGCGAGGAATCTTCCTCGGGATTGAGTGCGATCAACAGGTCGTCGGCCACCTTCCTACGATGGCAGACGTAGGGGAAGAAAAGTATGGATGGGGGCGCTGAAGTGACCATGAGCGCTGTTGTGGCTGAAACGGGCCCGGATGTCGGCGTGCCGTGGCACTACGGCGACCCGATGCGTGAGCAGCGGCTGCTCACTGATGGCGAAGGTGTGGTGGACCTGTCCCACCGTGGTGTGGTCACTGTGACCGGGCCCGACAGGCTGACCTGGCTGCACTCGCTGACGACCCAATACCTCGAAGGGCTCGAGCCTGGCCGTGGCGTGACCGCGCTGGTGCTGTCGCCACACGGCCACATCGAACATGTGCTGTACGGCGTCGATGACGGCGAGACCTTCTGGGCGCACACCGAACCGAGCGTTGCCTCGGCACTCGTGAGCTGGCTGGACGGGATGCGTTTCATGATGCGAGTCGAGATAGCTGACCGGAGCGGTGATTATGCGGTCGTGTGGTCGCGTGGAGAGCTGGCCGGTGATCACCTAGTCCGCGTTGGGCCCGACTCGTTGAGCGGCCGGGAGCTCTTCGTGGCTACTGATCAGCTCGAAAAGGTCATGAGCCAGGGGCCCCGAGCTGGCACCTGGGCGTTCGAGGCCCGCCGGATTGCTGCCGGCGTACCGAGGATCGGCCTCGACACCGATCATCGCACCATCCCGAACGAGATCGGTCTGCTCGGCGTTGCCGTACATCTGGACAAAGGCTGTTATCGGGGTCAGGAGACGGTTGCCCGAGTCCACACCCTCGGAAGGCCGCCGCGCCGGCTGGTGCGGCTGCACCTGGACGGCAGCGTCGATGCGCTGCCTTCTCCTGGCGCCGAGCTTGAGCTTGATGGGCGTGCCGTAGGTTTCGTGGGCGGCTCGGCACGCCACTACGAGCTCGGCCCCATTGCCCTCGGTCTGATCAAACGTGGCACGCCCATCGAGGCGCCGCTGGCTGTCGGTGGCATCGCCGCAGCACAGGAGCCCTTACTCGATCCCGACATCGGTCTGCACGTACGCCCATCCCTCTGACAATCCAACTCTTCGCGTCTGCCGAAACCTACGTGTACGTAGCTTCCTGACGGTCTGCACACGTTGCAACCTGTGCAGACCGCTAGAAACCTGGGTGAACGTAGGTTTCGGCAGCGAGCAACTGGGTCGTGGACGATTGCCGCAGCGACGGGGTTCGGGACGGGACTCGTCAGCTACCGAGTTCGAGCAGCGTCTCCTTGCAGGCACGGATTTCGCCTACCCGTTCGCCGCCACCCAGCACGGGAGCGCTGGCTTGGACATCCAGTGTTTCATGATCAAACCCAAGCCGCTGGAGTACGGCGGCCATGGCAACGGGACGGGCGCGTGGATTGCCATCGCTGATCTTGATCGCCACGCCGCGGCCGTCGGCGAGTCCGACCGCGTAGACCGACTCGGCGCCCGCCTTCGCCATCAGTCCTGGGATCGCACGGTGCAGCTCGAGCTCGTCGCGTCGAGTGCCGGAGACATACTCCGGATGGTTCTGGATCGCCGCTGCAACGCGCTGCTCCGCACCATCCGATGCGCTGGCGATGTGCCCAAAAGCACGGGCGAGGGCGTAGAGCGAGATCGCATACAGTGGTGCGCCGCAGCCATCGATCGCCAGATTGGCGGCCTGCTCATGAGCAAGATCATCAATGGCTTGCACGACCGCCAGTTGAATCGGATGATCAGGATCGCGGTAGTTGGCGATGTCCTGACCTGCCACGATGGTCGTCCTGATCATCCCTGCGTGCTTTCCCGAGCAGTTCATGGCAAGCGGTGACTTGGCAACCCCGTTGCGAATGGCATCCTCCCTCGCCTGCTCATCCAGCGGCCAGTCGGCCGGCATCTGCAACGCGGACTCGTCGAGGCCCGACATGGTGAGGATGCGGCGTACTCCCTCGAGGTGAAATGACTCGCCTGAGTGCGATGCGCAGACCAGCGCCAGCAGCTCGCCATCAAGATCAAGGCCGGCTCGCACCATGCCGACAGCCTGAAGTGGTTTATTGGCGCTACGGGGATACATCGGTGCGAAATCGGCACCTACTGAGGAGGCCAGACTCCCGTCGGAATTGGTGATGGCTACCCGCCCGCGATGGACGCTTTCGATGAACCCGTTGCGAACCACCTCAACCAGCACAGGATCCGATTCAAAGGGGCTGACCACGACCTGACCCTACGCTTTGATCACCACGAAGCGCCTTCGTTCTGCGGTGGGCGAACGCACTTCTGCGTTATTCCGCAGCGAGGCCCGCCACGCTCTAATCTTCATGGTGTGAATTGGCATGAGTACGATGCCGCCCTGTTCGACCTGGACGGGGTGTTGACCCCGACCGCCGAGCTGCACATGCGGGCGTGGCAGCAGCTATTTGTCGACTTTCTCACCAAGCGCGGCATCGATCAGCCCTACGTCGAAAGCGACTACTTCAACTACATCGACGGCAAGCCACGCTATGACGGCATCCGCGCGTTCCTGGCCTCGCGACACGTTCAGCTTGCCGAGGGTGATCCCAGCGACAGCCCCCAGGTCGAAACCGTCTGCGGACTCGCCAATCGCAAGAACGAGTTCTTCATTGCTCTGTTGCGAGACGAGGGCGTGCGACCATACGCCGGGTCGGTACAGTTGCTTGATCATCTCGCAGAGTGTGGAACCAAGGTCGCGGTCGTGACATCGTCGCGCAATGCGTCTGCGGTGCTGGAGGCCGCTGACTTGGGACCACGATTCGACGTCGTCGTCGATGGCAACGTCGCCGCGGAGAAGGGTCTCCGGGGTAAGCCGTCCCCCGATACCTTCGTTGACGCCGCGGACCAACTCGGCGTTCCAGTCGAGCGCGCCGCGGTATTCGAAGATGCAGTCTCCGGAGTCCAGGCAGGCCGCGCGGGCGGCTTCGGCCTTGTGGTGGGGGTCGACCGTGGCGCCGGAGCGCAGCGACTGACCGAGTGCGGCGCGGACATCGTTGTTGCTGATCTTGCTGAGCTGGCATCATCATGACCCGCCCCAGCCCTGACGACCCGATCAAAGCGGCCGACCCCCTCAGCCGCAACCGCTTCCCCATCGACCCTTGGAGGTTCACCGAGGTCGAGTACAGCTCAGAGGATCTCGGCGTCACGGAATCGCTGTTTGCGGTCGGCAACGGCTATCTCGGCATGCGTGGGAATGTTGAAGAGGGCCGTGAGACCTACACCCACGGAACCTTCATCAACGGCTTCCACGAAACATGGCCGATCCGGCATGCCGAGGAGGCCTTTGGCTTCGCGCGCGTAGGTCAGACCATTGTCAACGTGCCCGACAACAAGACGATCAAGCTGTACGTCGACGACGAGCCGATGCTGTTAGCGGTAGCTGACCTTGAATCGTACGAGCGCTCGCTGGATTTCCGCGACGGGTTGTTGCGTCGCAACATCATCTGGCGCACCCCCGGCGGCAAGCGCGTCAAGGTGTACTCGACCCGCATGGTGTCGTTCACCCAGCGACATTTGGCGATCATGACCATGGAGGTCACGATGCTGGGGGACGAGGCTCCGGTCGTGATCTCATCGCAGACCCTGAACCGCCAGGACGGCCGCGACGAGTACCACGTACGCTCCGCTGCCATGGGTACCGGCGCCGATCCGCGTAAGGGTGTGCCCTTCGAGTCCCGGGTGCTTGAGCCGCAGAGCCACTGGTGGCAAGACCAGCGGATCATCCTCGGCTATCGGTGTGCCAATTCGAAGATGACCGTCGCTGTCGGAGTTGATCACCAGATCATGACCGACAACGACTATCGCACTTTCACCAGCGCCGATGAGGACACCGGCAAGATGGTCTATCGGGTACAGGCCAAGCCGGGTCAGCCGATCAAGGTCACCAAGGTTGTTGCTTACCACACATCACGCGGAGTGCCCTCCCGGGAGCTCGTTGACCGTTGCCGGCGGACCCTCGACCGGGTCCTCGAGCACGGCGTCGAGCCCGAATTCGCCGCGCAGCGGCAGTGGCTGAACAAATTCTGGGAGCGGTCCGATGTCGTCGTGCACGGCCAGCCGGCGCTCCAACAGGCGATTCGCTGGAACCTCTTCCAGGTCGCTCAGGCAACCGCGCGCGCCGAGCAGTCCGGGGTGCCCGCCAAGGGGGTTACGGGCACGGGCTATAGCGGGCACTACTTCTGGGACACTGAGATCTTTGTGCTCCCGTTTCTTACCTACACTTCGCCGCACATGGCGCGCAGCGAGCTGCGCTTCCGCTACAACATGCTCGGTGCGGCGCGCCGGCGCGCGGAGGAACTTGCCCAGAGCGGTGCGCTCTTCCCGTGGCGTACGGTCAACGGTGAGGAGGCATCGGCCTATTACGCGGCCGGGACCGCGCAATATCACATCGACGCTGACATCGCCTACGCCCTCTGCAAGTACGTCGCTGCCAGCGGTGACCAGGAATTCATGAATCGCGAGGGCGTCGACCTCCTGGTCGAGACCGCGAGGTTGTGGGCTGACCTCGGCTTCTGGCGGGAGAACGGCAGCGGCCGCCGAAGCTTCCACATCCACGGGGTGACGGGACCCGACGAGTACACCACGGTCGTCAACGACAACCTCTTCACCAACGTCATGGCCCGGTTCAACCTGGCCAAGGCGGCAGAATTGCTCCGCCAGTTGGAGCGAGAGTTCCCTCGTGCGTACCAGCGCGTCGTGGAACGGCTCGAGCTCGGCGCCGAGGAGATCGACGAATGGGCCGCCTGTGCAGAGGCGATGTCGATCCCTTACGACGAGGTCACTGGGATCAACCCGCAAGACGCCCACTTCCTTGATCGGGAAATCTGGGATCTGAAGAACACCCCGGCAGACAAGCGGCCGTTGCTCCTTCACTATCACCCGCTGGTGATCTACCGGTTCCAGGTGCTGAAGCAAGCCGATGTGGTTCTGGCCCTGTTCCTCCAAGGTGACCATTTCACCGAGGAGCAGAAGCGCAACAACTTTGAGTACTACGACCCCATCACGACCGGCGATTCCACACTGTCCGGCATCGTGCAATCGATCATCGCCGCCAAAGTCGGATATCGGGAGCTGGCGCTCCGCTACTTCTACAATGCGCTGTTTGTCGACCTGGCCGACCTGCACGGCAACACCAGCGACGGGGTCCATGTGGCCTCGACTGCGGGCGTCTGGAACATCCTCGCCTACGGGTTCGGGGGGATGCGGGACTACAACGGGGTCATCACCTTCGACCCCCGCCTGCCTGAATCGTGGACCGGCTTGACGTTCCAGATCACGCTCCGAGGCACCCGCGTAAAGGTCGACGTCACGAGCCGCGAGATTGCCTTCACGGTCGTCGAGGGCGAGAGCGCCGACCTGACCGTTCGTGGCGACTACTTCACCGTATCGGCCGGCAGGCCGGTACGAGTTCCATTGGCCGACCAGGGCTCACGTATCGAGGGCCCGCTCCCCTCCAGGACGGTCGATCGACGGCCGGATGGGACGCTCATCACTGCCTCCGTGCCGCAGGCCGTCGTATTGGGACGATAGAAGACGATAGAGTCAGCGGACGACTTGCAAGCCGTCAGCTTGCATTTGCTTGCAATTGCAAGCACAATGGTCGCATGGTGCGGATTCGGAGTCCCAAGATTAGTGAGCAGCTCGGCTCGCTTGGTGAGTTCATTGCCAGCCAGCGCCGTACGGCTCAGTTGTCGCTGCGCCAGCTCGCCGAGCAAACTGGCATCTCTAACCCGTATCTGAGTCAGATCGAGCGTGGACTCCGCAAGCCGTCGGCCGATGTGTTGCTGCAGCTGTCAAAGGCTTTACGCATCTCCGCCGAGACGCTGTATGTCCGAGCCGGAATCCTGGATCCGGATGATCACCCTGCTACGCCGGTGGAGATGGCCGTGCTCGCAGACATGGCGATCACCGAGCGGCAGAAACGGGTCCTCATCGACGTGTATACGTCGTTCGTCATAGAGAACGAGAAAACGGGGAAAGACGGGCAAGTCTCAGAACAACAACCAAGCCAGACCGAAGCGAGAAGGAGAAAGTGATGTCTTCCAAGGAAACGTCGGCCGAATCCCGCAAATCGGCCCTCGAGTCCGACTACGCCGCCCTGTACGCAGTTGCCGGCCTCACTGACGCGCTGGCCGAGGCGCTCAAAGCTGCCCTAGCCGATACCCAGCAGAAGGCCAGCAAGCGGCTGACCGAGCTGCAGAGCAAGCGTCCCGAACTGGGCAAACAGGCCAAGGCGGGCGCTGACGAGCTGCGCACCTTTGTGATCACGCTCCCGGAGCAGTTCAAACAGCTGCCGGAAGCCACCAAGGCCCGGATCGCCGAGTTGCAGAAGCAGGCAAACGATCTGTTGGCTCAGGCGACGACGACCTACGGCGACTTCGCTGGCCGCGGCAAGGAAGCGGTCGACGAGGTACGGAGGTCGGCGCATGACGGGTCCAGCAAGGTCACGCAGCCTGTCACGCCCCGGAGTCCTGACAATGCCGCAGACCGGCAAGACGATCAAGAAGGCAACAGCTAAGAAGGCGGCCTAGCCAAACAAACGACCGCTGCCTAGCCAAACAAACGACCGCTCACGCCCCACCTCCTCGCTCGCGCCCCCCCGCGAGCAAGAGAGGTGGGGCGTGAGTTCGCCTCCCCCCGGGCTGACCTGTACCTTCTGAATTTCCAGCTGGCGAGTCGTGTCGTTTCAACGGTGGGGAAGGACCGAGGTTGTAGAGCGACAACGAGAATATCTTCGTTGATCGGCGAGCGAATCGCCGGTGAGCGACGCGGTCGTGACCGACTTGTGTCGAACCTCGTGCAGCAGGTCACGAAATGAATACGGCGCTGTCGTCCTTGACGGCTGGGCTCTCAGGCCTGTTTCGCGCGGGCTCGACTGCGCGCTCGTGTCGCAGCCGACAGCACAACCTTCCGCATCCGCACCGCCTCCGGGGTCACCTCCAGGCACTCGTCGACGCGGCAGAATTCCAGCGCCTGTTCCAGGCTCACGAGTCGCGGCGGCACCAGCCGTTCCAGCTCCTCGCCCGTGGAAGAGCGCACGTTGGTGAGCTTCTTCTCTCTGGTCGGGTTGACGTCCATGTCCTCGGCGCGGGCATTCTCGCCGATGATCATGCCCTCATACACATCGGTGCCCGGGCCGACAAACATGGTGCCACGCTCTTGGAGGTTGAACAGTGCGTACGAGGTGACTTGACCCGACCGGTCCGCCACGAGCGAGCCCGTGGGCCGGAGACGCAGGTCGCCGGCCCACGGCTCGTACGCCTCGAAAACGTGGTGCATCAGCCCGGTGCCACGGGTTTCGGTCAGAAACTCGGTGCGGAAACCGATCAGCCCGCGGGCCGGCACCAGATATTCCATGCGGACCCAGCCGGTGCCGTGGTTGACCATCTGTTCCAACCTGCCGCGGCGTAATCCGAGCAATTGGGTGACGACTCCGACAAAGTCTTCTGGAATGTCGATGGTCAGCCGCTCGACCGGCTCGTGGACTTTGCCGCCGATCTCTCGGGTCACCACCTGTGGTTTCCCGACGGTCAACTCGAAGGACTCACGGCGCATCATCTCGACCAGGATCGCAAGCTGCAGTTCGCCGCGGCCCTGCACCTCCCAGGTATCCGGGCGTTCGGTCGGGAAGACCCGGATCGAGACATTCCCCACCAGCTCAGTATCCAGCCGGGCCTTCAGCAGCCGCGCCGTGAGGTTCTTGCCCGCGCGGCCCGCGAGCGGGGAGGTATTGATGCCAATGGTCATTGAAATCGATGGCTCGTCCACAGTGATCAGGTGCAATGGTCTCGGGTCGTCAGGATCGGAGAGTGTCTCGCCGATCGTGATTTCCGGGATACCGGCGATGGCGACGATGTCACCAGGTCCCGCCGACTCCGCAGGCTCTCGATCCAATGCGTTGGTCATCAGCAGCTCAGTGAGTTTGACGGTGCGGATCGTGCCGTCAGCTCGGCACCATGCGACATTCTGATTGCGCCGCAAGGTTCCGGCGACGATGCGGCACAGCGCGAGGCGTCCGAGGTACGGCGACGCGTCGAGATTGGTCACATGTGCCTGCAGCGTCGCTCCCTCGATATAGCTCGGCGCCGGAATGTGCTGCAGGATCGTGGCAAACAGGGGACCGAGATCCTCGCTGTCCGGCATCTCGCCGTTGCCGGGTGCGGCCAGCGAGGCGCGGCCTGCCTTGGCCGAGGCATACACCACGGGAAAGTCAAGAACGTCGCTGCTGCCATCATCCAGCAGGTCCAGGAAGAGGTCGTACGTCTCCTCCACGACTTCTGCGATTCGAGCATCGCGGCGATCGACCTTGTTCACCACGACGATGATCGGCAGTTTCTTGGCCAGCGCCTTGCGGAGCACGAAGCGGGTCTGAGGAAGGGGGCCCTCAGAGGCGTCCACCAGGAGCAGCACCCCATCGACCATCTCCAGGCCGCGTTCAACCTCGCCACCGAAGTCCGCGTGGCCCGGCGTGTCGATGATGTTGATGGTGACCGCCGAACCATCGGGTAGCTGGTGCCGTACGGCGGTGTTCTTGGCGAGGATGGTGATGCCCTTCTCCCGTTCCAGGTCCATCGAGTCCAGCACTCGCTTCTGGACAGCCTGGCCGACACGAAAGGCCCCCGACTGCCAGAGCATCGCATCGACCAGCGTGGTCTTGCCATGGTCGACGTGGGCGACGATCGCTACGTTCCGGAGATCAGAACGGACGGGCACGCAGAAACACTCTCCCAGATGGCGGACAACCCGGCGAGTCTATGGCAGGCCGCAACCCTTAACCCTCGTGTTTCTTGGCCGCTCGCCTAGCGCGCTGACGCTCGGAGCCGGGTTGGTGACATCACCAGCCAGCGCCGAAGCAGGAGAAGGGGATGGGCTCAGCGGCGGCCTCGACCGCCTCGGCCAGCGCGTACGCCGGAGCGGCGCCGGCGGCCAACCTACGGTGGTAGTCGACCATCAAATCTGCCGCGCCCGCGTCCGACACTTTGGCGACACCGGAGATGATCGTCGAAGTCCCGTTATGGAGCAGGGCTCGGGTAAGCCCGAGTGCCTCATCCCCAAGACGTACGGTGGCTTGTCCGAGCTCGCACGCGGAGAGCACGACCTGCTGTGGTGGCTGAGAGACCCGATCGAGGTCGTAGCCGACTACGGGTCCGTCTACCAGCCTGATCGAGGAGAACAGCGGGCTCTCCCGCTCGTGGCGCCCATGGGCCGCCACGTGAACCAGCCCTGCACCGTTGATCGCACTGAGGAAGGCCTCGCCCGTGGCCTGGGCGCCGGTCAGTGTCTGACAGCCCGGCCAGCTTTGTGCCACGCTGGCCACTTCCTGGTCGGCGCGTCCGAGTCCAGGACCAGCAACTGCCACCACAGGTCCGGATTTACGCTGTAACCTCGCGTGGGCACCCAGCCAGGCCGCGGCGGACGGGGCGATGGTCAGCGGCCGGCCCTTGAGACTGGGGAGCTCGCCCCAAGGCAGCGTGGCGAGCCGGCCCGGCGGCACCAGCACAATTGGTGTATCGGGCAAGCTCAATGGCGTGACAAGCAGCTCGTCGAGCGTTCGCAAACCCCTGGTCAAAGAGTTGCGTGCCGAGGTTCGTACGGGCTCCGGAACATGACCGAAAGCCAATACATCAAGATCAGCGATGATTCGCTGGACCAGCCGTTCCGCCTCGGCCATCGTGGTCAACCGTTGCATCCAGCAGCCTCGGCCGGTTAGCACGATGCCGTGGATTTCGTCGTCGATGCCGAAGGTGGTCACCAACGCTGCGTCATCGAGCGACGCCCGCATTTCGGCGGTCCTCGGGACTTTGTCGACCGAGCCCGTGCCCTGAACTGTCCAGGAGCGACCTCGAATCTCTCGCTGAAGCGCCTGGCGACGTTTACGCAGCGATTCGAGGTTCTCGCTCTCGACCTCCTCATGCTCCAGTTGGCTCATCACCCAGCGAAGCTGGGTCAACAGATCCGCGGTGATCTCGTCCTCAGGCGGCCGCACAGGCGTTATCCGACTTGAGATGGCACGGGCTCGTTCGAGCCAGGCGAGTACCGCAACTGGCTCGCCCGCTCCGATCTCTTCGGTGATCGCCAGAGCCGCGAGGCTCACTCCGTGCGCAGCACTCGAGGTTTGTAGGTCGAGGCTGCCGAACTGCGCCTGATGCTTCATCAGTTCAGCCATCCCCGCCCGCGCCTGACGATCGCCGGCCCTTCGGTTTCCGCGGGCGAAGGCCAGCTTGGTTCGGACGAGGTGGCCGTACAGCCGGAGATCGAGCGACTGTTCGGCGGAGATGGCTGGCAGCGACCGCGGTTTGCCTCGCGGGCTGGGCCCGGAGTACTCGATGGCAATCAAGCGCGCTAGCTTCGCCTGGTCGCGCAGACCCAATCGGCTCAGGGTGGCTGCGAGTCGGTCGGCAGCCCGTACCAGCTTGTCGGCCCGCTTGCCGGCCTCCGCATCGGCGCGCAGCACCGCCAGCTCACCGAGAGCGATTGCTCGCGGATTGCCGCGCTGTCGCAGTCGAGAGACTGCCATACGGCTCACCTCTTTAGCCAGCGCGTAATTACCTGCGAGCAAGGCGACGTCAGCACGTGTCAGCTCAGCCTCAGCCAGCAGGGGCAGCATTTCGGTACGTTCCAGAGCTGCCGATGCTTCGAGTAGCGTCCGGTCGGCGTCGGCAACAAGACCGGCGCTGAGGAGAACTCTCGATCTGTCGATGCCGACGACGCCTTTGTAATGATCCGAAACCGCTTGTTCGACCGTTGGCATTAATTCAAGTGAGCGAGGCAAATTACCTGCTAGATAGTGCATGTAACCCAAGTTGTGTCGAGCGGCAAACTCCAGCTCGGTGAATCCGTAACGCCGGGATAGGTCAAGAGCGTGACTGAAGTCCGCGATGGCCGATTGAATGTTTCCCAGCTGATGATGAGCCTCACCACGGCTGATAATGATCTTGCATTGGTCTTCCGGCTCAGCGCCGTCAATCAGCTGCACCGCTCCGTCCAGCTGCCTGATGGCATCCGCGAGCCGACCCTCTCGGAGCAGCAGAACACCGTGCTGAGCTCGCGTGACAACGGCCAGCTGACCCAGTGATCGCCGATTGGCCAGTCGTTCAGCGTTCGCGAGGAGACGGATGCTCCTTGCTCTTTGACCCAACTCATGAGTTGGATAGCTCAGGCTCAGCAGAATTCGCGCCGAGAGCCGGTCGTGCTCGACTGAACAGTCTGAGAACTTGAGGTCGGCCGCATTGTCCGGTACGGCGGAATGTAGAGCGCTCATTGCCTCGCCCAACAGGCTGACTGCTTGGGTGTAATAGCCGAGGTCAGAGCTGGCAACACCTTGGGTCAGCAACTCCGCAGCGTGCTGATGGTCGCCTCCGCACGCAACGTCTAACCCCACAGAAGAAATCTTGCTCTGCTTTGCAGCGGTATGCCAGATGACGAAAGACCTCAGTCAACAGACCGGGTCACCTTGTGTGATTTGGAGGCCTGAACCGGCAAGCACTACTGCATATGGGCCACCAAGTTTGCTTGGCGGATTTCCTTGCATCGACGGAATTTTGGCTGCATACTTCCTCCGGATTCCGTCGATGCCGCGGACTCTGATGGGCGCCGTATGTGCTTCCGGAGAGACAACCCGGCTTTTGTTCCCCGTACCCTTGCCCTATGGCGGGCAGCACAGACTGGTTCCGAGATTCGTTCCGAACCGAGTTCGAAAAGCAGAACGCAGCCATTGGGCGGTTCAACCTAGCGATCTTCGGAAAGACCGGCGTCGGTAAGTCCACCTTGATCAATGCGATCTTCGGCGAGGAGGTCGCGCGTACCGGTATTGGCGAGCCGGTCACCCGAGGCAGCCACCTCTATCTCGACAAGGTCGGACACCTGGGCATCGTTGACACCCAAGGCCTCGAGGTGGGCAAGGACAACAAACAGATCCTGTCCGAGCTCGACAAGGCCATGACCCACATGCGGCAGCTCCCGCTGTCGGAGCAGATCCACGTTGCCTGGTACTGCCTTCGCGGCATGGACCGGCGCTTCGAGGAGGCCGAAGCCGATTTCATCCGTCGCCTCGATGAGATGGGCCTCCCGGTGATCGTGGTGCTGACCCAAGTGCCCATGCGCGGCGGCTATTTCCATCCCGATGCGGTGCTGCTGGCCGAGCAGATCATCGCCAAACAGCTGCCGATCGTTACCGGACGACCGTTCTTGACCTACGCCAAGGCGGACGAGTTCGCCGGCCAGCCGGCCTATGGGCTCAAGGAACTTCTCGATGCCACCTTTCGCGTTGCGCCCGAGGGTGTACATGGAGCTCTCATCTCGGCGCAAGAAATCGACCAGGCGCGGAAGGCGCAGGAAGCGAACAAGTACATAACTGCTGCCGTTGCTAGCGCCGCCGCTGCTGCCGCCACCCCGATCCCGTTCTCATCTGCCGCCTTGCTGGTGCCGATCCAACTTAGCCTGATGGCCCGGATCGCCCAGATCTACAAGATCAAGTTCGATCGCGCCGCGCTGATGGCTATAGCTTCCACCACGGCGGCGACACAGCTCGGACGGGCGACTTTCACCAGCCTGATCAAGCTGGTCCCTGGGGCCGGAACGGTCGTCGGTGGCGTCATCGGAGCCGGGGTCGCCTCGACCTTCACCTACGCCATGGGCCAGGCCTGGCTGACGCTTTGTCAGCGGGTGGTGAAGGGCAAACTGGGGACGGCGGGCACCGTCGTCGACAACGATGAGCTCCGTGAGGTTTTCATGGACGAGTTCCGGAAGCGGATCAAGGTGGGGCGCAAGGAGCTACGCGAAGCTTCCGAGCCCGATCCCAATCTGATTGATTCCAACAAGTTCTCCTAACCCGGCGACTTGGGATCGGAAGTATCCAGCGGCGCCTGTTGGCAAATTGCTGACAAGCTGAGGTTTGCTCCAATAGCCTGCGAGCGATGAGTACTCCGGACGTGGCGCCGCTGCTCGAGGGCGAGCCGCCTCATGATCAAGTTGTCTTTGCGACACGCCTGCAGCGCTATTGGGCCGACCTCTTGACTGGTCTGACGGGGGCCTACCCGGACCATGCGCCGGAGATGGCCTACCGCGTGGTGGAGATTGCAGCGCAGAACTTTCAGCAGCGGCCCGCGGACCTGCGGTTGTTGGACCTGCGACGGCACGCGGACCCGCAGTGGTTTCAGCATCCACGGATGTTGGGCTACGCGACCTATGCGGACCTTTTCGCCGGCGACCTGAAGGGTGTCGCCGATCGAGTGGATTATCTTGCCGAGCTTGGGGTCAGCTATCTGCACCTGATGCCGCTTCTCAAACCGCGGCCGGGGCAAAGTGACGGCGGCTACGCGGTCACGGACTATCGGGCCGTACGCCCTGACCTCGGCACCATTGACGATCTGCGGGAGCTGGCCACGGTGCTGCGCTCCCGCGGAATCTCATTGACGCTCGATCTTGTCTTGAATCATGTGGCGGCCGAGCATCAGTGGGCGGTGAACGCGCGAGCCGGAGACCCGTTTTACCGGCGGTACTTCCACATGTTCGCCGACCGAGAGCTACCGGACGCTTACGAGCGGACGTTGCCAGAGGTGTTTCCGGACTTCGCGCCGGGCAACTTCAGCTACGACGAGGAGTCGGCCTCCTGGATCTGGACGACCTTCAACACCTGGCAATGGGACCTCAACTGGCACAATCCCGATGTCTTCTACGAGTTCGCGGATTTGATCTTGTGGCTCGCCAATCTGGGCGTGGAGTGCCTGCGCCTCGACGCGATTGCCTTCATCTTCAAAAGGATGGGGACCAACTGCCAAAACCAGCCTGAGGTACACGCCATCACGCAGGCATTGCGTACCGTGGCACGGATAGCAGCTCCCGCGTTGATCTTCAAGGCCGAGGCGATCGTCGGCCCATCAGACCTCGCACCGTATCTTGGGGTGGGTAAGCACGCCGGCAAGGTCAGCGATATGGCGTACCAGAACTCCTTGATGGTGCAGATCTGGTCTGCGCTGGCTGCAAAGGACACCAGGCTCTTCTGCGCCGCTATGAACCGGTTCCCGGCAAAGCCGCCGACCACTGTGTGGGGCACCTACTTGCGCTGCCACGACGACATCGGATGGGCGATCGATGACGGCGACGCGGCATCGGTCGGACTGAACGGGTTCGAGCATCGGCGCTTCCTCGCCGACTACTACGCGGGCGCCTATCCGATGAGCGATGCCCGCGGCTTGGTGTTCCAGGAGAATCTCGCGACCGGCGACCGGCGGATCAGCGGAACAGCAGCGTCGCTGGCTGGCATCGAGTCAGCGCTCGACAACGGTGACGACATCCACCTCGATTTGGCGGTGCGTCGTTATCTGCTGGCCCACAGCCTGATCCTGGGGTTCGGCGGCCTGCCACTGATCTACATGGGCGACGAGCTTGCGCTACGGAACTACTACGACTTCGTCGATGACCCAGACCATGCCGACGACAACCGCTGGGTTCATCGGCCGCCGATGCCGTGGGACTTCGTGAACAATCGGCATATCGAGGGCACCGTGGAGTATCGGGTGTGGCATGGCCTGCGGCATCTCATCGCGGTGCGGTCGTCGCTGCCCAGTCTGGATGCCTCGGTCGAGAGTGAGATCCTCGATCCGGTGAACCCAGCGGTCCTGGTGTTTCAGCGTCCGTACCAGACCCAGACGATGGTCGGCGTCTACAACATGACGACGGAGTCGCAGAAGCTGCCACGTTGGGTGATCCCTGTGGGCAACTGGGCTTGGGATGCGCTCACCGACGAGACACCGCTGACCGATGGGCCGCTGACCCTGGACGGCTACCAGGTGCGCTGGTTCGTGCAACAGACGTGAACGACGGCCGCGACCACGCGATCATCCAGATACGCGCCGAGCTGTCGGAGCTTGACCTCGAGTGGGCCGAATCGGCGCCGGGATTGTTTTCCGTGAGCCTGCCCGGCACGCGCAAGCTGGTCACCGAATGCGCCCTCCAGGTGGGCAAGCACGGCATCAACATGCGGGCTTTTGTCGCCCGCAACCCTGATGAGAACCATGCCGGCGTCTATCGCTGGCTGTTGGAGCGCAACCTCAAACTTCACGGCATCTGCTTTGCAGTGGACACACTTGGTGACATCTATCTGACGGCCAGCGTGCCGGTTGAGCTGATCACCCGAGCCGCGGTCGATCGGCTCCTCGGTGCAGTCGCCGAGGCGGCCGACGACAGCTTCAACGTGATCCTGGAGCTGGGTTTCGCCGAAAGCATCCGGCAGGAGTGGGCCTGGCGGCGCTCGCGGGGAGAGTCGACGGCCAACCTGGAAGCCTTCACTCATCTGGACCCGGGCGAGCGTCCGAAAAGCTGACCTGCTTGCAGCCAGCACAGGCGGTTGGCCACTAGGCTCGCTGCCATGAGAACGACGTGGGAGCTCAGCGACCGCCGGCCCCGAATGCGAGTGGTGTCATGACAGGTACCTTGATCCTTTTGCGCCATGGCGAGAGCGAGTGGAACGCCAAGAACCTGTTTACGGGCTGGGTCGATGTCGATCTCAACGCCAAGGGGGAGGGTGAGGCGAGCCGTGGCGGTGAGTTGCTCGTTGAGAACGACTTGCTGCCTGATGTCGTGCACACCTCGGTGCTCCGCAGGGCAATCCGGACCGCGCAGATTTCGCTGGACGTTGCAGACCGGCTGTGGATCGAGACGAAGCGTTCTTGGCGGCTCAACGAGCGCCATTACGGTGCACTGCAGGGTAAGGACAAGGCCGCCACGCTCGCCGAGTTCGGTGAAGAACAGTTCATGTTGTGGCGGCGCTCGTACGACATTCCTCCGCCGCCGATTGACAACGACGACCAGTACGCGAACTTCGATGATCCGAAATACGCCGGCCTGCCAAGCGAGGCACGGCCGCGAACCGAATGCCTCAAGGACGTGCTGATCCGTGCGCTGCCGTACTGGTACGACCAGATCGTGCCCGACCTGTTGGCGGAGAAGGTCACGCTGATCGCCGCTCACGGCAACTCACTCCGGGCAATCGTCAAACATTTGGACCAGCTGAGCGACGAGGCGGTGGTGGGCCTCAACATTCCAACCGGCATCCCGCTGGTCTACGAGCTGGACGACGACTTGAAGCCCGTCGGAGTCGGCCGCTACCTGGATCCCGAGGCCGCCGCCGCCGCGATTGAAGCCGTCAAGATGCAGGGCAAGAAGTAGGCGGCCTGAGTTTCTCCCCTGGGGATCTCTCGACGGCTGGACGCGTGCGTTTCACGCCAAAAGGCCAAAGTTCGCTCGAATGCGCTCCTGGGCGTACGTTTCCCACCAAATCAGCGGAGACGCTCGCTTGATTGGTTGCTGGGGTTATCCACAGCCAGCCAAGATTTTTCAGGGCTCAGGGTGGAGTCGCACCAAGATCTTGCTATGGCAGTGACCGCTCGCGAGCTCCGCGCGCTCGACGTCCGACGTCCCTTCAGTCGTGCCCAGGCACGAGCGGCCGGTATCCGGCTTCGCGAGATCCTTGGGCCACAGTTCCCCCTCGCTGGGCTGCCAGAGCCGACCGTGCATTTGATCATCCGAAATCCGGACGGCAGCTGGCGCATGCGCTTCGATCCGAGCTATCCCGGTCTGAAGTTGATCATCGAGTACGACGGTCGCCAGCATGCTGAGACCAGCGGTCAGTGGCGTCGAGACTTGTCCAGGCGCGAGGAGCTGGATCGTCAGGGGTGGCGATTGATCGTGGTCACCTCGGATGATCTTCATGACGCGTCGGAGGCGGTGCTCAACCGGGTACGCGAGGCCCTCATCGATCGTGGTGCGGTTGGCATCCGCCGCCGCTTCAAGACTGAATGGATACGCTACTTCGCTTCCGATGCCTGATCGTTTAAGCCAGTTGGGTGGGAAAACGGTTGCTTGAGACTGCCCGTGCCCGATGGTTCTGCTGGTTTGGTGGGAAACGCCCGCTCCCAGCGTCCGGCAGCTACGGCTGCGGCCAGGTCTCGTCCTCGGGAAGTTGGCCAGTCACGACGTAGATGATCCGGCGGCCCATCGATGCCGCATGGTCGGCGATGCGTTCGTAGTAGCGGCCGAGCAGCGCTACGTCGACCGCCGCCTCCACGCCGTACGCCCAGTCGTCGCTGAGCATTACCCGGAACTGCGTACGCCGCAGCTCGTCCATCTCCTCGTCGCGGGCTCGTAACTCTTGCGCGCTTTGGATGTTGCGGTCGTTCAAGGTCTGCCCGGCTGTGATCACCATCTTCTCCGCAACATCGCCCATTCTGACGAAGTTGGGACGCAGCGTCTCCGGTACAGCGGTCTCGGGATAACGGAGCCTCGCGATCTTGGCGATGTGGGCGGCGAGGTCCCCCATTCGCTCCAACTCGGTGACCATTCGTAGCGTGGCAACAATGGTCCGTAGCTCACCTGCGACCGGGGCCTGGCGAGCGAGTAGTGAGAATGCGCGCCCTTCGATCTCGGTCTGCTTGGCGTCGATGAGCTCATCCTCGCTGATCACTTGCTCAGCCAGGTGGATGTCTGCTTCCAGCAGTGCCGTCGTCGCCGAGCGAACAGCCGATGAGACGACTTGGGCCATGTGCACGAGGTCCGCGAGGACGTCGTCCAACTGTTCCCGGTAGGAGTCCCGCATAAGTCAATCCCATCTGTCTTCGCGCTTACAGCACCAATAACCATAGGCGGCACCCGTACACCGAATCGTGCGGGTGGTTAACGAATCGTGAACATAAGCCAAACGCTTGATCCAGCCAGGCGTACACCCTGTCGAGCCGGTCGGAGAGTGCCCGCTCGACCCCTACTATCGTCGTGTGAACCCGATTTGGGTCGCTATCGTGGCGCTTGTTGTCGGCCTGGGAATCGGTGTGCTCCTTACGTGGGCCATCCTTCGGACACGACGAGAAGAGCCAAGTCCGACCTTTGATGTCGCCGAGCCGGTAGTTCCGGTGGGTGTGGCAGAGGTGCTATCGGTGCTGCCCTCGTCGGGCGTCGTGGTCGGCCCGCACGACGAAGTGCTCGAGGCGACTGCGACCGCGAGAACCCTCGGCCTCGTACGGGGCAGCCGAATTGCGGTGCCCGAGCTGCTCCAATTGGTCCGTAGCGTTCGGCGCGAAGGCGATGGTCACATCGTTGACCTTCAAATCAACCGCGGTGTACGAGTCGCCTCGACGTACCTCACCGCTCGAGTCGCACCTCTTGATGAGAGCCTGATTCTCATCCTGGCCAATGACCAAACGGCGGCTCGGCGGATCGAGGAAACGCGCCGTGACTTCGTCGCCAACATCAGCCACGAACTCAAGACTCCGATCGGCGCGATTTCGCTGCTGGCCGAAGCGGTCGAGGATGCAGCCGACGATCCCGCCGCCGTTCGCAAGTTCGCCAGTCGGATGGGCATTGAATCGGCGCGGCTAGCGGATCTTGTTAGTCAGATCATTGAGCTGTCGAGGCTCCAAGCCGACAACCCGCTGCTTCATCCAGAGGTCGTCGACATCGATGAGGTGCTGAGCGACGCCGTCGACCGGCGGCGGATGGATGCGGAACGAAAACGGATCACGCTCACCGTTGCAGGGGTTGCAGGAACCCGGGTGCTGGGCAGCGCGCGGCAGCTTGCCGTCGCTGTCGGCAATTTAGTTGAGAACGCGATGGTCTATTCCGACCCCGATGCACGCGTCGTCGTTGCGGCCCACGTGCAGGCCAGAAGCGACGACGACTATGTCGAGATCACAGTCTCCGACAACGGAATCGGCATTCCGGCGGCCGAGCTCGACCGGATCTTCGAACGTTTCTATCGAGTCGACTACGCGCGCAGCCGGGCCAACGGCGGCACCGGGCTGGGCCTTGCGATTGTGAAGCACATCGCCGCCATCCACGGCGGCGACGTATCCGTCTGGAGCCAAGTGGGTCACGGATCAACCTTCACCCTCAAGATTCCCGCACACCTGCATGACGCCGCGCCAGCCTTGTCGGAGCACGCCACATCCACAGATCGCCAACCCGATCAGCCGACGCCCGAGCGTCAGGAGATCAACCAGTGACCAGGGTGCTTGTGGTCGAGGACGAGGAGTCGTACCGCGATGCCCTGTCCTACATGCTCTCCAAGGAGGGCTTCGAGGTGATCGAAGCACAGGATGGTGCAACGGGTATCGCCGAATTCGATCGACATGGCGCTGACATCGTGCTGCTCGACCTGATGATGCCGGGTCTGTCCGGCACAGAGGTGTGCCGTCAGCTGCGACTCCGCGGCGCCGTGCCGGTCATCATGCTCACCGCGCGCGACAGCGAGGTCGACAAGGTCGTTGGCCTCGAGCTGGGCGCCGACGACTACGTCACCAAGCCGTTCAGCCATCGGGAACTGGTGGCGCGAATCCGTGCCGTGCTCCGCCGCGGCCAGGACACCGAGCTGGTGCCCGATGTCATTGAGGCTGCTGGGGTTCGAATGGATGTAGAACGGCACGAAGTATCGGTCAATGGTGAGCGGATCACGCTCGCGCTCAAGGAGTTCGAGCTGTTGGAGATGCTGCTTCGCAACGCCGGCCGGGTGATGACCCGCGGGCAGTTGATCGACCGCATCTGGGGCGCAGATTACGTCGGTGACACCAAGACCCTGGACGTCCACATCAAGCGGCTCCGGACCAAGCTCGAACCTGATCCGGCCAGCCCGCGATACTTGATCACCGTCAGAGGCCTTGGCTACAAGTTCGAGGGCTGAGCTCGCCCAGCTCAGGTGCTGGGCGTTGGCGTCGGCTTGAGCGACACGTACGGACCCTCGTTGCCGTCGACCACCGGCACTCGCAAGGTCTCCTCGCCGGCGTTCTGGAACGCCAGCGTCACACTCGCGTCCAGCCCAGGTGCCAGATCTGGACTCTTCAACATGATCGGCGACTGATCTGTGAGGACAACCAAGGCGCCATTTGCGACCGAGACCGTGTTGGGGATCGTTGCCGTGAACGGCGCGCCCTCGGTTCCGTCCACCTTGAGCGGTGTGCCGCTCACAGCCGTCAAGGCATCGCGGTCACCGGTCACGATTGAGCCTGACAGGATGCCTTCGCCAGGTGCAAAGCTGATGATAGCCAGGTTGCGGACGTGTACCACCTTGTTGGGCACCGCCGGGTCGCCTACGTCGAAGTTGACGCCCTCAGCAGGTGTGTAGGGACGATTCGTCTGTACGTCCTGTCCGCATGCTCCTGACACCAGCAGCAGAGCGATGACGAGCAGCAAGCTCGCACCACCCCGCAGTGCCAGGCCCCCCGCGCCGGCGCGGAACCTGATGCGGCCTGCTCGATTTGCTCGACTCGGGCTCCAAGACACGATGACCGACTCCTGCCTGGCGACGGGACACTTGCGATGCAGCCTATCGACACCTTCGCCGTTCGTGCAGGTACCGCCGAAGGGACGTTGGACACGAGTGTCCTGCGCCAGGAATCCAGCACATGTCTCCGCGGCGCAGGCGGCGCCTCGCTGAGTTCTCCTCGGTCGACATATGAGCCGGTATCCCTCCCTCGTCGGCTTTGCGGTGCATCCGCCTGGACGACGGACCTATGCACGGGATTCCTGGCGCCGGCACTAGTGACCCAGCACACATCGAAGGCACAATGCGGCACGGTTTGTCAAGCCCAACACCATCCCAATACTGCCTTCTGGCTAGCGCAAACGCTGCCAGGGCGGGGTCACCGCCGTGCTAAACTTGCTTGCGCGAAAGGGGTACCAAACAATATGACCTTTACAGTCGGCGAAACGGTGGTCTACCCAAATCATGGGGCCGCTGTCATCGAGGACATCGAAACCCGGCAGATCAAGGGTGAAGACAAGCTCTATCTCGTATTGAGGATTGTTGGTCAGAGTGATCTCGTCGTCCGCGTACCTGCATGCAACCTGGATCTTGTTGGGGTCCGTGATGTTGTAGACGCTGACGGTTTGGAGAGGGTTTTCGGTGTCCTTCGGGCACCCCACACCGAGGAGCCGACCAACTGGTCTCGCAGGTACAAAGCCAATCTCGAGAAGCTCCATTCCGGCAATGTGCTGAAGGTTGCCGAGGTTGTTCGCGACCTCTGGCGCCGCGAGCGTGAGCGTGGGCTGTCCGCCGGCGAGAAGCGCATGCTTGCCAAGGCTCGGCAGATTCTGGTCTCCGAGCTGGCTCTTGCTGAGCGCGTCGAGGAGGACAAGGCCGAAGTCCTGCTCGATGAGGTCCTCGCTTCCTGACTTCGCAGACACCCCCTCGTCGCACCGGAATCGGCATCGACGTTCATCGGCTGGCACCAGGACGGCCGATGAACGTTGCATGTCTGCTGTTCGACGACGAGGTAGGTCCCGACGGTCACTCAGATGGTGACGTCGTCGCCCATGCAGCCTGCGATGCGTTGTTGAGCGCGGCCGGGCTCGGCGATCTGGGCAGCAACTACGGAACAACTGATCCGGCGTGGTCCGAAGCGCCAGGTGCAGCCTTTCTTGCCGAAACTGCTGCCCGCGTACGAGCGGCTGGCTTTGACATTGCCAACATTGCGGTCCAGTTGATCGGTGACCGTCCCAAGCTCGGACCGCGCCGTGCTGAGGCGGAGCTGGTCATGAGCGAGGCCGTCGGCGCTCCTGTCAGCCTTTCAGCGACCACCACAGACGGCCTTGGGCTGACTGGCCGCGGTGAAGGCATCGCGGCGATCGCCACTGCGCTTCTGGCCTGAGGACCCCGCTCCGGGGCCGCGCTCTTCGACAGGCTGATGGCGTATGCAGCTATCGCACGAACCTGGCTGGAACGACGAACGTGTTGCATTTCCCGACTTCGCTGTTGGCCAAGCCGATGTTTCCCCAATATTCGCGTGATCGGCCGAGCCCGTGATTTCCGACGACATCAGGCTTGCCGGTGAGATTGTCGTCGCCAATGGCGTCGTAGATGACCAAGATCCCATCGACGTCTTGCTCTTGTGCCCCAAGCGAGAGTGATACCGAATGCACGAACATGCCGGAGAAACAGTCCGCCTGCGTTTCGAGCCGGCGCATGTACCGCAGCGCGATCCCCTCGTCCCCAGACTCTTGGCCCAGCGCGTGCCCAGAAACCAAAATGCCGGTTCGGCCCTGCAACGCATGACCGAACTCGTGCGCCATCACGATATCGGCGGTCCACTTGTTGTTCCGTACGGTGCGAGGCAAGGCCTGTGGTAGCAGGTTGCTGTAGTACACCTGCTGATCGGCCGTGCAGTAGAAGGCGTTCACTCCGGTCTTGCCGCATTTCGTCGTGAGCTCTCTGCCGTAGATGGTGACCGTCGGGCGCACGATGGTGAATTTGGCGTTGGTAACCGGTGGCTCCCAGACTCGTACCAAGCACTCCATCAAGCCCTCGAAATGGGACTTCAGTTGGGCGTCGCTTGCGGTCGTCACGTTGATGGGCTGGGAGTTACAGCGCACCGGCACCGGGACCATTTGGTTGTAGAGCCGATTGTTCGTGATCCATTGCTCGGCTTGCTCGTACGTCTGGGGTATTGGGATAGGCGGCGGATTGCTATCAGGAGGCGGGACCTGGTAGTCCTCATTCTGGTAGGCCACAGTCGATGAGCTTGAGCCTGAGCCTGTGCTTAGGCCGCTGATCGCCACTCCGACGATGGTTGCCAACCCCAAGATGATGATCACCAGCAACAAGAACCGCAGCGGATTCCTCCTGCGCGGCGCAGGCATGGGCAGTGTCGGTCCGTACTGTGGCACGCCGCCGCCGAAAGACTGCCGACCGAAGCCGGGAGGGGAGTATCCCTGGTAGTGGCCCCCACCAGCCGGCACGCCGGTCGGCGCCTGCCACCCACGGGGTGAGCTGTACTGGCCATACGACGGTGGAGCTGCTTGTGGACCGCCTCGGGGTGGTGCGTACTTGGGGCCGCCCCGCTGCTGCTGGCTCACACGCGCAACGATAGCCGCGTATTCCAGCGTCGCGGGGGCAGCTTCTCCTCATCGCTCCTCCACACAGCCCGCTGGGCTGGCGCTCGCTACGCTCGCCGCCCTCTTGCTGCTCACCAGCGGACGCCGACTGACGCTCGGTGGAGCTGTTTCAGGCTTGAGCCTCACCTCGGCACGACTAGTGGGAGGCTGTACCTCGTGCTCGCCAACTTCCCAAGGACGCTCCATCGGATCGGGGCGATGGTCGCGTTCTGCGTCCTGACCTGTGGTCTGCTCGCCGGGCCGCTGGTCTTGACGGCGCATGCCGAAGGCACCGCGTCGACGTTCATCGCCGAGGGCAATCTGGCCAAGGACGGCACCCTGAAGGTCAAGCAGACGATCACGTTGACCGGAGCGGTGCCCGCTGAGCTCTCGCAGCGTTTCGAGACCCGTGAGGACCTCGTCGGGGACCGTCAATATGTGCAGAAGCTCTCCGACATCACTGCCACGGTCAAGGGCACTCCGGTTCAGCCGACGATCAAGACCGAGGACCGCTTCACCACGGTGACGGTGCCCACCAGCGGCTCCACTGAGGTCGTCATGATGTACACCGTGACCGGCGCGGTGGTCACCATCGACAGCGGTACGGCGTTGCGCTGGCGGATGCTTCAGGGGCTCAGCACATCCGTGACCCAGTTCACCGCAACGGTGCAGATCCCGACCCAGTTCAGCTACATCAAGTGCACGGCTGGTAGCCCGAACTCCACGGTCCCCTGCAACTTTGCCGCGGCCGGCACCGAGAGCGCCCAGATCCCCACCTTCCGGGATGGTCCGCGTGGCGAGGGTGAGGTCGTCGCAATTGACATCGGGTTTCCTCCTGGAGGGGTTGCGACCAATGAGGTGATCGACTACCGGTGGACCGTTGGACGCGCCTTCTCCGCTGAGCCGCTGCAGCTGGTGTTGGCGTTGGGTCTGCTGGCGCTGGGCGGTGTCGCGTTGTACGGGCTTCATCGGCGGGCCGGTGTCGACAGCAGCCCAGGCGGTCAGATCAGCAAGGCAGGCGAATTCGTGCCAACCGGTGCCGGGCAGTCTGAATTCCGGGTTGTCGGCGATGTCCGGCCCGGTCACGTCGGCACCGTAGCCGACGAACGTGTCGATCCGATTGACGTCACCGCTACCCTCATCGACCTGGCTGTACGGGGGCATCTGGTGATCAACGAGCTGCCTCGGGAAAGCGAGTTTGCCCGGACGGACTGGGAGATCAGGCGGGTGGATGGGGAAGACGGCTTGCTACCGTTCGAGCACCAGCTGCTGGACGGCATCGCTGCGCCAGGCTCGAGCGTGCGGGTCTCGGGGCTGGCCGGCAAGGTGCAGGAGTCGATCGGTGGGGTTCAAAACGCGCTTTACGACGAGATGGTCAGCAATGGCTGGTTCGAGCGCCGACCCGATGACACCAGAAATCGCTGGACCCAGCTGGCGCTGGCTGCACTGATCATTTCGGTGGTCCTGACGGGTGTGCTCGCAGCGTTCACCACTTTCGGGTTAGTGGGCTTGGCGCTGATCGTGTTGTCGCTCGGCTTGGTTTTCGTTGCGCAAGAGATGCCGGCGCGGACGGACAAGGGGACTGCCCTACTTGGCGGCTTGGGCGCGTTGCGCTCGGATCTGCTGAGTCACCCGACCAACCAAATGCCGCCGGGCGGCGAGTTGCGGGAGATCTCCGAGGTGCTGCCGTACGCGATTGTGCTCGGCGGTAGTGACCGCTGGCTGGACGCCATGGTCGCCAGTGACGCCGACGAGCACCCCGATTCGGCTGACCTCTCCTGGTATCACGGACCCGAGAACTGGCACTTGCGCGACCTGCCGGATTCGATCAGGAACTTCGTGACCACGGTTTCCGGGAGCCTGTTTTCCCGCTGATTGTGTGATTACGTCAAGTTCTGCAGCGGGTAGCCGTTCTTCGCGCAACCGTCAATGATCAGCTTCTTGACGTCAGATGGAGCATCCTTAGGGTTGTCAGACTCCAACAGGCTGATAGTCGCGTCCACCCACCGCTGTGGCTCAGGGTCGAGCTTGCCCGACTGGCTGAGCTTCTTGAGTCCGGCCACTGTCACCTTGTTTGCCATGGAGCCGCTCTTGGCGGCCGCGTCGACGGCGGGACAACCAATCTTGTAGATGTCAGCTGCGTTGACGGTCGACTGGCTACAGGAGGTGAGTCCCAGCAGTGCGGCAACGGCGAGGACAGTGGCGACAACGACACGATGCATACATCGAGCGTATGTGAACCGAAAGGAGCGCGTGCCCGGCACAAGAACGCAAGGGGTGAGTTGCGGCCTGTCGAAGCGCGCCCCGATTGCAAACGTGCTGGTCGGATCAGAGGTGTCGGTCGCCCCGCTCGTAGTCCTCAATGGCCTGCCGCATCCGCCGTACCGCTGCTTGGATATCGGCTTCCAGTCTCTCTTCTGGACTCAGGTACCGGCGCACGACCGGCTGCCAATCGCTGAACCAACAGTAAAGGGCCCAACTCGTGACGCCGATGGCAAACAGAATCATGCAGATCGTCGTAACGGTCGTCGGCTCCATGCCTGGGTCCTTCTGCGGAAGTGTCTATAGGACGAGCCCTGGGTAGAGCGGGTGGGCGTCCAGCAGTTCGGCTGACGCGGCCTTGGTGCCTTCGGCAACGCCTTCGGCGAGCACATACTTAGCCTTGCCCGGCTGGCCGCTTGAGGCAATCGCGGGGGTTGTGCTGTTCAGCACGTTCACAATCAGCTCAGCCACTGTGTCGAACTCATCCGGACCGAATCCACGAGTCGTGAGCGCCGGCGTACCGATACGTACGCCGGAGGTGTACCAGGCGCCGTTGGGGTCGGCTGGCACCGCATTCCGGTTGGTGACGATGCTCGCGTCCAATAGTGCGGACTCCGCCTGTCGGCCGGTCAGCCCGAAGGTTGTCACGTCGATCAGCACCAGGTGGTTGTCGGTGCCGCCGGTGACCAGCTTCGCGCCGCGTCGCAACAGACCATCTGCCAGGGTCTTGGCATTGTCGGCGACCGCCTGCGCGTACGCCCGGAACTCCTGGGTCCGGGCCTCGGCGAGTGCCACAGCCTTAGCCGCCATCACGTGGCCGAGCGGCCCACCCAGGACCAGCGGGCAGCCACGGTCGACTGAGTCCGCATACTCCCTGGTGGCCATCACCAGACCACCGCGCGGCCCGCGCAGTGACTTGTGTGTCGTCGTTGTCACCAGATGCGCGTGTGGGACCGGATCTTCATCTCCGGTGAAGACCTTCCCCGCAACCAGGCCTGCGAAGTGCGCCATGTCGACCATCAGCGTCGCGCCGACCTCGTCGGCGATCTCCCGCATCGTCGCGAAGTTGATCCGCCGCGGATAGGCAGAGTAGCCGGCGATCAGGATCAACGGCTTGAACTCTCGCGCCGCCGCCCTTAGGGCGTTGTAGTCCAGCAGCTGGGTCTCGGGGTCAGTGCCATAAGAGCGCTGATGGAACATCTTGCCGGAGATGTTCGGCCTGAACCCGTGGGTGAGGTGACCGCCGGCGTCCAGCGACATGCCGAGCGCGCGCTGGTCGCCGAACCTGTGTCGCAGCTCCTCCCACTTCTCCTCGCTCAGGTCGTTGACACTCTTTACGCCCTGCGCGGCGAGCTCGGGCAGCTCGATGCGGTTGGCGAGAATGGCCCAGAATGCAACCAGGTTGGCGTCGATGCCGGAGTGCGGCTGGGCGTACGCATACTCTGCGCCGAAGAGCTCGCGAGCGTGCTCGGCGGCGACCGCCTCCACCGTGTCGATGTTCTGGCAGCCGGCGTAGAAGCGGTGTCCGATGGTGCCCTCGGCGTACTTGTCGGACAGCCAGCTGCCCATGGTCAGCAGTACTGCAGGCGAGGCATAGTTCTCGGATGCGATGAGTTTCAGTGAAGCACGCTGGTCGGTGAGCTCGGAGCGGATGGCACCTGCAATGCGCGGCTCGACTGTCTCGATGACCGAGAGTGCTGCGCGGTAAGCCTGCGAGGCGGTGGCCGCATAGTCGATGCCCGAGGCTCCGGTTGGAGTGGCGGGAGAAAGGATGTCTGTCACGGGAGCTCCTGAGGTGTGAACCGGGCGCCGCCTAGACTAGTCGAGCCCTCCGCCGCGCTGTCGCGAGATTTCATAGAGCGCGATTCCGGCCGCTACCCCGGCGTTGAGGGATTCGACGTTGCTGCTCATCGGGATCGCGGCCAGAACGTCGCATGCCTCGCGTACGAGTCGTGACAAGCCCCCTCCCTCACTCCCGACCACCAGCACCACCGGTCCCGATAGATCAGGCACATCGGAAATTCTCGTGTTGGCGCGGCCGTCCAGTCCGACCAGGCTCAGCCCCGCCTCGGCATACGTCGCGCAGGCTGCGGTTGAGGTTGGTGGCTCGCGCGATCGGGATGCGAGCCGCAGCGCCGGCCGAGGTCTTCCAGGCGGCTGCAGTCATGCCGGCGGACCGGCGTTCCGGGATGAGTACGCCGTGGGCGCCGAACCCGGCGGCGGACCGGACGATCGCCCCGAGATTGCGCGGGTCGGTGATGGAGTCAAGTGCCACGATGAGTGGCTCGCGATCGGACTCGAGGGCGGCCGCCAGCAGGTCGTCTGGGTGGGCATAGTCAAAGGCCGGCAGTTGCACAGCGATGCCCTGATGCACCGCACCGCCGGTGAGCCGGTCCAGCTCGGCGCGAGTGACCTCGAGCAGCGCGGCGCCGCGGTCCGCCGCCAGCTTGAAGATGTCGCGGAGCCGGTCGTCGCGTTCGGCACCCTCGGCCACGTATGCGGCGCGAATCGGCATCGCAGCCGTCATCGACTCCAGCACGGCATTGCGCCCCACGACCCACTCTGGCCCGGATCCCGGGCGGCCGGTCTTCGATGCCGATGAACGGGAGGGCTCACGACGGGGTGCTGCCTTCTTCGCACGGTGGGCGACGTGATAAGGCCGATCCTCTGCCTTGGGGGTTGGGCCCTTTCCCTCCAGGCTTCGCCGCACCCGACCACCCGAGCCGGCCGTATTGCCTCTTCCCCGACGCCGTACCGCACCCTTGCGCTGGCTGTTGCCCGGCATGACCGCCTACCCCACCTCTTTCGCCGACTTGACAGAATCCAGTCGTGCTATGGCGTCGCTGGATTCTGACAAGTCGGCGTGAAGGGACCAGCGTGTGCCCACGGGAGTGTCGGAAACCTCCACGCCCAGGGCGGTGAGCGAGCTTCGGATCGCGTCGGCTGAGGCGAAGTCCTTACGGTCCCGAGCCGCCGCCCGCTGTTTCAGCAGCTCGCTGATCAGACCGTCGACCACTGCAGTCAACTGGTGATCATCGCGCGGTTGCCAGACCTCGCTGTCAGAGTTCAGTCCCAAGATCATCAGCATGCCGTTCACCGCGCCAAGGCGGCTCGCGATCTGATCATGATCACCGGCCTCGAGCGCTTGGTTGCCTTCCCGCACCGCATTGTGCAACACAGCTACCGCTGCCGGAGTGCCAAGGTCATCGTTCATCGCGGTGATGAACTCCTGGGGCACCTCCTCGGGCGGCCTGCTGTCCACCCGCTCGCTGGCTCGATCAACGAAGTTGTCGATGCGTCCCAGCGCGGCCACCGACTCCGCAATCGCAGCATCGGAGTACTCGATCGGCGAGCGGTAGTGCGGCTGAGTCAGGTACAGCCGTACGGCACGTGCCGGGAATCTCTTGATCACTTCCGAGACGAGTGCGCTGTTGTCCAGCGACTTGCTCATCTTTTCCCCGGCAGTGGTCACGAGTGCGTTGTGCATCCAGTACCGCGCGAAGCGCTGGCCCGCTGCCCGGGACTGGGCCAACTCGTTCTCATGATGGGGAAAACGAAGATCAAGGCCGCCCCCATGGATGTCGAACTCGTCGCCCAGATACTTGCCGGCCATGGCCGAGCACTCCAGATGCCAACCCGGCCGGCCTCGCCCCCACGGCGTCGGCCAGCTGGCCGTCTCCGGCTCGTTGTCCTTGTGGCCCTTCCAGAGGGCGAAGTCTCGGGGGTCCCTTTTTCCGCGGGGATCGGAATCGGCAGCAGGCTCCATGTCGTCGATCCTCTGGTGGGACAGTGAGCCGTACGCGGGCCAGGACTTCACATCGAAGTAGACATCGCCGGAGGAATCGGGTGCCGGGTACGCATGATCGCGCTCGATCAGAACCTTGATCATTTCGATCATCTCAGGGATGTGGCCGGTGGCCCGCGGCTCGTAGGTGGGTGGCAGGCAGCCCAGGGCCGCGTACGCGTCGTGCAGTTCCCGCTCAAAGCGGTAGGCGTGGGCGAACCACGGCACACCTGCCTCGGCTGACTTGATCAAGATCTTGTCGTCGATGTCGGTGATGTTGGCGATCACGGTCACCTCGTACCCGGACCACGTCAGCCAGCGTCGGAGCACATCGAAGACCACTTCCTTGCGGATATGGCCCAGGTGAGGACCCGACTGGACCGTGAGTCCACAGTGGTAGATCGACACTTGCCCAGGCACGACCGGCTCGAAGGGGCGTACCGATTGCGTGGCGGTGTCGTAGAGCCGGAACGCGTCGGTCCTCGCGCCCGGTTCGGCATGCTGTGTCACGAGTGCTGGGTCGCTTTCTCCGCCGCCATCAGGCGCTGCATCGCCTCGACGCCGTCGCGCAGCGCCTTGAGGTCGCGTTTGGACATGGTCGCAAGGTAGGGCTCCAGACTGGTCCCGATCGAAGCGCGCATCAACGACAGCTGCTGGTTGCCTTTCTTGGTCAGCTTGATCATCCACGCTCGGGCGTCGCGGGGATCGGCGGTACGGTCAACCAGATGGGCGGCCTCGAGGCGCTTGACATGGTTGGTGATCGTTGGCTGAGAACACTTCTCCGCAAGGGCGAGCTCGCTGATCCTCGTTGGACCGTCGTCCTGCAGCCGAGCCAACAGTCGGGCCGCGGCAAGGCTGATGCCGAAGCCATTCTCTTTGGGAACCCAGCGCACCACGCGCGCAGCGGTCGTAATGAGGTCCTCACCGAGCGCGTGCAAGTCGTCGTCCATCTGGGCAGGATATTCGGTTTCGCGGGTGTAGCGAGCGGCGTGTCATCGGCGGATAGCCGCGACCACCAGCTTGGCGAGCTCCGAGTACGCCTCCGCGTCGCTCAGTCCGGTAGCCGCTGCGATCTCGCCGCTCGTGATGCGCCGCATGGTGGCTGTCACCACTTCACCGACGAACGCGGCCGGGACGCGTCGGAACGCGCCCGCTCGGGTGCCCTCGTCGATCAGTTCGCGGACCCGCCGCGCCGCCGCCAGTGTGTTCTGCTCGTAGATCTCCGTGGCCGGGTGGAAGTTCGTGATGTCGTCCCGGAAGGCACGGCTGGCAGGGCGGAGCGCCTCGGCTACGGCCTCGAGATAGTGCGTGACGCGTTTGGCAGGAGCCCGGGTGTGAGCGATCGCGGCCTCGACCTGGTCGGTCGCTCGCTTGAAGAAGTGCCGAACCGCCAGTACGGCGAGCTGTTCCTTGCTCGAGGCAAGCGCATAGAGACTGCGCTTCGAGCAGTTCAGCTGTGCGGCGAACTGGTCCATCGTGAGGTGGCTGAATCCCTGCGACAGAACGAGATCAACGAGCGCGTCTCGCAAGTGCGCCTGGCGGCTGGTCAGCCTCCGCTCGAACAAAGTGGCTACCATAGTGGTACTAACGTACTGTTCTCAGTACCGATCTGCGAGTTGACAGTAAGTCAAGGAGCGAGATGTCCGTCGATCGCTTGTTGCCAACCGACGAGGGTGCGGAGCTTGTGGCCTTGGTGCGTGAGATCGCCCAGGCCGAACTGGCGCCGAGAGCCGCTGCGGATGAGGCTGCTGAGCGGTTCCCACGCGATGCCTTTGCCATGCTGGGTGAGGTTGGGCTGTTGGGTCTCCCGTACCCGGAGGAATACGGCGGTGCCGCGCAGCCGTACGAGGTCTATCTGCAGGCCCTCGAGGAAGTCGCGGCGGCGTGGATGACAGTCGGCGTCGGCGTGTCGGTGCATGTGATGGCGTCGTACGCCATGTCCGCGTTCGGAACCCCCGAGCAGCGGGCGACCTACCTGCCGGAGATGATCGGCGGAAAGATGTTGGGCGCGTACGCGTTGTCGGAGGCGCAGGCCGGATCCGACATCTCGGGCATGACGACTCGGGCGAAGCGCGCTGATCATGGCTACGAGCTCAACGGCGCGAAGTCGTGGACGACCCATGGTTCGTACGCGGACTTCTACACCACGTTCGCGCGGACTGGCGACGACCCCCGCGAGGGTGTGAGCTGCTTCTATGTGCCTGGTCATGCGCATGGACTCACCTTCGGGAGCCCTGAACACAAGATGGGCCTGAACGCCTCTCCGACGACCGCGCTGTACTTCGATGCCGTCCCGATCGGAGACGGCCAACGCATCGGTGACGAAGGCCAGGGTGCCCGGATTGCTCTGTCGTCGTTGGATTCGGGTCGGCTCGGGATTGCGGCGTGCGCGACCGGGCTGGCTCAGGCCGCCCTGGACCTGGCGGCGGACTACGCGACCAAACGCGAGCAGTTCGGGCGTCCGATTGCGGAGTTTCAGGGGCTACGCTTCCTGCTTGCGGACATGGCGGCGGCGGTTGACTCTGCCCGCGCGACGTACCTGATGGCGGCTCGCAAGCGGGACGCCGGCCGGCGGTTCAGTCGCGATGCCGCAGTCGCGAAGCTGATTGCCTCCGATGCGGCCATGAAGGTGACAACCGACGCTGTCCAGGTGCTGGGAGGCTACGGCTACACCCGCGACTACCCGGCCGAACGTTACATGCGCGAGGCCAAGGTGACGCAGATCTTCGAGGGCACCAATCAGATTCAACGGCTGGTCATCGGCCGCCAACTCCTCAAGTAACCACTGAAGTAACCTCCGACTTGTCAGTGTCTCACGGCTATAACCCGCTCAGACGCTGACAAGTCGGACGGGAGTCGGAGGACGGGGAGTGGCGCAATGAGGTTGGGCGAGCGCGATGTCGTGCTGGTGACGGGGGGTGCGTCGGGGCTCGGGGCGGCAACCGTACGGGCAGTCGTCGCTGAAGGAGCGTCGGCACTGATCGTCGACCTGCCCATCTCGGCCGGGTCCGAGATGGCGTCCGCACTGGGAGAGCGCGTACGCTTCGCTCCGGCGGACGTACGCGATGAAGATCAGGTGCAGGCGGCCGTTGCGGCTGCGACTGAGCTGGGCACTCTCCGGGTCGCGGTCAACTGCGCCGGTGTGGGGACCCCGGGCCGCCTGATCGGCAAGCGCGGGGTGCTGCCGCTGGAAGCCTTCAGAACGGTGATCGACATCAATCTGGTCGGCACCTTCAACGTGCTGCGGTTGGCGGCCGCGGCCATGATCGACAACGAGCCGATCGATGGCGATCGTGGATTGGTGATCATGACCGCCAGCGTCGCGGCCTTCGAAGGTCAGATCGGTCAGGCGGCGTACGCAGCAAGCAAGGGTGGTGTCGCGGCTCTGACGCTGCCCGCGGCCAGAGACCTTGCAGAGAGGGCGATTCGGGTCATGACCATCGCGCCCGGTGTGATGGAGACTCCCATGATGGCCGGCCTACCAGGGGACACTAAGTCGATCTTGGAGGCCCTGGTGCCACATCCGGCGCGACTTGGCCGGCCTGAGGAGTACGCGATGCTCGTCTTTTCGATCATCGAGAATCCGCTGCTCAACGGAGAAGTCATTCGCCTTGACGGAGCACTACGCATGCCGCCGCGCTGAGCGATGCGTGATCGCTGCTGAGTCACACCAGGAGCTGGGCTGTCATGCGCTGCCAGAGCGCTTTCGGCCATGATCGGTAGCCAGGCCTTGACTAAGGTGCCGGCGACTCCTATCGAGTACTTAATCGCGCAAAGCCCTTCAGAAATTTACTTCTCCTGCCGCAGGACGTCGACGATTCAGGCAGGAAGGCGATTCAGCCCGGTCTGGGCGGCCCCCGATCGATTTAGATCGATACGAGGCGCTTTCGGACCTCGATCGGCAGTGCACGTGACCACGCTCAGAGGGTTCCTGTGGATCGGGCGTCCGACCACCGAGCTCGTTCGGCTGGCGGGTCGAATGGATCGGCGAAGTAGAAGCGCGCCCTGCCTACCTCTGCATTCGCCAGCTCAACAATGCCGACGATGTTGACCGGCCCCTCGCCGTAGTCGACGATCCCTTCAGCGACCCAGGCAGAAGCGCCGCCCACAACACTTCGCCAGCGAATGCGCGGTGGCCCTGGCACCTCTGTGTACATCGCCATGATGTTGCTACGGCCAACGAAGCGCTCTCCGGATTGCGGCCGCTCATCGACAGCGTTGTCGGCAACCAGGGAGCCGATGGTGTCCAGATCCCAGCGCTCCCAGGCGGCGAAAAACTCTTCAGCAACCCTCCGCGACAACCGATCAGAGTCCGTCATTGAGCCGACCTACTTCTTCGCCTTGGCGCGTAACGCAGAAATATCCAGATACGCGGCAGCGGGCTCCTCCGTCTCGGACTCGGACGCCCCGTCTTCCCACGGGTCGTAGGGCTTCTCTTCCTCCTCGTCGGCAAAGCCTTGTGAAGGGTCATAAGGGTTGACCAGCGGTCCCATGGACTCCATCCCGGAGACCGCGACCTCCTCATCGGGCAGCTCGCGCAAGACGGTGTTCACGTATGACTGCGCCGCATCCTCCATCGAGATCTCAGCCCTCGCCCGTTCGCCGAGGAACCAGCGATGCTCCAGTACCTCGTGATAAAGCTCGGCGGGCTCCAGCTTCGCTCGCAGATCCATCGGCACCGACTTCACGATCGCCTCGAACCGATCCGTCAGCCACTCGTGCGCCACGATTGCCTCGTCAGCACCCTGCTGGTCGGTGAAAGCGCGGTAGTAGTCGAGGTCGTTCAGCAGCCGCCGGGCCTGATTCTCTTCCGTGTCCATCCCAGTCAGCCGGATCAGCCTGCGCGAGTGGTGACCGGCATCGACCACCTTCGGCTGGATTCGTACGGTCGAGCCGGCGAAGTCGGTGGTGATGTCCACCTCCGCGACGTCAAAGCCAAGGGCGTTCAGCCGCCGTACCCGACTCTCGATGCGATGCATCTCACCGGCGTTGAACTCCTCGACACCCGTCAGCTCGCCCCACAGCTCCCGATACCGGCTCTCGATGGTCTCCACGAGCACCAGCGGATCCAACGCCACGTCCAACAGACCACCAGCCTCCAGGTCGCTGAACTCGCCGTACAGATTGGTCCGCGCGATGGTCAGGTCATGTTCGCGCTGACCGTCGGTCAGCCTGTCGTGGAGCTCACTGGTCTCAGCGTCCACCAGGTAGGCCGCGAACGCTCCTGCGTCCCGCCGGAACAACGTGTTGGACAGCGACACGTCACCCCACAGAAACCCGATCAGATGCAGCCGGGCCAACAACACCACCATGGCGTCGACCAGCCGGTTGACGGTGTCCTGCCGTACGCCGCGGTTGAACAGTGACCGATACGGCAGCGAGAACTGCAGATGCCGGGTGATAAGCACCGGGTCGAGCGCGCCACCTTCTTTGTCGACTCGTGCAGTGACCACGCCTACGGTTTCCACTGACGGGGTGTCCAGCCGTGCGAGGTCTCGCAATAGCTCGTACTCATGCACTGCGAGGTGCTCCATCACCTCCTTCAACGCGTACACCTCATCGCCAACGCGAACGAAACGTACGACGTGGCGGGAAATGCCGCGGGGGAGAGCGACCAGGTTCTCCTCGGGCCAATCGGCAAGCGGGGTGTCCCAGGGAAGGGTGATCAGCCTGGTATCAGGCTGTGCCGCGAGGAACCTGGGCATGGTCCAATCCTGTCATCAGTGGACTCGTGCCGCCGTGCGGAGGGGATTAGCGAAGCTCTAACAAGCAGCCGGCCTCCCGCACAATTTGCGGGAGGCCGGGCAGTTCTGATCAGTCGGTGAAGACGCTTTCCGTTGCAGGAGAGATGCGGTCGCCGCTCACCTTGGAGAACACGTGCACGTGTGTCGGATCGATCAGCAACCGAACGCTCTCGCCTCGGTGCGGCGGCAGCCGGCCCCCGTGGATCCGGGCGACGATCTGCTGAGCGGTGATCAACTCATCCTCTGGGATACCCGACAAAGTGCCGTAGATGAACGCATCGGCGCCCAGCTCCTCCACGACGCCGACATCGATCGGGATGCCCTCGCCAGTCTCGGGGTTCTCGTTCAGCTCGAAATTTTCCGGGCGGATTCCCAGCACGAGGTTCTTCTCGTCTGGTGCCTTCGCGAGGGTCTCGCGAGGCACCGGAACGGTGTAGTCACCCAAGTGCACGCCGTCCGACTGTACGTTGCCCTCGATCAGGTTCATGGCGGGCGAGCCGATAAAGCCGGCGACGAACAGGTTGCGTGGCGCGTCGTACAACTGCAGCGGGCTGTCGCATTGCTGCAGGATGCCGTCCTTCATCACCGCTACGCGGTCGCCCATGGTCATGGCCTCGACCTGGTCGTGCGTCACATAGACAGTGGTAACGCCAAGGCGGGTCTGCAGCGCCGCAATCTGGGTGCGGGTGGAGACGCGGAGCTTCGCGTCGAGGTTGGACAGCGGCTCGTCCATCAAGAACACCTGCGGTGAACGCACGATGGCACGACCCATAGCGACGCGCTGCCGCTGGCCGCCGGAGAGCGCCTTCGGCTTGCGGTTGAGGAAGTCCTCCAAACCCAGCAGGTGGGCGGCCTCCTGCACGCGCTGCTGACGCTCCGACTTGGAAACACCAGCCATTTTCAGAGCAAAGCCCATGTTGTCGCCCACGGTCATGTGGGGGTACAGGGCGTAATTCTGGAAGACCATCGCGATGTCGCGGTCCTTGGGCGGGAGGTCGGTGACGTCGCGTTCACCGATCCAGATCGCTCCCTGGTTGATCTCCTCCAGGCCCGCGAGCATCCGGAGTGAGGTCGATTTGCCGCAACCGGATGGTCCGACTAGGACCATGAATTCACCGTCGCCGATCTCCAGATTGAGTTTGTCGACGGAGGGGTGGTCTGCACCCGGGTAGACGCGAGTCGCGTCCTTGAACGAAACAGTGGCCACGCCACACTTCCTTTCCACGGGCAGGTACGTGCCCGACGATCCGTAGTGGAAATTCGTTGCCCGGGGCAGGGACCCCGGCGCTGGTCAGAACACTAGCGCAGCAGCGCTCTCCTGGGTATTGGCTGTGACGACCCACGTACGCGCGCCGCGATAGCGGCCAAAAGGCGATCGATCGTCAGCACTCGACGATGTTCACCGCAAGGCCGCCGCGCGCAGTCTCCTTGTATTTGACCTTCATGTCAGCGCCCGTCTGCATCATGGTCTTGATCACCTTGTCGAGGCTGACGGTGTGCCGGCCGTCTCCGTGCAGTGCGAGCCGTGCAGCGCTGATCGCCTGTACCGACCCGACAGCATTTCTTTCAATGCAGGGAATCTGCACCAGCCCTCCGACGGGATCGCAGGTCAGGCCCAGATTGTGCTCCATGCCGATCTCGGCGGCGTTCTCGACTTGCTCCGGTGTACCGGCGAAAATCTCAGCTAGCGCACCTGCCGCCATCGAGCACGCCGTGCCGACCTCCCCCTGGCAACCGACTTCTGCGCCGGAGATCGACGCGGTCTGCTGATAGATGGCGCCGAGGGCACCAGCAACGAGGAGGAAGTTGACGATGGCGTCGTCGTCGGTGCCGGGCACAAATGTGACCGCGTAGTGCAGGACAGCCGGGATGATGCCCGCGGCTCCATTGGTCGGCGCCGTCACGACGCGCCCGCCGGAGGCATTCTCCTCGTTGACCGCCAGCGCCCACAGCGTCACCCAGTCCATAGCGGCCAGCGGATCGTTCTGGCTTAGGTCGGAATCATCGATGAGCCGCTGATACAGCTCTGCTGCGCGGCGCCGTACCTTCAGACCACCGGGAAGCACTCCGGGTGTGGAACATCCGCGCTGGATGCACGCCTGCATGACCGACCAGATCTTGAGTAGGCCTGCACGGACCTCGGCCTCGGGCCGCCGTACGCATTCATTCGCGAGCATCACTTGGCTGATGCTGAGGTTCTGGTCGCGGCAGAAGTCCAACAGCTCAGTGCCCGTGCGGAACGGATATGGCACTGGCGTCGGGTCTGGCAGCAGCCGGGGATGTCCCGATTCGTCATCATCCAGAACGAACCCGCCGCCGATGGAGTAGTAGGTCCGCTCGCACAGCACTTTGCCGTCGCAGTACGCGGTGAAGGTCATGCCGTTGGGGTGAAAGGGCAGCGAACGGCGTCGATACAGGATCAGATCGTCCTCAGGATCGAACTTGACCGTATGCGTGCCGTTGAGCCGCAACTGGCCGGTTCGTCTGATCTCATCGGCACGCAGGGGGCCACTGTCGATGTCGACGGTTTCTGGGTCCTCACCCTCCAAACCCCAAAGCACAGCGTTGTAGCTGCCGTGACCGTGGCCGGTCGCGCCGAGCGAGCCGAACAGCTCTGAACGAGCCCGCGTCGTACGGGCGAGAAGACCTTCACTGTGCAACTCGGCGACGAAACGGCCCGCCGCACGCATCGGGCCAACCGTGTGGGAACTCGATGGTCCGATGCCGATGCTGAACAAATCGAAAATACTGACCGGCACCGTTCCAGTCTGCCTCAGCGGTGGGAACGTATGAGCCCTGCCGGCTCATACCCGGCAGGGCCCTGGAAGGGCACTCTCAGTCTCCTGCCTGGGCCTCGTTGAACCCTGCAGCGACACGCCCCGGGACCCTTACCTGCTCTTCAATCATTCCGACACGCGGTTAATTCCGCGTGACACGCCGATGACGGAAAAAAGACGACCCAGCCTCTTGCCAAGGGTCCCCAGCAGGCATATAACTGATCTACGCCACACATTGAGCTTCGGCTCAAGACGTGGCTACGAAGCTCCGGTCAACTCATACTTGACCGGAGCTTCACCCATTTTTTTCCGGGTTGCGCTCGCGCAGGGGCGCTGTTGTTTGCTTGCCAGCTCCGCTCGCTGCGATGTTCGTTGGTCGCCGCCGTCTTCGTCGGAATGAAACCTGCTGTGTCGTCACGACACTCTTCAGCGTCGGGTTTCCCAGCTCCTCCTGCAGATCGGCGGCACGAACATCGCGAGCTGAGGACTAACGCGACATGCCAGAAAGTAATGCGAAGTGGAGCGTTGAGCACGAGTAGAGGTCCAGTGAGCAAGTCTTGGAGTGACCCGTAGGGGAGACGTCGTGGGGCCCACCTCAGCTGCGCGCGTTGTGGCAGTGTGGGGATGTGGGAGGCAGGTAGTGAAAGCCCTTGTCAAGACGCGACCGGGGCCAGGGCTCGAGCTGATCGAGGTGCCGGTGCCAGCGGTCGGGGCAGGCGATGTGCTGGTCAAGGTCAAGGCGACGGGCATTTGCGGGACCGACCTGCATATCGAGTCTTGGGACGAATGGGCGCAGAAGGCTCTTAACGCTCCGGTGACTGTGGGTCATGAGTTCTCCGGCGAGGTCGTCCAGATCGGATCCGGTGTGACTGACGTGGCGGTTGGAGATCTCGTGAGCGGCGAGGGTCATCTGGTCTGCGGCCGATGTCGCAACTGTCGTGCTGGCCGTCGCCATCTCTGCATTCACACTCGAGCCATCGGCGTTCACCTCGACGGCGCCTTCGCCGAATACGTCGCGCTGCCCTCAGGCAACGCGTGGGTGCACCGCGACCCGATCGATCCGGGGGTCGCCGCGATCTTCGACCCGTTCGGCAATGCGGTGCACACTGCGCTCGCGTTTCCGATGCTTGGCGAGGATGTCTTGGTGACCGGAGCCGGACCAATCGGCATTATGGCGGCCATGGTGAGCAAGCACGCCGGAGCACGGCACGTGGTGATCACCGATCACAGCGACGAGCGGCTGGCCTTGGCGCGCTCACTCGGGGTAACCCGGGCAGTCAACATCGACCGCGACCGCGTGGGCGACGCGCAGCGCGAACTCAACATGCGTGAGGGATTCGATGTCGGGCTCGAAATGTCCGGCAGCTCAGCGGCGCTGCGCGACATGATCACGCAGATGACCCACGGCGGCAGAATCGCTGTGCTCGGCATCCCGTCGGCAGAGATCAGTGTTGATTTCGCCGCCGTTGTCTTGAAGATGCTGACCATAAAGGGCATCTATGGCCGTGAGATGTTTGAGACCTGGTACGAGATGTCGGTGCTCTTGGAGAGCGGACTCGACATATCCGGAGTGATCACAGATCGTTTCCACTACACCGAGTACGAGCAGGCCTTCGCGGCAGCACGTTCGGGCCGTGGTGGAAAGGTGATCATGAGCTGGGAAGAATAGGAGGGATCATGTACGGCACTCTCAAGGATCAGCTCGCTGATGATCTTACCGCACTGCGGGCTGAAGGCCTCTTCAAAGCCGAGGCAGTGATCCGTACGCCGCAGTCCGCTCGGATCACCGTCGATGATCAGACGTTGATCAATTTCTGCGCGAACAACTATCTCGGCCTTGCTGATCACCCAGCCATGATCGCCGCCGCGCAGCAGGCTCTTGATCGCTGGGGGTTCGGCATGGCCTCGGTACGCTTCATCTGCGGCACCGCCGAGATCCACAAAGAGCTCGAACGCCGTATCGCGCATTTTCTCGGAACTGAGGACGCGATCTTGTACAGCTCTTGCTTCGACGCGAACGGTGGTCTGTTTGAGACGCTGCTCGGCCCTGAGGATGCCGTCATCTCCGACGAGCTGAATCATGCGAGCATCATCGACGGCGTACGGCTGTGCAAGGCCGCCCGCATGCGCTACACCAACAGGGATATGGCCGACCTCGAGGCGAAACTGCGGGAGTCGCAAGGTGCTCGGCATCGGCTGATCGCGACCGATGGGGTGTTCTCCATGGATGGCTATGTCGCGCCCCTCGACGCCATCGTGGAGCTTGCCGAGCGCTATCGCGCGCTCGTCATGGTGGACGACTCCCACGCCGTAGGATTCATGGGCCCGACCGGCGCCGGGACGCCCGAGCTGTTCGGCGTCCAGGATCGGGTCGACATCGTTACGGGGACACTGGGGAAGGCACTCGGCGGTGCGAGTGGCGGCTACACCGCCGCCCACGAAGAGATCGTCGAGATGCTGCGCCAGCGGTCGCGGCCGTACCTCTTCTCCAACTCCCTGGCACCTTCCATTGCCGCTGCGGGAATTGCCACATTGGATCTGCTCGAGACATCCGGCGAACTGTTGCAGCGGCTACGTGAGAATACGGCGTACTTCCGCTCGGAAATGGGTGCGCGCCACTTCGAGATCCCCGAATCTGATCATCCGATTGTGCCGATCATGATCGGGGACGCGGTGGAGGCGGCTGCGATGGCGGACCGGCTACTGGCCGAGGGAATCTATGTGCGGGCGTTCTCGTACCCAGTCGTACCGCGCGGCAAGGCCAGAATCCGAACGCAGATGTCCGCCGCACACTCCCGCGATGATCTTGACCAGGCGATTACGGCATTTGAGAAGGTTCGCCGGTAGTGGTTGGGCGCTCTACCGGTACCTGGATCGAACGTGAGGGCTTGCGGACGATCTGCTTGCCCAGCGGCATCAAGGAGACCTCGATCAGCTTGAAGTTCGCGATCGCCATCGGAATTCCGATGATCGTGAGGCACAGCAAGATTCCCGTGGCAATGTGCGTCAGTGCAAGCCACCAGCCGGCGACAATCACCCAGATGACATTGCCGAGGAAGGAGAAGATCCCGGCGCTTGGCTTGTCAACCAACTCACGGCCGAAGGGCCACGCCGCATAGCTCGCCATACGGAATGACGCAATGCCCCAAGGGATGGTGATGATCAACACGCAGCAGATGATCCCGGCGAGCATGTAGGCGAGCCAGAGCCAGAAGCCACTGAAGACGAACCAGATGATGTTCAGCAGAGTACGCACAAGTCCAGGGTCCTCCGGCTGCATGATGCAGGCAATAGGGCGGTTCCCGGGGCTATCCCTCGGTCGGTGATGCCTGCGCTGTGAACGCGTCGTACGTTCGCTGGTCGAAAAGCACGAATCTCACCTCATCTACGCGGGTGTCGCTGGCCCGCACTGTTTCCAGCGCTATCCGAGCCGCATCATCGACGGGCCAGCGATAGACGCCGGTCGAGATGGCAGGGAACGCCACTGTGGCCGCGCCGAGGTCGTCGGCAATCCTCAGCGAATTCCGGAAGCAGTCCGCGAGCAGCTGCGACTTGTCCTTGGACTCGGCGTACGTCGGCCCAACGGCGTGGATAACCCAGCGCGCCTTGAGTCGACCAGCCGTGGTCGCCACGGCCTGGCCGGTCGGCAACCCGTCGGGATATCGGTCCTCACGGAGCTTCCGGCACTCAGCGAGAATCTCCGGCCCGCCCCGTCGATGTATCGCTCCGTCAACCCCGCCGCCGCCCAGCAGCGAGTGATTGGCTGCGTTGACAATGGCATCGACGTCTTGTGCGGTGATGTCACCCTGCACGAAGGTGATCTTCATTCCTCAACCCTAATGCGGGGCCACGAGTGCCAGCATCTGCGATGAGTCTGGACCGTGCGGCGAGTCAAACCTTGGCAGGGGCGATGCTGGGTAATCGTCCGAAAGCTTCAAGCGACGAAGGAGAAGGAGATGGACGCGTTCACCACATGTCTGTGGTTCGACACCCAAGGTGAAGAGGCAGCGAGGTTCTACACGGGGATCTTCCCGAACTCAAGCATCGCTAAGGTGACGCCGTACCCCACCGGGGACCGGGCCGGTCAAACCATGACCGTCGACTTCATGTTGAACGGAAGTAGGTTCGTCGCGCTCAACGGCGGCCCGGAGTTCACCTTCAACGAGTCCATCTCCTTCCAGGTGTTATGCGACGACCAGGCCGAGGTGGATCGTTACTGGACCACGCTGACCGACGGTGGCGGCGAGGAGTCGATGTGCGGCTGGTTGAAAGACAAGTACGGCGTTTCTTGGCAGGTTGTGCCCAACCGCCTCGAGGAGCTGCTGTCGAGCAGCGATCCGCAGCAGGCAGAGCGCGTCACCCAGGCACTGTTCCAGATGAAGAAGATCGTGATTGCCGACCTCGAGGCTGCCGCGAGGGCCTAGCTGCGAACGGGTTGGTGGCCCGGAGGGCCATCCGGTGTGCCTTGCTGGGAAACTGCTGGCAGGTCTGCAGCCTGCCGCGTGGAGGCAGGCAATCTGCCAGCACTTACCTGAAGGAGTCCCATGGATCACGCCGGTTCAGGAACGACAACCGCCACTTTGGTTGCCACCCGACGCCAACTGCATGGGATCGCAGAGTGTCTGTTCGCCGGGCCCGAATATCAAGCGACCAGGGAGATTGCGCTGCGGGTGACCCCTGGCGGGTTCGGAACGACCGCAGGGCCCGAGCTGCGGCTGGACGGGCTGGAGCTTGTAGCGGGGGAGCGAAGGGTGCCAGCGGCAGGGTCGTTCCGCGATCTTGCTGACCGGCTTGGTGTCGAGTTCGGAGCGCCAGCGATCGACTATCGCGACGGCAGTGGCGCACAGCCGGATGATGTTGTCGATCTTGAGCCGGCGGCGGTTTGGATCATCGTTGACTGGTACGCGCTCAGCGATGCTGCGTTGCGTGTGCTCGATCCGGGCCAGCAGCCGATTTTGTGGCCGGAGCACTTCGACGTCGCGATCCTGCTGGACAATCGCTCGTACGGGTCATCGCCAGGAGACGCCTTTCATCCGAGGCCATACGCTTACGTCAGCGCTCATGATCATGATGGCGGTCCTTTCTGGAACGCGCCGTTCGGTGCGCTACGGGATGCCGAGGACTTCTCCGCGACTGAGGATTTGGTGGCCTTCTGGCGCGAGGGCAGAGCGTTGCTGCGCGGGGCTTAGGCAGCGCCCCGCTCGGAGTCGCAGGTTTACAGTGGGAGTGCTGAAAAGGATCCACCGTGACCATTGATCCTGAGAGCGTCAGTTCGCCTGCCCGAGTTGCACGTCCCGAGGAGGGCCTCTCGCGCGACGAACTGCAGCTGGCCACCCGCAACCACGGCATGCCGTTGGAGTCCTTGCATTGGGACATCACCCCGCCCGGCTTGCACTATCTGCTGATCCACTACGACATCCCGGCCCTCGAGCCGGCCACCTTCGAGCTGGTGATCGACGGTCTTGTCGGGACGCGGCTGTCGCTGGACCTTGACGCTATCCGAGGCCGGCGCAAGGTCTCAGCAGCGGTGACGCTCGAATGTGCAGGGAACGGCCGGGCACGGTTGCTCCCGCGTCCGATAAGTCAACCGTGGCTGACCGAGGCCGTCGGCACCGCCCGCTGGGGCGGGACGCCCCTGTCGGGCCTGCTGCGGGAGGCGGGAGTAGCTGAGGAGGCGGTCGATGTCGTCTTCACCGGCGCGGACCATGGCATCGAGCGAGGCTTCGAGCAGGACTACCAACGGGCGCTGCCGGTCGCGGAAGCGATGCGCGAAGAGGTCCTGCTGGCGTACGAGATGAACGGCGCGCCGCTGCCGCCGCAGCATGGGGCTCCGCTCCGGCTGGTCGTTCCGGGCTGGTACGGCATGGCGCATGTGAAGTGGCTGCGGCGGATCACCGTCGTCGCCGAGCCGTTCGATGGGTTTCAGATGCGGGCGTACCGATTGCGCGACACTCCTGACGAACCCGGCGTTCCACTGACCCGGATCGAGCCGCGAGCCCTGCTTGTGCCACCCGGCTTCCCAGACTTCATGTCACGTAGACGTGTTGTGAAATCTGGTCCGGTGACGATCGAGGGCCGAGCATGGTCAGGCTGGGCGCCGGTCACCATGGTTGAGGTCAGCATCGATGGCGGGGATACCTGGGAACCTGCTGATCTTGAGCCAGCACAGGCGGTCCATGGCTGGGCACGCTGGACCTGGACGTGGCAGTCCGAGCTCGGCAGCTACGTGTTGTCCTGCCGCGCAACGGATGCCAGCGGCCGGACTCAGCCGCTGAGCCAACGGTGGAGTCGCGGTGGATTCGCCAACAACACCATCCAACGAGTCCCTGTCACCGTGATCAGTTCGGAAATGTGACTGCCGCCGCCTCGGCGCGCTGCGACACGAACCTCTTGATCGTGGCGGTGACAACTTCTCGATGTGTCGGGCGGCTCCCGGGTGGTTGTCAAAATTCCGACCGACGCGGCGTTGTCGCTATCCGAGCAGCCTCGACGCGACCGAAAAGCCGCCAACGGTCGTTCAAGGAGAGATGATCGGTGCGCGCATTCGTGTTCACATTCCCCGAGATGGGTAAGGGATTGAGGTGACCCGGACGATCCTGCCGGGGCAGATATTGGCGCGATGAGAACAGGGAGGTTCTTATGGGTTTCGCGGACAAGGCAAAGGACAAGGCCGAGGAGCTTGCCGGTAAGGCCAAGGCAGCAGCGGGCGATGCGACTGACAACCCCGATCTCGAGGCCGAAGGGCGTATGCAGGAGTCCAAGGCTGACCTCAAGCAGGCTGGTGAGAATGTCAAGGACTCAGGCGACGACGTTGCTGACGCGTTGCGTGCGGCAAGCGGTGCCACGAAGGGTGACGAACGAGACACCATGCGGTAACCGAGTTCCACGAACAGGGACCCGAACATCTCAGACTCGCCGGAGTCGGGATCTTCGGGTCCCTTGTTTCGCGGTTGCGCACGCGTTAGTCGCCTCGATGTGGGAAACATGGCACCGTTTCGCCGTCAGGTCCGCGTGGACCGTCTCGAGATGGAAAACGTTAGATCCTGCGCTTATCAGGCGCGTGCCGCCCCGCCTTACCAAGGTTGCTCACACAGAAACCACGCTGCCTGGGATCGGCTCGGGAATGGTGTGCTAGAACCCTGCGTGTGCAGCTGATTCGCCAAGGCAAGGTCCGCGACGTGTACGCCGACGGGCAGGACCTGGTCCTGGTCGCCTCGGATCGGGTGTCGGTGTACGACGTGGTGTTGCCGACTCCGATCCCTGACAAGGGTGCGATCCTGACCCAGTTGTCCCTGTGGTGGTTCGGTCAAGTGGCCGATCTGGTACCCAATCACGTGATCACTGAGGATGTCCCACCTGAGTGGAAAGGTCGGGCGATTCGCTGCCGACGACTCGACATGGTGCCGGTGGAGTGCATTGCCCGCGGCTATCTCGCTGGGCTTGGTCTCGAGAGCTATCGAGCGACGGGCGCGATCTCGGGTGTCCGGCTCCCACCCGGTCTCGTTGAGGCGGACCGGCTGCCGGAACCGATCTTCACGCCCACCACCAAGGCCCAGGTTGGGCATGACGAATTCATGACCATGGATGAGGTACGCGACGTGGTCGGAGATGCTGCTGCAGATGATCTTGAGCGGCTGACGCTGGCGGTCTACACCCGAGGCGCCGAGATCGCACGAGAGCGCGGGGTGATCATCGCGGACACCAAGTTCGAGTTCGGATGGGACGCCTCGGGGAAGTTGATCTTGGCAGACGAAGTGCTGACTCCCGACTCGTCGAGATTCTGGAAGGTGTCGGAGTACGAGCCAGGCCGGCCGCAGTGGTCGTACGACAAGCAATATCTGCGGGACTGGTCCTCATCATTGGGTGATTGGGACCGTACGTATCCTGGGCCGGCCGTTCCGCCGGAGGTAGTGATGGAGACCCGGGCTCGCTATGTGGAGATCTTTGAGAGGCTCACGGGCGAGAAGTGGAGTTCGTGAGCCGGTGCCGATGCCATTGAGGTCGACGTTTACCTGATCTTCGTGAACTTCCCGACCAGCGTGGCAGTGGCGAGCGAATTCTGCTCTGCAGCCTGCCTGAACTGCTGCAATGTGGCGCCTGGCTGGACGCCGAGCCTGTCGCTCCTCAGGGCATACAGCGTGAATTCGTAGTCGTGGGTTCCAGACGGCGGGAACGGGCCGATGTACGGCTTGACCTCGGTAAAGCCTGAGTTGCTGCCGCCCCCCGCCCCTTCTGGCAGCGAGTCGAGATGCGGGCTGATGTCGGCGACCAGCCAATGCACGTAGTCTCTGGCGACCGGATGAATGTCGACGAAGGCGAGCGCGAAGGACGCGGTCCCCTCCGGCGCGCCGTCCCACCCCAATGGAGGCGACACGTTCTGCGCCTTCTTTCCATACTTCTGAGCCATCTCCTGGCCATTTTCAAAGGCCGGCGACTGCAACATGAACACGCGGAGCACCCTCCTCCGCTTGAAGGTGATTGTCTCCTTCGTACCAGTGCTGCAGCAAGGCAAGTGGGAGCCGACGCGCCGACCCTGATCGCCTATGTAGGCAAGCCAGAGGCCTAACCCCCGGGTGCCAAGTCGGAGGCTGGTTAGCTCCGATTCATGAAGGGGAACCCAATGGTGAAGTTGATCACCACGCCGAGGACCAGGGATACGATGCCGATGATGATCCCCGCGAGCGCGAAGTTGTTCTGGTAGCCGGCCTTCTTCGACGTGTTGTAGGCGATAGCGCTCACAATCAAGCCGATCAGACTGCAGAAAATCGCCAAGATCAGCCCGACGATCCCCATCGTCCGACCTGGATCCTGAGCTGGCGGTCCTGTGGGCGGCTGGTACGCGCTCATGACGTACTCCTTCTCCTCGGGGACGCACAACGGAGGCAATGAGTACGCATGGTAGCGGCGCCAGCTGCCCAACGCGGGCGCCCCGCATGTCCTCATAATTTGCGAGACCGGACCACCGGGCGCCGTGTCGGCTTCCCAGATTCACCGTCCGCCACCCCTGTGCGCCCCTACGATGAAGCTGCCTTCCCGCACAGCACGCCGCAGTGGCGGACGGGGGGACCTTCACATGGCGCAGATCAGCCGCCGCGCGGTCCTGTTGGGCGTCGTTGGTGTTGGGCTAGCCGCCTGTTCGAAGCCCCCTACTCAGCCGAGCGTCCCCCCGACACCACCCAGTCCCAGCCCAATACCCAGTGCGACCCCAGGCCCGGGACCCTCGATCGACATGCGGCCGCGCTGGCCGCTCACCGGCAAGCTGCTGAAGAACGAGCGCAAGGCGCGGCACGCCGCGGTTGCGGTCAAGGTGCCCGACAATCGCCGCGAGCATCCGCAGACCGGCATCGACAAGGCTGACATTGTCTTTGTTGAACTCGAGGGCTACAGGGACGTGTCGGGCTACAGCGGGACTCGGCTCGTTCCGGTCTTCCACTCCCGCATGGCAGACAGCGTCGCGCCAGTGCGTTCCATTCGGCCGGTGGACATCCCGATGCTCAGTCCGATCCACGCACTGATCGGCAATACCGGCGCTTCGCCCTGGGTGGTCAACTACGTCGAGCACTATCGCGCCCACCTCGAAGGCCTGCTGTCGTACATGAACACCCTCCGTACCGGCTCGTACGGCATTGATCGATCCCGGGTATACACCCTGAACGGTGACAACTATTACGACAAAGCGGTCATCTGCCATCCGGCGACGCTCGCCCGGCAGACCAAACGCTTCCGTTCGGGACCGCCGCAGCACTATTTCCCCTTCGCCTCGACCCGCCGAGAGGTCAGCGCCATGCAAGGCAAACGCGGCCGCTCGATCAGGATCCCTTACAAGGGCGACAACTACTTCATGGGCTACGACTACGACAAGAAGACGAAGCGCTATCTGCGCAGCATGCCATGGGGTCCACACGTGCTGACCGATGGCCGTCGAGTGTCGACCGACAATGTGCTCGTGATCAAGGCCAAGCAGCATTATGGCAAGATCTTCCGCGGTAGTGGCCATGACGAGCCGCTGCACGACATCATCAACACCCGGGGCAAGTTCTACTACTTCAACCGCGGCCGCTACGTGACCGGCACCTGGCGCAAGGGGAAGGTGCAAGAGCCGTTCGAATTCACCCTCAAGGACGGCAGTCCGCTCAAGATGGCGCCCGGGCAGACCTTTGTCGAACTGCCCAACGTCGGTGCCAAGCTACGCATCAAGGCCCGATCAGATCAACATGGGGTCCGCTCGATTCGGCGGGCACGGAGAGTCTGACTGCGACAGGCGCTGAAGTCGGCTCACGAGCTCGCAAAACGAGGACCGAGCGTCTGCGACGACAGCTCAGCGCCAATGGCGATTGCCACTGCATCCCTCAGGTGGCGGACCCAGCTTGGCGAGAACCCGATGCATTTCGAGCTGTTCGAGGGGCGCATGAGCATCAAGGAGCCGAGGACGTTCCCCACGTGACAGCGGAGCGCTTTCCACGGGATCGGGAGCCGAGGCTGGGGTTTTGACGCGGTCGTCGCGGAGCGCATGCTGATGTGCGCGCTGCTCAAGCGATCGGGGAAGATGATCATGGCCCGACTGAGGGCGCTTCATCGCCCGAGATCTCTACCGCATGATCGTCGCCATGAGGACTGCTTACGCATCCGTCTGCCGGCCAGTCCTCCACTGCCGCTCAGCGCGGCGTGATCTTCAGGTTGGAGAAGAAGGATTCGCTGCCAATGTCGACGAACAGGCCGACGGCGCCGGCGACGGGTGCCACCTTGGTTTCGCTCATGCCACGGTTTCGGTTCCATTGACGGTCGCGGTCAGCCGGGTGTCGTCGATGTCGAGCCCGAGTGTGATCCATTCGTCGGGGCCGATGTCCGCGCCCGCTTCGTAGTCCCCGTTCGGGTACTGCTCGCGGAGCCGGTCGAACTTCCAGTCGGGTTAGGCGAAGTACTGGATGGCGCGCTGGTCACGTGGGCTTGGCGGGTTGGTCTTCTGTCTGTTCCAGGGGCGCAGGTAGACCGCCTCAAAGCGGTCACCATCGGCAGTGACGCGGTAGGCGATGCCAGCGAAGGCCCGGGCGTCGGCGGGACCCTTGCCGCTGAGACGGCTCAAGATGTTGACCTCGATGGTGCCGTTGGTGAAGCTGGCAGGAATGATCACGAATGTGGGCATGTCCACGTAGTCGACGCCGGGCTTCCCCTCCAAGGTGACGGCCTCGGTCAGCTCTACACGCAGCGCCCTGCGGGCGGCAACGTCGGCCGGGACAACGGTGACGGCGCGCAGTCTGGAACCCTCTGGCAACTCGGCCAGGCTATGTGTCGTGGCAGCCGAATCGGCCTGAGTCATGGTTGGCACCTCATGAGATCTTGCTTTGATATCCCGTGGGTGGGGCGTCCTTAATCTGACCGGACCTGAGGTCAACGCCCCGCGTCATAGTCCCGGATGCAGTCTGCAGGGTTTCAGTGACAACGCCGACGATCTCTCAGGACAGATCAGATGAGAACAATTGACCTGTGATCGCGGAACGACGGTGTACCCGGCGTAACCACCATCGAAGCGCCGGCCCAATCCGCCCATCATGATGAATACCTGCTGCCGGCAGCAGTGTCCCAAACTGACGATGATCATTGCGATTTCATGAATCAGGGGGTGTGGCGGGGCCGACCGGGAGGTAGCCGATCGGCCCGACGCCAGTCCGGTCGTGAAGGTCAGGCGGTCTTGATCGCGGAGACCTCGAACTCGAGGGTGATTTTGTCGCTGACCAGGACGCCGCCGGTCTCGAGCGCGGCGTTCCAGGTGATGCCGTAGTCCTTGCGGTTGATGACAGCGGACCCCTCGAACCCGACCCGCAGGTTGCCGAAGGGGTCAGTAGCCGCGCCCTCGTACTCGAACGGGATCGTGATTGAGTTAGTGACGCCCCTAATGGTCAGCTCACCGGTGACCTCCAGCCTCGTCGCGCCGGACTGGCGAACGTTGGTGGCGACGAAGGTGATCTGCGGGTACTCCTCCATGGCGAGGAAGTCGTTGCTGCGCAGGTGGGCATCGCGCTGCTCGTTGCGGGTGTCGATGCTGGCCGCCTGGATGGTCAGCTGGCCGGTCGACTTGGTGAAGTCTGTGCCGTCGACGACCGCGCTGCCCTCGAAGTCGTTGAACGCACCGCGGACCTTGGTGACCATCGCATGCCGAGCGACGAACCCGATGCGGGTATGGGCAGGGTCGATGACGTAGTTACCGGAGAGGTCGGACAAGGTGGCAGAGATCGTACTGCTGGTAGTCATGTGTTGCTCCTAAGGGTCTTGGGATCACGCCTTATTAGTGACGTGTCATATATATTGGACTACAACTTAGGTGACATGTCAACTATTCCGACGTAGTATCGATATATGAGCTCTGATGTCCGGTGGCTGACCGCGGAGCAGGAACGCGTATGGCGGCGATGGCTGGCGCTGAACGCGCGGCTGTCGGCCACACTGCACCGAGAGCTACAAGACGATGCCGGCCTGTCGATGCCGGACTTCGAAGTCCTGGTCCACCTCACCGATAGCCCGGAGGGCCGGATGCGGGTTACCGATTTGGCCAGGCTCCTGCAGTGGGAGCGCAGCCGAGTCTCCCACCACGTGACTCGCATGGAGTCGCGGCGCCTGGTGCAGCGCGTGGAATGTGCCGAGGACGGGCGCGGTGCCTTCGTGGTGATCACACCGCAGGGCCGCGCAGCCATCGAACAGGCAGCACCGGGTCATGTCAACACCGTTCGCCGCCTGGTCTTCGACGCACTGAGCCCCGAGGAAGTCGATGCCTTCGCAACGATCATCGAGAAGGCGCTGGCCCAACTGGACAACCAGCCGGGAAGGCCTCGCTAATCGCTGAATCCAAGTTCCCTTAGCCAGGGAATCCCGGTCGCAGGCTGTCGGTTGCCCCACGCGATGGAAGCCACAGAGCCGTTCGGCAAAACCGTTCCTGGACCGCGTACTGCCGATCATCCGCGGTTAGTCACTCACGACCCCTTTCCACGTCCCCTCGCGTTGTGTCTAGGCTGCCCAGTGATTCCCTAGCAAGAGCAGGAGCACCAATGGGTGTGCTGATCGAGACCTACAGCCTCAGCAACGGAAACCAGATTCCCAAGATCGGGTTCGGCACGTGGCTGCTCAAGGAGGGCGACGAGTGCTACAACGCCGTCGCTGACGCCTTACGGATCGGCTACCGCCACATCGACACGGCGCGCGCCTACTACAACGAGGCGTCGGTCGGACGGGCGGTGCGCGACTCCGGCATTCCGCGCGAGGAGATTTATGTCACCTCGAAGTTGCCGGCCGAGGCGAAGGACTACGACAAGGCGCACGAGGAGTTCGAGACCACAATGGGCGAGATCGGCCTCGACTACCTCGACCTCTACCTCATCCACGCGCCGTGGCCGTGGGACGAGGTCGGCAAGGATTGCCGGGAGGAGAACCGGCAGATCTGGAAAGCCATGGAGCAGTTCCTGGCCAGCGGTCGGGTTAGGGCCATCGGCGTGTCGAACTTCGGGCCCGAGGACCTCGACAGCCTGTTGCCGGCGTGTGAGACGAAGCCCATGGTGAACCAGATCCGCTGGTTCATAGGACTCGACCCGGCCGACACCGTTCAGAAGTGTGCCGAGCACGACATCGTCGTCGAGGCTTACTCCCCCTTCGCGCACGGCCTCATCGTCAACCATCCCGAGATCGGCGACATCGCGGCCCGCTACGGCGTCAGCGCACCACAACTGTGCATCCGCTACCTGCTGCAAAAGGGCGCCGTAGTGCTGCCAAAGGCGACCAAGACCCCGCACATCAAGCAAAACGCCATACTCGACTTCGAGATTTCTGCTACCGACATAGGCGTACTCGACGCCATGCGCGAGACCGAGAAGCACGAGGACGCTACGGAATTCCGCTGGAAGTGACCGATCGCGGGCTCGGGCGGCCTCACCTGTCGCGCGGGAAGTGCTTGGCGATCCACCAACCGCGTGACTATTGTCGCGACGTGCGGGCGTACCCGGCGGGGTATCCCTGATGAGCCAGAGGTCAGTGTTTAGGTCCCCACCCACCTGGCCTCCTCGGCCGCAGCTGCGGCCAACGCGCGTACCGACTCACGCGAAGACATCGTCCGGCTGGGTGCGGACGCTGCAGCTGTCGCGGGACGCCGCGACTAGAGGTTCGTCATCTGCTCGGCGGCATCGCTGTACCGGCCGCCCTGCACCTGAATTCTTGAGGCCGCCTCGTCGAGATCGCTGAGTTCCCCGGGGGACAGCTCGATGTCGGCGGCACCGAGATTCTCCTCCAGTCGGTGCAGCTTGCGGGTGCCTGGGATGGGAACGATCCACGGCTTCTGAGCTAGCAGCCAGGCCAGGGCGATCTGAGCCGGTGTCGCACCTTTGCGGTAGGCGATGCTCGCCAACAGGTCGACGACGGCCTGGTTTTGCTGTCGCGCTTCGGGTGTGAACCGTGGGATCGTGGCGCGGATGTCGTTGCTGGCATCGAAGCTTGTCGAGGCGTCGATGGTGCCCGTCAGAAACCCTTTGCCGAGCGGGCTGAACGGCACGAACCCGATCCCCAGCTCCTCGCAAGCGGCCAGCACCTCTTCCTCCGGCCGGCGCCACCACAGCGAGTACTCACTCTGCACCGCCGTCACCGCCTGAACGGCGTGTGCTCGGCGGATAGTCCCGGCCGCCGCCTCGGACATGCCGAAGTGTCTGACCTTGCCAGCTTCGATGAGCTCTTTGACGACGCCGGCAACATCCTCGATCGGCACCTGCGGGTCCACCCGATGCTGGTAGTAAAGGTCGACAACGTCAACGCCGAGCCGCTGCAGTGAGCCGTCGATCACCGTCCGAACCACCTCAGGGTTGCTGGTGACTCCGCCTCGCGGCTTGCGCTCGGTCGGATCGATATCCCACCCGAACTTGGTGGCGATGACCACCTGGCCTCGGTACGGGGCCAGCGCCTCACCGACCAGCTCCTCGTTCGCATACGGCCCGTAAATCTCCGCTGTATCGAAGAACGTCACGCCCCGATCCACGGCCATGCGGATCAGCGCAATCATCTCCTGCCGATCCGGCTTGTCGCTGTAGCCACCAGTCATACTCATACAGCCCAACCCGATTTCCGAGACCTCCAAGCCGTTCGTGCCGAGTGTTCGCTTCTCCATGTCTGGTACTCCTGCGGTGGGTTATCGCTAATGGGTGGGTTTGGGGTGTCGGTTCAGGGCCACAGCAGCGCTTTGATGGCGCGGCGCTCATCCATAGCCTGGTAGGCGTCGGCGACCTGTTCCAGCGGCAGCTCCACGTCGAACACCTTGCCGGCTCGATCTGCCGGCTCCAGACCCGGTCGAGCAAATCGGGCAGGTAGCTCCGCACCGGCGCGGGCCGCCGCGCAGTCCGAGGTTCGGCCAGAACAGGTCCTCGATCGGAACCTCCACGCCGTGCGGGGCGCCGAGAGTGCCGACCATTCCGCCGGGTCGGGTCGAGCGGAGCGCCTGCAACATCGACTCGCCGGTGCCGACACATTCGAGGACGGCGCGGCACCGAGCCCGTCGGTGAGCTCCTTGATGCGGGCGATGCCAGCGTCGCCTCGCTCGGCCACGATCTCGGTGGCGCCGAACTCGCGAGCCAGGTGTTGGCGCGGGGCTCGATGACCTGATCGATGCCACGGTAGGGCCACAGGTCCGACCCGCAGACGCAGACGGCGACGGTCCGTACGATTGCATCGGTTGGCCCGAGAATCGTCGGGTCGGGCCGCTCCTCGTAGCGCACATCACCAGGGGCGTGCAGAATCGTTCCTCGCATCGGCAAAGTCCTCAATGATCGTCAGTCGTTGGCGGCCCAGGCTAGGCGGGCCGCCCGGTGGGCAGCTTGGTCTTGTGGTAAGTCAACACTGCCCGCGGGGGAGGAGGGAGACCCTGCTGATCCAGGTACTGATAGAACCTCCCTAGGCGCACGTACGAGCCGTAGGTTCGGCGTGTGGACAAGCGCAACGATATCCGTGACTTCCTGGGCTCGCGCCGGGCCAGATCATGGGTGACGACCTCGATCAGCCGGCCACGATCGTTGCCAGCTCCTGCCCTACATCGGATATCCGCGCACCCTCGACGCGCTGCGGGCCACCGACGAGGTCACCCTAGTGTGATTGCTGGCACCAACCAGGAGCAGCCATGACCAGTCGACCCACGACCGTGCTGGTCGTCGGCGCAACGGGTAGCATCGGACGCCTTGTCGTCGCCGAGGCGATCCGGCAGGGGTACACCACTCGTGCCCTGGTGCGTGATCGCGCTAAGGCTCGGCGGCTTCCTACAGAGGCGCAAGTCGTCGTCGGTGATGTGACCCGGCCCGACACACTGATTGCCGCGATAGACGGAGTCGATGCCGTCGTGTTCACGCACGGCTCTGACGGGGCCGGCAAGGTTGGAGCGGAGAAGGTCGACTACGGCGGCGTCCGCAACATCCTGGCCGCACTGGGCTCGCGCCCGGCACGCATCGCCTTGATGACTAGTATCGGCGTCACCAACCGCTCCGGCACGTACAACCGCTCGACCCAAGCGCACGATTGGAAACGCCGGTCCGAGCGCCTGGTGCGCGCCAGCGGGCGACCGTTCACGATCGTGCGACCGGGCTGGTTCGATTACAACGACCCCGACCAGCACCAGCTTGTCTTGCTCCAGGGCGACACCCGGCAGGCCGGTAACCCCAGCGATGGTGCCATAGCTCGCACCCAGATCGCCCAGGTGCTGGTGAGTAGCCTCAGCTCGGACACCGCGGCAGGCAAAACCTTCGAGCTCGTCGCCGAGCGAGGCCCAGCACAAGACGACCTCGACCGTCTCTTCGCTGCCCTCACGGCAGACCCATCTGGGGCGCTCGACGGCGTCTACGACGCCGCCAACATGCCGGTGGAGGACGAACCGGACCGGGTCCGTGCCGACCTGGAGGCGCTGGCCCCCGGTCATGGCCGGCCGAGGTCAGGATGAGCCGCCCAGGCCGCGGTGACAAGGAATAAACAGTCTGTGGAGAGGGCGGACAGGGGGCATCTGGATGTGTGCGAGTTCGGACTCGTGGTCCTTCGATGAGTCCAGGAGTGGTGTGGACTTGGAGCCCAACAGGAGTGTTCGGGTGGGCAGATCAGGAAAGGGCATCGTCATGACTAACGTCATTGTCGTCATCGGACCCGGGTCGATTGGCCAAGCGATCGCGCGACGGGTGAGCGCGGGCAAGCATGTGCTGCTGGCTGACTTGCGCCAGAAGAACGCCGACACGGCAGCCGAGGTATTGAGCAATGCAGGATTCGAGGTGAGCACCGCGACCGTCGACGTGTCGTCACGCGTGTCGGTGCACGCGCTGGTGCAAACCGCCACCGGGCTTGGGGACGTTACCGGCGTCATCCACGCCGCAGGCGTCTCACCAAGCCAGGCATCGCCGGCAACCATCCTCTCGGTAGATCTGTACGGCACCGCCTTGGTGCTCGAGGAGTTCGGCAATGTCATCGCCCCAGGTGGTGCCGGCGTCGTGATCGCCTCGCAATCCGGGCACCGGCTGGGCGCGCTGACAGCCGAACAGGACGTTGCTCTTGCGATGACCCCCGCCGACGAGTTGCTCGCCCTGCCGATGCTTCAACCGGACCAGGTGAGGGACTCCCTGCACGCCTACCAGCTGTCCAAACGCGGAAATGCACTGCGGGTGATGGCCGAGGCGGTGCGGTGGGGCACGCGTGGCGCGCGAGTCAACACGATCAGTCCCGGCATCATCGTCACCCCGCTGGCCAAGGACGAACTGACCGGGCCCCGCGGGGAGGGCTACCGGCGCATGATCGAGCTGTGCCCGGCGGGCCGCGCGGGAACTCCGGACGAGGTCGGAACCGTGGGGGCGCTCCTGATGGGGCCCGAGGGCGGGTTCATCACGGGCAGCGACTTCCTCATGGACGGCGGAGTCACCGCCGCCTACCGGTTCGGCGAACTCGCTCCGAAGTAGGGAGATCGATCTCGTCCTGCGCTCCGGCGTCCTAAACGCGTCCACCAACGCGTTTCACGAGCGAGCGCTAGCAAGGTCGGGCGGGGGAGCCCACCGCTCCATCGTTCGGGAGCGCCTAGGTAGGCAGTTCAGGACGGCTACAGGGACGACGACCGGTTCCCGCCACCTCGATGAGCCCTGCCAGGCTCTGCTGATGCTTCACTCGAGCGGGAGTCAAACTCGATTTACGGTGGTCGCGGCGTCGCCGCCATCCAACAACTTTCGGCATCCGTGTGGTGGCGGCGAATCCGACCCGGGAGCTTGGGCGGCTGTCGGCGCGGCCCCGGGCGTGTGCCTCGAGCGTTGTCTGAGGAGGAGCGTGCTCGACGGTTCCGGGCTTTAGTGGGTGATCAGGTCGCACTGCGGCAGGACTTGTTCGATCTGTCGGTGTTTCTGCTGGCGACTGGTCTGCGGATCGGGATGCGTTAGCAGTGTTGTGGAGCGGCGTTGATCTTGACCTCGGTGTACTGCGGCTGGCGTCGAACTTGATCAGGATCACGGGGGGCATGGTGCGGAAGCGTACGAAGCCGGGGCGAGCGGATCGTGCAGCTTCCGGAGTGGTGCGTGATCTTGCTGGACAAGCGGCGTGCGGTCGGCGTAGGCGCGGATCAGCCTGTCTTTGGCAGGGTGACGGAACCTTCCGTGATCCTCGGACGGTGACCCGCTGGCTGGTCGAGGCTCGCGAGCGGCACAGCTTCGAGGCGTGGATGACCTTCCACGCTTGTCGGAAGACGACGGCGACAGTGTTGGACGAGGCGGGTCTACGGCACGCATGATCGCGGCCAGCTGAGGCCACTCTCAGGTGTTGATGACGCGGGATATGTACTTGGGCCGGCGGAGCCGGGAGTCTCGCGTGGCGGCTGCATTGGAGGGCGTCGATCCGATGGCATCAGGCGAAAGTGTGGGGGAATCTGCGGGGCCGCCGGGGGCGGGCTCGATGGCGTAAGGCGGTGTTTGCCCTGGTCAGAGAGCTGGCGAGGGGACTCGAACCCCTAACCTGCTGTTTACAAGACAGCTGCGCTACCGATTGCGCCACGCCAGCGAGTGCCGGGCCAGCGTATCCAACCTATGGCTCTGCACGCTGCGAGTGCACTGACGACCGCTGGCCGTCAGTCAGATGATGCCGGGACCACCGACGAAGGCGGTCCCACGACCGATCAGCTCAACACCCTCGCCGGCAGTCAGCAGTGCAGATTGCCCGCTTGCCAGATCAAGTTTCGCCGTAGACGAGATGGCCGTGAGTTCACCGTCAACCACGAGGAGGATGCGGCCGGTGGTTCCCGCAGGAACGGGTACCGGCTCATCGCGAGGCTCGATACGCCAAAGTGCAAACTCAGGAGCCGGAGTCGGGTAGCGCCACAGCCCAGGCGACTCCTCGATGGGCGTGATCAAGCCCCGAACACCCGGCGTGAAATCCAAGATCGAAAGCAGCTCGTCGACGTTGACGTACTTCGGTGTCAGGCCGCCCCGCATCACATTGTCGGAGTTGGCCATGATCTCCACCCCGCCTCCGCGCAGGTAGGCGTGCAGATTTCCAGGCGGCATGAACAGCGCATCGCCGGGCTGCAGGGTGATCCGGTTCATCAGCAGAGCAGCCAGTACGCCGGGGTCGCCCGGATAGTACGCATTCAGTTCCCAGGCGGTACGCGCGAAAGACGCCAGGTCATCGGTTCCCCTCGCCCCCTCTGCAGCCTGCGCCATCTCCAAGATCACCGGCCGTTCATCGGATTTCAGGCGGACCAACCGCGAGAACACCACCAGCAATCGCTCTGCGGCCGGTACGTCGTCGTCGGCCAACGGAGCGACGAGTTCGAGAGCACCTGTCACACCAATCTGCTCGAACATCTGGTACGTCTCCCGCGGTTCACGGAATCCGCAGAGAGCCTCGGTCTCCACCAGCGCACACAACAGCTCCGGCTTCGGCCAGCCGTCGCGATAGGTCCGGTGCGGTGCATCTCTGGGAACGCCGACCGCCTGCTCCCGGGCGTACCCGGCCTCGGCCTGATCGCGTGACGGATGAGCCTGCAGGGACAGCGGCTGTGCGGCGGCGATCACTTTGAGCAGAAAAGGCAGCCGCGGACCGAATGCCTCGACGGAACCGCGGCCAACCACACCCACCGGATCGTGAGCCACAACCTTGTCGAGCGGTTCGCCATCCACGCTCGACGGAGCGAGCGGATGCGCGCCGAACCAAAGCTCGGCTTGTGGCTCGCCGGTGGGTTCCACGCCAAGCAACTCTGGAATCGCCGTTCGCGAGCCCCAGGCGTACGGCTGAATCACACCTGTCAGCCGCTGCATCATGATTCCTCCTCTGCTGGCCTGGGATCGCCGACTGCGGCCTGCCAGAGGGCGAGCGTACGCGCAACAGCCAGCGAGTCACGCCAAGGGACCATGGGCGACTCCAGCTCGGCGGCCCGTAGGCAACGCATGACCTCCTGGGCTTGGAAGGTGTAGCCGGCACCGGGCCATTGGGTCACCAAGACCTCCGGCGGAACATCACGATGATGACCGCGATAGACCAGCATCTCCTTCGGAAGGATGAAAAAGTCGTTGATCATGATCCGGCCGAAGCTGCCGTACACCTCGAGGCTGGTGGGCAGGTCCGCCTCCAGAGAGCAAATCACTGTTGCCGTCGCGGCCCGGCGATCCTCAGTCGCGGGATAGCTCAGCACCGCGGCTGAGTGGCTGTCCACACCCGTCGCCGCGTGGCTTCCATAACCAACCAACCCCGCTGGCTCGCCGAGGAAGAGATTGACCACATGCAACGGATACACGCCGGCATCCAGGATCGCGCCGCCACCCTGGGCGGGGTCAAGCAAGCGATGGGTCAGGGGTCCACGAAAGGCGAAGCCGAAATTAGCCGAGACATGCCTGATCTCACCAAGATCACCTGAAGCCGTCAGTGCCGCCGCCTTGCGAAGCAGCGGGTTCGTCCGGGTCCAGAGAGCCTCCATCAAGAACAGGCCGCGCTGGTCGGCCATGTAGATCAGTTCCGCAGTGTCGTCGGGACTAGTGGTCAGTGGTTTCTCAATCAGGACGGATTTTCCGGCCTCAAGGCATAGCTTGGCGGATGCGAAATGATCATGGTGGCTGGAGGCCACGTACACCACGTCGACATCAGGATCCCCAGCCAGCTCGGCATAGGAGTCGTATGCGCGCGGAATGCCATGATCGGCTGCGAATGCCATCGCCCGCTCAAGCGTGCGCGAGCCGACGGCGACCAGGCGTGCCTCGTTCGGGAGCAGAGCAAGATCACGCGCGAACACCGATGCGATATGCCCGGTGGCGAGGATGCCCCAGCCCGTCAAATCCGTCACGGTCCCATCCAACAACATGCCGCCGCGTCCAGCGTCGAGGTGGCCGAGTCGGCCAGCAGCGGATATCTTGCTCCCTTGTGGCCACCGGTGAGCAGTTGGAACGAAGCTGGGACGAATTCAGGCTCGCAACGAATGACATCGATGTGATTTCGCCTTACGATGGCCCTATGATCGTCGCTTCGAGTCCTCAGCGTGACGGCAAGGAGCCGCTTGGCGAGTTGAGCGCGCGGGACGCCGAGATCCTCGCCTTCGAGCGTCAGTGGTGGAAGTTCGCCGGGGCCAAGGAGCAGGCGATCCGTGACAAGTTCCAGATGTCGGCCACCCGCTACTACCAGGTTTTGAACGCGTTGATCGACAAGCCGGAGGCGCTGGCTCAGGATCCGCTTCTCGTCAAGCGGCTGCGTCGCCTGCGCGCGACCCGCCAGCGCAACCGCTCAGCCAAGCGGCTGGGCATCGATCTCACGATCGAGTAGGTTTCAGCTTCCCGAGCACTGCGCGAACACCGTCCCCGATCGGTCTCACCGGGTAGTCGATGTAGCCACCCAAGGCCAGTCCGGCTTGCCGCTCAAAGAAGTTCCGCGCGGCACGGTCCCCGGTGCGCAGCACCGACCAGCCCATGAAGAGAACGTACGGGATGTAGTAGGGCAGTCCGAAGCAGTAGAGGTATTGCCACGTATGGGCCTCCTCGTGCTTGATCAGGTAGGGGTTCCTGGCCAACATGGTGTTCCACGTGCTGCTGGTGGTGACCACATTGCCGATCGTGAATGCGCCCGCCATCGGAAACCTCGGGCGGTAATGCTCGCCAAGAAACAGGCCGCGCGGGCCGCGCTTGATCGTGGCGCGGCCGATCTTCGCTACCGCAAGTCCGACGATCGTGCTGAGGTTGAGGAAGTTGCCGCCGAAGCGCACCCACTGCCACCCGGTCGCCGGCCAGCCAGGTTTCACGGTCTCCATCCTGGCAGTGTCGAGGCGGGACGCCTATGAGCTGACCTCTTATCAGGTCCTGCCTTGTCTGTCTTTGTCACCCGACAAGGTGGCGTGCCCAGGATGCGGACTCACGATGCGTGAGGTCCGAACCCACCCCTAGGCTGAGCCGTGTTCATCCAGAGGGGACGAGGGACCGGCCCGCAGACTCCCCGGCAACCGGCTGACAGATCAGAAACGGTGCCAACTCCGACTCGGTCGAAAGCCGGCCGAGAAAGATGAAGAAGGACCTGATGATGACTGCGGTTGTCGACACCGATGCAGCTCCCGCTCCTGGCCTTCGGACAGGCGCATTCGGAAACGCTACCCACCTGGTCTGTCGCGAATGTGGGCACAACACGCCGCTCGGCCCCTTTTACGCCTGTACCGAGTGCTTCGGTCCGCTCGAGGTCGGCTACGCGTTTCCGACCATCACCCGCGAACGGATCGAGGCGGGCCCGCGGAGCATCTGGCGATATGCCCCGCTGTTGCCGGTCCCAGCCGACATCGCCACCTTCCGCTCTACCGACCCCGGCTTCACCCGGCTGGTCGATGCCCGCAACCTTGCGGATGATCTTGGCCTGAAACAGCTCTGGATCAAGGACGACTCCGGCAATCCCACTCATTCGTTCAAGGACCGTGTCGTCGCAGTCGCCCTCTCGGCTGCCCGTGAGTTGGGGCTCCAGGTTCTGGCCTGCCCCTCGACCGGCAACCTCGCCAATGCCGTAGCCGCGGCCGCTGCACGCGCTGGCATCAAATCGGTCGTTTTCGTGCCTGCCAATCTCGAACAGCAGAAGATCGTGGCCTCCGCCGTCTATGACACCACCCTGATCGCCATCGAGGGCACCTACGACGACGTCAACAAGCTCGCCAGCGAGATCGCCGCCGAGGAAGAGGGTTGGGCCTTCGTCAACGTGAACGTCAGACCCTACTACGCAGAGGGCTCGAAGACGCTGGGGTACGAGATTGTCGAGCAGCTCGGCTGGCGGCTTCCCGACCAAGTCGTCGTCCCCGTCGCCTCCGGGGCACAGCTGACCAAGATCGACAAGGGTTTTCGCGAACTGATCAAGCTGGGGTTGGTCGAGGACAAGCCATTCGTGATCTTCGGGGCGCAGGCAACGGGCTGCTCGCCGGTCGCTCAGGCCTATCGCGCCGGTCAGGACTTCGTAGCACCGGTCAGGCCCGACACCATAGCCAAATCCTTGGCCATCGGTAACCCGGCGGACGGGCCTTATGTGCTGGATGTGGTGCGGCGCACGGGTGGTGTGGTTGCCGACGTCGACGACGACACCTTGGTTGCGAATATCCAGCATTTGGCGCGTGCCGAAGGCATTTTTGCCGAGACCGCGGGCGGGGTCGTGGTCGGCGTTACGGCCAAACTTCTCTCCGATGGCGTGCTCGACCCGGAAGCTGAGACCGTGGTGATCAACTCCGGTGACGGGTTGAAGACGCTCGACGCGGTTGCCGACCGTGTCGGTCCGAAGATCACCATTCCGCCGCGCTACGAGGCGTTCATCGACTTTTGGAAGGATGCGAACTCATGAGTGCCACCGTCCGTATTCCCACCATCCTGCGCACCTACACCGGTGGCGTGGGTGAGGTGAGCGCCGACGGCAGCACTCTTGCCGAGGTCCTGGACTCTTTGGAGGACAACCACCCCGGCATCCGGGCGCGGATTCTTGACGATGCGGGTGCACTGCGTCGTTTCGTGAACGTTTACGTCGGTGATGACGATGTGCGTTTCATCGGTGGACTGGACGCCAAGGTCAACGAGGGCACCAAGATCTCGATTATTCCGGCCGTAGCGGGCGGGGCCGAAGGCTAGCGCCTCCCGCGCGAGGCGTTAACGTCGGACGCATGGACCTCGAGCGTTTCGTCACAGCTCAGGACAGCGGTGGTACGTATCGGCGCGCGGTCGCGGAGCTGCGCCAGGGACGCAAGACCAGTCATTGGATGTGGTTCATCTTCCCGCAGATCGCTGGGCTGGGGCGCAGTGCCATGGCACAGGGGTACGCGATCAGCAATCTGGCGGAGGCGCAGGCCTACCTCGCACATCCGGTGCTCGGACCACGCCTCGTCGAATGTGCCGAGATCCTCGCTTCGCATGGAGGACGCACCGCGCAGCAGATCTTCGGGGGTATTGACGCGATCAAGCTGCGCTCCTCGATGACATTGTTCACGCACGCGGATCCCGACCAACCGATCTTCAAACAAGTTATCGACCAGTATTTCGATGGCCCAGATCCGGAGACCGAGCGTCGCCTCTAACGATCCATGATCGACTCAGTGCACTGGAACGTCATAGTGCCCAAATATGCTGCTGCTTTGCCACCGTAGTCTGAACTGGCAGGTCGGCTCCCGAGCAGGTAACAGGAGGCACGTCTTGTCGGAGCGCAGCCACGCAGCCAAGATGCTCACGATCATGATGACCGACGTGGTCGGCTCGACGGCGCTGCGGCGAGCCCGCGGCGACCGGGACGCAGATGAAATCCTGGCGTTGCAGGCAGCGATAGTGCGCGAGCAGGTCACAGCGTTCGGTGGCCGGGTACGCAAGTCGCTGGGCGACGGGTTTCTCATCTCCTTCCCGTCCGCCGTGGCAGCCGTTCGATCCGCCGCCGCCATCCAGGAGGCGGTGCGCGAGTACAGCACAGCTGACCCGCAGCGCGCAGTAGAAATCCGCATCGGCATCCACACCGGCCAAGTCACCGAGCACGACGGCGACCTGTTCGGGCAGGCTGTGCATGCCGCGGCCCGGATGATGGTCGAGGCGGTTGGCGGGCAGATCCTGACTTCCGATGAGGTGCGCAAGTACGCCGAGCCGCAGGTAGATGAGTCATTCCTCGACTTGGGGCTGTTCTGGCTACGTGGATTCCCTGAGCGCTGGCGACTTTACGAGGTGGCCTGGAAGGACACGTCGGTTGGGGTGGTGCGGCCCAATACGGTACCGACACCGCTAACTCCATACGTGGAGCGAGAAGCCGAGCGTGCCAGCCTGCGCCGACTCCTCGACGACACGCTCGTCGGACACGGCAAGTTGGCGCTGGTCACCGGCGAGCCCGGCGTCGGCAAGTCGCGGCTGGTGGCCGAGATCGGCGACGAGGCTCAGGCGCGCGGGATGCGAGTGCTCACTGGGCACTGCGTGCAGATGAGCGGTGCCCCGCCCTACTTGCCCTACGTCGAGATCATCGAACAGGTAATCAGCAGCCCGCGCAGCTCCCTGGAGCTATGGAAGGCGCTTGGCGATGTGGCTGCAGAGATCGCTCGTATCGCGCCGGCGCTGAGGCGGGCCTTCCCGAACATCCCGCCCCCGGTCGAGTTACCGGCGGAGTTGGCGCGGCGCTATGTGTGGAACAGTTTCGGCAGTTTCGTGGGCCGGGCCGCGCAGGGCCAGCCGCTGCTGCTGGTCCTGGAGGATCTTCACTGGGCCGATGAGTCGACTGTGCTACTCACCGAATACCTGGCGCCGCTGCTGCCCGAGATGCCGGTGCTGGTCATTGGCACCTACCGGGACATCGAAGTGGACCTCCATCATCCGCTGGCCCGCGTCGTTGGCCAGCTGAGGCGCCGCCGCCTGGTAGAACGCGTGAACCTGCGCCGGCTGTCCTTCGATGGCGTACGTGCGCTGATCCAGGCGCTGGCCGGGCAACCTGTGCCGGATCAATTGGTGCGAGTGATCGACCGCGAGACTGAAGGCAACCCGTTTTTCGTGGAGGAGGTCTATCTGCACCTCGTCGAGTCCGGCGTGCTCCTCGACGCGCAGGGCCGGGTGCGTGCTGATCTGCAGCTGGATGAAGTGTCGGTGCCCGAAAGCATCCGGCTGGTGCTGGGACAACGGCTGGCCCGTCTAGCTGAGTCCACCCGCGACGTGCTAGTCGCGGCTGCAGTGTCCGGCAGGGTGTTCGCCTCCGAGCTGGTCGGCGAGGTGGTCCAGGCTGGCCCGGACCAGCTGGTCGATGCCTTCGACGAAGCGGAGCGAGCCAGGCTCATCACGTCCGGCAAAACTTTTGGTGAGCTGATGTTCAGCCACGAGCTGATCCGCCAAACACTGCTGTCCGGCATCTCTGCGATCAAGCGTGAGCGGCTACACCTTCAGGCGTCGACGGCAATCTCTCGCCTCTACTCCGACGATCTGGAGGCGCACGCCGGAGAGCTCGCCTATCACCTGTCGCATGCCGGACGCTCCGGGAATAGGACCAGCCTGATTCATTACCTGACGATCGCGGGTGAGCGGGCGTTCGACGCAGCCGCGTTCGACGACGCCGTCGGGCACTTCGAGCATGCGCTCTCGCTAATCCCGGCCGCTGATCAGCTCGGGCGCGCCCGGTTGTTAGAACGGTTGGCTATGGCGCTACGCAGCGTGGGCCGCTGGGAGGATGCGCTGGGCACGATGAACGATGCGTTGGACCGCTACGAGGCCCTCGGACAAGTCGAGGCCATCGGTCGGCTGGGTTGGGCCATGGTGTATCAGCTGGTCTGGACGGCTCGGCTGGTCGAAGGAGTGCAGGTCGGGCAGCGGACGCTGGCGGCACTCGGCAACACCGTCAGCGCGGACAAGGCCCGCCTGCTGTCGGCGCTGGCATGGGTGATCGGCATCAGCGGCGACTACGCCGCGGCGACGGCCACCTTCGACCAGGCGCGTGCGCTTGCTGAACAGGTGGGTGACGAGCGGGCGCTGGCCGACGTGCTGCACATGCAGACCATCCACCATCTCGGCTACGGTGAGCTCGCGGAGGGAGTGCGGATCGGCCTGCGGGCCGCCGAGATTTTCGAGCAGGAGAGCGCGTTGTGGGATCTGTGCAGCGTGCAGGCGTTCGTGATCTACGAGGACGGCACGCTCGGCAGGCGGGAGCGGGCGACGCGCCTCGCCGACAAGACGCTTGGCCTCGCCGAGCGGTTGGGCCACCTCGGCGCGGCGTTCATGGTGCTCTCCCACCGGATCCGCGTCGCGGCGATGCTGGGTGACCTGCCGCAGGTGGAAGGGCTCGGACCGCAGATCTTGGACATCACGCGAGCGGGGCGGGCTGCCGTGGCGCTACATCGGCCACATCTACGTGGGCCTGGCCGCGCACTGGCGAGGCAAAGCCGGCAGCGCCGAGGCCGAGCTGCGCAACGCGGTCGAGGTCGAGCCGACAGTCCGCGTTCGCCGGACAGAGCGTCTCCCTGCTGGCCTGGCACCTTGCCCACCACGGGCGCGCTGACGAGGTCATGGAACTCTTCAAATCGGCACACGTACAGTCCATGCTGCCCAGCGTCGAGCGGGTCAACGGCATCGGCTCCTGGAACTGCATGATGGGCTTTGTCGAGGCGTTCTACCTGTGTGGCCTATACGAGGAAGCGGCGGCACTGACCCCGCTTGTGGAACGGGTGCTCGCGCTGAAGAGGAAATGGCTCGCCCTGGATGGCCGGCTACTGGAGACTCGCGCCGGTCTCGTCGCCGCAGCGGCTCGTCGGTGGGATGAAGCCGAACGCCAGTTCGGGATTGCCCGTGAGGTCGCCGAGCAAATGGGCAATCGGCTCGAGCTTGCCGACTTGGGCCGCCTGCACGCCCGGATGCTGCTGGACCGCGGCGGAAATGGCGACCACGAGCGCGCCGCAGAGATGCTCCAGGAGGCTTTGTTCGCTTACCGCACGTTTGGCATGCCTGACTATGCAGCTGAGGCGGAACGCCTACAACGTCAGGCCAGGGTTTAGCTGTGTTGCACGAGTTGGCGGCTCACCTTGTGTCTTTTTGTCGACCAGTATTTCGATGGCCCAGATCCAAAGTCCGAGCGTCGCATCTGACGATCCATGAACGTTACCGTGGGTAACGTGCCGGCGGCGTGACGTCGTAGTCTGAACGGGCAGGTCCGCTGATCAGCAGCTAACACGGAGGCAGGCCTTGTCGGATCGCAGCCCCGCAGCCAAGGTGCTTACGATCATGATGACCGACATCGTCGGCTCGGCCGCGCTGTGGCGAGCCCGCGGCGAGCGGGACACCGACGACATTCTGGGGCCGCAGGCAGAGATTGTGCACGACAAGGTCATCGCTTTCGGTGGCCGCGTGTGCAAGTCCCTGGGTGATGGGTTTCTCATCTCCTTCCCGTCCGCCGTTGCAGCGGTACGCGCCGCCGCCACGATCCAGCGCGCATTGCACGAGTTCGACATCGCTAATCCGCAGCGCCCCGTCGAAATCCGCATCGGTATCCACACCGGCCAAGTCACCGAGCACGATGGCGACCTGCTCGGGCAGTCCGTGCACGTCGCGGCGCGGGTTATGGCCGAAGCGGTCGGCGGCCAGATTCTGACCTCCGACGAGGTCCGCAAGCTCGCCGAGCCGCAGGTGGACTGGCCGTTCCTCGACTCGGGGCTGTTCTGGCTGCGGGGGTTTCCGGAGCGTTGGCGACTTTATGAGGTGTCCTGGAACGACACCTCAGCGGGCGTCCGGACCCCTGCTGTGTCGGCGCTGCTTACGCCGTTAGTGGAGCGGGACGCCGAGCGGGCCATCCTGCGCCGGCTCATAGACGAGGCTCTGGCTGGAAATGGCAAGCTAGCGCTGGTCGCCGGCGAGCCAGGTGTCGGCAAGTCACGGCTGGCTGCCGAGATCGGCGACGAGGCTCAAGCGCGTGGGATGCGCCAGCTTACGGGGCACTGCGTGCAAATGAGTGGTGCGCCGCCCTACCTGCCGTACGTGGAGATGATCGAGCAGGCCATCAGCAACCCGCGCAGCCCGCTGGCGCTGCGGCAGGCGCTTGGCGACGTAGCTGGGGAGATCGCCCGTATCGCGCCGGCTCTGCGGCGCGTCTTTCCGGACATCCCGCCGCCTGTCGAGCTGCCGGCGGAGCTGGCGCGCCGCTACGTGTGGAACAGCGTCGGCGAGTTCGTGGGCCGAGCTGCGCAGGGCGAGCCGCTGCTGTTGGTGCTGGAGGACCTGCATTGGGCCGATGAGTCAACCGTGCTGCTCACCGAGTACTTGGCGCCGCTGCTGCCTGAGATGCCGGTGCTGGTGATCGGCACGTACCGGGACATCGAAGTGGATCTCCATCATCCGCTGGCCCGGGTCATTGGCGAGCTTGGGCGCCGCCGCCTAGCGGAACCGGTAAGCCTGCGCCGGCTTTCTTTCGACGGCGTACGCGCGATGCTGCAGGCCCTGGCCGGGCAGCCTGCGCCGGATCAATTGGTGCGAGTCATCGACCGCGAGACTGAAGGCAACCCGTTCTTCGTGGAGGAGGTTTATCTGCACCTCGTCGAGTCCGGCGTGCTCCTCGACGCGCATGGCCGGGTGCGTCCTGACCTGCACGTGGACGAGGTATCGGTGCCGGAAAGCATCCGGCTGGTGCTGGGGCAACGGCTGGACCGCCTGGCCCCGTCCGTCCGCGAGGTGCTGGTTGCGGCCGCCGTGTCGGGCAGGGTGTTTACCTCCGAGATCGTCAGCGAGGTTGCGGGTGCGAACGATGACGCGCTTGCCGCGGCCTTCGACGAAGCGAAGCGAGCCCGGCTCATCACGCCCAGCAAGGTCACTGGCGAACTGATGTTCAGCCACGAACTTATCCGCCAGACGCTGCTGTCTGGGGTCTCTGCGGTCAAGCGCGAGCGGCTGCACCTACGGACAGTTCAAGCAATTTCGCGACTCTATTCCGACGATCTGGAGGCGCACGCCGGAGAGCTCGCCTATCACCTGTCTCATGCGGGACGCGCCGGGGATCGGGCCAGCCTGATTCACTACCTGACGACCGCGGGCGAGCGGGCGTTCGACGCCGCGGCATACGACGACGCGGTCGGCTACTTCAAAAAGGCGCTGTCGCTGACGCTGAACGATGGTCAGCTCGGCCGTGCGCAGCTACTGGAGTGGCTGGCGATGGCGCTGCGCAGCGTAGGCCGCTGGGACGATGCGCTGGGCACGATGAACGAGGCGCTGGACCGCTACGAGGCGCTCGGAAATGTCGAGGCCATTGGTCGGTTGGGTTGGGCCATGGTCTACCAACTGGTGTGGACCGCCCGGCTGGTCGAAGGAGTGCAGGTCGGGCGGCGGACGCTGGCGGCACTCGGCAATACCGTCAGCGCCGACAAGGCTCGTCTGCTATCAGGGCTGGCGTTTGCAATCAGCGTAAGCGGCGACTATGCCGCGGCGACGGCCACGTTCGACCAGGCGCGTGCACTTGCTGAGCAGGTGGGCAACGAGCGGGCAATCGCCGACGTGCTGCACATGCAGACCATCCACCATTTCGTCTATGCCGAGTTCGCGGAGGGAATCCGGGTCGGTCTGCGGGCCGCCGAGACGTTCGAGCGAGAGAGTGCACTGTGGGATCTCTGTAGCGTGCAGGCGTTCGTAATCTTTGAAGACGGCAATCTTGGAAGTCGTGAGCAGGCGACGCGCCTCGCCGACAAGACGCTGGGCCTCGCTGAGCGGTTGGGCCACCATGGCGCGGCGTTCATGGTGCTCTCCGACCGGATCCGCGTCGCGGCGATGCTCGGTGACCTGCCGCAGGTGGAAGCGCTCGGTCCGCAGATCGTGGACATCGGCGAGCGAGGCGGACTGCCGTGGCGCTACTTGGGCCACCTCTACCTGGGCCTGGCTGCGCACCGGCGAGGCAATGCTGAGCGCGCCGAGGCTCAGCTGCGAAACGCTGTCGAGCTTGAGCCTGCGGGCGCATTCGCCGGGCAAAGCGCCGCGACACTGGCGAGGCACCTCGCCCACCGCGGGCGCGCCGACGAGGTGATGGAACTCTTCGAGTCAGCCCGGGCGAAGCTGCCCAGCCTCGACCGGGTGAACGGCATCGGCTCGTGGAGCTGCTTGCTCAACTTCGTTGAGGCGTTCTACCTGTGTGGTCTAAACGAGGAGGCGGCGGCACTGTCTCCGCTTGTCGAACGAGTACTAGAACTCGACAAGAGATGGATCAGCTACGATGGCCGGCTAGCGGCGACCCGTGCCGCTCTCGCCGCCGCGGCGGTTCGTCGGTGGGAGGAAGCCGAACGTTACTTCGGCATCGCACGGGAGGTCGCCGTACAGATGTCCAACCGGGTCGAGCTGGCCGACCTATGCCGCCTACACGCCCGGATGCTGTTGGATCGAGGCGGTACCGGCGACCACGAGCGTGCCGCCGAGATGCTCCAGGACGCTCTGTCCGCCTATCGCGAGTTCGGCATGCCCGCGTACGCCGCCGAGGTGGAACGCCTGCAGCATCGTGCGCGCGTCTGACGGCGTACGCGGTGAGCTGGTCACACACCTGGTCCTGGTGCCCGGTTCGATGGAACGTGGCGAGGCGAATCTGATCGTCACTCCGTCCTTGCTCAATACGGCTTCCCCGCCAATATGCCACTGGATGCTGCCCGATCAGCGCAAAGCGTCCAGCAACGGGGCACACCGCGCGAGATCATCTGCGCCGGCGAGGTCGGGCAGCGCTACGAAGATCGTCTTGACCCCGAGTTCGGCGAGCTCCAGATAGCGCCGTGCATGATCAACTGCAGGTGCTGCATGGTGCTGGGCGGCGTAGACAGCCGCCGGCAAACGGCCCCGTAATCGCTCTACCCGGCCTGCGACCTCGTCCCGGTCGAGACCGATCACCGGCAGGTCCAGGACGGTGATCTCCACGCTGTCCGGGTTGCGGCCGACGGCGGCGCAGTGTCGATGCAAGATGTCGATCTTGGTCCGTAGCGTCGTTTGATCCGATGGGAGGTTGCAACCGTCCGCCTGCTCGGCGACGATCCGCAGCGTGCGCCGCTCGCCGGAACCGCCGACGATGATCGGCACATCGCTGACCGGCCGCGGGTAGCAGGTGGTTTCTGGAAGGTGCACGTAACGGCCGTGGTAGGCCTTGGTGCCAGGCGCCCAGAGCGCTCGGAGTGTCTCGATACAGACTTGAAGTTGATCAAGTCGTTGGCTGTTGCTGGGAAAGTCCAGGCCGTACGCCTGATGCTCCCGCAACCACCAGCCGGCGCCCAGCCCGCAGAATGCGCGACCGTTGCTGAGCGCGTCGAGCGTTGCGACGGTTTTGGCGATGATGCCCGGTTCGCGAAACGTGACGGGGGACACCAGCGTGCCCAGCCGGAGGTTGGTGTCGAGACCCGCGAGCAGGCCGAGGGTGAGCCACGGCTCAGGGATCGGTTCCCAAGCACGATCCACTTGAGGAATCTGGATCAAGTGGTCCATCAAGGCCACGCCGTCAAAGCCGATCCCATCAGCCGTCAGAGCCAGGTCGCGGAGCCAGCTGGAGGGATCCCCGTCCCCCCAGGGAAACCGCGAGATCTGCAGCACGACCTGCGGCCCTGCGACCCGACGGTGATCATGATCGGGACTGGGCTCGATGGCTGGGGCGTCGATGGCACTGTCCTGATCAATGATCAAGATCTGATCCCAGCCCTCCTCTTCGGCTGACTCGATGAGCTTGTTGATCTTGCGCAGCTGATCAGTGAGGACCGGCGCCGGGACCGGCCGGTCGCGCTGCCGGTTGCGCTCCCGGCACAGCACCGGTGCCGTGTTCATGATCACGAGCACTGCAGGCAACCCGGCCGCGGTGGCGAGGTGCCGGTAGTCCGCGCGTCGCTGCGGATCCAGGCCCAGAGTGTCGATCACCGTCATGAGCGAGCGCTTGGTCCGTGCCGCGACGATCTGATCGAGCAGTGCGAACGCCTCCGCAGACGCATCCAGGTCGGACGGACCGCTACCGACCGCCGCCCGCAACGCATCTGAGCTCACGACCTCGGCCGTACGGAATCGCTCCGCGGCCCAGGTGGACTTACCCGAACCAGCGGCCCCAGCCACCACAACCATGGCAGGATCAGGCAGCCGGTCGTCGGTCATAGGCCGAAGTCTGGCAGCAGGCTCGGCCCCCATGGTCCGCGAGCCGCCCATCGCTGTCGAGCGGGCTGGGGGGAAGAATGACTCCCATGAGCGATCCCAAGCCTGTCGAATCGTGGCTGACTGACATGGATGGCGTCCTGGTGCATGAGGAGCTGGCGCTGCCCGGAGCATCTGAGTTCATCGCCGCTCTGCAAGAGCACGGACGCCGGTTCCTCGTGCTGACCAACAATTCCATTTACACCCCTCGTGATCTCAGGGCGCGGCTCCTGCTCAGTGGTCTCGACGTGCCTGAGGAGTGCATCTGGACATCGGCGCTGGCCACCGCGCAGTTTCTAGCCGATCAGAGGGCTGGCGGCAGTGCCTACGTGCTCGGGGATGTAGGGCTGACGTCAGCCCTACATGATGTCGGGTTCGTCCTGACCGAGCGTCAGCCGGATTACGTCGTGCTCGGCGAGACCAAGACACACTCCTTCGAGAACATCACCCGGGCCATCAGGCTCATTGAGCGCGGAGCACGGTTCATTGCAACCAATCCGGATCCGACGGGCCCGTCAGCGGAAGGGTCCGTACCAGCGTGCGGGTCTTTCGCTGCCTTGATCACCCAGGCGACCGGGATTCGACCATACTTCGTGGGCAAGCCCAATCCACTCATGATGAGGTCTGCGCTGAACGCAATCGATGCACACTCCGAGACCGCCATGATGATCGGCGATCGGATGGACACCGACATGGTCTCCGGCATCGAGGCAGGGATGCGCACCATCTTGGTGCTGACCGGCTCAACCAAAGAGGAGGACGTGGAACGGTTCCCCTACCTTCCTACAAGAGTCGCCAAGTCCATCGCCGAGGTGGTCGAGCTGGTGGGCAAGCTGGCGCCAGCAGCGGCGACGGCCTAGCGACGCTAGCGGACGATGGCGTCCACAGTTGCGCTGAGACCGCGTAACTGGTCTGTCCGCGGCAACGGCGTCGGCCAGTCCCGCGGTTGCCAGCCTGGACTTGGCTGATCCGTCCGGTAGGTCCAGAAGCCTGCCTCGCGTACAGCGGGCCCGGCCGACCGGAAGGTTGAGTCTGGCGCCGGCGTAACGGAGACGTCGGTGAAGGTCGCCACGCCGGGAAACACGAGGTCAACTTTTGAGGTGCCTGCCGGCACAGGCCGCAGATTGGTGATCACATGCATCTGCTGGCCGGTCTGGCGCAGCGCTGCTCCGAACCGCAAGTCTGTACAGAGACATTCCAAGGCACCGAGGCCCGCAAGTTTGGTGGTTACCAGGCGTGCTCGCCACAACGGTCGGCTAGCGCTGACCTTGATTTGGGGCCCCCCCGCTGAGATCTGGTTGTAGGCACGACGAGGAGGAGCCGCGTCGGCAAACGGCGGCGTCGACGCCGCCTGCAAACCGCGCCCAGGCTCGACCGCCAGGATCGTCCAGGCAATCGAGGTGAAGCTGCTGCTGGTGTAGACGGCATTGACCATCACGAGATAGCGCTGGCCTGTTGAGCGGTAGCTGAACGGTTTTGTCGTGGCAATAACAGACGTTGGCTCTGCAGAGCGGGTCAGGTCGGTGGGATAGCTGGCAAGTGGCAGCATGCCGAGCGGCGTCACCGGTACCCGCGAGAAGGGCGGTACGGTCGCCAGCTGCACGTCCACGTTCTCAAGATCGTTTGGCAGGGCTGGGAATGCGACCTGGAGCAGGGTGGTGTAGTCCATTCGCAGGCTCCGTTGCGCGAGCGTGACCGGTGTGCAGAGGCAGAGGGAACCCCATCCTTTGCGGGTCAGCGGCCGATAGACCCGCCCTCGCGCGGCATCGACCAGGAGTACGTCTGGATAGCCTTCGCCGTGCCTGGTGAGTCCCAGGTCAAGAGTCGTCGGCAGCGGATCCCTCGGCCTAAGCCCGGATCCGTGAAGCGGGGTGACTGACCAGTCAAGAACGGTGCCGCCTGCGGCTCTCCGTACGGCATGCACGGCAAGCCGCATGGTGACGTCGAGGCCATCGGCGGAGGTCCAGATGGCCTCGCCGACGACTGGCAAGTCAGGGTTTGGGGATGGCAAGGTTTCGTCGGGTGTGACGGGATGGTTGGGCGGGGCGTTCGTCTGCTCTGTCATGGACCGGCGGAAGAGGCCTGGTTCCAGCCGATCGTAGGAGCAGCCACCGCCGAGGCAACCAAGAATAAGGACCGTGGCGACGAGCCGGCGCCTCAGTGAGTTTGCTGCTCGCGCATCGCGCGCTGTGTTCGATTGCTCGCTTCGCTCGCTGCGGTTTCGCGTCTGGGCAGCCGCCTTGTTCGTCGTCGCTCGCGGACGGAAGAGCGTGTCCACTCGCTCCTCCTCACCACGACGGCGCGCGAAACGCGACGCTCGCAGCATTCCACGATGCTACGTCGGTAGCGCGGTCCGATTGATCGCCAACCGGCTCGGCATGATCAGCACCGCAGTTGCCAGCAACACTGCAACCACTCCGGCCGCCAGGAAGACCTTGTGCAGGGCGGGATCGAGAACACTGGCCGGAATTGCGCTGGCGGTGGAGGAAATGTGCCCGCCTACCCGGCGGCTTAGCGACGAGTTGGCAATCGCACCGAATACCGCGATGCCCAGCGCGCTGCCCATCGAGCGGGCGAAGACGTTGGTGCCGGTAACCACTCCCCGGCGTTCCCACTCGACCGATGACTGCGCCGAGATCAGCGTTGGGCTCGCGACAAGTCCCATGCCCAAACCGATCACGAAGCAGGTCGCCGCCACCTGCCACACCGAGCTGCGGGATGACAGCAAGGCCAGCAGGCCGGAACCGATCAGGATCACGGCTGCGCCGATCAGCGCAGTCCGGCGAAAGCCGATTCTCAAATAGATCCGGCCGGCCACGGAAGCCGCGAGTGGCCAACCAAGGGTGAGGGCTGCCAGTGCGAAGCCTGCCACCAGCGCACTCGTACCCAATACACCCTGGGCAAAGAGCGGGATGAACGACGTCAGGCCGATCAACATCACACCTACCCCCAGGGCTGCGAGATTGGTCGAGTTGAGCAACCGGCTGCGAAAGACCCAGCCGGGCAGGATCGGCTCCGCCGCACGGCGCTCGACCAGCACGAAACCGATCATGAGGGACGCGCCGATCGCGAGAATCGCGATGCTCGGCAGCGAGGCCCAGGGCCAGAGGATGCCGCCCTCGAGAAGTCCGAGGATGATCAGCGACGAACCCACACTCAGCAAGACCGCGCCGCCGACGTCGATGCGATGTTGCCGACGGACTACTTGCTCGGAGAATCTGCGGAACAGGGACCAGGCCGCCACCCCGCCCAGCGGGATGTTGACGAAAAAGATCCACCGCCAGTCCAGATAGTCGACGAAGAGTCCGCCCAGTGTTGGTCCCACGACTGCCGAGATAGCCCAGACGCTGGCGACGTAGCCCTGAACCCGGGCGCGTTCGGCTACGGTGTAGATATCGCCGATGATCGTCATAGCGGTCGGCTGCACTGCGCCGGCTCCGAGCCCTTGCAGAGCTCGAAATGCGATCAAGGCCGGCATACTCCAGGCGATGCCGCACAGGATCGAGCCCAGCACGAAGAGGCCGATGCCGACCAGCATGATCGGTTTCCGACCACTGAGGTCGGTGAACTTGGCAAAGATCGGTACGGATACCGCCTGGGCGAGCAGGTAGATCGAGAACAGCCAGGGAAAGTGGGCGAAACCGCCGAGATCGTTCACGATCGACGGAACGGCGGTGGCCAGGATGGTCGCATCGATCGCGATGAGCCCAACGCTGAGCATCACCGAAAGCAGGATGGGGCCGCGTTCCGACCGGAGACCGACAGCTGCGCGAGAACTCGTCTGCTGCTCGGTCGACTGGGCCATGTTCAGGGCAACCTCCGATCCACGTTGCGCATTCCCCCGGATGGCCTCGCGCCCGCCTCGGTGTTCGCCATTAGCTGATCCGGCGGCAGGTGATCGCAAACGACCGCTGAGACGGACACTCGCGGTCCGCGGAGGGGGGGCCGTTTGCACTCGCATGGGGAGAGTGCTAAAAATTGCATTAGCACTCTGCCTCAGAGAGTGCCACCTCTTCTGGCCGGTGAGGCTCCCATGGGCCATCCGTCGCGGGCACCGCTCGAAGAGCCATCGAAATCACTGACAGGACAAGCGGAGAACATGCCCAAACTGATTCTGTTCAACACGGAGGCACGGCGCGGCCTCGAGCGCGGGATGAACATCCTCGCCGACGCCGTCAAGGTGACCCTTGGACCCAAGGGCCGCAACGTCGTGCTGGAGAAGAAGTGGGGTGCTCCGACCATCACCAACGATGGTGTGAGCATTGCCAAGGAGATCGAGCTCGAGGACCCGTACGAGAAGATCGGTGCCGAGCTCGTCAAGGAAGTCGCCAAGAAGACCGACGACGTGGCTGGTGACGGCACCACAACCGCAACGGTGCTGGCACAGGCAATGGTCCGAGAGGGCCTGCGCAACGTGACCGCCGGCGCCAACCCGATGAGCCTCAAGAGGGGTATCGAGAAGGCCGTCGCTGCTGTCGTCGAGCAGCTTGCCGCCATATCCAAGGATGTGGAGACCAAGGAGCAGATTGCTGCCACCGCCTCCATCTCTGCTGGTGACCCCCAGGTCGGCGAGATCATCGCCGAGGCCATGGACAAGGTCGGCAAGGAAGGCGTCATCACGGTCGACGAGTCGAACACCTTCGGACTCGAGCTCGAGCTCACCGAGGGCATGCGGTTCGACAAGGGCTACATCTCGCCCTATTTCGTGACCGACACCGAGCGCATGGAGACCGTGCTCGAGAATCCATACATCCTCATCGTCAACTCCAAGGTCTCCAACCTGAAGGATCTGCTGCCGGTCCTGGAGAAGGTCATCCAGGCGAGCAAGCCGCTCCTGGTGATCGCGGAGGACGTCGATGGCGAGGCGCTGGCAGCGCTGATCGTCAACAAGATCCGTGGCACCTTCAAGTCGGCCGCTGTCAAGGCACCTGGATTCGGTGACCGGCGGAAGGCCATGCTGACCGACATCGCCATCCTCACCGGTGGCCAGGTGATCAGCGAGGAGGTCGGGCTGAAGCTCGATAGCGTGACCTTGGAGCTGCTCGGCGAGGCCCGTCAGGTGATCATCACCAAGGACGAGACGACGATCATCGACGGCGCTGGCAGCCCTGACCAGATCGCGGGCCGGATCAACCAGATTCGCACCGAGATCGAGAACTCTGACTCCGACTACGACCGCGAGAAGCTGCAGGAGCGGCTGGCCAAGCTGGCCGGCGGCGTCGCTGTGATCAAGGTCGGTGCTGCCACCGAGGTGGAGCTGAAGGAGCGGAAGCACCGCATTGAGGACGCTGTCCGCAACGCCAAGGCGGCTGTCGAGGAGGGCATCGTCGCTGGAGGCGGCGTCGCGCTCATTCAGGCTGGCGCCAAGGCATTCAAGGACCTCAAGCTGGAGGGCGACGAGGCGGTGGGCGCTCAGATCGTGAAGTTCGCCCTGGACGCGCCGTTGAAGCAGATTGCAATCAACGCCGGACTCGAGGGTGGCGTCGTCGCCGAGAAGGTCAAGGGCCTTCCGCCCGATCACGGCCTGAACGCCGCCACCGGCGAGTACGAGAATCTGCTCGACGCCGGAGTTCCTGACCCGACCAAGGTGACTCGCTCGGCGCTGCAGAATGCGGCCTCGATCGCGGGTCTGTTCTTGAGCACCGAGGCGGTCATCGCCGACAAGCCGGAGAAGGCTCCCGCTGTCCCGCCAGGTGGCGACGGCGGCATGGGTGGCATGGACTTCTGATCGACAGAAGCAAGCAGCAGGGGCGGTTCCATGAGGAGCCGCCCCTGCTGTTTGTGATTGCTCGCGCAAGGTGCGCTATGACGGGCGGCCCGCTTCGCCGACTGCAGGAGCTCGCGGCTGGCTACGTGAAGGGCCTGGGGCGTATGCGAGCGACGAAGGAGGAGGCGAATCTGGCGGGGCGCCCGTCAGAGGGCAAATGGACACGCGCGAACCGATCCCGTGTCTTCCTCGCTCTCTCGCCGAGGAAAAGCGTGGGGCTCGCTCGCTCGTCCAGACTGCCCGCTTCGAGTGTCGGAGTCGCGCCGCTGACGATCGGAGGAACGATGAGCAAAGCGCGATACACGGGTGCTAAACCGACCTCGACATTTCGCGCTTTGCGAAGAGCGACGACGACGTCAGCCTTCAGCGCGACGTGCGCGAGAAGCGCAAAGGCTTACGCGCGCGATTTTCCGACGCTCGCAACCAGGATTGGCACTGCTCCAGGTTCACCAGCCGGGCAGATGCGTGAGGTTCTCAATGAAGAATCGATAGTCCTTCAGCTGTTCCTGGTCTGGCAGCGGCGTCGGCCACTCCGCGGTCGTCCAGCCGCGCGGAGGGTCGTTGCTGTCGTAGATCCACGTCTCGCCGGCGTATGGCTTAGCTGGGCCAAGCCGAGGGGCCAGGTCCTCGGCATCAACGACCGGAATGCCGGAGATGGTGGCGACCTGAGGCAAGATCACCGCAACGGTTCTGGTGCCGGTCGGGAGGGGCGGAAAGTTGCTCGTCACGCTGGCTTGGCCACCTGATCGGCGCAGTGAGCCGGCCCATAGCCCCAATGAGCTGCACAAGCATTCGTACGCCTTGCGTTCGGCGACTGCGGTGGTGAGCCACGACACCCGCAGGGCTTTGGTGGGCGGCAAACCGTCCGGTTTGATCTGCGGGCCGCTTACTACGTCGCGGTCCAGCACGTCCACCCCGTCGGGCAGCACGGCGCCGATCGGTGACAGTGCGGGCTCCAGTATGAACGTGGATTGATCGGTGATCGACTTGATCGTCCATTCGACTGACGTCCGGCCGGGCGCGACAACTACTCGGTCGATCGTGATGCTCTGGATCCGATGCGGCTCCTGACGGTAACGGAAAACTCGCTGCCCGAGGGCCGGGCGTGGGGCGCCGGTGGGACGCATCAGATCCGTCGGGTGCAGCGCGGTAGGCACCTGACCAATGGGTGTCACCGGTACGTGCACAAAGGGTGCCAAGTTGATCAGGTCCACGTCGATGAAGCCGAGCGCATCTGGCAACGGCGGAAACGTTGCCTGCAACATGCGGGTCTCACCGATTCGCAGACCCTGCTGCGCCAGCCAGAGGGGCGTACAAAGGCACCGATTGAACAGTCGTCGGGATTGGTGACTCAGGGTCCGGTAGGCCTTGCTGCCGACCGGATCGATCAGGAACATGTTGACGTCACCTTCGGAGGTGCGACTCAGTCCGAGATCGACCCACGACGGCAGATTCTCGCCATGGGCATAGCCGGGCGCGCTGAGTGGGGTAACCGACCAATCGACGACGGTCCCAACCTCGAGCCGCCGCACGGCGTGGATGGCGAACCGAGTGCTGATATGCAGCCCTTCGGCAGTGGTCCATTCGGCTTCTGCGGCTACTGGCAGTTTCGGGTTGGTCGGCGCTGGGGGCGGCTGCGTCTCGACGGCTGGCGAGGATGTCGCCTCATTGCGGAAAAGACCGGGCTCCTCCTTGGCGTACGTGCAGCCACCTGAGAGCATGCACGCCGCCGCGACGACGGCAACCAGCCGCTTCATCGCCGCCATTCGGCAATTCTACGGTCGACCGCACTGCAAGACCTGAGGAATATCGTGACGTCATGACGCCGAGGGATGCCACCAGAGTAGAGAAATCTTGACTGTTTACATTGATCCGCCGATCTGGCCGGGCCACGGCCGCTTGTGGTCGCACATGATCAGCGACCACTCGTATGAGGAGCTGCACAACTTCGCAGTGCGGATTGGTATCCCGAGGCGTGGGTTCGAGCGTGATCACTACGACGTGATCGCCGAACGTTACGCCGTGGCCCTGGCCGCAGGCGCGCGGCCAGTGTCATCGCGCGAGATCGTAGCCCTGTTGACCGCCGCTGGACTGCGTCGCCGCCGCCGGTCACGCCTTGCGGCCCCGTCAGCTGGGCAAGCCGACGAGCACCCCTGTTGAACTGCAAGGTTGGCGCTGCGAGGACACTAGATTGACGCGAAGAAAGGAGCCGGCCTGTGGCTAGCTGTGCCCATCTCGACGCCATTCCCATGACCCCGGTCCCCAGCAACTTCGAAGCCGCGTGTAGCGACTGCGTCGCGGTTGGCGGGCACTGGGTTCATCTGCGTCGCTGCCTCACATGTGGCCACGTCAGTTGTTGTGACTCATCGCCGGCGCGTCATGCCACCGCGCACGCACTCGCCAGCGGTCACCCGGTCGTTGCGTCGGTCGAGCCCGGCGAGCATTGGCGCTGGTGCTACTTCGACAGGGTGGGCACATGACAGCGGCGGTTGTCGAGCCCCGACCCGAGCGGACTGCGCGACCAGTGCTGCTAACCGTCGACGACGACCCCAGCGTGTCGCGTGCAGTGGCACGTGATCTGCGGCGCCGCTACGGTGCGGACTACCGGATCATGCGGGCCGACTCCGGTGAGGAGGCGTTGCAGGCCATCCGGGACGTGGTGTTGCACGGCGATCAGGTCGCTGCGATCCTGGCCGACTATCGGATGCCACGAATGAACGGGGTGGACTTCCTCGAGCAGGCGATGGATCTGGTACCACAGGCGCGCCGAGCGCTGGTTACCGCGTACGCCGACACCAGCGCGGCAATTCAGGCGATCAATGTGGTCGATGTTGATCACTACCTGTTGAAGCCCTGGGAGCCGCCGGAGGAGAAGTTCTACCCGGTCGTCGATGAGCTGCTGGAGGCGTGGCAGCGGGAGGGCAGGGAACCCGAGCACAAGATCAAGATCCTGGGCCACCCCTGGTCGGCAGCATCGTATGAAGTACGTGACTTCCTGGCCCGCAACATGGTGCCCTACCGCTGGTACAACGTCAGTGACCCCGAGGGTGCGCGGCTACTGGCAGCCGTTGGTGCTGAGGAGAGCCAAGCCCCAATCGTGATCACGGCGGAGGGTCAGCCACTGGTGCACCCCAGCCTGCTCGAGGTGGCGACCGCAGTCGGCCTGAGCACCACTCCCCAGGGTGAGTTCTACGACGTGGTGATCATCGGTGGCGGCCCGGCCGGCTTGGGTGCGGCAGTGTATGCGGCCTCGGAGGGGCTCAAGACGGTCGTCGTGGAGCGCGCTGCAGCCGGTGGCCAGGCGGGGCAGAGCTCCCGGATCGACAACTACCTTGGTTTCCCCGACGGTGTGACCGGGGGCCAGCTCACCGACCGTGCACGGCTGCAAGCCCAGCACTTCGGTGCTGAGCTGCTGGCTGCGCGGACAGTGGTCGGGTTGGAGGCCAGAGGTCCAGCGAGGCAGGTTTGGTTCGACGACGGATCCTCGGTGCTGACTCATGCCGTCGTACTGGCGACCGGAGTCAGTTATCGCCAGCTGGAGGCGACGGGCGCCGATGAGCTGGTCGGGCGGGGGGTCTACTACGGCTCGTCCGCCACCCAGCGGGAGTCCTGCGCCGGCGATCACGTGATCATCGTCGGCGGCGCGAACTCCGCCGGACAGGCAGCCGTCTACTTCTCCCGATATGCGGCCAAGGTGACCATGGCTGTACGCGGCAACTCGCTGCACAAGTCCATGTCGTCGTACCTGATCGAACAGATCGCTTCGATTCCCAATATCGACGTCCGGCTGAATACATCGGTAAAGAGCTGCACCGGGGAGGATCGGCTGCAGTGCGTCACCTTTGTTGATCATTCCGGGGGTCAGGAGGTGGTCGATGCCGGGCATCTCTTCGTTTTCATCGGCGCTGCCCCGCTCACTGACTGGCTTCCCGAATCGTTGGTTCGCGATTCCAGCGGTTTCGTGGTCACCGGCCCGGATCTGACCGTCCGTGGCAAGCGTCCTGCGTCCTGGGATCTGGAGCGCGACCCCTATCTGCTGGAGTCGAGCATTCCGGGCGTCTTCGTGGCCGGCGATGTCCGCGCCCAGTCCGTCAAGCGGGTCGCCTCCGCTGTGGGCGAAGGGGCGCTCGCCGTCACCCTGGTCCATCGCTATCTGGCGGAGCAGTAGGAGTTGATCATGAGCGAGCAAATCGCTGAGCCCGTGCGCTTGAGCCCTTCGGAGCTGCGCACCATGTTCCTTTTCGAGAAGCTCGATGATGATCAGCTGGGCTGGCTTGCTGAACACGGCTACTGCCAAACCTGGTCGGCAGGCGAGACGGTCTACACCGAGGGTGAGCCGGCGACCTGCTTCTTCGTTCTGCTTTCCGGCACGCTCTCCCTGCATCGTCGGGTGGAGAACACCGAAGTTGAGCTCTCTCGTACGAACCAACGCGGTGTCTACTGTGGCGCCACCCAGTCGTTCATCAAGGGCATGGCTGAGCTGCCGTACTGGGGCTCCGCGCGAGCAGTCACCGATTGCGAGTTCTGGGTGATTGGTGTGGTGGAGTTCGGCGATAAGTTCCGCGAGTGGTTCCCAATGGCGGTGCACCTACTCGAAGGCATCGGCATGGCCATGCGCTCCAGCCAGACGATTATTGGACAGCGGGAGCGACTACTTTCGCTAGGCCGGCTGTCGGCGGGACTGACCCACGAGCTGAACAATCCAGCAACAGCTGCGGTACGTGCCACCGCATCGCTGCGGGAGCTGGTGAGCAAGATCCGGCGCAAGCTCGTCCACCTGGCGACGGCCGACGTGGATCCCAAGGCACTCGTGGCGCTTACTGATCTCCAGGAGGCGGCCGTAGAAAGGATGGCCAAGGCCGAAAAGTTGTCACCCGTGCAGGTCAGTGAGGCTGAGGATGAGATATCTGACTGGCTTGATGATCATGGCATCGACGATGCATGGGACCTGGCACCTACGCTGGTCGCCGCCGGAGTCGATTCCGACTGGCTTGATGAGGTGGCTGAGACCGTACCGACGCTACTCGCCGACGGCCTGCATTGGGTCACCTATGCACTGGAGATCGAGCAGCTGATGGGCGAAATCGAGGACTCGACGGGCCGCATCTCCGCACTCGTGGGAGCAGCCAGGCAATATTCCCAGATGGACCGGGCGCCGCATCAGGAAATTGACGTCCGCGATGGGCTGAAGAGCACCCTGATCATGCTCGGTCACAAGATCCACGAACGAGGGAACATCACCGTCGTCAAGGACTTCGACGACTCGCTGCCGATGATTCCTGCACATCCCGCGGAGCTGAACCAAGTGTGGACCAACCTGATCGACAACGCCATCTACGCGATGCCCGACGGGGGAACGCTGACGGTCCGCACATCGCGGGAGGACGGCTGGGTGCTGGTCGAGATCTGCGACACCGGCGTCGGCATACCGGAAGAGATGCAGCAGAAGGTCTTCGAGCCGTTCTTCACGACCAAGCCGGTCGGTCACGGTACCGGGCTGGGCCTGGATATCTCCTACCGCGTGATCACACAGCGACACGGGGGTGACCTGCGGGTCAAATCACGTCCTGGCGACACTCGCATCCAGGTCAGGCTCCCGCTGACGGAACCGCCCTCGTTTGGCTGAGCCGACGGCCCCTCTTCTCGAAGGTGGTCATCACCAACATCGAATTGGCCCGAATTCATGGTGTTGATGACCAACTTCCAGGGGAGCGGGCCGGCCAAGTCGCGCTCTGTGAACGCGACGCTGCTCAGGCCGCCAGGGCCTCCGGCAGATCGGCTGTGTGCACCACGACCAGAGATGTGACTGCCCGGGTCAGGCAGACGTACAGCCTGCGAAGTCCCGTCACCTGATCAGGTTCCCCAGCCACGATCTCGGCCGGCTCCAGCAAGACCACATGATCGAACTCCAGACCCTTGGCGAGCGATGTCGGAACCAAGATCGGCTTGCGAAGCTGAGTAACGTCAGGACCCGCACTCGGGAGGTCGGCGCGCGTGTCGAAGATCTGCGGGTCCTCGCCGAGCAGGTCGTAATCGATCCGCCGGCGCTCCAGCAGCTTTCGGACGCCTGGCACGGCGGCGTCGGCGATGATCAGTCCAACCGTGCCTTCGTTCAGCATGGTCTGCGTGATTGCTTCGATCAGCTCATCCCCGATTCGGGTGGTGGGCCGTACGTCGAGTTCGCCACGGTGCCGTCGTACTGAGTGAGGCGGCTTCAGCGCAGGCGCGATCTGGGGCAGCAGCCGGGCCGCGAAATCGATCACTGCCCCGGGTACTCGAAAGCCAGCGATGAGCTCCTCGATCGCGGCGTCGGGATGGCCTAGATGCGCCAAAGACTCACCCCACGAACGGGTGGCCCAGGGCGTCGTCGCCTGGGCAAGATCACCGAGCACCGTCACCGAGCCGGTGCTGGCGCGGCGCCCCACGGCCCGCAGCATCATCGGCGACAGGTCCTGCGCCTCGTCGACGATCACGTGACCACGGCTCGGCGTACGCTGCAGCAGATCCGCGACCTCATCGATCAAGATGACGTCGGCCAGTGACCAGCGAGCGGCGGCCACTGATCGAACTGGTTTGTTCATCATGATCAGCTGCTGCTCCTCGAGACTGAGAATGCCGTGCGCAGCCGCCGCGAGGAAATCGGCATCAGTGAGCAGCTTCATGATCAACTTGATGGGATCCAAGGCGGGCCAGAGCGCATCCGCGTACGCCCGGACCGGCTTGCTGCGGGCAACCGCGTCCTGGACCCGGTCGTCAGGGGAGTCACCGCCCGCCTCCATCCGCAGCAGCACCTGGTGCGCCAACCGGTGCCGCAACATGGCTCGCCCAGCCTCGTAGCGCACACCGCGCTGACGTAGTTCTTCGACGACCTCGGCTGCCAGATACGCGGCGATGCGCCACTGGTAGGCCCCACGCGGCACCACCAACGGTGCGGTGGCAGTGCCCAGATGGCTCCACACCGCCCGGCGCAGCACCTCGGCCATCCGGGCATCTCCCTTCACCAACGCCGCCGGAACGCTGTCGAACCCCCGGACCGCGACACCGTTGGCCTGAGACACCAGCGCAGTGACTGTGGTCTGAGCGGCATCGATCTCGCCGAGAGCGGGCAATACGTCGGCGATGTAGGACAGAAAGCTGTCGTTCGGCCCGACGACGAGTACGCCGGAGCGGCTGAGCTGGTCATGGAACGCGTAGAGAAGAAACGCAGCGCGGTGCAGGCCGATGGCAGTTTTGCCGGTGCCCGGAGCGCCCTGAACGCACAGCGACTGGTCCAGACCGGCTCGCACGATGCTGTCCTGTTCGGGCTGGATGGTGGCGACAATGTCGCGCATCGGACCGGTCCGGGGGCGCTCGATCTCAGACTCCATGATGTCGGAGTAGGCTGCCTCTCCAGCTGTGGTCAGCTCTTCGTCCTCATACGCGGTCAGCTGGCCGTGTGAGAAGCCGAAGCGCCGGCGCAGCCGGACACCCATCGGCTCGCCAGGTCGCGCCTGGTAGAAAGGCCGTGACATGCCGGCACGCCAATCGATGACCATCGGCTCGCCGCCTGCCTCGCCGGTGACGTGGCGGCGCCCGATATAGAGCGTCTCATCCTGCTCGGCACCGAGGCTGGCGTCGTAGTCGAGCCGGCCAAAGAAGAGCGGCACAGTCGGATCGTCCTCGAGGGCCTTCATGCGACGGTAAAGCGCTTGCTTGAGGTGCTCGGTCGAGACGTGGTCCCCACCAAACGCCTCAAGACCTGCGGTGCGTTGCCGCATCCGCTGCAGGGCGGCCCGCGATTCGCTCAGATGGACGCGTTCCCGGGCTAGGACGTCGACCGCGGTTTCAGGCATGCGAACAGCTCCGATCCTGGGTCGGTGGGCGTGGGAAGCGAGGGGTCACGTTACCCCCAGCCCAGTGGGAAGTCCATGGGTTTTGTGGCTGACTGTTGGGGTGCCTGAGCGTGCGATCTCGGTACTCGTAAGGTGTAGGCCGTGCCTTCCTCTGATACCGAGCGCAGCTACGTGCCGTTCGCGGATCCGGCGGACCGCCCGCGCAAGTCCCGGGCGACGGTGCGCGTGATCATGATCAACAACGACCGCACGTTGTTGTTCGAGGACAGCGACCCTGGGGTTCCCGGTACTAGCTGGTGGACCACCCCTGGAGGTGGTGTGGACGAGGGTGAGAGCCAGGTTCACGCGGCAATCCGTGAGGTGGCCGAGGAAACCGGATACCGACTTAGCGAGAGCGACGTGCTCGGTCCGATCGCCGTACGGCATGTTGTCCACGGATACTCAGACCTCGTGATCGAACAGGACGAGTCCTTCTTCTTGGCCGTGGTGTCGCCTTTCGAGCTCGACACCTCCGCCCACACCCCGGACGAACGGCTGACCCTTCTTGGACACCGCTGGTGGACGCACGACGATCTGCGGCACACCGATGACTGGATTTGGCCGCATGAGCTGGTCGAGCTTTGGTCGCTGGCCGGTCAGCCCGACGCGTGGCCGATTGATCTCGGCACACAGGAGGAATCCACGGTCCTCGACGTGGCATAGGGCCCAATCCGTCCGGGTCGGAAACCTACGTTGACGTAGCTTGCTATCGGTCTGCACAGGTTGCAACCTATGCAGACCGTACGAAAACTACGTACACGTAGGTTTCCGGCAGCGGGGTGTTGCGGAGTTAACTGACGGTACGGGCATACGGCCTGAAACCCTCGGTTTCCAGTCCCCAGCTCACAATGCGGTGCGGTCGTACGCGGACGAACTCGGGCTTGAAATTGGGAAACCGCGGATTGATCGACTCCCCACCGATGAAGTGAGGCTCGGCGTCGCCTCGGATCTCGATCGCATGGGCGCCGCCGGGCGACGCGTCGTCCACCAGAAACGCAACGGCAGGATTCTGCAGCATGTCTCGCCACTTCTTGGACCTGCCGAAGTCAACGCCCCCGATATCGATCGCGTCCTCATCGGCATTGAACCGGTAGGTGAGCGGAACCAGATGTGGCCTGCCGTCACCACCGATGGTCGCTAGTCGGCCCATCGTCTTGCTCTGCAGGTATGCGATCTCGGCTTGTGTGAAGACACTCATGCCGGCTCGGCGGACATCTCCACGTACTGCGACTCCGGGACGTCCAGCTCGAGCGCGCCAGCCGGCATCGAGGGGTAGGGCCGTCGAGGCTCGCGTACGCCGGCGCCGCCCTCAAGATCATCGGGCCAGCTGGGAGGCGGCAGGTCGGGGAAGCCTGGCCCGCGCTGTTCGCGTGGAGTCTGCGCCGGAGGCCGCGGAGTCTCGGCGACCTTCCGTGTTCGAGTGGCCAGGGCCTTGCGGCGCTGTCGCTCGATGCGCTTCGCGGCTCGGCGGATCCGTTTCCTGACAGGATCGTCGGCCATGGTGCCTCCTCGCCCTCCGAGCGTACGCGCCCCGTACTCCAGGCTCGATACGCCGCAGTCGGCAACCTACGTTAACTCAGGTTGCTGTCGGTCTACTCAGGTTGCAACGTGTGCAGACCGTCCGCAACCTAGGTTTACGTAGGTTGCCGACCACCAACATCACTCGGCGGCGAGGGCGTCCTCAGCGTCCATGATGCGGTAGCCGTAACCCTGCTCGGCGAGAAAACGCTGCCGGTGGGCCGCGAAGTCAGCGTCGACGGTGTCCCGAGCGACTACGGCGTAGAGGCGCGCGGTGACCCCCTCCGACTTGGGTCGCAGCAGCCGGCCGAGTCGCTGCGCCTCCTCCTGCCGGGAGCCGAAGGCACCTGAGACCTGGACGGCGATCTGGGCGGACGGCAGGTCGATCGAAAAGTTCGCCACCTTGCTCACGACGAGCAGGTCGATCTCGCCGGAGCGGAACGCCTCGTAGAGCTGTTCACGGCGTCGTACGGTCGTCTCGCCGGTGATCAATGGCGCCTCCAAGCGCGCGGCGAGATCTTCAAGTTGATTAACGTATTGCCCGATCACCAGCGTCGGCGTGCCGCGATGCTTGGACACCAGGTCCACGACGACACCGGTTTTGGACTCCGCCGTGGATGCCAGCCGGTACTTCTGATCCGGCTCGGCGACCGCGTACGCCATCCGCTCTGCTTCGCTCAGCGTAACCCTGACCTCGATGCAGTCCGCTGGTGCTATGTAGCCCTGCGCTTCGATGTCCTTCCAGGGTGCGTCATAGCGTTTCGGGCCGATCAGGGAGAAGACATCGCCTTCCCGGCCATCCTCCCGCACAAGGGTGGCGGTCAGACCCAGCCTGCGACGCGCCTGGAGTCCCGCTGTCATCCGGAAGACCGGCGCCGGCAACAGGTGCACCTCGTCGTAGATGATCAAGCCCCAGTCTCGTGCGTCGAGCAGCTCGAGATGCGGATGTAGGCCGCCACGCTTGGTGGTGATCACCTGATAGGTCGCAACGGTGACCGGGCGGATCTGCTTCTTGATGCCGGAGTACTCGCCGATCTCGTCGGCGGTCAGCGTGGTCCTCTTGATCAACTCGTCACGCCACTGCCGCGCCGCGACCGTGTTTGTAACCAAGATCAACGTGGTCGCGCTCGCCCGGGCCATCGCAGCGGCGCCGACGATCGTCTTGCCGGCACCGCAGGGCAGCACCACAACCCCTGATCCGCCGTGCCAGAAGGAGTCCGCGGCCTGCCCCTGGTAGGGCCGCAGAGACCACCCGCGCTGGTCGAGACCGATCTCGTGCGCCTCACCGTCGACATAGCCGGCCAAGTCCTCGGCGGGCCAACCGAGCTTAAGGAGCACCTGCTTCAGGTGCCCGCGCTCGGACGGGTGCACCATGACGGTGTCTTCGTCGACGCGACTCCCCAGGAGTCCCTTGACCTTGCTGCTCCGCTGCACCTCGGTGAGAACCGCGCGGTCGCTGCTGACCAAGATCAATCCATGCGTTGGGTGCTTCTCGATCCGCAGCCGACCATAGCGCTCCATCGTCTCGGCGACATCCACTAGCAGCGAGTTCGGCACCGGGTACCGGCTGTAGGTCAGCAGCGTGTCGACCACCTGCTCGGCGTCGTGACCGGCCGCACGGGCGTTCCAGAGGCCGAGCGGTGTCAACCGGTACGTGTGAATGTGCTCCGGCGCACGCTCCAACTCAGCAAACGGCGCGATTGCGATCCGGCACGCGTCGGCAGCAGGATGATCAACTTCGAGGAGCAGCGTACGGTCGGACTGCACGACGAGCGGCCCTGGGCCGTCGAAGGGCGTCGGCATCAGCGTGGCTTATCTTGAGGCTCAGACCTGTCGTCTGTGGGTGTCGCGTCTGGGGAGTCCGATTCGGCATCGGACCCGCTCGACGCGGTAGGTTCGGCGTTTGGCGTCGGCGAGTCAGACGGCGTCGGCGTGGGCGTCGCGTGGGGCGAGGGCCTGGTGACCACCAACGTCGGTGACGTTCCGCTCTCGTTTCCCGCCGCGTCGAGGGCCCGAATCTGTACGACATGCTGGCCGCTGTCGTCGTTGAACCAGTGCAGCTTCGCCCGCGTCTCGGCGGTGGTTGCCACCTCAAAGCCGTTGAGCCAAATGCGATAGCCGGTCACCCCGACATTGTCAGCGGCTGCGGGCCACTTGAGGCTGAGCCGATGCGCGGTCACTGCCGACGGTTCGATGTCAGCTACCGGCTCCGGCGGTTCAGAGTCCTTGGTGTCATTCGGCTCATCGACAGCCTTGCGGGTCGAGCGGCCCTTTTCGTCATCGGTGCTCTCTGTAGGCGCGGCGGATGGTTGAGTCGTCGAGGCCGCCGCCGAGCGGCCGTTGCCCCGTCCGGCAAGCGAATCGCGATCCCCGCTCGGAGAGGCTGATTGCGGTGACGCGTCCGCTTGGGCTTCGAGCGGCTGGCTCGTCGGTTCGTCGTTGGCTTTTGGAACCCCGATCTGCTCGGGGGCGCGCGCGATGCCGGGCACGAGGTAGAGAGATCCGACTCCGAGAGCGCACACGCCGAAGACGATCATTCGCCTAATGGTCACGGCGTGCACCCGCTCAGTCTAGTGATCCGCCAGCCGTCGCGAAGGCCATCTGACGCGGCTTCTACGGCACTATGGCCTCGGAGAGGAGGGCACAACCGCGGCGATGCGGGCCAAGGGGATGGTCACGATCTGCGCGCTGTTGCGGTCGACGGCGCGTACGGCGCCGGCAGTGAGATCCAACGGCGCCAACTCGCGCTCGGCTCGGCTGCCGTCCGCATTGACGTAGACGATTCGTACCGGCCTAGCCGCGCGCGTCGCCGACCGGAGCTGCTCGACGGTGCCCTCGGTCCTCGTGGCCGTCGGGGGCAGTCCGTTGGCCCGTTGGACGCGTTCCCGCGCAAGCAGTGCAGCGGCGACCTCGGCAGGGGAAGCGACGGCCGTGTCCGGCTCCGATAGCTGGGGTACTGCTCGCCGGGAAGGCTGCGTCACGATCACCTCGCCAGCACTATTCTCGATCGCCGGTGTGTGGCCGAGCTCCCGGAGCAGCGGGACCAACTCATTCTCATCGACGGCTGCAACCAGAACTCCCGGGGCAACGGCGCGGAGCCCCAGTTCTGAGGCAGCGGGATGAGCGAGCAGCGCCGCCGCCTGTGCCTGGTCGGCCAGCCGGACGTAGCAACCGGCCGGGCCGACTCGAATGCTGCCATGGTGCCGAGCCACGTCGCCGACCATGTAGCGGAGGGGCTGGGGCACATCCGTTGTGGAATGCTGTTCCAGCCAAAGCTGCACATCCGCCGCCGACCAACCCATGTCAAAGGCGCGGCGCAGCGAGCTGGCGCTGAAGCGATAGACGCCACCACCACCCCGTGACTCCTGATCAGCCAGCATCCGCAATCGTGCGGCAACGTCATGCTCGAGCGGCCCTGCGGTGACCGCTGTGAGATCTGTCTGAATGACGAAGCGCGTTACCGGAGCCGGAAATAGCGCGGTCAATTCAGTTGGCATTGGCTGACCGGGCTGTAGTGGAACTTTGGCGAACGACGATATGGCGTCGAGTGCTGCCAGCCCGAGCCACAACGCCTCACGCCACGTCCACCGCACCAGCTGTTGGGCCGTCAGCGGTCCCTGGCTCAGACGTGGCCGATGCCAGGTGGCGACATCGGCCAGCTGGTCCAGGTCGAGCACTGTGCCTGGTTCTGCCTCTGCCACAAGCCGCAGAACTGTGATGCGCAGGCTGGCCGCGGAGGGGGCGTACGCCTCCTGGCCGAGCGGATGGCCACCAGCTTCACCGGATCGAGAAAAGAAACGGTCGGTGGCGAGCCAGGCCTCGGCGACTTGCCGCCAGCGGAGTGGGGCATCGCGATCAAGCCATTTGTCGTAGTCCGCCGTCGGAAGCAGCGCCGCTGCCTTGGCCGGTGCCACGAGTCGAGCGGCGGCGGCGCACTCGACGACAAATGCAGCGTGAGCGGGATCGGCGCCAAGATGCTGAGCGAGGGCCGCCACGTCACGGCTGCCGAGCCCGCCCCCGCGCAGCAGTCTGTGTGGGACGGACTCGATGTGTTGCGCAACGAGTTCGATGTCGTGCAGCAATGCGAAGGCGGCGCCAGCTGCGGCTCGGTCGACCAGATCCGGGTTACGCGGTCGTCGCCCACTGATCGCCGCCGGTTCAGTCGCCACCGGCTCCGCCATGAATCTGGCCCCCCGCAGCCGCCACGCCACCTCCCGCGGAATGATCACCGTCTCCGAATCCAGTGGCCGCAGCAACTGGCGACTGAGGAGGCGCTCGATCGGTGAGCCGGCCGATGTGACGGTCACTGGCCGATCGGCGTGTCGTACGGCGCCGGTAGGCGACCAGAGCAGTCGCTCAAGTACGACGCGGGCCTCGGGGCCGCACGCCTCCAGTGCTGTATCGATCTGTTCATCCGAGATCGGGCGGGGCGACGGGGGAGCCAGGCCGCCGGGATAGGGCTCGAACGCCTCGCGAACCGGGCGCACTACGTGCAGCTGGTCGTCTCGGCCCCAGAGCAAACCACGCCCCCGAAGCTGCTGCGCTGCGTCAGCGACCTGCGCCGGAGATTGGCCCAGGATGGCTTCAAGGTCGCCAACCGAAGTCGGATCAGGCAATGCTGATAAGGCTTCGGCGACGGTTCGCAGCCAGCGATTGAGTTCGTCGATGGCCCGGGTGATCGAAGCCGGGGTCGTGGACCGGCTCGCCAGCTCCGCAACCTCTTCGGGAATCGGATCGAGGAGATCTGGACGTGCGGCGAGCAGTGTGGTCAGCTCCTCGGCGGACATGACACGCATGGCCTCGGTCAAGGTGCGTGGCCGCAGCGGCTCGCTCGGCGCGGTCACCCCGCCTACCTCCAGGGGGAGCGATATGTGGGCGGGGGTGGAGTAGAGGTCTCCGACTTGAGGCGGCGATAGACCATGACCAGCGTGCTGACAAGCAGCGCCCAGCAGATCAGCAGTCCCCAGCCGCCGACGAATCGCCACCATTCTCCAAAGTCGGTGTCAACGACCAGCAGGCCGAGGACGCCGATGACAGCCAGCAGGCCCATGCCGAGCAGGTAGGTTCGCCGGATCTCCGCCCCGGCGACCTTGACTCGGCCGGCCAGGCCAACGCTGATACAGACAATGATCGGCGAGAGAACATAGACCAGGCCGCCAATGATCAGGCACGTGCAGAGGCCCGGAGTCGCGGCGTCGAGGACGCTCCTGGCGGTAACGGGACTTGTCGGTCGCGGCTGTTGACCGTATGGCCCCGGGCCGAACCAGTCAGGGGTTCCGGGCGCCGGGAAGTTACCTGGGGGTTTGCCCCATGCGTGTACAGCCAAGGGCTGCTCAGCCTGTGGGTGAGGAGTACCTGGTGGTGCCGTCCAGCCCGCCGTCGTTGGAGGCGCGGTCGGCGAGCCGGCCGGCGAAGCCCAGTGCACGGCTCCCCAGGCCGAGTCGGATGTCATGGTGCTGGACACCACAGCAAACGGTTCCTGCGGGTCGCGGGGTTCCTCACGCGCAGGAGTCAACATGGACAGGGGCGCTACTGCCCCCGCCGGAGAGTCGAAGACCGGCCGGTTCTTGGGGGCCCAGGCAGCCAATTGGGTGTGCTGCGGTGCAGTCGTCAGGGGCGGGGCCTCGGGACTCCGGAAGTCGGAAGGACGCTCGATGGGCGCGTACTCCGGCCCGTCCTCCCACGTTGCCATGCAGTTCATCGTAGACGCGGTGCAGGCTTGTCGGTGCCGGCGGGAAAGTCCAGCGATTCAATTTGGATAGCTCAACTAAATATTGGCGTTCAAGACTGGCTTTACCTGTTGGGGCCGTGGAACGAAACGGCTACGCTTAGCGCGCTGTAGTGGGGGCAAACGAAATGCCGGCGAACCGGCGACAGAGCAAGCGAGGTTAGACGTGCCTGTTGGCAAGGTGAGGTTTTACGATGCCGAAAAGGGCTTCGGCTTCCTGACCAAGGATGAGGGCGGCGACGTCTATGTCCGCGCCAACGCGTTACCTCCAGGCGTTACGACATTGAAGGCCGGGCAGCGCGTCGAGTTCGGTGTCGTGGAAGGTCGCAAGGGTGAACAGGCACTTTCAGTGCACATCGTCGAGCCCCCGCCGTCGCTGTCGAAGGCGCATCGAAAGCCTCCCGAGCAGATGACGGTGATCGTGGAGGATCTGATCAAGATGCTCGATGGCATCGGCAACGGCTACCGCCGCAGCCGGCACCCGGATGCCAAGACCGCAAGCAAGGTCGCCACGGTCCTTCGAGCGGTGGCAGACGAGCTCGAGCTGTAGTCAGCGTCGATCGTCACGCCCGCCATCTCCGCGGGATTCCCCGCATGCGCGATTCGCGGCGCAGGGCACTGGCAACACAAGCATTGAGCCACTGTCAGAATGAGCTCATGGCTTCGAGCACCGCTACCACCAAGCCCGATGCGACCTGTCTCGCCGCCGTCGATCTTGCCCGCGCTGCGGCCGAAGAGACGGCTGGGGTGATGGGGGCGAGCGAGTATCTGGGCGCGCAGGCCGAGGACACCCGAGTAGTGACTCATTTTTTTGCCTGCCCGCATCCGGGTTACCGCGGCTGGCGCTGGTCAGTAACCGTGGCCCGAGCCGCGCGCTCCCGCGTCGTGACGATCGACGAGGTCGTGCTGCTGCCCGGTGAGGGCGCGCTGCTGGCAAGTCCCTGGGTGCCGTGGGCCGAGCGCATCCAGGCTCGAGATGTGACGCCCGGCGTACTCCTGCCGAGTTCGGGCGATGACCCGCGGCTGGAGCCGGGCTATGCGGGCGGTGAGGATGCCACGAACCCCGAACCGGCTGAGCTGGGCCTGATCCGTACGGTCGTCGCCGAGCTCGGCCTGGGTCGAGAGCGCGTCCTCTCGGCGGCAGGCCGAGACGAGGCGGTGGAACGATGGCTGGCGGGAGAGGGGGGGCCGGACAACCTGCTGAGCAAGCTGGCCCCTGACGTCTGTGAGACCTGCGGGTTCTTCGTACGCCTGCAGGGCAGCCTCGGCACAGTGTTCGGGGTCTGCGCCAATGCCTTTTCGGTCTCGGAGGGAACCGTCGTCAGCGTTGACCATGGCTGCGGCGCCCACTCAAATGTGCTCGCTGACGAGCGTATGGCTGAGCTTCCCCCGCCGATCTGGGACACCATTGAGTGGGACGCACCCATCTCGTTTTTCGACTGATGAGACGGGCTTCCGGGCCCAGGAAATGAACGGGATAGCGTAGCGGTTACGACAGGACCTGTGGCAATGGGGCACATTTAGAGGTTCTTTGCCATGTGACCTTGGTCACAAACTGGTTACGCTCAGTCGACCTGTCCATCAGACTCTTCAATCTCGGGGATTCTTCTCACGCCAGGAGAATCACGATGTCGAACACCGCTCTTGATTACCGGCACCGGATCCCTCGTATCGCGCGGCCGTCGGTAGCCCCGTCTCCCTCGCTGATTCGCTGGACGCTCCGAACGGTGACCTTCCTGCTGTTCGGTGCAGCTACTGCAGTCGGCGTGAATCTTGGCATGGGTGCCCCAGAAATCTCGCCGGCGTCGGTCGTGCAACACGACACGTAATGTCGGCGGGCCGGTGAACCGAGACTCCTGAGCCGTGCGACCGCTGGGGCCTGCAACGACCACGTTGGTGGTCCTTCTCTACCTTGGGGCCGCCCTAGCGGTGCTTCAGGGTTTCGTCGGTGGCGGGCTGCCCATCCGATTCGGAGCGCCCTTGGTGGCCCATGTCACTGGAATGGCCGCCGGATACGGGGCGGCGGTGATGTTGATTTTGATGTCGCGGGCGCCCTGGCTGGAATATGGCGTCGGCGCCGATCGGCTAGCACGCTGGCATTCCTGGGCCGGACCCGTGGTGATCATGCTCACTGTGTTCCACGCCGTTGCCGCCGTGGCGGCTTGGGCGGATGCCAGCTCCCTGGATTTGATTCCAGCAATGACGGCCGTGCTCAGCCTTCCTGGGTTGATGACCGCATTGGTCGGCACTGCGATCCTCATGCTGATCGGATTTGCCTCCCTACGGGCTGTGCGCCAACGGATCCGCTACGAGCGATGGCACCTCCTGCACCTGCTCGTCTACCTGGCTGTGGGGCTCGGGTTCGCCCATCAGCTGGCAGGCCCTGACCTTGTTGGGCGGCAATGGTTGCAGATTGCCTGGGCCTTGTTGTACACCTACGCCTTCGCCTTGGTTGTGCGATGGCGGGTGTTCCAGCCCCTCTTCCAGCTCTGGCGGCACCGGCTGAGAGTCGAAGATGTGCGGCAGGAATCCCCTGACGTGATGAGCGTGCTGATGTCTGGCCAGCACCTGGATGAGTTGCGGGCCCAGCCGGGTCAGTTCTTTCGCTGGAGATTTCTTACTCGCGAGACCTGGCGCTCGGCGTACCCGTTCTCCCTCTCCGCGCCACCGACCCGCCACCGGCTACGAATCACCGTGTGGGCGCGAAGTGATGGAACACGGCGGCTCTTTGGTATCCCGCGCGGCACATTGGTGTTCGCCGAAGGCCCATACGGCGCGATCACCAGCCGTCGTGTTCGCCGATCGCGAGTCTTGCTGATCGCCGGCGGAGTCGGGATCACTCCGATGCGCGCCCTGTTCGAGGTTATCGACTTGCCCGGCAAGGACGTCACTCTGGTCTACCGCGCCTCCAAGGAGCAGGATCTGGTGCTCAAGCATGAGCTGGACGAGATCGCCGAACGATCCGGTGCTCGAGTCGTCTACCTGGTGGGTCCGTCCAGTGATTCCAGGAATGACATGAGCGCTCATGCGCTGAATCGGATCGTTGGGAACCTCAGCGATCACGATGTCTATCTCTGCGCCTCGCCCGGGCTGGCTGCGCGGGTACGCGATTCGCTGATGAACGGCGGTTTCCCGCGCCATCAGCTCCATGAGGAGCGCTTCAGCTTCTGATTGAGCTGGTAGCAGTTCCCGGTGATCAGCTGCCGGTCGCACGCCGGCGTCGACGACGCCAGCAGTACGGCAGGCCGATGAGGCCGAGGGCGAAGCCGCTCAGGCTGACTTGCAGCCACGTGATGTGGTCGTGTGCGGCAAGCCAGTCGTAGGCGAGTGCCAAGATCACCGAGGCTAGCCCGAAGATTGCCGTGCCAACTGTGATGACAGCCAAACCGTCGACGTCAGCGGGTGGCACAGGTGCCTGCACCAAGAAGTGGTGGTGCTCGACCGGCTGCTCCATGTCAATCACTGTAATGCCGCGTTCGTCGGCCTACCGCCGCAGTCGAGGCACGGCAGGATGTGGTGATGGACAGACTCGAAACCCAGCTGGCTCGCCTGGTTGAACAGCAGGTCCTCTCGACCTCCCAAGCGCAGGAGCTGGTGGATGCCGCCAGGGCTGATCGGTTGAACGGGCAGTCGGCGCCTGGTGGGTCTGCTCCGCCATCGAACCCGAAGAGCTCGGCAGTCTTGGAAGTGCTCGGCTACGTCGGCGGCGCCCTGGTGCTGGGTGCGGTGATCATGCTCGGCTCCTTGTTCTGGGATGACCTCGGCAGCACGGGCCGCAAGATGGTTGCTGTCGCATCAGTGCTCGTGCCTGCTCTCGGTGGTGCGGCGCTGATCAGGGGGCGAGCTCGACCGGAGCTCGGTCGGATCCTGCTCGCACTGGCCTGTTACGCAGCTGGTTTCGCCTACCTGGTGATCTTTGAAGATTCCAAGTTCGTGGTTTCGTCAGCAGTGGTCGTGTTGACCTCCGTCATCGGCGCCGTGCTGCTCCGCTCCGGCGCATTCCTGGTCTCGGGCTGGTCCGGCGCCATGCTGCTGGTGTGCGCCGTGGTCTTCAATGTGATCGATGTAGCAGCAGCGAGCGGCGGAGACTACCAGGTGGTGCCGGTCCACCTGGCGATCGGATTTCTGCTGGTCGGCCTGGCGCTTTTGGGCAGCGGTCTGCTGCTGAGCCGTACCCTCGCCTGGTCACTGGCCGGGCTCAGTGGCTGGGCCGCGAGCATTGTCTTGCAGATGGATGCCCCGCATGGCGAGTGGCTGTCGATGGTCGTCGCAACCCTCGTCAGCGCGGCACTGCTCACTGCGTTTGTGCTCACCCGCCGGTACCCATACGCGGTGATCGGTTGCGTGATCTTGCTGAGCATCTGGCCGGTGTCGCTGTACCGGATCTTGGATGACGCTGTCGGCGCAGCTATCGGCCTGGTTGCTGGGGGTGCGGTGCTGATTGCGTCGGTCATCGTGCTCTCTCGGCATCGGCATATTGCATAGACTTGATATTTAGCATTGCTAACTACTACGCTTGCGGGAGTGGCCGGCAATCGGGAGAGTCTTCGAACGACGACTGGGCTGGCGCATGCACTCCGCCCGACCGTGATGCGATTGGCTCGCCGGCTGCGACAGATGCAGGACGACACGCTGGAGTTGAACCCCAACCAACTTTCCGCTATGGGGGTACTGCTCAACTCCGGTGATCAGTTGATGGGTGAGTTGGCTGCGCAGGAGAGAGTGCAGCCGCCGTCCATGACCCGGATCGTCAACAATCTGGAGGCGCGCGGCTATGTCGCTCGCGGTCCCGATCCCCGCGACCATCGGCAATGCCTGGTCGCCCTCACCGAATCCGGTCGCCAGGTGCTGCTGGCGAACCGCCGGCGGCGTGACGAGTGGCTCGCTGTCCGGATCGCAGCATTGGACCCGGCCGAGCGTGAGGCACTGCGCCGCGCTGTAGGCGTACTGGAAAAGCTGAACCAAGGATGAGCATCAATACCACGTACGCGCCCCGGACTGCTGGGGCTGACTCGACGCCTCCGACCGCGCGGCGTCCTCGCGGCGGCACGTTCAGCGCGCTCGTCGAGCCCAACTACCGCAAGTACCTGGCGGGGTCGTTCGTCTCCAACATCGGCACCTGGATGCAGCGCGTGGCGCAGGATTGGCTGGTGCTCGAGCTTTCCGGCGGCTCGGGCCTCGCGCTAGGCATCACCACGGGCCTGCAGTTCCTGCCGATGCTGCTGCTTTCTCCGTACGGCGGTGTCATCGCAGACCGCTTCAACAAACAACAGATTCTCAAGCTGACCCAGTCGTGGATGGCGCTCTGTGCGGCCGCGCTCGGAGTGCTGGCGGTGACCGGCGTCGCGACGACCGAGCACGTCTATGTGATCGCATTCGCATTCGGTCTTGGCACTGCGTTTGACAACCCGGCGCGGCAGAGCTTCGTATCCGAGGTTGCTGGTCCCGACAACCTCCCGAACGCGATCGGCCTGAACTCGGCCACCTTTCATGCTGCGCGGATCGTGGGCCCTGCGCTCGCCGGCCTGGTGATCGCCGCGGTTGGGTCGGGCTGGGCAATCCTGGCCAATGCGCTCAGCTACGTGGCCTTCATCGCCGCATTGCTGCTCATGGACAGTCGACTGCTCCGCACTACCCCGCCCACCCCGCGGGCAAAGCGGCAGATCCGCGAGGGTCTCGCATACGTCCGCAGCAAGCCGAACATGGTCCTTGTGATGTGCGCGGTGTTCTTCGTCGGCACCTTCGGTCTGAACTTCCAGATGACAAGTGCGTTGATGGCGCAGCAGGAATTCCACCGCAGTGCCCAGGCGTACGGAATCCTCGGCACGCTGATGGCCGTGGGTTCGCTAGCCGGTGCTTTGACCGCAGCTCGGCGTCGCAGCGCCCCCTCGCCACGACTCGTCGTCGGTATGGCCGTGACCTTCGGGCTCGTCGAGACGGTCATTGGGCTAGCGCCTAGTTACGCGGCGTATGCGGCGATGCTGCCGGTCATGGGTCTGGTCACGCTGCTCACGTTGACTGCCGCCAATGCCTCGATCCAACTGGGCGTCGATCCGTTGCGGCGCGGCCGCGTCATGGCGCTCTACATCATGGTGCTGATGGGTGGTACCGCCATCGGCTCGCCGATCATCGGCTGGATCGGTCAGACAATGGGGCCCCGATGGACGTTGCTCGTGGGTGGCGCGGCGACCGTCGTCGGCGTACTTGCCAGCGTTTCTGTGCTACGGCTCCGCTCAAGGCGAGCCGGGACCTCAAGACTCAGGAAAGCTGGGGGCACCTAGAAAATGCGTCGGCCTTCACTGAACGCGGACGGCGATGCCCGGATAGTCGAGTACCAGCCCGCTTGGGTCGTAGACGATGCGTTCCCGAAAATTGAAGGCGGGTGACCGATAGTCGAAGCAGCGACTCCGATCTTCGTCTGGGAGCCGCCGATACGACTGCTCCAGCCGTTCGACTCCGAGGCCGACGGCGCGAACGTACGCCGCGGGCGCGGAGGCCTCGCATCCCAGCGCCAGCGCGTCTCGGTGCACGGGAAGCGTGTTGGTCATAGCAGAGGACTCCAGATCTACGTCGAGACAACCCTCCAAACCCTCCGCCACGGCCCCGTCGATCAGCCAGCGTCCGCCTCCGTCGGTCTCGAGCACCCGGCGCCAGGTCCCGCCCGCCGACCGGCAGGCGATGCGCGCCATGGTGGTCCGCCAGCGTGCGTCGAGCTCGATTTCGTAGTCGACCGCCCACGCTTCGCCGGCTTCGACCGCGCTCGTACTGCCGCTGATCCGTAGCGGCGGACGTGGAGCCGAAAAGAAGGCGACTTCGAAGCCTGTGCGTGCTACCTGGTGCCGCCAAGCGGCGCTGGTCGGAAGGTCAGCAAAGGACACGCCCCTCACCCTCTCATTGCGAGCCGATTGGCAAGGCGCCCCGACCTCCGCGGACCTGAGTACACACAGAACATAGGTGTTGACTTATATAAGTATGCACTGATAAACTGGCGGTGTGCACGCGCTGGACGCTCTCGGTGATCCGGTACGGCGTCGGATCCTAGAGCTCCTGGCTACCGGAGAGCATCCGGCCGGTGCGGTCGTTCAGGCCATCTCCGCAGAATTCGGAATTAGCCAGCCGGCGGTTTCTCAGCATCTAAGGGTGCTGCGGGAGGCTGGTCTTGCCACCGTACGCGCCGAAGGAACCCGGCGGCTCTACGCCGTCGATCCAGACCCACTGCAGGAAGTGGATCGCTGGCTCGACCAGTTCCGTCAGTACTGGAGCTCCAAGCTCGATGCCCTTGGCACCGAGTTGGCTCGCGGCAAGCGTGTGCGCAGACTGCCCACCCAGCCCAAGGAGGAACCTAGATGATCATCGATCTTGCCGAGCACATCGGCGCGACCACACGCCAGGTCGAGCAGCAGCACAGCGAGGCCGGAGAGGTCGTGACCGTGACGCTGGAGCGTCGCTACGCAGCCGAAGTGGCAGACGTCTGGCATGCGATCACGGACCCGGAGCGCGTCCGCCGCTGGTTCCTGCCGCTCACCGGCAATCTGCGGCCAGGTGGAAACTTCCAGCTTGAAGGTCACGCCGGCGGAGACATCATGGCCTGCGAGCCGCCCCGCCATCTGTTGGTGACCTTCGGCGGCGAGAGCAGCATTGTCGATCTGCAGCTCTCCGGCGACGGCGAGCAGACGTTGCTCAAGCTCACCCACTCCGTCCCGCTCGAACTCGCTGGTAGTACCGCTGGAGCCCTGTACGTCGGACCTGGCTGGGACGGTGCCCTACTCGGCATCGCGCTGTATCTCGCTGGGGAGGTCAGCGGCGATCCCGTCGCTGCCGCCAACAGTCCCGAGGTGCAGGACTTCAATGTCAGGTCCATCCAGGAGTGGATCGCCGCTGCCGAGGCTTCGGGAACGGCCGACGCAGACGCAATTGCGGCCGCCCAGCAGGCCGCCCTGGCGCAGTACGCACCTGATCTCGTCTGACCAGAGTGACCTGTTTCTCGAAACCCGACACTGGTCGAAGATTCGCGACTGCGACGTAAGGTCTTGCCATGACCGAACCCATCGGGCCTACTCCGTTGGTGACCGTACGCGGCGAGGCCCAGCTCGAAGGCCCGCCCGATCTGGCGACGGTCATGCTGACTCTGCACGCTTCCGCGGATTCCTCCGAGCGAACCCGGGCGCAACTCGCCAAGGGCTCCGCCGAGGTCGCGGAGCTGCTGCAGCGGTTCGAGGGCGCTCTGGAGCGGTCCAGCACCAGCGGGGTCCATGTCTCTCCGGTGTTCAATCGACGCGCCCCGACCAAGATCACTGGTTACCAGGGCACGTTCTCGACTCAGATCGTGGTCGCGGACCTGGAGTCGCTGTCGCCGCTGGTGCTGGCCCTCACCGCCTTGCCCAACAGCCAGGTCGACGGTCCCTGGTGGTCGTTGCGACCTGACAACCCGATGTACCGCGAGGCACGGCTGGCCGCAATTGCCGATGCCCGCCGGCGCGCCGACGATTACGCGGCCGCATTCGGTACCAGCGTGGCGGATCTGGTGGAGATCTCCGACCTGAACGCCGGCTTCGCCGGCGTACGCGAGATGCGGGCGTTCGCCATGGGGAAGGCGGCCGACGACACCGCGTTCGAGTTCGAGCCGGCTCTGCAGAGCGTGTCGGGTCAGGTGAGCGTCAGATTCAGTCTGAAAACCGTCTCCCTTTGAGTTCGAGATCGCAACAGTCGCAGATCACGAACATCCCAGGCCGTGCGCAGCACCGAAACACCGTCTCGCTGCGGTAACAATCTCTCGATAGATTCGACACATGTTCGCCAAGGTGCTGGTCGCGAACCGCGGGGAGATCGCTGTCCGCGCCTTCCGTGCGGCGTACGAGCTGGGCGTCAAGACCGTCGCGGTGTACCCGTATGAGGACCGCAACGCGGTGCACCGGATCAAGGCGGATGAGGCGTACAGGATCGGCGAGCGCGGACATCCAGTGCGCGCATACCTGGACATCGCCGAGATCATCCGGGCTGCCAAGGAGTCGGACGCCGACGCGATCTACCCCGGTTATGGGTTCTTGAGCGAGAACCCCGACCTGGCACGCGCGTGCGCCGAGGAGGGCATCATCTTCATCGGTCCGCCCGCCGGGGTTCTGGAGCTCGCCGGCAACAAGGTCCGCGCGCTGAAGGCAGCCAGGGCCGCTGGCGTTCCCACCCTCAGGTCCACGCCTCCGTCGGCGAACCTCGACGAGCTGGCCGCCGGGGCCGCAGAGATCGGCTTTCCGGTGTTTGTCAAGGCAGTTGCCGGTGGCGGCGGCCGCGGCATGCGTCGGGTCGATGACCCCAAGATGCTCCGGGAATCTCTGACCGCGGCCATGCGGGAGGCTGAGGGCGCCTTCGGCGACCCGACGGCTTTTATTGAGCAGGCCGTTGGCCGCCCCCGTCACATCGAAGTGCAGATCCTCGCCGACACGCAGGGCAACACCATCCATCTGTTCGAGCGCGATTGCTCGGTCCAGCGGCGGCACCAGAAGGTCGTCGAGATCGCACCGGCCCCGAACATTTCGACCGAGCTGCGGGAGGCGCTGTGCCGGGACGCGGTTCGCTTCGCCGAGTCGCTCGACTTCTCCTGCGCTGGAACTGTGGAGTTTTTGGTCGAGACCGAAGGGCCGCGTGCGGGGCAGCACGTCTTCATCGAGATGAATCCCCGGATCCAGGTCGAGCACACCATCACCGAAGAGATCACTGACGTTGATCTTGTCCAAGCCCAAATGCGCATTGCTGCGGGGGAGAGCTTGGGTGATCTTGACCTCTCCCAGGATGTGATCAGGATCAACGGCGCAGCGCTGCAGTGCCGGATCACGACCGAGGACCCCGCGAACGGCTTCCGGCCCGATACGGGCACGATCACTGCCTACCGTTCCGCGGGCGGCGCAGGCGTACGCCTCGACGGCGGCACAATCGACATCGGTGTGGAGATCAGCGCCTACTTCGACTCCTTGCTGGTCAAGCTCATCTGCCATGGCAGGACCTTTGATCAAGCGGTGGCCCGAGCCCGGCGGGCGTTGGCTGAGTTCAGGATTCGCGGCGTCAGTACCAACATTCCTTTCCTGCAGGCGGTTGTGGAGGATGAAGACTTCATCGCGGGCAATGTGTCAACTTCTTTCATTGAAGAGCGACCCGAGCTGCTGACTACCCACGCCCCGGCTGATCGCGGCACCAAACTGCTGCGCTGGCTCGCGGAGGTAACGGTCAATCAGCCGCACGGCCCGGCACCTACCCAGCTGGACCCGGGCGCCAAGCGACCTACCGGTGTCGATCTCAACAGGCCCTCGCCTCCGGGCTCGCGGCAGCGACTTCTTGATCTTGGTCCGCACGCCTTTGCCGCCGACCTGCGGCAACGGACGGCGGTCGAGGTCACCGATACCACGTTCCGTGACGCCCACCAGTCGCTGCTGGCCACCCGGGTGCGTACGAAGGATCTGCTCCGGATCGCCCCCTATGTGGGGCGAATGACCCCGCAACTGCTGTCCGTCGAATGCTGGGGCGGGGCGACGTACGACGTGGCGCTCCGCTTCATTGCCGAGGATCCGTGGGAACGGCTGGCCGCGCTGCGCTACAACATGCCCGGCCTGTGCCTGCAGATGCTGCTCCGCGGGCGGAACACAGTTGGCTATACGCCGTACCCGACGAAGGTCACCACCTCATTTGTGGCCGAAGCTGCCGTGGTCGGCATCGATATCTTCCGAATCTTCGATGCGCTCAACGACGTCGAGCAGATGCGTCCGGCCATTGAAGCCGTATGCGAGACCGACAGCACGATCGCCGAAGTGGCGCTGTGCTACACCGGCGACCTCAACTCGCCCGCTGAAGACCTCTACACGCTCGACTACTACTTGCGGCTGGCCGAGAAGATCGTGAATTCGGGCGCGCACATCCTTGCGATCAAGGACATGGCTGGGCTGCTGCGACCGCCGGCGGCCCGCAAGCTGGTCACCGCACTGCGACAGAATTTCGATCTCCCGGTCCACCTGCACACTCATGACACCGCAGGCGGCCAGCTTGCGACCCTGGTCACGGCCATCGAAGCCGGCGTGGATGCCGTAGACGTGGCGAGCGCGCCGATGGCTGGAACCACCAGCCAGGTACCGGCGTCGGCCCTGGTGGCAGCCTGCGAGAACACCGAGCGGCCCACCAACCTGGACCTGCGGGCCGTGATGGAGCTGGAGCCCTATTGGGAAGCGGTGCGCAAGGTTTACGCGCCATTCGAGTCCGGGCTACCCAGCCCGACTGGCCGCGTATACGACCACGAGATTCCTGGTGGGCAGCTCTCCAACTTGCGGCAGCAGGCAATCGCACTGGGCCTCGGGGAGAAGTTCGAGCAGATCGAGGCTATGTACACGGCGGCTAGCGCCATTTTGGGCAGGCCCCCCAAGGTCACCCCGTCGTCCAAGGTCGTCGGTGATCTCGCACTCCACCTCGTGGCTGTCGGGGCCGACCCAGCCGATTTCGCCGAGAACCCGCAGAACTTCGACATTCCCGACTCGGTGATCGGCTTCCTCAACGGGGAACTGGGCGATCCTCCCGGCGGCTGGCCGGAGCCGTTCCGGACCAAGGCGTTGCAGGGGCGTACGGTGCCGGTCCGCGACGTCGAGCTCTCTGCAGAAGACTCAGCTGATCTTGATGACAAGGGCCAGGTCCGTCAGGCCGCGCTGAACCGTCTGCTGTTTCCTGGGCCGACGAAGGAGTTCTTGGCCAACCGGGCAACCTATGGCAATGTCGCGCGGCTCAACACTCTTGACTTCCTCTATGGGCTGCAGCCCGGGCAGGAGCATGTCGCCAAGATCGGCAAAGGCGTCAGCCTGATTCTCGGGTTGACGGCGATCGGCAGCGCCGATGAACGAGGCATGCGCACGGTGATGTGTACCCTCAACGGCCAACTGCGACCCATCCGTGTTCGTGACAAGTCGATCAAGGTCGATGTCAAGCCCGCCGAGCGCGCGGATCCGAACAACCCTGGCCATGTGGCGGCGCCGTTCGCCGGCGTGGTCACCGTCACGGAGCATGAGGGCGATCAGGTGGACGCTGGGGCCACCGTCGCCACCATCGAGGCTATGAAGATGGAAGCCTCTATCACCGCGTCTGTCTCCGGAGTCGTGCAGCGACTCGCAATTCCCTCGGTGCAGCAGGTGGAAGGCGGCGACCTCCTCCTCGTCATCGCCACCGCCTAGCCTCATCCTCCCTTGCGGAAACCTACGTTCACGTAAGTTGCCCTCGCCTTGCGTAGGTAGCAACCAATGCAGACCGTCAGAAACCTGTGCAGACCTTTGGGTGAGGCTCGATAGTGAGGTTGATCGTGACGATTCCGACTGTCAGCTTGCCCAGAAACCCAGCAGGTCGGGCACCGGGCGACCTAGGGAGGCAGCCACCTGCGCCCAGGGCTGGAAGCCATCCAGCCACGTGGTCAGCGATCTGATCATCTCCCGCTGTCCCTCGGTCTTGATGTCCTGGATCGCCGACCGATAGGCCGCCGCCATGGCTACTGCCTTGTCGTGCGGGTGCCAGCCAACCGTCAGCCCTTGCACGGGGACCAGATTGAGGCTCAACGTGCTGTTCAGCAGGTGACGCAGCCCCACCGACGCCGAGACCCCGCCACGCGCCAGCGCGAAGTCAAGATCATCGAGCGACTGTGCCGTCAGACTCATCCGTATCGAGCCCCAGGCGATGCCCTGAACGAGGGTCTCGAGTAGCCGCCAGGTAGCTCCGGTCCGATCGGGCGGTACGTAAGCCCCAGCCAGCAACACTTCGACATCGTGCGGCTCGGGTTGCGTGGGAGAGATCACAGGCGTCGCCGGCACACGTTTGAAGATGGGTCCGAGCTTGGACAGCAGCCCGCTGCGAGCCTCAACAGCGGGCGGGGCGAAGGCCCGGCGCGCCACCTCACGTAGGTGCTCAGCGACCTGAGGAGACGCTCCGAACATGCCGCGAACCTCCCCGATGCCCACGGCATACAAGCGAAGCTCACCCATGTCTCACACCGTAATCGAGCGCAGCGCATGACGCGGAGGTTTCGCGGTCACAGGTCTTCGCGGCCCTATCCTGGGCCCATGAACCCACGGGTACGTCGGCTCATCGTCTCCGGCGTACTCGGCGGCCTAATCCTGATTGTGGTCGTCGCCGCTGCCTGGAATTGGTTACGGTAAAGGCCCCGTCGCGCACGCCCCATGCGCAAAGGATTGCTGAAAAGGATCGAGCAAGATGGCACTGATGCGCGCGGCGAGCCGCCTTGGGCTGCTGCTGGTGGCCGCCGTGTTCCTCGCGCTTGTGCCGACGGTCGCCGGAGCCGAGGACACTGTCGCCTTCACTATTAAGGACGCGCGCATTACGGAATCCTCCGGACTCGCCGTCGACCCGGCCGGCAATCTCTATTGGACGGTCAACGATTCGGGCGACCGCGGCGTGGCGTACGGCATCGGGCTCGACGGTAAGGTCCAAGGCAGCCTCAACTTTCGTGCCCAACCTCGCGACGTCGAGGCCGTCGCGGTGCACGGAGACCGGCTTTACGTTGCCGACATCGGCGACAACAACGAACGGCGCAGCTTCATTCGCGTCTACTTCTTCAACAACCCGAGGGCCAATGGTCTGACGGTGACCTACCACGCGTACGACTTCCGCTATCCCGATGGACCGCAGAACGCCGAGACGCTGCTCGTCAATGATTCTGGTCGACTGTTCATCGTGACAAAGGGACAGAAGGCAGCCATATACGAGGCGCCCGCCAAACCGGACCGTCAGGGCGTCAACAAGCTTGAGCAGGTCGGCTCGGCGCCATCCAATGTCACCGACGGGACCTTCCTGCCCGGCGGAGACAGAATCGCGCTGCTGACCTACAGCTCGGTGGAGGTCATCGACGCAACTAGCTACGAGGTCATCGCCAGCGCCTCCATCCCGGATCAGCCGCAGGCGGAGTCGCTGACCCTCAGCCTGGACGAAAGATCCCTGCTGGTTGGCAGCGAGGGTAAGAAGTCCAAGGTGTACTCCATGCCGGTGCCCAGCGAGGCCACCCCCACGCCTACACCGAGCACAGATCCGGGCGGCGAGACGGACATACCCGAGGACGAGGCAACCTTCGGACAAGGCCAGCAGGGAACCCTGTTAGCCCTCGGACTGGCCGCCTTCGTCGCACTTGTTGCCGGCTTGGTTGTCGCCCTCGTCCGTAAACCCTCTTAACCGGGCGCGAGCAGCTCTGAAATATGTGCGCCAAACTGAGTCACATGCAGGATCTGTACGGCGAGCGCACGGAGTACCAGGGTGACCACCTCGTGGAGTCGACTGCGCCTGCCGATCCGTTCGTGCTGTTCGACGCCTGGTTGGCCGATGCATTCGCCGCGAGAGAACGAGGAGCGCTGCCGGAGCCGACCGCGATGGTAGTCGCTACCTGCGTCGACGACCAGCCATCGACTCGTACCGTGCTGCTCAAGAACGTCTCGGACGAGGGCTTCACCTTCTTCACCAACTACAACTCGCGGAAGGGCGGCGAGTTGAGCCGGAACCGGCACGTCGCCCTGCTTTTCGGCTGGTACCCGCTGCATCGCCAGGTTCGTGCCGAGGGGACCGCCGAACTCGTACCGCGCGCCGAATCCGAGGCTTACTTCGCGACTCGGCCTCGAGAATCACAACTGGCCGCGTGGGCCTCGGAGCAGTCCGCGACTCTCGCCTCGCTTGAGGAACTGACCCGCGCGTACGCTGCGGCTGAGCGCCGGTTCCAAAGGGCCACGGTGCCGTGCCCCGAGCACTGGGGCGGCTACCGCGTGATTCCGACCATGATCGAGTTCTGGCAAGGTCAACCGAACAGGTTGCACGACCGGCTGCTCTACCAGCGCGCTGGACTGACGTGGAATCGCAGCAGACTTGCGCCGTAGTGTCGACGCGACACTAACTTAGGAGTTGATCACTGAGGCGCGATCAGCCCTGCGGTTTGGGCCGTCGCGGCAGTGAAACGAGCCTGCGCGTCGGCCCAGTTCACTACGTTCCACCACGCCGTCACGTAATCGGCCTTCACGTTGCGGTACTGCAGGTAGAACGCGTGCTCCCACATGTCCAGCAGCAAGATCGGGATCTGAGCCAGCGGTAGATTGCCCTGCTGATCAAAGAGCTGCACGATGTTCAGGCGGGCGCCAAGGACGTCGTAAACAAGCATCGACCAACCCGAGCCCTGGATGGCGTTGGCGTTCGCCGAGAACTGGGCGCGGAACTTGTCGAAGCTGCCGAAGTACTCATCGATCGCGTTTCCCAGTGCGCCATCCGGCCGGTCGCCGCCCTCCGGAGACATGTTCGGCCAGAACACCGAGTGGTTGATATGGCCCCCGAGGTGGAAGGCGAGATCCTTCTCGAGCTTGTTGATGTTGCCGAAGGAATCCCCGTCCCGGGCCTCGGCGAGCTGGTCCAGGGCGGTGTTAACCCCCTTCACGTATGCCGCATGGTGCTTGGAGTGATGCAGTTCCATGATCTCGCCGGAGATGTGAGGTGCCAATGCGCCGTAGTCGTAAGGAAGATCGGGCAGTTCGTAGGCAGCCATTGCAGTCCTCTCGGCTCGTGGTGGGGATCAGGAGTCAAACTGACGCTCATGCTACGACCAGTGATTGCCGAGCTGGCGCGCGACCCTCGGTTGGACAGAGGAATGCCACCCCATCTGATCGGCTGCTCGCGCATCGCGCTCAAAACCCGGCTAGTTCGCCACGCAGCTCGCCGCTGCGGCTGGTGGTCGGCGTAGGAAGGCGCCGGGAGCTTCCGCTGGAGTGCTGTTTCCAGGGCTAGCGGCGGACCAGCAGCACCCGGAAGCCTTTGGCTGAGGCCGCGCGCTCGCAGGTGTAACCCTGCTCGATCAGCCACCGCTGCAGGGTGTCCGCACCGAGGTTCTTCCCCACAACTACACGTGCGACACCGTCGGGTGCCAGGCGTGGAAGCCAGGTGAGCAGCAGTTCATGCAAAGCCTGCTTGCCGATTCGGATCGGAGGGTTCGACCAGATCTCGTCGTAGCGTGTCTCAGGATCAACCTCGTCCGGCCGTAGAACCCGTACCCGGTCCGCCACACCAAGCGCCTGCGCATTGACCTGACACAGGGCAAGCGCCCGCTCGTTCACATCCACCGCGACCACCAGCGCGCCAGGGCAGTGCACGGCTACGGCCAGCGCGATCGGGCCGTACCCGCAGCCGAGGTCCAAGATCCGCGGATTCCCCTGCGGTATCGGTGACGCGCGCAACAACACCGCAGTGCCGCGATCGAGACCATCGGCAGCGAACACCCCGCTGGCCGTGATCAACGGCAGCTCTCGTCCCCAGATGCGTGCTGTGATCGTCCGGCGTACCTCGGTGCCGCTGGGCTGCTCACTGAAGTAATGGGAGGATTCCCGCGGTGTCATGATCGACTCGTCTCGCGCATTGCGCGTGCTTCGAGCGCGCGCATCGCCAGTTCATGATCAGCCGGGTAGCCGACCTCTTCGAGGGTCAGCCCAGCCGCTGGCATCACTGTGATGGTGGAGTCGCGGATCCCGCGCCCACTGATCGCAGCCAACCACTCATGATCACGCTGTCCGGTGGCTACGGTGACCAGTGCCCCGACGAGTGATCGCACCATCGAGTGGCAGAACGCATCGGCGCGTACGGTGCACTCGATGACACCGGCCATGGGCCCGGATGCTATCCGCCGGCCTGTCAGCTCGAGGAGAGTTCGGATCGTGCTGGCTCCATCCCGCCGGCGACAAAAGGCGCCGAAGTCTCGCAGGCCGAGCAGGGCAGCAGCCTCCTCGTTTAGACGACCAAGATCGACTTCGCTGCGCACCTGGGCAATCTGATAGCGGTAGAGCGGATCCGGAGGTACGCCTGAGTCGCTCAGCCGGTAGACATAGCGCCGCCAGATCGCCGCAAACCGGGCGTCGAATCCGGGCGGAGTTGCCGATATCCGGCGCACAACGCAATCCCCGCCCAGCACTTTGTTGAGCCGGCCGGTCAATGCCTCCCCGCCATCGGCGATCACTGTCGGATCCAGGTCAAGGTGGGCGACTTGGCCTCGGGCATGCACTCCGGCGTCGGTCCGCCCGGCGCAGACGAGGTGGGCCGGCTCATCCAGACGCAGAACGCGCGCGATCCAGCCCTCCAGCTCGCCTTGCACGGTACGCCGTCCGGCCTGAGCCGCCCAGCCTGAGAAGTTCGTCCCGTCATAGCTGATGTCGAGCCGCCATCGGACCTTGGACGGTTCGGCCGACTCAGCCCACACGGCGATAGGCGAGGTCGAAGATCTGGCGTCCCGCGTCCAGCCCTCGCTGCTCGAAGTGGGTGATCGGCCTCGCGGCCCACCGCGCCGCGCAGCCGCTGGGATACACGTTGGTGAGGGACGGATCGTCGTCTAGAACCTCCCGCATCCGATCGGCATAGTCAGCCCAGTCGGTCGCAATCCGCCAGATTCCGCCCGACTTCATCCGAGAAGCAGTCAGCGAAGCGAACTCGGGAGTCAGCAGCCGGCGCTTGTGATGGCGCGCTTTGTGCCAGGGATCGGGGAAGAACAGCCAGATCTCGTCGACCGATCGGACTGGCAAGAGATGCTCTATCGCGACCACGGCATCCGCCTCGATGATCCGGACGTTGTCAAGGCCGGTCTTTACCAGCTGGGCAAGCATCCGCGCGATGGCGGGCTGGTAAACCTCAATGGCCAAAAGATTGGCTTGCGGCCGAGTCGCTGCCATCGGAATCAGGGATTCGCCAGCGCCCGGCCCGATCTCCACGATGAGATCCGCATCACGTCCAAACGCCTCAACGAGATCCACCGAGGCGGCCGGGTGGATCGACGTCGAAGTGTCCAGCCGAGGGACATCGAGAACAAAGCGTTCCCGGTAGTCCTCCCAGGCGCGCCGTTGGTTGGGGCGCATGCGGTTGCTGCGTCGCACAAACGAGACGATCTCCCGCCGTACGCTGGGGCTCGTAACCTCAACAGGTGGCCACATCATGATCTTGGCCAATCTAGTACGCAGCCTCCGGCTGAGCTCCGCACCGCGGGTCGCCTGTGACTTAAATTTCCGACCAATGCGGAATTGTTGACCGCGTGGCTGCCTCAGTGTGCCCGAATTTCCGAACCATTGTGGGGTTTGGTTTATCAACGAGGGAGCAGCCTGACAACGGACAGTCGAGCGGGCAGCCGAACAAAGCAGGCGGGTGAACTAGCTCGAGATGTCCTTAGTGCACAGCCTCGCCCAGGCGGCGAGCCAGAAGACTCCGGCATACACCAGGGCCGTAATCAGCCCCCGCTGGATCGACTCGGTGGCCATTGGGTCCCGAAGCAGATCACCGAACGCGGTCCACCAATGGGTCAGCAGCCAGGGGTGCAGCCAGTCCAACTGGGAGATTGAGTCGAGGATGAACATCATGACATTCACCAACACGATCGCGATGGTGGCGCCTATCGGCTGCTCAGTGAGAGTCGAGACGAACAATCCGATCGCGCCTAGCGCTGAGAACTGGGCCGCCAGGTACAGCGAGCTCAAGATCAGCCGCCACACCCCATCGGCCAGGGAGGTCTGGGTGCCGGACAGCAGGGTCATATCGCCCCCGCCGAACAGCGCGAGGCCCATGATCGACCCGACGAGTGCCACTAGCAGAGTCGCGGCGATGGCGAAGATCACGATTGCGGCGTACTTGGTCGCCAGCAGTCGGGTGCGGCCAGCCGGAATCGCCAGCAGGTAACGCAAAGTGCCTAGGTTGGCCTCGCCCGCGACTGAGTCGCCGGAGATGGCGCTGACCGCCAACGGCAAGAACAGCGGCAACTCCAGGGCGAGCGCCGCGAATGCCACAAACAACCCGTTGCCAGTGATCCCGATGATGAAGTCTGGACCGGCGCCTTGGCTCCCCGAGGAGACGCGTACCGAGACCGCCAAGATCACCGGAACAATAGCGAGCACACCGAGGCCGGCGATGTTGCGCCGGCGACCGAAGATGATCTTGAGCTCCGACCGCAGGAATCGGGTGGATACCCGCGCTCGCGGCGGGTTGCCGATGACGACAAGCTCAGCCGCTGACATCGAATCCCTCCCCAGTCAGGGATACGAACACGTCCTCGAGGCTGGGCCGCTGCACCGCGAATCCCAGCACCGGTACGCAGGCGTTTACCAGGTTGGGCACGATTTTTTCCACCGCCACGTCACCCAGCTTGGCGGTCACGTGGCCAGGCGAGCTGGCGATCTCGCTCAGACCCAGCTCGGTCAGAACCCGGGCGGCGTCGTCGGTCCGGTCCGTGTCGACGCGTATGGTCTGCGTCGTGCTTGCACGCAGCTCGCCCAGCGGTCCCTGCGCCACCAGCCGCCCTTCATGCATCACGCCAACATGGGTGCAGATCTGCTCCACCTCGGCGAGCAGGTGGCTCGAGACCAGCACGGTGGCACCGTCGCCCGCGAGTTCGGTCATAAGGTGCCGCACTTCCCGAGTGCCCTGCGGGTCGAGCCCGTTGGTGGGCTCGTCCAGCACCAGCAGGTCACGCGGCATCAGGAGTGAATTCGCGATCGCCAATCTCTGACGCATGCCCAGCGAGTACGCCCGGTAGCGCTTTTCTGCGACAGCCAGCAAACCGACCCGGTCAAGTGCGGCATCGATCCGCAACCTGGAGGTTCGTGGGTCGCTGTAGCGATCGGCGGCGTCGAGCCTGGCCAGGTTGGCTCGCCCGGATAGGTAAGGGTGGAATGCAGGCCCCTCTACCAGTGAGCCGATGCGTCGAAGGACGGTACGGGCGCCAGCTGGCATCGGCGATCCGAGCAGCGAGATATCGCCAGCGGTCGGTGCGATCAGACCGAGGAGCATGCGGATTGTGGTGGTCTTGCCTGAGCCGTTCGGACCCAAGAAGCCATAGACCGCACCGTCCGGCACCTCCAGGTCGATGCGATCGACCGCGATCTGACGCCGGAACCGTTTAGTCAGCCCGCTGGTGACGACGGGTGCGGAATCGGCGAGGGCAAGTGTCACCTGCTCAGCGCCTGGTAGATCAGGTCTGGCCGTACCGGGCCGACAGCCAGCCGACCGTCGTCAGTCCACACTGCGGAGAAAGCGGTACCAGTGAGCAACCGTCCCGAACCCCAGGAGCCCTGCACCGGCTGCAGCTTGCTGAGGAATGCCTTGAGTTGCTGATCACTCTGGCTGTTCGAAAGGTCGCCTACCTCGGTGACCGCCACCGCAGTCCAGCCGGTACCGACGACCTTCGTGGCCTTCTGAGCCTGCTCTTCGGCTTGCTTGCGATCTTGCGTGCTTGGCGTCTTGTCGCTCGGCGGAATCTCGGTCACCTTGGCTCCTGGCGGCGGATTGAAGACGAACTCGGCATCATCGGGCCGAGTGAAGTCGACCGACGTGTACGCAACCTCGAACACGATCTTGTTGTCCGTCCCGAACAGCTGCACCCGCAGCGGCAGTTTGGTGTCGCCGTCGATGGCGATCCGCACTTGGCTGATCAAGGAATTGGAGTCGTTCGGATCGAGTACCAGCTCGTACGCCGGGCGGCCGGCGACCTCGACCGAACTGTCGGTCGTCACGGTGGTGGTCGGCTCAAGCGCCTTGAGCACCTTATTGGCAGCTTCCTCTGGCGTCCTTGGCGTCTCGGACGGCGTGGTGCCGGGCTCGGCGGTCACCGTGCGGTGGGTGGCAGCGTTGTCTTTGCTAGACCAGGTCCAGACGTCTTTGCCGTTCCTGATGAGGTCGTACTCACTGTAAGTGCCGAGTACGGCCAGGCGTGCCTTGTCCGGCTCGGAATATCGCACCCGGAGCGTGTGGGTGCCTGACACGAGGGAAGTGAGTTCTGCGTCGTCCCGTCCATCCGCGCCGGGAATGGCGGGAATGCCAAGATCGGCGCGTTCGACTACGGTCCCGGACAGCCCGTCGGTTTTGGCCTGCTGGAGGTCGACCAGCAACTCCTGCGGCGTCCGGGTCGGCAGCTTCCTTTCGGCACTCGCAGTGGTGGCGATCAGGCCAGTTCCCGCCACGACGAGCACGACGGCCAGCGCCGCGAGCAGGCGCAGCGCCGGTTTGGAGTCAAAGATCCGCATGGGCCCATGTTGCCTTCGCTCACTGTGAGAACCCTGAGGTGCTTCGCTCATCTGCATGAACCCGCGACGCTCGCAGCCGATACTTGGCGTGTGCGGGTGCTGCTGGTCGACGACGAGGAGCGGATGGTTGCCGCACTGCGGCGTGGGCTCGCAGCCGAAGGATTCGTGGTGGAGAGCGCGACGGATGGGACGGCAGGCCTGCGGCTGGCCCAGCACGGCGACTTCGATGCCGTCGTGCTGGACGTCATGCTGCCCGGGCTCTCGGGATATGAGGTGGTACGCAGACTGCGTGCGCGCGGGAACTGGGTTCCGGTGCTCATGCTGTCTGCCAAGGATGGGGAGTACGACCAGGCCGACGCTCTCGACGATGGCGCCGATGACTATCTGATCAAGCCCTTTTCCTTCGTGGTCCTGCTTGCTCGGATCCGGGCGTTGCTTCGACGGGGCGCACGAGCCCGGCCTGTCGTCATCAGCGCGGGAGATCTGAAGCTGGACCCCGCAAGCCGCGAGGTCTGGGTGAAAGACGTGCCGGCCGACCTGACGCCCCGCGAGTTCGTGCTACTGGAGTATCTGATCCGCAACGCCGGTCGCGTGATCGGCAAGGCCGAGCTGCTGAACCACGTATGGGACAGCGCCGCCGACGTCGCCCCCAATGCCGTCGAGGTCTATGTCGGCTACCTGCGGCGCAAGATCGGGAATGATCGTCTGATCACCGTACGCGGTGTCGGCTACCGGCTGGTGGCGTGAGTACGGAGCTCAGCACGTGAAGCGATTCTGGACGATGAGCCTGCGGGCTCGCCTGATGATCATCGGGCTTGCCGGAGTCGGTATCGCATTGATCATGGGCGGTCTGGCGTTCTTCGGTGCACTGACCTACTCGGTGAATCGCACGCTGGACAACGAGGCCCTGGCCAGTGCGCGGGAGGTTGCGGCAATGGTCAACGAGAACCGGCTGCCCAGCCCGGTCCCCGTGTCCGGCGCCCAGGTGGTCCAGGTGGTGGATGCCCAGCAACGGGTGATCGGCCGTTCGGTGACAGCCGACCGGCTGACGCCGCTGCTGCGGCCGAATGAGCTCGCAAGGGCCCTCACGGGAGAGGCGGTCGTGGTCGACGGCGTACGCGTCGGCGCCTCAGGGCCGCTGCGGGTTCAGGCCATCCATGCAGGACCGTCAGAGGCACCGGTCAGCGTCATCGTCGGTTTGCCTTTCGGCGATGTGCTGGCCACCCGTAAGGCGCTCCGGAACGCTCTGCTCATCACATTTCCGCTGTTGCTCGGGGCTCTGGCCGCAATCGCGTGGCGAGTGATCGGCTGGACATTACGACCCGTTGAGCAGCTTCGCGCCGGGGCCGAGCAGATCAGCCGAACTGGCCGGATACGAGGTCCGTCCAGGAGCGAACGACTCCCAATACCCTCCGCGGCAGACGAGATCCGCGCTCTCGCGATCACCCTCAACGAGATGCTCGATCGGTTGGCTGACGCTCAGGAACGGCAGCGCTCGTTCGTGGCGGACGCGGCTCATGAGCTGCGCAGCCCGCTGGCCAGCATCCAGGCGCAGCTGGAGGTCGCGGGACGACTTGGGGAGGGCGGCACCTTGCCGACCGACCTCATGACTGACGTCAAGCGGCTGTCTGGACTGGTCGATGACCTGCTGCTCTTGGCACGAGCCGACGCGGACGCCAGGCCACCTGCACGGTTGACCCCTGTCGATGCTCGCAATCTTGTTGCCGACGTGACTGGGGCATACGCGGATGCTCGGGTGCCCGTGACACTCGTCGCGAACAACGAGCCGGTCATGATCATGGTCGACGCCGACGAGCTGCATCGTGCAGTTGGGAACCTGGTTGACAATGCGGTACGGCACGCGGGTACCCGGGTGGAGGTGGCCGCCCGAGTTGATCAGATGCGGGCTGTAATCACCGTCAGCGACGACGGCCCAGGCATTGCTCCCGGAGATCGCGAACGAGTCTTCGAGCGCTTCGCCAGACTCGATGACGCGCGAGGTCGGAATTCGGGGGGTGCAGGCCTTGGGCTGGCCATCGTCCGTGAGCTCGTTATTCGAGCGGGCGGTACGGTCGGGCTCATCGCTGCCGAGGCGCCGTGGAACATGCGTGCGGAACTGAGGCTCCCGATGGCAGGAGCACAACAATCACGTACCGATCTTGTTACCGGCCCTTGACTTAGCACTCCTACCCCCTTGTCTGCTAACTGCTGCTTGTGGACTATTGAGCCAAGTTCGGCTGGTGATCAACGACGTACCACCACGGTGCTGCACGTCGCAGCGAGTTGGGAGGTCATCATGGATGGCTTTCGACCATCGTCGATCGAGGTTGCACCGCTGCAAGCCGATGGATCTTTGTACGGGTTCATGTTGATGGGGCGCTGGCCCAACGACACCGTCGAGTGGGCAAGATTCTTGGTGCTTGCCGTACAGATGGCTGCCGTTCCAGGGTTGCTGCCGACGAGCACCGTGTTTCGGGTACGCGAGGAGGTGCCGGAGCAGCCACACCCAGGCGCGGTCGGCCTGGTAGTCGCCGAGGGCCAACTGCTGGGTGATCATCCTCTTCGTCCCGGGCATTTCGCGGAGCACCAGCCGCCCGGGCTCATCGTGTTGCACCCGCCGTCCAGCACGCTCGCGAGCGTTCCCGAGTACAACGTGGCATCGGGCTGTGTCTTCCTCCCTGGCCTGCCGTACCTCGGACTTGACCATCGCGCTGCCTGGGTGGAGGCCGATGTCGACGGTACGGTGACGCAGCTGATCAGCAAGGTAGGCATCGATCCCCAGGGCAACGCCGACACGGCCGCCCTGGCCATGTTGCTGGCCGCCTGAGCCGTTCACCCACGGCCGATGTCAGCAACCTACGTGCACGTAGCTTCCTTGCGGTCTGCACAGGTTGCAACCCGTGCAGACCGCATGCAAGCTACGTGCACGTAGGTTTCGACATCCACGCGCAGGAGCCCTCGTGAGCGTGACCGGGAGCGCGCAGCAGGGGAAATGACATCGCCTCGTGATCAGGTCGCGCCTAGCATGGCCGACCATGGGACACGTCGAGCTTGCCGGGGTTGGCTATCACCTCCCGGACGGCCGGGTGCTGCTCGACGACGTGTCCTTCCGCGTTGGCGAGGGTTCCGTAGTCGCGCTGGTTGGACCTAACGGCGCGGGCAAGACCACGCTGCTGAAGATCATCGCCGGCGATCTGATGCCGAGCAGCGGGTCGGTCTCCAGGAGCGGCGGCATGGGCGTGATGCGTCAGTTCATTGGTAGCATCCGGAACTCCTCGACCGTACGCGACCTGCTGTTCTCGCTGTCGCCTCCCGCACTGCGTCGGGCAGTGGCCGAACTCGACCGGTTGGAGCTGCAGTTGATGGAGGACGACAGCGAACAGACCCAGCTGCGTTATGCGCAGTCCCTGGCCGACTACGCCGATGCTGGCGGGTACGACGCCGAAGTGATCTTCGACGCCTGCTGCACCGAGGCTCTTGGCATTAGCTATGACCGGGCCAAATGGCGCGAGATCAGAACTCTGTCTGGAGGTGAACAAAAGCGGCTGGCCCTGGAGGCCTTGCTTCGTGGGCCGGACGAGGTGCTGCTCCTCGACGAACCGGACAACTTCTTGGACGTGCCCGCCAAGCGCTGGTTGGAGGCTCAACTCCAGAGCACCCAGAAGTCAGTGCTGCTGGTGAGCCACGACCGTGAGCTGCTGGCCCAGACCGCGAAGAAGATCGCAATGTTGGAACTGGGAGCTGCCGGCAACTCGGTTTGGATCCATGGTTCCGGCTTCGCGACGCTTGCGGCGGCACGCCGCGACCGGTTCGCCCGCCTGGAGGAGCTGCGGCGACGCTGGGACGAGCAGCACCGGAAGCTGCGCGAGCTGATGCTGATGTACAAGGCCAAGGCCGCGTACAACGACGCCATGGCCTCTCGCTACCAGGCGGCCCAGACCCGGCTGGCCAAGTTCGAGGAGGCCGGGCCGCCTCAGGCGGTGCCACTGGAGCAGAAGGTGTCAATGCGGCTCAGCGGCGGGCGTACGGGGAAACGCGCGGTCATGATCGACAATCTGGAGCTGACCGGACTGATGAAGCCGTTTGATGCCGAGATCTGGTTCGCCGACCGGGTTGGGGTGCTGGGGTCGAATGGCTCTGGCAAGTCGCAATTCCTCCGTCTGCTGGCCCTTGGTGGCTCGGATCCTGATCGTGAGCACCAGCCCGTCAGTGATCTTGGCATCACCCCGGTTCCCCATACTGGCAAGGCGAAGCTCGGTGCCCGGGTACGACCCGGCTGGTTCGCCCAGACCCACCATCATCCCGAGCTCCTCGGTCGCACGTTGCTCGAGATCCTGCACCGTGGTGATGATCACAGGGCAGGCATGGGGCGCGAAGAGGCGTCCCGCAAGCTCGATCGCTACGAGCTGGCCAAGGCGGCCGAACAGAGATTCGAGTCGCTGTCGGGAGGTCAGCAGGCACGCTTGCAGATACTGCTGCTCGAGCTGAGCGGTGCGACGCTGTTGCTCCTCGACGAGCCGACCGACAATCTCGACCTGGAGTCGGCCGAGGCATTGGAGCATGGGCTTGATGCCTTCGAGGGAACCGTGGTCGCGGTCACTCATGACCGGTGGTTCGCACGAGGCTTCGACAGGTTCTTGATCTTCGGCGGCGATGGCAGCGTCTACGAGTCGACAGAGCCGATCTGGGACGAGGCGCGGGTAGAGCGGATGCGCTGAGGGCCGCCCAGAGGAGGACTGGGGTTAACCCGAACTGAAGGTCTAGTGCAGGCAGCAGTGCGCGAAGCGGGCTGTGATCACCATGCTCGTTGCGTGTCCACTGACGAGCTGAGCCGTGCCAATGATCATCCGATTTTCGGCCCGGCCACCACTGCTCCGTCGACCTTGGGTCGTGCCGCTTGCAGTGCTGACCGTGATCTCCGGGTACGCGGTGCCCCCGTATCTGACTCTAGATCCAGCACGTGCACGCATCCAGCCGATGCCGCCGCACGCCAGCTACTACCCACTGTGGGTCACCCACATCTTCCTTGGTTCGGTGGCCTTGCTCACCGCCTGTCTCCAGGTCTGGCCCTGGCTTCGTCGGTCTCATCTCCGCGTTCATCGCTGGAGTGGGCGTATCTATTTCGCTGCCGCCCTGTCGGCCTCATTCTGCGTCATGATCATCTCCCCGATGGGCCTGCATGGCGCCAATCAGCGGGTGGCCAACACGATGCTGGCGATCCTGTGGTTCGCGACAACTCTGGCCGGATTCCGAGCCATCCGGCAGCGCCGTTATGCCGATCATCGGCAATGGATGCTGCGGAGCGTTGCCCTGGCCTTCTCCATCGTGGCCTTCAGGTTCTGGATGCCTGTCGCCCTTGCGATCTTTGTGACCGAGATCTACACAGGTGCTGAGATCGATCCAGCCGCCCTGAACCAAGTGATTGGAGTCACCAGTTGGGTGAGCTGGGTGGTCAACTTGCTCATCGTCGAGTGGTGGCTGCATCGTCGTCCAGGTAGCACGGCGTAGCGGCGCCCGTATGAATTGCCGCGGACGCGTCGGGTCAGGGCAACTCCAGCCGCATCACGACGCGCGGAAAGCCACCGGAAACCGAGCGGGTGTCCGCAGCCTTGGTGAAGCCGGCATCCTCGAAGAGCTTGCGGGTGCCCACAAAGGCCATCGTGAGGTCGACCTTCTTGCCCTTGTTGTCCACGGGATATCCCTCGATCGCCGGCGCACCCTGTGAGCGCGCGTACGCCACAGCACCTTCGAGCAGAGCGTGCGAGATGCCGTTGCCGCGGCGCCCAGGACGAACACGGATACACCACACCGACCAGACCGGCAGCTGATCGACGTGGGGGATCTTGGTTGACCGAGCGACAGGCAGTTCGGACCGAGGCGCGACGGCAGCCCACCCGACCACGTCGACGTCATCGTAGGCAAGGACACCAGGCGCGACCGCTCGGCTACAGAGCTTCTTGACGTAGGCACCCCGAGCGCGGCCCACGAGCGCGCGGTTGGTCTTGGAGTCGAGCCGATGGCTCAGGCACCAGCACACCGAGGAATCAGGGTTTTTGGGCCCCAGCATGATCGCAACATCGGCGAACCGGCCAATATGGGCGGGCCGGACCTCGATGCTCACCCACCCAACGTTAACCCCAATGACCTGACGAGATTAGGTGGATCGTGTGATAACGATCAAGGGCAGCGCCAAGAAGATCGCGATTCCCGACGCTCGCCGCTAATCGCCGAACCGGCTCCTCCACTCCGGCGGGATCAACGGCCTCTCCGCTCGGGCCCTGATCTGTTGCACCGCCCAGGTATTCCCATCAGGATCGGCAAAGCCGAAGAACGTGCCGCCATCGCGCTCGTCGAAGCTTGTGATCTCGCTCGCATCCACGCCTCGGCCAAGCAGCTCCTCCCGTGCGGCGTACGCGTCGGCGACCACCAGCTGGAGCCCCTTCATGGAGCCGGGCGCCATCGCATCCATTCCAGGTCCATCCCCGAACACGATGGAGCAGCCCGATCCCGGCGGCGTCAGCTGCGTCACATGCATCTGCGGAGTGATCGTGTCATGGTCGAGCGCGAAGCCGACCTGATCTCGATAGAAGGCGATGGAACGGTCGATGTCGCTCACCGGCAATACGACGACCTCAAGAGTCCAGTCCATGATCACTTCCCTTGGGCGATGTCGTTCGAGGGCTGGGTCCTCACTATCACGTGCACTGTCTGCGAGATCAGCCACCCCAGAGCACCGGCGCGTTTATTGCCGCAGTGTCCCGGCTTGGTTACGGTGAGCCACAGATGCGGACGCTGCTGGCCAACCGTGTCGTGCGGAATCAGGGAAGGACGAACACTGGTGGACAACCAGTTTCGCTTTGGGGTGTTTCTTAGGCCGGACCCCAAGACGTGCGCGGCCGTGACACAGATCACCGGCCAGCTGCGAGCCCAGTACGGGTTGGTCTCGGCGGGCGCATTTCCGCCGCACATCACCTTGGCGGGCAGCCTGCCCTTGATCGTTCCGCTGGCCGAGTTGATTCAGCTCATCGGTTTCGTGCTGCGCCGCAGACCTGGATTTCCAATGCAGAATGTTGGCGTACGGCGACTCGCGGATTCCGCGATCGTCTACGATGTATCGGCCCTTGACGGCGCGCCGAACCGGGCGCTCAATGATCTTGCTGGGGCAATTGACTCGGTCGTTCGACCGCTGCTCGGCCCGAGCGGCAGCCTGGTTCCCGACCTGTACGAGCCGGACCGCTGGATGCCCCACATTTCACTGGTCTCACACGAGATGCGAATCCGGGCGGACCTGCGAGAAGAGGTTGAGGATTACGTGAACGGCCTGGGCGTCATCCCGCCGGCGTCGTTCACGGCCGATACGGTGATGCTCTACCGCTTCGCTCACAACACGTGGACCGGCAGTTGGTGGCGGGACATGCGTTGGGAGCACGTACGCAGCTGGCGCCTATTCGCGTCACCAGCTTCCAGGCGCGCCGCGCACTAGGCAACGCAAACACATCAGCGTTCGTGGATCGGGATAAAGTCCCTGCTTCGAATTCCGGTGTAGATCTGTTTGGGTCGCGCGATCTTCTGTTCCTTGTCCTGCACCAGCTCCGACCACTGGGCGAGCCACCCCGGCGTGCGGCCGATGGCGAACAAAACGGTGAACATCTCCGCAGGGAACTGCAACGCCTCGTAGATCAGCCCTGAATAGAAGTCGACGTTGGGATACAACTTGCGCTTGACGAAGTACTCGTCCTCGAGCGCGATCTTCTCCAGCTCCTGGGCGATCTTGAGCAGTGGGTTGACTCCGGTCACCTCGAAGACGTCGTCGCAAGCTTGCTTGATGATCTTGGCCCGTGGGTCGTAGTTCTTATAGACCCGGTGGCCGAAGCCCATCAGCTTCTCCTTGCCCTCCTTCACTCCAGTGATGAAGTCCGGAATGTTGTCCGACGTACCGATCCGCTTCAACATGGCGAGCACTGCCTCATTGGCGCCGCCGTGGAGTGGGCCGTAAAGCGCCGCGACGCCCGCGGCCACGGCAGAGTAGGGATCGACCTGCGACGAGCCGACAGAGCGGACCGCGTTGGTGGAGCAATTCTGTTCATGATCGGCGTGCAGGATGAACAGCACCTCCAGTGCGTGCACCAGGCGCTCGTCGGCGACGTAGGTCGGCTCACTCATCTTGAACAGCATGGCCAAGAAGTTGGCGGTATAGGACAACCTGTTGTCCGGGTAGACGTACGGCTTGCCCTGCTGATGCCGATACGCGAACGCTCCAAGTGTGGGCATCTTGGCGATCAGCCGGGTGATCTGCAGCATGCGGTTCTCTGGGTTGCCGATCTTGCTGGCCTCCGGATAGAACGTCGACAGCGCGCTCACCGTGGCCATCAGCATCCCCATGGGGTGCGCGTTGTAGCGGAAGCCTTCGATGAATTGCTTGAGGTTCTCGTGGATGAACGTGTGATACGTGATGCTGTGCACCCACTCGTCAAGTTGGGCCTGAGTAGGGAGTTCGCCGTTCAACAGCAGGTACGCGACTTCCATGAAGGTGGAATGCTCGGCCAGCTGCTCGATGGGATAGCCCCGGTACTCCAGGATCCCCTGGTCACCGTCGATGTAGGTGATAGCGCTACGGCATGAGGCCGTGTTGACGAAGCCAGGATCGTATGTGGCCAACCCTGCTTCGCCTTCGACTGCGACTTGTTTGAGGTCGGCAGCGCGGATCGTCCCGTCTGTGATCGCGATCTCGTACTCACGGCCCGTACGGTTGTCGCGAATGCTCAGCGAATCAGCCTTGGGAGGCTCAACCGTGGGCGTATCCGTCATGCGCACAACCTACGCGTGGTCTGTGGGGCTGAATAGTCGGGGGCCATATGATTTGGGCCACTGGCAACGGCTGGGGTGTCGGGCCGGAGAAGTGGCTATCTCAGCACTAAATTCAGCCGAATGGACCCGAAGCGGATCATGCACCGGTACCTCGACAAGCAACGCAAGGCGCTGGTGACGAAGTTGGACGGTGTCGGTGAGCGTGACGCGCGATGGCCGATGACCCGTACCGGCACAAATCTGCTCGGGCTTGTCAAGCATGTGGCCAGCATCGAACTGGGTTACTTCGGGGAGGTGTTCGATCGGCCCTCGAAGATCCCACTGCCGTGGTTTGACGAAGGTGCCGAGACCAACGCCGACATGTGGGCCACGGCCGAGGAGTCGCGGGCGGACATCGTCGCGCTGTATCAGCGTGCAGCGGTCCACGCAGACGCCACCATCGAAGTGCTCGGACTCGACTCGCCAGGCCGAGTGCCGTGGTGGCCCCCCGAGCGTCAGCAGGTCACTCTGCAACAGATCATGGTGCATGTCATCGCAGAAATCGCTCGGCACGCAGGGCATGCCGACATCATCCGCGAGCTGATCGACGGCGCGGCTGGCGACAATGACGGCAACCTCCCCAATCAGACCGCACAAGAGTGGGCGAGCTACCGCCTGCAGCTCGAGCAGGCGGCCTTGGAAGCTGCGCGGCGCACGGAAGATGCCCGAGCGTAGCCAGTCGAGAACGACGCCACTTTGACCGGCGCTAGCTGCCGCAGGTAATCTAGTCCGCTGTTGCGTCCAACGCGTGCGATCGCTGCGCGCCCGGATTGGGTGGATGCGGCAAGATTCATTCACACACATAGAGAGCTCGCTCGCGTCACAACGGAAGCCGGTCATGTCCACCTACAGCCCGAAACCTGGCGACATCACCAGATCCTGGCATGTCATCGATGCCAATGATGTTGTGCTCGGCAGGCTGGCGGTAACAGCGGCGACGCTGCTGCGTGGCAAGCACAAGCCGACTTATGCGCCTCATGTCGATGGCGGAGACTTCGTGATTGTCGTCAACGCGTCCAAGATCGCCCTCACCGGACAAAAGCGCACCGACAAGCTCGCCCGCCGACACTCGGGCCGACCCGGCGGGCTCAAGTCTGTCCCGTATGGCGAGCTGCTCGACCGCGACCCACGCAAAGCGGTGGAACTCGCCGTCTGGGGGATGCTCCCCAAGAACAAGCTCAGCCGCAGGTTGATCAGGAAGCTCAAGGTGTACGCCGGTCCTGAGCATCCCCACAGCGCTCAGCAGCCGAAGCCGTACGCGATCACGCAGATCGCCCAGTAGCCTCGCATCGACCACAACGCACGAAACCTCCGAAGCAAGGAACCATTGCAGTGACTGATACCGCCACCGAAGCGGTCAACGAGGACGAGGTCACCCCGTTCGTCGAGGACGACCGCGAGATCGCCTACCGTTCCGAAGCGACGCCGCAGGTTTCGCACGGTCCGGCGGGACGCCCAGCCGTTGTCGCGCCTGCGGCTGCGACCGGACGTCGCAAGGAAGCTGTGGCTCGGGTTCGGATCTTCCCCGGCAGCGGTCAGTGGACGATCAATGGCCGCACCCTGGACGACTATTTTCCCAATAAGGTGCACCAGCAGTTGGTTTCCGAGCCCTTCGCAGCGGCCGCGGTAGCTGGCTCATACGACGTCATTGCCCGCATCCACGGCGGTGGCGTGACCGGCCAGGCCGGTGCCTTGCGCCTCGGCGTTGCCCGTGCTTTGAACGCCGTCGACGCAGAAGCCAGCCGGGCCGCACTCAAGAAGGCCGGTCTGCTGACACGGGACGCGCGGATCAAGGAACGCAAGAAGGCGGGTCTGAAGAAGGCCCGGAAAGCCCCCCAGTACAGCAAGAGGTAGTCGCGGGAAAGAGATCAGTGGGCCGACTCTTCGGAACTGACGGCGTACGCGGCAAGGCCAACGAGGCGCTTACCGCGGAACTAGCGCTGAGCCTTTCTGTCGCAGCCGCCCACGTACTCGGCGAGACTGGCGAGTTCCATGGACACCCGCCCGTCGCAGTGGTGGGCCGGGATCCGCGCGCCTCAGGTGAGTTCTTGGAGGCGGCCGTTGTCGCTGGTCTGGCCAGTGCCGGGGTGAACGTCGTACGGCTCGGTGTACTGCCCACTCCCGGGGTCTCGTTCCTCACCGAGGCCTGCAACGCGGACCTCGGCGTCATGCTGTCGGCGAGCCACAACCCGATGCCCGACAACGGCATCAAGTTCTTTGCGCGCGGCGGCAACAAGCTGGACGACGCTCTCGAGGACGCAATCGAGTTCCGGCTGGGGGAGGCGTGGCCCCGGCCGACCGGCGCGGGCGTCGGCCGGGTGAGAGTCCAGGAGTCACTCGTCGAAACTTATGTGGCGCACCTGGTCAACAGCCTCGGGAGGCCCGTGAGCTTGGAGGGCATCAGGGTCGTTGTCGACTGTGCGAACGGGGCTGCGTATCAGGCCGCGCCTGCGGCATTCGAGGCTCAAGGTGCTGAGGTGCACCGGATTCACGCCGAGCCAGACGGTAACAACATCAACGAGAATTGCGGCTCCACCCATATGGATTCATTGCGATCCGCGGTGCTGGAACAGCGGGCAGACATCGGGATCGCACTTGATGGGGACGCCGATCGCTGCCTGGCGGTCGACACGTTCGGCAGGATCGTGGATGGCGACCAGATTCTGGCGATCTTGGCTCTCGCTCTTCGCGAAGAGGGCCGTCTCAAGAACGACACAGTCATCGCCACGGTGATGAGCAACTTGGGGTTCGTCAACGCCATGCGAAGCTCTGGGATAACGGTCCAGCAGACCAAAGTGGGGGACCGCTACGTCCTCGAGGCCATGAAGGCTGGCGGCTTCGTGCTGGGCGGGGAGCAGTCCGGTCACGTCGTGATGTTGGAGCATGCCAGGACCGGCGACGGCGTACTCACCGCGCTCCACCTGATGAACCGGATGGCGACGTCGGCGCAGTCCCTGGCCCAATTGGCTTCGGTGATGACACGGTTGCCGCAAGTGTTGATCAATGTGCCGGGTGTCGACAAGAGTCGTGCGGCAACTGATCCTCGACTGTCGGCTGCGTTGGTCGAGGCCGAGGCCGAGCTAGGTGATTCCGGCCGGGTTTTGTTGCGGCCGTCCGGCACCGAGTCGCTGGTACGCGTCATGGTGGAGGCGGAGAGTTACGAAGCGGCCAACGGAGTCGCGCATCGCCTCGCCGACGTAGTCAAGGCTTCATTGTCGCTCTAGTCGGGGGAGCGTTGCCCCGCGAGACGAAGACGGCGGCAACCCAGCGAGCGAGCCATCGAAAAGCGCGGTGCGCGACCAGCTCACAAAAAAGGGGCCGCGATTAGCCGGGCAGCAGGTTGTTGATGTCGAACACACCGGATGCAGCCAGAAGGAATGCCACGAAGCCCAAGACGACGGACAAGATCAGGTAGAACAAGAAAACTCCGAAAGCTGCAAAAAAGCCGAACTTGAGGGCTGTCCCTGCTCCAATCCGGACCTTTTCCGACTCCGCGACGTACTGGGTGGTCATGTGCCGACGCTACCCTCGGGACGCCCGGGGCCCCAGGCGGCGCTCCCAGGTCTCGTGCGATCGTCTGCGCTGGTTTGGTGGGAAACGTACGTCATGCGAGTTCGAGAGCTGCTCGTTTGCGTCCGTCTGGTGTGGAGGGACATGCCGGTTCAGAAAGTGATCTTCGCAGCGATCAGACCTTGCGGATCCTTACCCATTGCACCGAATGATCACGGTCCTTGCGGAGGATCGCGGTCGCTCGGCCCCTGGTGGGCAGGATGTTCGCCGCGAGGTTGGGCCCGTTGATCGTGTCCCAGAGGTAGCGCGCCTGCCGGATAGCCTGACTCGTGGTCAGGTCGGCGTAGCGGTTGAAATAGGATCGCGGGTCGCGGAACGCCGTGTCGCGCAGCGAGAGAAAGCGACTCACGTACCAGTCTCGGACGTCGGCTGCATCCGCATCGACGTAGACCGAGAAGTCGAAGAAGTCGCTGACCGCCAGCCCCGTGGTGCCATCGGGTCGTGGGTGCGCCGGCTGCAGCACGTTCAAGCCTTCCAAGATCAAGATGTCAGGCCGCTGCACCCTCACCTTGGCATCCGGGACGATGTCGTAGACAAGGTGGCTGTAGACCGGTGCGAACACCTCGTCCTGGCCCGACTTGACATCGATCACGAAACGCAGCAGGGCGCGCCGATCGTAGGACTCGGGAAAGCCTTTACGCTGCAGCAACCCTCGCCGTTCGAGCTCAGCGTTGGGCAGCAGGAAGCCGTCGGTGGTCACCAGGCTGACCCGTGGATGTTCCGGCCAGACGCCCAACAGCTCACGGAGCAGACGCGCCGTGGTCGACTTTCCGACTGCGACCGATCCGGCGATCCCAATCACGAACGGCGTACGGTCCACCGACAGCTGGAGGAACTCGTTCGTCGACTGATGCAGCTCGCTGGTGTGCAGAAAATAACGGCTGAGCAGCCGAGTGAGGGGCAGGTAGACCTCCCGTACGTCCAGCATGCTGGTGGGATCGTCCAGCCCGCGGACCTTCTCCAGCGTCGTCTCATCGAGCGGACTCGGCATGTGTTCGGCAAGCTCGGCCCAGTCAGCCCGACTCCGTTCCACGTACGGACCGAGGAGCTGAGCGTCGTGCGGCATAGGCAGAATCTAGTGTCGAATCAGGAATCAGCTCACAAGGTGACCGAGGATCGCGCGGACGGCCAGCCCAGGAGCGCTGGAAAGGTACAGTTCCGCCTATGTGTGGAATCGTCGGGTACGTCGGTGAGAAGGTCGCGCTGGATGTCGTGGTCGAGGGCCTGCGACGTCTTGAGTACCGGGGCTATGACTCGGCAGGCGTTGCCATCGTGGCCGACGAAACGCTGCATGTCGCGAAGAAGGCCGGCAAGCTCTGCAATCTGGAGAAGCTGCTGGCTGAGGAACAATTGCCCCGCAGCGGCCTTGGCATCGGGCACACCCGGTGGGCCACCCACGGCGGACCCACTGACGTCAATGCCCATCCGCACACCTCCTCCGACGGCCGCATCGCCTTGGTCCACAACGGCATCATCGAGAACTATGTGACGCTGCGGGAGGAGCTGGAACAGGCCGGCATCATCTGCGTATCCGAGACAGACACAGAGATCGTTGCGCAGCTGCTCGGTCAGCAGGTCTCGGCGGGACTGCCCCTCGCCGAGGCCATGCGAGTGGTGTGCGGTCGGCTCCGCGGCGCGTTCACACTGGTCGCGGTTGACAGCCAGGTACCGGACACCGTGGTCGCGGCGCGCCGCAACTCCCCATTGGTTGTCGGCGTGGGGGAGGGCGAATACTTCCTAGCATCCGATGTCGCCGCGTTCATCGAGCACACCCGCGAGGCCATTGAGCTTGGCCAGGACCAGTTGGTCAGCATCACCCCTGACGGGGTCGAGGTCATGACCTTCGACGGCGAACCCGCCGTTGTGAAGCCCTATCACGTCGACTGGGACCTGTCCGCGGCGGAGAAGGGCGGCTACGACTGGTTCATGCGGAAGGAGATCTACGAGCAACCTCGCGCAGTAGCCGACACGCTGCTAGGCCGCTATGACGCGAACGCTCAGCTCACGTTGGACGAGATCCGGATTTCCGAGGCGGAGTTACGTCAAGTTGACAAGATCATCGTGGTCGCGTGCGGCACGGCCTTCTACGCCGGGCTCGTGGCCAAGTACGCAATCGAGCACTGGACCCGAATCCCCTGCGAGGTCGAGCTGGCGAGTGAGTTCCGCTACCGCGACCCGATCGTCAAGCCGACGACCCTCGTCGTCGCGATCAGCCAGTCCGGTGAAACCGCCGACACCCTGATGGCCATCCGGCACGCACGCGAGCAGCAGGCCCGGGTGCTTGCGATCTGTAACACCAACGGCTCAACCATCCCGCGCGAGTCCGATGCCGTGATCTATACCCACGCCGGACCGGAAATTGGGGTGGCGTCCACCAAGGGTTTCCTGACTCAGCTGGTGGCCTGTTACCTGCTCGGCCTCTATCTGGCACAAGTGCGAGACGCCAAGTTCGGCGAGGAAATCACCGAAACCATGCGCGAACTTGCCACCATGCCTGATGCCATTTCGAAGGTGCTTGAGGAGATCCAGCCAGTGATGGAGCTCGCGGCCGAGTTCGCCGAGAAACGGTCCGTTCTCTTCATCGGCCGGCACGTTGGTTATCCGGTGGCACTCGAGGGGGCTCTGAAGCTGAAGGAGCTGGCCTACATCCATGCCGAAGGCTTCGCGGCGGGTGAGCTGAAGCACGGTCCGATCGCGTTGATCGAAAACCAGTTGCCGGTCTTCGTTGTGGTTCCCCCGCGCGGCCGGGACATGCTGCACGACAAGGTGATCTCGAACCTCCAGGAGGTGCGTGCTCGAGGTGCCAAGACCATCGTCTTGGCCGAGGAGGACGACGATGAGGTCAGCCCGTACGCCGATGTCATGATCAGGTTGCCGAAGGTGTCGACGCTGCTGCAGCCCTTGGTGGCCACCGTGCCGCTGCAGATGTTCGCCTGCGAACTTGCGACCAAGAAAGGCCATGACGTCGACCAGCCACGCAACCTGGCTAAGTCCGTCACAGTCGAGTAGAGCCCAATGAGCCGCCTGTTCCCAATCACGTTACGAGCGTCGGGCATCGCACGCCGCCGAACGGAGCCACGCCAGCCCCAGCGAGCGGAGCGAGCCATGGCTAAGGAGCGAGCGAAGGGGTTCTTTCCTCTGTCTGATTGCTCGCTGCCGCTCGCTGCGGATCCCGCCGGGAAGGCGCCTACTTTGTCGTCGCTCCCCGACGAGAAGTGTGTCGGCTCGCTTCTCCGCAGCACGGCGCCGCGCGCTCCGGTGCGAGCGAGGACGGCGGCGGACTCCACGCGCGATGCGCCAGCAGCGTTTCAATAGAGCGCATGATCGTCGGAGTCGGTATCGACGTCTGCGACGTCGATAGGTTCGCCGCGTCGATCGAGCGCCGGCCTGGGCTCGTCCGACGGATCTTTACCACCGCTGAAGCCGAGCGCCCGATGGCGTCAAAGGCGGCCCGCTTCGCTGCGAAGGAGGCGTTGGCGAAGGCGCTGGGCGCGCCTGACGGCTTGTCCTGGCTGGACGCTGAGGTGCTCACCGACGATGACGGCAAGCCCTCGTTCAAAATCATGGGTACGGTCGCTGCCCGCGCTGCCGAACTCGGTATCGGAACGATCCACCTGAGCATGTCCCATGACGCCGGCATCGCCTCCGCCGTCGTAATCTGCGAAGCGTGATCATGCGCGCCTACCGAGTCGACAAGATCCGCCGGATCGAGGAGCGCGCCATCGCCGTCGAGGGCGTTGACGCGCTGATGCAGCGGGCCGCGGCCGCTGTGGCCGCCAGTGCATCCGACCTGCTGCGGTCGCAGAGTGGCGGCCGATACGGGCGCCACGTGATGATCATGGTTGGGGCGGGTAACAATGGAGGCGACGCTCTGTTCGCCGGAGTGCGGCTGGCCCGCCGGGGCGTACAGGTCACCGCAGTCCGCTGCCTCGGCACCCCACATTCGGCCGGCCTGGCGGCGTTGATCGCGGCAGGCGGCCATCTGGTCGATCTTGATGATCATGATCCGACTGGGCCGCACGACCTGGTGATAGACGGGATCCTTGGCATCGGCGGCCGTCCAGGACTGCCGGACCCTGTTGCCCGCCTCCTGCAATCTGTGGAGGCCCGGGGCATCCCGACCATCGCCGTCGACCTCCCCTCGGGGGTTGACGCCGACACGGGCGCCGCTCCGGGGGCGGCGGTGCGAGCGACCCGCACGGTCACGTTCGGCGAACGGAAACCGTGCCACCTGCTGCAACCGGCGCTGCGCCGTTGCGGTGCGATCACGGTGGTCGATATCGGACTGGGCGCGGATCATGACGAGCCAGCCGACCTGGTGGGCCTGGATGAGGGCGGTCTGGCACTGGCGTGGCCTTATCCGACGGAGCGCAGCGACAAATACGCGCGCGGGGTGGTCGGCGTGGACACCGGCTCTAATCAGTACCCAGGTGCGGCGGTGATGTCGGTCTATGGCGCGGTCTACGGTGGCGCGGGCTACGTCCGATTCCTCGGCGCTGAGCGACCGGCCGCCACGATCTCGGCGCAGCTGCCGAACGTCGTGTTTTCGCCCGGGCGGGTCCAGGCCCATCTTTTCGGTTCCGGCTGGGGCGACCGTGCCGACGGCGCCGAGCTCCTCGCGCACGTGGCGGAACAGGGGCTGCCCGCAGTCGTCGACGCCGATGGGCTGAGGTATCTGCCGAAACCCGCCCCTGCCAGCTGGCTGCTGACCCCCCACGCGGGTGAGTTGGCCAGACTGCTGGAGCGTGAGCGCAGCTGGGTCGAACAAGATCCTGTCCGAGCGGTCACTGTCGGCGCCGAGCAGACGGGCGCCACGGTGCTCTTGAAGGGTGCGACGCAGCTGGTCGCTGCACCCAACGCCGGGCCGGTGCTCGTCGCCGTGCCCGGCCCAGCCTGGACGGCACAGGCGGGCTCAGGCGACGTGCTCGGTGGTGTCTGCGCCGCCTTGCTGGCGGCCGGCGTGGATGCGCAGCGAGCCGGTCAGCTCGGGGCTTCGGTTCAGGCAGTGGCTGCGGCTGAACATCCTGGCGTACTGGCTCCGCAGGAACTGGCACGCGCCATTGGGCAGACGCTGGGACGTCTCGAGCAGTATTCGAGCGCCCGATGAACAAGCAGCTGCGGATACCGGACGCGGTTGCCGGCATCGACCCGGCCACCGCCTGCGCGGAGATCGATCTGTCCGCGTTCCGTGCCAATGTGGCCACCCTCCAGGCCTACGCGGGTGTCCCGGCGGTGGTTGTGGTGAAGGCAGACGGCTACGGACACGGCATGCTGGAGTGCGCTCGGGAGGCGAGAGTCGCCGGCGCCGCGTGGCTCGGGGTCGCCACGCCTGCGGAGGCATTGATGCTGCGTGACGCCGGTGATGTCGGCCCGATTCTGGCCTGGCTGTATGGCGTAGAGGAGGATCTGGCTCCGCTTGTCGCAGCCGATGTCGACGTGTCGGCCCAATCGATTGAGCAGGTTGGCCGGCTGGCCGCTGCGGCTGCCACTGCTGAGCGGCGCGCCCGAGTCCACCTCAAGATCGACACCGGACTCTCCCGTAACGGTGCTCCCGGCTACGACTGGCAGCCCGTCTGCGAGGCGGCGGCCGAGGCCGAGCACGCTGGCGCTCTCGAGGTCGTGGGCGTCTGGTCGCACCTAGCTGCAGCCGACGAGCCCGGCCATCCGTCGATTCCAACACAGCTTGAGGCGTTCCAGCGCGCGTACGAGCAAGCCAGGGCAGCCGGGCTCGAGCCGACCTTCCGGCATCTGGCTAACTCGGCTGGGGCACTCGTCGTGCCCGAGTCGCGGTTGGATCTGGTGCGGATCGGCATTGCCGCGTACGGCATCGACCCGGCTCCCGGCATCGCTGCGCTCGCCGGGGTCGCCTTGCGACCTGTCATGCGGCTGCGCTCCCAACTGGTGAATGTGAAGCGGATCCAGGCGGGCGCCGGCGTCTCGTACGGATGGACCTGGACCGCTGACGCCTCCACCACCGTCGGCCTGGTGCCTCTCGGTTACGGCGATGGGATACCGCGCCATGCCAGCAACCGGGCGTGGGTGGGTTGGTCGGGCGGCCGGGTGCCGGTTCGCGGCAGGATCTGCATGGACCAGTTCGTCGTTGAGCTGGGTGCGGGACGGGTCGCGGAACCCGGCGAGGAAGTTATCCTGTTCGGCCCGGGCGATCGCGGCGAACCCACTGCTGGCGACTGGGCCGCGTGGTGCGACACCATTGGCTACGAGATCGTGACCCGAATTGGAGCACGTGTGCCGCGACGCTATCTCCACGCCACCCCGGAGAACATCTGATGGCGGCGCGGCGCACCGGGCTGGCTGCGGGACTCGGACTGGTTGCGAGTGTCGCAGCGCTAGCGGCCGGCGGGATCGCATTGGGGATCGAACTGGAACGCAGGGTCGTCGCCAAGCGGATCACGCGCAGCTCCGAGGCAGACCTGCAGGAGTTCTTCTCGCTGCGGTCCGATGGGCCCGAGGTCACCACTCCGGACGGCGTCGTGCTCCACACCGAGGTGGACGAGGGTGCCGACGATGATCTCACTCTGCTGTTCGTGCACGGCTATGCGCTGAACCTCGACTGCTGGCACTTCCAGCGCCTGCACTTCCGTGGCCAGCTGCGTCAGGTGTTTTACGACCAACGCTCCCACGGCCGATCGACCCGCTCGGAAGCCGAGCTCTGCCGTATCCCCCAGCTCGCCGACGATTTGTATCAGGTGCTCGAGGAGGTCGTAGGAAGCGGACCAATGATCGTCATCGGGCACTCCATGGGCGGGATGGCGATCATGCGGCTTGCCCAGTCTCGTCCCGAACTCTTCGGCAGTCAGATCCTCGGCGTCGCCCTATTCTCCACGTCCGCCGGGGAGATGGCGGAACACTCACCCATTCGGGGCATACCCGGCCGCACCTTTCACCGAATCGCTGAGCCGTTGATGGCGGGTCTGAACCGGATCCCCGAGCTCGTCTCGCAGGGACGCCGCGCCGGAAGCGATCTCGGCTATGTGGTGACCCGCCGGATGGGCTTCGGACCAGACGTGCCGCCAAGGTATGTGGACTTTGCCTCCGAGATGCTCTCGGAGATACCTCTGGAGGTTGTCGCTGACTACTACCCCGCATTCAGCGACGTGGACGAGTTTCAGGCGCTGGAAATCCTGAACACGGTACCGACCCTTGTGATCGGCTGTGAGAACGACATGATCACTCCAGTCGACCACACGGCACGGATCATCGACCTGATGCCGAAAGCAGAAGCAATCCGGATCGAAGACTGCGGGCACTTGGGCATCATTGAGAAGCACGAGGTCTTCAATGACGCCCTCGACCGGTTGCTCGCCCGGGTACGCGCCGGGCTCGGGTGAGCGGCGCCGACGAGGATTGGTGCCCGATCGTTCCCCCCTGCTAGTCTTTTAGCTTCTCCGGTTGCTGTCCGCATCCGGACCACGAGCGCCGCGCGAAAGACGTGAGGCGCAGCGAGGTTCGTCCTTCCCACCATGACTGATCAAGGTCTGGGCGTTCGACGTGCCTGGACAATTTGCCTGCCTCGTCGGGTGAGAACTGAGATGTCATGCCAACCAAACCAACCAAGACTGACCGCGCGCCCAAGAGCCGCTGGTCTGCCGCCGAGCGTGCCACCGCTGGACATGCACCGCGGCATCGGGGTGGCCAGCCGTCGCGGAAGCCGACTTTGCCCGCGCCCCTAAGCGTCCCGACCCCAGATGCGGAGTGCTGCGGTTTTGCCGACCTGGGTGTCCCCGCGAACCTGGTCGCCGCGCTCGGGGCTGATGGGATCGACAAGCCGTTCCCGATCCAAGCCGCGACCATCCCGGATGCGCTCGCGGGCCGGGACGTGCTGGGCCGTGGCCGGACCGGCTCGGGCAAGACTCTGGCTTTCGGCCTGCCCATGATCAGCCGACTTGCCGGATCGTCCGGCCCGACGAGTCCGCAACCTCGCGGACTGATCCTGGTGCCGACTCGGGAGCTGGCTATGCAGGTCGCCGACGTCATCGCGCCCTTGGCGCGGATCGCCGGGCTGTCGCTGGTGCTCGTCGCCGGCGGTATGCCGTACGGGCCACAGATCCTGGCGTTCTCCCGTGGTGTGGACATCGTGGTCGCGACGCCCGGGCGGCTGATCGATCTGATGGACCAGGGGATCATCGACCTGAGCCGCATCGAGATCACGGTGCTCGACGAGGCGGATCACATGGCCGACCTGGGCTTCCTGCCTGCGGTCACTCAGATACTGGACACCGTGCCCGAACAAGGTCAGCGACTGCTGTTCTCCGCCACTTTGGACAACGCCATCGACCGCCTGGTCCACAAGTACCTGCACGAGCCCGTCGCGCATCAGGTCGACACCGGCCAGGCCAGCGTTCCCCTGATGAGCCATCACCTGGTCAGCATCGCGCCGCAGCACAAGGCCGCGGTGACCGCAGAGATCGCCAGTCGCCCCGGCCGAACGTTGATCTTCGTCCGTACCCAACGCGGGGCCGACAGAGTTGCCGAGCAGCTGCGTCGCAGCGGGGTGCTGGCCGGGGCTCTGCACGGCGGCCTTGCCCAGGGTGCGCGCACCAGGATCATGTCGGCATTCAAGCATGGTTCGCTCCCGGTGCTAGTGGCCACCGACGTCGCGGCGCGCGGCATCCACGTCGACGACGTGGGACTGGTCCTCCACGCTGACCCGCCGACAGGGCCCAAGGAGTATCTGCACCGCGCGGGGCGTACCGCCCGGGCGGGCGGAACGGGCACCGTCGTCGCCTTCGCGCTGCCGCACCAGCACCGCGAGCTTGGCCGTCTGACCATGCAGGCGGGCGTACGGCCCGTGATGCTGGCGGCCATCCCAGGGGACAGCGCGCTCGCTGCGGCGACCGGCGCCCGGCGGGCTAGCGGCTATGCCATCAGCGATGCCGACTACCAGCGTGTGGTCGCGCCGTCGCCCGCTCGGCGCAGCCACTCGGCTCGGGGACGACGCGGAGACAGCGGCGCTCGTAGGCCGGGACGCTCAGGCCGCAGTCGGTCACCGGCCCCGACCGCGGCCCGCGGTTCGCGATCTCGTCGCGTTTCTTGACCGATGGTTGGCTCTGAACCGTTCTGGTTCTCGGTCGTCCATGTCACCTCGGTTGGCTAGGCTCTCTGCTAGTGAGCGTTTCGGTTTCTGATCTTGTGGTTACGATCGCGTCGCCGCAGGATGCGGCCGCGATGGTTGAGGTCATCCATAGCGCCTTCGGCGCGCGGCCGCCACTCGATCCGCCATCGACTGCCATCACCGAGACCGCGGAGAGCTTAGCCGCCGGCTTGCGGCGTGGCAGTGGAGTATTCGCCCGGGTCGGCGGCCGCCCGGCCGGTGTGATCATGGTCCTGCCAGGTGTGGATGGGGTCGCGACGTTCACGCGCGTCTCGGTTCATCCGGACCTGCAGCGGCATGGCATTGCTTCGGCGATGGTGGCCGCGGCCGAGGAGCTTGCGGCTATCCAGGGCTTTCAGCAGGTCGAACTCTTCACCCGGGCCGAGTTTCCTGAGTTCCTCGCCTTCTGGCAACACCGCGGGTTCCTCGTCAACCGTGTGGTTCCGCACGGTGTGATCTTGGCCAAGTCGCTGCCATTGGCGATCAAGGTTCCCACCCGGGAGGCAATGGTGCGGCTGGGGGAGCGGCTGGCGCAGCTCCTCGAGCACGGGGATGTGATCATCGCCGGTGGTGATCTCGGCGCAGGCAAGACCACCTTGACGCAGGGGATCGGACGCGCACTCGGCTCCGAGGGTCCGATCATCTCCCCGACCTTCGTGCTGTCCCGGATCCATCCGTCGGCGATCGGCCGGCCAACCTTGATGCACGTGGACGCCTATCGGCTGTCCAGCTCGTACGAGCTGGACGATCTTGATCTTGACGCGGCTGTGGCTGACTCCATCACCGTGGTGGAATGGGGACAGGGGATCGCAGAGGGTCTTGCCGAGGATCGGTTGGAGATCGACATCTGGACCTCTCCGGCCGACGTCTCGGCGGTCGGTGATGACAGCGAGCGGGTTGTCACGTTCCGCACGGTCGGGGCAAGGTGGGTGGGAGTGGACCTTGGCGTGCTGCGGGGTGATGCTCATGGCTGACGCGCCGCTGGTACTCGCACTGGACACCTCGACAGTGGTCAACGTCGGCCTGGCCCGCGGAGAGCGGGTGCTCGCCACGGCGACCGTCGCCGACCAGATGGCTCATGTCGAGCAGCTCATGCCGCTGGTCTCGGAGTGTCTCGATGTCGCCGGAATATCCATTGCCGAACTCGACCAGCTGGTCGTCGGGCTGGGCCCGGGGCCGTTCACCGGCCTGCGGGTCGGTGTCGTTACTGCGCAGGTGCTGAATTACCTGCTGCGCATCGGGCTGCGTGGGATCTGCAGCCTCGACGTACTAGCTGCCCAATTCATTGGACAAAGCCCCGGTGAGTTCGTGGTCGCCACCGATGCCAGGCGGCGCGAGGTCTATTGGGCTCGTTACAGCCCACTTGGCGTACGGCTTGGAGAGCCAGGAGTCTCGCGGCCCAGCGACGTACCGCGGCTGCCCGTCATCGGACCCGCCGCCGACCTCTACCAAGACCAGGTGCAAGCCGTGCCAGGCCCGCGATCGATGGATCCAGGCGTGCTCGCCACGACCGGCGCAACGCTGCCCGAGGCTGGCCACGAGCCGCTCTATTTGCGGCATCCCGATGCCACCGAGCTGACCCGACCCAAGTCGGTGCTGCACTATCAGGGTGCGGCGCGATGATGGCCGCCTCGCGCAATCCCGATATCAGCATCCTGCCGGCCCGTCGAGATGATCTTGACGCGATCATGCTGCTGGAGCGCTCCGGCTTCCCTGTCGCCGAGCAATGGAGCGAACGCAACTGGCGTGGCGAGCTGCTTGGCGAGAGCCGGACGATCTTGATCGCCCGAGCACAACACCCGGTCGGCGTGATCACCATCAAGACCATCGGTGAGCTCGCTGACCTGCATCGCCTGGTGGTGGAACCGCGCAGCCGCCGCCGCGGGATCGGAACCGACCTGGTGCGTGCTGGTCTGGAGGTCGTGCGGCAGATCGGAGCACGCGAAGTGATCTTGGATGTGGCCTACCGCAACGAGCCCGCGATCGCGCTCTATCAGCGGCTGGGCTTCGAACAGCTCAGCGCTCGTCAGGACTACTACGGACCCGGCCAACACGCACTGATCTTGAAGCTCTATGAGCTCCAGGCCTGGCCGGACCACACCCCGATCACGAGGGAGGACGTATGAGCAACCCGCCGAGCCTTGCCGCGGGCGGGCCACTGGTCCTGGGTATCGAGTCCTCATGCGATGAGACGGGCGTCGGCATTGTTCGGGGGCACGAGCTGCTGGCCAATGAAGTGGCCTCCAGCGTTGAGCTGCATGTGAGGTTTGGCGGTGTGGTACCCGAGGTGGCCAGTCGCGCGCACCTGGAGGCCATGGTGCCGACACTGCAGCGAGCCTGCGCTACCGCAAACGTCGATTTGTCGGAGATCGACGGCATCGCGGTGACCGCCGGGCCTGGCCTGATGGGTGCGTTGGTGGTCGGTCTGGCCAGCGCCAAGGCGCTCGCGTACGCACTGAACAAGCCGTTGTACGGGGTCAACCATCTCATTGGTCACGTCGCTGTTGATCTGCTCGAGCACGGGCCGGTCCCGGAGCGATGTATCGCGCTGCTGGTGTCGGGCGGCCACACGTCGTTGCTGCAAGTGGAGAGCATTGCCGACAGCATCGCTGAGCTCGGCTCGACCATCGACGACGCGGCGGGCGAGGCGTACGACAAGGTCGCGCGGGTGCTCGGGCTGCCGTATCCCGGAGGCCCTTACATCGATAAAGCGGCGACGGGCGATCCCGGCTACGTTCGGTTCCCGCGGGGCCTCACTGCGCGCAAGGACCTGGAGCGCCACCGATTCGATTTCTCCTTCTCCGGACTCAAGACAGCGGTGGCTCGCTGGGTGGAGGCAAGGCAGCGTGAGGGGCTTGACATCCCGCTGGCCGACGTTGCGGCGAGCTTCCAGGAAGCGGTCTGCGATGTGCTGAGCGCGAAGGCAATGGATGCGTGCGTGGCGACCGGAGCGACTGATCTGCTGATTGGAGGCGGTGTGGCAGCCAACGGTCGGCTGCGAGCGCTGCTCGCCGAACGTGCGGGCGAGCGGGGGATCTCCTTGCGTACGCCGCGGGCCAATCTCTGCACCGACAACGGGGCCATGATCGCCGTGTTGGGTGCGGAGATCGTCACATCGGGCGGTAAGCCGTCGGCGCTGGACATCGGAGCCGACTCGTCGCTGCCGGTCAGCAGGGTCTTGGTGTGAGCCCAGGGACATGCTTCCGTTCGGTTTGACAGCTGAGGCGCTGGCTGCGGCGACGTCGGAGGAAAATCCCGAATCGTTGGCAGCCGCCACGCGGATGCGCGCGCGATTCGGTCCCGAGCTTGCTGCGACTGCTCTGACTCAGGCCGCGCTGCGGCGGAAGGCAAGGGCCAAGTTCGGCGAAGCTGCCGCCGAGATGTTCTTCACCAGAGCTGGCCTGGAGCAGGCGACGCGACCCGAGGTCGCGGACCATCATGCGGGCCGGTTCCTCGAGGCAGGGGTTCGCCGGGTGATCGACCTCGGCTGCGGGATCGGTTCCGACTCCATGGCGTTCGCTCGGGCGGGCCTGGAAGTCGTGGCGATCGATGTCGATCCCGGGACCGCAGCGGTGGCTCAGGCCAACCTCGCAGGCCGCGGGGAAGTGATCTGCGCCGACGCGACCGAGGTGGCCGCGGAGCTGATGACGGCCGGAGCGGGGGTTTTCTGCGACCCGGCCCGTCGCGACGATCGTGGGCGGGTGTGGCGAGTGGAGGACTTCGCGCCTCCCTGGTCCACGGTGATGGATCTCCTCGACGGCAGGCGAATTGCAGGTGTCAAGCTCGGCCCGTCACTACCGCATTCGCTCATCCCCGAGGCGGTGGAGGCGGAATGGATCACCCATCGTGGCGAGACGGTCGAGGTCACGCTCTGGGCGGGTGCTGCTGCGAATCCGGGACAGCGGTCCGCGCTGGTCATGCCGAGCGCGCGTCTGAACGCAACGGCTGCGCCGCGTCTGCCCGTACGCGACCTGGGGCGCTATCTCTATGAACCTACCGGCGCTGTCATCCGCGCTGGCGCAATCGCCGACCTGGGCGCTCAACTCGGTGCTGGGCTGCTCGATCCGCAGGTCGCATACCTGACGAGCGACCAACTCTGCAGCACACCCTTCGCGGCCGCGTTCGAGGTGCAGCAACGGTTGCCCTTCCACCTCAAAGCGTTGCGCGGCTGGGTCCGCGAGGCGCAGATCGGTGTTCTGGAGATCAAGAAACGTGGCATCGACGTGGATCCAGCAGCGCTGCGGAGGCGGCTGCGGTTGGCTGGACCCAACAGCGCGACGATGGTGATCTCCCGGACACCCAACGGGGCCATCGCTGCAATTGTGGAGCGGGTCTGACTCGCTCAACAACCCCCGCTGGCACTCGCATATATCGAGTGCTAATGTCTGGTTAGCACTCTCCCTATGAGTGTGCCAGCTCAGTGCTGGACGGTCGGGATGGCACCCGCGACGACGTCTCGACCACTACACACATCCGGACATATCACCTGTGAAAGGGGTTTGACGTGGCAGTCACGATCAAGCCGCTCGAGGATCGCATCCTCGTTCAGCCGCTCGAAGCAGAGCAGACCACGGCCTCTGGCCTGGTCATTCCCGACACCGCCAAGGAGAAGCCGCAGGAGGGCAAGGTGCTTGCCACCGGTCCTGGCCGCATCGACGACAACGGCAAGCGGGTTCCCCTCGATGTATCAGAGGGTGACGTCGTGATCTTCAGCAAGTACGGCGGCACCGAGGTCAAGTACGACGGCAAGGAGCTGCTGCTCCTCAATGCCCGCGACATCCTCGCAGTCGTCACAAAGTAAGGGGATCTGCACCTATGGCAAAGATCCTCAAGTTCGACGAGGAAGCACGCCGTGCGCTCGAGCGTGGCGTGGACGCTCTCGCCAACACCGTCAAGGTCACTCTCGGTCCTAAGGGCCGCTACGTCGTCCTCGACAAGAAGTGGGGCGCTCCGACCATCACCAACGATGGCGTGACCGTCGCTCGTGAGGTCGAGCTCGACGACCCGTACGAGAACCTTGGTGCCCAGCTCGCCAAGGAGGTTGCCACCAAGACCAACGATGTCGCCGGCGACGGGACGACTACGGCAACCGTGCTTGCCCAGGCGATGGTGCATGAAGGTCTCCGCGCCGTTGCTTCAGGCGCCAGTCCAGTTGGTCTCAAGCGGGGCATCGACGCCGCCGTGGCCGCGGTCGAGGATCGCTTGCGGGAGAATTCCCGAGAGGTCGAGACCACCGAAGACATGGCGCACATCGCCACGATCTCGGCGCGTGACGACGAGATCGGCCGCTTGATCGCCGAGGCCTTCGACAAGGTGGGCAAGGACGGCGTCATCACGGTCGACGAGTCGCAGACCATGGGCACCGAGCTCGAGTTCACCGAGGGCATGCAGTTCGACAAGGGTTACCTGTCGCCGTACTTCGTTACCGATCCGGAGCGCATGGAGGCCGTCCTCGACGACCCCTACATCTTGATCAACTCTGGAAAGATCTCCTCGATGACCGACCTGCTCCCACTGCTGGAGAAGGTTATCGGCGCCTCGGGCTCGCTGTTCATCGTGGCCGAGGACGTCGACGGGGAGGCGCTGTCCACCTTGGTCGTGAACAAGATCCGCGGCACGTTCACCTCGGTGGGTGTCAAGGCCCCGGCCTTTGGTGATCGCCGCAAGGCCATGCTGGAAGACATCGCCATCCTGACCGGTGGCAAGGTCGTCTCACCCGAGGTTGGTCTCAAGCTTGACCAAGTCGGTCTTGACGTCCTGGGCCGGGCTCGTCGGGTTGTCGTCACCAAAGACAACACCACAATCGTCGACGGTGCTGGGGACAGCAACGAAGTCAAGGCGCGGGTGGCGCAGCTGCAAGCCGAGATCGCGCGTACCGATTCCGACTGGGATCGCGAGAAGCTGCAGGAGCGGGTGGCCAAGCTCGCCGGTGGCGTCTGTGTGATCAAGGTCGGCGCTGCCACCGAGGTGGAGCTCAAGGAGAAGAAGCACCGCATCGAGGATGCCGTCTCGGCCACGCGTGCCGCGATCGAAGAGGGCATCGTCGCGGGCGGTGGCTCTGCGCTCATCCACGCCGCGGCTGCTTTGGACGGCGACTTGGGCCTCAACGGCGATGAGAGGATCGGTGTCAACATCGTCCGGCGAGCGTGTGCGGAGCCACTTCGGTGGATCGCTGAGAATGGTGGCGAGCAGGGCTACGTCGTGACCTTCAAGGTGGCTGAACTCAAGCCTGGTCACGGCTACAACGCGGTCACCAACACTTACGGCGACCTGTATGCCGATGGTGTCATCGATCCGGTCAAGGTGACGCGCTCTGCGCTAGCCAATGCCGCTTCGATCGCCTCGCTGCTCCTCACCACCGAGACCCTGGTGGTGGAGAAGCCCGAGGAGGAGGAGACGGCTCCGGCCGGCCACGGGCATTCTCACTGACAGGCGGGTCAGGCAATCACAGCTGCGAGCGTCGGAAAATCGCGGGGCGGATTCGAAGCGCGATGCGCGAGCAGCTCAAGAAAGAAGGGCCTCTCTCTGAGGAGGGAGGCCCTTCTTGTTTCTTGACGGAGACTCTGTTCATCCGGTGGCTGGCGGCCCCACTCAGCGTGGGTTGAGCCGCCAACAACGGGGTACCGGAAAGGTGTGTCCACCGATGGACTGGCCTCTATTTGGCTCGACCCTCCACCCACCATCGAGACTGACCACTTTGACCGCGACGCGCACTACGACGTTGCCATAGTCGGGGCCGGATTAACGGGACTGTCCACTGCGCTGTTGCTGGCCCGTGCGGGCCGACGGGTGGTCGTATTGGAGGCTCGTTCGGTGGGCGCCGTGACGACCGGCCACTCGACCGCCAAGGTCACCTTGTTGCAGGGCACTCTGTTGTCCACCATTGTTGCCAACCACACCGAGCATGTGGCGGGTGCCTACGTGGAAGGCAATCGCGAGGCCCAGGCCTGGCTGATGGCGTACGCCGCCGAGCACGGCGTCCAAATGGACAGTCGAGACGCCTACACGTACGCCGGCACGCAGCAGGGCGCCTCCGCTGTCCGTCGTGAGTTCGACATTGCCCGGCGACTTGGACTGCCGGTACAGATGACTGATGCCGTCGAGCTGCCCTATCCCACCTACGCTGCGCTCTGCTTGCCGGATCAACTGCAGACTGATCCGATGGACGTCCTCGCCGCGCTGGCGCGGGGGCTGCGCGTAGCGGGCGGGGTCCTGATCGAGGACGTTCGGGTCACCCGAGTCGCCCGAGAGGGGAGCTGCAAGCTGATCACCTCGGCTGGCGATGTCACAGCCGACGATGTGGTGCTCGCCACCGGCATCCCGTTTCTCGACCGTGGGCTGTACTTCGCCAAGGTCACCGCGCATCGCTCGTACGCCCTGGCGTTTCGGGGTGCGATGGAGATCCCGCGCGGCATGTACATCTCGGCTGATTCACCCACCCGTTCGTTGCGCACCGCGCTGCATGATGGCGAGGAGTTGCTGCTCGTCGGTGGCAATGGTCACCCTGCGGGTCGGCACCCGATGAACCCGTCAGACCTGGTCACAGATCTCACCGATTGGACGCATCGTTGGTTTCAGGGCGCCGAGCGTACCTACGTGTGGTCCGCGCAAGATTACGTGGCGCATGCCGGGGTGCCGTTCGTCGGCAAGCTGCCGCGTGGCGGCGGCCACGTATATCTGGCCACCGGATACAGCAAGTGGGGCATGACCAATTCAGTCGCGGCGGCGATGCGCATGAGCGGGGAAATCTTGGGCAATGCACCGCCTTGGGCACGGACTCTGGGAACCCGCGTGAGCAAGCCCGCGAGCGCCGTCCGGTACTTGCGGGCGAACGCCGCCATTGGGGTTGCGGCCGCCCAGGGATGGCTCGACAGCGAGCTTCACCCACTGAAGGCCCAGGATCGGACGCCAATCGAGGGGAGCGGAGTAGTCGGTGCTGAACGAGGTGAGCCCGTGGCGATTTCGACGGTCGCTGGCCGGACCTGCGCCGTCTCGGCGATCTGTACGCACCTCGGCGGCGTCGTTCGCTTCAATGATCTGGAGAAGTCCTGGGATTGCCCACTGCATGGTTCGCGGTTCGCCGCCGACGGCACCGTGCTGGAGGGACCGGCCACCAGAAACCTCAAGTCGCGTTCGGTCTGAGCTCGGCAACCAAAGGGTGAACGGAATGACCGACAGTGCTGTGCTCGACCGTTTTCGGACTGATCGTCCTCAGCAGTCAGTGCATCGGGACAAGATCACGTTGAGTGATGTCATGGGCCATCCGCTGGTTCAGCCTTTGCGGCACGCCACATCATTGGGCAAGCCCACCCGGAATCCCTCATATCTTCCCTCAAGCGTCTTCGCACGGACCCTGATCGACGTGCTGGCGCCTACGTCGATGGAACCGGAGTTTGCCGACATCGAAAGGGGTGCACGGGCGCTCGAGAATTCGTCCAAGTTGCAGCAGTCGCTCAGCAGCATTCTGAAGGCCTCGAAAGGCGAGGTCGAGTCCTTCCTAACCGGCACGCAGCTGGGCGCATCCTTCCGGTATCGCCTGCTCTGTCGGATCAGCACGCCGCGCAACACCGGCCATCCTCCAGATCCTGGTTCCTAGTGCACCCGGGTGGCCACCGGGGACGTCTGAGCGGGTAGCGCGCGTCGACTCGGCTAGCATGACCTTCTACCTGGCTCAGGGAAAGGCTTGCCGTGTTGCCGTCGTCCGGTGATCTCAGTCCAGTAGGTGTGCCGCATGCCTTCGAGACCCTCGGGCTGACCTTCGACGACGTGCTGCTGCAGCCGGCCGAGAGCGACGTCGCGCCTTCCGAGGTCAGTACGGAATCCCGGGTCTCGAAGCGGATTGCTGTCAAGGTGCCGCTGATCTCCTCGCCGATGGACACCGTGACCGAGGCCCGGATGGCGGTCGCCATCGCCCGGCAGGGTGGCATCGGCATCATCCACCGCAATCTCTCGATCGAGGATCAGGCGCACCAGGTCGATGTGGTCAAGCGCTCCGAGGCGGGCATGATCGACGAGCCAATCACGATCTCTCCGAACGCGACCATCCGCGAGGCAGACGCGATGTGCGCCAATTTTCACATCTCCGGCGTGCCCGTTGTGGATCGCGAACTGCGGCTGCTCGGCCTCATCACCAACCGGGACATGCGCTTTGAGACCGATCCCTCGCGGCCGGTGGCTGAAGTGATGACCCCGATGCCGCTGATCACCGGCCCAGTTGGAATCAGCCGCGACGACGCAATGCGGCTGCTGGCCCAGAACAAGATCGAGAAGTTGCCACTCGTCGATGATCAAGGTCGGCTCAGAGGTCTGATCACGCTCAAGGACTTCGTCAAGTCCGGCATGTATCCCGACGCCTCCAAAGATGATCAAGGACGGCTCCGGGTCGGAGCGGCCGTCGGGTTCTTCGGCGATGCCTGGAAGCGCGCGATGGCGCTGATCGAGGAAGGTGTCGACCTGCTGGTCGTCGATACCGCGCACGGCCACTCCCAAGGCGTGCTGGAGATGGTACGCCGGTTGAAGGCCGACACGGCTGCGGCCAATGTCGACATCGTCGGTGGGAACGTGGCGACGTACGCCGGTGCGAAGGCCCTCGTCGACGCCGGAGCGGACGGCGTCAAGGTCGGAGTTGGACCGGGTTCCATCTGCACGACGCGCGTCGTGGCCGGTGTCGGGGTGCCGCAGGTAACGGCGATCCACAATGCCTCTCTTGCCTGCCGTCCGGCTGGAGTGCCGCTGATCGGTGACGGCGGCCTGCAGTATTCCGGTGACATCGCCAAGGCCCTGGTGGCGGGCGCCGACACAGTGATGCTCGGCTCACTGCTGGCCGGCTGCGAGGAGAGCCCAGGTGAGCTGATCTTCATGAATGGCAAGCAGTTCAAGGCGTATCGCGGCATGGGATCGCTCGGCGCTATGGCCTCACGTGGTCGCAGTGCCTCCTCCTATTCCAAGGACCGCTACTTCCAAGGTGACGTCACGTCGGACTCGATGCTGATCGCTGAGGGCATCGAGGGTCAGGTACCGTATCGCGGTCCACTGGCCGCAGTCGCCTACCAGCTTGTCGGCGGTCTGCGGCAAGCCATGTTTTACACCGGAGCCTCGACGATTCCGGAGTTGCAGGAGCGCGGTTCGTTCGTCCGGATAACCTCCGCAGGTCTGCGGGAGTCCCATCCGCACGACATCCAGATGACCGTCGAGGCGCCCAACTATTCAGGCTGACGCATCGGATCTTGGGCCACGAAAGCACGACAGGAATAGGGGAGCTGTCATGATCATGATCATGTCGGAATCGATGATCAGCAGTCCCAAAGGAGTTGACCATGATTGACGTCGGCCGCAGCAAGCGCGCCCAACAGGCGTTCGCCTTCGACGACATCACCATCGTCCCGTCGCGGCGTACCCGCGGGGAGGAGGAGGTCTCGCTGCAGTGGCGGATCGACGCCTACACCTTCGCCTTCCCGCTCCTTGCGGCACCGATGGATTCCGTCATGTCGCCGGCCACGGCCATCAAGATCGGCCAGCTAGGTGGACTCGGTGTGCTGAATCTGGAGGGGCTATGGACCCGCTACGACGACCCGCGGCCGAAGCTGGAGGAGATCATCGCCATCGAGGATCCAATCGAGGCGACTCGTCGGATGCAGACGATCTACGCGGAACCGATCAGACCTGAGCTGATCGGGAAGCGGGTCGCCGAGATTCGCGAAGCGGGAGTGCCGACTGCCGGCGCTCTCTCGCCGCAGAACACCCAGGCGTACGCACAAGCGGTCGTGGACTCCGGAGTGGACTTTTTCGTCATCCGCGGCACCACGGTGTCCGCCGAGCACGTCTCGTCCGAGCTCGAGCCACTGAATCTCAAGAATTTCATTTATGAGCTTGACGTCCCGGTCATTGTCGGGGGTTGCGCAACGTATCAGGCCGCGCTGCACCTGATGCGTACCGGCGCAGCCGGTGTTCTCGTGGGGTTCGGAGGCGGAGCCGCGTACACCAGTCGGTCGGTGCTGGGGGTCGCGGTACCGATGGCCTCGGCGGTCTCCGATGTCGCTGCTGCTCGGCGCGACTATCTCGACGAGTCTGGTGGTCGTTATGTCCACGTCATCGCAGACGGCTCGGTCGTACGCTCCGGGGATATCGCCAAAGCGATCGCCTGCGGCGCCGATGCAGTCATGGTCGGCTCGCCGCTGGCCAGGGCGGAGGAAGCGCCCGGTCGCGGCTTCCATTGGGGACCGGAGGCCTGGCACGAAAAGCTGCCGCGCGGCGAGCGAGCCCAGTTCTCAACGGTCGGCGATCTGCAGCACATCCTGCTTGGCCCCTCATCGGTCCCCGACGGCACCATGAATCTTGTTGGCGCCCTGCGCAAGGCCATGGCGACCACCGGCTACACCGAAATCAAGGAGTTCCAGCGAGTCGAGATCGTCGTCGGCTGACAAGTCGGTGAGTTGAGGGGGGCATCAGCTGCCGCCGGGCGGCAGCAGTCCCTCCATGAGCTTCCACCGGCTGATCTGACATCCGTCATTACGTGCGAACGTGCTCATGACCGGCTTACCCTGCCAGGTGCCCGTAATGGTCGCCGTCTCCGGGCCGCCGTAGATCTGGGTGCAGGCCTTGTCTTTCGGCACCGGCGGCAGTGCCACCGTGCCATTGGACTGGAGTGCACGGCAGGCGGCCTCCGGATCCGGATGCGTGCCGCCTGGCGGGTTACAGGTCAGCCGCCACGTCTTGGTCGCGCCTGATCCAGTGTTCACCACGATCGTCAGATCGGTCTCAGCAGTCGACGTTGGGGCGTCATGCACGTTCGGAGTGACGGGCATGGTGGTCCCTGGGGTCGGGCCGGAGGTTTCGGCGATCTGGTCGGCGCATCCAAGTGTCAGTATGAGGACGGGAACGGCGAGCACCGCTAGTCGCCGGGCAGAGCGCTGTGGTAGTAACCATCTCCGCTCTTTGCCGGGCGAATGTTGCTGATCTCTCACGCACCTCCTCGGCTGCTGCTAGCGTCAAGCCTACTTTTGCTCGACCAGCTGCGCTTGCCGTCGAGAAAGTCGCCTGTGATCGCGCGCCGCCGGGCTGAGGAGAAGAGAGAAGACATGCTTCTCGTCCCCGAGCGACGACGAAGTAGGCGGCTTCCAACGCGCGATCACAGCGAGCGGAGCGAGCAAATCCGACTGGGCATCCGAAATCAATGGGGGAATTTCGTGCTACTGCGTACCCGTCGCGCCCATCTCGCGGTCCTCGCCTCGAGTGTCGCGACCACTGCCCTGCTGACTCTTTGCGGTCTGCCGACGGCATCTGCGCTGCCGCAGGATCACGATGAGCAAGGCCCTCCGGCTGCCACGCCGAGTCGCTACATCGTCGCGCTGGCTGGCAAGCCGATTGCCACCTATGGCGGTGACGTGAAGGGCCTTGGTGCGACGCGTCCCAGCAAGGGCGAACGGGTGGACGTCACATCGAACCGCGCCCAGCGCTACCGGGACTACCTGAAGAGCCAGCACGCCAACGCGGCCGCACGGGTTGGCGCCAAGCCGCTCAAGCACTATGCGGTCAGCCTCAACGGCTTCGCGACGACTCTGACCCCCGACCAGGTGCGGACGCTGGAAGCCGCGCCAGGCGTCTTGTCGGTGACCAAGGATCGACCACGCAGGCTCACTGATGACAAGAAGCCTGTCGACTTCTTGAAGTTGACGGGCAGCCATGGCGCGTGGTCGGCACTCGGTGGCAAGAAGAGCGCCGGTCGCGGTGTGGTCGTCGGAATCGTGGATTCGGGCTACTGGCCGGAAAGCAAGTCTTTCTCCGGCGAGGCGCTTGGGACGGCCCAGCCGACGTCGTCGGATCCCTTCCGACCGTACCGGTCGGGCAAGAACACGATCGTGATGCAGAAGGCCGATGGCCAAGAATTCAAAGGGGTCTGCGAGGCTGGCGACTCATTCACCGGCAACGAGTGCAATACCAAAGTGATCGGCGCTCGCTCCTTCTCCTCGACGTACAAGTCGCAAACTCCGCCCGGGCAGCGTACCGATTTCCTGTCACCGCGAGACGGTAACGGCCACGGCACCCATGTTGCATCCACAGCCGCCGGCAACGCTGGCATTGCCGCATCGATCGGCGGTCGCTCGTTCGGGACGATTTCCGGCGTTGCGCCGGCGGCCAAGCTGGCGATCTACAAAGTCGCCTTCACCAGTGCGACCGATGAGGAGCCGGCCATCTACACCAGCGATGCGCTGGCCGCCATCGACGCGGCCGTTGCCGATGGTGTCGATGTGATCAACTATTCGGTCAGTGGCTCGGACACCCTGGATGATCCGGTCGATAGGGCCTTCCTATCCGCGGCATCGGCGGGGATTTTTGTGGCAACCGCAGCCGGCAATGGAGGGCCCGCTGCATCCACTCTGAACCACGTCACGCCTTGGGTGACAACGGTGGCCGCAAGTACGGTCGCCCCGTACGCCGGAACGGTGGTTCTCGGCAACGGCAAGAAGTACGCCGGGATCAGTACCACGGTCTCTGGCAATGTGGGCCCGGCCCGGCTTGTCACGGCCCGGTCTGTCAAGCGAGCTTCGGCGACGGGCGCCGACGCGGCTGTCTGTGCGCCGAACACGCTCAGCCGCGCCAAGGCCGCCGGCAAGATCGTGGTCTGTGACCGAGGGGTGGTCCTACTAGCCGACAAGTCCGCTGAAGTGAAACGCGCTCGCGGCAAGGGAATGGTGTTGGCGAACCTCACTGAGGGTTCGACCGACGCGGAAACCCATGCGGTACCGACGGTCCACCTGAATGTGCCTGCCGGCCCAGCCGTCAAGGCCTATGCGAAGAAAGCGGGAGCGACTGCCACGCTCAAGCCAGGGAATCTCTCCTCAACGCCGATCCGGTATCCCCAGGTGGCGAGCTACTCTTCCCGCGGGCCCTCGGTCGGTACCGGCGGCAATCTGCTCAAGCCCGACATCTCCGCACCTGGCGTGGCCGTCCTAGCCGCCGTGGCACCGCCGTCGAACCACAACCGCAAGTTCGACTTCTACTCCGGCACCTCCATGGCCTCACCCCACATTGCGGGTATCGCAGCCTTGTACTTCGGTGTGCACCCGAAGTGGTCGCCGATGGCGGTCAAGTCCGCAATCATGACTACCGCGTCGCGAGTGAGAACCGCCGATGGCACTCTGAGCCGTGACTACTCCGCCCAGGGTGCAGGCAATGTGCGACCCGATCGGATGTTCAACCCGGGAGTGATCTTCGACGCCGGAGAGAGAGACTGGTTGGGCTTCCTCGAAGGTCAGGGCTTTGCTACCGATACCAGGGTGACGCCGATCGATCCGAGCGACTACAACGCGCCGGCGATTGCGATCGGTGAGCTCGTCGGTTCGCAGACAGTGACGAGGACAGTCACCGCTGTGAAACCCGGCTCCTACCAGACCACGATCTCGGTGCCCGGCGTGACGGCCGCAGTCACACCATCAGTCCTGGACTTCGCCAGCGCCGGGGAGACCAAGACCGTGACGATTAGCTTCACAGCGGCGGCAACTCCAGCGTCCAAAACCGTCTTCGGCTCACTGAAGTTCGAGGGCGCTGGAACGCTGGCCCGGCTGCCCATTGCAGTTGTGCCGCAGGCGTCCGCAGCGCCCGCGGCGGTGACTGCGACACGCTAGGCCGATGTCGTGAACCGGCTCAGCGGCCGGGTTGTCACATGTGTTGCCCTCCGTTGACAGAGAAGATCTGGCCGGTGATGAAGCTGGAGTCAGGGTCGGCGAGGAATTCCACCGTGCGGGCGATTTCCTCCGGTTCGCCGAGTCGACCGACGGGGATCTTCGCAATCACCTTGTCCAGGGCCTCCTGAGGCACGGCGGCGACCATGTCGGTGGAGATGTAGCCCGGAGCCACGTCGTTGACGGTTATCCCCTTACGGGCGGTCTCCTGGGCCAGCGACATCGTGAGGCCGAACAGGCCTGATTTCGCGGCGGCGTAGTTAGCCTGCCCGATGTTGCCCGATTCCCCGATGATCGAGGAGATGTTGATGATCCGGCCGTAGCCGCGGTCGAGCATGTGCTGCAGAATCGCCCTCGACAGGTAGAACGCCCCAGACAGGTTGACCTGCAACACCCGGTCCCAATCCTCAACGGTCATCTTCCGCACCGTCTTGTCCGCGGTGATCCCGGCATTGTTGACCAGAATGTCCAACTGACCGTGCGTGTCCAGCACCTCCTCGACAACCCGTTCGCAGTCCTCGTGGTTGCCGATATTGCCCTGGTGCACGCTCGAGCCGGGGTGCTCTTCAGCGAACTTCCCCGCCGCCTCCTTGTTCGACGAATACCCCGCGGCCACCTTCACCCCGCGGGCATAGAGCCGCTCGCTGATGGCCCGCCCGATTCCCCGCACTCCACCGGTGACCAGCGCCACCTGACCAGTCATGTCACCCATGACACACCTTCCCTTCAGCTCGCTACCCGAATGATCAAGGCCTCGCCCTGTCCGCCGCCGCCACATAGCCCGGCCGCGCCGACACCACCGCCGCGACGCTTGAGCTCGAGCGCGAGATGGAGAGCGATCCGGGCGCCGGACGCGCCGACCGGGTGGCCCATCGAGATGGCGCCGCCGTTGACGTTGACGGAGTCCGCGCCGATCTCCAGCTCGCGCATCGATTGGATGGCCACCGACGCGAACGCCTCGTTGATCTCGTACAGGTCGATCTGGTCCGGGGTCAGGTTCTCCTTGCCCAGCGCTTTGTTGATGGCGTTGGCCGGCTGGGACAGTAGCGACGGATCCGGGCCAGCCACCGTGCCGTGCGCGCCGATCTCCGCCAGGATTGGCGCACCCAGCTCCTCGGCCTTGGCCCGCGACATCACCACCACTGCGGCGGCGCCGTCAGAGATCTGCGACGACGACCCAGCGGTCACCGTGCCGTCTGCCGCGAACGCCGGGCGCAGCTTCGCCAGGGTCTCCGCCGTGGTGTCGGCGCGTACGCCCTCGTCCTCGGTGACCACGATCGGGTCGCCTCTGCGCTGCGGCACCTCCACCGGCACGATCTCGTCGTCGAACAAGCCATTCTTCTGTGCCTCTGCGGCCCGCCCATGGGATCCGGCGGAGTAGGCGTCTTGCTCCTCCCGGCTGATGCCTCGCAGCTTCGTGTACGTCTCGGTCGCCGCACCCATGCCCAGCTGGTCGAACGCGCAGAACAGCGCGTCGTGGGCGGTAGCGTCGATGATCTCGTCGTTGCCGTATCGGTACCCGGACCTCGCCCTGGGCAGCAGGTACGGGCCCTGCGTCATCGACTCCATCCCACCGGCCACCACCACGTCGTACTCGCCGTAGCCGATCAGCTGGTCGGCCATCGCGATCGCGTTGAGCCCGGACAGGCACACTTTGTTCACCGTCAGCGCCGGCACCGTCATCGGAATCCCGCCCTTGACCGCAGCCTGCCGGGCGGTGATCTGCCCCGCCCCGGCTTGGATGACGTGACCCATGATCACGTAGTCGACCTGGTCGCCGGTGACTCCGGCCCTCTCCAACGCCGACTTGATGGCGAATCCGCCCAGGTCCATCGCGGTGAATCCCTTCAGGGACCCGGCGAGCTTGCCGATTGGTGTCCTAGCGCCCCCGACGATGACTGATCCAGGCATTCGTGCCTCCTTATTTCGTTTTCCTCTTGGGCAGGTATAGGTCAGTGATAGTGCCCTCGAACGCCTCGGCGGCCATGCCGATGGTTTCCGAGAGGGTTGGATGCGGATGGATGGTCAGGCCGATGTCGGCCGCGTCGGCGCCCATCTCAATCGCGAGCGCGGCCTCGGCGATGAGGTCACCGGCGTTGGGGCCGACAATGCCGCATCCGATGATCCGATCGGTTGACTTGTCGAAGAGCACCTTGGTGACCCCTTCGTCTCGGCCCAGGGTCAGCGACCGCCCGGACGCCGCCCACGGGAACACCCCTTTGCCGTAGTCAACTCCCGCTGCCTTCGCCTCGTTCTCGGTAACCCCCACCCACGCCACCTCCGGGTCGGTGTAGGCCACCGACGGGATCACCCTCGCATCGAAGTAGCTGGTCTTGCCGGCGGCGACCTCTGCGGCGACCTTGCCTTCGTGGACGCCCTTGTGCGCCAGCATCGGCTGGCCGACGATGTCGCCGATGGCGAAGATGTGCGGCACGTTCGTGCGCTGCTGCTTGTCCACCAGAATGTAGCCGTGCGCGTCGATCAGTACGCCGGCGTTCTCCGCGCCGATCGACCGCCCGTTGGGACGCCTGCCGACCGCAACCAGCACCTTGTCGAACGTGTCGGTCTCGGGTGCACCGCCGCCCTCGAACCGTACCCGCAGTCCTTCGTCTCCTGCCTCGACGGCCGTCACCTTGGTCTTGAGGTAGATGTTCTCGTACTGCTTGGTGATTCGCTTGGTCAGGGGCGTCACGATGTCCTTGTCAGCGCCAGGAATGAGCTGGTCCATCAGTTCCACGACGGTGATCTGGGAGCCCAGTTCGGAGTAGACGGTGGCCATCTCCAGGCCGATGATCCCGCCGCCGAGCACCAGCAACCGCTGCGGCACGTCATCGAGCGCGAGCGCGCCGGTGGAGTCGATCACCCGCGGATCGTCGTTGGGGATGAAGGGCAACGTCATCGGTTCGGATCCGGCGGCGATGATGGCCTGTTCGAAGCTCACAGTTTTGACGGAGCCGTCGTCCCCGGTCACCTCTATCTGGTTCATCGATGTGAATGTGCCGGTGCCGCGTACGACCTCGACCTTGCGCTGCTTGGCCAAGCTCGCAAGGCCGCCGGTGAGTCGCTTGACCACACTGTCTTTCCAGTTGCGCAGTTTGTCGATGTCGATCTGCGGCTCGGCGAAGGACAAGCCGTGCTCGGTCATTTCCTTCGTTTCGGCGATCACCTTCGCGGCGTGCAGGAGCGCCTTGGACGGAATGCAGCCGATGTTGAGGCACACCCCACCGAGCCTCTCCCCGCGGTCGACCAAAACGACGCTCTTGCCGAGGTCGGCGGCCCGGAACGCAGCGCTGTAGCCACCGGGCCCGGCGCCCAGCACCAGCACCTCGGCGTGGATGTCACCTCGCTCGGTCACCGGCGGTCGAGCCGTCGGCGACGGTGTGGGTGCCGCGGCCGGCTTGCCGTCGGACGGTGCTTCACCGGTACGCAGGTCCAGGATGGGGTGTCCGGTGGAGACGGTGTCGCCGACGTTCACCTTGACCGCGTCCACCGTGCCTGCCGCCGGGGCGGGAACGTCCATGGTGGCCTTGTCCGACTCCAGCGTGATCAGCGGGTCATCGACCGCAACAGTGTCGCCGGGGCTGACATGCACCTCGATGACCGGTACGGCGTCGAAGTCACCGATATCGGGGACGCTTACCTCGATCTTGTCGTAAACCCCGCTCGCGGAGCCGTAACCGGTCTTCTCGCCGGGGTCCGGATGTGCGCTTTCGTGCACATGTTCCTTGGGTGGGACGCCTTGGGCTCCCTCGGCTTCAGCGACCATGAGCACGCTTCCCTGCGAAACCGTGTCTCCAACCGCGACCCGGAGCTCGGACACAGTGCCGGCGACCGGCGCCGGAACGTCCATGGTCGCTTTGTCCGACTCCAGCGTGACCAGCGGGTCATCGACCGCCACGACGTCACCGGGACGGACGTGGACCTCGATCACCGGTACGTCGCTGAAGTCCCCGATGTCAGGGACCTGAATCTCGACAGCACTCATGTGGTTTCCTCGTCTCTAGAGGATGAGCCGGCGGTCGTCTTCGAGCAGGTGACACAGCTGCCGGGCGAACCTGGCGGCCAGCGCGCCGTCGATGACCCGGTGGTCGTAGGACAGCGATATCGGCAGCATGAGCCTGGGGATGAACTCAGATCCGTTCCAGATGGGGGACATCTTGGACCGCACCACGCCGAGAATGGCCACCTCGGGCGCGTTGACGATTGGTGTGAAGCTCGTGCCGCCGATACCGCCCAAACTTGAGATGGTGAAGGTGCCGCCCTGCATGTCACCTGGGGACAGCTTGCCATCGCGGGCCTTTTTGGAGATGTCCCCGAACTCTTTGGACAGCTCGATGATCCCTTTGCGGTCGGCGTCCTTCACGACCGGAACCACCAGGCCATCGGGGGTGTCGACCGCAATGCCGATGTTGTAGAACTTTTTGAGGATCAGGCTGTCCTTCTCCGGCGACAGCGAACTGTTGAACTCGGGGAACTGCTTCAAGACCGACACGCACGCCTTCACCAGAAACGCCAGCAGCGTTACCCGGTAGCCGTCGGCCTTGGCCGCGGTGTCCAACTCCTTGCGGTACTTGTCAAGGTCGGTGATGTCCGCCTCGTCGTTGTGCGTGACATGTGGAACATTCAGCCAGGACCGGTGCAGGAACGGGCCAGACAGCTTCTTGATGCGCGGCAGCGCCTTGGTCTCCACCGGGCCGAACTTCGAGAAGTCCTGGGCCGGGATCTCCGGGATGCCCATCCCGGTCGCGGGAGCTGCTGCAGCCGGTTGCTGGGCCGGTCCCCGCAGGAAGCCCAGCAGGTCGTCCTTGGTGATCCGGCCCTTCTGCCCCGTACCCGTGATCGCCCCGAGGTCGATGTCGAATTCCCGGGCCATGCGCCGCACGCTAGGGCCTGCGTGCGCACCCACCACGTCGGGCCGTCCGTCTGCGGGCGCAGCCGCGTCCGCGGGAGCAGGGGCCGCGGCTGGGGCGGGTGCTGGTGCTGGAGCTGCGGCCGGCACTGAAGGTTGGGTGGCACTGGCCGGCGGCTCCTGCTGTTCTACCAGGGAGGGCGGCGCGGTCATCGCGCCGTCGCCTGGCTGGAGCATCAGAATCGGCGTACCCTCGCTCACCGTGTCGCCGACCTTGACGAGTACATCGGCGACGGCGCCACCTGCCGGAGACGGGACGTCCATCGTCGCCTTGTCCGATTCGAGCGTGACAAGTGGATCGTCGGCGTTGACAGCATCACCGGGTTTGACGTGCACCTCGATGACTGGCACGTCGTTGAAGTCGCCGATGTCGGGGACCTTGACCTCAGTTGCCGTCTGGGTTGCCGCAGTCATTGCATGTCCCTCTCTCAGGCGCGGGCGGGATCGGGCTTGTCGGAGTTGAGACCGTACTTCTTGATGGCCTCGGCCGCCGCGCCGGCCGGGACGGCTCCTTCCGCGGCCAGTTCGGTGAGCGCAGCCAAGGTAACGAAGTGCCGGTCGACCTCGAAGTGTTCACGGAGCTTTCGTCGGTAGTCGGAGCGGCCGAAGCCGTCGGTGCCGAGCACGCGGTAGCGCCGCTTCACGTACGGACGGATCTGTTCGGCAAAGGCCCGAATGTAGTCGGTCGAGGCGATGGCAGGTCCCTCCGGTCGGCCGGCCAACTGGGCCTCCACAAACGACTGCCGATGCTCCTCCGTGGGATGCAGCATGTTCCAGCGCTCCGTGGCCATGCCCTCGCGTGCTAGCTCGGTGAAGCTCGGCGCGCTCCACACGTCGGCCCCCACGCTCCAGTCCTGCTCCAACAGGTCCGCCGCGGCAATGACCTCGCGCAGGATCGTCCCCGAGCCCAACAGCTGCACGCGGGGAGCCGACTTCTTGCTGGGCTGCCCCTCGCGGAACAGGTACATCCCTTTGACGATGCCCTCGCGGACCTCGTCCTCGCGCCCCTCGGGCATCCCCGGGTGTTGGTAGTTCTCGTTCATCACGGTGACGTAGTAGAAGACGTCATCCTGCTCGGCGTACATCCGCCGCAGCCCGTCGGCGATGATCACTGCCACCTCGTGCGCGAACGTCGGATCGTAGGAGACGCAGTTTGGAATCGTCGCAGACATCAGGTGGCTGTGACCGTCCTCGTGCTGTAGGCCCTCCCCGTTCAGCGTGGTGCGCCCCGCGGTCCCTCCGAGCAGGAAGCCCCGTGCTCGCATGTCACCGGAAGCCCAGGCGAGATCACCGACCCGCTGAAAGCCGAACATCGAGTAGTAGATATAGAACGGGATCATCGGGGTGTCGCTGGTGCTGTAGGACGTGGCCGCGGCCATCCACGACGACATCGCACCCGGCTCGTTGATCCCCTCCTGGAGGAGCTGACCGTTCTTGTCCTCCTTGTAGAACATCAGCTGATTGGCGTCTTCAGGCTGGTACAGCTGACCGACCTGGGAGAAGATGCCGAACTGGCGGAACAGGTTCTCCATACCGAATGTGCGGGACTCGTCGGGCACGATCGGCACGACGCGCTTGCCGATCTGCTTGTCCCGCAGCAGCGTGGTCAGGATCCGGACGAACGCCATTGTGGTGGAGATCTCGCGATCTCCGGTGCCCTTCAACTGTGCCTCAAAGGCCGACAGCGGCGGTACCTGCAGTGACTCTGTCGAGCGTCGACGCCGGGCTGGCAGGTAGCCGCCGAGCGCCGCCCGGCGCTCGTGCAGATATGCGTGCTCCTTGCTGCCCTCGGTCAGCGGCAGGAACGGCACCTCGGGGATCCGCTCGTCCGGTACGTCGATGCGGAACCGGTCCCGAAATGCCCGCAGCACGGTCTCACCCATCTTCTTCTGTTGGTGAGTGATGTTCTGCCCCTCGCCGGCCTCGCCCATGCCGTAACCCTTGACGGTCTTGGCCAGGATCACTGTCGGCTGGTCGGTGTGGTTGACCGCGGCAAGGTAGGCGGCATACACCTTCTGCGGGTCATGGCCGCCGCGGTTCAGCGCCCAGATGTCGTCGTCGGACATGTCGGCGACGAGGTCGAGAAGCTCCGGATACTTGCCGAAAAAGTGCTGGCGGACGTACGCGCCATTCTTGGACTTGAAGTCCTGGTACTCGCCGTCGACGCACTCCTCCATGCGCTTGAGCAGCAGGCCCGTCTCGTCCGCGGTGATCAGCCGATCCCATCCGGATCCCCAGATGACCTTGATCACGTTCCACCCGGCACCGCGGAATATGCCCTCCAGCTCCTGGATGATCTTGCCATTTCCGCGTACCGGGCCGTCGAGCCGCTGCAGGTTGCAGTTGATAACGAAGATCAGATTGTCGAGCTTCTCTCTTCCGCCCAGGGAGATTGCGCCCAGCGACTCCGGCTCGTCCATCTCACCGTCGCCCAGGAACGCCCAGACATGTCGGTTCGCGGTGTCCGCCAATCCCCGGGCATGCAGGTACTTGAGGAACCGCGCCTGGTAGATCGACATCAAAGGGCCTAGGCCCATCGACACTGTCGGGAATTGCCAGAACTCCGGCATCAGCCACGGGTGCGGATACGACGAGAGACCGCCGCCGTCGACCTCCTGCCGGTAATTCAGTAGCTGGTCCTCGGTGAGTCGACCCTCAGCGAATGCGCGGGCGTAAATGCCCGGCGAGGAGTGACCCTGGATGTACACCAGGTCGCCGCCATGCGACTCGCTGGGTGCGTGCCAGAAGTGGTTGAAGCCGACCTCGTACAGCGTGGCCGCGGACTGGTAGCTCGCGATGTGGCCGCCCAGCTCCGACGACTCCTTGTTGGCCCGCAGCACCGTCGCTATGGCGTTCCACCGGATCAGCGACCGGATCTTCTGTTCGGTCTCCAGGTCACCCGGGTGCGGCGCCTCGCGGTCCGGCGGAATCGTGTTCAGATAAGGAGTATTGGCCGAATACGGTACCGGCACGCCGCTGCGGCGGGCGCCACTGAGCAGTTCGTCCAGCAGGAATGTTGCCCGGTCCGCGCCGTCGAACACCAGGACCGAGTCCAGCGCGTCCAACCACTCGCGAGTCTCTAGAGGATCCAGATCTTGGGACATTGAGACCCTCCTCGGCCTTCGGCAAGCCCACGCCGGGGCGGGCTTGGGCGGTCGCGATATGTCGGAAACGTTACGCCCGACCTCCCGCGCATTGCTAGCAGGTGGCGCGGCGTCTGGACGGCCGCGGGCCGCCGGTCTCCAGATTGCCTGCTCATTTGATCGTCGCAAGCTCAAGGCACTCAGGACGTGGGCTTACCGAAACGCCGAATTTCGGACGGCGCTTATGGGCAACCCGATCATTGTCCAACCTCACATGAGGACAGTCACGGCGCAGCTAGAGCGCGCAATCGCCCAACTCGCCCGATCCTAGCCACCAGCTGAGCCGAGCCTCACTGGCTATCCTGAGCGCCATGAGTGATCCCGTGGCCGACGAGCTACTTCGGCTACGGATGAGCATCGACAACATGGATGCGGCGCTCGTGCACCTCCTCGCCGAGCGGTTCAAAGTCACGAAACAGGTCGGTGAGCTGAAGGCTGCGAACGGCCTGCCACCCGCCGACCCGCTGCGCGAGGCCGAGCAGATCGAGCGACTGCGGGCCCTGGCCGAAGAAGCCCATCTTGACCCTGAATTCGCCGAGAAGTTCCTGAACTTTGTCGTTGCCGAGGTGGTACGTCACCACGAGGCCGCTCTCAGCCAGAACGCCTCCAGCGACCCCTAGGGCGTGCGTTTCCCACCAAAAGGGCGCAAACGCGCATCGCTTGAGCCGACAGGCGTGGGTTTCCCGCCAAATGGGCGCAAACGTACGCGCGCGGGTCAGCTGAGAAGGATCAGAGGCTGGCGGCGAGGGCTCGGCCGGCGGCGCGGCCTGTGAACAAGCAGCCGCCGAGGAAGGTACCTTCGAGGGCCCGGTAGCCGTGCACGCCTCCGCCGCCGAACCCGGCCACCTCGCCAACTGCGTACACCCCCGATAGCGCCGAACCATCCGGCCGCAGCACGCGGCCATCAAGATCGGTTTCCAGCCCGCCGAGTGTCTTGCGTGTCAGCACGTGAAGCCGGATCGCGACCAGCGGACCTCCCGATCCTGCCCGGCCGCCCCCCGGAGTCTTTCGATCGAGCAGCTCATGCGGCGAGACGATCCGCAGCAGCCGATCACCGAGAAACCGCCGAGCAGCAGCCGTGGCCACCACTTGCGGATCCTTCCCCAATCCACTGCGCACCTGGAGATCGCGGGTGTCGATCACCTGTCGGAGCGCGTCGCCGTCGATGAGATGCTCACCGACCAGCTGGTTCATCTGCGCGGCCAGCTCGAGGACCGATCTGGCCGAGACGAAATCGACGCCGCGCTCTTGGAATTCGCGTACCTCCGGCGTCGGACCCCGCCGTACCCGGTTAGCCAGCAGCCGCAGGCTCCTACCCGTCAGATCGGAGTTCTGCTCTGATCCGGAGAGCGCGATCTCAGCCGACAGCGTCGCCTGGTCGAGCACGAACCATGAGTAGTCGTAGCCACTGTTGATCACATGTCGCAGTGCACCGAGGGTGTCGAAGCCCGGGAACAGGGGGACCGGAAAGCGTTGCCCGCGGGCATCCAGCCACAACGACGATGGCCCAGGCAGGATCCGAATACCGTGGTGGCTCCAGATGGGGGAGTGGTTCACGATCCCCTCTGGGTAGTGCCACATCCGATCCGGATTGATCACCCGACCCCCCGCGGTCTCAGTGATCTTGAGCATCGACCCGTCGACATAGTCAGGCACGCCGGCGATCATGCGTGCCGGCGGCGAGCCCCACCCGACAGGCCAGTTCTGCCTGACAAGGTCGAAGTTTCCACCGATCCCGCCGCTAGCGACAACCACAGCTTGGGCGGTGAAGGTGAATTCCGCGATCGCGGTTCGTGACGTCTGGACTCCGCGGTGCATGTCGGTGGGTTCCAGAACCAGCCCGGACACGCGTACGCCGGAGCCGTCGACATGCAGCGACGTGACCTGGTGTCGCGACCGAATCCGGACGTTGTGTGAGTGCATGACCTCGCTGGCGAACGGCTCAACCAAGGCAGGGCCGGTGCCCCACGTGATGTGAAAGCGCGGCACTGAATTCCCATGTCCGGGCGTGGCGTAACCACCCCGTTCGGCCCATTGCACGAGCGGGAACCAGCGGACGCCGAGGTCATGGAGCCAGCGGCGCTGCTCACCCGCCGCGAAGTGCACGAATGCCTCGGCCCAACGGCGCGGCCAGTAGTCCTCCAACCGGTCGAACGCAGCGCTGCCCAACCAGTCGGCCAGGGCCAACTCTTCGGAGTCGTGGATCCGCAGCCGCCGCTGCTCGGGCGAATTCACCATGAACAGGCCGCCGAGCGACCAGTAGGCCTGACCACCGACTGAGCCGAGCGGTTCCGCGTCCAGCATGATCACTGAGCGATCGGCCGCGGCCAACTCGCGGGCGACGACCAGACCAGATAGGCCAGTGCCGACCACGATGACGTCACAGTCCATACTCCGAATGCTGCCACTGAACCCGCCACTACTCTGGGCCCCATGACCGAGGTAGCAGTTGTTTCCTCCTCAGATCTGGTACGGCTGGGAGGGCTGCTCACAGCGACCGGGCCGACCATGGAGCTCCGCTCGCCGGTGACCGGGGAGGTGATAGGCGAACTGCCGACCTCCACACCAGCCGATGTCGAGGTGGGCGCACAGCTCGCCTACCGCGCCCAGGCTGAATGGGCCGCTCGGCCCATCGACGAGCGAGCTCAGCTGCTGCTCGATTTCCATGATCATCTTTTGGATCGACGCGATTACTTCATTGACCTGCTGCAGGCGGTCGGCAAGGCGCGGTTGAGTGCCGCCGAGGAAGTGCTGCATGTCGCGCTCACTGCGCGTTACTACGGTCGAACGGCACGTCGCTATCTGCACTCCGAACGGGGCGAGGGCGTCTTGCCGCTGCTGACCCGTGTCGATCGAAACTACTTGCCGAAGGGTCTTGTCGGAGTGATCGGACCCTGGAACTATCCGCTGACCATGGCAATATCGGACGGGCTGGCCGCGCTTGTGGCTGGTAATGCGATCATGCTCAAGCCCGATCACCAGACTCCGCTGGTCGCGCTGGCGGCGGTTGAACTGCTGCGCACCGCCGGCCTGCCCGCCGACGTGTGGCAGGTGGTGCACGGACGCGGTACCGTCGTGGGACGAGAGTTGATCGACGTCAGCGATTACGTCTGCTTCACCGGATCGACTGCCACAGGACGTATTGTGGCCGCTCAGTGCGCAGGCCGGTTGATCGGTTGTTCACTGGAGCTCGGCGGCAAGAATCCGATGGTGATCTTGGACGATGCGGGCGTCGAGACGGCGGCAGAGGGCGCTGTACGGGCGTCGTTCTCCAACGCCGGCCAGCTGTGCGTGTCCATTGAGCGCATTTATGTCGCGGAGCCGCTCTTCGAACCGTTTACGCGGGCCTTCGTGGCCAGGACGCGGGCGATTCGGCTCGGCAATGCGCCTGACTTCGAGCATGACATGGGCAGCTTGATCAACCACGAGCAGCTGGTACGGGTCAGTGCGCACGTCGAAGACGCAAGGACCAAGGGAGCCACGGTGCTGACCGGCGGCCGGCGGCGTGACGACCTGGGCGAGCTTTTCTATGAGCCGACCATCTTGACCGGCGTGACTCCGGAGATGGAGTGCTACGCGCAGGAGACGTTCGGCCCGGTCGTCAGCGTTTATCCGGTCATCGACGACGATGAGGCGGTGGCGCGTGCCAACGACTCCGACTATGGACTGAACGCCAGCGTCTGGACCGCCGACCCGGATCGGGGACGGCGGGTGGCAAGCAAGATCAAATGCGGCACCGTGAACGTCAACGAGGGCTTCGCCGCCACCTTCGGCAGCATTGACGCACCGCTGGGCGGGATGAAGGACTCCGGACTCGGCCGACGCCAGGGACGAGACGGTATCCGGCGCTTCGTCGACGTCCAGTCGGTGGCCACCCAGTCCGGGATCCCCCTCGCCCCGAGCCACGGCTTGGATGGCAAGTCCTTCACCTCGGTGATGACCGGAGTACTGCGGATGATGAAGAAGGCCGGCCGTGCTTAGTACCGGCACGCCTTGGAAGTCATAGACTCATCGCTTCCGGACTCGGGGGAGAGGACGCGAGATGAGTCAGCGGGACCACGATTTGGTGCTGGTGATCGACTTCGGTGCTCAGTACGCGCAGCTGATCGCCCGTCGTGTACGCGAGGCCAACGTCTACTCCGAGATCATGCCGCACACAGCCTCGACGTCTGAGATCCTGGCACGACGGCCAAAGGCGATCATCCTCTCCGGCGGCCCTTCCTCGGTCTACGAGCCAGGAGCGCCACAACTCGACGCGGCGTTGGTTGACAGCGGCACGCCAGCCATGGGTATCTGTTACGGCTTCATGGCCATGGCCCAGGTCCTGGGTGGGTCAGTCGCCCGCACTGGAATGCGGGAGTACGGCCGCACGGCGGTTAACGTGACCGAGTCCGGTATCTTGCTCGCCGGCCTGCCCCAGACCATAAGTGCGTGGATGTCCCACGGCGACGAGGTCATCGCGGCACCGCCTGGCTTCCATGTGACTGCCACCTCGGCAAGGGCGACAGTTGCCGCGTTCGAAGATGTCGGCCGACGTCTTGCCGGAGTCCAGTGGCATCCGGAGGTATTGCACACCGAGCATGGCCAAATGGTGCTGCAGCATTTCTTGTACGACATCGCCGGATGTACTCCGGATTGGACTCCGGTCAACATCGTCGACGAGTCCGTCATGGCCATCCAGCAGCAGGTCGGTGGCAAGCACATCATCTGCGGGCTCTCCGGAGGAGTCGACTCCGCGGTGGCGGCGGCTCTGGTGCAGCGCGCAGTCGGCAGCCAGCTGACGTGTGTCTTTGTCGATCATGGCCTGCTACGCAAGGGTGAGGCCGAGCAGGTGGAGCGCGACTATGTCGCCGCGACAGGTGTCGACCTCAAGGTTGTCGACGCGTCGGAGCAGTTCCTTTCGGCGCTGTCCGAAGTGACCGATCCTGAGGAGAAGCGCAAGATCATCGGTCGGGAGTTCATCCGGACTTTCGAGGCGGCCGCCCGTGAGGTGGTCGGTGAGGCGGGTGCGGTCGAGTTCCTCGTACAGGGCACGCTCTATCCCGACGTGGTTGAGTCCGGCGGTGGTGAGGGCGCGGCCAATATCAAGAGCCACCACAACGTCGGCGGCCTGCCCGACGATCTGCAGTTTCAGTTGGTGGAGCCGCTGCGCACGCTGTTCAAGGACGAGGTACGCGCGGTGGGTGCACAGCTCGGGCTGCCGCCGGGAATCGTCTGGCGGCACCCGTTCCCGGGGCCTGGACTGGCGATCAGGATCATCGGTGAGGTGACGCGGGAGCGGCTGGACGTCCTCCGCGAGGCGGACGCGATCGCTCGAGCCGAGCTGACGGCCGCGGGGCTCGATCGCGACATCTGGCAGTTCCCGGTGGTGCTGCTGGCAGACGTCCGCTCAGTCGGGGTACAAGGGGACGGCCGGACGTACGGCCACCCCATCGTGCTCCGGCCAGTGACCAGCGAAGACGCAATGACCGCCGACTGGGGCCGGCTGCCGTACGAGGTACTGGAGAGGATCAGTACCCGGATCACCAACGAGGTGGATCACGTCAACCGAGTCGTCTTGGACATCACGAGCAAGCCACCAGCTACTATCGAATGGGAATAGCGCATGCAATTTGCTTGTGACCTATGCGCTTTGCATGAATAGGCGTGCTGCGCGGTCTTGTCCAGGGGTCCAAGCTCACGAAGTCTCGAGCACAGGGTGCTCTTCAGGACTTGGTTGAACTGCCACTCGTACGGCATCCGCATGAGCCCTTGCTGCAACGTGTTTGGCAACTCCGCAGCAATCTGACTGCTTATGACGCTGCGTACGTCGCACTCGCAGAGGCTCTTGATGCGACTTTGGTGACCTGCGACTCTCGGCTCGGCCGGGCAGCGTTGCCAGGTCTCACGGTGAACGTTACTGGGACTGATGTGAGGTGATGCAGGCTCAGTCGCCGAGGCTGGCTTCGGCGGCACGCGCCAGTTCGCCGTACTGCGACTCATGCTTCGGCGGAACCTGTACCCACGCCCTCATGGGTCGACCTGCCATCGGCTCGAAGAGATGGGCGCCATCCAGACTGAGCGCGCGGGCGTGATCCTCACCTTCCAGCTTGAAGATCATGTCGTCCCCGTAGAGCCCGCAAAACGCCTTGCCCCCGCGCCGCTTGATCCCTGGCATGCCGAACATCGAGGCCTTGACGACATCTCGCTCGCTCGACAGCTCGTCGAGGAGCGTCGTGAACCGGGCCATTCCCGCATCAGTCGGCTTTGACATGTGGTGCGGTTGTGTCATACCCGGAGCGTAATCGTGAGGCGGTCACTGCGCGTGCGTTTCCTCGTCACAGTCGTCCACATGAGCATCAATCCGGGGTGTCGTCCGCCGTTGTGGAAATCATCTCGACGCAGTCCAGTGCCCACCTAAACTGAGGGCGAAAGCATCGTTCCGAGCGATCCGCGCCGCAGCAGGCTCCGTCGCGAAACACCAGAATCAAGAGGGATTTGACCGTGTCCGAGATCACCAACATCACCCCGTCGACCAGCGTTATCGGCACCGCTCGCGTCAAGCGCGGCATGGCCGAGATGCTGAAGGGCGGAGTGATCATGGACGTCGTCACCGCGGAGCAGGCCAAGATCGCTGAGGACGCCGGCGCGGTGGCTGTGATGGCACTGGAGCGTGTGCCCGCTGACATCCGCGCCCAAGGCGGGGTATCCCGAATGAGCGATCCGGACATGATCGATGGCATCATCGCGGCAGTTTCCATCCCTGTCATGGCGAAGGCCCGGATCGGACACTTCGTCGAGGCCCAGGTGCTGCAGTCGCTCGGCGTCGACTACATCGACGAATCCGAGGTGCTGACTCCTGCCGACTACGCCAACCACATCGACAAGTGGCGGTTCACCGTCCCCTTCGTGTGCGGCGCCACCAATCTTGGCGAGGCGCTGCGCCGGATCGCTGAAGGCGCGGCGATGATCCGCTCCAAGGGCGAGGCTGGCACCGGTGATGTCTCCAACGCAGTCACCCACATGCGCCAGATCCGCGCCGAGATCGCACGCCTGACGACGATGGCACCCGATGAGCTGTATGGGGCTGCGAAGGAGCTCCAGGCACCCTACGAGCTCGTTGCAGAGGTCGCGCAGTTGGGCAAGTTGCCTGTGGTGCTCTTTACAGCCGGCGGCATCGCGACTCCAGCAGATGCCGCCATGATGATGCAGCTTGGCGCTGAAGGGGTCTTTGTCGGCTCCGGAATCTTCAAGTCCGGCAACCCGGCCGAGCGCGCGGCAGCCATCGTCAAGGCGACTACCTTCTACGACGACCCCGATGTGATTGCGAAAGTCTCCCGCGGGCTCGGAGAGGCGATGGTTGGCATCAATGTCGATGACATCCCACAGCCACATCGTCTTGCCCAACGCGGCTGGTGAGCCGCCCACCCGTTGTCGGTGTCCTCGCCCTGCAAGGAGACGTACGCGAGCATCTGCGCGTGCTGACGGCGTGCGGCGCGGACGTCCGTGCCGTACGCCGCCCGGCCGAGCTGGCTGGGTTGGATGGATTAGTGCTGCCCGGCGGCGAGTCCACCACCATCGACAAGCTGTCGCGGATCTTCGGGCTGCGCGAGCCCTTGGTCGCTGCGTTGCGTGCCGGGTTGCCGGCGTACGGCTCCTGTGCCGGGATGATCTTGCTTGCCAAGAAGGTGCTCGACGGCACAGAAGATCAACAAACCTTCGGTGCACTGGACATCACCGTACGACGCAACGCCTTCGGTCGTCAGGTCGAGTCCTTCGAGGCCGATGTCGATCTTGATGGTATCGAAGGCGGCCCGGTACACGCGGTGTTCATCCGGGCGCCATGGGTGGAGAGTATCGATGACGGCGTGCAGGTGCTGGGTGCGGTGGTTCCACCCGGTCTTTCGGAGTCCAAGATCATCGCTGTCCGGCACGAGAATGTGATGGCGACGTCGTTTCATCCGGAGGTGACCGACGACCTGCGAATCCATCGGTACTTCCTCGACCTCATCCGCGCTGCCCAGTAATGAGGTCCTAGAAGTCCTGGACCGAGGAAATGTGCGCTGAGCTTGTCGAAGCGTGCTCTTCGCCAAGCCCAGGTCTCAACTCCGATCGGTCTGCTGACCGCCATCCGATGCTTGGGCCGAGTCGGCTTCGGCCGGCGGCTCGGTTGCGGGATCGTCGGTCATAGCTGGCCGCTCGGCAGGGCCCTCAGGTTCCGGTGCCGACTCGGTGGCGTCCTCCTCGTGGGCCGCAGGAGCGATCGGCGCCTCGGGCTCTGAAGGACCCGTGGGTTCTGGCTGAGACCCCATAGTGGGTGCCGGGCCGGGTTGCCGCTGCTCCCAGGGCGGCCCCTCGCTACCCCAGACGGAGTCGTCAGCCGACGCTGGCGGAGAGGGTGGCTGCTGAAACGACTGAGTTGGGCCGGATGTCCCCGTCGGGCTGTACGCCGGCTGAGTCGCCTGTGGTGGTGCGGTCGGGTAGCCAGTCGTCTGACCCTGCGGGCCTGCGACCGGCGGATAGGCCGCCGGCGGTACCGGCTGTGACCCTTCCTCGGGTACCACGAATAACGCGATGATGTAGAGGATGACGGGAACGCCGGTGAACAGTGAGATCACCACTGTGAGCACGCGTACCAGGGTCGGGTCCATGTTCAGGTAGTTCGCGACTCCGGCGCAGACGCCGCCCAGGATCCTGTTGGACTTGCTCCGCTCAAGCCTCTTCGGCGGCTGCGGGGAGTAGGGGCTGCTCATGACACACCTTTCGATGGGGGTTTGCTACTGATGGTTCCGGGAAAGGACAAGGCCAAGAACACCGACGGCAACCAGTCCCATGGGAGCCACGATCCTGATCACCTGCCAGTTGAGAGGTCCGACAAAGGTTAGCCACAGCGATCCGAGGGCCACGCAGCTGAACAGGAGGCCAAAGATCAAGGCGACGACATCGTAGGTTTTTCTCATCGTTGCACCTGGATGTTCCCGGCGTCTACGGAGAGATCAAGGGTCAAGGTGTGTTGGCCTGGCCGGGCGGGTTGGGGATCCTTGATTTGGCCTTTGAGTTCCGAACCTGCCTGAACTTCATCCCCGTACGCCCGAACCGCTCCCATATCGGCGCTGTAGTTGACAACGACGTTGACGTCATTGGGCACTGTGATCTCGAGACGGCCCATATCCACATGGGCTGTGTACCTGGTATCGGTCGTGACGGCGAGCTGACTCAGATCGACCGAAAGCCTGCCGAAGTCCTCTGTGTCACCAGCCACCGGCAGCTCGGCCAGCGACGTGTACGCGTGGGTAGAAGTCGCGAAGGGCACTCGAAGTGCAGGTCCGGCAGCAGTGACAATCAGCACAGCCACTGCCAGTACGAGACCGACCGCCAGCAAGCCGCGCGCCATACCGAACCACGTGGCGGCCACCAGCGTTACCCCGATGACGAGCAGCGCGGCTGCGAGGTAGGCGGCGACCGGGATGGCGACGCCGAGCGCTTGGGCAATGCCAAGGCCCGATAGCGTCAGGCCGAGCACGATGAGCGAAACCAGCCGGAGGCGTTTTGCCGACCTGGTGGCCGACATCTTGAGCGGTGGGACCGGCGTGGATTCGGCGTACAGGCCGACTGGATCGGGCTCAGCCAGGAAGGCGTTGCGCTCAGCTGGCTCTGGATCTGGTACCGGTTGTGACAGGCTTGCTGCTGGAGGACTTGGCCACTCATCTGACGACGTGGCGGCCGTCCGACTGGCAGCGGCTTGACCCATGTGCTCTTCGACTCGGCGCTGCCATGCCTGGGCGGCTTTGGTAAAAGGCGTCGGCGGCCCTGGATACCGCGCGAACTGGGGTGGTTCGGCCGGCTGCGTCGGCTCGGAACCGGCATCAACTGTCGGGGGTAGCGCTTTATCTGCCTTGCTCTGCCGGCCTTTGTAGAAACCGAAGTACCAGATGACGGCAATGACGATTGCAGGCCCAATGTGAAACGGGCTGAGCCACCCAAAGATGGTGAACATCGCAAGGCTTGCCACGACCACAAGGGTGATCCACAGTTCCTTTGGCCAGCGCCGGACCGATTCACCGAACAAATCATCGACCAGCGCCCTGTCGCTACCTTCGACGGGAATCAGCAGCCAGCCAGCAAGATAGAGGACAAGTCCTATTCCGCCGCTCAGTGCGAGCAAGGCCCAACCGACGCGTACCAGCACCGGATCGATTCCCCAATGCTGCGCGACACCCCCACACAGGCCAGTGAGCTTGACGTCAGTCGCGCTGCGACGAATCGTCCAGATTGAGCTCATGCGCTCCATCCTGCCGACCGAGTTACCCTCGAACTATCAGGGACGACCCCCAAAGCTCCCGACTGTTGGCGTGAATATGGAACTGTTCGTGCCGCAGCAACGTCTGAATTCGTTCGGCTAAGGGAGAAGTCGGGGGCCACCCTGCTGGCCGTACGCCACTACGCGTGTGAGGGTAGGGAATCATGACCGCCACGGACTCGAGCCATCTCGAGCCTGGCGTTCGCCACTCCGAGTCTGGCCCCACTCAGCACGCGAGCCCGGTTCGGGACGATATGGACCCCCATGCCGCCACCAGGGAATCAGCGCCGGCAACCGCAGCGCCGATCGTAAAGGAAAGCGTCGCGGACGCCGATCTCGCAGGCTCCGAGGACAAGCCGCGGGCCACCAGGGTGGCCGAGGGCGCGTGGCTCGGCGGCGTGTGTACCGGACTTGCCCGGCACCTCGGCTGGCCGTTGATGGTGGTCAGGATCGCGTTCGTCGCTTTGGCGACTTTCCAATTCATCGGCGTGATCGCGTACGGGGCCTTGTGGCTGTTGTTGCCGCCGGAGTCGACGGTGAAGGCTCCTGGATTGGAGTCTGCGAGCCGGGCAGGTTTGCGGGAAGAGAGCAAACCCAAGCGTCGCATTGACTGGGGCATGCTGTTGGCGCTGATCGCGCTGGGTGTTGGTTTGTTGTGGATCATGCAGAACACCGGCCTCGGCATCAGCTCGCAGCTGTTCTGGCCGGTGGCCTTCGCCTGTGCCGGAGCTGCGCTGGTCTGGCGCCAGGCTGACTCAGAGGAGCAAAAGCGCTGGCGCGCCGAAGCGGGCGGCAGGGCTTGGCTCGCTCCGTTCGTGGCCCGAGGCGGCTGGCCGGCGTTAATCCGGGTGATCGTCGGCCTGGGTTTGGTCGGTGCAGCATTTGGGATCGTCATTGCCCAGCAGGGCCAGATCTCGAACTTGCCCGAAGTCATGGCGATGACGATGCTCGCGCTGGCCGGTCTGGCGATCGTCCTTGCGCCCTGGTTGCACCGCTCACGTTCGGCTCTCAACCAGGCAAGGGCCGCAAAAGTCCGGGCAGACGCCCGTGCAGACATGGCCGCTCACCTCCACGACTCCGTGCTGCAAACCCTCGCCATGATCCAGCGCCAAGCTGACGACCCCAAAGCAGTGCAGCAGTTGGCCCGCCGCCAGGAGCGGGAGCTACGCAATTGGCTCTATGGCGACGAATTGCATGAAGCGACGCTGAAGGCCGCCTTGACGTCCGCCGCCGCGGAGGTCGAGGACGAGCGGGGCGTACCGGTCGAGTTGGTGACGGTGGGCGACTGCGACACCTCCGATGAGATCCAGGCCCTGGTACGCGCCGCACGCGAAGCAATGGTGAATGCCGCGAAGCACTCCGGGGCGGACAAGATCGACGTCTTCGCCGAGGTGGATGAGGATTCCGTCGAGGTCTTCGTCCGCGATCGCGGCAAGGGCTTCGACGTGGACGCTGTGGCCGAGGACCGCATGGGCGTCAAGGGCAGCATCGTCGACCGCATGGCGCGGCACGGCGGCACCGCAATAATCCGTTCCGCACCGAGCGACGGCACTGAGGTACGACTGGAGATCAAGAGATGAGTGAGACACCGGAGCAGCCGGGCGCGCGGACGGCCAACCAGCCCAGCGCTCAGAGCGACAACGCCGAGCGCCGCCCCTACAGGGTCGTCGTGGTCGACGACCACGCCATGTTCCGCACTGGTGTGAAAGCTGAAATCGGCCGCTCCGTCGCCGTTGTGGGTGAGGCGGCGGATGCGGATCGAGCCATCGCCGTCGTGCTCCAGACTCAGCCTGATGTGGTGTTGCTGGATGTGCACCTGCCAGGCGGAGGGGGAGTCGAGGTCATCCGCAAGGTGCACGAGAAGAATCCCGAACAGAAGTTTCTCGCGCTTTCCGTCTCCGACGCAGCGGAGGACGTCATTGGTGTGATCCGCGCGGGTGCTCGGGGCTACGTCACGAAGTCGATCAGCGGCAGCGAGCTAGTCGACGCAATTCGACGAGTCGCCGAGGGTGATGCGGTCTTCTCGCCGCGGTTGGCGGGTTTCGTGTTGGATGCCTTCTCCGGATCGATTGATTTGGCAACGGTTGATGAAGATCTCGACCGGTTGTCACAGCGTGAGCGCGAAGTGCTCCGCCTGATCGCGCGCGGCTACGCGTACAAGGAAGTAGCGAAGGAACTGTTCATCTCGATCAAGACGGTCGAGACGCACGTGAGTAGCGTGCTGCGTAAGTTGCAGCTTTCCAATCGCCACCAACTGACCCGCTGGGCCACTGACCGGCGGCTGGTCTAGGCGACTCTGTTTGATTGCTCGCTCCGCTCGCTGAGGCCGGCGCTCGCAAGCCGCCGCCTTCCTCACTTGCAGACGGCAAGCGTGTCTGCTCGTTCGCTCGTCCAGCACAGCGGTGCGCCAGCCTCGCTCACCACGGCGGCGCGCGCAACGGCGAAACTACGCCTTCCCGCTTCACCTCGAGGATCTGACGCTCCTGCGCCACTAGTGTCGGGCGCATGCAGCTCGCACACCAGATCTTGCTGCTCCTTCACCTGATTGGTTTCGCCGCGCTGTTGGGCGGGGTTCTTGTGCAACTGAGGTCGAAGGAGCCCGAGGTCAACGCGGCGATGCTGCACGGGTCATTAACGCTCCTGATCACTGGTATCGCGCTCGTCGCCTTACAGGAGATCGGGCCGGATCCGGTGAACCACATCAAGATCGCCGTCAAGCTGGTCGTTTCGGCAATAGTCGTGCTGCTGGTGGTCAAGAACCGGAAGTTCGCCACGATTCCGCGCGGGCTGTGGGCGCTGATCGGCGGCCTCACGATCGTCAACGCGGCAGTGGCTGTGCTGTGGCAGTAAGGTCGGTCGTGAGGTGAAGTCGTGACCGAACATTGTTGTGCCCTGAGAAGTCTCTTCCGATGAGGCTTTCGGCTCGAGTGGACTATGCGCTTAGAGCGATGTCGGAGCTGGCTGCAGCGAACGCACCGCGTACGGTGGAGCAGCTCTCCGAAGCGCAGCGAATTCCCAACAAATACCTTGAAAGCATTCTTGGTGAGCTGCGTCGTACCGGCCTGCTTCGAAGCCAACGCGGTCCAGAGGGTGGCTACCGGCTGGCAAGGCCAGCGGACACCATCAGCATCGCCGATGTGATCCGGGCTCTCGACGGAGAGCTGGCGAATGTGCGAGGAAGTCGACCAGAGAACCTGGCCTACGTTGGCTCAGCCACTGCCCTGCAGGAGGTTTGGATCGCCTTGCGTGCCTCTGAGCGGGCGATTCTGGAGGGCGTCTCGCTGGCACATGTCGTTGCAGGTGAGATGCCGAAACCGGTCGCCGCTCTGGTCGCGAATCCTTCCGCCTGGAGCTGACCGCTCTAACTCGCGCGTGACGGGAACCTACGTAAACCCAGGTTGCTGGCGGTCTGCACAGTTTGCAACCTATGTACAGCGCCAGGAACCTACGTTTACGTAGGTTCCGGCGAAAAGGCGCGAGTGTGAAGCCGGCGGAGGTCCGGACGCTAGAGGAGTGGGCGCAGCGGAGTCAGGACGGTTTCGGAGAACTTGACCATGGCGTGCCGGCGCTGCCAATCGGCCAGCGTCAGCTCAAGGGCGTTGGACGAGTCGATGTCGAAGATCTCTTCCATTTGCCGGGCGATGCCGGGATTGAAAACCTCCATGTTGATCTCGTAGTTGCCCAGCAGACTCAGCCGGTCGATGTTCGCTGTGCCGATCGTCGACCATTGGCTGTCGATCGTGGCTGTCTTCGCGTGCACCATTGCGCCTTGATACAGCAGCAGCCGTACGCCATTGCGGAGCAGATGGCTGTAGAAGCCGCGGGACAGCCAGTCAGCCACGATGTGGTTGGATTCTGCGGGAATGATGATCCGAACGTCCACACCTCGACGGGCGGCGCGTACGAGAGCGGACAGAACGTCCTGGTCGGGAATGAAGTAGGCGTGGGTCAGATAGATGTGGTGGGATGCGCGGTCAATGGCATTCAGATACATGCCGCGAATCGGGTAGACCATGTTGCGCGGCATGTTCCGATGGATCCGAATGTCCGGCTGCCAGGTCGCGCTGCCGAAGTCGGGCAATGGGGGCCGACGTCGGGCCGACCAGAGGTTCCAAAAGTCGACGAACGCGTTCTGCACGTCCCAGACAATGTCGCCGGTTAGCCGGGCATGAGTGTCACGCCAGTCGGTGGCATAGAGGCTTCCGATGTTGTAGCCACCGAGGAACGCGACGAGATCGTCGACTACCAACAGTTTGCGGTGGTCACGGCCGGTGTTGCGGGGGAAGCGGAAGCCGGACGCGATCAGCGGATGCCGGAGTACCGCGATGTTCTTGGGCAAGACGAAGAAGGAGCGCGGGACGACCAGATTGGCAAACTCGTCGAAGACCACGTAGACCTTGACTCCGCGATTGGCTGCATCGATCAGAGCGTCCTTGAACGCTTGACCAACGGCGTCGCCTTTCCAGATGAAGCTCTCGAAGAAGATCCGGGACTTCGCTTGGCTGATGGCATGCAGCATGTCGCGATAGAGGTCCTCGCCGTAGGTATAGACGGTGACCTCGGAGGTCCCCACGGTGACCGAGCGCGGAGGGATTCGCGGGAATTTGGCAGGCTTTCGGAGCCTCTTGCGTCGATAGTCGACCACGACCAGCGCGAGTAGGGTGGCTCCTTGCACTGCGGCCACGGCCTGCGCGGTGCGCTTCAACAGTGTACGAAGCGAGATCCTGGGCACCCGCATAGCCACAATCTACGCTGGCAGCAAGCGGAGCCGCTCCGATGAGCCGGTTGTATCTGTTGTCGTTGCTGGTGTCTAGGGTGGGCTGGGTTATGACGAGACTTTGCGGGAGCGACGGGAACTCCTGCCCGGGCGACGAGCGGTGATGACGAGTACGACGCAGGCCAGACCGGCCCGATTGACTACCGAACAGCTGCTCGAGGGCCTGAACCCACCTCAGCGGGAAGCGGTGCTGCATGAGGGTGGCCCGGTACTTGTGGTGGCCGGCGCAGGCTCCGGCAAGACCCGGGTGCTGACACGCCGGATCTGCTATCTGGTGAGCCAGCGCCGGGTACACCCCGGCTCGATTCTCGCCATTACCTTTACCAACAAGGCCGCGGCCGAGATGCGTGGTCGGGTGATGGACCTCGTGGGCAATCGGGCAAAGCTGATGTGGGTCTCCACCTTTCACTCGGCATGCGTTCGCATTCTGCGATCGGAGATCGGCCGGTTCAACATGGCCCGAACTTTCTCGATCTACGACGATGCCGACTCCAAGCGGCTGATGCAGCTGGTGGCCCACGATCTTGATCTTGATCCGAAGCGGTTCCCGGTTCGCGCGATCATGAACTGGGTGTCGGGCTGCAAGAACGAGCTCGTCGATCACGAGTCCGCGGCCTCCCGTGCGCGTTCACCGATGGAGGAAAGCTACGCCGAGGCATATCGGGAGTATCAGCGGCGGCTGATCAGAGCCAACGCTTTGGACTTCGACGACCTGATCATGACGACGGTGCATCTGTTCCAGGCTTTTCCGGACCTTCGCGAGCAATATCGCCGCCGCTTCCGGCATGTACTCGTCGATGAGTACCAAGACACTGACCATGCGCAGTACGTCCTGATCCGGGAGCTCTGCGCGGTCGATCCTCATCCCGATCCGAATGCGGTCGCCATCGAGCCGCCGGAGCTCATGGTGGTGGGCGACTCGGATCAGTCGATCTACGCCTTCCGCGGTGCGACGATCCGCAATATCAACGACTTCGAGTCCGACTTCCCTGGCGCGAGGGTGATCCTGCTCGAGCAGAACTACCGCTCGACGCAGACCATCCTTAGTGCTGCAAACGCCGTGATCATGCGCAACGAGAACAGGAAACCGAAGAATCTCTGGTCCGACGCCGGCGACGGTGAGCAGCTCGTCGGCTACGTCGCTGACACCGAGCACGACGAGGCGCAGTTCGTGGCCGCAGAGATCAAGCGGCTCAATGACGGGGGCGGGCACCGGTACGGCGACGCAGCGGTGTTCTACCGGACCAACGCCCAGTCTCGAACCTTCGAGGAAGCATTCATCCGAATCGGCATGCCGTACAAGGTCGTCGGTGGCGTTCGGTTCTACGAGAGGCGCGAGGTACGCGACGCGATCGCCTACCTGCGCGCCATCGCCAACCGAGCCGACGACGTCTCGCTGCGCCGCATCCTGAACGTTCCCAAGCGAGGGATCGGTGATCGGGCGGAAGCCGCAGTGGCCGACCTGGCGGCGCGCGAGAGCATCAGCTTCGGTGATGCGCTGCGCCGGGTTGACGAGATTGCGGGCCTGGCGTCACGCTCAGCCAATCAGCTGAGGGCGTTCGCCCGGTTCCTTGACGATCACGAGGCCATGGTGGCCGAGGGCATGCCGGCAGACGCCATCTTGACCAGCGTGCTGGACCGGTCGGGTTATCTGTCGGAGTTGCATGGCTCGACCGACCCTCAAGACGAGACTCGGCTTGAGAACCTCAAAGAGCTCATCACGGTTGCCCGCGAGTTCGTCACCGGCGTGGCGACGCTGACTGTGCCGGAAGGGGAGCTGGACGAGGTGGGATTGCCGGGCGACTCCGACACGTCTTCGGAGGGTGACCTGGCCACCGCGCTCGACCCAGAGGCCGACCTCGCAGCGGGCGCGGCAGAACCGGATGCGTCGTTGGGCGCCTTCTTGGAGAGGGTGGCGCTCGTCGCGGACTCCGACCAGATACCCCATGCTCCGGACGAGGCAGATACTGGTGTCGTCACCTTGATGACCCTGCACACGGCGAAAGGCCTGGAGTTTGACACGGTCTTCCTCACGGGCTGCGAGGACGGCGTTTTCCCTCATCAGCGGGCGCTTGCGGAGCGCACCGGTAGCGAGCTGGCCGAGGAACGGCGGCTCGCGTACGTCGGCATCACTCGAGCCCGCAAGCGGCTCTACATCTCGCGAGCGATCGCCCGGTCGTCCTGGGGCTCTCCCCAGCACAATCCGCCAAGCCGGTTCCTGAACGAGGTGCCGAGTCAGCTGGTCGACTGGCAGCGTACGGAGGCTGCGGTCACCAGCTGGCGAAACACCGCGGCGACCGCCACCCAAACGTGGCGGAATACCGTTGGCTACGGTGCCAGGCCGGTGGTCCGCCAGATTCCATCCCTCGCGGCTGGAGACAGGGTGCTGCACACCACGTTCGGCATGGGAACGGTGGTCGCAACGTCCGGCGAAGGCGACAAGGCCATGGCCGATGTGGATTTCGGGTCCTCTGGACTCAAGCGCCTTTCCCTACGGTACGCACCACTGGAGAAGCTTTAGTCGGCCTCGAAGATCTAGGGATCTAGGGGTTCACGCCGTGGGCGTTGAGCCACGGGACCGGGTTGACGGCGCTGTAAATGTCGCCGGGTGTCACCCCAGGGGGGTAGACCTCCAGATGGACGTGGGCGCCGAAGGTTCGTCCGGTTAGCCCGATTCTGCCGACAATCTGGCAAGCCGATACCGTCTGGCCGACGCTGACGGAGACCGTCGACATGTGAGCCATCAGTGTGTGGGTGCCATTCGGGTACTTGATAGCGACATAGTTGCCGGCCCAACCGCTGGCTGGACCGCTCCCTGCGTTGGTGACGACCCCGGCCGCAGGAGCATGCAATGGGGTACCGAGGGGGGAGGAGAAGTCCAAACCTGTGTGATAGCGGGACCACATCCCGACCTGGCCGAAGCGAGCAGCAATGCTGTAGCCACTGGTGACGGGCAAGCAGCCCTTGCCGCCGGAGCCAGCGTTGGCATCGGGTTGGGGTGACTGCGGGTCACTTCGGCTGGCCTGCCCGCGCTTGATCAGTATCGCCTGCCGGCGCGTCGCAGCAGACACAGCCTCGAGGGCCTTGTCACGCGCCTTTGCCGACCTGTCCATAGATGCCTCGGAGACTTCCGAATCGATCTTGCTGAGCTCCTCGGCCCGCTGGTCAGCAAGACTCTTGACCCTGGCGGAGTCGAGGCGGCTCCGCTCGGCTCCGCGGCTCGTTTCCTTGGCAACCTCGTTTGTCGCAACGGTTGCCGTCAAGGTGGTGTGCTGTGCTGCACCTGTCAGGGACACTGATCCAGCGACGCCGAGCCCTAGAACCGAGACGGCCAGCGCTGCCACTCCATGGCGTAGCCAGGTTCGCTTGTCCTCTTTGATCTCTTCGATCAAGGCGCGACGCGCGCGCGTACTTTCCGACGACGAGCTGGGCACTCCAAATCTCCTCGTACGACGACAGGTTCCCCGAGTCCTGCCTCTGCCGCAGTACAGGTCGGTGATCGTCTGCTGCTGGAGGCCCGCGTTTTGAGTTCAAACGGTGGACGCAGTCGAAACAATAACGGATTCGTAACGGGGTGCAAGCCAATCCGCACAAGTTGGACCCGTGTTTTTCAGGATGTGACGTACATCTCATGAGTCATTCCGAGCATGCCCGCACATCCGGCTGTTCGTCTGCTCGCCGCCGCTCAGCGCGTCGCGACTCCATTGGCCTTGAGCCACGGTTGTGGATTGATCGCTTTGTACACGTCGCCGTACTTGACCCCCGCGGCGTAGAGCTCGAAGTGCAGGTGTGCGCCGAACGCGCGGCCGGTCTGGCCGACGCGACCGATGATCTGCCCGGCCTGCACCGTCTCGCCGGCATGGACAGCCATCGAGGACATATGCGAAGACATGGTGGTCATGCCGTCACCATGCTTGATGGCGACATGGTTGCCCGCCCAATCACCGGAATTGCCGGCATAGAGCACGACCCCAGCCTTGACGGCGCGAATCGGCGTGCCGTACGAGGCGCGGAAGTCAAGTCCGGTGTGGTAGCGGGACCAGCTGCCGTACTCGCCGAAGTGGGCACCGATGACCGCGCCCGGGACGGGCGACGCACCGCCCGAGCCTGAACTACCGCCACCACCGCCGGATCCACCATCGCCGGCGGATCCACTACTGTCCCCGCTGTCGGAAGTTCCGCCGCCAGAACTACTACCGCTGCCGCTGTTTCCGTCTGACTTGGAGGAATTGGCCTGAGCCTGGTCGGGCTGATTCTCGGCAGCCTGTCGCTTGTTTGCTGCCGCCACTCGAGCGGCGATCGCGCGCCGGAGATTCTCTGCCGCGATTCGCGCTGCCGCCTCGCGACTGGCGCGGTCCGCCACCTTGAGATCCTTCTGCCGCGCGTCACTGCTCGTTGCTTCCGCTGCTTGGCTGATCTTGTCAGCCGTCTTGGCCAACAGCTCGTCTCGCTGGGCAGCCTGCTCCTGAACGAGGGCAACCCGAACAGCGGCGCTGCGTGTCGAGCGCTCCGTCCCTGACGATTCACGCCCGCCGAAGGCGGCGAGGGCAGGGTCCTTGGTCGCCGACTGCTTGTCGGCTTTCTCATCGGGAGCGACGACGCTCGTGGAGGTGTCGGGAACGGCGGACAAGTCGTGCGTGGTCTCTGCCTCGGTCGTCAGCCCTACTGCGGCTGCAACGGCCAGGCCAAGGGCAGAGATGCCAAGTGCGGCGAATCCGTGCCAGAGCCAGCCCCGGGCCACCTTGGGCTCAGGTCCAGCACGGCGGGCTGGATACCCCTTGTGTTCGGTCCGCTGTTCCCCGGACAGCTCCCTCATCCCTCATCTGCCGGCGCTGCCGCGTGACCGGGCCGTGACCCGATCTGGCACGTCCGGGAGAAGGAAGGCTTCCTGGACGGCGCGCCAACTGGTTGTCTGATCTCGTTCCGTCTTGTGACTGGACCCCCGAAGCAGGCCAGACGACTTGAGAAAGATAACAAACAGGTTACGGAACCTCAACGGTCTGACCAGATTTTGTCGGTCCTAAGCGTTATGTGGTGCTGCGGCTCCGTTGGGATCCAAGCTGTCGCAACTCCTCGGCAATGGTGAAAGCGATGTGTCCGTTGTTGGCCATCGAGAGATGTCCGATACCGCGCACTGCGACGTTTCGCACGTTGAGGTCAGGATGGTCGAGCCGGGCGTTGCTGCTGGGCACGATGAGGTGGTCGATGTCGCTGTAAAACGCGATGAAGCGGGTGCGACAGCCGGGTGCCGGCTCGGCCAGCTCGTGGATCACCGACGAGTTGGGAGTGAGCTGTCGGACCAGCGGCAGGAGTGGCGCGGCCCATGCCAGCTGGGTGCCGTGATGGGGTGTACCGAGCGTCAGCAGAGTGTGTACGTGCCTGTCGCCTGCCAGGCGTTGCACGTAAAAGCGAGCGATCAACCCACCGAGACTATGGCCGATCACGTGGATACGCTCGTAGCCGGTTGCTGCGGAGAGCTTCTCTATGGCCTCGCCCAACCGTACGGCTGCACGTGGGATGTTGTGGGTAAGCAATCCGTAGTCATAAGCGGACAGCGTTTGGAAGCCGCGCCGTCGGAGCGCACGTTCCATCACGGTGAAGATCGCGTGGTTGTCGATGATCCCGTGCACCAACAGGATCGGCGTCTCGGCCGCGTGCACGTCGTGATGGACGAGTCCACGTTGTTCAGGGGTGAGGCCGCTGATCTTTCGGTGGCGGCGCCCATTGGGGGTGCGAGTCGGCGCCGACAGCAATCCCAGCGGATACATCACCAGGTGTGCTGTGGCCCAGGCTGCCTCGATCGCAAGTCCAGATGCCACGCGCGGCAAATCCAGTGCTACGAGGCGTGGGAGCCCCGCAGGCGAAATGCCCCCATTGGCACTGGTTCCCACAACGGAATATTACCCAGTAGTAGGTTTAGCGGCGTGGAATCGGATGTGCAGTCGTCCCCACCTCCACTGCGGATCGTCGTCGCCAAGCCGGGCCTCGACGGCCACGATCGCGGGGCCAAAGTCGTCGCCCGCGCATTGCGTGACGCGGGCATGGAAGTGATCTACACGGGACTGCACCAGACGCCGGAGCAGATTGTCGCCACGGCACTGGCTGAGGATGCCGACGCAATCGGGCTCTCCGTCCTATCCGGCGCGCACATGACACTGTTCGCCAAGGTGATCGAGCTCCTGAAGGCGGCCAATGCCGGCGACATTGTGGTCTTCGGCGGCGGCATCATCCCGGCGGCCGACCGGGAACCGTTGGCGGAGATGGGCGTTGCCCAGGTCTTTACGCCAGGAGCAACGATGAGCGAAATCGTTGCCTGGGTGCGCGCCAACGTAGGCACCGCACGCCATATCTGAGCCAAGCGAAACGAACTCGGCTGCAGGTGACGACTGGCGAGGGCCACGACTCACCGTGGCCAGACCGCCGATCCAGGCCATGGCCGAAGCTGCCGGTTCCATGGTTCTCAAGCTCAGTTCACCCTGCACTGCGTACCAGCGCTTCGCAACGGACCTCGTCATTCGTGAGTCGTGCGGATGCTGGGGGCTCAGCAGGAACTTCCGAACTGGTCAACCCGGCCTCTCCTGCATCCAGCCCGATGGGTCACGGATAGGCTTCGGAGCGTCTGTCTGGCGGCGCACCCGGAGCGGGTCTTCGCCACGGATCTGGTCTGTCCCACCTCAGGCGAGCCGGGAGGCAAGTGTGGATCTGTACGAGTACCAAGCCCGAGACATCTTCGAGGCCCATGGGGTTCCGGTGCTGCGTGGCATCACGGCCATCACCGCTGCTGAGGCCAAAGAAGCTGCTGCTGCAATCGGTACCCCTGTGGTGGTTGTCAAGGCACAGGTCAAGACCGGCGGCCGTGGGAAAGCGGGCGGTGTCAAGGTGGCCAAGAGTCCCGATGAGGCAGAGGCGCGGGCGGCCGAGATCCTCGGTCTCGACATCAAGGGACATGTCGTCAAGACGGTCATGGTTACCGAGGGTGCGGACATTGCCGAGGAGTACTACTTCTCGTTGCTGCTCGACAGGGCTGAGCGCCGATATCTCGCCATGTGCTCAAAGGAGGGCGGGATGGACATCGAGACACTTGCAGTGGAGCGGCCTGAAGCCCTGGCACGCATCCCGGTGGACCCTCTGGTCGGCATCGACCAGTCCAAGGCCGATGAGATAGTCGCAGCGGCCGGCTTCTCAGGCTCTGATGCTGCAGAGATCGCGCGCGTATTGCAACTGCTCGGCACCGTGTACGAGAAGGAGGATGCAACTCTGGTCGAGGTGAACCCGCTGGTCAAGACCGCCGACGGCAAGATCATCGCCCTGGATGCCAAGGTCTCTCTCGACGAGAACGCGGAATTCCGTCACCCTGATCACGCGGCGCTGGCCGACAAGTCGGCCGAGGACCCGCTTGAGGCGGCAGCGAAGGCCAAAGGGCTGAACTATGTCAAGCTCGACGGCTCAGTGGGGATCATCGGCAATGGGGCCGGCCTCGTGATGAGCACCCTCGACGTCGTCGCGTACGCCGGAGAGGAGTTTTCGGGGTCCCCCAAGCCTGCGAACTTCCTCGATATCGGTGGCGGCGCCAGCGCCGAGATCATGGCTAATGGCCTGGAGATCATCATCGGTGACGACCAGGTGAGGAGCGTCTTCGTGAACGTGTTCGGCGGCATCACAGCCTGCGACGCGGTAGCCAACGGCATCGTGCAGGCCTTCGAGTTGCTCGCGAGTCGAGACGAGCATGTCGATGTCCCCTTGGTGGTGCGCCTCGACGGCAACAACGCCGAGCTGGGTCGGAAGATCCTGACCGCCGCGAATCTGCCCGGTCTGGAGCAGGTCGACACGATGGACGGTGCGGCCCGTCGGGCCGCCGAGCTGGCGGCGAGCTGAAGGGCTGGGTGTCATGGCAATTTTTCTGAACTCGGACTCGAAGGTGATTGTCCAGGGGATGACCGGATCGGAAGGCCGCAAACATACCCATCGCATGCTGGCCTCCGGTACCCGGATCGTTGGCGGGGTTACGCCTGGCAAAGGTGGCCGGGTGGTGGAGTTCGAGCGGGGCGCCGTACCGGTCTTCAACTCGGTGGGCGAGGCGATGTCCGCCACTGGAGCGAATGTCACGGTGATCTTCGTCCCGGCCAGGTTCACCCACTCCGCGGTGGTTGAGGCGATCGAAGCGGGTATTCCGCTCGCGGTGGTGATCACTGAGGGTGTCCCGGTCAAGGACACGGCTCAGTTCTTTGCGCTTTCTCAGACCAGCTCAACCCGCGTCATCGGCCCGAACTGCCCAGGACTTATCTCACCAGGGCAGTCCAATGCCGGGATCATCCCGGCCGACATCACCAAGGCCGGCCGTATCGGGCTGGTATCCAAGTCCGGCACGCTGACCTACCAGATGATGTACGAGTTGCGCGACATCGGCTTCTCCTCCGCAGTCGGCATTGGGGGTGACCCGATCATCGGCACCACGCACATCGACGCCCTTCAGGCGTTCGAAAGCGACCCCGACACCGGCGCCATTGTGATGATCGGAGAGATCGGTGGTGATGCCGAGGAGCGGGCCGCGGATTACATTACCGCCAACGTCACCAAGCCGGTGGTCGGTTACGTCGCCGGCTTCACCGCGCCTGAGGGCAAGACCATGGGACACGCCGGCGCCATTGTCTCCGGCTCATCCGGGACCGCAGCCGCGAAGAAGGACGCGTTGGAGGCTGCCGGAGTCAAGGTGGGCAAGACGCCGAGTGAGACCGCATCTCTCATGCGCGAGATCATGACAAGCCTTTGAGCTCACCCATCGGTGGTAGAGGGGCTAGAGGTCCGGGCAAGCCTCAGTCGGTCTGGGTCGCACGCTCGCCAGCGCGTACTGCCACTGTGTCCCATTGATTGCCGGTGACGTCGTAATCACTCTTCGGGTTCAGGAACGTGTAGATCACCTTCGGTCCCGCGGAAACGATCCCGACACGATATTTGGCTGTGCCATCTGTCGACTTCTGCAACACAACCGCCGTCCAACCAGCGACCTTGGTTTTCTCGGCGCCAATGCTGGTGACTTTGTTGGTTCTGCCGACGCTGGCGGTGAGGATACGGTTCTTGCAACGGACAATGTTGGACTTGATCTTGTCGACCAGCTTCCTGGCGGCCTTGTCGTCCTTGGTGGTCAGCGCGATCTCGTTCAAGCCGAAGAAGTTCTTCCCACTCTCGGGGTACAGGTAGACCCTTGAGCTCTTCGACTTCGCCGGCACGGTTGACCAGTCCACGTTCTCGCACTGCGATCCTTTGAATTCCGCCTTCGGCTGCTCGCTCTGCGTGGGCACCCATGGGCCGATCTTGGCTCGAGCGGGGGGAAGGTCTCCGGTGGCCAGTGCCCCGGGCTCATCCCCGCCCATCGGCGGCGGCCCGTCGCCTAAGCGGGCAGTGCCGTTGCATTCTCCGCCCGCTGGGCCGCATTGCACGTTGTTCACTTGCCCCAGCGCCTTGGCGACGGCGGTTATCGCGAGTGCCTTCGACGGCTGGTAAGCGTCGATGACGTTCATGACGCGGCCGGTGCGGTTGAGGATGACGCTGTGGGCCTGGTGGTTCGAGACATCGATCACCACCACGCCAGTCGCTTGGTTGCCAATCCCGCTGACTGCATGGCCTGATTCGATGTAGGAGCCGGTGACTGCGCAGCCGCCGAGGGTCTTGGAGGCGATCGCGTACGCCTGGATGGCTTCATCGGCCGTGCCGTACGCTGTGGCCTCGTGCAGCGCGCCTGGAGCCTTCTTGCCGCTGCTGAGCACGCGGAGGATCTTTTGCTGCGGCGTTGACTGGCCCTGCAATGGCTCGCCGCTGAAGCACGCCGCTGTTGGCGCGTCTTCCGACGTGCTGCGCTCCGTCGATGTGACCTTCCAGGTGCGATCAGGATCGATGACCTTCGCCTGATCTGGGTTGAGCATGGCGGCGTCGGTCAGCACCGCCGCTCCGGTCTGGTCGGGCGCTTTGCTGGTGTTGCTCGAGGTGCCGTTGCCCCCCGCGGAGGGAGGGACGGTGGGTTTGCTCTGAGGTTGCTTACCGGCCGCGAGAACCGCATATCCGATGACGAGGCCGATGACAGCCACCACGGCGACCGCTCCGATGAGCAACGCAAGTTTGGCACGCTGGCTCAGCGCCTTCCGCTCATCCCCGCCGTAGTCGTCCAGCGCATCGAGCCGAGCTTGCGCAGGGCGCTGGGCCGGCCGACTGCGCGGCAGGATCGTGGTGGTTTCATCGTCGATGCCACGGATACGCCGTGGCGTGAATCTGATCGGCTGCATGGTCTCATCGGTGGGTGGATCCACCTCAGGGATGGGAGCCGGCCGCGACACCGGCGACGACACGCCGTTCGTCGGCGTCTCGTCTCGATACAGCGGCTTTGGACGATCCTCATCGACGACGCGAGGCGCGATCGGCCTCCCATTCTGGCGATGGGGCGTTGCCGGCATCTCGGGCGCGGGCTGAACATCGGCTTCGATGAAGGCTCGCCTGGGCCGATAAGTCTGGGACTCCTGGTCGACCATGCTGAACTGTTCCCCCCGGGTCTCGGAGCGCCATCGCAGGCTGGCTGGGCCGGCCCCCGGATCCCTCGAACGCCGGCGATCATCGGAAGACTTTACCTGGGCTGGCGTGTCTCGCCCACTCCCGGTCGCGGGCTGGGCAAGCATAGAGGCGCCATGCCTTCGCTTCTTTCGTCCCGACGCGCGGTCGCAGAGCTCTCATTGCATGCGACTGCCGCCCGGGGAAAAGGTGGGCAGGCAGCCCTGGCGAAGCCGACGTCACCGCCGATCGGCTGGCCAGCCATGGCATTCGTGGGCGGTGCCGTAACGGCGCTGGTGAGCTGGATTCTCTGCGCCGGTGTGACGGTTCTCGGCTGGCTTGCGGCCGAGCCAGGGAGTCTGGGAGGGGCGCTGCAGCTAGGCACACTGCTCTGGCTGCTGACCAATGGCATCGGAGTGCATGTTGGCGCTATCCCGGTCACGCTGGTGCCGTGGGGCGCGACGATGGTGATCGCGGTCATGATCTCACGGTTTGCGGCGGCGAGCGCCCGGCGGGTTCGTGCCGACCAGAAGCCGAGTCCATGGCTGATCAGCGTCATCACTGTTGCCACTTACCAGCTGCCCGTTCTCATCGTGGCCGTGCCATTGGGTGAGCCGTGGCTCGCTCCCGGACGCTGGGCCGCAGTGATCGGGATTTGCCTCCTGGCAGCGTGGTGGGGCAGCAGCCGGAATTTGGCTCCCAGGCAGGCCCGCGCGCCCAGCTGGGCGCGGGCGATCCCGCGCGCAGTGTTGGCAGCGCAGCTCGTGATGCTCGTGGCGGGTGCGGCGGTGCTGGTCACCAGCCTCTGGATGCACGTCCACCGGGTGGAAGCGTTATACGAGGCGCTGCACGCGGGTGCCGCCGGCAGCATCGCGTTACTTCTCCTACAGCTAGCATTCGCGCCCATTGCCCTGATCTGGTCCGCGTCGTACGCGCTCGGCCCGGGATTCTCACTCGGTGCTGGCTCGATTGTCGCTCCTGCAGCTACCCAACTGGGCATGGTCCCCGGTATCCCGCTGCTGGGCGCGCTGCCATCCCCTGGGCCAGGCGATCTCGCGCAACTCTGGTGGCTTGCAGCCGGCGCGGTGGCTGGAGCGGTCGCGTGCTGGGTGGTGCTTGGTACCGAATCGGCTGTCCGGTTTGATCAGGCCAGTCTGGCAGGGGGAGCCTGCGGTGTCCTGGCGGGCGCGGTGTTCGCTGGTTTGGCGTGGGCAGCGAGTGGTGATCTTGGAACGGTTAGGCTTGCCGCTATGGGGCCTCGGCTTGCCCCGTTGCTGATCATGGCGAGTACGACGATGGGTCTGTCGGGCTTGATCACCGGACTGGCGCTCGGTCTGATCGGGCCCAGTCGGCGAGGCTGGAGCCGCGCGTGACGTGAAGCCGAGGCTGGTGCAGCATCACACTTGATACCGAGTCAGGTCCGCGGCGGGCATGCCGCTAAGCGAATATCCGCTCGCTAGGCTGTGCGTCGTGCGCGAGCCCCTCCCCACGATGCGCCTGGGACGGGCAGCCCGGCTCGTCGTGCTGATCTCGGGCAGGGGCACTCTGCTGCAGGCGCTGATCGATGCCTGCGCCGACCCCGCGTACGGCGCGGAGGTCGTGGCCGTCGGCTCGGATCGTCCGGGCATCCAAGGACTGGAGCGGGCAGCACGCGCCAACATTCCGTCCTTCGTCCGGCCGCTGCAGGACCACGACACCAGAGCCGCTTGGGATCAGGCTCTGACTGCAGACGTGGCAGCCTTCGAGCCGGACCTGGTGATCAGTGCCGGTTTCATGAAGCTCGTCGGACCCGAGTTCCTGGCCCGCTTCGAAGGCCGCATGATCAACACCCACCCAACGTTGCTGCCCTCCTTTCCCGGAGTGCACGGGCCGCGGGACGCGTTGGCCTATGGCGTCAAGATCACTGGAGCCACCGTGTTTTTGGTCGACTCAGGAGTCGACAGTGGCGTGATCCTCGACCAGCGAGCGGTGCCTGTCGCCGAGGATGACACCGTCGAGACGCTGCACGAAAGGATCAAGGTTGTCGAGCGCGAGATGCTCGTCGCCATCACGCATCAACTCGCCACCCGGAGCTGGCGAGTCGCCGACAGGAAGGTGCTCTGGACATGACCGATTCGACTACTGGTGACGGTGGGAGCCGGCGACCGATCAAACGCGCGCTGGTCTCGGTCTATGACAAGACCGACCTGCTCGTGGTGGCAGAAGCCTTGGCCGAGGCTGGGGCAGAAATCGTCTCCACGGGTTCGACGGCCGACAGAATCGCCGAGGCAGGTCTGCCAGTCACTCCGATCGAAAAGGTCACTGGCTTTCCCGAGTGTCTCGACGGTCGGGTCAAGACCCTCCACCCGATGGTCCACGCCGGCTTGCTTGCCGATGTGCGGCTGGAGTCGCATCGTGCGCAGCTTTCCGAACTCAGTGTCGAACCGTTCGATCTGTTGATCAGCAACCTTTACCCCTTCACCGCGACGGTGGCATCCGGTGCCACTCCTGAGGCATGCATCGAGCAGATCGACATCGGGGGCCCGGCGATGGTGCGCAGCGCGGCAAAGAACCATGCGTCAGTGGCTGTGATCACATCGCCTGATCAATATTCGCAGCTGCTGCAGGCTGTTGCTGCTGGCGGCTTCACACTGTCGGAACGGAAAGCGCTGGCGACGGCCGCCTTCGTTCACACAGCTACCTATGACGTGGCGGTAGCAAGCTGGATGGGCAGCGTGGTGAGCGATCTCAGCGAGGGCACCGGCTTCCCGCGCTGGATCGGGGGGACTTGGCAGAAGGTCACTGGGCTTCGCTATGGAGAGAATCCCCACCAGCCGGCCGCCCTCTATCGCACCGGCGACGCGGCGCGCGGCCTGGCGAGCGCGCAACAACTGCACGGCAAGGACATGTCCTACAACAACTACGTCGATGCCGACGCTGCTCGCAGGTCCGCCGGCGACTTCGACGAGCCCGCCGTCGCGATCATCAAACATGCGAACCCGTGCGGAATCGCAATTGGATCAGACATTGCAGAAGCCCATCGAAAGGCCCATGCCTGTGATCCGACCTCGGCGTACGGAGGCGTGATCGCGGCCAATCGGCCGGTCAGTGTGGAGATGGCGCGACAGGTCGCGGAGATCTTCACCGAGGTGATCGTTGCCCCCCGGTATGCCGATGGCGCGCTCGATGTGCTCGCTGCCAAGAAGAATCTCCGAATCCTTGTGGTCGAGCCGCCCCGGCGAGGCGGCGTCGAGAGCAGGCGTATCGATGGCGGGCTCCTCCTCCAGCTCTCAGACACCGTCGATGCTGATCATGACCTGGCGGCGAACTGGCAGCTGGTCGCCGGTCAGCCGGCCTCCACTGAGACGCTGGCGGATCTGGAGTTCGCATGGAAGGCCGCGCGCGCGGTGAAGTCGAACGCGATCCTGCTCGCGCGTGACGGCGCTTCGGTGGGAGTAGGGATGGGACAAGTGAACCGCGTCGACTCCTGTCGGTTGGCCGTGCAACGGGCGGGGGAGCGCGCGGCCGGTTCCGTCGCAGCCTCCGACGCCTTCTTCCCGTTTGCTGACGGACCCGAGATCCTGTTGGCCGCCGGCGTGTCGGCAATCGTGCAGCCGGGCGGCTCGGTGCGTGACGGGGACGTCATCGCCGCGATCGAGGCTGCTGGCGCGACCATGTATTTCACCGGTGCGCGACACTTCTTCCACTGACTCTGATCAACTGAGGTGTGCACATGACGGCGCGGATTCTCGACGGCAGGGCCCTGGCCGAGACCATAAAGGCGGAGTTGAAGGATCGGGTGTCAGCGCTCGCCGAGCGCGGAATCGTTCCGGGTCTGGGAACGGTCCTTGTCGGAGACGATCCCGGCAGCCGCTCATACGTTGCGGGCAAGCACCGGGATTGCGCCCAGGTCGGTATTGCGTCCATCCAGGTGGAACTGCCCGGCTCGACGAGCCAAGAGCAGTTGGCATCCGTGATCGAGGAGCTGAACGCCGACCCCGCGTGTACTGGTTATCTCGTGCAACTGCCGTTGCCGAGGCACCTCGATGACTACGCCGCACTCGCGCTGGTCGATCCCGAGAAAGATGTGGACGGCTTGCATCCGGTCAACCTCGGCAAGCTGGTGCTCGGCGAGTCGGGCCCTTTGCCGTGTACCCCTCGTGGCATCGTCGAGCTGCTCCGCCGCAATGGCATCGAGCTCAACGGCGCAGAGGTTTGCGTGATCGGCCGAGGAACCACGGTTGGCCGGCCACTAGGACTGCTGCTAACACGGAAGAGTGAGAACGCGACCGTCACTTTGTGTCACACCGGGACCGTTGATCTGTCTCGGCACACTCGACAGGCTGACATCGTGATCGCGGCGGCAGGACGAACCGGCCTCATCACCGCAGAGATGATCAAGCCGGGCGCGGTTTGTGTCGACGTCGGCATCACCCGTACCGACGCGGGGCTGGTTGGTGATCTTGATCCGAGCGTGCGCGGGGTCGCAGGGTGGGTGGCGCCGATGCCGGGCGGCATCGGGCCTATGACTCGAGCCATGCTGCTCAGCAACGTCGTCGAACGCGCCGAACATCTGGTGGCTCGTGCCGCGGCGGTCTGAGGCAAGCGCGGCTGCAAGATCATTGCGGCAGTGGCCGCTACTGATCGTGGTGGTCGGAGTGCTCGCCGGCCTGGTGGTCAGCTTCCTCGGCGAGTCCACATGGCGGCTGGGCTGCCTGCTCATCGGCGCTTCACTCGGAGTCGGGGCGGTGGAACGGATCGCCTTGCCCAGCCGGGATGCCGGCCTCCTTCAGGTAAGGACGAAGGCGTTCGACGTCACTGTTCTTGCGGTCGGCGGGGCGGCGATCATCGCACTGGCAATCGTTGTCCCCGAGGGTCGCTGAGGTTAGAAGGGAGTCAGAGCACTTCAGCTGCGAGCGTCGGAAATCGCGCGCCGCCGCACGGAGAAGGACGGAGCGGAGGTGTTCTTCCTCTGCGAGCGACGACGACGGCGGCGGCGGCGGATTCCAAGCGCGATGCGCGAGCAGCCCTAATATGTCAGCCGCTTTGGCTCGCTCCGACGGCAATGACGATGATGGTGATGATGATCGTGAGCGCAATGGACACCAGAGCGATGATCGTAAAGATCTTGCCCAGCATGCGACCAACGCTGATGTTTTGTTCATTGGTGTACTGGATGCCCGACGCCTGAATCTCCTTCTTGGCCTTGTTGCCCAGGTACCACGCGATAGGGGCGAAGATCGTGATGAATATGCCGAGGATCCCGAAGATCAGGATCAGGGTTCCCTGCGGGTGCTCCTGTGGAGGTGCACCGTAGGGCTGCTGGCCGTACGGCATCGCTTGGCCGCTGGGCTGGAACTGCCCGGATTGAGCGTAAGGGCCGGATGGTGGGCTCGGCTGGGTCTGTCCGGGCTGACCGTAAGGGTTGGGTGGACCCTCCTGTCCGGGCTGACCGTAAGGGCTGGGTGGCGGGCTCGGCTGGGCCTGCGGATTGTCTTCGTACGGATTGGTCATGGCCCACATTGTTCCGTATCCGCGTCGCACGCCGCAGCCGCCAGGTGTGTGACCCTGCCTGGCGCATCGGGTACAGATGCCCTGACCTCAGCCGCCTGAACTCGAAATCCCGACGACGACAGCGAGCACAATGAACACCGTCACGAGCGCGAAGATCGACACTCCAATAATCCCGGTGACGATACCGGCGACGGCTTGGGAGCGACCGGTGTATCGTCCAGGCTCCGCGTCGATCTCTTTGCGGACACGCCGGCCGACGACGATGCCGCCGATCCCGAGCAGCCCGCCGACGACGCAACTCAACCCCAGGACGGTGCCAAGGATGCCGAGGATCATCGCGAGTGTTGCCTGCGGGTGTTGCTGCCTTGCTTGCGGGTACTCCGCCGGCATGACCCCGTAGGGGCTCACACCGCCGAAGGCTGGCTGGTACGGGTTGGCCTCATACGGGGTGCTGCTGTTTCCGGCCGGCTGTCCATAGCTCTGACCGGGGTCAGCGTACGGCGGGGTTGGGCCGGGGTTGAAGCCATGCGCTGGTCCGGCGTACATCGAATCTGCGCTCGAGCTGCCGTGGGAGTCGCGCGGCATGGCGTACGGGTCGGCAGCGGGTCTGCCGTAGGGGTCGATGGCGGGGTAGGAGGGCCAGTCAGCTGCCTCTGGGTGATTCTGCTCATCGCCCGTCGGCTGGTACGGCTGTGGGGTGTCAGCCGAGGGGTCTGGATGCGGGCCCAGCCCGTCTGAGGGTTGTGATCCCTCGCGGCTGAACGGATTGGGTGACTGGCTTTCACTCATGGCAACAAGTGTCGCTCAGTATTTCTGCTGCTCGCGCATCGCGCTCTGTTTGATTTGCTCGCTTCGGTCGCTTCGATGTGCGCTGGGTTGCCGCCCGCAGTAGCGACGTCAAACGTTGCGGCTTCACTACTCAATAAGGCCTAGCGCTCGGACCGCGTCACGCTCCTCGAGCAGCTCGGCCACGCTCGTGTCGATCCTGCGGCGGGAGAAGTCGTTGATCTTCAGGCCCTGCACGATCTGGTACGCGCCATCGGACACGGTGCAGGCAAATGAGGAGATCAGGCCCTCCGCCACCTCGTACGAGCCGTCAGACGGTACCGCCATCGATACCCAATCGCCCTCGGGCGTACCGAGGACCCAGTCACGCATATGCTCCACCGTCGCGTTCGCCGCACTTGCGGCCGAACTGGCGCCTCGTGCCGCGATGATGGCCGCTCCCCGCTGCTGCACGGTCGACAGGAACGTCGACTCCAGCCATTCCTGGTCATTGATCAACTCGGCCGCGTTCTGCCCGCGAACCAGGGCATTGAACAGATCGGGGTACTGGGTCGCAGAGTGATTGCCCCAGATCGTCATATGAGTGATGTCATTGACGCTCGCCTGGGTCTTCGCCGCCAGCTGGGCTTTGGCGCGGTTGTGGTCGAGCCGGGTCAGCGCGTTGAACCGTTCAGCGGGAATGTCTGGTGCGTTGCACATGGCGATCAGTGCATTCGTGTTCGCCGGGTTGCCGGTGACCAGAACCTTGACGTCGTCGGCCGCGTGATCGTTGAGGGCCCGACCCTGCGGCTTGAAGATCCCGCCGTTGGCTTCCAGCAGATCACCGCGCTCCATTCCCTTGGTGCGGGGTCGTGCGCCGACCAGGCAGGCCAGGTTGACCCCATCGAACATGGTCTTAGGGTCGTCTCCGATCTCAACCTTGCTGAGCAGCGGGAAGGCGCAGTCATCGAGCTCCATCACCACACCCTCGAGTGTCTTGAGTGCTGGGGTGATTTCGAGAAGGCGCAACTCGACGGGCTGGTCCGGGCCGAGCATCGAACCGCTACCGATCCGGAACAGCAAGCTGTAGCCAATCTGGCCGGCGGCGCCGGTCACGGCGATCTTCACGGGTTCGCTCACGAGAACTCCCTCGAATCATGATGTAGGCGGGATGGGATTCGTAGGGTGACGCTAGCAAGGTCGAACACTCCTGGCACGGTGAGGTCTGGTGATGGATTCCCGCTCTGAGTTGGACCCGGTCGCCGCCGTGGTCGCCGCGCTCGACGGGCGGCACGGCACGCGCTGGGTCGGGGTCGACGGCAAGGGCGCGACCGGCAAGACGACGCTTGCGGCCCGGATTGCCGCCGCGCTGCCAGGGTCGGTGGTCGTACACATCGACGATTTCGCCCGGCCCGATGTCCGGGGCTGGGAGCGGGACCGGTTCGTTCGGCAGGTGCTGCAGCCGCTGCTGGCCGGGCGACCCGGCCGATATCAGCGCTGGGACTTCGACCGCAACGTGGGTGCGGAGTGGCACACCGTACCCGTCGGTTTGCCGGTAGTCGTTGAGGGAGTATCGGCCACCGACGTACGGCTGGGTGTTCCGTGGGACTTCACGATCTGGGTCGAAGTGCCGTACGAGATCCGGCTGGTGCGAGCTATGCAGCGGGATGGTCCGGGGCGTATGGACCGCTGGCTGACCGACTGGATGCCGAGCGAGGATGCGTACGAGGAAGCGCAGCGACCTCAGGACCGGGTCGACCTTGTCTACCGGCCCCCAGATGGAGGATGAGCCTGTCCAAGCCCCTGGTGGTCGTTCGATAGGTTGGCGCCATGGCGAAGATCAAAGTCGAAGGCACGGTCGTCGAGATCGACGGCGACGAGATGACACGGATCATTTGGCAGTTCATCAAGGACCGACTGATCCACCCCTATCTCGACGTGAACCTTGACTACTACGACCTCAGCATCACCAATCGCGATACGACAGAGGACCAGGTCACCATTGACGCCGCGAACGCCATCAAGAGGCACGGCGTCGGCGTGAAGTGCGCCACCATCACCCCTGATGAGGCGCGGATGCAGGAGTTCAACCTCAAGAAGATGTGGGTTTCGCCCAATGGAACGATTCGCAACATTCTGGGCGGCGTGGTCTTCCGAGAGCCGATCATCATCTCCAACATCCCGCGGTTGGTGCCCAATTGGACCAAGCCGATCGTGATCGGCCGTCACGCGCACGGCGACCAGTACAAGGCGACCAATTTCAAGGTGCCGGGTGCGGGTCAGCTCACGATCACCTTCACTCCCGAAAATGGCGGCGAACCGATCCAGCACGTCGTCGCGAACTTTCCCGCCGACGGTGGAGTGGCGATGGGCATGTACAACTTCAACGCCTCGATCGCCGATTTTGCTCGAGCGTCATTCGCGTACGGGCTGGAGCGCGGCTACCCGGTGTATCTGTCGACCAAGAACACGATCTTGAAGGCGTACGACGGCGCATTCAAGGACATCTTCGCCGAGATCTTCGAGAACGAGTACGCGGCTGATTTCAAGGCGGCCGGGCTGACATACGAACACCGGCTGATCGATGACATGGTCGCGGCAGCGCTGAAGTGGGGCGGTGGATACGTCTGGGCCTGCAAGAACTACGACGGCGACGTGCAATCCGACACCGTCGCCCAGGGCTTCGGTTCGCTCGGCCTGATGACGAGCGTGCTGATGACGCCGGACGGCAAGACGGTCGAGGCTGAGGCCGCCCATGGCACGGTGACCCGGCATTACCGGCAGTACCAGCAGGGCAAGCCAACCTCCACCAACCCGATCGCTTCTATTTACGCCTGGACCGGCGGCCTCGAGCATCGGGGCAAGCTCGACAACACTCCAGAGGTGATCAAGTTCGCTGAAACTTTGGAGGATGTGGTCGTCAAATCGGTGGAAGCCGGCGCAATGACCAAGGATCTGGCCACGCTGGTCGGTCCCGACCAGTCTTGGCTCACCACTGAAGAATTCCTCGCTACTCTCGACAAGAACCTCTCCGCGCGCCTCTCCTGACGGCGCCACTCGCCCACTTGTCAGATACTCAACGAGCTAGAGCGAGCTGAGATTCTGACAAGTCGGCAAGGTTAGAGAGTTAGAGGGTGGTGGCGCGGCCGATCTGGACGAGTTTCCAGCCGGCGCTACGCCAGGTGGGGGCGTGGAGCTTGAGGCGGCCGTCGATGATCACCTTGGACCTGACCAGATTGCCGAGCCGCGCCGGGTCGAGCTGGCGGAACTCAGGCCACTCGGTCAGATGCAGCACCACATCAGCGCCCAGAAGCGCTTGCTCGACGCTGGCCACCTGAGTGAAGCCTTCGCGCGGTGGCAGCCTCGCCTGCGGGTCATAGATGCGTACCTCGGCCCCAGACCCGTGCAACTGATCAGCGACGGTCAGCGCGGGGGAGTTGCGGGTGTCGTCGGTACCGGGCTTGAACGCCGCCCCCAGCACAGCGATCCGCTTACCTGCCACGCTTCCACCGGCCTGATCGATCGCCAATTCTGCGAGTTCGGTCCGCTGTCCGTCATTGATCGCCTCGACCGAACGAATGAAGTCACTCAGCACATGTACGCCGAGCTCATCGGCGCGTACGGCCAGCGCAGCGATGTCCTTGGGCAGGCACCCCCCACCAAACCCCAACCCTGCGTTGAGAAACTCCCGCCCGATCCGCTCGTCGTACCCAAGGGCGTCGGCCAGCAAGATCACGTCGCCGCCTGCCGCCTGGCACATTTGCGCCATCGCGTTGATGAAGCTGATCTTGGTCGCCAGGAACGCGTTTGCGGCGACCTTGATCAATTCGCTGGTTGCGATGTCGCAGCGCACGACGGGGACGCGGTCACTGATCGGCATCGCATAGATCTCCTCCAGCACGTCCAGCGCGTGTCGAGATTGCGTTCCGAAGACCAGTCGGTCGGGCCGTAGTGTGTCATCCACGGCGTACGCCTCGCGCAAGAACTCCGGATTCCAGGCGACCTCGACCGCTTCTCCAGCCGGCGCCGAGCTACGCAGCCGCTCTTGGAGCGCCATCGCCGTACCGACCGGCACGGTGGACTTGCCTACCACCAGCGTGGGCTTGGTCAGCAGCGGTGCCAGAGCGTCAACCGCAGCGTGCAACTGACTCAGGTCAGCGGCACCACCGGCACCGGACGGGGTGCCCAGAGCCAGGAAATGTACGTCGGCCCAGTCCGCAATTTCGGTGTAATCGGTGGTGAACCGTAGCCGTCCGGACGCAGTGTGCACCTCCAACAGCGGCTCGAGGCCGACTTCGAAGATATGCGACTGTCCAGCGTTCAGGGTCTTGACGCGATCAACGTCGATGTCTACCCCGATTACCTGATGGCCGAATTCCGCCATACCAGCGGCATGGGTTGCACCTAGATAGTTGGTGCCGATAACGCTCACCCTCAATGTCACCTGCAGATTTTCCCACAACATGCCGCCCGCCGCTCCGCAAACGTTTCGACGTCCACAAAGAGAGCGTCCAGGGGCTACGGGCAGGAATAGAGCACGAGGTCGGTGAGCTGACCGTCGCCAATTGGCTCCGAGGTGGGCTGGACTCCGATTTTGGTGTAGCCGGCCCGTTCGGCCACCCGTCGCGACGCCCGGTTTCCACGGGCGCAACGAATCATGAGCGACCTCGCCAACCCCGAGTCCCTGGCGTGGTGGGTCACGAGCCGGACAGCCTCCGCCACGACGCCGCGGCCTCTCGCATCGGGATGCGCCCAATAGCCGATCTCGCCGCGCTTCGCGTAGCCATTCAGACCATCCACGCTGACCGACCCCAAGCACCGGTCGTCCCTCGGATCAGCAATGCACCAAGCGACACCGGCTCCGCGCGCGGCCATCTCGCCGACAGACTCAAGGTAGGCGAATGCGTTAGGACGTTCGTACGGCCGCGGCATCGAGACGAGCCAATGCGCCGTACGCGGGTCGGAGCAGGCTTCGACGATGCGGTCGACATCGGAGCTACGAAAGGGTCGCAGTTGGACGCCAATCCCTTGCATCTCGATCGGGCGCAGCCACGGCTGCGGCACTCCGGGGTCGTCTCGGAGCAAGGTGGCGATCCATCCGTCCAGCAGCTCGCCGCGATGCACCAGCAAGTTCCGGACCGCCCCGTCGAAGACAAAGCCGACCTTGGCCGCCACGCGCCGCGACGCCCAATTGCCAACTACCGCGCGCCAACGAATTACCTGGAGCCCGGCGACCTCGAAGCCGTAATTACAGACCAACTGCAAGGCCGCGGTCATGATCGAGCGGCCACGTGCCGCAGGATGGAGGCCGAAACCGACCTCGGCGATCCCATCGCCTTCCATCCGGAGGTCGATGCTGCCACAGAAGCCACGCCAGCCGTCTCGCCGCGCCTCAATGGTCCAGCCGAGTCGTTGACCACTGGTCCAACCGGCGGCAGTCAGGGCAAGAAACTCCTCGGCGTCTCGCAGCCCGTAGCCATCCGGCGGAGTTGGCACTGTCGTCCAGCGGATCATCTCAGGATCGCGGCACTGCTCGACCATCGCGGGGAGATCGCCCGTGCCAGCCGGCCGCAGCGTGACGTCGGCCTCGGCAGCGACGAGAATCGGGACCGCGTCGGGGAAGGCGCGCGCCGTGAGGAGCGCGGAAAGCTTCGAGTCCGCCATGAGCCCCATCCAATCCAGCGATGCGACGAAGTGACAACTGGATTCACCGCGCACCGGCCATGCCTGGCGGATAGTCGTTCATTAGTCTTTCTGAGGTGAGTGACGACGCCGACTGTGACAGACCCTTCCACCTCATGCAGCGATGACCAGCGTCGTTCTGAACAGCCTGCTGATCTTGCTGCTGGTCGCGATCCAGGGCATCTTCGTCGCCGCCGAACTCGCTTTGGTCTCGCTCCGGGAGAGCCAGGTCAGGCAGCTGGCCCATCGTGGCAAGCGCGGTCAATTGGTCGCCAAGCTGACCTCGAATCCGAACCTCTTCCTTTCCGTGGCCCAAGTCGGTGTCACACTCTCCGGCTTTCTTGCTGCCGCTTTTGGCGCCGACAAGCTGTCGGGTGATCTGGCTCCCCTTTTGGAGAGACTAGGCATGAGCAGCGGTGTCGCCGACACGATCTCCCTCGTGTTGATCACCATCGTGATCTCCTACGTCTCGATCGTGGTGGGCGAGCTCACCGCTAAGCGGCTGGCATTGCAACGCGCCGAGGGTGTGGCTCTCGGTCTCGCACCGCTGGTGGATTTCACAGCGCGAGTCGCCCGACCGGTGATCTGGCTGCTCGGCGTCTCCACCAATGTCGTCGTCCGCGTTCTGGGCGGCGACCCGACGATCTCCCGTGAGGAGGTGACCAATGAGGAGATCCGGGCAATGGTGAGCGGCTCGACGTCCCTTGGAGACGAGGAGCGCCGCATCGTGGACGACGTCTTCGCGGCGGGTGAGCGCAGCCTCCGCGAGGTGATGGTGCCGCGGACCGAGGTCGACTTCCTTCCTGGTGACATGCCTGTGCACCGTGCCGTGCGCGAGCTGATCAAGGCGCCGCACTCGCGCTATCCGGTGATAGGGGATTCCGCGGACGACATCATCGGCTTCGTTCATGTTCGCGATCTGCTGGATCCTGATTTCAGCTCGCGTACGACTCCCGTGGCCGAGGTAGCACGTCCGGTGCTTTCCATGCCTGACACCGTGCGGGTACTCCGAGCGCTCAGCGACATGCGACGCACCTCGTCGCACATGGCGATCGTATTGGACGAATACGGCGGAACGGCCGGCATCGTGACGATGGAGGATTTGGTCGAGGAACTAGTCGGCGACATCACCGATGAGTACGACGTAGTCGCTGAGGAGCGGGTCGGCGTACCCGGGGACCTGGTGATTGACGGTCTCACCACATTGGAGGATTTTGCGGACAAGACCGGTCTGGTATTGCCCGAGGGCCCGTACGACACTTTGGCTGGCTTCTTCATGGCCAGGCTCGGGCAGTTGCCCAGCGTCGGCGATACCATTTCGCTTGAGCTCGCCTCGATCGATCCCACTGACGAGGAGCCTGCTCAGGTGGAGCTTCGCGTCAGTGAGCTGGACGGCCGCCGGGCAGCCACCTTCGTCGTCCATCGGCAGGACGGAAAGGACTTCACTCCGGCAGCGTCCTAGCTCTCGTGCCCGCGGCCTACACGTCCTTGTGTGATGCTCCCTACACGTTGTCGCCCGCCGTCGCAATGACACCGTGACTTGCCGCCATGGAGGCTTCCTCGTCTGACGAGGCCCGCCACACCCAGCCGGCAATTTCTGGCATGTCTTCGCCGTAGCGGCGGATGTAGTGCTTGTGCTCGATGATCTTGTCCACCAGCTCTTGTCGCACGTGAGCTGCGCTTGACCCTAGCTGTGGCACGCGGTCGATCGCGTCGATGGCTAGCGAAAAGCGGTCGAGCTCGTTGAGAACGCACATGTCGAACGGCGTGGTTGTGGTGCCCTCCTCCCTGTAACCGCGTACGTGGATGTTGTCGTGGTTGCTGCGCCGATAGGTCAGCCGGTGAATCAGCCAGGGATAACCGTGGTACGCGAAGACGATGGGCGCATTCGGTGTGAACAGGGCAGCGAATTCCCTGTCGGACAGCCCGTGCGGATGTTCCCTGTCATCCTGCATCCGCATGATGTCCACGACGTTGATGAAGCGGATCCGCAGGTCGGGGAAGCGCTTCTGCAAGATCTCCGTAGCGGCGAGCGCCTCCATGGTGGGTACATCACCTGCGGCCGCCATGACGAGATCGGTCCGGCCGTCCCGGTCGCTGCTGGCCCAGTCCCAGATGCCGATCCCCTTCGTACAGTGCTTGATGGCGTCGTTCATCGACAGGTATTGCGGGGCGGGTTGTTTGCCCGCAACGATGACGTTCACGTACTGGCTGGATCGCAGGCAATGATCGGTTGTCGAGAGCAGCGTGTTGGCATCCGGCGGCAGATAGACCCGTACGATCTCGGCCTTCTTGTTCATCACGTGATCGATGAAACCGGGATCTTGATGGGAGAACCCGTTGTGATCCTGACGCCACACGTGACTGGACAACAGGTAGTTGAGTGAAGAGATCGGATGACGCCATTCGATGTCGTTGGTCACCTTCAGCCACTTGGCGTGCTGGTTGAACATCGAATCGACGAGGTGAATGAAGGCCTCGTAGGTGGACAAGAATCCGTGCCTACCGGTGAGCAGGTATCCCTCCAGCCAGCCCTGAATCGTGTGTTCGGACAAGATCTCCATGACCCGACCGTCAGGCGCCAAGTGATCGTCATAGTCGTAGATTTCGGCCAGCCAGGTGCGATTGGTGACCTCGAGGACGTCCTGCCAGCGGTTCGAATTGTTCTCATCAGGTGAGAAGAGCCGGAAGTTGCGGTGATCCTCGTTGAGCTTCATGATGTCACGCAGGAACGTACCCATGACGCGGGTCGCCTCGGCGACGGTGTGCCCTGGCTTGTCGACCATGACTTCATACTCGCGGAAGTCGGGCATCCGTAACGGCCGTCGCAGCCCCCCTCCATTGGCGTGCGGATTGGCGCTCATTCGGCGCTCGCCAACCGGGTGGAGGTCCGCGATTTCGGGGATCGGCCGGCCCTCGGAGTCAAACAATTCATCCGGCGCGTAGGACTGCATCCACTTCTGCAGTTCCATCAGGTGGGAGGCGTTGTGCCGGGTGTCGGAGAACGGCACCTGATGGCTGCGCCAATAGCCCTCGACGAGCTTCCCGTCGATCTTCTTGGGCCCGGTCCAACCCTTGGGCGAGCGGAAGATGATCATGGGCCAGAGGGGGCGACCTGTGGCGCCGCCTTCCCGGTAGTCGTGTTGTATTTCCGCAATGCGATCAAGGCAGGCATCCAGCGTCGTGGCGAACTGCTGATGCATGGCCGGTGGGTCATCACCCGCCACCACATGTGGCTGGTAGCCGTATCCGCGGAACAGTGCCTCCAGCTCATCGATGGGAATGCGATCAAGAACCGTGGGATTCGCGATCTTGTAGCCGTTGAGATGCAGGATGGGCAGCACCGCCCCGTCGCCCACCGGGTTCAGGAACTTGTTGGAGTGCCATGAGGTGGCAAGCGGCCCGGTCTCTGCCTCGCCATCGCCGACGATGCAGGCAACGATCAAGTCGGGGTTGTCGAACGCGGCGCCGTAGGCGTGAGAGATCGCATAGCCGAGCTCGCCGCCCTCATGGATCGACCCAGGAGTCTCCGGCGCCACGTGGCTCGGGATCCCTCCGGGAAAAGAGAACTGGGTGAAGAGCCGCTTCATGCCGCCGGCATCGCGGGTGATGTTGGGGTAGACCTCGGTGTAGGTGCCCTCCAGCCAGGCCGCGGACACGAGCGACGGGCCGCCGTGGCCAGGACCGATGATGTAGATCATGTCGAGGTCACGCTGGGTAATCGCGCGATTGAGGTGGGCGTAGAGGAAATTCAGGCCAGGGGTGGTGCCCCAGTGCCCGAGCAGGCGTGGTTTGACATGCTCCGGCTCGAGCTCATCGCGCAAGAGCGGATTGTCCATCAGGTAGATCTGGCCGACCGACAGGTAGTTGGCTGCGCGCCACCACATGTCCATCCGGCGAAGCTCGTCTTCCGACAAAGGACCGGTGGTCAGAGTTCCGCGCCTGGCCTTCTGGTTCGCGGGCGACTTCTTCAACTGCTTCCTTGTCGTCCTCGAGGTCGCTTTAACTGGCATGTTCTGCTCCGTTCTCCCCCCAAAGCCGGCGAGGTGGCCATCCAAGTCCGCCTGATCCTCACGTGGCGGCACTATGCCAGCCTCCCGGTTGTGTCTCGAATGTGACAAGGGGCTTTCGGCCCTGACACCGCCGGATGAGCCCTCACCCGTGGCCGTGTGTGAGAACGCAACTGTCGAATCGTCCTGGATTCGTGACCTGGGCGAAGGACCCAAGACTGGGGTGGCTTGAGATCCAGAGATTGATCTTGCCAGTGGGAGCGACGGTTTCTCGGCGGGTCTGGAAATTGGCTCCGAGCGGCCGCCCCACGCGTGAAACAATGACGCACATGCGCACAGCGAGGCGCGAACTGGAAAGGAAAATCCGTACCTCATGCCCTCACACAGCGGTGCCGGCAGACCACGCGTACTCTCCCTTGCTCAGCCCACCGCGGATTCTCTCCATCTCGGCAACTTCCTAGGTGCGCTGCGGCAGTGGGTGCCACTGCAAGAAGATCATGAAGCTTTCTACGGCATTGCCAATCTGCACGCGCTCACCGTCCCGATCCCTCCAGCGGTGCTGCGGGAACGGACACTGCGCAGTGCTGCGCAGCTGCTCGCGGCGGGAATCGACCCGGCGAAGGCCACGGTATTCCTACAATCACAGATCCCTGAACACACCCAACTCAGCTGGGTGCTCGGCTGCTTGACCGGCTACGGACAGGCCCAGCGGATGACGCAGTTCAAGGACAAGGCCGCCAAGATGGGGCCGGAAGCCACGAATGTGGGCCTGTTTACCTATCCCGTCCTGATGGCTGCCGACATCTTGCTGTACCAAACCGATCAGGTACCCGTCGGGGAGGACCAGCGGCAGCATCTCGAGCTCACCCGTGACCTCGCTGTACGCTTCAACTCCCGCTACGGCCAAACCTTCGTCGTCCCGGAGCCGTACATCCTGCCTTCGGTCGGCAGAATTGCCGATCTTGCCGAGCCGCGCGCCAAGATGAGCAAGTCGCTGTCCTCACCGACGGGCATCATTGAGTTGCTGGACGATCCGGCGATCAACATCCGCAAGATCAAATCCGCGGTGACCGACTCGGGCCGTGAGATCACCTTCGATGAAATCAACAAACCCGGCGTGTCCAATCTGCTGACGATCTTGTCAGCGCTGACCGGTACGACTATTGGCGCGCTCGTCGAGCAGTTCCAGGGGCACGGCTATGGAGACTTGAAGAGCGCAGTGGCTGAGACGGTCACCGAGTTCGCGGTGCCGTTCCGAAATCGCACGTTCGAGCTCTTGGAGGAACGCGGCGAACTCGAGACTATCCTCGCTAAGGGAGCTGACCGAGCTCGCGAGGTGGCCAGTGCGACGCTGGCCGACGTGTACGCGAAGATTGGCGCGGTCTGAGTGGGACTCGAACTCTGCGACTGAAGCCTTCGCTCGCCTCCAAACGTACGGTTCCAGGCTCAGGCTTAGGCGCTACAGCTCGATGGACGGGCTCAGCACCGTAGAGAGCTCAGAGTCATGGGGCACGTACAGTGCGAACTTGGCTAACCCGCAGGGCACACGTTCGAACACGAAGCGGCCATCCTCATCGGCGTAAGTGTTGCGAGGCCCATCGGGGAGCAACACTTCAACGCGAATGCCGGCCCCGGGCGCTGCCCAGCCGTCCACCCGAACGGTGCCGTCGCCGAGCGGCGTGAGAGTCACCATCGTAGTCAGCGACTCGCTGCTGAAGGTGATCGTACGAACCGTCTCCGTGGCCGCGCTGCGTGTGCCGGCCGTCGCCATGTCCAGTTGAGTCAGGGTCGCCACTTCGGTATGCAGGGCATCCAGAGTGATCTGGAACTGGATCCGCTCCACCAATCCGTCCGGGACGGGGTCGCGCTCGTCATAGTAGGCGCGAAGTGAGTTGAGGAGGGCGAAGTCGCTGGGATCCAGGTCCTCGGCTGCGAGCGACTCTTCGACATCAGTCCGGCGATCGTCGTCGGATCCGTTCATCCGTGCTCCCAGGTGGGGTCTTGCGCAAGGGAGATCCGCAACTTGGCCAAGCAGCGCCCCCGAGTGGGGCCAATGCTGCCTTGCGGCATCCCCAACGCTTTGGCTAATTCTGCATAGTCGGGTCGGTCTGCGAAGGCGATGACGCGCAACAGCGTCCGGCATCGCTTGGGCAATGCCTCGATGTGTCTCCAAAGCCGAGTGTGCCCTTCATCGCGGACTACGGTGTCCTCGACCGATTGAGTCGCGTTCGACGCTGCGGTCGTGGCGGCCTCCAGATCCTCCGGCCGGAGCCTCGCTTGATTTCTGGCAACTCGCCAGGCCTCACGTTTGGTGGTGACGACCATCCACTGCAACACAGCAAGCGGCTCAGTGATCGTGTCGGACTTGCGGACCAGCGTCAGCCACGCCGATTGCAGCACGTCCTCTGCAGATGCAGAGTCCAGCCGCGAAGAGCGGGCGATGTGCCACAGGATGGGGGTGAGAACGCGAACGAGGTCACCCATCTTCGCCTGATCGCCGTCACGATATTGCGCGAAGAGCCGGCCCGCCCGAGTGGCCAGGCTGTCTTCCACCGTGCCGCCATTCATCGTGAAGCGGCGAAATCCGATGTCATCAAGCAAGAAAGTACTCCGCGAACGTGCGCCACGCATGACCTGAACGCCTGACGCGTCAGTCTCGTCATACCCACAAGAGCGCGCCACAAGCTCCCTGATACGTACCGAACGCAGTCGTCGCCGGGGTGCGCGATCAGCCGATCCGCTCGTCGATGAAGCACCAGCGCCACGACTCGCCGGGCTCGAAGCTACGCATGACCGGATGTTGGGTCAGTGTGTTATGGCGCGTGGCATGGCGTCCAACGGAGGAGTCGCAGCATCCCACGTTCCCGCAGGTGAGGCAGATACGCAGATGCACCGTACGCGTACCCTCGCGGACGCAGTCCTCGCAGATGCCCGGGCCATTCGGCTCGATCTGTGCGGGAGCGCGCTCGAGGTGACCACAGGGACCAGCGGGTACGGTCGGCGTGGCAACTGGTTCTTCTTCGGCGAGCCGATCCGACCGCTCTGTGGCGACTGTCAACATCGACTCTTCGATATCGAACGACCCAAGAACCTCCTCGATGATGTCGTGGTCGACCGTGCCACTGGAGCGGATCTTCAATACCTCGTTCCGCTCGACGTCGAGAGTCTTGAGCCGCAGTCGTCGATATTGTTCGGCCGGAGTCTCATCGTCGCCGGGCCTGCCGAGTTTTTCCCACATGGCATCTGGTCGAGCTGCGATGCGTTGGCGGAGCAGCTGCACCGTCTCAGGTGCATCGTTCGGTCCAACTATGTCGCCGAGGTGGGCAATGGCCGCAATGCTGGATGTCTGCAGCACGGTGGCCGCCTGCAAGGCGTCTGAGCGCGGATCTGGGCCTCGCAGCCTCAGCGCCCGCACCATGAGCGGCAGCGTCAGGCCTTGCAGCAGCAGAGTCACGGCTGTCACGACCATGGCCGCGAATATCAGCGTGTCGCGGAAAGGCACACCCTCCGGAATCAGGAAAGCAGTCGCAAGGGTCACCACCCCGCGTAAGCCTGCCCAGCCAATGACCAACGCGTACGACCACGGGACTGGGGCGTCACCGGTGTCCTTGTCACGACGGAACAGGAAAGGACGAGTGCCGAGAACCCACAGCAGGCGGATCATGATGACGCCGCCCAAGACCGCTGCGCAGAATCCGGCGATCTGCAGTCCGGAGAGAACAGATTCCGAGTTGGCCTCGATGATCCTGCGGGCCTGGAGGCCGATCATCAAGAAGACCGTGTTCTCGAGCAGGAATTCGATGGTTGCCCAGTTCACCCGTTCGCTCAGTCGCGATTGGCCTGACTGGATCACCGGCGACTTGTGGCCGAGGATCAAGCCGGCCGTCACGACGGAGATGACGCCAGAGCCATGAAAGCCTCCGATGTTCAGCGTCTCAGCAGACAGATATGCCGCGAACGGCGCCAGAAGCGAGATTGCGGTGTCGAAAACCGGCTGAGTAATCCGCGATCGGATGGGAATCACGATTAGCGCCACCAGGAGGCCGACCGCAATTCCGCCCAGGGCTGCGATCAGAAATCCGACGGTCGCCTGGGTAGCCGTAATGGTGCCGTCAATCGCGACAATAGCCACTCGCAGGCAGGTGATCGCGGTCGCGTCGTTCACCAGCGACTCGCCCTCCAAAATCGTGACCAGGCGACGAGGGAGCCCGACTCGTCGGGCGATCGTCGTGGCGGCGATGGCATCGGGCGGCGCGACCACTGCGCCCAAGGCAAATGCCACCGGGAAACTCACCGGCAAGATCAACCAGGTGATCAGGCCAACCCCCAAGGCCGTGAGGAGGACGAGCAGCACCGAAAGCTGCGCGATGGATCGACGATTCGCGCGAAAGTCGATCACCGACGTCCGGATTGCTGCGGCGTACAGCAGTGGCGGCAGGAACCCGATCAACACGAGTTCGGACGACAGCTCGGGGATGGGTACGCGCGGCAGGAAGGACAGCCCGATTCCGACGAGCATCAGCAGCAGCGGCGCGGAGAATCTGATCCGATTGGCCAACGCCGTCACGGCGAGCACCGTGGCAGCCAGGGTCAGGATGGTGATGGCGACAGTCACATTGCCATGCTTCCATTCGCATCTGATGATGCGTCGATAGCGTGTGTAAGGATTCGGTCTGTGACCGCTTCGGGGGACCCCGACGGGTCGACCTTGTTGACTTCGGCCGACGTGAACGAGCTGCTCTCGGCCGCGGTCGAGCATGCCGGTGGCAGCCTCATCTCGTGGCGGCTGGATCACGTTGACGCCAACCCACGGCGTTCGACCACCGCGACGTACTCCGCAAGCGTTGACTGGCCGACCGGACGCCGCACCGAGCTGCTCGGTGCCAGCGCCCGAGTAGGAGGCCGCAGCGGCAACGACGAGCGAGCCATGATCCTGGGTGACGGGGAACGCGAGGTTGCGGTGTGGCTGTACCCGAACGACCCCGATTTGCCGGGCTTGCCACGAGCAGCAGTGCCGAACGCGCTGGCCGCATTACTCAACGAGCATCGAGTTCTTGATCATCCCCTGACGGGCGAGAACGTCGCGTTGGACATGATCAGCTATCGACCGCGCCGGCGTGCGGTACTCAAGGCCGTGATCAAAACCAACGGCGGGCCACGAACCTTCTTCGTCAAGGTCTTACGAGAGTCCGCGTACGGGCCCACCCTGCAGCGCCACGAGCTGTTGCGGAGTGCTCGTTTTCCTGCCGCCCTGGTGGCAGCGGCGACGGCAGACTTCATTCTGGTACTCCACGAGCTTCCGGGCAGGCCACTGACGCAGGCGATCTTCGACGAGGCGATGCCCTGCACTGCCGAGAACATGATCATGCTGCTCGACTCCTTGCCATCCGCGGTTGTTGGGCTGCCGCGCCGGCCACCGTGGACCGGTGCCGTCGGCACGTACGCCGAGATGATCGCGGCCGCGCAGCCGGCGTTGGATCCACAGTTGCGGTGGCTGGTCACGCAGGTTTCCGGAGGCCTGGCCGGAGCGCAGCCCGGTGTGGAGCCGACCCACGGGGACTTTCACGAAGGCCAGGTGTTCGTGGCGAACGGTTTGATCACCGGCCTGCTCGACATCGACACCATGGGCCCGGGCCGCCGGGCTGATGATCTTGCCTGCATGATCGCACACCTCTCCACGATGCAACGGATGACGGCTGAACAGGCCGCCGGGCTGACGCGTTTGATCAATCTCTGGCTGCAGGTCTTCGACAGCCGGGTGGATCCGGCCGAGCTGCGGCTGCGTGCTGGCGGGGTGATCGTCTCGCTCGCCACTGGTCCTTATCGAGGCCAGGAGCCGAACTGGCAAGCCGAGACCGCACGCATGATCGAGTCGGCTGTCGCCCTGGTGCAGAGTTCGGTCCGGGTCTGAGGTCAACTCGTCCGTCGGCCTGCGAGCGCCGCTTCGCCGGCCCATGCGACTATTGCCCAGGTGAGTGCACAGACGGAGTCTGGAACGCCATTCAAGGCCGTCTACGGGCCAGAGGATCTTGCCGAATTCGATCCTGATCTTGCGCTCGGTGAGCCCGGCAAGTACCCCTACGCGCGGGGCATCTACCCGTCGATGTACACCACAAGGCCGTGGACCATGCGCCAGTACGCGGGTTTCGGCACCGCCAAGGAGTCCAATGCTCGCTATCGCGAGCTGATCGCACACGGGACTGCCGGTCTTTCTGTTGCCTTTGACCTGCCCACCCAAATGGGCTACGACTCCGATGCGCCAATCGCGGCGGGAGAGGTAGGCAAGGTCGGGGTCGCCATCGACTCGATCGATGACATGCGTGAGCTCTTCGCTGGCATACCCCTTGACCAGGTCTCGACGTCGATGACCATCAACGCTCCAGCGGCTGTCCTGCTACTGCTGTACGAGCTGGTTGCCGAGGAGCAGGGCATCGCAGCAGGGAGGCTCTCCGGAACCGTCCAGAACGACGTCCTCAAGGAGTACATCGCACGAGGCACCTATATCTTTCCACCCGCCGCATCGCTGCGCTTGGTCGGCGACACGTTCGCTTACTGTCATGATCACTTGCCGAGGTGGAACACGATCTCGATATCGGGCTACCACATGGCTGAGGCTGGCGCCACACCGGCACAGGAGATCGCATTCACGTTGACAAACGGGATCGCCTACGTCGAGGCGGCGTTGGCGGCTGGTTTGGCGGTGGATGATTTTGCGCCGCGGCTGTCGTTCTTCTTCGTCTCCCGCACCACGCTGTTGGAGGAGGTTGCCAAGTTCCGGGCCGCGCGACGGATCTGGGCGCAGCTGATGCGCGATCAGTTCGGCGCACGGGAGGAAAAGTCCATGATGCTGCGCTTCCACAGCCAGACTGCCGGAGTGCAACTGACGGCTCAACAGCCGGAAGTGAACCTGGTACGGGTCGCAGTGCAGGCGCTGGCCGCCGTGCTGGGGGGAACCCAGTCGCTGCACACGAACTCCTTCGACGAGGCAATCGCGCTGCCCACTCCCAAGGCAGCCAGGCTGGCGCTACGCACTCAGCAGGTGCTCGCGTACGAGACGGATGTCACCAGGACCGTTGATCCGTTTGCCGGCTCGTACGCCATCGAGTCGCTGACCAATGATGTCGAGGCGGAGAGCCGCCGCCTGATGGAAGTGGTCGCCGAGCGGGGCGGGGCAGTGGCAGCAATCGAGCAGGGTTTCCAGAAGGCTGAGATCGAGCGATCGGCATACCAAGTGGCGCGTCAGATCGACGCAGCAGAGCGGGTTGTCGTGGGGGTGAACCGGTTCCAGCTGGACGAGGAGGAGCCGTACGAACCGCTGCAGGTGGATCCAGCCATCGAAGCGATGCAAGCTGCCAGGCTCGCCGCGCTGCGAGCAGCCCGCGACCAGGCTGTCGTCGATGCTTCGCTAGGCAAGATCCAAGCTGTGGCCCGGAGTACCGGCAACGTGCTGGTCCCGATGAAGGACGCCCTCAGGTTGCGAGCCACCGTTGGCGAGGTCTGTGACGCATTGCGTGATGTTTGGGGTACCTACGAGCCGACTGACGCCTAGTGCCGTGGAACCCAAGTCTCTTTACGCTTCGCGCCGCCCAGGCACGTACCTCACGGCGTTCTCCTCGGTCGACATACGACCCGGTATCCCTCCCTCGTCGGCCTTGCGATCCACGCACCTGAACGACGCCAAGCGCAAACGAACTTGAGTTCCACGACACTAGCTGCGAGCGTCGGGAATCGCGCGCCGGCGTAGGCGGATTCATAGCGCTCAGGATCGCGCGCCGCGAACGGAGCGAGCGCGACACGCTCTTCGTCTGTGAGCGAGTGAGGAAGCCAGGGGCATCCGAGCGCGATCCTCGCGAGCGGAGCGAGCCATCAGACATTGCGCGAGCAGCGCTCAATCAAAACATGACTCTCGTGTTACGACCCGTGAGCGTTCCCGGCCCGCGAGCGATCGGCGTGACAGACTGAGCACAATGCCCGATTCCGATGCCGTCCGACGCGCCGAGATCACACGACTCGCGAGCGCGTTGAATGAGCGTCTGATCGCCATCCGGCGCGATATTCACGCCCATCCGGAGGTCGGACACCGCGAGCATCGCACGACAGCCCTCATCGTCGACCAGCTCGAGCGGTCCGGGCTGGTGGCGAAGGTCCTTCCCGTCGGCACCGGGGCCTACTGTGATGTGTTGCCAGGCGGCTTCGACGACTCCTCCGGTCTGGTCGGGCTGCGCGCGGACATCGATGCCCTACCTATCCCTGACGGCAGGAACGTCGACTATGCCTCCAAGAACCCTGGGGTCTGCCACGCATGCGGGCACGACGTACACACCGCGATCTTGCTCGGAGTCGGCATTGTGTTGTCCCGGCTCCGGGACCTCGACCTGCTGACCCGAGGCGTTCGGCTGATCTTCCAACCGGCAGAGGAGACCAGCCCCGGGGGAGCCCTCGACGCGATTGACGGGGGCGTGCTGCACGACCTGACTGAGGTCTACGCGCTGCACTGCGATCCGCGAACCGATGTCGGCCAGATCGCCCTCAAGGTCGGGCCGATTACCTCTTCGGTCGACCAGGTGAGCATCGCCGTAAGTGGCACCGGCGGTCACACCTCGCGGCCGCAGCTGACCCAGGACGTCATCGGCGCACTCGGCGCCGTGGCAACAATGACCCAGCTGTTGCTGTCCCGCCGGATCGATCCGCGCAGCGGGGTTTCGCTGATGTGGGGATCCATGCATTCCGGTTCCGTCGCGAATGCCATCCCCCGCAGTGGGGAGATCGTGGGAACGCTGCGGGCACTCGACGCTGCCGGCTGGCAGCTCGCCAAGCAGCTCATCCCAGAGCTGGCCGCGGACATCGTTCGGCCGTTCGGAGTCGACGTGGATGTCGCGGTCACTGACGGAGTGCCCCCAGCTGTCAACCACCCGCGCGGCGTACGGCGACTGACGCGGGCAGCCGAGGAGATACTCGGCCCCGATGGCGTGACGACGACCGAGCAGTCTCTGGGCGGCGAGGACTTCTCATGGATGTTGCAGCAGGTCCCCGGCGCCCTAGCCCGTCTTGGCGTCCGAACCCCAGGAAAAGTCTGCCCAGACATCCACCAACCGACCTTCGTAGTTGACGAGGGGTGTATCCCGGTCGGCCTCAAGGTGCTCGCCGAGGTGGCGACCACCTTCGAGCGCGCGGCGATCTGACGCTGGCCGCCTCCGGCAGCGACGCACAAGTGGAGAAACTGGTACCGAGTCCTTATCCACTAGCAACCCGGGACTCAACCGGCGGAGTTAGAGTCGTCCCAGACCCGACCGGGGCGAGGATGCGCTTCCCGAAGCGGTTGGGGCAACAAAAGCTGTGATCTCTTGCCGAGGAGGCATTACGTGAAGAAAACCCTGACCCTGGCTGGCGCGCTCATCTGTGCTACGGCCTTGACACTCACCAGCTGCGCTCAGGCGCCCGGGACTGGCTCGTCGGCAGCTCCGAGTGCCCCGGGGAGTGCCAGTGTCAGCGCATCGGGTGCTGCTTTCAAGGCCTGCATGGTTTCCGACTCGGGCGGTTTTGACGACAAGTCGTTCAACCAGACCTCATACAAGGGTTTGACCGACGCCAAGGCAGAGCTCGGAATCGAGACTGGTCAGGTCGAGTCGCAAACGACCGCCGACTTCGCGAAAAACATTCAGTCGATGGTGGATGCGAACTGCAACATCATCGTCACCGTCGGCTTCCTGCTCGGCGATAACACCCTTGCTGCAGCGAAGAAGAACCCTGATGTCAAGTTCGCCATTGTCGACTACTACGATCCGAAGACCTTCCCGGCGGTCAAGAACCTCAAGCCGCTGATCTTCAATACTGCCCAGTCGAGCTTCCTTGCAGGGTACTTGGCTGCAGGCATGACCAAGACCAAGAAGGTTGGCACCTTCGGTGGCGCCAAGCTCCCGACAGTCACGATCTTCATGGACGGCTTCAGCCAGGGCGTGGACTACTACAACAAGCAGAAGAGCGCGGATGTGAAGGTTCTCGGCTGGGATGCGGCCAAGCAGGACGGGCAGTTCACCGGTGACTTCGAGGACCAAAAGGGCGGCCAGCGTACGGCGCAAGGCTTGATCAGTCAGGGTGCTGACGTCGTCTTCCCGGTCGCCGGCCCAGCCGGCCTCGGCGCGCTGCAGGCCGCGAAGACCAGCGGGGGGAAGGTCAACGCCATTTGGGTTGACACCGACGGCTGCGTGAGCGCGGAGACCTATTGCCCCAACATCATCACCAGTGTCTACAAAGGCATGGATGTAGCTGTGGCAGATGCCATCAAGGCTGCCCAGGATGGTTCCTTCTCCAACGAGCCGTACGTAGGCACTCTCGAGAACGATGGCACCGGCTTGGCGCCGTTCCACGACTTCGACTCCAAGGTTCCTGCGGAACTGAAGTCCGAGCTGGACGCACTCAAGGCTGACATCATCAGCGGCAAGATCACCATCGAGTCCAAGTCGCAGCCCTCGGCATGATTGAGGGGTGACACCGACCTCCGCCCCCGCGGCCGGAACTGGCCTTCGGCTGCGGGGGATCACCAAGCGGTTCGGCGACCTGGTCGCCAACAACTCGATCGACCTGGACATTACGCCCGGAGAGATCCACTGTCTGCTGGGTGAGAACGGGGCGGGGAAGACCACCCTGATGAACGTGTTGTACGGGCTGCTGCAGCCCGACGAAGGCACGATCTCCATCGACGGTGTTGAGCATGTCCATAACAGTCCGAAGGAGGCCATTGCTGCCGGGATCGGCATGGTTCATCAACACTTCATGCTGGTGGACGTCTTCACCGTCGCCGAGAACCTCATCCTCGGGCGGGAGGACAGCACGGCCGGACTGCTCAACATGGGTGAGGCGCGGCGTACCGTCCAGCGGCTGTCGGAACGCTATGGCCTCGATGTGGACCCGGACGCGCTGATCGAAGATCTTCCTGTAGGCGTCCAGCAACGAGTCGAGATTCTGAAAGCGCTGGCCAACGACGCCAAGTATCTGATCTTGGACGAGCCGACCGCTGTGCTCACGCCGCAAGAGACCGATCAGCTGATGGCGGTGATGCGTTCACTTCGCGACGAGGGCAAGGCGATCGTGTTCATCACCCACAAGCTGCGGGAAGTGCGCGAAATCGCGGACAAAATCACCGTGATCAGGCACGGCAAGGTGGTCGGCGCGGCGAAGCAGACTGATTCCGAGGCTGACCTAGCAGAGCTGATGGTGGGCCGTGCTGTCAAGCTGGTCGTGGACAAGAAGCCGGCCTCGCCCACGGCAGAGCCACGACTGGTGATGAAGGGCGTCTCAGTTGCCAGCCCGAACGGCACGCTGGCCGTGCAGGATCTTGACCTCGAGGTGTCCGGCGGGGAGATCGTCTGCATCGCCGGCGTCCAAGGCAACGGCCAGACTGAGCTCGCCGAGGCGCTGCTCGGCGTGACTCCAGCCATAGAGGGATCGATCCACCTGGACGGCAAGTCACTGACCGGGCTGTCGCCAAGGGAGACCATTGACGCCGGCCTTGGGTTCGTCCCCGAGGACCGTAAGCAGGACGGCTGTGTCGGCTCATTCACCGTCGCCGAGAACTTGATCTTGAATCACTATGACGAGCATCCGTATGCGCGCGGAATCGCCCTGGATCTGTCAAGAGTCAGGCATAACGCCGCACCATCGCGTCAACGAGTTCGACATCCGTACGCAGTCGATCGAATCAACGGTGTCCTCACTTTCGGGAGGTAACCAGCAAAAGGTTGTGTTGGCCCGTGAGCTGTCCCGGCCGTTGGTGCTTCTGGTTGCCTCCCAGCCCACCAGGGGGCTCGACGTCGGGGCCATCGAGTTCGTCCACAAGCGGCTGATCGAGGAGCGCGACCGCGGCACCGCTGTAGTGATCGTGTCGACGGAGCTGGACGAGGTCGTGGCCCTTGCCGACCGGATCGCCGTCATGTATCGCGGTCGCATCGTCGGCATCGTGCCGCCGGACACCTCGCGTGAAGTGCTTGGGCTCATGATGGCGGGCGTCCCGACCGAGGAGGCCTTGGCCAGCGCGTCCATAACGACGCTGGCTGAGGAGGACGCGGCCTTGGAGGCCAGTCTCGAAGAGGTGCCTCATGAGTCCTGAGCGGCCGAGGCGCCGCCTCGTGATCCCATGGTCCGACGTGCTCATCACCATCGCCTCGATCGTGCTGGCCTTCATCGTGGGCGCGCTGCTGATGATCTTCTCCGACACCGAGGTCCGCAGCAAGTTCGCCTACTTCTTTGCGCGCCCTTCAGATGCACTGATCGCCTCCTGGGACAAGGTCAGCAGCGCGTACGGCGCGTTGATCATGGGAGCGATCGTCGGCTACGGACCGATCACCGAGACGACTGCTCAGGCGGCTCCGTTGATCTGCGCCGGGCTCGGCGTGGGCCTGGCCTTCCGCGCCGGCCTGTTCAATATCGGTGCTCAGGGACAGGCGATTCTGGGCGCGATCGTCGCTGCCTATATCGGCTTCAGCTGGCATCTGCCGCCCGGCATCCATCTCATCCTGGCCATCCTCGGCGGGTTGCTCGGTGGTGCAGCCTGGGGAGGCATCGTCGGCTGGCTGAAGGCAAGGACGGGCGCGCACGAGGTCATCGTGACGATCATGATGAACTACATCGCTGCCGGTCTGCTGGCCTTCCTACTCACCACGTCGGCCTTTCAGCGGCCTGGGCGAACCGATCCGATTTCGCCCATCGTGGATTGGAACGCCACCATGCCACGGCTAGAAGGCGGCCAACTGCATCTGGGATTCGTCCTGTCCTTGCTTGCCGCCGTAGCGGTCTGGTGGATTCTGGACCGCTCGACCACCGGCTTCGCCATCCGCGCTGTCGGTGCGAACCCCCACGCTGCGGCGACAGCCGGCATGAGCGTCGGCCGAACACGACCATGATCACGATGTGCTTGGCGGGCGCACTGGCGGGCCTCGCAGGAGTTCAGGCCGCCCTCGGTCCGAGCGCGTCGGGACTGCCCGTGCCGCTCTCACTCGGAATCGTGGGCTCAGTTGGCTTCGATGCCATCACCGTTGCATTGCTCGGCCGCTCCCGGCCATTGGGTATCGTGCTGGCCGGCTTGCTGTTCGGGGCGTTGCATGCCGGTGGACTGGCTATGCAGAGCGTTGCGCAGACGCCGCTGACCCTGACGACTGTGCTGCAGGCACTGATCGTGCTCTTCGTGGCGGCCCCCGCGCTCGTTACCAAGATCGTTCCCTTCCTCAAGCCCCGCAAGACTCGGGCGCTCGGGCCGGTTCCTGAAGGAGGACTGGCGTGAGCGTCGACACCGTCGAGCAGGCTCCACCGCATACCGAGGCAGCTCGGGTCGAAACGCCCCAGAAGCGCCGCCAACGCATCTCCACCGGGGTACTCATCGCCGTCGTCGGCGTGCTCCTCTTGATCGGTCTCGCATCCACCAGCGGCAGCGCGCGATTTGCGCTGTCCGACGCGTTTGACGAGGTGCAGCTGCCGACGGTGACGCTGCCTGGCTTCGCCACCGTCCTGGTCTGTGCGCTGCTCTGCCTCTCGGCGGCGGTTGGCTACCTGTCTGGCCGGATGCGCGGTCGGTGGCCGGTGTTGGCCGGCGCCGTCGCCGCGTTGGCTGTCGTCATGGGCTTCCTGACCTGGGCAGCGTCTGGTCGTGACCTGCCTTTCCCGGTCAGCAACCAGTTCGCCGGCACGTTGTCGCTCGCCACGCCTTTGGTCTTCGGCGCGCTCTGTGGGGTGCTGTGCGAACGGTCCGGAGTGGTCAACGTGTCGATCGAGGGCCAGTTCCTCTCGGCAGCTTTTGCGGCCGCCGTCGTCGGCAGTCTCACCCAGTCGGTGGCCGCGGCCATGATCGCGGCAGTGCTGGCCGGCCTCGCCATGGCCGCGCTACTGGCCCTGTTTTCGATCAACTACCTGGTCAACCAGGTGGTGCTGGGCGTGGTGCTCAACCTGTTGGCCGTCGGGGTCACCGGCTTCCTCTTTGATCAGCTGGTGCAGCCGGCGTCGATCAAGTACAACTCCGCGCCGGTGCTCGAGCCCATCCCGATTCCCGGCCTCGCCAAGATCCCGTTCTTCGGTCGCGTGCTCTTCGAACAGAACATCCTGGCCTATCTGGCAGCCATTTCGGTCGCTCTGGTCTGGCTGGTGCTCTACCGGACCACCTGGGGCCTGCGGATCCGAGCGACGGCGAGCATCCCGAGGCGGCCGACACGGTGGGTATCAGCGTCCGGGGAATCCGCTGGTCGGCGGTGCTGGCAGGCGGTGTCTTCGGCGGGCTCGGTGGCTCCTTCTTCACTCTCGCCTCAACCGGCTCGTTCACCAAGGAGTTCACCGTCGGCAACGGGTTCATCGCGCTCGCCGCGGTGATCATGGGCCGCTGGCATCCGGTGCTGGCATCGATCATGTGCCTGTTCTTCGGTTTCGTCACGCAGATGGCTTCTCAGCTGCAAACCTTGAATACGCCGATGCCGAGCCAGTTCCTGTTGATCTTGCCGTACGTCGCCACGATCATCGCCGTCGCCGGGCTGGTGGGCCGCGTCAGACCACCAGCCGCTGACGGCATTCCCTTTGAGAAGTAGCTGTGTTGAATTGCTCCGCTCCGCTCCGCGCGGACCGCACTCAGAACCCGCCTACTTCGTCGCCGCTCGCCGACGAAAGGCGTGCCGGCTCCTCCTCCTCAGCACGGCGGCACGCGATCCGGCCTGCGGGCTATTCCATCACCATTGGAGTGGCCATGATTGACATCGACTGGGACCGACTGCGTAGCGCGGCGCGGGAGGCCAGCCGGCACGCGTACGCGCCCGTACTCGCACTTTCCGGTCGGTGCGGCGGCACTGGTCGACGATGGACGGGTGGTGACCGGCTGCAACGTCGAGAACGCCTCGTATGGGTTGGGCCTATGCGCGGAATGTGGGTTGGTGTCGGCGCTGCACGCGAGTGGCGGTGGCCGACTGGTCGCATTGGCCTGCGTCGATGGAACCGGGGCGATCCTGATGCCGTGCGGCCGCTGTCGCCAGCTGCTTTGGGAGCACGGGGGTCCTGAGTGTCTGGTCATGACGCCCTCCGGCGTCTTGCCCATGAGCGCGTTGCTGCCCCAGGCTTTCGGACCCGACGACCTGGCGCGGGGCCGTCATGAGCCTTGACGCGGAAGCGCTCCAGGCCTTTCCGAAGGTGTCACTTCATGATCATCTCGACGGCGGACTACGGCCGCAGACGATCATCGAGCTGGCCGCCGACATCGGACATGTACTGCCGGCCGACACCGCCGATGATCTTGGCCGCTGGTTCGCGGAGTCGGCGGACTCGGGATCCCTGATGCGTTATCTGAAGACCTTCGATCAGACCATTGCGGTTATGCAGACGGCACCGAGCCTGTGGAGGGTAGCTGCCGAGTTCGTGGAGGACCTGGCCGCTGATGGATCATCTACGGCGAGGCGCGCTGGGCGCCAGAACAGCATCTGAAGGCAGGATTGACCGCGCCTGAGGCCGTGGAAGCCGTACGTGACGGCTTGGCCGAGGGGATGGCGGCGTGTCGAGCGCGCGGGCAAGAGATCGAGGTACGCCAGTTGGTCACGGCCATGCGGCAGGCCCAACCAACTCCCGACATCGCTGAGTTGGCGCTGAGCTACCGCCACGATGGCGTTGCCGGATTCGATATCGCCGGGCCGGAGAACGGGTACCCGCCGTCTCGGTTCCTGGAGTCCTTTCAGCTCCTGCGGCGCCAGAGCGCCTACTACACCATTCATGCCGGTGAAGCTGGGGGGTGCGAGTACGTCTGGGAGGCGGTGCAGGTGTGCGGAGCAAATCGGATCGGTCATGGGGTCGCGATCATCGAGGACATTCAGCAGGACGAGGTCGGCGATGCCGCACTGGGGGACTTCGCGGCGTACGTTCTCAACGAGCAGATCCCGCTCGAGATGTGCCCGTCCTCCAATGTGCAGACCGGCACAGCAGCCTCGATCGCTGAGCATCCGATTCACCACTTGGATCGGCTCGGCTTCCGCGTGACCGTCAACCCCGACAACAGGCTGATGAGTGCGACGACCTTGACAAGGGAGTTCGCCCTGCTCGCCGAGGCGTTCGACTACTCGCTTGAGGACGTACGCCGGCTCGGGATCAACGCGGCCAAAAGCGTCTTCGCGCCCTATGGCGTCCGCAAAGCGCTGGTTGCGCGAATCGCGGCGGCCGGATAGGCGGGCTTCAGGTGGGCACGATCCTTCTGTGAGGACAGCGGCCCCTCAAGTGGGAACAGAGCTGGGAGCAGCGCGTGTCCGGCTAGGGTTTAGCGCATGACTTCGCGTGTCCTGACCGCGGTGGCGTGGCCGTACGCGAACGGCCCTCGCCACATCGGCCATGTCTCAGGCTTCGGTGTTCCCTCGGACATCTTCGCGCGGTACATGCGCATGAGCGGGCACGACGTCCTGATGGTGTCCGGCACCGATGAGCATGGGACGCCGATCCTGGTCCAGGCCGAGCGTGAAGGGCTGAGCCCCCGCGAGACTGCCGACAAGTACAACCGCGTGATCGTAAACGACCTCCGTGACCTCGGTCTGTCCTACGACCTCTTCACCCGCACCACCACCCTCAACCATTACGCAGTGGTCCAGGATCTCTTTCTAGGGCTGCATCGCAACGGCTACGTGGTGCCCAAGATCACGATGGGTGCGGTGAGCCCATCGACTGGACGAACCCTGCCCGACCGCTACATCGAAGGCACCTGCCCGATCTGTGGATACCCCAGTGCACGCGGTGATCAATGCGACAACTGCGGCAACCAACTCGACCCGATCGACCTGATCAACCCCGTCTCGAGGATCAACGGGGAGACGCCCAAGTTTGTCGAAACCGAGCACTACCTGCTGGACCTCCCAGCGCTGGCTGGGTCGCTCGGGAAGTGGCTGAGCTCCCGTACCGACTGGCGGCCGAACGTGTTGAAGTTCAGCCAGAATCTGCTGGAGGATCTTCGGCCACGGGCCATCACTCGTGATCTTGACTGGGGAGTGCCCGTACCGCTGGACGGCTGGCGCGACCAGCCGATGAAGCGCCTCTACGTGTGGTTCGACGCGGTCATCGGTTACCTCTCCGCCTCGGTGGAGTGGGCCAAGCGCAGCGGTGATCCCGACGCCTGGAAGCAGTGGTGGATCGACCCGGACGCGCGTGGCTACTACTTCATGGGCAAAGACAACATCGTCTTCCACACCGTGATCTGGCCAGGGATCCTACTCGGACACAACGGCGAGGGTGATCATGGTGGCACAGTGGGGCCACTCGGTGAGCTTCGATTGCCCGACGAGATCGTCTCCAGCGAGTACCTGACCATGAGCGGCTCGAAGTTCTCCACCAGCCGCGGCAAAGTCATCTACGTCGGTGACTTCCTGCGTGATTTCGGGCCCGATGCCTTGCGGTACTTCATTGCTGTCGCCGGCCCGGAGACCACTGACACCGACTTCACCTGGGACGAGTTCGTGCGGCGTACCAACTTCGAACTCGCCAACGAATGGGGCAATCTTGTGAACCGCTCCATCTCCATGGCGCACCGGAACAACGGGGCAATCCCGACTCCGTCCACGCTGCTCGATGTTGATCATCAGCTGTTGGGAACCGCTCGCGATGCGTTCGATACCGTGGGTGCGTTGCTCGGCCGCAACCGGTTCAAGCTCGCGATGACGGAAGCCATGCGGGTGATCGGTGCTGCGAACAAGTACCTCTCTAACACGGAGCCGTGGAAGCTCAGTGGTGATCCCGGGCGGCGCGACACGGTGCTGCACACTGCACTGCAGGTGGTCTCGGATGCCAACACGCTGCTGACCCCGTTCCTGCCGCATGCCGCACAGAAGGTTCACGAGGCACTTGGCGGCACCGGCGTGTGGGCGGCACAGCCTGAGATCCGTGAGGTGAGCGAGGAGGGTGGGCCCGACTATCCGGTGATCATGGGCGACTACGCGAGCGAGCAGGCACGCTGGGAATCCCGCCCGATCATCGCGGGAACGCCGCTCCAGCGGCCGATACCGCTTTTTGCCAAGCTCGATGAGACTCTTGGCGAGACCGGCCCCGATTGGGCCCCGATCGAGCGCTGAGTTCACTCCGCAGCAGCTACATGGGCTCCGCACTGGTTGCGGCCGGTGCGGAGACCAAGGGGCTAGCTGTTCCGCTTGGCGGACGCCAGGGCCGCAGACAGTTCTTCGGCGTTCAATCGCTGGACGTAGCCGGGCGTACCGGGTTGGATGCGCCAGCTTTCGGCAAGCCGACCGCCATCGATCACGTCGAAGCCGAACTCGTCGATCAGTTCGGCCACCCGGGCCTTTGCGACCGGGTCGTCCCCTGCAATCACCAGCGCTCGTCTGTTTCGCGTTCCGAGCGGCGTGCCGTCGCTCGTGATCTGACGCGCGTAGATGTGGTTGAAGGCCTTCACCACATGGGCCCCGCGTATCCGGGCCTGTAACAGCTCTGAGCTGGTCATGATGTCGTCGTCGAGGACCGCGATCTTGCCGTCTCGCCGCGGGTAATAGTTGTTGGCATCGATCACTGCCTTGCCCACAAGTGGCTCGACGGGGACGTCGCCGATCGCCCTTAGCGGAATGGCTACGACCACGAGATCACCCGCTGCGGCCGCCTCCTCAGTGGTGCCCGCACGGGCTTGCGGACCAAGCTCGGACACCAGGTCAGTCAGCGTCTCCGGGCCTCGTGAGTTGCTGATCACGACGTCGTAGCCGCTCGCGATTGCTGCGCGAGCGACCTGGCTGCCAATATGCCCTGCGCCGATCAGCCCTATTGTTTTGACTCCGTCAATGGTCATGCCGGCCTGAACTCGCCTGCGCCGCTGGCTATTCCTCGCTCACCCTCTGACAAGTCGGCTAGTACGAGGTGCCGCCGGAAAGTGATAGGGCGCCGGTTGGGTGCCACACCGTCTTGATCTCGAGGACGGCGCGGAGTCGGGCGGTGCCGGGTGCGGCTGTGAAGTCCGGTAGGCCCTTGGGAACGTAAACCCGCTTGACGGTCTCGGCTGCAGCCTCCTCCAGCGATTTACGCAGCTCGGCATCGGCACCGGTAAGGTCCAAGGCATTGACGTCCGCGTGAGCCGCGAGGTGCGGAGCAAGCTCGGAGATTCTCCCGGTCAGGATGTTGATCACTCCGGCCGGTACGTCGGAGGTAGCGACCACCTCGGCGAAGGTGATCGCCACGCAGGGATCTCGTTCGGCCGCGATCACCACGCAGGCATTGCCGCCAGTGATCACCGGGGCGATCACCGAGATCAAGCCGAGCAGCGGCGATCCGGGTGGCGCAAGAATCCCGACAACACCGGTGGGTTCGGGAGCGGAGTAGGAGAAGTGAGGGCTCGACACCGGGTTGGCGCTGCCCAGTACGGCCGCCAGCTTGTCGGTCCAGCCTGCGTAGTGCACCAGCCGATCGATCGCCACATCAACTTCGGCTGTAGCGATCTTGGTCGAGGCGCCGGTGCTGAGCATGATCAGTTCGACGAACTCGGTCCGGCGAGCCTCCAACATCTCAGCGATCCGGTAGATCACCTGGCCGCGGTTGTACGCCGTGGCCTTCGACCAGGCGATGTAACCCTTACGGGCTGCGACCACGGCGTCGCGCAGGTCTTTACGCGAACCCAGCGCCGCATTGGCCATGAAGTCGCCCTTGTTGTCGCGCGCCTGATAGGTACGGCCGGACTCCGAACGCGGGAAAGCTCCGCCGATGAAGAGTTTGTAGGTCTTCGATACCGCCAAGTGGCTCACTGCACGACCGCCTCGTCGTCGGTGTTCAGGTAAGCGGCCAAGCCCGACGGTCCGCCCTCTCGGCCGAAGCCGGACTCTTTGTAGCCGCCGAAGCTGGCGGCTGGATCGAACCGATTGAACGTGTTGTCCCAGATCACGCCAGAACGCAGCGCCGCGGCCATACCCATCGCCCGCGAGCCCTTTTCGGTCCACACGCCCGCCGACAGGCCGTACGGGCTGTTGTTGGCCTTGGTAACCGCCTCATCTGGGGTCCGGAACGTCATCGTCGTGAGCACTGGGCCGAAGATCTCCTCGCGCGCGATCCGCATCGAGGGAGTCGCATTGGTGAAGATCGACGGGGAGAGGTAGTAGCCGTTCTTCGGCAGCGGACACGAGGAAGACCACAGCTCAGCGCCCTCGGCGATCCCGGTGTTCATCAGTGCAGTAATGCGGCCAAGCTGTGCCTCGGAGTTGATCGCGCCTACGTCGGTGTTTTTGTCCATAGGATCGCCGACGCGCAGTGTCTCGACGCGCTGCTTGAGTCGCTCGACGAACTCATCGGCGATCGACTCCTGCACCAGCAAACGGGATCCTGCGCAGCACACCTGGCCCTGGTTGAAGAAGATGCCGTTGATGATCCCCTCCACTGCCTGGTCCTGGGCCGCGTCCTCGAACACGATGTTGGCGCCCTTGCCGCCGAGCTCCAAGGTGATCTTGCGGCCGGTTCCGGCCAGCTCACGCTGGATGCGGCGGCCAACGGCGGTGGAGCCGGTGAACGCGACCTTGTCGATGCCTGAGTGATTGACCAGCGTCGAGCCCACATCGCCGGCTCCGGTGACGATGTTGACGACTCCCGGCGGCAGCTCGGCATCGGCGATGATCTCAGCCAGCACCAAGATCGACAACGGCGTTGTTTCGGCTGGCTTGATCACCACGGTGTTACCGGCAGCCAGCGCTGGTGCGATCTTCCAGGCGGCCATCAGCAGCGGAAAATTCCACGGGATGACCTGGCCCGCCACACCCAGCGGTTGCGGCACCGGCCCCAGGCCAAGATGATGCAGCTTGTCAGCCCAGCCGGCGTGATAGAAGAAGTGTTGGGCCGCGGCCGGGACGTCGAAATCTCGCGTTTCCTTGATCGGCTTGCCATTGTCGAGGGTCTCTACGACGGCCAACTCGCGGGACCGTTCCGCGATCGCGCGGGCGATCCGGAACAGATATTTGCCACGTTCGACGCCCGGCATGAGGGACCAGACGTCCTCGTACGCGCGGCGTGCCGCTTTGACCGCTCTGTCGACGTCAGCCGGATTGACTGTCGAAACTGTGGAAAGCCTTTCCCCGGTTCCGGGGTTGACGGTGTCGCGATCCTCGCCGCCGCCCTCCTTGAAACTCCCGTCGATGAACGGCAAGTAGCGGTCCTTGATATCGGCAATGGCGCTCGACTCTGGCGCCGGGGAGTAGTCCCATTCCATGATCAAACTTCTCTCAGTCAACGGTCACATAGTCGGTGCCGGAGTAGTGGCCGTCCAGTTGCGCCCGGCGTTGCATGATCAAGTCATTGAGCACCGATGAGGCTCCGAACCGGAAGTAGTACGGATCGAGCCACTCCGGTCCAGCGACCTCGTGGACCGCAACGAGATAGCGGATAGCGTCCTTGGAGGTGCGGATGCCACCGGCGGGCTTCACGGCTCGTTGTTCCCCGGTCTGGGCCTTCCAGTCTTTGACCGCCTGCAGCATCACGTGGACAACGGGCAACGTGGCGGCCGGAGATATCTTGCCGGTCGAGGTCTTGATGAAGTCTGCGCCTGCGAGCAGCGCAAGCCAGGATGCGCGACGTACGTTGTCGTAGGTTGCCAGCTCACCGGTCTCCAAAATCACCTTCAGCCGCGCATTGCCACAGGCGTGCTTGATCGCAACGATCTGTTCGAAGACGCTCCCGTAGCGGCCGGCAAGGAACGCGCCTCGATCGATCACCATGTCGATCTCGTCGGCACCGCCATCGACGGCGACCTTGGTGTCGGCCAGCTTGACCTCCAGGCTCGAGCGGCCGGATGGGAAGGCTGTGGCAACCGAGGCGACCTTGACCCCCGAGCCTTTGAGCTCCGCGACAGCGGTGGGCACCAGGTCGGGATAGACGCAGATGGCCGCAGTGGCCGGGGTCTCGGGATAGTCCGGATCGGGCACCATCGCCTTTCGCGCAAGGTTGCGCACCTTTCCAGGCGTGTCAGCACCCTCAAGCGTGGTGAGGTCCACCATTGAGATGGCCAGGTCGATCGCCGCAAGTTTGGACGCTCGCTTGATGGACCGCGTCGCCAGCCCCGCGGCTCGCTGCTCGATCCCGACCGGGTCGACGCCAGGGAGGCCCAGCAGAAAGCGTCGCAACGAGGTCTCGTCAGCAGCCGCATCGGCCAGATGAGTCGGTAGGGGGATTGTCGCGGCGGCCTCCGGCTGCTTGAGATCCTTCGAGGCCGGACTCATGCACCTGATCCTATGCTGTGGTTCCCTCGACTCCTTGCCTTCGGCTGACGGCTTGGGAGACCTGGGTGAGGTTTGTCGTTGTCCCTATCTTTCAGGGGATGCTGCGACTGGCGCTTCCGTTCGACGCCCGCGACCTAGCCGGTTCCAGTCGTCTTTCCCCCTCCGATCTGAAGTGCTCGCCGGTCATGCGTTCAAGCCGGGACATGCGGCTGCCGAGGTTGCGGAGCTCCGAGAGAATCTCAGCCTCCTCACGCTCGATCTCCCGCTCCTCTGAGCGCACTTCTCCCACGACGATCGCGGAGGCGGCAATCGCGGTGAGCAGTGCCAACGATGCGATGCCGAGGAACAGGAGTACGCCACCGATAAGTCGCCCTCCTGAACTGGAGGGAACGACGTCGCCGTAGCCCACGGTCGTCACCGTTGCCGAGGCCCACCACAGAGCCACACCTATACGAAGGGAACTGCTCGGGATCGGTGTATGTGACTGCGGCGGCCGCGGCCAGTACGGCGCAGCTGGTAATGGTGATGCTGGTGGCCAGAGCTTGCGCCAGTGACATGCGGCGTCGCAGTTCGCGTGGTACCCGCAGTCTCAGCAAGGCGTGTCTCGGTGCGGTCTTGTTGTTCTGAAGCTCCACGGTTACAGGATGCCGAAATCTCTTGTGGTGTCGGTAGGGTCGTTAGGTCAACTTCGTCGGGCATTACGTCTGGCTGAGCAGCCATTCGACACGCTCACGGCGCATACCAGTAGCAGAATCAGCTGCGAGTGTCGGCAATCGCGCGCCACCGAACGGAGCGAGGTTGGCCGTGCCTACCGAGCGCCAGCCTCAGGGAGCGTGCGAGCGACGACGCCGGCGGCAGCGAGTGGCAGCGAGCAATCAAACAGTGCGCGATGCGCGAGCAGCTGGGAAGATTGTTTCCGTGCGGGCAGCTCGCTCACTGATGCGTCAAGACCTGGATCAGGCCAGCGTCACACCACTGGAGCTGTTCTTCGACCTGGTGTTTGTGTTCGCTCTCACCCAGGTAACAGCGTTCATGGCTGATGAGCTGAGTTGGCAGGGGATCCTCCGCGGTGTGCTGGTACTCATGCTGCTCTGGTGGGCGTGGACCGGGTACGCCTGGCTGGCCAATGTGGCGAGCGCTGAGGAACGGCCCATCAAGCTGGCCATCCTCACGGGAATGGCGGCAATGTTCATTCTGGCCCTCTGCATTCCGGAGGCCTTCGACGATGCGCCCGGCGGATTGCGCGGACCCGTGGTGCTGGCCGTGTGTTACCTGATCTTCCGTCTCATGCACTTCGTGATGTTCCTGATCATTTCTCGAGAGGATGCCGGGCTGCGGTCGCAGGTGTACAGGTTCGCGCCCAGCGTCGTCGGGAGCAGCCTGGTGCTGCTGGTGGCATCGCAGACCGAGGGCTGGATGCAGACCGGGCTGTGGGTACTGGCGCTGGTGGCCGACTATGTGGGGACAGCGTTGGCCGGCTTCTCTGGCTGGCGGGTGCCGGCCCCAGGGCATTTCTCCGAAAGGCACGGACTGATCGTCATCGTCGCGCTCGGCGAGTCGATCGTGGCAATCGGTCTCGGGGTGGCGAAGGAGCCGATTTCCTGGGTCATCATCGCCGCCTCCGTGCTCGGCCTGCTCTTGTCGTCTGCGCTGTGGTGGGCTTACTTCGATGTGAGTGCCTTACTGGGCGAGCATGCTCTGGCCACGGAGCCGCCGGAAACCCGGGCTCGGCTGGCGCGCAACGCCTACTCCTTCGCGCACATGCCGCTGGTGCTTGGCATCGTCTTGGGGGCCTTCGGGCTGAAGGAAGTCCTCGCGTATGTCAGCGATAGCACTCACCACAAGCTCACGGATCCATTACCGACCGTTGCGCTAGCGGCCCTTGTCGGCGGTGCCGTCATCTATCTGCTGGCCCATGTGATTTTCAAGTGGCTCACGGTGCACACGTTGTCGGTTGTACGCCTGGCGGCTGCGGGTGCGCTGCTGCTGGCGATTCCGTTGATCAATGCGCTGCCGGCGTTGGCGCAGTTAGGTGTGGTGGCGTTCCTGGTGTCCGGTGCCGTGCTGGTTGAGTCAGTCGTGTTCGCTGAATCCCGGCGCAAGATCCGAGCCGAGCTGTCCCATCACTAGGGCACTCGGGCCGGGCTCACGCAAACGCGCTCTCCCCGGTCAATGCCTGCCCGATCACAAGCTGGTGAACTTCCGAGGTGCCCTCATAGGTCAGCACCGACTCTAGGTTGTTGGCGTGCCGCAGCACCGGATATTCCAAGGTGATGCCGCTAGCGCCGAGGACGGTCCGGCATTCCCGGGCGATGGCGAGCGCTTCCCGTACGTTGTTGAGCTTGCCCAGGCTGACCTGTTGCGGCTGCAGTCGATGATCATCTTTGAGACGGCCCAGATGCAGGGCCAGCAGGAACCCCTTCTGCAGTTCGAGGGTCATGTCCGCCAGCTTCGCCTGCGTCAGCTGAAGGGAGGCTAGCGGGCGGTCGAAAACCTCGCGTGAGATGGCATAGTCGATCGTGGTCTCGAGGCAGTCTCGCGCTGCGCCGAGGGCACCGAAGACGATGCCGAAGCGCGCCTCATTCAGGCAGGACAGAGGACCGCGCAAGCCAATCGCATCCGGAAGCACCGCGTCGCGTGGCAGGTGCACGTTCTCGAGCACCAGCTCGGAAGTGACAGAGGCTCGCAGCGACAACTTCTTGGTGATCTTGGGAGCAGAGAATCCTGGCGTGTCGGTCGGGACAATGAAGCCTCTGATCCCTTCATCGGTCTGCGCCCAGACAATGGCCACCTCGGCAACAGAGCCATTGGTGATCCACATCTTCGTTCCATTGATCACCCAGTCGTCGCCGTCCCGTTTGGCCCGCGTCCGCATGCCCGCCGGATTGGAGCCGAAGTCCGGCTCCGTCAGCCCGAAACAGCCAATGGCCTCGCCCGTGGCCATTCGGGGCAGCCAGGTCGTTTTCTGCTGCTCGCTTCCGAACTTCCAGATCGCGAACATGGCGAGGGAACCCTGCACCGACACCATGCTGCGAACACCCGAATCACCAGCCTCCAGCTCCAGGCACGCCAGCCCGTAGGAGACCGCGTTGGCTCCTGCACAGCCATAGCCCTGCAGATGCATGCCGAGCAGTCCAAGTGCACCTGCCTCGCGCATCAGGCCAAGATCAAGATCGCCGCGGTCGTACCAATCGGCGATGTTCGGCTTGACCCGCTGCTCCACGAATTCCCGAACTGTCGCTTGGATATCGCGCTCTTCCTCGGTAAGAAGATGATCAATGTCAAGCAGCTCGAGAGGTCCGATTCGGCTCATTGATTCAGTCCCATCTATCCAGTGCGGCGATCGTCAGCCCCAGCGCTGCCTTCTCGATCTCGTCCTCGCTGAGCAGCACGTGCTCCGCCGCGGGGCCTAATGGCACGAAACTGTCCTTGCTTGCGACTCGGTGGATGGGGCCGATAAAGCCGCCTTCCACGAGGGCAGTGACGACACCTTCGCCGACGCCGCCACTGTGCCGGGTCTCGTCGACGACGAGGACTCGGCCGGTCGACTGCGCTGCGGCCAGGATGTCTTCGACGGGTAGCGGAGCTAGCCAGCGCAGGTCGAGTACGTCCGCCGCGATTCCCGCGGCCGCGAGGCGGCGGGCCGCTCGGAGGCTCAGGGGCACGCCATTGCCAAAGCTGATCATGGTGATCATCGCTGATCCGTTGCCATAGCTTCTCGCCCGACCGATCGGCACATGTTCGTCATGATCAGCCGCCAGCCAGCCCCGATCGCCCGGCTCGTAGAGGTCTCGCTGGTGGTACAACGCGATCGGCTCGAGAAACGCAGACAGCGTCGAATCTGTAATGGCAGCTGCAACACAGGTCCGCAGCATGGAGGCTGCGTCATCGGCCCGCGCTGGGCAAGCCACCACAAGCCCGGGAATGTCACGCAGCACCGCTACGGCGTTGTCGTTGTGAAAGTGGCCGCCGAAGCCCTTCTGGTAACCAAGACCGGCGATTCGGACAACCATCGGGTTGCTGAAACGACCGCGGGAGAAGAAGGGCAGGGTTGCGCCCTCACCGCGTAGTTGATCTTCGGCGTTGTGCAGGTAGGCGAGATACTGCACCTCGGGAATGGGAATCAGCCCGGCGAGCCCGGCGCCCAGCCCAAGACCCAGAATGGCCTGTTCGTCGAGCGGTGTGTCGAACACCCTAGCCGGGCCATGCTTGCGGGCCAGGCGTGCCGTGACGCCATAGACGCCGCCCTTGACGCCGACGTCCTCGCCGAAAACGATCACTCGGCGATCGGCCGCGAGCAGCTCGTCGAGGGTGGCGTTGATCGACTCGGCGAGCGTCCGCGCCCTGGCTTGGTCGGCGGGCTGAGTGGCTCTGAGTGCACGAGCGGTCTCCGCGACTTGCGCAGGGTTACGAGGTGCGATTGGCGCCATGATCTCTGCTGCTGATCCGAGTCGGGGCTGGTCTGCGAGCCTTTCTACCTCCTCGTCGATCTTGAGGCGGATGGCATCGTAGCCGGCCAGGATGTCAGCGGCGCTTGCGCCCGTGGCACGCAGGCGTGATGCCGTTGCCAGCAGTGGATCCCGCGCGTAGTCCGCCTCGATTTCCCGTGGCATGCGATAGCTGATTTCGGCGTCGCTACCGGCGTGGCCTCCGAAGCGTACGCACCGCAGGTGCAGGAAGGCCGGGCGTCGCTGCTCGCGTACCGTGTCCGCTGCTTGCACGATCGCCGGCCATGCAGTCACCGGGTCAGAACCATCGGCGGATACGTACGCCAGCCCAGGCCGAGACCCGTATGCCGCCTCGATCCAACCTTTCGGCGTCGGTACCGAGATGCCGAAGCCGTTGTCCTCGCAGACGAACAGGATTGGCACGGGCAGGCCGCGGAAGGCTGTAGCGAGGGCGGTGTTGATCGCGCCGACGGCGGTGGAATGGTTCGCCGAGGCGTCCCCGAACGAGCACACCACGACGGCGTCCGTGGGCCACTCGCAGTCCACCTTGAGCCGATGCGCCCGATGGAGCGCGATCGCCAGACCAACGGCCCTCGGAAGATGGGAAGCGATCGTCGAGGTTTGCGGAATGATAGCCAGGTCTGGATGGCCGAAGACCTTGTGCCGACCGCCGGCAATGGGCTCGTCCGCCAGACCCATGAGTCCCTGCAGCACGTCCCGGATTGGCGTCGACGCCGGCGCCTGTCGGGCTCGGGCCACGTAGAACGCCCCCGAGCGGTAATGGAGCATTGCCGGATCGGACCTACGCAAGGCCAGCGCAACCATGGCGTTGCTCTCATGCCCCGCCGAACCGATGGTGTAGAAGCCCTGGCCAGTCTGCTGCAGCTCCCGGGCGACGAAATCGAGATGACGGCTGGTCGCCTGCGCCTCGAACAACCCCCACCACCACGACGACTTGTCAGCGACTGAGAGGGCTATAGCACGCTGAGACGCTGACAAGTCGGTGAGAGAGTCGCGGAAGTGGCGGTCCAGCGGGTGCATCAAAGAGTTCTAGAGGCGAAAGGTGGTGTCCGGAGTGAGCTCGACGATGTCCATCTGGGCCTTCTGGAGCCGGCCGGAGTAGTCCCAGTTCACCGCTTGCCAGCGAGTGAACTGGTCCAGCACCCAAATGCCGGACTGCCGGGATCCATTACCGGATTTGCCGTTACCCCCGAAGGGCAGGTGGGCCTCGGCGCCAGAGGTCGAGTTGTTGATCGACACCATGCCGGCGCTGATCTTGTCACGGAAAGTGAACGCGTCCTTGGGATTGGTGGTGTAGATGGAGGAGGACAGACCGTATCCAGGAGCGTTCGCCATCTCGATCGCCTCGTTCAGCGACTGATAGCTGGCCACCCCGACGATCGGCCCGAAAGTCTCCTCCATGAAGATCCGGTCACCAGGGCGTACGCCGTCGACTACCACCGGGTGGTAGTACAGTCCGCTGCTCGGATCGCCGACGAAGCCGTCCCGCGGATTGTCTTTCGTGATCCTGCCGTACGCCGCCTGGACGGCGTGGTGCGGCTGGACCCAGCCCAGAAACTCCTCGAAGTGTTCGGCGAACTTGGCGTCCATCATCGGACCCATCAGCACGTCCTGAGTCGGATCGCCAACCTTGGCGCCAGCTACGGCCGCATTGAACTGCGCCAGGAACTGATCATGAACTGACTGGTGCACGATGACCGTGCCAAGCGAGGTACAACGCTGTCCAGCAGTGCCGAAACCCGAGAAGAGCGCACCCTCCACAGCAAGATCAAGATCAGCGCTCGGGGTCACGATCAGCGGGTTCTTGCCGCCCAGCTCCAGGCATGCGGTCTGCAGATTGCGCCCGGTCAAGGCGCCGATCTCCTGGCCGACCGCAGACGAGCCTGTGAACCCGACCTTGTCGATCAGCCCAACTTCTAGCGAGTTCTTGAGGCCGGAAAAGGTCGCGGCGCCGTCGGCGTGCACGACATTGAAGACCCCGTCCGGCAGTCCGCCGCCTCGGACGAAGAGTTCGTGAAATGCCGCGCTGCTGACCGCGGAGTATTCGGCGGGTTTCCACACGACTGTGTTGCCCGCCAGCAGTGCGGGCACGATGTACCACGACGGCACGGCCACGGGGAAATTCCCTGCGGTGATCACCGCGACGGTGCCGATTGGCCGGCGGAAGGTGAACAGTTGCTTGTCCGGCATCTCGCTGGGCACAGTCTGCCCGTAGAGACGGCGGCCTTCGCCGAGGAAGAAGTCGCAGGTGTCGATGATCTCGCGTACTTCACCCAGCGCCTCTCCGTACGGCTTGCCGATCTCGGCGGTGACGAGTCGTGCGAGCGCCTCCGCGTTGTCCTCGACCAGTCGGCCGATGTGTGCGATAGCGCGACCCCGGATCGGCGCGGGTATCGCCGCCCACTCTTCCTGTGCCTTCTTGGCAGACTCGGCGGCCCTTACGAAGGTGGTGGCGTCGCCGAACGACACTTCGCCAACACCCTCGTCAAGGCGCGCCGGATTTGTGCTCGGCACGGTACGGCCACCGGGCACCGGTGCGCCATCGATTACCGAGGTCACCAACCCGCGAAATGCGGGCGGGCTCTGGGGGATCGCCTCTCCCGACTTAGCTTCACTCACGAATACTGCAGCTCCTTGCTCGCGACGCGTACCACGGAGCGGCAGGTTGCTCCGAGCGCCTCATCTATCTCATCCTGACTCACTGATAGGGCGGGACGGAAGCGGATCGAGCGCTCGCCACACGGCAGCACGATGACATGCTCCTCTACTCGCAGATCAGTGACCACGGCATCCCGCTCCTCGCGGCTTTCGAGGTCGAAGGCGACGAACAGACCGCGACCGCGGACGTTGCTGATCAGCCCAGACTCATCGCGAAGCTGCTCGAGCCCGGCCACCAGCTGCTCACCCTTCGGCCCCGCCTGCTCTATGAGGCCCTCTGCCTCGATGATCTCCAGGGCCCGGCGTGATCTCACCATGTCGACCAGCCCCCCACCCCAGGTGGAGTTGATCCGCCCGGAGACCTTGAACACGTTGTCCGGCACCTCGTCGACCCGGCCGCCGGCCATGATGCCGCCGACCTGCGCCTTCTTGGAGAACGCGACGACATCAGGCTGGATGCCCAGCTGCTGGTACGCCCAGGCAGTTCCGGTGGTGCCAACTCCGGTCTGCACCTCGTCCAGAATGAACAGCGCATCGTGAGAGTGCACGAGTCGGAGCATCGCCTGCAGGAACTCCGGTCGCATGTGGTTGTCGCCGCCCTCGCCCTGGATCGGCTCAGCAATGAACGCTGCAATGTCATGCGGGTTCTCGGCGAACGCATGCTCGGCCTGGCGCAGGGCGCGTTCCTCTGCCGCGATCACTTCGCCCAGATGATCATCGAGCGGATGAGTGATCGCCGGTACGTCGATCCTCGGCCAATTGAACTTCGGGAATCGGTCGGTTTTGTTGGGTTCGGTGTTGGTCAGCGACAGTGTGTAGCCGCTGCGGCCGTGGAAGGCGCGCGTCAGGTGCATGATCTGAGTGCCCAGGTTTCGGTCGCGCCCGGCGGCCTCGTTCTTCCGACTCTTCCAATCAAAGGCGACCTTGAGGGCGTTTTCGACCGCGAGCGCTCCGCCCTCGATGAAGAACAGGTAGGGGAGCGCGGGATCGCCGAGCACGCGTACGAACGTCTCGACGAACTCGGCGTAGGCAGTGCTGTACATGTCCGGATTTGCCGGCTTGTTGACAGCGATCTCGGCAAGCTCGGCCATGAACGTTGGGTCGTCTGCGATGCCAGGCGGGTTGAGCCCAAGCGGAGCTGATGCGAAGAAGGTGTACATGTCGAGATAGCGCTGCCCACTTTGGGCGTCGAGCAGTCGGCTACCTCGGCTGCGTCGCAGATCAAGCACAAGCTTCATACCGTCGGTCAGAACGTGCCGCGAAAGCACCTCCCGCACCTCCGACGGCTGGAGATGTGTCTGTTCGGCCATTTGAACTCCTTCCCCGAGCAAAAAAAATCCATGTGACCCCCGCACAGGTGCCACAGATTCTAACGCAGATGCGCCCATTTGCGCCAATATGGCGAAGGCTGAACACGGGGAAGTTGTACTGACCTTGGCCTAGCTCACTGCGGGTCTAGTACAAGGACGATGTCGTGAGTCCAAGGGCTGCCGACGTCTCCGACCTAATGGTCGCCAGGAGGGCGCGCGCCTCGGCCCGGGCGGTCATCAGGTCTGCGCTGCGGACAGCTGGCAGATGTGCCTCGAGATAGCACTTGAGCTTCGGTTCAGTACCCGAGGGTCGGACGACGACCTTGATCGTTTGGCCCCTGATCAACACCGCATCGGTGGGCGGCAATTCGTCACTTCCGTAGGCCAGATCGTCCACCGAGGTGGGTTGCCCGGCAAGCAGTCCTGGCGGCTGCGCACGAAGCTGCGCCATGGCCGCCGTGATGATCTCGGGATCCTGGACGCGTACCGACAGCTGATCGGTCTCGTAGACCCCGTAGCGGCGTGCGATCTCGTCCAGCCGGTCGGCGATGCTCCGACCCTCCGCCTTCAGGCCCGCAGCGAGCGTCAGCACCCGTACCAGCGCGGATATGCCGTCCTTGTCCCGCACGGCCTCCGGATCGACGCAATAGCCAATCGCCTCCTCATAGCCGTAGGCGAGGTCAGGCACCCGTGCGATCCACTTGAATCCGGTCAAGGTGTAAACGAAGGGTTGACCGTACGCCGCAGCGATGACCGAGAGGAGGGAACTGGAGACGATAGAGCAGGCGTACGTACCGCGGACACCGCGCCGCAGCGCGTCCTCGCCAAGCAGCACACCGAGCTCGTCCCCCCGCAGCATCCGCCACCGTCCGTCCACGATCGCGGCCGCCGCACAGCGGTCAGCATCCGGGTCGTTGGCGATCACCAGATCCGCGGTGATCCGCCGCGCCCGGGCAAGAGCCAAGTCGATGGCACCGGGTTCCTCTGGGTTCGGAAAAGGCACCGTCGGGAACCTCGGATCCGGGCTGGCCTGCTCGGCGACTACGTGGGGAGGAGGAAACCGGCAAGCCGCGACCACCCGCTCCACCACTGAGCCCCCCACGCCGTGCAGTGGGGTATAGATCCAGCGGAGTTCACGCGGGGCATCGGGTGGGACCAGGGAAGCGATCCGCTGCAGATAGGCCGCTACCAACTCCTCCCCCAGGACTGCGTAGGACTGGGAGCGTGGCACGTCATCCAGGCTGTGCTTGGCGATCTCCTCGATCCGCGAGGAGATCTCCACGTCGGCGGGCGGGACGATCTGCGAGCCGTCGCCGAGAAATACCTTGTAGCCGTTGTCCTGAGGCGGATTGTGGGAAGCAGTGACAACGACGCCGGCGACACAGCCCACGTGCCGAATCCCAAAGGCCACCACGGGTGTCGCCAACGGCCCTGACGTGATCAGGGCATCGAAGCCGGCACCCGACATGATCTCGGCCGTGTCTCGGGCGAAGACATCAGAGTTATACCGCGCATCGAAGCCGATGATCACCTTGCCGCCAGCCAGGCCCTGATCAAGAAGATAGGTAGCGAGCCCGGCGGCGGCTTGGCCGACGACGACCCGGTTCATCCGATTCGGCCCCGGACCGAGCGCCCCGCGAAGCCCAGCTGTGCCGAACTCCAGTCGGCGGGAAAACGCGTCGACAAGCTCGGCCATCGCTGAGGCGTCGCTCGAGTTCGCCGCCGTCAGAAGATCGTTCAGCTGCTGCCGGGTCTGCGGATCCGGGTCCTGCTCGGTCCAGGTCGCGATTGCGCGCGCGAGGTCGTCGGAAAGCGCCGGCGCGTTTGATGTCACAGAGCCGCCGCGATGCCTGCGAGTAGCAGCCGCAGCCGCGGAGCAGCTTCCCGTCCGGCTTCGAGAACCTCCTCATGGCTGAGCGGTTCCGGCGAGATGCCCGCCGCCAGGTTGGTGACGAGGGAGATGCCGAGCACTTCTGCGCCCAGTTCGCGGGCGGCGGTGGTTTCGAGCGTGGTCGACATGCCAACCAGGTCGCCACCGAGGGCACCGGCCATCCGTACTTCGGCCGGCGTCTCGAATTGGGGCCCGCGGAACTGCACGTACACGCCCTCCGGCAGCCCAGGATCGACCGACCGAGCGAGCTGACGGAGCCGCGGTGAGTAGGCCAAGGACATATCAATGAAGCGTGCCCCGGTCAATGGAGAGCTGCTCGTCAGATTGATGTGGTCGCGGATCAGCACCGCCGAGCCGGGCGGCCACTCCGGGTTCAGGCCGCCGCATCCGTTGGTCAGCACGATGACATCGGCCCCAGCACAGACGGCCGTTCGTACTCCGTGCACCACCTGGTCCACCCCTTGACCCTCGTACAAGTGGGTACGGCCGGTGAAGATCGCCGCGATCCTGCCCGCGGGCGTCGAGGCGATCCGAAGCGCTCCGCCATGACCAATGACAGTGGGCTTCGCGAAGCCCGGCAAATCGGCCAACTCGCAGCTGCCCATGAGCTGACCAAGATCATCAGCGGCGGCCGACCATCCGGATCCCAGCACGAAAGCGATGTCGAGCTGCGCGATTTCGAAACGTTCGAGGATGGCTGATGCAGCGACCTTGGCGAGGGCGTACGGATCGGATGGCAATCCGGCATTGGGCATGGACGCACTCTAGCCGCGGGATCGCCAGGCCCTCGACACCACGTTCAAGGTCCCTTCCGACCAATTCGTAGGTTGATCTTCTGTCCGCTCGGAGGTGGATGGTCCCGCGGCGCTCCCAAGGCTGGCCCCATCTGCCCAGGGCCTCGTGGCAGGAATTGGTTTTAGTAACGGGTCTAGCGGATGTCGCCCGTCGATGTCCGCTCTTTGCGCCAAACTGGGCGTTGTGCCTGAGCCGCGTCCTCGGGGTATGCCCGCCCGCGATCCAGATCGTTTGATCAAGTGGTTCATCGGCGTCGTGGTGATGGGAGTTGGAGTCAATCTGCTCAGCGGTTTCGTTGTGGCGCCGAAGTGGGCCTGGCTTCCGTCGGCTGTCTTTGTTGCGGCGCTGTTGATCGCTGTGCGGAGTGCTGGTCTTCTGCGGCGGGAGCGTTATGACACAACACGGGCTCGGAGCATGGCATTACTCGCGCTGACCGGCTATGTGGCGGTCGCGGCGGGGGGATCAGTGACTGGGTGGCCCCTTGCAGTGATGATCTTGTCCCTCGGGTACCTGTGGGAAGCTGCGGTGATGCTCATGTGGTCGACCCTCCGAAGTCGCACGGACCTCGGTCATGTCGCCATGGGGTCGGCCTGCTTGTTTGTGGGCTCGGCGTTCTTGCTGCTCGGGATCGCGAACCCGCAACGTGCATCGACGCTGGTCATGGCCGCGGATTTGCTGGTCAGGGTCGCGTTCCTGCTGCTCGGCGTTGCGGCGCTGCTGCTCGGGGTCGCGGCCCTGCTGGACAGATGGACACTGGTGGGGGTTCCATTCCTGCTGTTCGGAGTCGCGGCCCTGCTGGGCGGTGTTACGGCCGTGCTGGACGGATGGACACTGGTGGGGGTCGCGCTGCTGCTGGGCCCGGTCACGGCCCTGCTACTCGGGGTCGCGTTCCTGCTGGACAGATGGACACTGGCCGGGGTCCCGGTCCTGTTGGGCGCAGTCGCGGCCCCGCTGAGCGGGGTCGCGGCCCTGCTGGCCGGATGGACGCTGATGGGGGTCGCGTTCCTGCTGTTCGGAGTCGCGCTCTTGCTGGGCGGTGTCGCGGCATTGCTGGCCGGATGGAAGCTGGTGGGAGTCCCATTCCTGCTCTTCGGAGTCGCGGCCCTGCTGGGTAGTGTTGCGGCCTTGCTGGCCGGATGGACGCTGGTTGGGGTCGCGTTTCAGCTCCTCGGGATCGCGGCGCTGCTGGGCGGTGTCGCGCTCCTCTACCGTCCTGAATTGCCGCGGCGGCTGGTGGTGTGGCTGACCAAACGAGACGAGCTGGCACTCACGCCGGACAGCGACGTGCGCAATTAGCGTGATCAGGGAGCGGGTTGTATTGAGATAGAAGGCGGCGTGAGTTCTAGTGACGCCTTTGCCGTCGGAAGGAGCGTGCTTGGCCGCAGCAAGATCAATAAGCGGCTAGCCAAGGGGGCGTTTCACCAGCCGCTGACGCAAGGACGTGAGCGCAGCTCTGTGACGTAGTCACTGGGAGCACCGGCCGCCTCCGCCGCGTCGGCAAGGATGCCGATGGTCCTGGCGCTCGGGATGCCGCCCTCGAAGTCGTTCAGCACGTAGACCCAGGCGGCCACCTCGCCGTCGAGCGTCGCCACCCGTACGCGGACCTTGCGATACAGACCGGTGTCCGCGCTTTCCCACTGGTCCAGGGTGTTCTCGTCACCGCTCGTCACGTCGTACAGGGCGACAAAGACCTGGCTATCTGGTTCCTCGACCAGTGTCGGGAGCGCGCCGTCCCAACCCTCGCCACCAAAGGTGACACGCCAGCCCACGGCCCACCCGGTGCCGCGCTGCGGCGAGTGCGGGCAGCGGTCGGCCATCTGAGTTGGATCAAGATTGCTTCCGTACGCTGCGTACAGCACAGCAGCCCAGGCTATCGGGTCCTGGCCGCCTCAGCGAGATGCAAGAATGCCGAAGGTGACCCGGGTGGTGATTGTCGGTGGAGGCCCTGGTGGTTACGAGGCAGCGCTGGTCGCCAGCCAGCTTGGCGGCGAGGTCACTCTGGTTGAGAGTGATGGTGTCGGTGGCTCCGCGGTTCTTACCGACTGTGTTCCCTCGAAGACCTTGATCGCTACCGCGGAAGTCATGACCGACGTTCGTCAGTCGGCCGATCTTGGACTGCGGTTCGGCCCTCTTGATCAAGGAGACATCGACGCCGGCGTACGCGTTCATTTGCCTGCGGTCAACCAGCGGGTACTGGACCTGGCCAAGAGACAGTCCGCCGACATCGCGGAGCGCCTGCTACGCGAGAACGTCCACCTGGTAGCCGGCCGCGGCCGGCTTGACGGCCCCGATCGGGTGATCGCGGAAACTAGAGACGGTGAACAGTCTTTTCTCGCTGACATGATCTTGGTCGCAACAGGAGCACATCCCCGCGAGCTCCCGGAGGCCAGGCCGGACGGCGAGCGGATCCTTACCTGGAGTCAGGTGTACGGGTTGGCAGAGTTGCCGAACCGGCTGATCGTGATCGGCTCGGGCGTCACGGGTGCGGAATTTGCGAGCGCTTACGACGCCCTCGGCTGCGAGGTGGTGCTCGTCTCCTCCCGCGATCGGGTGCTCCCGGGGGAGGACGCCGATGCAGCTCAGGTGCTCGAGGACGTCTTCACTCGCCAGGGCATGACGGTGCTGTCGCGGTCACGTGCTCAGTCGGTCGCTCGCGACGGCGACCAGGTCACAGTGACGTTGACCGACGGGCGCACCGTCACCGGCTCGCACTGCCTGCTTGCTGTCGGATCGATACCCAACACGGCAGGCATCGGTCTTGAGGAAGCTGGTGTCAAGCTGAACCAAGCCGGCTTCATCGAGGTCGACCGGGTGTCACGGACCTCGGCAAGGGGTGTCTACGCAGCGGGCGACTGCACCGGTGTGCTGATGCTCGCGTCTGTGGCCGCCATGCAGGGCAGGATCGCCATGTGGCACACGTTGGGCGAAGCCGTGTCTCCGCTTGATCTCAAGACCGTGTCGGCGAATGTGTTCACCGCACCCGAGATCGCCACGGTTGGGGTAACGCAGCAACAGGTCGATTCTGGTGAAGTGCCGGCACGCGTCGCAAAGCTGGAGCTGCGGGGGAATGCCCGCGCCAAGATGCAGGGCAGCCGCGACGGCTTCGTCAAGCTGATCTGCCGAAAGGTCACCGGCATCGTGATCGGTGGCGTGGTGGTCGCCCCGCGGGCCAGCGAGTTGATCTTTCCACTAGCGATTGCGGTGGCGCAGCGGCTCACCGTTGATCAGGTGTCGGAGTCATTTTCCGTCTATCCCTCGATGACCGGATCCATCGCCGAGGCCGCCCGCCGGCTCAAGGGCACGGGCACGATCAGCTGAGTAGGAGGAACGCATGGGCGTGGAGGAGAACAAGGCGATCGCGCAGCGGCTCTTTGACGCCATCAACAACGACCCAGCAGTACTTCGATAGCGAAGCGATCGCCATCCTACGAATCGCTGATGGCAGGGTGGCCGAGCTTCGAGGCACAGCCGATCGACTCGGGATGCTGACCCAGCTCGGCATCCTCCCTGCTCTGGGCTGACCAGGCCCAGATCAGGACTGCACTGCCTGGGACGTGATCGCGCGACCAAATCTTCTGGAGCACTGATGTTCCGGGTACGGTTCTTGCGTGACAGTGGCATCTCCGGCCGCCGTTGCGGCGACCGCTGAACTGCTCCGCGACCGGAGCTGGGTTGCACTCAGCGGTGCAGGGATGTCAACTGACTCCGGGATTCCGGACTATCGCGGGCAGACGTCGGTACGCGCCACGCCAATGCAGTACAGCGAGTTCATCAGCTCCGCTGAGGCGCAGCGGAGGTACTGGGCTCGTTCCTATCTCGGTTGGCGCCGGATCGGTCGTGCCGAACCGAACCCTGGTCATCGTGCCCTGGTCGACTTACAAGTGGGCGGACTGGCGGGGGTGATCACGCAGAATGTCGACGGGCTGCACACAGCCGCCGGCAGCAGGCGAGTGATCAACTTGCACGGCGACATCGCCAGCGTCGTGTGCCTGGAGTGCGGCGATCGTTCAGCGCGCAGCGAACTCCAGAGCCGGTTGGCAAGCGCCAACCCGCAACTCGAGGAGTCGCGCGTCCTGGAGCATGCAGAGCTGCGGCCGGACGGTGACGCAGTCGCCCAGGATTGGCGGCACTTCAGACTCGTCGGCTGTGTGCACTGCGACGGACGACTCAAACCTGATGTCGTGTTCTTCGGCGAGTCGGTGCCCAAGCCCCGAGTCGAGGCAGCGTACGCACTGATGGAGCGTGCGGAGATCCTGGTGGTATTGGGCTCATCACTGACGGTGATGTCCGGGTTCCGTTTCGTCCGGCACAACGCGAAGCGTCAGCGACCGGTAGTGATCATCAATCGAGGTCCGACTCGGGGCGACGAGCTTGCCAGCCTCAAGATCGATCGTGGTTGTTCGGAAACGTTGACTGAGCTTCGGGCGGCTCTCCTCGGGTAGCGCCTGCTAGTCGAACACGTCTCCAAACATGTCGCCGATACCGCTTCCTACGTCGCTCACGCCATCGCCGATTCCGCCCATGAGATCACCGACCCCTTCGCCGACTCCGGAGAACATGTTGCCCATGCCACCGAACAGCAGGCCACCGATCAGCATCCCGGAAAGCATGTCGCTTCCAGCCCAGCGGCTGTAGTAACCCTGGGCCCACGGCGCGTACGCCTGGCCGCCTTCCCAGTAAGGCACACGCTGGGCGCCGACCTGCACAGTGCGGATGTAGGGATCGGCTCCGGCAAGCACCCGTTCGGCGTCAGCAGGGCAGGCAGGCACGGATCGCGGCACGCCTCCAGGAGGTGCCCATGAGACGTCTTGTGAAGAGGGGCCGTGTGCCGGGTTGAAGAAGCATGGTGGACGCTTGGCCGGCAGCGGCTCGCCTGCGATCCGTGCCTTGACGCATGCGACCGCATAGCGCCCGTCTTCCAAGATCTCGGTGACGTGCCGGATTTCCTCGGGCTTGGTCACTGCGTCCAGCGACATCTTCGCGTTGTCGTACGCGTCCAGAGCACGCTGGTAGTCCTGCTGCATCGGCTCGTCGAGCGCATGCCCAGCGACATCGGAGTCCAACCGCTGCAGTTCCTCCCCGAACTTGGTGACGTCCTCATCCGCTGCGCGCTTGGACGTGGAGAGTTGGGTCTCCAGTGCCGCCTGCTCCTCGGCGTGGCGCTGCTGGATGGCATGCCGCCGGTAGAGGGCTACGCCGCCCACGATCAGTGCCGCCACAATCAGCAGCACCAAGAGTTCCGTCATGGGTCACAGTGTGCCCGCGCCTACTGTGGTTTCCCCTTGTGAGCGGGTCTTCTTACCGACCTTTTATTCCGTAGGGGAGGAGCGCTGGTGTCGCTGGGACACAACCGGTTGCCCGTAGCTGATCAGTCGACGATCTCGCACAGAATGGACCCGCTGGTTACCGTTGCGCCGACTTGGGCGGTGAGGTTCTTCACCGTGCCACTCCGGTGAGCAGTCAGCGGCTGTTCCATCTTCATCGCCTCGAGTACCAGGACGAGATCGCCGGCATCGACCACGTCACCATCGGCGACCGCGACCTTGACGATCGTGCCTTGCATGGGCGAGGTCAACGCGTTGCCAGAAGGGCTCTTGCTCACAGCTCCGCTCTGCCGCCTCACCGGCTTCTTGGAGCGCGCACCCGTAGCGGATCCGTTGACAGCCCCCAGGCCGGCCGGCACCAGGACTTCCAGTCGCTTGCCGTTGACCTCTACTACGACCTTGGAGCGCGGGGTTGATTCCGAAGTCTCGCCGAGCGGGCCCGCGTACGGTGCAATCTGCCCGCTGAACTCCGTCTCGATCCAATGAGTGTGCACGCCGAAGCGCCCGTCCTCAGCGGTAAAGGCCGGGTCGTCGAGAACAGCCAGGTGGAACGGAACGACGGTCGGCATGCCCTCGATCACCAGCTCCTTCAGCGCACGGCGGGATCGCTGAAGCGCCTGCTGGCGATTCGCGCCGGTGATGATGATCTTGGCGATCAGCGAGTCGAAGCGGCCCGGCACGGTCATGCCATTGAGGTAGCCCTCGTCGACTCGAACGCCAGGCCCGGATGGCGGACGCCATTCCGTCAAGCTTCCGGGGGCGGGCATGAAGTTGCGGCCCGCGTCCTCTGCGTTGATCCGGAACTCGATGGAATGCCCCCTGACGACAGGATCGTCGTATCCGAGCGGCTCGCCCTCGGCGATGCGAAACATCTCCCGGACCAGGTCCAGTCCGGTGACTTCCTCGGACACCGGGTGCTCGACCTGGAGCCGGGTATTGACCTCGAGGAACGAGATGGTCCCGTCTTGGCCGACCAGGAACTCACAGGTACCGGCTCCCACGTAGCCTGCTTCGGCGAGGATCGCCTTGGATGCGGTGTAGAGGCGTTCTGTTTGTTCGGTGGTGAGGAAGGGTGCCGGCGCCTCCTCCACCAACTTCTGGTGACGGCGCTGGAGCGAGCAGTCTCGGGTCGAGACCACAACCACGTTGCCGTGGCTGTCCGCCAGGCACTGGGTTTCGACATGCCGGGGCCTATCGAGATAGCGCTCGACGAAGCACTCACCACGGCCGAAGGCGGCGACCGCCTCGCGCGTCGCGGACTCGAAGAGCTCTGGGATCTCATTCATCTCGCGCGCGACCTTGAGACCCCGGCCACCGCCGCCGAAGGCAGCCTTGATCGCGATGGGTAATCCGTATTCGGTGGCGAAAGCAATGACCGCATCCGCATCGTCAACTGGATCCGCTGTGCCGGGTACTAGGGGAGCGCCAACCTTTTGGGCGATATGCCGGGCCCGGACCTTGTCGCCCAATGCCTCAATGGCCTCGGGCGGGGGGCCGATCCAGATCAGTCCGGCACCGAGCACAGCCTCGGCAAAGGTCGCATTCTCAGCAAGAAAGCCGTATCCCGGGTGGATGGCGTCGGCGCCGCTACGAGCGGCGATGTCGAGAATTTTTGGGATGTTGAGGTAGGTCTCCGCGGGACTCGCGCCCCCCAGCGCGTACGCCTCATCCGCTAGCGAGACGAAGAGCGAGTCGAAGTCCGGGTCCGCGTAGATGGCGACGCTGGTCAGGCCCGCGTCGGCTGCAGCACGGATCACGCGGACGGCGATTTCGCCCCTGTTGGCGACAAGCACCTTGCTGATTCCCACGCATCCTCCCCGTCGAAAACCCCAACTCTCGCCACTCTAGTGCCGTATCAGCGAGCGCGATTGACCTGAGCGATGGTGGACAAATTCGAGCGAGCGAGGCGCGCATGCCGCTTGTCAGGAACCTACGTGTACGTAGATTCCTGGCGGTCTGCATAGGTTGCAACCCGTGCAGACCGTATGAAACCTGGGTTAACCCAGGTTTCCGCAGATGCTGCCGTGGTGAGGAGGAGTGAGCGGAGGCGTTCTTTCCTCCGCGAACGACGACGTACTGGCACCCCACCAATCAGAGCGACCATGTGGGCTGCGAGCGTCGGCAAATCGCGCGCCGCCGCACGGAGGAGGAGAGAGCAGAGGCGCTGTTTCCTCTGCGAATGACGACGACGGCGGCGGATGCCAAGCGCCTGATTGCGCGAGCAGCAAGCCCAAACAGGGGGCGCGAGCAGCCACCAAAAAAATGGGTGTGGGCCCCTCCAAGTATGAGTTGCAGGGGCCCACTGTATAGCCGGAGTTAAGCGACGTCTCCAGCTGACCAGGAGACCCGGCGAATCCCAGCGGCCCGTCACCGGCCGCTGCGGCGAGTTACCTCACCGTACGAATCCTCGGTTCTGTCCCAGTCGCGCCCTTCCTTGCGGAAGTGCGTAAGAGATTTCTACAGCCTTGAGAGGCGGCCCGCAACCGAATCCAGAAAAGAAAATCGAGCAATTTTCTTGTCCACCGGGCTGTCCACACAATGGCGTAGTTCGTACACCGAAGTGATCAATTTCTCCACAGTCGGGACACCCCTCTTGTGGATAGTGCACGGAGCCGCATGGTCGGCGGACTCCCGGATGGACTGGCACTAGGCTTCGTGTCGTGGAACCTCAGCCAGACACCAAGGATTGGACCTGGACGCTGACGCGACGCTGCGACCAGTGTGGGCTGTCGACGGCCGAGATTGATCCGGCTGACTTCGCTGAGCGTGCCTTCATCGCTGCCGAGGAATGGGTTCAGATACTGCGCTCGAGTCCTGCGGTCTCGGCACGCCCGCAGCCAGACGTCTGGTCACCTCTGGAGTACGGCGCCCATGTCCGCGATGTGTATCGCCTGTACGAGGCCCGTCTGTCCAAGATGCTCAGCGAGGACACGCCTACCTTCGCGAACTGGAACCAAGACGAGACAGCCATCAGGGAGCGGTACAAGGAGCAGGACCCTGAGGTGGTCGCCGATGAGCTGGAGGCTGCCGCACAGCGTTTCGTTGCCCGGATACAGTCGCTGAAACCGGAGCAGTACGGACGAGGTGGGATCCGGTCTGATGGTGTGAAGTTCACGGTCCTGACCCTGATCCAGTACTTCCTGCACGATGTCATCCACCATCTCTGGGACGTCACCGGGCAGCAGGACGCCGCAGCCTCCCTCGCGCTGGAGTAGTTCTCACCCCGCCACGAAAGCTGGGCCGTTACGAAGAATCGCTCAGGCGCTCGAGATCAGCTCGGCAGCGTTTTTCAAGATCATCCAGCTCTTCCAACGCCTCATCCAGGTCTCGTCGCTTTGCCAGGAGGGCTTCACGCCGCTTGCCGATGTCGGCGATGAGGAAGGCCAGTTGGCCACGCTCTCCCGGAGTCTCGTCGTACATATTGATTACATGAGCGATCTCGTCCAGGGTGAACCCGAGCCGCTTGCCACGCAGGATGAGCTGGAGCCGCACTCGATCCCGATCGTGGAAGATCCGCGTGGTGCCCTGGCGCTCGGGAGCGAGAAGCCCGCGGTCCTCATAGAACCGGATGGTCCGCAGCGTTGTGTCAAATTCCTCGGCGAGTTCGCCGATGCTCCAGGTTCTATCACTCATCGGGCACCCCTTCCGACGGAAAGTCTAGGCATTACGTTTACGTAAACGTCAAGCTATGCTGACGAATGTCAGTAACGACGGAAAGAGCCCGATGACCGGTACGTTCTCGCTCGGCGAAGAGCACAACGACTTCCGGGCTGTGGTTGCTGACTTCGCTGCTCGTGATCTCGCGCCTCACGTCGAGCGCTGGAACGCCGCCCACGAGGCGCCGCTCGAAGCGATCAAGCTCATGGGCGATCTCGGGCTCTTCGGGCTCGGCGGACCGGCGGAGTACGGCGGCGCCGGGGACTTCACCAGCCTGTGCATCGCGATCGAGGAGATCGGCAAGGTGGACCAGTCACTCGGCATCACCCTCGAGGCTGCCGTGGGGCTGGGCAGCAGCCCGATCGCTCACTTCGGCACTGCGCAGCAGAAGGCACGCTGGCTGCCTGATCTGCTTGCCGGGCGGACCCTGGCTGCCTTCGGGCTTACCGAACCAGAAGCCGGATCGGACGCCGGTGCCACCCGGACGCGCGCCATGCTGCGTGATCATGAATGGGTGATCAACGGCAGCAAGCAGTTCATCACGAATTCCGGCACTGACATCACCTCGGTCTGCACAGTTACGGCCCGTACCGGCACTCGAGACAATGGCAAGCCGGAGATCTCGGCGATCGTCGTGCCAACGGACACTCCCGGTTTCGTGGTCGGACCTAGCTATATGAAACTTGGCTGGCACGCCTCTGATACCCATCCGCTGACCTTCACGGATGTCCGAGTTCCGGAAGATCATCTGCTGGGTGAGCGCGGGCAGGGGTATCACGCATTCTTGTCGATCTTGGATGATGGTCGCGTCGCGATTGCAGCCTTGGCGTTGGGGTGCATCCGAGCATGCCTCGAACTCTCGACCCAGTACGCGACGCAACGCACGACCTTCGGCGTGCCGATTGGCAGCAGGCAAGGCATCGCGTTCCAAATTGCTGATCTTGACGTGATGGCCTCGGCTGCGCATCAGCTGGTATACGCCGCGGCGGCCATGCGTGATCATGGCGTTGGTGCACGAGAGTTCAATCGAGCGGCTGCCATCGCAAAGCTCTACGCTACGGAGTCCGCCGTGAGTGCCGCGCGGGTTGCCACGCAGGTATTCGGTGGCTACGGGTTCATGGAGGAGTATCCGGTGGCGCGTTTCTACCGCGACGCAAAGGTTCTCGAGATCGGTGAGGGCACCTCTGAGATCCAGCGGCTGTTGATCGCCCGCCGGCTCGGGCTCCCGATGGAGTAGTCGATCATGGACGAGATCAGTGCTGCGCGTGACCGTACGCTGGCCCCAACTGAGCGGGCGGCTGCCAAGCTGGCGAGTGCAAACAAGCTCTACGTACGTGAGCGGATCGACTTGCTCTTCGACGACTGTACGTTCGTGGAGGACGGCCAGCTCGCCAACGCCATGGCTGCCGACCTGCCAGCCGACGGCGTGGTCACCGGCCGCGGTCTGGTCCACGGACGGCCAGCCCTCGTCGTGGCGAATGATCCGAGTGTCAAGGCCGGCTCCTGGGGCGCCCGGACGGTGGAGAAGATCGTCCGGATGACCGAGGTGGCGCTGCGTGACGAGTTGCCGATCTTCTGGTTCATCGACTCGGCCGGTGCGCGGATCACCGATCAGATCGACCTGTTTCCTGGCCGCAGGGGGGCGGGGCGGATCTTTCACAACCAGGTCGCGCTGTCCGGCAAGGTGCCCCAGATCTGCTGTCTCTTTGGCCCGAGCGCGGCCGGCGGGGCCTACATACCGTCTTTCTGCGACATCGTGATCATGGTTGAGACGAATGCCTCGATGTATCTGGGATCGCCCCGAATGGCTGAGATGGTAGTGGGGGAGAAGGTCACGCTCGAGGAGATGGGCGGTGCCCGGATGCACGCGACAGTCTCAGGTTGCGGAGACCAGTTGGCCGCCGACGACGCCGAGGCGATCGAACAGGCGAAGCAGTACTTCTCCTATTTGCCACAGAACTGGCGAAGCCCATTGCCGGCCTACGACTCGGTGGAGCCGGTACGGCGCTTCGCCGATGATCTTGTGCCGGCACAAGAGTCAGCTGGGTACGACATTCACACGGTCATCGAGGCGATCGTGGACAACAGTTCTTTCTTTGAGGTCAAGCCACTGTTTGCTCCGGAGTTGGTGACCGGCTTGGCCCTTCTGGACGGTGAAGTGATCGGCATCGTGGCAAACCAGCCGGCCGTCAGGGGCGGAGTGCTGTTCGTCGATTCGGCTGACAAGGGTGCCCGCTTCATCTGGCAATGCGACGCGTTCAGCATCCCGCTGCTGTACTTGGCTGACGTGCCCGGATTCATGATCGGCAGTGTTGTGGAGAGGCAAGGCATCATTCGGCACGGCGCGAAAATGATCACTGCAGTCGCGGAGGCAACTGTGCCGACCATCTCGTTGATCATTCGGAAGGCGTACGGGGCTGGGCTTTATGCGATGGCTGGACCCGGTTTCGGGCCCGACGCCTGCCTGGCGTTGCCGACTGCCAAGATCGCGGTGATGGGCCCTGAGGCCGCGGTCAACGCGGTCTATGCGAACAAGATCGCCGAAATCGACGACGAGGCTGAGCGGACGGTCTATGTCGAGCGGCTGCGCAAGGAGTACGAGATCGACATCGACATCCTGCGGCTGGCCAGTGAGCTCGTCGTCGACGCGATCGTCGTGCCGCGTGAGGTCCGTCGCGAGTTGATCGCACGCTTCGCAGCGGCTGCCACCAAGGACCGCCACTTTTCCAGCCGGCGGCACGGCGTACCGCCGGTTTAGACCGCGGAGTCCGCATCGAACGAGCGCGAGCCGTCGGGAATCGCGCGGCGGATTCCGAGCGCGATGCGCGAGCGCCCCTAAATCAGACGGGCGCGAGCGTCGGGAATCGTGCGCCGCCACACGGAGGAGGAGAGAGCGGAGGCGTTCTTTCCTCTGCGTGCGACGACGAGGCGGCGGATTCCAAGCGCGATGCGCGAGCGCCCCCAAATCAGACGGGCGCGAGCGTCGGGAATCGCGCGCCGCCGCACGGAGGAGGAGAGAGCGGAGGCGTTCTTTCCTCTGCGTGCGACGACGACGGCGGCGGATTCCAAGCGCGATGCGCGAGCGCCCTCAAATCAGAGGGGTGCGAGCGTCGGGAATCGCGCGCCGCCGAACGGAGGAGGAGAGAGCGGAGGCGGTCTTTCCTCTGCGTGCGACGACGACGGCGGCGGATTCCAAGCGCGATGCGCGAGCGCCCCCAAATCAGAGGGGCAGCTTGCGGAACAGCGGGCGTGGCACGTGCCGAAGGCCCGACATCACGACGCGCAGGGGTCCTGGCACCCATACGAGCTCACGTTTGGCCTTGATCGCATCGACGACCGCCTCCGCTACCTGATCTGGCGTCACCGCAAGGGGTACCTCGTCGAGTCCGGTCGTCATCTTCGACTTGACGAAGCCTGGCCGGACGACGAGCACCCGTACGCCGTAGTCACGTAGCGCCTCACCCAGGCCCAGGAAAAAACCGTCCAAGCCCGCCTTGGTCGAGCCGTAGACGAAGTTGGAGCGTCGTACCCGCTCACCTGCAACGCTGGACAGCGCCACGATCCAGCCGTGCGCCTGGGCCTGCATGCGTTGGCCGAGCAGTACGCCGAGGTGCACTGGTGCCGTGTAGTTGACCTCAGCCAGCTCGAGGGCAAGGTCGGGGTCGCGCCACGCCCGCTCCGGATCCCCGAGCAGGCCGAAGGCGATCACGGCGATGTCGATATCGCCGCCGGCGAAGGCCTGCTCGATGGTCGCCGCGTGCGATTCATGATCACGCGCATCAAGATCGACTTCGGTGACCTCGCAGCCGAGGTCGGTGAGCTCGGTCGACGCCGCCGTACGCCGGTCGCTCGGCCGGGCGGCAAGCACCACTCGCAATCCGGAACGCGCATATGTGCGGGCGATCGCCAAAGCGATGTCGGAGGTGCCGCCGAGCAGCAGCAGCGACTGGGGTGCACCAACCGCGTTGATCATGCCACACCGCCGGACGGCCGATTGCTGAGCTCGAGCCGGCGAGCAAGATCGGAATTGAACATCCCGGTCGGATCGACTTCGCGGCGTACTGCGAGAAATTCGTCCAGCCGCGGATACATCTGGCGGAACGTCCCCGCGCTGAGTCGCGAATCCTTGGCGAGGTACACCCGGCCGCCTGCTCCGACCACTTCGGTATCAAGGGCATCGCACAACTTGTCCAACCCTTCCTCGATGGGCAGGTCGACTGTCAGGGTCCAACCCGGCATGGGGAACGATAGCGGCGACGGATTGCCGGGGCCGAATCGCTTCAGCACGTTGAGGCACGATAGGTGGCCGGAGTTGACGATCATCTCCAGGCAGCGCCGAAACGCCTCAGCCTCTTGGAACGGCACGACGAACTGATACTGCAAGAAGCCATTGGGCCCGTAGACCCGATTCCACTCGGCCACCATGTCCAGCGGGTGGAAGAACTGCGTGATGTTCTGTAGCTCGCCTGTGCGATGCTTCGGCGCCTTCAAGTACCACGCCGTGCTGAAGGCTTTTGCGGTCGCCTTGTTGATCATCCGGTTGGGAAAGACTTCCGGGAGCGTCCCCAGGGATGGCGCCACAAACTTCAACGGATCACGCTTCAGTTTGACGGGCAGCTCCGCAAGTGACGCTTTGTTCCCCCGCGTGAGGACAGCTCGACCCAAATGGCGGCCCTTGGTCACGGCATCGAACCAGGCGACAGAGTAGGTGTAGTTCTCATCACCCACCGACATCTGCTGCATAAGATCATCGATGTCGGTGGCTCGATGAGTGTCGACGGTGAAGTAGGCGGTCTCGGTGCGCTGCAGTGCCACCGTGGCGCCCAGGATGGCGCCGGTGAGACCCATCCCGCCGATGGTTGCCCAGAACAACGCCTCGGTGTCACCGCCCGGAGTCACAGTCCGTACCTCCCCGTCGGCCATCAGCAGATCGAGAGAGAGCACATGGTTCCCGAAGCTTCCTTGGGTGTGATGGTTCTTGCCGTGCACATCCGCAGCGATGGCGCCGCCCACGGTCACCTGCCGCGTACCGGGTAGCACCGGAACCCATAGCCCGAAGGGCAGCAATGCCCGCATCAGCAGATCGAGACTGACTCCGGCCTGGACTGCCACGGTTGCCGGTTCGCCCGACGCGTCGAGAGACAGAATGCGGTTCATCTTGGTGAGATCCAGCGCGGTACCGCCGGCGTTCTGGGCTGCGTCGCCGTAGCTGCGACCGAGACCGCGCGGCACCACACCCCGGTTGTCGGATCTGCGCAGTGCGCTGACGGCGTCGGCCACCGAGTCGATCTGCGCTAGGTGCGACATGGTTCCGGAGGCTCGACCCCAGCCGTGAAGCTCCACTAGTGGTTGCGGAATCATGGGCTGCTCCTCTGGCAAGGAGGGCTTGATCGCCGGCACGACTTCGTCACTCATTCCAACCCGCTCACTAGAAGAAGACCCCCACAATGATCACCGCGAGCCACACCACGCCGAGTCCTTGCAGTACATGATCATGCAGTACGACATCCTCCGGCTCGCCCGCGGTGCCGGCGTCGACCTCCAGCGCGTACTGCAGCAGGCCCAAGGTGAAAGGTGCGATCGAGATCGCAGTCCAGGGGACGCCGAGCGCGCCGTCGCCACGATTCTCAAAGGCCCAGAGGCTGTACGAAATGAGCACCATGACCGCGGCCATCATCCACGCGAAGCGGAGATACGACTCGGAGTAGCGGGTTAGTGATCGCCGCGTGCCCGCGTCGCTGCCGAGCGCCTTCATCTCCGAATACCGTTTGCCCGAAACCATGAAAAATGAGCCAAAGGCTGCCACCAGCAAGAACCACTGACTCAGTGGAATGTCGGTCGCGACACCGCCGGCGATCGCGCGTAGCAGGAAGGCGCTGGCCACCACGGCCAAGTCGACCACCGGAAGATGCTTGAGGTAGGCCGAGTAGAGCAGCTGAATAGCTACGTAGACCACCATCGTGATCCCCAACGGCATGGACACGACGAAACCAAGAGTCAGCCCGCAGAGGCCGAGCACGACTGCGAGCGCGAGGGCGGTCGCTGGCTTTAGTTCACCCGCGGCAATCGGCCGGAAGCGCTTGGTGGGATGCTGCCGGTCCTCATCGACGTCGCGTACGTCGTTGACGAGGTAGACAGCCGCGCTCACCAGGCAGAACGCGACGAAGGCCAGGGCGGCCCCCTTGATCACGGCTGGTTCGAGGAGCCGGCCAGCGGCCAGCGGCGCGGTGAAGACGAGGAGGTTCTTGACCCATTGGCGGGGTCGCGTAGCGCGGACAGTGGCTGGTACCCGGCTGCGGCGAACAGCAACCTCCGTGGACTGAGACATCAGGACGCTAGGTTATCCATCCTTGCTTGAGCTACGGCCACCGCTGTTCCCGGCACAGGACACACTGGTCGGAGGACACTACCTTGGAGCCCGTGCGGATCAAGGGTAGCCACGTGCTCGCGATAGCGATGGTGCTCCTTGGTTGCCTGCTCGTGGGATGCAGCGCCGGCTCTCCGAATGACGCCAGTTCGGCTGCTCCGACCGCCTCATCAGCGCGACCGCCCTCGATTCCCCCGGACGGAATCACCCTCGCCGCATTCGGCTACCTCAATGGACCGGTTCAGCAGTTCTCGCTGCCGCGTACCGCCGTTATCACGGCCAAGGTGGACCAGCCGAACAACGTCGCAGCCGTCCTTTCGTCTCCGTCGCCGGCCGAGATGAGGTCGTACTTGCTCCGTGCGTTGCCGGCAGCTGGTTTCGAGATCACCGCAGATCGTCCGGCGTCGGACACGATGACTTTTACTGGTCATGGCTGGAGCGGGAGCCTTACAGGAGATGACCGCGCATCGGCAGTGCTGCTGCGGCCGCGCTGAGGCGACACCAGAGGCCATGCACCCGGCAGGTAGCCTCCTCAGGACAAGGTCGGATGTCACGGTCAGGACGCATGAGTTGATGTTGCTGCAGAGACAGGCGCTGCTGCAGCGCACCCGACTCCTCGGTCCGGCGTTCGTTGCAGCCGTTGCGTACGTCGATCCCGGCAATGTTGCGACCAACACGCAAGCAGGTGCAGCTTTCGGCTATCTCTTGCTCTGGGTGCTCGTCGGGGCAACGCTGATGGCTGGTCTTGTGCAGTACCTGTCGGCAAAAGTTGGCTGGCTGACCGGGGAGACACTGCCAGCGCTGGTGGCTCGCCGCAATTCTCGATTGCCGCGAATCTGCTACTGGATCCAGGCCGAACTCGTGGCGGTGGCGACCGATCTGGCCGAGATCGTCGGCGGCGCGGTCGCGCTCAACCTGCTCTTCGGCCTGCCGCTGGTGACGGGAGCGCTCATCACGACCGCGGTGTCCACGGGACTGCTGTTTTTGCAAAACAGTCGCAGCCAGCGCACTTTCGAGCGTGTCATCACCGGCATGCTGGCCATTGTGACCATCGGTTTTCTCGCTGGCTTGGTCGCCTCGCCGCCGGACGCCGAGCAGGCGATTGCCGGCCTGGTGCCGCGACTAGATGGCGCCGAAAGCGCAGTCCTTGCCGTCGGCATGCTCGGCGCGACGGTGATGCCACACGCCATCTACTTGCATTCCGCACTGATCCGCGACCGGCACGGACGGGCGGATCCGGACTGCGCCGCGCCGATGTTGAGGACAATCCGACTCGATGTCGGGTTGGCCATGCTGGTCGCAGGCACTGTCAACGTCGGAATGCTGCTGCTAGCTGCCAGCACCTTGAACGGTTTGAACGTGGACGGGTTGCAAGCCGCCCATAGCGCGATTGGAGCTGAGCTCGGCCCGCTCGTCGCCGGGCTGTTCGCATTGGCTTTGCTTGCATCGGGCTTGGCCTCAACCTCGGTCGGCGGATATGCGGGCTCGGTGATCATGGACGGCCTGCTACGCCGCCGGATCCCGATCATTTGGCGCCGGGTGTTGACAGCGGTTCCGGCATTGATCTTGCTCGGGCTGGGGCTGGAGCCGACTCGGTTGCTGATCTTGTCTCAGGTGATCCTGTCGTTCGGCATTCCGTTTGCGCTCGTCCCGCTGGTTCGCATTGCCTCCGATTCCGAGCTGATGCACATGGTGCCGACCAGACGAGCCACGATTGGCATCGCCTGGTTGGTGATCGGCATTGTCACAGCGCTGAATGTGATCTTGATCGTGCTCACAGTGGCGGGAACCTAGAGGCCGGCGCTCACTCGGCGCGCACGATCACTCGGCGCGCATTCAGAGTCGAGTCGTCCTTCGTGGCAATTACCATGACCCGGTCAGAGTTCTCAATCTTCGACATCTCTGATTTGTCGCCGTTCTCGCGCACCTTGGTGTCGTCGCTCAGTACGTAGGTCTCGACAAAGCCGTCGTTACTCTTCACTGTCAGCGATGTCCGGCTGACCTTCTGCACACCGCCGCGCTGGAAGGCAATCACTCGATGCTCCTCGCCTGCAAGGGTGACCTCACCATGCAGCGCGCGCCCCACAAATCGCAGGTTGCGGCGAACAAGACGCTTGCGGAAGCCGTTCTGATCACGCTTGCCACCAGGCTCGGCTACGGGCGTCTCCGTTGGGTCGGTCGTCGCTGTTGCGGTCGGACTTGATGTCGGCTCGTCGGTTGGCGCGTCCGCGTACGCGAGTCCCGCGCCAATGCCGCCGGCTAGGGCAAGGGTGCTGACTCCGGCGACGATGATCTTGGTTAGCTCCTTCATGGTCCCAGTCTTGGACATGAGAGGCGCCAACCCCGGCTGACGACGCCCGTCCTTCAGCAACCCTTCAGCTAGCCCGGTGGGCCTGCCGCCCAGTCACCTGTCGATAGCCATTCGCCACAGGCTCGGCCACGAGATGCCGAGCTCGTTCAGGATGGTACGGAGCAGCGGCAGGCTCAGGCCGACAACATTGTGGTGATCACCCTCGATTCCGGTAATGAACGGGCCACCGAGGCCATCAACAGTGAATCCGCCGGCCACGTGGAGGGGTTCAGTGCTGGCAACATAGGCTTCGATCTCTTCATCGGCAAGCTCTGCGAAGTGCACCAGGGTGGACGCGACTGCGGTTCGGGTGGTGACTGCTTTGCCTTGATGAACCATCACATGGTGACCGGTGTGCAGCAGCCCAGAACGCCCGCGCATCCTTTTCCAGCGTCGCGCAGCCTCGGCAGGTGTTTTCGGCTTGCCATAGCCCGCCCCCTCGAGCTCGAGCATCGAGTCGCAGCCGATCACCACCGTAGTTCCCGATCCATGATCAATCTGGGCGCTGACAGCCTCCGCTTTGCGCTGGGCGAGCTGCGCCGTAAGGGCCGGCACACTCTCACCGGGATCTGATTCTTCGTCCACTCCAGACACGATGACCTCAGGATCAAGTCCTGCATCATGAAGCGTTCGGAGCCGGGCATCGGATGCAGAGGCTAGAACAAGCCGGGTCTGAGATGCCACCGGCGCTCAGATCCGAGCGAGCGCAGCGCGCAGCGGATCAAGTCCGAGGGGCCCCAGGTTCAACGCATCGGAGTGGAACTTGGTCAGGTCGAAGGCAGCGCCACTTCGCCTGCGCGCGTCCTCACGAGCATCCAGCCAGATCCGTTCACCGATCTTGTAAGACGGCGCCTGACCTGGCCAGCCGAGATACCGATTGAGTTCGAAGCGGAGCGTCGGCTCGTCGGTCGAACAGTTGTCCATCATGAATTCGAATCCGGCGGCTGGAGTCCAGCGCTCGCCGGGCCGGTAGTGCCACGCATTGATCCTGGGGATCTGCAACTGCAGATGCATGCCGATGTCGATGATCACCCGGATTGTCCGGAACGCTTGGGCATCCAACATGCCCATCCGGTCGCCCGGCTCGAGGTATCCGAGGTCATCCATCAGCCGCTCGGCGTACAGCGCCCAGCCCTCGCCATGGCCCGAGCAGAAGAAGAGCTTGCGCTGCCACCGATTGAGTAGCTCGGACCGGTACGCGTTCTGCGCGATCTGCAGATGATGACCCGGCACACCCTCGTGGTAGACGGTGGTGACTTCTTTCCACGTGGAGAAGGTGTCGATGCCCTCCGGTACCGCCCACCACATCTGCCCTGGCCGAGAGAAGTCCTCGGCAGGGTCGGTGTAGTAGATGGAGCCGTCGTGAGTCGGAGCGATACAGCACTCGAGCTTCTTGATCGGATCCGGGATGTCGAAGTGCTTGCCCGCGAGGTTGGCGACGGCCTGGTCGGCGAGGTCCTGCATCCAGGAGCGGAACGCCTCCGCACCCTCGATCCGGCGGCCTGGATCTGCATCGAGTGCCGCGTACGCCGCTTTGATATTCGGCTCGCCCACGAGGTCTCGTGCAATGGCCCGTTGAGCCTCCTGGATTCGATGCAACTCATCGAATCCCCACTGATAAGCCTCGTCGAGGTCGACGATCGCCCCGAGAAAATAGCGTGAGTCAAGGGCGTACCGCTCCTCCCCGACGGCGTCGAGACTGGGGGCCAGAGGCGCCAGGGACGTCCCCAACCAATCGGCGAAGCCTGAGAACGCCGCCCGTGCCTCGTCCGCCGCCACCCCGAGATCGGATTGAAGTGTGTCGTCCCTCGGTGCTCGGGCGATCAACGCCGCGAAGAAGTCGTCGTCTCCGGTCTCGCCAGTCCAGGACCGGATCTGATCGATGGTCGCATTGATCTGCCGGACGGCGGAGATGTTGCCCTCTCGAGCCTCGGCGCTCAACGTCTCGCGAACCTGACCAAGCGGACGATTGACCGACCGAAGGCGGGCGGCGATGTTGCGCCAGGCATCCTCGGAGTCCGTCGGCATCAGGTCGAAGATGGCCCGAATCTCCTGCGCCTGGCCGCCGATCACACTCACCCGTGAGGCCGTGATGTGGGCGTCGTAGAGCTCGACGTCCATGCCAAGCCGCTCCAGCATTGCTTCCTTTGCCGTGTTCTCCCGCTCATCGCAGGGCGCAGCCGTATGCAGCGCAGCGATTGTCCGGCGGATATGGGCGACCCGATCTGCCAGGCCGCTCGGGGAGTAGTCGCCCCAAGAGTCGTCGTAATCCGGAATTCCTAGGAACGTTGCCGTCTCGGGATAGCGCGCTACGCACTCATCGACGTAACGATCCGCGATGGCATCGACCTCGCGAATGCGGGGCTTGGATTGCTCGTCCGAATCTGCCTGAGTCCCTGAGCGCGCGGACATGGGGGACAGCGTAGAGGGGTGGCTGATTCATTGGTCTAGCGGGCCTTGATCCCAAGCAGACTCGACACCAGTCGTCTTGAGATGGGAAAGGTGGGTTCGATCGGCCGGCGAGACACCTGCCTGGCGCCTCGAGATGGGAGATGTGGCTCGAGGTCCCGATCAGCGACGCCCGGCTCCGAGGAGGCCACCCAATACGTCGATGATGGAACCGCCCGAAGTTTGCCCGGCGCCACCACCAGGTGCGCCACCTCCGAGCATTGAATTCAGCAGATCATTCAGGGGATTGCTGGACCCGCTGGCGCCGCCACCGAGTGGATCGTCCTGGCCGCTCCCTTGGCGCTGCCCCATGAGCCGCTTGGACAGATAGGCCAGCACGATCGGCGCCAAGATCGGCAGCAGGCGTTGGATCAGCCCGCCCGCCTGGCCGCCCAGGTTGCCGCCGAGGGTCTGCGCGACTTGATCTTGGTTGGGGCCGAAGATGTTGCTGACGATCTTCTCGCCGTCAGCGGGATCCACCTGGTCAAGATCTACACCGCCCTCGATCAGGTCGCTGGGATGGTCGCCGAGCGCTCCGGCCAACGACATGGCCCCGGCGGGATCCTCGGCGTTGGCCTGCATTCCGCCGAGAAGCGCCGGGATTGCCTGACGCGTCGCCTGTTCGGCGGTGGCCTCGTCAACTCCCAGCAGCGCGGCAAGCTGGTCCATCGGAATGTCGGCCAGGATGTCATCTTCAGCACTCATCGTTGAACCTTTCTGACGGCTGCCAAGAGGCAGGAAAGATAGGGCAATGCTGGCGACACTAGTACCGATTGGGTGGCAGCGACACTATTGGGGCCGTCCAGACATTCGCCAGGCAGTCGGACCGGGCTGGATCGGGCTGCGGACCGATCGCCAGTACGCCGACCAGCCAGATCGAGCTGGCCTCGCCTCGCCTTGCTGCGGATGACCGAGGTGCGTCGTGAGCACCGTCACCACCGCTGCGAGCTCATCTTCCGTCGGTGAGCCTTTGACGACAGAGAACTCCGGCTTCTGATCATCGACGCTGGTCATAGCGGGATATTGCCGTGCTTCTTCGGGGGTAAGGTCTGGCGCTTCGTGCGCAGCAGTCGCAGTACCCGGGTGATCTCTACGCGCGTCTCGTGCGGGTTGATCACCGCGTCCACGTATCCCCGCTCTGCGGCAAGATATGGGTTGGCCAGTTCGTCCTCGTACTCGGTGACCAGCCTGGCGCGCATGGTCTCAGGATCATCGCTTGCTGCGAGTTCCTTGCGGTACAAGATGTTCACCGCTCCCTGTGCTCCCATGACCGCGATCTGTGCCGTAGGCCACGCCAGGTTCAAGTCTGCACCCAGATGCTTGGATCCCATTACGTCGTATGCGCCACCGTAGGCTTTGCGGGTGATCACTGTGACGAGCGGTACGGTCGCCTCCGCATAGGCGTAGATCAGTTTCGCGCCGCGCCGGATGATGCCGTTCCATTCTTGATCAGTTCCTGGAAGGAAACCCGGCACGTCGACAAAGGTGATCACCGGGATGTTGAACGCATCGCAGGTCCGGACGAAGCGCGCAGCCTTCTCCGAAGCGTCGATGTCCAGGCATCCGGCGAAGTGCAGGGGCTGATTTGCCACGACACCGACACTGCGTCCATCAATCCGGCCAAAACCAACCACCACGTTGGGAGCGAAGAGCGCCTGAACTTCGAGGAAGTCAGAGTCGTCGAGGACGCGCGAGATCACTTCGTGCATGTTGTACGGCTGGTTGGGGGAGTCCGGGATCAGCGAGTCAAGATCACGATCCGACTCGTCTGGTTCGAGTGCGTTCTCCACGTCGAATACCGGCGGGTCCTCCAGGTTGTTCTGCGGCAGGAAGCCGATCAGCGCCCGAACATAGGAGATCGCATCGTCTTCATCCGCAGCGAGGTAGTGCGCGTTGCCCGACTTGGTGTTGTGGGTACGCCCGCCACCCAGCTCCTCCATGGAGACGTCCTCGCCGGTCACAGTCTTGATCACGTCGGGGCCGGTGATGAACATTTGCGAGGTCTGGTCCACCATGACGACGAAGTCGGTCAGGGCAGGGGAGTAGACGTGGCCGCCAGCGGCCGCGCCCATGATCAGTGAGATCTGCGGAATGACTCCAGAGGCATGCGTATTCCGCCGGAAGATCTCCCCATAGAGACCCAGCGAGACAACGCCTTCCTGAATGCGAGCACCACCGCCCTCGTTGAGACCGATGATCGGACAGCCCGTTTTCAGCGCAAAGTCGATGATCTTGACAATCTTCTCTCCGTACACCTGGCCCAGGCTGCCCCCGAAGACGGTCACATCCTGGCTGAATACGCATACCGGCCGTCCCTCGATGGTGCCGAAGCCGGTGATCACCCCGTCACCGTAAGGTCGCCGCATCTCCATGCCGAAGGAGGTCGAGCGATGTCTGGCGAATTCGTCCAGCTCGGTGAATGAGTTCGTATCCAGCAACGTCATGACCCGCTCACGGGCTGTCTTCTTCCCTCTGGCGTGCTGCTTCTCGACGGCGGCTGCTGATCCCGCGTGGACCGCTTCCAACATCCTGCGGTCCAAGTCGGCCAGCTTGCCGGCCGTGGTGTGGATGTCGGGCGCTGGAATCGTACGATTCATGAACCGGACTCTAACCAGTAACGAAGCCTCTCGTGCATGGCGCCAGATGGGCACGGCTAGGGTCCCGGATATGCCGACCGATGACGTGATTGACCTCGCGGAGCTCCGGCAGGAGCTGATAAGGCCTGGTGGGTTCTGGCAGAGGGTCGATCTGGTGGCGGAGACCGGCTCGACGAACGCCGATCTGGCGGTTCGGGCCAGGCAGGGCGAAGCCCCGGGCACCGTCCTGATCACTGACTACCAGTCGGCCGGTCGCGGCCGGCAGGGCCGCACCTGGACCGCGCCAGCAGGATCGGGCATTGCGATGTCCATCCTGGTGCGGCCAGACGGTATCGATCCGAGCCGCTGGAGCTGGTTGTCATTGCTAGCGGGCCTCGCGGTCTCCGACGGCGTGCGTCGCGCAACGAACCTGCCCGCAGTGCTCAAGTGGCCCAACGATGTGCTGGTTGCCGGCCGCAAGGTCTGTGGCATCCTCTCCGAGCGAGTCGACACCTCCCAGGGCCCGGCCTGTGTGGTTGGTATCGGTGTCAACGTCAGCCTCGATGAGGACCAACTGCCGGTGCCGAGTGCCACGTCACTTGCAATCGCCGCTCGCGAGCTGGGGAAGGTGCCGCCATCGCGCACGGCGGTCATTGCCACCGTGCTGGCCGCATTCGAACTCCTCTATGGCCGATGGGAGGCGCAGGCCGGAAATGACGCCTCCCTGGCCGCCTCCTATGCGGAGCGATGCGACACGATCGGCCGCCGGGTTCAGGTGCTGTTGAGCGCGGAGCGGAACGTGGAGGGAATCGCCGACCGCATAGATGAATACGGCCGACTCGTCGTCCGGACCAGCTCAGGGTCGGGCGCATACGGTGCCGGTGACGTCGTTCATCTCCAGTCCTAGTCGTTCATCCACTGTCCTGGTGGTGTGCGTGTGTCAGCATTGAGGGCGTGGCTCTCCCGGCGAAACTGCTCAGTGCCGACGAGCACGTGGTCATCCATACCAGGACCCACGTCAAGGCGATGATTTTGCCTGCGCTGGCTTTCGTCCTGATCGCTGCCGCGGTCGGTGCCGGAGCGGCCTTGATCCCGCGCGAGGCCCGCCCGATCGGCCAGCTCGCAATCGCAGTGCTCGGTGTGGTGCTGGCCATCTGGCTGGTGCTGCTGCCGTTCCTGCGCTGGCGGACGACCACGTACACAATTACCAACCGGCGGCTGATTACACGCAGCGGCATCCTCAACAAGGTCGGCAAGGATCTCCCTCTGAACCGGATCAATGAGGTGTCCTACGAGCGCAGCCTGATGGATCGGATTCTCGGTTGTGGCTCGCTCAATGTCCAGACTGCCGCCGAGGACGGCATGGTCGTGCTGCGGGATGTGCCCAATGTTGAGCACGTGAGTCGCGAGATCACCCAGCTACTGTTCGGCCCCCAGGGCACTCAGAACCCGCCTGCTCCTCGCTCATGACCGTCGAGATCGGGCGACCCTCGGCACACGTCGCCGAGGTGATCATGAACCGCCCCGAGGCCATGAACGCCTTGTCCACCAATCAGGTCCGACGCCTGGGGGAGGCGGTGGATCAGCTTGCCGCCGATGATCAGGTGAGCGTCGTGATCATCTCGACTGCTCTTGACAAGGCCTTCTGCGTAGGGGCTGATCTCAAGGAGCGTCGTCGCTTCGACAACGATGATCTTCGCCGCCAGCGGCCGGTGTTTCAGCAAGCCTTCGGGGCACTGCGCGCGTTGCCTGTCCCAGTGATCGCGGCTGTCGAGGGATTCGCAATGGGAGGTGGTTGTGAACTGGCGTTGTGCTGCGACCTGATCATTGCATCCGCGACTGCAACTTTCGGACTCCCTGAAGTCGGGCTTGGCCTGATTCCAGGCGAGGGCGGCACCCAGCTGCTTCCGAGACGCATTGGGTTGAACCGGGCCGCCGATCTGCTACTGACCGGACGGAGGGTTGGAGCCGAGGAAGCACTGAGGATCGGGCTTGCCGATCGACTCGTCCCCGAAGGCGCGGCTCGTACTGAAGCAGTTGAGCTCGCCGAGGACATCGCGACCAAATCGCCGATCAGCCTGCGTGCGGCCAAGCGTGCGCTCCGGCAGGGCCTCGACGTCGACCTCGTGAGCGGCTTGGAGATCGAGAGTCGGGCGTGGGAAGAAGCGGCGTTCTCCGCGGACCGCGTGGAGGGCGTCGAGGCCTTCAACATGCACCGGTCTCCGCGTTGGCCAAGCTGGCGGGAAAGCGGCTGATGACCGAACACCCCCACCAGTTCCCGCAGCCGGTCGAGCTTCCGGTGGATGAACGTGAGAGCGTTCTCCCGCTGCACGCCCAGCTCACCCGGTTCATCATCACCGGTGGTTTCTCGGCGATCGTCGACTTCGGACTTCTGGTGATCTTGATGGCTCTGGGCCTGGGGCACACATCGGCGAAGGCGATCTCCTTCATAGCCGGAACCACAACGGCATATCTGATCAACCGGCGCTGGACCTTCCGGGCTTCGCCCTCGACTCGCCGATTCATCGCAGTCGTGGTCTTGTACGCGGTGACCTTCGCCCTGCAGGTCGGCCTGTTCAGCGTGCTCTTCACTGTGCTCACCGCTCAGGGCCTGAGCCGGCTCACGGTTCAGATCATCGCGTTCGTGATCGCCCAAGGGGTCGCCACCACCGTCAACTTCATCGTGCAGCGTTCGGTGATCTTCAGGCTGCAGTGAGCGGTACGCTTCCGCGGGTGGGTAGTGCCGAGCATCCGAAGTCGCTTGACGTATGCGCGCCGCCCAGGCGGCGACCCGCTGCGTTCTCGTCCAAAGAACACCGCTATGGGACTACCGACAAGGGACTTCGAATGCACGACAGTAGTGGCCGGACCTTCACCGTAGGCATCATCGGCGGTGGCCAGCTTGCTCGGATGATGCACGCCGCATCAATCGGTCTGGGGATCAACGTGCGGCTGCTCGCTGAGGGCCCCGACACCTCTGCTGCCGCCGTCGTGCATGAGGTCACGGTCGGCGATTACACCGATCCGGCTACCGTGCGGGCCTTTGCAGCGGGGTGTGATGTCGTGACCTTCGACCACGAGCATGTACCCACCGGACTGCTTCGGGATCTTGAGTCGGCCGGAGTAGTGGTTCGGCCAGGGCCGGCGGCGCTCATCCATGCCCAGGACAAGGCGATCATGCGTGATCGACTGACCGCCCTCGGTGCTCCCTGTCCCATCAGTCGGGTGGTAGCCGACGAAGCGGCATTGGCCGCCTTGGGCGACGAGCTGGGCTGGCCGATCATGGCGAAGGCGTCCCGTGGCGGGTATGACGGCAAGGGGGTCTGGCGGCTCGATTCCGCCGCCGAGGCGGGCGAGCCATTCACGGAATCGACCGACGGCGTACAGATCATTGGCGAGGAGTTCGTGGATTTCGCCCGGGAGTTGAGCGCTCTGGTCGTCCGCTCGCCGTCCGGGCAGGCGGCCGCGTATCCGATCTCGGAATCCGTGCAGCGAAACGGCATCTGCGTGGAGACCATCACACCTGCACCTGGCCTCGTGGATGAGCAAGCTACCGCGGCGCAGCAGCTGGCGCTGATGATCGCTCACGAGTTGGGGGTTGTGGGAGTGCTCGCGGTCGAGCTGATGCAGCGTGCTGACGGATCAGTCGTGGTCAACGAGCTCGCCATGCGGCCGCACAACACCGGCCACTGGACCATCGATGGGGCTCACACCTCACAGTTCGAGAATCACCTGCGTGCCGTGCTCGACTTACCGCTCGGAGACCCGAGCAGCAAGGTGAAGTGGGCCGCGATGGCCAATGTGTTCGGCGGGAGCATCGAGGACTTGCCGTCGGCGCTGCTGCACTGCTTTGCCCGGGACCGGCGATTGCGAGTGCAGCTGTACGGCAAGCAGATACGCCCCGGCCGCAAGGTGGGTCATGTCACGACGTTCGGAGATGATCTTGATGAAACACGCAAACGGGCGCTGCACGCCGCGGCCTACTTGATGGGAGATCCCAATGCCTGAAGACGCCCCTCGGCCACGGGTCGGGATAGTGATGGGTTCGGATTCGGACTGGCCGGTCATGAGTGCCGCCGGGGTGGCGCTGCACGAGTTCAGCGTGGCCTTCGAGGCCGATGTGGTCTCAGCGCACCGGATGGCCGACGCGATGATCAACTACGGGCGTAGGGCTCACAGTCGCGGATTGGAAGTGATCATCGCGGGAGCGGGTGGCGCGGCGCACCTGCCGGGCATGCTGGCAGCTGTCACCCCGCTGCCGGTGATCGGGGTACCGGTACCGCTGAAGTATCTCGACGGTATCGATTCCCTGCTGTCGATCGTGCAGATGCCCGCCGGCGTGCCTGTGGCAACTGTCGCCATCGGCAATGCCCGCAACGCCGGACTTCTGGCGGTACGCATTCTCGCGGCCAGCGATCCCGAGCTGCGTCAGCAGATGGTTGATTTCCAAGATCGCCTTCGGCAGGCGGCAGAGACCAAGGGCGCCGCCGTCCGGGCAGACGCGCAGAACCAGGTCAGCGGGCTCGGTTGATGGTGCTGTCAGCGGTGGGAGAGTTGGCAACCGGTGCAAGGTTGCTGACGAGGGGTTTGAGTCTCATAACGCGGCGCCCCCGGATGTTTCTGCTCGGGGCGATCCCCCCCGCGATCACTTCGGTGATCTTCACCGGGCTGCTGATTGCGTTGATCACCCAGCTCGAGCCGCTTGTCGAGTGGCTCACACCGTTTACCGACGGCTGGGCTCGTGGCCTGGCGACCACCATTCGGGTGCTCATCGGCAGCGCAGTAGTCGCGGGTGCCGTGCTGATCATGGTGATCTCCTTCACCACACTGACCCTGGCCCTCGGATCGCCCCTCTACGACAAGCTGTCCGAGTCCGTCGAGCGAGAGTTCGGTGACGTACCTGAGCTCGACGAAAACGTGGCGCGCGGCCTGGCACGGGCGTTGCGGCAAGCTTTTGCGCTTATCGCGGTGGCCATACTCGGGGCGCTGATGCTGTTCGCAACCGGATTCGTGCCGGTCGTCGGACAGACTGTCGTGCCGGTACTCTCGGCGATCTTCGGCGGCTGGATGCTCGGTATCGAACTGGTCGGCGCGCCCTTCGAACGCCGCGGGCTGCTCCGGCTTTCAGATCGGCGTGCTGCGATGCGGGTGCGGCGACTTCGAGTCCTCGGCTTCGCAGTGCCGACCTTTCTGCTCCTCGCCATTCCCTTCGTGGGGGTCGTGGTATTTCCGGTTGCCACTGCCGGTGGCACAATACTCGCCCGGCAACTCCTCGGCGAGCACACGTAGAGTGACCAATCGTCAGAAAGGATGTGATCAATGTCTGAGCTGTCTGTCCAGCTCTACACGGTGCGGGATGCCCTCGCGGAGGATTTCGACGGCACTTTGGGGAAGCTCGCAGCCTTCGGCTTCACCCAAGTCGAGCCGTTCGCGCTCCTCAGCTTCGCGGACGAACTGCGGAACGGGCTGGCCCGCAATGGCCTGACCGCGCCGACGACGCACATGCACTTGCTGGGTGAAGATCAGGATGCGATCTTTTCGCTGGCAGCCGAACTCGGCATCCAGACCGTCATTGAGCCGTATGTGGATCCGGCCCGCTGGCAATCGGAGGCCGATATCAGCGAGGTTGCATCCGAGCTCAATGCTGCAGCAAGCAGGGCGGCTGATTATGGTCTCCGCGTCGGCTACCACAACCATCACTTCGAGCTGGAATCCAAGATCGCCGGAGTCCATGGGCTGGAGGTGCTGGCGGATCGGCTAGCCCCTGAGGTCGTGCTGGAGGTGGACACCTACTGGGCGTACGCCGGCGGTGCCGACGTGCCAGCCTTGATCACCCGTCTCGGTGATCGGGTCGACGCCTTGCACCTCAAGGACGGCGACGGGAGCCTCGATACGAGCAAACAAGTCCCCCTGGGAACGGGCGCGTTGCCGGTGTGGGACATCATTGCCGCAGCTCCGGACGCGCTCCGCGTCCTTGAGCTGGACGACTCCGAGACCGACCTGCTCGAGGCCGTACGCGCAGGCCGCGAGTTCCTGCTCGCCGGGCGAGCTTGATCATGGCTGGCCCGGTCGGGATTGGGGTGATTGGCGCCGGCACGATCAGCGACACCTATCTGGAGAACCTCACAAAGTTTGCCGACACCGAGGTGCTGGCGATCGGCGACATAGTTACCGATGCTGCTCAGGAAAAGGCCGATAAGTACGACGTCCCTGTCGCGGGAGATGTCGCCGCCGTGCTGAACGAACCGGGTGTGGAGATTGTGGTGAACCTCACCATTCCGGCAGCGCACGCCGAGGTGGCGAGTCAGGCGGTCGCGGCCGGCAAACACGTCTGGAACGAGAAGCCCCTCACCCTCGATCGTTTCAGTGGCCACCGCCTGCTCAACGACGCCGACGCGGCTGGGCTGCTGGTTGGATGTGCCCCGGACACCTTCCTTGGTCCGGGGTTGCAGACAGCGTGCCGGCTTACCGAGCAGGGCATGATCGGGACGCCGCTGACGGGCCTGGCGTTGCTGCAGTTGCCTGGGCCGGAGTCGTGGCATCCGAACCCAGCGTTCCTGTATGCGGCGGGAGCCGGGCCACTTTTTGATCTTGGGCCGTACTACCTCACGGCGCTGGTTCAGGTCTTCGGGCCAGTCTCCTCGGTGGCTGCTCTTGGTTCGAAGGCGCGGGAACGGCGGGTGATCGGCTCAGGGCCGATGGCAGGAGAGGAGTTTGATGTCAGGGTGCCAAGCCATGTGAGTGCGCTGGTTCAATTCGAGTCTGGTCAGTCGGCTCAGGCAATCTTCTCTTTCGATTCGGCGCTTCCTCGTACCCTGCTGGAGGTCAACGGCACGGAGGCAACGATGCTGTTTCCCGATCCCAACTACTTTGACGGCGAGATCGCCGTGAGACGGCGTGACGGTGAGGGCTGGGAGACAGTGGCCAAGACGACGGCGAAGTCGTTCCGCGGTACGGGAGTGCTGGACATGGCTCGCGCTCTCCGCGAGGGCAGACCGCATCGCGCCCAAGGGCTGCTGGCTTATCACGTCCTTGACACGATGATCGCGATCGCAGAGTCGGTGGAATCGCGCGCCTTCGTCGACGTCGCAAGCTCGGTCGACAAGCCACTGCTGCTCCCGGATGATTGGGATCCGCTAGCCCGAACGGTCTGATCAAAGCGCCCTTGTCGGATTCCTACGTAGACATAGGTTGCTGACGGTCTGCACGGGTTGCAACCTATGCAGACCGTCAAGAAGCTGCGTACACGTAGGTTTCGAGCCACACTCGAGCGCGGCGGCGGCTCCAAGCGCGATGCGCGAGCGGGCACAATAAACGGGGTGAGTGACTTTGCGGATACTTACCGACCCACTGAGGAGCACGAGGCTTTCCGTGCGGCGATTCGCGAGGTGTGCGAGGAGAAGGTCGCTCCGAACGCGGCTGAGGCCGATGAATTGTCGGAGTTTCCGAAGGCATCCTTCGAAGCGCTCGTGTCCGCGGATTTCCATGCACCGCACATTCCCGAGGAATACTCAGGCGTCGGTGCTGACGCGTTAGCGACGGCGATCGTCATCGAGGAGGTTGCTCGCGCCTGCGCCGCCACCTCGCTCATCCCGGCTGTCAACAAGCTGGCGACGATGCCATGGCTGCTCGCCGGATCAGAAGACATCAAGCGGGCCTACCTACCACCGATCGCGCGCGGCGAGGCGATGGCGTCCTATTGCCTGTCAGAGCCTGAGTCCGGCTCCGATGCCGCGAGCATGCTGACCCGCGCCGTACGCGACAGTGATCACTTCGTCCTGAACGGCGTCAAGCGTTGGATCACCAATGCTGGGCTGTCGGACTTCTACACGGTGTTCGTGGTGACCGATCCAGACGCTCGCTCCAAGGGCATCAGCGCATTTGTTGTTGAGAAGTCCGATGTCGGGGTGTCATTCGGCGCTCCGGAGAAGAAGCTGGGCATCAAGGGTTCTCCGACCTGCGAGATGTACCTGGACGGCGTACGCGTCCCAGAGTCGCGGATGATCGGCGCGGAGGGAACCGGCTTCGAGACGGCGATGCGCACACTGGACCACACGCGGGTCACCATCGCGGCACAGGCGGTGGGCATCGCACAGGGTGCCCTGGACTACGCCCTCGGTTATGTCAAGCAGCGCAAGCAGTTCGGCAAGGCACTTGCTGAGTTCCAGGGCTTGCAGTTCATGCTCGCCGACATGGGCATGAAGCTGGAGGCTGCGCGCCAGCTCACGTACGCCGCAGCTGCCAAGTCCGAGCGGGGCGACGCCGACCTGACATTCTTCGGGGCTGCGGCGAAGTGTTTCGCCTCCGATGTTGCGATGGAGATCACGACCGATGCGGTGCAGTTGCTCGGTGGCTACGGCTACACCAAGGACTACCCTGTTGAGCGCATGATGCGGGACGCGAAGATCACCCAGATCTATGAGGGCACTAATCAGATCCAGCGGATCGTGATGGCTCGGCAGCTATTGACTGGATAGTCGCGCTGATCGATCAGTGGATGATGGCATCATGCGAAGCCGACTAATCCTGTGATGTCACATGCTCGGCTTGACATCACGACGAATCGCATCATGCTGGAGGCATGGCTTCGCGAGCTGTCTTTCCACTGCGTTGGCGTAACGAGAGGCTCCGTACGCTGACCGCTGAAGTTGCCTCCCGATTAGGCATCAGCCAGAACGAGCTGATTGAGCAGGCGATCGAACACGAGGTTGTCGCCCGGGGAGCGATGCTGAGTGAGGATCTACGGGCCGCCGCCGATCGGTTGGCCGAGCTGACCCAGGAGCAGTACGAGCGTATCCAAGCCCGCGGTCTGGAGACTTTCGTCGCCGGCGAGGGTCTTCTTGAGCCGGTTCAAGCCCGCCTGACGTCGCGTACAGCCGCAGTCGATAGCGTCGCGGTCGACCGTGCTCCAGCCGCCCGGGACGTAACAACGATCTACAGATCGGCACGCACTGAGCTCGCATGACTGCTCCGTCGTGGCAAGAAGACGACCCGAGGAATCTTTCCCTCATTCAGGGCAATGCGGCCCAGTTGATCATCGAGCTAGAGGCTGTCGCGGCTGAGCGGATCCTGCCAACGCGCGAAGAACTTTGTCGCTGGCATGCGCGGCTGTACGCCGGCTGCGACGTACCGGTCGCCGGCTACGTCGGACACTTCCGCGGGGACCCGACCGTCAAGGAGCTCGTCGACTACGAGGTCGGCCTCGGAGCACGCCTCAAGGACGGCAATCTGGAAAAGATGGGCGTCTGGGCGCGGAGAGTTGGCGACGAGATGAACGCGGTGCTTGCCGGTCTCCACGCCGTCTTCGCCGAACTCGATGCACGACTGCCTATCGGAAAGACACCTGCGACCGCCGACCAGATACTCGAAGTGATCAGCTTTGCTGCGCTCGCCCACGGTGAATTCCTGCGGGTCCACCCCTTCGCCAACGGGAACGGTCGCATCGCCAGGCTGCTGGTCGCGTTCATCTGCCTGCGGTATGCGCTGCCGATGTTCCTCCATATCAAGCCGCGGCCGGAAAGTGACGACTACATCCGCGCCAGCCGCGACTCGATGGGCCGACCACCGGACTTCGTGGGCAATCACACGACGACGACCGCCGTTTTCGCACACCTGCTTGCCGATGAGCTCGCCGCCGAGCGGGTCTCATGACCGCTAGGTTGATGCGATGATGGCCGATTTCAGCCTTGCCGCCTGTGCGGAGATGATCTTCACCGAGCTGCCGATCACCGAACGAGTGCGGCGCATCGACGATCTTGGCTTCCAAGTGGAGATCTGGGATTGGACCAGACACGACATCGATGGTCTCGCTTCGACAGGAGCCCAATTCTCCTCGATGACTGGCTATGTGACCGGCGATCTCATCGACCCGGACGGGGCCGAAGAGCTGCTCGTCACAGCGGAGCAATCCATCCCCGTCGCCGCAAAGCTAGGCATTCCGCGGCTCAACCTGCATGGCACTGGTTTGGACAGCAAGGGTCTGCCCATCAAGCCGGTCGAGGTGATCACCGGGGACATGTGGCTGAAGGCAGAACACACCCTGGCTCGGATCGCGGAACTCGGCCAGCGCGAGGGAGTGATCTTCTGTCTGGAGAATCTCAACACCGCTGTTGATCATCCTGGTACGCCGTTCGCAAAGGCTGCCGACACGCTCGCGTTGGTCGCAGCCGTGGACAGCCCGCATCTGCGGCTGATGCTGGACCTCTACCATGCTCAGATCGGAGAGGGGAACCTCGTTGAGCTGATCAAGACCTGCGCGCCGTACATTGGCGAAGTCCAGGTTGCCGACGTTCCGGGCCGTTGCGAGCCTGGGACAGGGGAGATCAACTATCCCCGCATCGCCCAGGCGCTAAACGAGATCGGCTACGAAGGAACCGTTGGGCTCGAGGCCTGGGCTTCGGTCGACAGCGAACTCGCACTTGAACGCTTCCGGACCGCATTCTCGGTGGCACGTTAGCCGTTCGGGATCCTGTACGACGGTCCGGCAACTATTCCGCGTACACGGTCGCGGCACGCGGCACGACCGCTACCGGCAGCCGGGCGCGTCGGATCAGCCGCGACGAGACACCCCCGAGCAGAACCCGGCGGGCTGGGCCATAGCCTCGGGAGCCACAGACGAGCAGGTCGACGTCGTCCGGGCCCAAGGCGGCCAACGACTCCACGACCGCTCCCTCGAGAAGGACCGTCCGCGGCTCGAGCTCTGGCGGCACGCCTGCCGCAGCAAACTCCAGAGCTTTGCCGAAGGTCTCGCGCACCTTGTCCAAGAACGCCTGCTCGTCCGTCCTGCCGACCAGGTAGGAGTAGCGCTCCGACGACTGACCAAAAACTGTGTAGAGCGTCAGCTGGGCCGGGATTCGCAGGGCAACGCTTACCGCCATACGCAACGCCTCGCGGCCGTCCCGAGTGTCTATGTAGGCCACTCCGATGCGGGAGATCCGATCAGATGCTGACTGCCGCCACCCCAGTGGCACAACCGTGACCGGCGCCGTCGCGCCGTGCAGCAGCCGCTCAGTGGTGCTGCCCAGTAACGTCCGGGTGAGACCGGTCTCCTCCGTCCTGCCTACGATCACCATGACCGCCTCGACGTCCTCGGCGAGATCAGCCAAGCCGTGCGCCGCTGATGTCGACGCGACGCTGCGATAGAGCGCCCCGTCACCGACAGCTGCCCGGGCCTTGTCCTGGATGATCTCGGCTTGTTCCCGCACGTAAGTGGCCCACTCGACATCGACGCGCCCGGCGCCTAGCGGGTGCTCCTCGGGATACACGGTGGCGATGATGGGGACGTCGCCAGCGGATCGGCACCAGGTCAGCCCGAACGCGACCGCGTCCTCGCTGGCCACGGAGCCGTCGTACGCGATGACAACGCGGCTGGCCATGGTGCGCCTCTAACGAGCCTCCGGCGTCGGCGTCTCCGGAGCTTCGGCGTCGGGCTCGATGTCCGGCAGGTCCGGAGCATCGCGGTAGTGGTGCCGTAGCCGGGAGTGCGAGTACCCGTACAGCAGGTAGATCACGATCCCGACGGCAAGCCAAACGACGAACCGGATGTAGGTCGCCAACGGCAGGCCCAAGGTCAGGTAGATGCAGAGGAGGATACCGATCGGGCACCAGATGTAGGGAACCGGCACCTTGAACGGCCGCGGCATCTCGGGGCCTGGTCCGGCGCAGGATCATGACCCCGGCGTTGACGAGGACAAACGCAAACAGCGTCCCGATGTTGACCATCTCGACGATCGCCCCGAGCGGTACCAACGCGGCGACCAGGGCCGTCGAAGATGCCGAACCCGATGGTTAGCTTGACCGGCGTTCCCGTCCGCGGGTTTACCTCCGCCCACGATTCCGGCACCAGCCCGTCCCGGGCCATCGCGAAGAAGATCCGTGTTTGGCCGTACAGGATGACGAGCAGCACGCTGGTGATCGCCACCAAGGCGCCAAACGCCGTGAGTGACGCCGCCCAGGGCAATCCCGCGCCCGCTTCGAGCGCTTCGGACATCAGGTTGGCACCCCAGCCGACCGCGATCGCGGCCACGGATACCCCGTATTCGAGGATCAGGTCCCATCCGATGATCCAGGCCACGATCTCGCCGAGCGTCGCGTAGCGTCGGTGTAGGCGCTTCCGGCAACTGGGATCGAACGTACTGCGGAGCTCCGGGCTGTGTAAACCAGATAGCCGAGACGGATCGCAGCGGTGCGACGCCGAGGTCGTGCTGTCACATGGGCTGACGAGGTACGGCAGCGGTGGACGCCGGCACCGGGACATGTACCGGACGGCCACAAGCGTTAGCCTCCCAAAGATCGACGGCGATGCCGCCCGGCCTGACGGGCCAAGCCTGTGATCAGACCCGTCTGAAACCGCGGACAAGCGCGAGACCGGCGATGGCGACGACGCAGCTGCGCCAGTGGATCCCTGATGGATGCGCCCTGTTCGTCCACAACTCCGAACGGCTCGGCGGCATCCCCAGGAACTCCCGGGCCACAGCAGATCTTGACCTATAGGTCGTCATATCAGCAGTAGCCTGTGCGCGTGGATGATGTCGTCATCGTCGGCGCTGGTCCCGCTGGACTGGCGGCTGCGGCGACATTACGGGCGCGTGGCATAGACGCCACCATCATCGAGCGTGGGCGTGTGGGGGAGTCGTGGCGCGGCCGCTACGACCGTCTGCACCTGCACACCATCCGCTCGCTGTCGCATCTTCCGGGCTACCGGATTCCAAGTGACTTCGGCCGGTGGGTGGCACGTGACCAGTTCGTGCAATACCTGGAGCAGTATGCGGCTCACCATCGGCTCGAGCCGCGGTTCGGGATTGAGGCCACCCGCATTGACCGCGATGACGGCAGCTGGAGTGTCCGCACGACCGCTGGCACGATTCCCGCGCGGGTGGTCATGGTGGCCACCGGGTATACCCGCCTTCCACATTTGCCGCGATGGCCTGGCACATTCGATGGGCCGCTGGTTCATGCGGTGGATTACCGCAATCCACGGCCGTATCGCGACCAGGACGTGCTGATTGTTGGTGCGGGCAACAGCGGCACCGAGATTGCCGTCGATCTTGCCGAAGGCGGCGCCCGACGGGTGCGGATTGCGGTACGCACGCCGCCGAATATTCTGCGGCGCGACGTGAAGGGTTTCCCCATCCAGCTGCTTGCGATCGTATTCCGTCGGCTGCCGCCCCGGCTGCTGGACCCACTTGTTCTTGGGCTGCGACGAGCGACCATCCCGGACTTGAGTGCCTTCGGGCTGCCGCGGCCACGCGCGCCATTTTCACAGTTCCGGCGTACCGGCACCGTGCCCGTCTTCGATGTCGGTTTCATAGATGCCGTACGCAATGGAGTCATCGAGGTGGTGCCTGGGGTTACCGCACTCGATGGCCGGGCAGTGGTGCTGGCCGATGGATCACGCGTGTCTCCGGACGCCGTCGTGGCGGCCACCGGCTACCACCCTGGGCTCGCGCCGCTCGTCGGCCACCTCACAGCGATCGGAGAGCACGGTATTCCAGGCCCGCAACCGCGTCTCCATTTCATCGGAATACGCATCCCAATCTCTGGGCTGCTGCACGAGGTCGGCATGGATGCCCGACACATTGCAGGAGATGTGGCGAGAGAACTTGGCGCCTTGAGGCGACATCGCACTGCCATCGCGAGGTAGGTCGCTGGGGCTTCTGGGAGCTTGCGTGTAATCCAGGGAGCCGAGATTGCGGATCGGAGGAGCCCTGGCAGGATCCAGGGCTGCACGGCGGCCCATGCGCCAACATCGAGAGCAGACGCTGGAAACGACCACCCGGGAGTCGGTGCGATCTAAGGCCTGCGAGGCATGATCTTCACACCGGGAACCGCTGCCGAGTGACCGAATACCGTCCGAAGATATTCGGCACTGCTCCGTACGTCCGCGACAGGTCCTTCGTCTCTAGGTTCTTCGGTGAGGATCGTGTCCTGTTCGAGGGTGTACCAGCCGTTGTAACCGTGCGCACGTAGGTGCCCGACGATGGCAGGCACATCGACATCGCCTTGACCCAGTGGCCGATACATTCGGAGTTTTACGGCCTCGCTGTAGGTGAGCTGACCGGACTGCACCCTCGCCGCAATCGTCGAGTCGACGTCTTTCAAGTGCAGATGTGCGATCCGCTCCGGAGCTTGTCGTGCCAGCTCGGCAGGATCCGTCCCCCCAATGAGGAGATGGCCGGTGTCCAGGCACAAGGAGATCGACGAGCCGTCGACCACCTGCTGTACGTCGTCTCCTGTCTCGATCATGGTTCCGACGTGTGGGTGTAGCACCGCCCGGACACCTCTATCGGCGGCCAGCGTGGCCACCCGATCAAGGTTGGAGAGCAGTCGCTTCCATCCCGCCTCGTCGAGCTGCGGCCGCCTGTCATAACCGGCCGAGCCGGTAACGGCTGACAACACGAGGACTCGTGCTCCGGAGGCGACATAGCCGTCGATGATGCGGTCTACTTCAGGAACAGGGTCGTGTTCCGGCACATGCAAGAGCAGAGGTGTGAACCCGCCAACAGCTTGCAGCCCATGCTCGGATAACACCCTGGCCATCGCCGCCGGCTCGCTCGGCAAGAAGCCCTCGGGTCCTAGCTCGGTCGCCAGCAGGCCCACCTCACGCATCTCCTTGAGCACCCGCTCAGGACCCAGCTGGTAGCCCCAGCCCGGCACTTCGCACACACCCCAGGAGATTGGTGCGCCTGCGATTTTGTCCTCTGGACGGGCAATGTGATCCGTGGTCATCTGATCCGCACTTCCTCGATCCGCACCACGTCGACCCATTCGGGATTTGCCACCGCGGCCGGCCGGCGACCGGCAAGCACATCGACGATGCCGCGCGCTGCGTCGACGAAGGTGGCAGCCGCGGCGCCACGCGTCATTCCCATCAGGTGCGGGGTGAGTACCACGTCATCGTGATCGAACAAGGCGTGGTGCACCGGCGGTTCGTTCTCGAACACATCGAGTCCCACACCGGCGAGCCGCCCGGACTCCAGCGCCGCGAGGGCCGCGTCGAGGTCAACCAACCCGCCGCGACCGCAGTTGATCAGAATCGTTCCTGGCCGTATGCGATTCAGCAATGCCTCATCCACCAGGTAATGGGTTTCTTCGGTCAGCGGCACGTGCAGTGTCAGGACGTCGCTTGCAGAGGCGAGCTCGAACACGTCAGCAGATGCGATCTCCAGCGGCGGCGTGCTGAAAGGGTCGTACGCCAACAGACGCATCCCGAACGCTGTGGCGAGCTCGCCGACCCGCCGCCCGATCCGTCCATAGCCGATGATGCCGATCGTGGCGCCATCCAGGTCACCCATGGAAACCTGACCGCGATCCGCCCACCGGCCGTGCCGGACGAGATCGGTAAACGGCTGCAATCGCTTGACGAGATGCAGGGCCAGCGCGAATACGCCCTCGGCTACAGCTCTGGTTCCACTGCCTGGCGTGACAACCACCGGAATGCCTCGTACCGTGGCTGCCGACAGATCGACGTGGTCGACACCGACGCCGGTGCGCGCGATGACGCGCAGCCGTGGGGCGCGCGTGAGAAACTCGGCGTCGACGACCGCGTCGGCACGGGCGATCGCACCGGCGGCGTTGGCGATGTCCTGTTCGCTTGGATCGGCGACGAACGCAATTTCATCGCCGAGGACACCTGTGACCAGCGCCGGATCCATGGGCCCAAGCGCCACAACCACCGGACGGTCGACGGCCATGGCCTCCCTCACCCGTTCGCCGGTGCGGCGGTTGCCGGGTCACCGCCGAAAGTGGCAGCTGGCACCGCTGGGACTTGCTGCCAGGCGCCGCTCTCGCTCGACGCGGCGGCGGCCGCAATGACCTCGGCCACATGATGGGCATCGTCGACCGTGGAGTTACGACGCTCGCCACCGGTCACCGCAACAAGGAACTTCTTCGCCTCGATGACCTTCAGATCGTCGTAGCCCATGCTGTTGGCAGGACCTGGCTGAAAGTGTGCATAGTCGCCGAAGTGGGAGTTGCCGAGCACGGTGGTGTAGCCGTGGTGCGGGCCACCGCGACCCAGGCAAACCCGCAATTCGTTCATCTGCTCGAAGTTCCAGGTCGCCGAGCCTTCGGTGCCATATATCTCGAAGCTGAGGTCACACTCGGGTCCGACGATGACCCGGGATGCCTCGAGCGTGCCCACCGCGCCCGCCGCCCGAGCGTCGGGTGCGAAGCGCACCAGCGCCGCGGCGTAGTCGTCGTTCTCCACTGTTCCCAGCTCGCCGTCCTCGATGACGGCAAAGTGCGTGCCAGAACCCATGGGCAGAATCGGCCGGTCGGTGTAGACCGTGCTCGTCAGCGCACTCACCTCGCTGATCGGCCCGAGCAGGTACTGCACGAGGTCGACGACGTGGCTCAACAAGTCACCGAGGGCCCCGAAGCCGGCGAGGTCGCGGATGAACCGCCACGACAATGCGCCCTTCGGCTCGGAGGCATAGCTGTTGAAGAAGACCGCGCGGACATTGGTGATGCGGCCGAGGTCACCGTTCGCGACGAGTTCGCGTACGCGCTCCACTGCCGGGGCATGGCGGTAGTTGTAGCCGACCGACGTGACGACGTTACTCTTGCTGGCGGCCGCGGCCACGTCGGCCGCCTCCTTCGCATCCCGTCCGACCGGCTTCTCGATCCAAAACGGTTTGCCGGCGTCGGCGGCTGCAACGCCGATTTCCCGATGCAGGCCAGTGGGCGCGCAGATCGAGACGACATCGACGTCCGGGTCAGCGAGAACATCCCGGTAGTCCGTGCTCGCCTTGGCATATCCCAGAACCTCCCGGGCGTACTTCGCTCGATCCGGCGCAGTATCCACTGCATGCACGAGATGAGGCCGCAGGCGCAACTCGGGGTAGACGGTTGGAAGGGCCTGGTACGCCCGAGTGTGCAGCTTGCCCATCCAGCCGACGCTGATCAGACCGACGCCAATCTCCCGGACGGTGCCGTCCTTCGTACTGGTCATGACTGATCTCCTGTGCGGGCGCTGGCGAGCTCCGCTGTGAGGGCGGCCGCCAATACCGTGGAGTCGGAGCCGACGGCTACGAACGTCCAGCCCTGTGCCTGCTTCTCCGCCGCTGCTGCTCCATTTGGGACCAGCAGCCCACAGCTTTTGCCGAACTGCTGCGCCGCGCTGCGTACCCGGTCGAGAGCGTCCAGGTAGCTGGGCGCCTGCGTGTCGCCGGGAACCCCCAGGTCGTGGCTTAGGTCTCGCGGGCCGACGAACAAGACATCGACTCCGTCCAGTGCGGCGATCTCTGTCACTTGCTCGACCGCCCGGGTCGACTCAATCTGGACGACTGCGAGGACTTCGGTATTGGCGCGATCCAGGGCGGCTGGGTCGAGGCCGAAGCGGCATGCACGGTTGTAGGTGGCCACACCGCGATCCCCCTCGGGCGGATAGCGCAGATGTCGTATCGCCGTCGCAACCTCTGTCGCTGTATCGAGTCGCGGCAGCATGACACCGGCCGCGCCTTGGTCAAGCACTCGGCCGAGCCGAATCCTCTCCGCAGACTCGACCCGGACCACCGTTGGCACCCCGTACGCGCCGGTCGCGACGACGACCGGACCGACCTGCTCCTCGCCGCCGGCACCGTGCTCGAGATCGAGCAATACCCAGTCGACGCCGGCGGCGGCACACACTTCCGCCGTCACCGCCGAGGCCGCTCCCACGAACGTCCCGACGGTCGGCTTGCCTACAGCGAGGCTGCTGCGCAATCTGCCGCGATTCAAAGGAGACGTGATCATCCCAGCGATCTCGGTAGCCGCGGTCATCCGAACCACCGCTGGGAGGCCAGGCCGGCTTCGTACTCAGCCCGTAATTGGTCAACCGACTCGGAGTCGGACACTTCGGCCGGGGCGACATCCCACCAGACACCGGCTGCGGGCAGCTCAGCGTGCGGGATGGCGGGGATCACAATGACAACCGGCCCGTCGTGATCGCGGGTGGCAGTCAGCGCGTTGCGGACCTCGGCAGCGGTGGTTGCCCGGATCGCGCGCGCTCCCAGGCCGCTGGCAATCTGGACGAGGTCCACCCCCAAGTATTCGCCGTCCAGTCGAGCCGACTTGTCCATCGGTTGTCCGTTACCGAGAGCGAGTTCGTCATCCCGATAACGGAACTCATTGCCGAACTCCCGTCCACTGCGAAGTATCTGCAGCCGGTGGATGGCCTGGTAGCCGTGATTCTCTGAAATCACGACGGTGACTGGCAGCCGCTCCTGTAGGGCAGTCACCAGCTCGGTTGGAGCCATCAGAAATGTGCCGTCTCCGATGAACGACAGCACCCGCTTGCTTCGGTCCGGAACAGCCAGCCGCACCCCAAGCCCAGCTGGGATTTCGTAGCCCATGCAGGAAAAGCCGAACTCCAAGTGGCAGTAGCGGCGCTCGGTGGCGTCCCATACCTTTTGGAGGTCGCCGGGCGGCCCGCCCGCCGCCGCAATGATCGTGTCGCCGGGTTGCGCGTGTTCTTGCAGCAAACCAATGATCTGCCCCTGGGTGAGGACCGCATCTGTGCTGGTCACCACATCCGAATCGGCCGGGACAGCCGACTTATCGAACGTTTTGTAAGGATCCAGCGCGGCCGCACGCTCGGCCAGCCACTGATCATTGCGGGCGCTGACCCGATGCTGCCACTCCTCCGGACTCTTGATGCCGGAATCCGCGACGGCCCGGGTCAGCGCGACCAGCGCCCGCTTGGCGTCGGCAACGATTGCAGTAGCTCCCAGCCGGCCAGCGTCATGTACGTCGACATTGATGCTGGCGAACCGTACGTCGGGGTTGGAGAACAACGACTGGGAGGCTGTTGCGAAGTCGGTCAACCGAGATCCCACTGTGAGGACCACGTCCACTTCGGCGGCCAGCTCATTGGTGGCCGGCGTACCCTCCAAACCGATCCCACCCAATTGCCACCAGGCCCGTTGCTGCACCGCTCCCTTGCCCGCGAACGTCTCGGCGACCGGGATCCCGGCAGCGGCAGCAAGCTCACCCAACTCTGAGGTGGCGCCTGAGTAGATGACCCCACCCCCAGCGATGATCAAGGGCTTCTCAGCAGCGGCCAACAGCTCGGCGACGGCGTCGACCTCTTCCGGGTCTGGCACCGGCCGCCGGATCACCCAGTCGCGTTCGTCGAACATCTCCGCCGGCCACTCGTACGCGTGGGACTGCACATCCTGCGGAAGCGACAACACCACGGCACCGGTGTTCGCAGGATCTGTGAGCACCCGCATCGCCGCCGGCAACGCTGTCAACAACGCCTCTGGCCGACTAATCCGATCGAAGAACCGGGACACCGGCCGCAATGCATCATTCACCGACGCATCCGCCTCGACGGGGTGCTGCAGCTGCTGCAATACCGGGCCCTGTCGCCGGGTCGCGTACGTGTCTCCTGGCAACAACAGCACCGGCAGCCGGTTGACCGTCGCCAGCGCCGCCCCGGTGACAAGGTTCATCGCTCCTGGGCCGATGGACGCCGTCACTGCCAACGTCGCATGCCGTCGCGTCGCCTTGGCGTAGCCGGATGCCATATGCACCAGCGCCTGCTCATTGCGGCCCTGGATGAACGGCAGCTCGTTGCTGAGCTGGTCCAGCGCTTGGCCCAGCCCGGCCACGTTTCCGTGGCCGAAGATCCCCAGCGCGGCCGGGATCAGGCGACGGCGATGCCCATCCGCCACCGAATACTGCCGGGAGAGGAACGTGACGAGGGCTTGTGCGACAGTCAGCCGCACCGTACCTCGGGATGTGTTGCCCATGAATTGGACTCCTTCTTGGTTACCAGGGCCGCCCATGCAGGATGACCGTTTTGAGGTCCGTCATCTCTTCGACGGCCCAGCGCGGTCCCTCCTTGCCGATTCCGCTGCCCTTGAGCCCGCCGTACGGCATGAGATCCGCGCGCCACAGCGGGGTCCAGTTGATGTGAATGCTGCCGGCGTCGATCTCCCGCATGGCACGCACTGCGCCCGCGACGTCGGAGGTGAAAATTCCCGCGGCCAACCCGTACGCCGTCCCGTTGGCTTGCTCACCGCGGACTCCCAGTCCTCAGCCGTACTCACCGCGACGGCAGGTCCGAACAGCTCATCCTGAGCGAACGGAGACGAGGGGTCCACGTCGGCGACCACAGCGGGCGACACCATGCTGCCGTCTCGCTCCCCGCCGGTGAGGACTCGTCCTCCGTCCGCAGCTGCCGCGGCAATGGACTGCCGAACACGTTCGGCTTCGCTGGTGGTGATCAGTGTCCCCATGCCCGTCTCGGGGGAGGAGGGGTCGCCCACCCGGATGGCCTGGACCTTGGGCACCAGCGCGTCGAGGAAATCGCCGCTTACCGCTGGGTGGGCAATGACCCGTTGAACGGAGATGCATACTTGGCCGGCGTTGACGTAGCCCCCGCGGCAACCGCGCTGGATGCCAGCTCGATGTCGGCATCGGGCATGATGATCACCGGGCAAGAGGCTCCGAGCTCGAGGGACAGCTTCTTGACCCCAGCCACGCGTGTGATGCGCTCGCCAGTTGCCGTCGATCCGGTGAATGAGATCTTGCGTACGCGCGGGTCGCTGACCAGCAGGTCGCCCAACTCGCCACCAGGCCCGGTGAGTACCGAGAGCACGCCGTCAGGCAGGCCCGCGTCGACGAAGCAGGCGGCCAGTGCCAGCGCGGTCAGTGGGGTGGTGCGCGCCGGCTTGAGCACAACCGCATTGCCTGCCGCCAAGGCCGGGGCGAGCTTGTGCAGCACCAGCAAGGCCGGGTAGTTGAACGGTGAGATCGCAACCACGACACCGCACGGTTGGCGGAGCGTGAAGCCGATCTTGTCCAAGCCGGTTCCTGGATTGGCATCAAGTGGAAGTGTGTCGCCGTACAACTGGCTGCCCTCGAAAGCCGCCAGCCGGATGATCTCCCCGGAGCGAGACGCCTCGCCGGTGGCTTCGGTGATCGTTTTACCAGCTTCAGAACTGATGGTGCGAGCGATGTCGCCGGCTCGCTCATCCGCGAGCTCAGCCGCCCGGAGCAGAATCTTCATCCGGGCGTGCGCGGGCGTACGACGCCACCGTACGGCTCCCATCTCAGCTGCCGTCAGTGCAGCGTCGACATCTTCGGTTCCGGCTACCGGAACCGTGCCTACGACGGAGCCGTCGTAGGGCGATGTGACGTTCTCGGTTCGCCCGGTCCCGACAGCCGGGCGCCAGTCCCCTCCAATCAGCATGGGTGTCAGATCCATGAGGCGGTCCTCCAGGAGGGTCGTGCGTCAGGTCGAACATGTCATCCTATGAAAGAAACCCGCCGGATCAGCGCCAAGAAACCGCCAAAAGTCCGCCAGGAGGAGCTCCGTGGGACATCCCTACCGGATCCGCGAGATCGCCGTACAGGCCGGACTCAGTGAACGAACCGTCGACCGCGTTCTGAACAACCGTGGCCAAGTACGCGAGAGCACAGCGCGTGAAGTGCAGCAAGCCATCGCCGATCTTGATCGGCAGCGGTCGCAGTTACGCCTGAGTGGCCGCACCTTCATGATCGACGTGGTGATGCAGGCACCGCAACGGTTCTCCGCCGCGGTTCGCGACGCTCTCGAAGCGGAGCTGCCCTCGCTGCGACCAGCCGCCGTGCGGTCACGTTTTCACTTCCGCGAAACCGGTCCCATCGAGGATCTCGTGGCAACGCTCGATCGCATTCGGTCACGTCGCTCACACGGGGTCATCCTGAAGGCACCTGACGTACCGGAGATCATCAACGTCTGCTGGCGACTGATCCGGGCGGGAATCCCGGTGGTGACCCTGGTGACTGACCTCCCCGGTAGCCAGCGGCTGGCCTATATCGGAATGGACAACCGGGCTGCGGGTGCGACCGCCGCCTATCTGATGGGCCAGTGGCTGGGTGATCGGCCGGGAGACGTGCTGGTCACGTTGAGCCGAGGGTTCTTCCGCGGCGAGGAAGAACGAGAGATGGGGTTCCAGGGCGCGATGCGGACCCGGTACCCGAACCGCGCCATGATCGAGATCGACAACAGCGATGGCCTCGATGAGACCATGCGCGGTCTCGTCTTGGCTGCCTTGGACAGCAACCCCAATATCAGTGCGGTGTACTCCATCGGGGGCGGCAATTTGGCCATCGTCGAAGCTTTTGCCTCTCGGCAGCGGTCGTACTCGGTCTTCATCGCACACGACCTGGACCACGACAACACGCGGCTGCTCCGTGCCGGACGGATTTCAGCCGTGCTCCATCACGACCTCAGGCAAGCCATGCGTCAGGCCTGCCACGCGATCATGCAGGCGCACAAGGCGCTACCTGGTGCCGCCTACTCCTGGCCATCGAATATCCACATCATTACGCCGTACAACATGCCTGCACCGGCCCTCTCTCCCCACAGATAACGTGAACCTCGCCGAGCTCGCCCGAGGTCACCAGCTCCCGGAGCCGTTGATTCACCGGATGGTGCAAGTAGTGGAAGCCTTCCACGATCTGACCTGGCGCGGTCCTGGCGACATTGCGCACCAACGATGCTTCGGCCGCATTCCTTTGCAAAGGGCTTCTCGCTGAGCACATGCTTGCCGGCACCCAGCGCGTACTGGTTCCACTGGGCGTGCAGCGAGTTGACGAGCGCGTTGTAGACCACCTCGACATCCGGGTCGTCAATGACCTCCGCGTACGTCTGGCGAACCTTTTCGACGCCACGTTGTGCGGCGAATGCCTCGGCTCGGGATCGGTCGCGGGCGGCCACGGCGACCAGCCTGTGGCCGAGCAGTTTTGAAGGATCGACGATCCCGTCATCGGCGATGCGTGCGGCGCCGAGAATGCCGATCTTGAGCGGGGCCATCAGCGGGGGACCGTTACCGCGGCGCCAGTTGCCGCGCTCTTGACGATGGCTTCCTCAACCCGCATGTTTCGCAGCCGTCGGCGAATGTCGCCTGGCGAGGCAGCCGGTCCAGTCCGGCGATCTCATCTAGGAAGGCACGCGCCTGGTACGTGAAGAACTCTTGTCCTCGTAGCCGATGCCGGAAAAGGGCATGGATTGCGCTGCTGCAACGTAGGGGTGATCGGGCCCGACGATCACCCGCCGCCAGCCGTTCGTCGCGGGGTCTGATGCGTTGTCGACGTACCCGAATTCGGCGTTGGCCGAAAGGTCGAAGGCTGCTGCGGCCTTGGTACCCGAAGACCTGGAACCCCAGCCCGTTGTGATGGCCGAGCGCGACACGGGAGATGGAGAAAGTGCCAGCGGCGCCGTTGGCGAACTCTGCGACGAATGTGGCGGTGTCCTCATTGGTGAGCGGCCGTTGCCGATAGGAGAAACCGCATGCTGCCACAAGGCCGGACGCGTCCGCGGCCTTGACCATGGCCTCGGCACCTTCGACGCTCGACGCGAGCGGCTTTTCGCATAGCACGTGCTTGCCGGATGCCAACAGCGCTTCAGCGATCTCGCGGTGCAGATGATTGGCAACCACGATGCTGACGGCGTCGATATCGTCGGCGTCCGCGATCGTCTGCCATCTGCTTTCGGTACGTTCGAAGCCGTAGCGATCTTTGGTGTGGTTGGCGAAGTCGGTGTTGACGTCGGCAATCGCCACTAGACGGACAGGTGGCGCATCGGTACCGAAGACCGTCTGGGCCGTGCGGTAGGCGTGCGCGTGTGAGCGTCCGGCCATGCCGGCGCCAATGACGGCAACCCCAATGGAATCAGTCATGATGATCAAATCCCTTTCTAGACTGCTCGCGCATCGCGCGCATGGATCCGCCTACTTCGTCGTCGTTCGCAGAGGAAAAAGCGCCTCTGCTCCCTCCTCCTCAGCACGGCGGGCGCGCGATTCCCGACGCTCGCAGCCTGCGTTCGTCGGTAGCCTGTCAACGTCTGGCTGCCTTCAGTCGTGGCGCCTTAGCCGTCTCACGACCGACAACGGGTATCAAAGGCGTCTCAAGGTGCCTCGTTAGGCGTCCCGAGTCGGCTAACGCGTCTTTCGGCAGCGCTCAAGAACTCGCGAGACCGGCCCGTCGGGCCGCATCGAGCAGCACCGCGGAGGCAATCTCGAGGCCCTCGATGCGACCGAGCGAGACGTCCTCGTGTTCGATGTTGACGAGCATGTCGGGGTCGACCACATGCAAGGCGGAGAGCCAGGTCGACCAGTAGACAGCGTCGTGCCCGCGACCGAGGGCGACGAAATCCCAGGCAGCGTCCTTCGGCCACTCGTTAGCCCACTCGTCGCCGCCGAGGTTGGTTCGCGGCTCATCGGGGCCTAGCCGGCGGAACCGGTTGTCGAGCACACCGTAAACAGCGGCGGCGGGATTGATGCGTACGTCCTTGGCGGCGGCATGGAACACCAGCGGGCCGAGGTCTTGTACCACGGCCACCGGGTCCATCCACTGCCAGAACAGGTGCGAGGCGTCCAGCTCGACACCGATATTGGTCGCGCCCGTGCGCTCAACGAGCTCGCGCATGCCAGCCGGGTTGAACACAAGATTCTGCGGGTGCAGCTCGAGCGCCACCTTTACGTCTAGGTCGCGCGCCTCGCGGTCGATCTCGCGCCAGAATTCCTCGGCGACGGTCCACTGATAGTCGAGCACGTCGAGGGCGCCCGAGTTCCACGCGTTGACGATCCAATTTGGCCGTCGACCACCGGGCTCGCCGGCCGGCAGGCCCGACATCGTCACGACGCGGTGCTGGCTGAGACGATTCGCGAGCCGGATGCTGCGTCGTATGTCCTCGGCGTGTTTCGAACCGATCACCGGATCGGGGTGTAGCGGGTTGCCGTTGCAGTTCAGCCCTGCGATCTCCACGCCGGTTCCCTCGAAGAGTCCGAGGAAGTCGTCCCGGGCGGCGTCCGAGGAGAGGATGTCCTCGAAGGTGGGGATGTGCACCGGGGGCAGGAACCCGCCTGAGTTGAGCTCGATGCCGGTCAGGCCGAGTTTGTCTATCACCTCGATCGCCTCCGGCAGTGATCGGTCGTGCAGGATCGCGTTGTAAACCCCGAACTTCATCGCGCGACCTCCGTTCGCTGTGGCGCTACCTTGACTGCTGCGCCGTCGTTGGCGGCGGACTCAGCGACTGCGGTAAGAATCTCCATGTTGTGTACGCCTTCGTCGAAAGAGGCATTGCGGGGCAGCGAGTTCGCCTCGTCTGATGCCAGCGACCTCATCGAGGAAGGCGCGCGCCTGGAAGACGAATCCATCGTTCTGGCCAACGCCCACGCCTGGTGCGTCCATCGGCAGGCCGCCGGCGAAATACGGGTGGTCCGGGCCGATGATCACGCGACGATAACCCTGCATACCGGAGGGGCCCTCGTTCAGCATGAGCTGGAACTCCCCGGAACGCTCCTGCTCCCACTTCGCGGCGCCGTTGTCGCCGAAGACCTCGAGCGCTAGGCCGTTCGGGTGGCCGGCGGCGACGCGGGAGACCTGCACCACACCGACGCTGTGCTCCAATCGGGCGCTGAAGCTGGCGTAGTCGTCGTTCTCGACCGCTTCGTAGGTGTCGCTCACCGCGGCTTGTCCGTGGCCGACGACCGTGCCGAGGGGTACCGGGCGTTCAGTGATTGCGGTTGCAAATCGGCCGCCGCTCACCTCCTGAACATTCCCACCGAGGAACTCGACTAGGTACGCGACGTGGCTGCCGATGTCCGCGAGCGCGCCTGAGCCCGGGGCTCCCTTGTACCGCCAGCTCATCGGTCCCTTGGGGTCGCTCGCGTAGTCGCACCAGTAGCGGCCGTCGACGTGCAGGATGCGACCTAGGGCACCCGAGGTGACCAGTTCGCGGAGGGCAGCTACGCCTGGCGCTCGGCGGAAGGTAAAGCCGATGCGGACCACTGTGTTGGCGCTGCGGGCGAGACCCGCCATGGCGCGGGCGTCCTCGAGGTTATCGCTCAGCGGCTTCTCGCAGAGCACGTGCTTGCCGGCGGCGACCAACCCCTCCACCATCTCACGATGCAGAAAGTTGGCCACGACCACGCTGACGACATTGATGTCGGGGTCCTCCGCGATTGCCTGCCAGGAGGTGTCGGAGCGCTCATATCCAAAGCGCCGGGCCGCGAGGGAACCCAGCTCAGGACTGACGTCACCGATGGAGACAAACCGCAGGTCCGGCAATGTGGACTCATAAAGCGTCGGCGCTATTCGGTACGCCGCCGCATGCGCCCGGCCCGCCATGCCCGCTCCGATCACTGCGACGCCAATCGTCATGGACCTCTCCTTTGAAATACGGACTCACCCGGGGATTGGAGCGCATGAAGCCCGCCCTCAGGTAACGTATCTAGCCAACTTTGTCCTGTCAATAAGACACATTTGGCTAAGACCTGGTGGCCCGGGCATTTCCTCAGTCGTGGCAGCCGAGCACGTTCTGGTCCCAGTCGATCACCGAGCCGGTGACCACTCCGCTCCGGTCGGAGAGAAGGAACACCACGAACTCGGCGATCTCGGAGACCTGGCCGAGCTTGCCCATGGGCAGCCTGGCCGCGGCCGCGGAAACCCAGTCGTCGCTTGCTCCGTGGAAGGCGCGTTGGGTGGCATCCTCACCCTCGGTCTCGGTCCAGCCAATGTTGAGTCCGTTGATCCGGATCCGGTCAAAGCGGTGAGCGTATGCAGCATTGCGAGTGAGGCCCACCAGGCCCGCCTTGGCGGCCACGTAGGGAGCCAGATAGGGCTGTCCGCCGTGCGCGGAGAAGGAGATGATGTTGACGATCGATCCGGGCGCCTGACGACTCCGCATATCCTGCACGGCTGCCTGCATGACGAAGAACGGCGCCCGCAAATTGATGGCTATGTGAGCGTCGAAGAGCTCGACGGTGGTGTCCAGCAGCGTTCCACGTGTGGTAATACCTGCGGAGTTGACGAGGCAGTCAATCCTGCCGTAGCTGGCCACGGTCGCCCTCACACTTTCGGCCGCAGAGAGCGGGTCGGCAAGATCAACAGCGTGGAACCTCACGTCGGTTCCGTTGTTGCCTAGCTCAGCGGCAAGCGCCTTACCCGCTGACACGTCGCGGCCTGTGATCATGATCGCGCCCGCCCCGTCGGCTGCGGCCGCTCGGGCGATTCCGGCACCAAGCCCTCGAGTTCCTCCGCTGACCAGGATGATCTTGTCCTCGAGGAGCAGCGTCATACCTCACTCTCCCGCCGGGTCGCGTGCTCGGCAAGCCCCTTGTGGAGCACAGCCACGCTCCAGTCTTAAGAGATGGCAGGCCTGAGCCGCACCGTCTGACCCGTCCGAAGGCTTTCGAGCGCCGCATCGGCCAGAGCCAGCGCCTCACGTCCATCGGCGAACCCTGGACTGGGCTGGCTGTCCTGCTCCATGGCAGTAATCAAATGATCAAGCTCGGCACGGTACGCCGGCGTGTACCGGTCGAGGAAGAAGTTGAGGTACTCGGGCGCTGCCTCAGTCTGCGTCGCGTTCGACAACCGCACACTGGTCAAATGTTGGTTGCCGACGCTCAGCATCCCCGCTGAGCCGAAAGCCTCCAGCCGCTGGTCATATCCGAACGCGCTGTGGCGGCTGTTGGTGATGTGGCAGAGGGCGCCATCCGCGCCACGAAGCACGACGACGGCGCTATCGATGTCGCCGAGTTCGGCAATGTAGTCAGCGACCACATTGGCACCCGTGGCGTACACCTCGACAACCTCGCCGAGGAAAAAGCGCGCGAGATCGAAGTCGTGGATCGTCATGTCCCGGAACAACCCGCCGGAGGTAGCCAGATACTCGCGCGGCGCCGGGGCTGGGTCACGGCTCATTATGATCAACTGTTCCAGCCGGCCGATGTCGCCAGCGGCGATTCGATCATGCACTTCGCGAAACGACGGATCGAAGCGCCGATTGAATCCCACCATCACGGTGGGATTCAGCGCAGCGATCTCTACCCAGCACCGATCGACCCGAGCCAAGTCCAGGTCGATCGGCTTCTCGCAGAGCACTGCCTTGCCGGCGCGTACGGCGCGGGTCAGCAAGTCGACGTGCGTGGGCGTAGCCGAGGCGATCACAACCGCATCAACGCTCGGGTCATCGATGGCAGCATCGACAGTGGTAGCGGCGGCCGCGCCGTATTGCTTGGCGATCTCAAGCGCAGCCGACTCGATCGGGTCGTACACCCAGGCCAGCTCGGCCCGGGGATGGACGTCGATCGAGTCGGCGTGTACGCGCCCGATCCGTCCGCAGCCAAAGAGGGCGAAACGGATCAACCTCGACTACTGCCTTCCAGCTCGTGCGCCAGCTCGGTGAGCTCGTCGCCACCGGCCATCTGTCGGGTGAGCTCGTCGAGCGTTACCTCCGAACGCTTCTTGTCCAGCACGGCCTGGCCCAGCTTCAAGATGATGAAGTGGTTGCCCACCAGGTAGGCGTGGTGCGGGTTGTGAGTGATGAACACAACGCCCAGCCCGGCATCGCGGGCCGCCGCGGTGTACTTGAGCACCACCCCGGACTGCTTGACACCGAGAGCGGCCGTCGGCTCGTCCAAGATCAAGACCCGAGCGCCGAAGTACACTGCGCGCGCGATCGCGACGCATTGCCGCTGGCCGCCGGACAAGGTTCCAATGGGTTGATCGATGTCCTTGACGACGATGCCCATCTTGCGCAGCTCCTCGTCGGCGATGCGCCTCATGTCCTTGATCTTCATTCCGGATAGCGGGAACTTGCCCCCAGTCATCTCCGAGCCGAGGAAGAAATTGCGCCACACCTCCATCAGGCTGACCACGGCAAGGTCCTGATACACCGTAGCTATGCCGTGAGCGAGCGACTCACGGGGAGAGCCGAAGTGAACCTCTTCGCCGTCGACTTTCACGTGTTCCCTCATTGTGGGGATGCAAGCCGGAAATGATCTTGATCAATGTCGACTTGCCCGCTCCATTGTCGCCGAGCACACACGCCACCTCACCGGCGTTGACGACCATGTTGATTCCCTGGAGGGCTCGGATCGCTCCGTAGGTCTTGCCAACATCGATCATTTCGACCAGAGGCTCACCCTTGTGCAGTGTCGGATCGGCGTGTTCTTGCAGAGTGTCGGTCATAACATGCCCACCTTTCTCATCGTGGAGAGTCGCTTCACATACAGGTTGACCATCACGGCGAGCAACAGCATGACGCCAAGGAATGCCTTGAACCAGTTCGGGTCCCAGCCGGCGTAGACGATGCACAGGCTGGTCATGCCGAAGATGAATGCGCCGATGGCCACGCCCCACGCGTTGCCGTAGCCGCCGGTCAGCAGGGTCCCGCCCACAACTGCCGCGATGATGTAGAGGAACTCGTTGCCCACGCCGTTGCCTGCCTGCAGAGTGACGAACCGGTAGAGGTAATGCATGCCGGTGAACCAGCAGAGGAAGGACACCGTCATGAACAGGCCGATCTTTACTCGCGTCACCGGCACGCCGACGGCGCGGGCGCTGGCGGCGTTGCCACCGACCGCAAAGATCCAGTTGCCGATCTTGGTCCGCTGCAGGATCCAGGCCGACAAAACGACGAACAGCAACCACCAGATGACGGTGATCGACAGCGAGACGGAGCCGATCTTGAACTCGTGCGCGAAGATGAAATTCAGCGACTGGAAGCCGTCCATCTGGCTGATGTTGGGGCTCGACACGGATCCGGTGACCAGTTTGGTTACGCCGAGGTTGGCGCCCTGCAGCACGAAGAACATGCCCAGCGTGATCAGGAAGCTGGGAATGCCGGTGCGCATCACCAGGTAGCCGTTGATGAAGCCGACGCCCAGGCAGAAGATCAGCGAGATGATCACGCCGACCCACAGGTTCAGCCCGAGCTGATAGCACAGCATGCCGTTGATCAGGCCGGCGGAGGTGACGAGCACGCCGGCGGACAGGTCGAACTCGCCGCCGATCATCAGCATGCCGACACCGACGGCCACGATGCCTATGGTCGAGGACTGGTAGAGGACGGTGAAGAACGCGGCCGGTGTGCGGAATGCCGGTGCGACGATCAGGAAGAAGATGAAGATGACGATGGCCGCGACCAAGGCTCCTATCTCGGGTCGGCCGAGCAGTCGGGTCGTCCAGCTGACTTGGACGCGGTTAGAGGCCTCGGCGGGCGTAGGCGGTGCGGTCTTGACAGGTGTACTCATGTTGCAGCTCCGGTGAGTTGTCTTCGCGGTGGTCGGGCGAAGCACTCGCCCGACCACCCTTGGAGGCTTTCGGCTATCGGGTGTTGTTCTGGACGAACGGCAGGATCGTGTCGATGTTGGTGCTGTCGACGAAGGTCGGGCCGGTCAGAACCGGCTTGCCACCACCGAGGATATTGCCGTTCTTCTTAAAGAGATAGAGCTGTGTGACGGCCATGTAGCCCTGCAGGTAGGGCTGCTGGTCGATGTAAAACTGGATCTTGCCGTCCTTCACAGCCTGCGCCGCGTCCGGGCGGGTGTCGAAGGTGCCTACCTTCGCCGAACTGCCGGAACCCTCGAAGGCCTTCAGGGTGTCCAGGGCCTGCGGTGCGCCGAGGGTGATCACCCAGTTGATGTCCTTGTCCTGACTCAGCTTGGCCTGGATCGCCGAAGTGACGGCCGAGTCGTCGGCGCCGTTCACCTGCAGGTTCTCGGTGTTGGGGAAGCTGTCCTTGACCCCGGCGCAGCGGTCCTCAAGGGCGACCGACCCGGTCTGCTGGATGGTGCAGAGGATCTTGGTGGCGCCGGCCGCCTTCATCCTTTTGCCCGCTTCCTGACCGGCGAGTCGCTCATCGGAGGAAAAGTGGGTGAGCGCGCCCGCCTGCTTGTAATAGTCGAGGCCGGAGTTGAAGCTGTCCACGGGAATGCCGGCTTGGACGGCTTTCTGGACGGTGGGAATCAGGGCATCCGGGGTGACGAGCGTGGTCGCAATGCCATCGACCTTGGAGTCAATCGCGTTCTGTATAAGAACGGCCTGCTTGGTGGCGTCGGGATCGGCGGAGTATTTCAATGTCGACCCAGTGTCCTTGGCCGCCTGCTCAGCCCCGGCCCTGATCCGGTCCCAGAAGGTATCGCCGGGCGACTCATGGGTGATCATGGCTAAGGTGTAGCCAGATTCGCCACCTCCGCCACCGCCGCCCTGGTTCTCTGGGGCCGGGGGAGCGCCGCCGCCGCTACAGGCGGACAGCGCGAGTACTGCAGCCGCCGCGAGGGCGGTCAGGGTCAAGCCCTTTCGAGATCGGCTAAGCGCCGAGCCCTTTGCGGATCGAATCATCTGTGATTCCTTTCGTTGTGTTTCGGGCCAGGCCCGGACGCGCGAGATGCAGT
>CAVXAP010000009.1:0-19980 GCA_963759635.1 uncultured Actinomycetota bacterium
TCGATTGACTGCTCCCGTCAAGAGCGGGATGCGCTCTCGATGACTGTGGTCGAGATTCAACCTCGAGGAGCCCAAGTTGACGACGCAGACGCCTGAGGCCGCAACGAAGCGCTCCTTCCTGTTGACAGGGGAAGGCTGGCCGTATCTGCTCGTGCCGCTGATCCCGGTGGCGATTCTGCTGGAGCTCGTCCATGCAGACGCCGTGCTGATCTTTACCGCGTCCGCGCTTGGCGTCATTCCCACTGCCGCACTCATGGGCCGCGCCACCGAGGAGCTTGCAGCTCGCTCGGGTCCCGGCATCGGCGGATTCCTGAACGTCACGTTCGGGAACGCACCTGAGTTGATCATCGCGTTGTTCGCGCTCGGTGCCGGGTTGCACGAGGTCGTGAAGGCATCCGTTGTCGGGTCGATCTTGGGCAACATCCTGCTTGTCATGGGTGTGTCGATGCTCGCCGGCGGGCTGCGACGCGACCGGCAGTTCTTCGAAGCACGTGCCGCATCGGCGCAGTCGCTAATGCTTTTCCTGGCCACCGTCGCCCTGATCATGCCGGCCATCTTCCAGCTGGTCTCGGGCGGCGGTTTGCCTGATCCCACCGCGCGCGCCGTGGAGTTTTCTGGCGATCTGAAGACGCTGTCCGTCGGCGTCGCGGTGATCTTGCTCGGCTCGTACGCCGCCGGGCTGCTGTTCTCCCTCAAGACGCACAAGGACCTGTTCAATCCCAGTCACGACGAGGAGGACCACGGCGGGGAGCCGTGGACGGTGCGTCGCAGCGTCATCATGTTGGCGGGCGCGGGCGTCGCAGTCGGCGTGATGTCGGAGATCCTTGTGAGCTCCATCACCGAGGCGTCCGAGAGCCTTGGGCTCTCACCGTTCTTCGTCGGCGTCATCGTCGTTGCCGTCGTCGGCAACGCCGCCGAGCACTGGGTCGCGGTCTACTTCGCCCTAAGAAATAAGATCGGCCTCGCCGTCAACATCGCAGTCGGATCCGCAGCCCAGATCGCCCTGTTCGTGGCACCGGTCCTCGTGCTCGCTTCGTTCGTCATCGGTCCGTTCCCGATGGCACTGGTCTTCAACGGGTTCGAGATCGGCGCGATCTTCCTCGCGATCCTCATTGCGGACGAGATCACTCAACGCGGAGAGTCCACGTGGTACGAAGGTCTGCAACTGCTCGCGATCTATGCGGTGGTGGGGCTGACGTTCTTCTTCGTGTAGTTGCCCCAACATCGTCGCCCTGACTCAGGACGGTCGCTGCAAGGCCCGAGCCACCTCGACCACCGATCCCGACATCGATGGATAGACCGTGACTCCCGCGCAAGATCGTTCGATTCGACGGCCACCGCGATCGGATGGATGTGCGGTTCCGGCTCATGCTTGATCATTGGGTTCCGGTAGCTGCTTGACAGTTCAGGACGCGGTTCCGGTTCCTGGGCGACAGTCGTTCCGGTAGGTGCTTGACCCCGGTGTGTGATGACTGGACGCAGTTCCTTCCGGTGCACGCGCTCCGTGGGAACGCTTGTGTCTGACGGTCCGCATGATTGTCTGGGATCAAAACGCCGGATCTCCCTGCACCAGCCTGTGGCCATTCATTCTCGCTGCTGCTGCCTGCCGGACCGCAGCCGCCTTCCACGGCGAGGTTCATCAGCTCCCGCGACGCCGAAGCAGCCTTCGCAAGCGGAGCCGGTTGCGGCAGCGCGGGAGCGGAATCGGAGGACCACGCGCTGGTAGCCGGGGTGAGGTGAGGACGGACACGCTCTCGGTAGGGAAAATGTCGGCCGGAGGTGGATGCGATGTATGAAGAACCATATGAACTAGGTGCAGCGGCTGATGGCTACCCGGTCCGCATCCGCGCACGCGGCAGGTCGGTTCTGACCAACCAATGCTCAATCGCGGCACCGCGTTCACGCCTGAGGCGCGCCAGATGTTGGGGTTGCAGGGGCTGTTGCCGAGCGGGGTGTCTACGTTGGAGGGGCAGCTGCGGCGGGTGTTTGCCCAGTACCGCCGACAACCGGATGATCTGGCCAAGAACGTGTTTTTGGCCAACATGCGTGACCGCAACGAGGTGTTGTTCTACCGGTTGCTGGCCGGGCACTTGGAAGAGATGCTGCCGATCGTGTACACACCTACGGTTGGGACGGCGATCGAACGGTTTAGCCATGAATACCGCCGCCCGCGCGGGGTGTTTTTGTCGGTGAACCATCCAGAAGATGTGGAGGAGTCGCTGCGCAACTATGGCCTGGACGGTGAGGATGTGGACCTGCTGGTGGCCACCGACTCCGAAGGCATCCTCGGCATCGGTGACCAGGGTGTGGGTGGCATCGAGATCTCCATCGGCAAGCTGGCCGTCTAAATCGCCGCGGCTGGGCTGCACCCTCGCCGGGTGATCCCGGTAGTGCTGGACATGGGCACCGACAACCTACGGCTGCTCAGCGATGAGATGTACATCGGCAACCGGCACGCCCGGGTGCCGGACCAGCGCTACGACGACCTGATCGACGCTTACGTCACCGCGGTGACCAAGCTGTTCCCGCACGCGATGTTGCATTGGGAGGACTTCGGCGCGAGCAACGCCCGGCGCATCTTGAACAAATACGCATCGGATGTGTGCACGTTCAACGACGATATGCAGGGAACCGCGGCCGTGGTGTTGGCCGCCGCGTTCGCCGCGGTGAAGGCAGCCGGCAGCCGGATGCGCGAACAGCGGGTGGTCATCCATGGTGCGGGCACTGCCGGCATCGGCATCGCCGACATGATGCGCGACGTCATGATCGGTGAGGGACTCTCCGAGCAGGAAGCCACCGGCAGGTTCTGGACCGTAGATAGCCGAGGGCTGCTCACCGACGACCACGCGCGGGCGTTGCGGGACTTCCAGCAGCCGTACGCCCGTCCATCGGCCGAGGTTGCTATCTGGTCAAGAGATGAGGGCGACCCCATCACGCTTGCCGATGTGGTGGCGAATGCCAGGCCCACCATGTTGATCGGCACCTCCACCCAGCACGGCGCATTCACCGCACCCATCGTGCGGCAGATGGCATCCACGATGGAGCGGCCCATCATCATGCCGCTGTCCAACCCGACCTCGAAAGCCGAAGCGGTCCCTGAAGATTTGATTCGATGGACCGATGGGCGGGCGCTCGTGGCCACCGGCAGCCCCTTTCCGCCCGTTAGCTACGGCGGGCGGACCTACACCATCGCCCAAGCCAACAACGCATTGGTCTTCCCAGGACTCGGCCTTGGTGTCGCGGTCGTCCGTGCCCGGCGAACACCGACGCCATGATCGCTGCGGCCGCAGACGCCGTTGCGTCGCTCGCCGACCCGACCGGCCCAGGCGGGGCGTTGCTGCCACCAATCAACGACCTCCGGACGGTCTCGGCTGCAGTCGCCATCGCGGTGGCCCAAGAGGCCGATCAGCACGGCTTGGCCGAGCAACCACTGACGGATCCCGTGAAGCAAATCCACCGGGCGATGTGGCGCCCCGAATATCCACCATTCGAAGTGATCTGACCTCAAGAACGATACCAACGGACTCGCGTGCAGACGGGTGGGCGTCCCCCTCCACCTGATCCCAACTAAGTTGGCGACGACGCCGGTCCTTGAACAGCGCATGACCTTCCGCCCTTTCGGTAGCGACTCACATCAGGAAGCGACGCGGGCTCGTAGGCGGATTAGATCTAAGGCGTGTTGCTCGAGTGCCTTGTCCTCTGCCGAGTGCGGATTCCAGACTGGGACGCTCCTGTTGGAGTCGAGTGGCGCGAAGACGATCAAGCTGTGGGTGGTCAGAGCCAGCGCGCCTGAAGTGGCGGCGCCGGAACGTACGTAGACGCTGATGTGCATGTGGCTGGTTCTGGTCAACAGCAGCCGAGCTTCCACTTCGACCAAGTGACCGATCAGCAATGGCTGATAGAAACGGACACCGCCGGCGTAGACGGCGACATTTGCCGTGCTGGCTGTCCATTGACTCGCGAGGACGTGAGCTGTTTCGTCGATCCAGCGCATCACGATTCCACCGTGAACCTTGCCTCCCCAATTGATGTCTGTGGGTGCCGCAAGGAATCGCAGCACGACAGAAGGGGCGGTCCCTTTCTCGGTGTACTGCTGGGCGGCCATAGCCGCTTCGATGTCGGCCCGCAGTGCTATTCGTCGTTGCGCGCTGGCTTGTTGCTCGCGGTCTTCATCGGTTATTGGCTGCCATGGCGGTACCGCAGTCGAACGACCGTCAGGGCCCATGGTGACGAAGATCATGAGGCATTTGGTCGCTTCGGTAAGGAGTTGGTCGAGTGCGTTCCCGGAGCGGACGGTTACCAGGATGTGCATGCTGCTTCGACCGGTGTGGATCAGCTGGGCGGTGGCTTCTACGAGGTCGCCCACCTTGACCGGGCGAGAGAATCTGACGTTGCCCACGTACGCGGTCACGCTGTAGGTGCCCGCCCATCCCACGGCACAGGCATATCCCGCTTTGTCAATCCATTCGAGCACCCGCCCCCGCTGACGCTGCCGGAGTATCCCGCATCGGTGGGCGCGGCGAGGAAGCGCAGCGTTATCTCACGGGCGGCGGTCGGCATCTTCGCTCCTGATCTCTACTGGTGGTTCTGGTCGGCGTGTCCTTGGACTAAGTGCATCACCGCCCCGCTCCGGTCCTCCGGGCGAACGCTCCTGCGCATCAAATTCAGCGGTGATCGTCTCCTGCGATGCTCGCCAGATCGACAGCCCAGCCCTAGGCTATGGCTAGTACGCCCCTGCACGCGCCGGTCCGTTCGTCTCGCGTCTCATAGCTCAGAACGCAGGAGCCCGCCCGTGGTTGCTCTCCACACCGCCATCGCGATCGTTCTAGCCGTCGGTCTGATCATCTGGCTTAAAGTCGACCCGGTCATCTCGTTGCTTCTTGCCTCGCTCTACCTCGGCGTGGCTTCCGGCGTCGGCTTCACCGGGACGATAGAGGCGATCGCCATGGGCTTCGGCGAAATCATGGCGGAAGTCGGGCTGCTCATCGGGTTCGGTGTACTAATCGGAGCGTTTCTACACTCCGCCGGAGCGTTCCACAGGCTGCTGGATGTGTTCGTCCGCGTGATCGGCGCCACCCGGCTGCCTTACGCGCTCTCCCTACTGCATTCCACGATCCTCCCGTCGATTTACGTCGACGTGCAGGTGGTGCTGGCCTCGCCAGTGGCCCGCTCGGCCGCGCCGTACATCAGCCGCAACGGGCTGCCGATCATGGCCTCCGCTCTCGGCGCCGGCATCTTCGCTGGCTACGTATTCGTCATACCCGGCCTGGCCGCGATCTCCATCGCCGGTTTGCTTGGCGTGCCTCTCGGCAGATGGCTGCTCTTCGGGATCGTGATCGGTCCCATCACTGCGATCATCACCAGTATCGTCATGCGCCTACTACTGGGCGGCCGCTTCTGGAAACCAGATTCGGACGAAGACGTCGACGAGGCGATGGCCGAGCAAGAGGCCCACGAACTGGCTGTCGTCAGGGCCGAGGCAGGTCCCACCGGCGCCGAGACGGGTCCCACCGGCGCCGAGACGGGTCCCACCGGCGCCCAGGCGGGGCCCACCGGCGCCCAGGCGGGCCGATCCCTGCCGCTGGGGGTGTTGCTGCTACCGATCCTGGTGCCCTTGCTCATGATCGCCTTCGGCGCCTTCGCCGAGCTCTTGGACTTCTCCAACTCCTTCATCGCGTTCCTCGGCAATGCGAACCTTGCGCTCTTCGTCGGCCTCCTGGGTGCCTACCTGATCTTCCGCGCCACGGCAGGGCTCGAGCGCACCCGCGAAACGATGGACGAGGGCTTCCACACCACTGGCGAGATCCTGCTAATCACCGGCGTCGGCGGCTCGCTGGGCGCAGTGATCGGCGAGACCGACCTGGACACCTTGCTTGCCGGCCTCTTTTCGGCCGAAGCCGGCGTACCCGTGGTCGTGAGCATCCTGCTGGCGTGGTTTATCGCAGCACTGCTGCACCTGGCGATCGGATCGGTGTCGGTCGCCGCCATCACCGCGGCCGGGATCATCGCACCGATCCTCGGCTCCATCAATGTGGCCCCAATCGTCATCGGACTCGCCATCGCGTCGGGTGCAATGTTCGCGCTCCAGGTCAACAGCAACTTCTTCTGGATGTTCAAGGCCCTGCTCGGCCTGTCCACCAAAGGCAGCCTCAAGACCCTGACTGTGGCCACGTCGGTCGCCTCGCTGGTGTCGCTGCCGATGGTCATCGTCGCGTCGCTGATCGCCTGAACCTGCCAGATCGGCCGGGCATGACAGGCAGAGCGGGAACCTGTTCACTGTCGGCCAAACTGTCGGCCAACCAACCCGCACAGTGGCAGACATGAGCGACCCTGGACACGCTCCAGACGCCACACTCCACCGCATTCCCACACAGAAGTTCTGCCCTGACACGGAAGAGGTCACTGGTTCAAATCCAGTATCGCCCACCAGTATCACCCCTTGTCAGACTGCCTTTATGACCGTCTGGGCGACCGCGCTGCGTCTACGTCGTAGGCGTTGCTAGTCAAACTGCTAATCTGACCGACCAGCTCGACGGCCACCAAACAACGCATCCATGGCCGTCGCGCCACGGGTCAAGACGGGCCGAAGCTCCTTGCGATAAACCTTCTCGGTGACGTTGGTGCTGGCATGGCCCACTAGATGCGCAATGTCCTCGATCGGCACACCTGAGCTGGAGAGCAGCGAGACGAAACTGTGCCGCAACTCGCGAGGCGTCCACTCCGAAGCCTCCAAGCCGGCCGCAGCCGCAACGGATCGGAACGCACGCCGTACATTCGCCGCGTCCAGTTCTGTGCCGTACCGAGTGGCGAAGACCAAATCGTTGTCGATCCACCGCTCACCCATCCGAATCCGTTGGGCTAGCAGATGGTGTCGGTGCTCACGGAGCGCTTCGACGCACAGCGTCGGCAGCTCCAAGGTACGTCGGGATCGCTTCGTCTTTGTCTCACCACTTGCGCGCACGGAACACCACAGCTGAATGCTCGGCGGTATAGGCGGTATGGCCCTCGCATCACCTTCCAGGTCCAGGTGACTCCAGGTGAGCGCTCTCAGTTCCTCCGTACGTGCCCCGGTGAGTAGTGAGACTACGACGTACGCGTGCATCGCCGTACCCTCGGCGGCCGCTAGAAGTCGACTCGCCTGCTCAAGACTCAGCGACTTCGACGGGCGGCCGCCAGTGCCCTTTGGCGCCTCGCACAGCAACGCCACGTTCCGCTGCACCAGATCACGAGCCTGCGCCCGCCGAATCGACTGACGCAAGATTGCCAGCAGCTTGGCCAGGGTGTCCGTGCTCAGCTGGCCACTCTCCCCCGCTAGCCAGCGATCGACCTCATCGGCCGTCAGCTCGGTCAGTCGGCGAGACCCCAATGCCGGCAGCAAATGCCTCCGGGCAGAGCCGGGGCTGCTGATGCGACGAGCGTCGTGAAGGCGTGGCGCGGCTGCTTTGTTATGGCATTCAGGACTACGCGGCGTCCGGACTGAACCCGGCGCGGCCGAGACGGTGAGCGTCATCATCGACACACCCGATGCCAAGCAGCTGTCGCCGGTAATGGCGGCGATCTACGGATTGACCCGTGAGCAGCAGGTCGTCGAAGCTCGGCGCCTCGCCGTACACGACACAGGAGCACCACCGCCACATCTTCGCCAAGGTCGGCGTCGCCAGCCGAGGCGAACTCGTCGCCGCGCTGTTCTTCGGACGGCGAGTAGCAACCGTCGTACGTCCCGCCACCATGCTGTCGCGCCGCTGCGTCAGTCGATATCCTGCTGGCTGTCGACGGAGGGCAGCCGGTGGACGACCACGAGGACAGCCTGCACCGGGCAAGGCAGGCGTACGCAGCACAGGACTGGCGCGGCGCCGCTGACTCATATGACGCGGTCGCGCCGCATCGACTCGCCGCCGATGACCTCGCGGCCTACGCCGACGCGGTGTGGTGGCTCGGGCGGGTCGAGGATGCCCTAAGACTCCACGCAGCGGCATGCGACGCCCTGGTGGCCGAATCCCGTCCGGCCGACGCCGCCGAGGTTGCCTTCCGTCTCGCGGTCTTCCACGTTTCGAGAGGCGACGCGCCGCAGGGCATGGGTTGGTTGAGCCGTTCCAGGCATCTCCTTGAGGGTGTCCGGGAGTGCCGGGTGCATGGGCTCCTGCTGGCGTTGACGGGCGTGGACGCCAACCTGGTGGCCGGCCAACCTGCCGCGGCGATGGATGCAGCCCGGCAGATCCGTGACCTCGGCCGACGGCTGAACGAGCCGGACCTGGTGGCTATGGGCCTGAACAGCGAAGGGCGCGCGCTCATCAAGTCGGGCGCGGTCGCAGACGGGCTAGCGCTGCTCGACGAGGCGATGGTGACTGTCCTGGAGGGCAGGCTGGATCCGTTCATGACGGGTGTCCTCTACTGCCACACCATCGCGGCCTGTCATGAGGTCGGTGAAGTTCTGCGGATGACTCGGTGGACGGACCTGGCCGAGAGGTGGCTGACTGCTGTGCCCGCGGAGGTGACGTTCGGCGCCATGTGCGCGGTACATCGAGCCCAACTTCAGCTGCTGCGGGGGGCGTGGGACCAGGCTGAGTCGGGAGCGCTGCACGTGGTTGCAAGCCTTGACGTCAATCGGCTCGACTATGCCGCACAGGCCTGGTACGTCGTTGCCGAGGTTCGCCGGTTGCGCGGTGAGGCAGGGGCTGCCGAAGCGTACGACGAGGCGCACGCCCGCGGATACGACCCGCAACCGGGGCGGGCGTTGCTTCGGCTCACCGATGGTGACGCCGAGGGTGCGTTGGCGTCGGTGCTCTCGGCCGTGGCCGCGGCAGGTCCCGATCCCCTGCGCCGCGCCCCGCTGTGCGCAGCGTTGGTCGAGATCGCGATCGCCGCAGGACATCCACAGAACGCGGCGGCTGCCGCGTCCGAGCTCGCGCAGACGGCATCCACCTTCGCCACATCAGGACTGGAGGCGATGGCGGCAACCGCGCGCGGTGCGGTGTTGCTGGCTGAAGGCAACGTCGCGGAGGCTCTGCCGGTGCTGCGCGACGCCTGTCGACGCTGGTACGAACTCGGGTCTGCCTACGATGCCGCCGGCACCTGCGTCCAACTCGCCGAGGCCTACCGGGCGTTCGGCGATGCGGCCTCCGCCCACGCGGAGCGGGCACGGGCGGAGGCAGTCTATGAGCGGTTGGGGGCGCGCCCGCCGATGCGCGAGTTGCCCCACGGCCTGACCCCGCGTGAGTACGAAGTGCTCACGCTCGTGGCCGACGGACGCTCCAACCGCGAGATCGGTGCGGCGCTGTTTATCAGCGACCGAACGGTTGCCCGGCACCTGACGAACATCTACAACAAGATCGATGTCACCTCGCGCACCCAGGCTGCCCGCTACGCCATCGACCATCAGATGACAGTGGCGCGCTGACGCCTCAGCGGCTACGCATTACCGCGTAGTTGCGCAGAGACAAGTTGGTCAATCGAGCCGATGCCCGATCGCAGCCGCGCAACCTAGCTTCTCGGTAGATGCGCCGAACACCGGCGCCCAGAACCGAGGAGTGACCATGACTGGACGGGTCCAGGTTGCCATTTCCGCCGACGGCACCGAGATCGTCGGACGAGTCCGCGGACAGGGGCCGCCCCTCGTCCTGGTCCACGGAGGATGGGGTGACGGCGAGGTTGCCTACGAGGCGCTGGTTCCCCACCTCGCCGACCGGTTCACCTGCTACACGCCGAGCACACGCGGCCGAGGTCTGTCCGGCGACAACCCGGACCACTCGATATACCGCCTGGTACAGGATGTCATCGCGTTCATCGACACCATCGGCGAACCGGTGTACCTGATGGGCTGGTCGGGCATCGAGCCGCCGCTCGGTACCGCCGCCCAGAGCAGCGCCGTGTCCGCCGTGGCCCTCTTTGAGGGCTACGTTCCGCCCGTGGCCGAAGCAGACGACCTCGCCAGCCTCGGTGCAACCATCGAACGCACTGGTGCGGCAGCGGCCGACGGGCGCCTCGCCGACGCGGCTCGCGCCTTCGCACCCTTCGTCCTGACCGACGCGGAGCTTGCGCCGCTGGATGGGGACTTCTTCGAGCGATGGGGACGCAGCATCCCGGCCATGCTCCAGTACTTCCAGCAGAACCTGTCCAACCAGGCGCCTCGGCCGTACGACGCTCAGCAGCTTGCGAAGATCTCGGCACCGGTGGTTGCCCTGTGGAGCAGGGAGACGACCAAGAGCACATGGGTCTCGAAATCGGCTCAATACCTGGCCCAGCACGTCGCCGACGGACACGTGCGTGAACTAGCCGGTGGCGGGCACTTTGCCCCGGTCGTCGCACCTGAGCTACTGGCCAAGGAGTTGACCGCCTTCTTCGAGTCAGCCCGGTAAGCACAGGGCACTCGAGACGTCGTGCCGCCGCACGCCAAGGCGCCTCGCGGCTGACTCCGCGACTAATGTCCTCGTCCAGCAGACGGCCCATGTTGGCCATGGACTCCTCGATCATCGGGCGTACCGTCGGCAATCGAATCGTCGAGATCGCGCATGTCGACCCAGATCGTGACCCCGTGCGCTGGCCTGTGGCCCCGCGCAGCGGCCCTCGGTGCTGGGTTGCTGGCGCTTGGGCTGGCCGGGGTGCTGTGGTGGGTCCGGGTGATGCGCGGCCAGACCGGCGCCGACGGGATCGTGGTCGGCCACGCCTCGTGACGACGGGCCGTACCGATTCCTGCGGCACCCGATGTACGCCGCGGTGCTGGTGTTCGCGTTCGGCAGCGCGCTCGTGTTCGGGTCCTACGGAATTGCGACGGTGGCGCTTGTCTTCCTGCCAGTCGCCACCTCCTGGGCAAAATTCCTACAAGAGCGTGTCACCGCACACTCGCGATGCGTTACGCGATCGGGCGGAAATCTTCTGATCTGGTTCGTGTAACGCCGCAAGGGTTCGACTGACTATTCGTCAACAGCATTCGGAACCAGGAGTCCGTGATGTCCAACACCGCCATTGCTGATCACGCGACCTTGTCCGACCGTCACTCGACCGTTCCGGGTCCGTGGAATGGCTGAGCTTTCCACGTTGCGAATGATCTCGGCCAGCTCGCGGAGGAAGTTGACCCAATGACAGGTGAGCTACTCGGCAACTTCCCCCAGGCATTTAGCTACATCTGCCTCGTTAACGCCGCGTGGCCGATCTCCGAAGCCGAGCGGCGAGCCCGCTCCGCGCTGGCTTGATTCTGGTTGTTACTTAGTACCAAGGTCGTGCAGTGGCCGAAGGAGGACCCGGCACATGTACCAGCAAGCTGCTCAATACCGAATTCGCCTGGCTCGGCCCGACGAGCTGCCTCGGCTACGCGAGATCGAGGACCGTGCGGGCGCCATGCTCTCCGGGCTCGGCCTCATTGAGGAGGCACGCGACGTCTCGTTCCCACCCGAGGACCTGATGACGCTCGTTGGGCTGAGACAGGTCTGGGTAGGGTGTGACACCCAAGACGTGCCTGTCGGCATGGTGATCGCCTCGTCACGGGACGGGGCGGCATACGTTGAAGAGCTCGACGTCTTGCCGGCGCACGGCAGGCGAGGGCTCGACACCCTCTTGCTTGACCAGGTCTGTGTGTGGGCCGAGGCCCAGGGCATCCGGAAGTGACTTCCGGGCTCTGCAGCCAAGCGACTGGACCTCGGGCATGCCGCGAAAACGAGACACAGCATGGCCTGCAGGCGGCGACTCAGTGGATGCCGCTCCAGCTCGCGTCGCATGAACACTCGGGCCTCGGCTCGCAGGTACGCTTCGCCCGGCAAACTGGCCGCCTCGACGAGATCGTCACGTTCTATCGGGATGGTCTAGCGCTACCGCAGATCGACCACTTCGCGGGCCACGCCGGCTATGACGGCGTGACGCTCGGGCTGCCTGCAACTGGTGCTCACCTGGAGTTCACGACAACCGAACGCAGTTCGCCGCCGATGCCTCACGTCGAGGATCTCTTGTGCTGTATGTGGGTGATCAGCGAACCGTCGACCAGATTCTCGCGCGGCTCACCGTTACGCCAGTACCCAGCGAGAACCCCTACTGGGACCAAGTCGGCGCAACCATCTGTGATCCTGATGGCTTTCGGATCGTTCTGGTGGGCCAAACATGGCCGTGATCAGGCCCTACCAACTGCAACACAGCCTCGCCCCCTGCCTGCGCGCCGCGCTTGATCTCGCACCTCTTCGTCAAATTCAGGGGTTCCGGTACGGGGTCGTACCCACCTGCTGCCCAGGGGTGGCAGCGCAGCAGCCGTCGAAGCGCCTCGACCTCGTCGTCGGCGCACAGCGTTGCCCCGCGTACGCCCTTGCCGCCGCGCTTCTGCACTCGATAGAGGTCGGTGTTGGTGCGCTTGGCGTAGCCGCCGCGGGTGATGGTGACCACCACATCGGAGTCAGGTCCTGGCCGAGATCGTGCTGAAAGATCTCATTCCTGAGGGCGGCGAAGCGCAGATCGCGGACATCCGCGACGACTCCCCGGCGCGTACCGGACAGCGACTGGTGATCGTGCTGAAGCCACAGGCGGTCCGGGCGGGGCGAGCCAGGCGATGCCGGACGGCCGAGTCCCCGAGCCCGGTGGCTGGAACCGGATCCGATTGAAGTGACGGACCTTGCCACGCTTGCCGAGAGACTCCACAAAGCAGGTGTAGCCCTGCGCAGCGACATCATTGAGGGTCGGGGCGGCAAGCAGCTGATAGTGGACGATCCAGCCGGTAATCCCGTCGAACTCCTCGAGCCCAAGCATTAGACCTAGCGGCGCATATCACGAGCTTGCTCGGTCGCGAATGTCCAGGTATCCACCTGCGCCATAGGAAGAGCGCCGGGCCGCCGTGTGGATCGCCACACACTCAGCGTATTGGTGCCGTGCTGGACCGACCTGGCAGACTCTCGGCCTGGGTACTGCTGCCGCTAGGCTGCCCGGTAGCGCGGGCGACGCAGGTGCCGGGATGTCAAGTGCCGACGCTAAGCGCCATCCCCTGCCGAGCCGTGCTAGCGATGACAACCAGCCCGCGGATGGTGCATTGGTCGACCAACTGCGCACCGGCGACGCCGACGCATTCGCCGAGATCGTACAGCCCTGGTCACCGATGATGTTGCACGTCGCGCGAATGTACGTATCGACCGACGCCTCCGCTCAAGAAGTCGTTCAAGAGAGGCGTGGTTGGCGATGATTCAAGGTCTCGACAAATTCGAAGGCCGTCCTCGCTCCGAACTTGGATGCTGGCGATTCTGGGAAACATTGGCCGCAGCCGCGGCCTACAGAAGCACGGACCGTGCCATTGTCATCTTTAGGCTCTGACGAGGACGACGGGCCTGTCGTCGATCCCGATCGCTTCCGTGGTCCAGACGGCAAGTGGCCGCGAAACTGGACGCCACTAGGCAAACCGCGACCCTGGCCGCGTTCCCCCGAAGAAGAGATCATGGCAGCCGAAAATCGTACCCAGCTCGAGAATGGCTTTGCTGAGCTGCCCGAGCGGCAGCGGACAGTTGTCACCCAGCGTGATGTTCACGGCCTGTCCTCCGATGAGGTCTCCTCTTTCCTTGGGCTCAGTGCTGGCAACCAGCGTGTGCTGCTGCATCGGGCACATTCTCGGCTAAGAGGCCTTCTGGAAATGCATTACGCCGCCGGGGAGCCAGTGATGGGGACATGAACGCCGAGCAGCCCACACCGGGTATGACGGTCCATTGCCAGGAGATTGTCAAGCTAGTTACCGACCACTTGGATGGCCCACTCGACCCGGACATGACGGCGGAGGTTGAAGCCCACCTGCAACTCTGCGACCGCTGCGACATATATGTGGAACAAATACGAACCACTATTCGCTCGCTCCGCAACGTGCCTGTCGCCACGCTGGGCGAGGAGGCGCAGGCCGAGCTGGTGCAAGCCTTTAGAGATATGCGCGGGCCGACTGCCACGGCTTAGTCAGCCGCGGAACCGCTGCCGGCCCTCACCAGCCTGTGTTGAGCAAATGGTTCACCAGTAGCGCCCATGCTGCGCTCATCGCCAGAGCCCATGTGGCCCTCCGGCCGCGGAGCAGCGCCAGACCCGAGTACGCGATCAGCCCAAAGGACAGCCAGATCCGCTCTGTCTCAGCTTTCGACATGGCCGAAAAGTCTGCGATCAGCGCCGCAATGACGCCGGATAGGGCAAGCAGGGCGACGATCCGGTCCTGCGTCCACGGTCCAGCATGTCCCTTGCCGAGCACCGCGACGGAGCGAGCGGCGCCGACTGCCAGCAGCGGCGAGCAGCTGACCAACCAGGCGGCGAGGTCCGCGTAGACGAAGTAGTAGAACGGCCGCTGGCTGGCGATGCCCTGGTAATAGCGGACCCGCAGGGCCACAAATCCACTCACCCAGTTAAAGCCCAGCGCCAGATGGGCCGCCGCGACCGCGACGAACCCGCCGGTGGCGATCAACCACGGCACGAGAACGCTTCGCAACCCTCTCTGACGCACGGTCAGGAGCATGGCGAAGAGCACGACGAGCCCGAAAAGCACCAGTCCGTACGACAAGAACACCGCGATCCCGAGCAACAGGCCTCCGGCCAAGCTGGCAAGAATCCGGCCACGCCTTGCGCCCAAGCACACAAGTGCCAGCCCACCGACAGCCACGCCGGCAAACAGACCATCCGCCGACACCGCCATCCAGACCGCACCTGGAAAGAGTGCGACGAAGGGTACTGTCCGCCGACCCGCTGCCTCTGCACCAAGTTCCCGCAGGGTCGTCGGCATCGCGACGCTGGTCGCGGAGCCGACGAGTATGCACAACGCCCCCGCCCAGAATCCGCCACTCAGCCCGACTCGGCCGAGGAGCCAGAAGATCAGCGTGGCCAGGGGCGGATGTCCAGCGACATGCGTGGTCCAGACCAGGTCACCGTCGACACCGGGACCAAACGCTATGAAGTCGGTAAAGCTCGACAAGAAGGTCCAAGGATCGGAGATCCGGTTGAGGTCGTGCAAGTACTCGTTCGGATCGAGGAGAACGTCAATCCATCCCCGCTGCAACCCGTCCACAAGGGTCAGCGAACACATCCAGGCGAGGTTCAGCAGCCAGCCTGCGAGCAGCAGCCGCCGCCAGGGCAGCACCGCGGCCACCTGCTGCAACCGCAAACCCAGCAGCAGGGACAAGATCGCCAGCGGCGTACCCCAACCAACATGGGGATGCCAAAACGCGAGAAGGGGCGGACGCGGTAGCACAATCGGCAGGCCACGACGATTCATCTCGTAACCGACGACTGCTGCAACGGCAATCAAGGCGAGCGCGACGGCAAGCGCGACCCCGTCGCCGCGCTCCCACATTGGCGCTGGCGAATCCGGAAGATCATTCGCCTGTGGCGCCCGACGCCAGACGGCAATTGCGGAGGTCGCGATCATGAAATGTTCGCGGGCGCCGATCGATCACGTGCGACTCGGACCGCATACAAGATCAAGCTGATCACACCGATGATCGCGATGATCAAGATCAGGTTGGACCCGTAGTTACGCAGCAGGAGAGCCTTGACCGCTGGCTGGGTGCCGCGGAGGAAGATCATCGGGACGGCGATCACGGTGATCAGCCCACTTATGATCAACGCGACCTGGAGAAACCGCCGCCCCCGATCGGGAACGTACCGGCGGAGCAGCCAACCCACACCGACCACGGACGGAGCCAAGATCGCGTCCTGGATCACGAGTGCAGCGAGCAGCCAGACCCCGAGAATCAGCAAGCTGTACGTCGGGAGCTCGCTCACCAGTCGGAAGACTCCATACGCGCCGAGACCAATTCCTGCAGCAGCAAGAATGATCCGCCACGCCTTCATGAGAGCACCTCGATCCGGCCCAGCCACTTGGTGTTCAATACGCCGGCCCGATTCGGGCAGATCAGCCGCAGCGGGTAACCGTGATCAATGTCCAGCCGCTCGCCATTCAGATGCGTCGCTAGCAGGGCGGCCGACAGCTGCGGACCCTCCATAAAGGAGTGGTTGAAGCCCCAATCCTGCTCGATGGAGATGAGCTGAATTCGGGAGTCCGGGGTGCCGCCAGCCCGCAGAACTACCTCAAGCAGTGACAGGCCGCGCCAGTTCGCCCCGACGCTCCACCCCTCGACACAGTTGACGGGCAACCGCGCTTCGTGCACCGCCATCGGGTCGAGGTCGGCCAGCGTAAGCCGGTAGGGCCTCGGCCCGACAACCTGGAGAACCCACGTCGGCGATGTGGCCGCGGCGATGACCTTCGCCTGCTCGGCGGTGCGGTTGACGGGTACGCCTTGCGGGCCTCGGGTCCACTGTCGGGGCGCAAGCAAGCCCAGCGGCTCAAGCGGCGTAACCGTCTGGCCAACCGAAGTGAGAATGACCACGCCCACGCCCGCCCCGGCAGCGGCCAGCATCCCTCGCCGGGTGATTCCCGGCGTAGGCGGGGGCGGAAGCGTGCCGGCGTTGCTATGGGACTCGGGATTCTCACTCCACGGAATCTCGGTGAGGACATCCGCCTCAACGACCTTCGCGCTGAGGCCGTACCCGATATCCGGCAAGTTTCACCCCGACATGGAGCAGGATCGACCCGACCAGCACATACGCCAGGAATCGATGGACCGTGACGAAGTACCACGGAAACGGGTACCAGTTCAGGACATTAAGGAACCCGGTGGTCACCTGAACAAGTGCGACGGAGACCAGTATCGCCACGCTGAGCCGCTCGATCGCATGCCTGATCGACCTGATCGGAGGGAACCGGAACTGGTTTGGGTAGACCGACCAGAGCTTGAACAGCAGGAGCGGGATAGTGGCAATCCCAGTGGCCACATGGATGCCTTGGGTGAGCCGATAGCCCCACACAGGTTTCGCGGGCTCCGGCAGCCACGACCATGGCTCGTACTGGTAGTGGCTAAGCAGCCCGGTCACGAAGAGCACCGCAATCGCGATACCCAGCACCAGCCCGATCCTCGCCGTCACAGCCGTTGATCTGAGTGTGCTGCTGAACTTCGGCCACCAGCGCGGTCGGTGTTGAACCACGATGATCAGCCTCCTGAAGTTGACCGGAAATTGAAACCCAACCCGGGTCCACGGCCGCTTACGAGTCACTCACGACCCATTGGAGGGGCCGATGGGGCCTCTTCACCTACATCGCCTCCGAGGGGAACGAGACGTCGCTCGTCGAAGCTGGCGTGCTCGATGCGCTTGGATGCGTACGCGCACGCAACCTCGAGAGCGCAGCCGCCGGGAAGAGCACAACGGACAGTAGGCCCGCGCAAATCAAAGCGGCTCCAGTCACCGACGAGATCGTGCCAACCTGCATGCCGATGGTTGCCGCAGTCACGAGGAACGGCAGCGAGGTTGCCTGCAGCAGTCCCGCCGCGATGGCCGCGTGCCGGCCATGGTCGGATAGATAGAGCAGTGCCGGCAGACCGCGGACCACCAGCAGCGCAAACAAGAACACAGGAACGCGGAGCAGCGCTGAGGGCTGCGCGAGCAGGCCTTGCAAATCGAGCCGGATACCGCTTGCGACAAAGAAGACTGGCACAAGGAAGCCGTAACCGATCGCGTCCAGCTTGATCCGGAAATGCGGATGCGAAGCGGAGTCGCGGTCGACCAGACTCAGCACCGCACCAGCCAGAAAGCGCCGAGAATCGTCTCGAGGCCGAACCGTTCTGCTGTTGCCACGAATCCGATCAGCAACGCCACCGACATACGAACGCGGATTTCCGCGGTGGTGTCTTGTAGCCGACCCAGCACCGCGCACAGGCGCATCGAACGGCCGACCTGGGTCAACAGCAGACCAACAATCACAACCAAGCCGGCGAACGCGGCAAGCAGCACGAGCGTTGAACCGGCACCCCGACCGGAGGTAGAAAAAACAGCGTCAGCAGCACGATGGCGGCAAAGTCGGCCACGGTAGCCGACGCGATGATGGTTTGGCCAATGTGGCCCTCCGCCTCCCCGGCGTCTTTGAGTACCGGCACCACAAGTCCGAGTGAGGTCGCTGACAACGCGATCGCGATCAGGAGCGGCGACATGGTCCAGCCCACGGCCCCAAGTCCCGCCGATCGCTACGCCAAGCACGAGTGTGATCCCATAGCCCAGAACGGCGAGGCGTAAGGCGCGACCGCGCAGCGTACGCAGTCGATCTCCAGCCCGGCCAGAAACAACAAGAAAGCCAGCCGAGGATGGCCAGTATCTGAACCGGAAGGTCGATTTGCACCCAGCCGAGGACTGAGGGGCCGAGCACGACTCCAGCCACAATCTCCACCACGACCGCCGGGAGTCGCAGCCGCGGCAGGTAGCCGAGGAGCAGCGGTGCCAGCACCGCGACAGCCGCCACGATGAGCAGGTTGACGAACGATATCTGCGGCATGAGGTCGCACCCCTAATCCTGTGATCTTCATGTGGTGGCGGGCCTCGAGGCCCTATCACGGTTGTCACCGGAGACTTCTTCGCGTTACACGAAGCCGGCAACAAAAAGTCGAAGTTGTGCTGTGTAACGCTCCGGGCTTTCGGCTGACTGAACTGCATGGACGCTATGGATCAGCCGCACCACATCGGCAGCTAAACCGAAGCGAGGGTCACTGGCGCCAGAACTCTTCTACGCACGGAAGGAGTGCAGCTTTGTCCGACAATGTCTACATCCAAAGCAACGAGCCCGAAGGAAACCGGGTGCTCGCTTTCGCCGCGATCCGGACGGGACGCTGATCCAGCGGAGCACGTTCTCCACAGGTGGCGCGGGATCTGGGGCGCCGCACCTGCAGTCGCAGGGGTCCGTCGTGCTCACCCGCGATGGTCGTCACCTGCTCGTGACGAACGCCGGCAGCGGTGACCTGAGCGTTTTGAGACCGGTGAGGAGGCACTCACGCTGCTTCAGACCATTCCTAGCGGCGGCGGGGCGCCGAGGAGTGTCACCGAGCATGGTGGTCTGGTCTATGTCTTAAACACTGAGGCACCGTCGCTTGCCGGTTTCACATACAGGAGGGCGGCCTCGACCCGATCCCGGACACCCCGCGCGCGCTTCCCGACGGCTCCGACCCGGCGCAGGTGGGCTTTATCCCCGACGGCACAGGAATCGTCGTCACGAACCGGGGCACGGACTCGATCACCCTTTATCGAGTCGACGAATCCGGTCGGCTGGGTGTGCCAACCGAACAGCCTTCCTCGGGGCCTACGCCCTACGGCTTCGCCTTTGCCAAGGGCAGCACCCTTGTTGTCACGGCGGCGTTCGGAGCGCAGAAAGGCAAGGCTGCGGCTTCCTCGTACGTGCTCAGCAGTGGCTCGATCAGGCCGGTCTCCCGCTCGGTCGGAAACAGGCGCAGCGAGATCTGCTGTGCCGTCGTGACGAACGACGGACGCTACGCGTTCACAACCAACTTCGCCGACGGGGCGGTGTCTCGTTACGCGGTTAACGCTGACGGCAATCTCAGCCTCGAGGATGCTACAGCTGGGATAGCGGTCGACGGCGAGACCGGATTACGCGACGAGGATCTGAGCGGCGACGGCCGCTTCCTGTACGTACTCAACGCAGACTCGCGGCGCATCTTCGGCTGGGCTGTCGGCGCCGACGGCACGCTATCGCCGGTCGGAGCCTGGGGAGCATGGGACGAACTTCCGGCATCGGCCGCCGGCCTCGCAGCGAGCTGAGCCGTGCGGCTGCAGCCGTTGTACCGGGCGACATTTACGACACCGGAACGTTGGGCCGTCGAGATTGCGGGCACTCATGGCACCGAAGTGCAGGACTTTCTCATCGCCGAAGGCCGCACAGAGGGGCCTGTTTGCCTGGCACGGGCTACGCGCGGCCCGGCGCTCCGGACAGAAGAGAAATCGTTTGGCAGCATTACCCAGGTGACTGGCAACGAGCGCTATCCGTGGTAAACAACGCCGTCTGCGCCATGTCGGGTGAAGTGCGGCCCCGAAAGGCCGAAGAGGATTTCGAGGTCGTCTACGACGTCGCCGAGCTCATCTGGGAGCCACTGGACTAGCCGAGTCCCGCCGCTGTCGGAGGAAATGCATATCGCGCTGGTTCCTGGCACTTCGCGGCAG
>CAVXAP010000010.1:0-8578 GCA_963759635.1 uncultured Actinomycetota bacterium
CGTGTACCCGAGGTTCATCGTCGCGCGGGCGATGTCTTCGATGGAACCGTGGGCGCGGGCCAGATCCAGCGCTTCCCGAAGGTCCCGCTCACCGTCTTCAATCCGGCCAACTGAAGTCCGCGCCACGCCGGAGGCATTGAGCGCCAGACCTCGGGCGGCGAGGTCACCTTCATCAGCGGCGAGGCACACCGCCCGCTCGGCCTGGGTGACCGCTTCGTCATTCCTGTCCCAGATGGCGAGCGCCAGGGCGTGGTCGGCCGCGAGTCGAGATCGACCTCGCGCCGGAGGCGCCGAGTCGAGGAGTTTGGCGGCCGCCTCGTAGGCCGCGAACGCCGGCGGGCCGTTGCCTTCCTGCAGGTGGTACCGCGCGATTCGCTGCCACAACTGGGCTCCACGCTCGGGATCGCCGGCGATCTCCGGTTCGGCGAGGGCAGCGGTGGCGTACGCGACGGCGCGGTCGAAGTCTCCAGCACCACCAAAGTTCTGTGCCGCGCCGGCCAACAGGTCTCCGCGGGAACGTCCGGCCCGCCCTGCGGCGTCGGGCACGTGAGCCCAGAGATCGAGTGCCCGCTCCAGATACCCGCCGGCCTCTCCAAAGGCGTACACACGCTCGGCGTCGTTGGCGGCGGCCAGGTATGACGACAGGGCAGCCGAAAGATCTCCTGCCGTCGCCTGGTGATAGCCGAGCTCGCCCGGGCCGGTCGACAGGGCCGGCCGTTGCCCCAGCACTTCGGCGATGATCGCGTGCACGGCGGCCCGCTCGCCGGGCAGGAACTGGTCGAGTACGGCCTCTGCCAGCAGGGCATGTCGGAACCGGTAGGTCGATGACTCGCGATCCACTGTCACGATCGCTGTGTCAACCACCGAGTGCAGGGCGGCGAGCAGCTCATCGGGTGTGTCGTTCGAGAGAAGTTGCAGAAGCTCGAACCTTGCCGGGCGTCCCAGGGCGGCAAGCAACCGGACCAGGTCGTGTATGCGGGGCTCGAGCTGGCCTACGCGGACGTCGGCGAGATTGCGCACAGCCTCGGGCACGCGCTGATTGCCCTCTGACCACAGCGCCGCCAGTTCCTCGACGTAGAACGGGTTCCCCTCCGACCGCCGGTAGATCTCCCGGGCCTGTCGTCGGTCGAAGGCACCGAGACTGGCGAGCTGCTTCGTCACCTCAGCCTGGTCTAGCGGACCCAAGTCCAATCGCGACACGCCCGGGAGACGGAGCAGCTCGCTGAGCCAGGCGCGTACCGGTGAAATCCGGGTCAGGTCGTCGGATCGGTAGGTGAGCAGCACGAGCACCCTGGCCTGGAACTGCGGCATACCCAGTCCGCGGATCAGGTAGCTGAGCAGGTTTCGCGTGGCGCGGTCGGCCCAGTGCACGTCCTCGACGACGAACGCAAGCGGGGCCTCGTCGCTCCGGGCGCGCAGCACGTCGAGGTAGGCCGAGTAGACCCGACCCCGAGCCGCGTCCGGCGACAGCTCGGGCCCGGCTGGTTCGGTCTCGCTGCGGCGCCAGTGTTCGAGGACTGGTGGGAGCTCGGCTGCGGTGAAAGCCCTCAAGGCATCTACGAGTGGGAGGTAGGGCACCGATCCCTCGGCGAGGTCGACGCATCCCGCGCTCAGCAACAGCCAGCCAGCGGCGGCGGCCCGGCCGGACACTTCGGCGGCCAGGCGGCTCTTCCCGATTCCTGCGTCTCCTGCAATAACCACGGCAACCGGGCGGCCCTCCGTGCCCTCGGCAGACATGCGGAGGGCTTCGTCGAGGGCACTGGTCTCTGCCAGCCGTCCGACCAAAGGAGCCTGCCGCAGACGCCTGGGCACAGGGTCATTATCGACCTACGGCGCGGCGGTCTCGGACAACGGCCAAGGCGTCTGTTGCGGTCAGAGTTCCGGGATGAACAGCGGGGCAGGTACGCCGGCTCCGGTCAGGATGTCGCACCGGACAAGGTGACGATCGATCCGGCGTAACGGACATCTCCGCGGTGAGTCTGGGAATGCGATGCTGCGATGCGGCGCCGGGTCGGGATCGAGAGGGCACGCCGCGGCGGGGACGGCAACGGAGCCGGCCAGCATGGTCAGGATCGCGGCGGCCGTTGCGATGCGCTGGTGTTGAGAGTTGATCATGGCTGCTACCTCCTGGATCTGTGGTGGTAGCTGTTACTTTGCGGCGCCCTCTGCGCCCCGCACATCGACAAAGCTCCTCAAAGACAAGGGGCGATTGCCTTAGATTTCCGCGGCATCTCCTTAGCTCGCGTCTGGCTCAGGTTTGCCCCAAAGCGCCTGGACCGTGAGAAGACTGTGCAGACCTTGGGCGAGCTGCACGGCTGCTCAGACGGCTGCGACTACCTGCTCGAGCTGATCTCGTACGCGGCCGACCCCATGTTCGCGGAGCCGGGCCATCACGAGCCGCCTCGCATTAGCCGGGCGCAATAACCTCCGAGGCCGCGTGCAACGTCTGCAGCTGTGCTTCGTAGCGTTTCGCCCAGCGACACCTCCGGCGGGATGCCGCCGGCCTCGTACACACCGTCACCGACGCAGCCACCTCGGTCAGATGGGCGTTGCACGGCGTGAGGTCCGATGCGGTATTTGCGATTGCGGTATGCGGACGGCCGGTGAACGCATCGCCGGGCACTCCGCGACGCATCCACGCCCGGTGGAGATAGGCGTTGCGATCATCGCCTGCGTACCACTGGGCGCTCCGCAGCCGGATTCCGTCGTTCGACGAGGACATGGTTCGTTCCTAGCCGTGGGGCGACGGCGAGTCGAGGCTCTTCGGCAGGCTCAGGGGGCAACGTCCTGAGGCCTGGGCGGCAACGACTCCTGAGGCTCAGGGGCAACGGCTCCAGGCCGAACAAAATAATGACGTCTTCGAGGTCGTCAAGGATGAGTCGGTGTCCATCTGGGAGTGGATGCAGGAGGTGCGGTGCGTGCCCGGGCAGGATGGGCGGCCGGATCCGGCTCAGGCGAAGTCAAACACCAGCGGGAAGGCGAGGACGACTGTCCAGGCCCAGACGGCATACACGATGAGGTAACGGGTCTGCCAGTGTTCCAGGCGGGCGAAGGGCATGCGGCCACGCAGGAAGCCGAGGAACAACCATGCCGACCACGCAAGGTTGGTGAGCAGGATGACGTTCTCGCCCAATGCCGCGGTCTTGTTGGGGCTGAAGCCCCATTCGGTGATCCGGCCGGTGATCGCCAGCAGCACCATGACGTCGATGATCAAAGCGGTGACCACCAGCGCGAGCTGCAACTTGTCGAACAGGCCGGGCCTGCTCGCAGGGTCGCGGGCGGAGATGGCGTACAACAGCAGGCCCAGCACGACGACGAGCAGTAGGTCGAAGATGATCAGCACATCGCGCTCGACGTCGATGCCCTTCTTGGTCCAGATCATGGCGACCAGGAACGCGAGCAGTGCGGCTACGAACAGCGGGGTGAAGACGCGGGTCAGCACCGGCGCCATGTTCTCGATCACGCTTTGCTTGGCCTCCACAAGCCATGCTGAGACGACGACCGTCGCCATGGCGCCGCACGGCAGCAGCCACGATGTGACGAATCGCTCAGCGTTGAGACCGATGGCGTCGAAGGTGCCGATCGTGAAGGCGGTGAGGACGCCGCCGCCCAGTCCAATGAGGACGAAGTAGATCAGCCACTCGCCCGTGAACCGGATGAAGTCCATTCGGCGCCGGTCCGAGCGCCAGTCACCTCCCATGTAGGCGACGCCGACGACCAGCCACAGCGCGATCGGCAGGTGGATCGCCGTCAACACAGTCGTCTGTGAGTCCTCGGCCAGTGGATAGGCGTTTGCGCCGACCGCGCCAACGACGAACAGCGCCGCGAGCACCGCGATGACCCGCAGGCCGAGCCGGCGCTGCCAGGCGAAGTACGCGGCCAGTGGCGGCAGCGCGAAGAGGCTCAGGTTTCGCGCGTAGAAGCTGGCATCCTCATCGGTTATGTCAAGGCCGAACAGGGCCGGCACCTTGATGGCCAGTGCTGCGACGGCCGCACAGAGCACCATGACAGGCAGCTCGCGACGGGAGCGAGCGGCTGCGGGCAGGTCCGGCTCTGCGGGTACCACGAGTTGCTTCCACAGCCGCTCGGAATGCTCGCGGGCGAACTCGCGCGACACCTCATCGAGGCTGCCCATACGTTTGACGGCGATGAGGAACGCCTCGTCGGGTTGCAGGCCCGCGTCGGTCAGCTCGGTGATCCGGCTGCGCAGGTGGTCTTCCAGCTCCTCGGCATCGGTGTGGTGCAGCTCTCGGCGGCGGTGCACGTAGGCCCGCCACTCGGCGATCTGGTTCTCCAGATCGTTGTCGCTGTCGACGGTCATAGTCCCGCCCCCCATGCCGGTGCCGTGATCGGCCTCACGGACTGTGTCTTGCTCCAGACGCCCCGCAGGGCATCGACGACCGTGGCCCATTGGCGTCGCTGCTCGGCGAGCTCGGCCCGGCCCTGGTCGGTGATGCGGTAATACTTGCGCCGGCGTCCCCCGGGCGGGGCCTCCCAGGCCGACTCGACGTGGCCAAGCCGCTCCAAGCGGTGCAGCAGCGGGTAGAGCAGGCCGTCGGTCCACTCCAGCCGTCCGCCCGACAGTTCGTTGACCTGCTTGAGGATTGCGTAGCCGTAGCTCTCACCTTCGTCGAGGATTCCCAGCACGAGCGGCGTCGCCGAGGCCGCAACAAGATCTTTGGCAATATGCATGTGACGCCTAACCCTAGGACTGCAATGCATAGTAGTTCTAGGTATAGCGATGGTGCAATCCTAGAAATCGAGACTCAGTGATGTAGCAGCGACTTCACGTCCCGGCTGGGATCCGCGGCGCGGCCGCGGTCTCGGCGTCGGACAGCGACACCCATCTCGGCGACGCACATATCGCCGGTGCCGACAGGGTTACCAGCACGTCTGCGAAAACCGATCGCCTGCGAACCACAGCATGCAGCCAATAAGTCCACGTTTCCTGAGTGCCACGAGTCGACTCATCGGCGTAGGTTGAATCGGCCGTAACTCAAGCAATCAGGAGGCCTGCCGGTGAATGAGTCCAACGGACCCAACAACTGGAACCAGAAGATCATCGAAGAATTCCACGCAAACGCGGGCAAGGTGGGTGGCTACTTCGAGGGTGCCCATATGATCCTCATCCACCACACCGGGGCGCGCTCCGGCAAAGAGCGCGTGAACCCCCTCACCTATCTGCCCGATGGGGACGACATGATCATCGCGGCGACCAAGAGCGGAGCTCCGACGAACCCGGACTGGTATCACAACCTCAAGAAACACCCTCGAATCACAGTCGAGGTAGGAACCGCGACGTTTCCGGTCGAAGCGACAGAAGTGACAGGAGAGGAGCGGAACGAACTGTGGCGCCGGCTCATCGAGTTGCGTCCGGGGTTCGCCGCGTACGAGACCAAGACATCACGCGTCTTTCCGATGTTCAGGCTGACACGGCTCTCGGAGCCGGCCTGATCATCGCTGGCGTCTCTCCGCGAAGATGCGTGCTTGGAGGAAACGAAAGACGCCGGGTGCCCCGATCACTGACTCATAGGCATCGAGTACGTCGTTGATGAACTGATCCTTTGCTTCGACGGACCAGCCGTCCGTCCACGGGCCAAAGGTGCCCTGACACCAAGCCGCGAAGCCGTCCCGACTGCCAAAATTCCACAGGTCATCGTCGACAGAAAGCCTCGTCACGATGAGCCCTGCTGACTCGGCCAGAGCGCGAAGCCTATCGGGACGGCGATGCTCGTACGGCTGACGAAAGGAGTTGAACGACCGATGCCAGCGCTCGTTCTGACATGTGGCCGCGATGATTTCTTCCAAGCTGGGCCGGTCACCAGCACACACGAATTGCAAGGCTGCGCGACCGCCATCGATCAAGGCTTCCGCAATTCGCTGGAATGCCATGTCCAGGTCGTGTACCCAGTGCAGTGCATTGAAAGAGACGACGAGATCGAACTCCTGCCGATACCGCATGGTCAGAACGTCGCCGATATGGAAGTCGACGTTCGGCCGATTGGCGCCAAGCTTTCGGGCAGCGGCAATCATGCTCGAGGACGGATCGATTCCGACCACGCCTCCCGGTGGCGAGATGCGATCGGCAAGCTGCATCGTGATGGTGCCGTCGCCACATCCGACATCGAGGACACGCTCATGGCCTTCTAGAAGCAGACTCGAAAGCGTCCCCGAGGCAAGGGACCGCTGAGGCTTCGCGATGTCCCGATAGTGCTCGCCCTGCCATTGCGTCACAGCTGACAGTCTGCGCAGACGGAGATTAACCCTGCAACGACAGGCTTTGCCACCCAAGGGAGACTCTCAATTCGGCGATCAGCACGACCATTTCTTGAGCTACTCACGCATCGCGCTTGGGATCCGCCGCCGCCGTCGTCGCTCGCAGAGGAAGAACGCCTCCGCTCGCTCCGTGTGCATCTGCTCGCTCTGCTCGCTGAGGCTGGCGGTTGTTAGCCGCTCCCTTCCTCGCTCGCTCGCAGACGAAGGAGGTGTCTGCTCGCTCACTCGTCCAGGGCACCGGCGCGCCAGCCTGGCTCCGTGCGCCGGCGCGCGATTACCGACGTTCGCAGCTTGATGTCGGATTTCCGCCAGATATGTCGGTTGCCAGGTGTAATTCTCGATACGTGCATGAGGACTTCGACCGCTGCTACCGAGCCGTTCAGTCCAAGGACCCGCGGTTTGACGGCTGGTTTGTCACCGCGGTACTGACGACCAAGATCTACTGCCGGCCCAGCTGCCCGGCCCGATCGCCGTTCGCGCGCAATGTCCGCTTCTATCCGACCGCTGCCGCGGCCCAGCGGGCTGGGTTCCGCGCGTGCAAGCGCTGCCGTCCGGATGCTTCACCCGGCTCTCCTGAATGGAATACGCGTGGCGACGTCGTGGCGCGGGCGATGCGGCTTATCGCCGACGGCGAGGTCGACCGGATCGGTGTCACCGGGCTGGCTGCCCGGCTCGGCTACACGCCGCGCCAGCTCGAGCGCCTCTTGCAGGCTGAAGTTGGCGCCGGTCCACTCGCACTGGCTCGCGCGCAACGTGCTCAGACTGCCCGAATATTGATCGAAACCACAGAGCTGCCGTTCGCCGATGTCGCATTCGCAGCCGGGTTTGCCAGCATTCGTCAATTCAACGACACCGTGCGAGAAGTATTTGAGACCACCCCAACCGTCCTGCGTAGGCGGGCGGCGCGGCGCGCGGTTCGGGGCACCCCGGCCGCGACGGGAGCACTGTCGTTACGCCTGCCGCTGCGAACGCCGTTCGCGTACGAGGGCGTGTTCGGTCACCTGGCGGCCACTGCGGTGCCCGGTTGCGAAGAGGTACGTGACGGCGCATACCGGCGCACGCTGCGGCTCCCGTCCGGCAGCGGAATCGTCAGTCTGACACCGACTCCCGATCATGTGCGCTGTCTGCTGGTGGTGGACGATTTCCGCGACATGTCCGCAGCGATTGCCCGTTGTCGACGGTTGCTCGATCTCGACGCCGATCCGGAGGCGGTCGTCGAGGCGCTGAGCTCCGACACTGACATGCGGGCGCTGATCGCCAAAGCGCCCGGTCAGCGCATCCCGCGCACGGTCGACGAGCAGGAGCTGGCGCTGCGGGTGGTGCTCGGGCAACAGGTATCGATCAAGGCGGCGCGTACGCATATCGGCCGGCTGGTCGCCGCCTACGGCCAGCCCGTGACCGACTCGGCCGGCGGCCTGACACACGTCTTCCCCGCGGTCCAGGAGCTCGGCGACATCGATCCCGCGCATCTGGCCTTCCCCAAGGCTCGGCAGCGTTCCGTGGCTGCGTTGATTGACGCGTTAGCCGAGGGGCGTGTGGTTCTCCATGCCGGTTGCGACTGGAACCGCACCAGGGAACAGTTGGCGGCGCTGCCCGGTGTCGGTCCGTGGACGGCGGAAGTCATCGCCATGCGTGGCCTCGGCGACCCCGACGCTTTCCCCGCCACTGATCTTGGTGTTCGCCTCGCCGCGAAGCAGCTGGGACTGCCGGAAGACGCCCGTGCCCTGACGGAGCGAAGCTCTCGCTGGCGCCCATGGCGGTCCTACGCCACCCAGCATCTGTGGACCGCACTCGACCACTCCGTGAATGCCTGGCCGCCGAAAAAGGAGAAATGATGTCTGCAATGCAATTCCGAACGATCCAGAGTCCTGTCGGTCCGCTGACCCTGGCAGGCCAGGGTCGCCGCCTGATGCATCTGTGGATGGTCGACCAGACCCATGAACCGAGTCATAGCGGATGGGAGCGCGACGACAAGGCGTTCTCAGACGCGGTCGAGCAGCTCGATGCCTACTTCGCGGGCGAGCGCCGAGAGTTCGACCTCGAGCTTGATCTGGTTGGAACGAACTTCCAGCGCCGGGTCTGGGAAGCGCTGCTGACGATCCCGTACGGGGAAACCAGGTCGTACGGTCATATCGCCGAACAGATCGGCTCGCCGGGAGCCTTCCGTGCGGTCGGATTGGCCAATGGCCGCAATCCGATCGGGATCATCGTTCCGTGCCATCGGGTGATCGGTGCCAATGGCAGCCTCACCGGGTACGGCGGTGGGCTAGAGCGAAAACGGATTCTGCTGGAACTCGAAAGA